>CAVXSJ010000005.1:0-231613 GCA_963764385.1 uncultured Solirubrobacteraceae bacterium | reverse complement strand
GTCGGGTTCGCGGCCACCTCGCTTCGAGGTAGAGCCAGGAGAAGAGGCCGTTGAGCGCGCCTCACGCTCCCGACGGTCGAAGGCGAGTGGTCGATCCAACCGTCAAGGAACGAGCGCAAACAGTCGTCCACCGTGACCTCTCGCACGTCGGCGTCGGCTCGCGTCCGCTCCACGTGGGCCGAGAATTTTTCGAAGTAGCGCCGGTAGGAGAACCTCGTCCCGGGCTTCTGCCGGAGCGCGCGAGCTCGCCCATCCAACGGTCAATTGCTCGTGCCAGTCTCAATCGACAAACTCCGTCAGGCCACGCTTGATCAGCTCGTCCTCGGTCATCGGACGACGAGTGCGCTCTCGATCTCGACTACTGCCGCTCGATGGATCTGTCGTCCGAAGGGTCGATCTCCCACTCGAACGGCCGGCTCAAGCGGTCAGCTTCGAGACGGCGAGCGACTTCGATTCCGTAGCCCATGAGCCACCTCGCGACTTCGGCTCTCGGACTCGACTGCTAGACTGAGCGATGCGCTCGATCTCGCCCGCAGTCTTCGATCCAGGCGCAGATTCAGGACGTCGGAGCTTTCGTTCCCGTGTCACACACGCATGATGGCTTCATAAAAAGCGTCTGTCAAGTCCGGCGTCACCGGCGCGGGTCATGGATCAAGTCGATTCGGTGACATCGTCAGGTGTTGGTGCGATGCTGCTACTCGTGACGGCATCAGTGATCTCCGATGTCGCTTCGTTGTGGAAGCTTGCACTCGTCCTGCTGATTGCTGTAATCGTGATCGGGTACGGAACGGGATGATTTTAGCTGGCTTCAGGTTGCGTCATCGCGACACAGAGGTCGCCGTCGGAGGAACACCAGGTCTTTATCAGCGGCTGACTATAGAGCGAGGAAGTCGCACCCCCTCCGGACGATACGGCTGAAAATGCGCTTGAGACCATCTTGCGAGACCACGACGTAGGTCATGAGGACCGGGATCCCTCGATGCTGTCAGTCCTACAGCTGATCGGAACCGATCTACCCGAGGCGCAGGCGGAGTTCGAACGTCTGCAGCAGGCAACGGAAGGACGAACAGCAACGTCTCGAGAACCGAGTGATGTTGTAACCTTCCGCGGATCGTTCTCAGTGACAGCACTGCAGTCCAAGAGCTGCAGCAGCTCGCGGCGGACGAGCGCGTAGGCGCACGTGCCCTCAACGGGGTTGGTGACGTCTACCAGCACCTCCAGACGCCTGATCAGGCTCTGAGCGCGTACGGGGATGCTTATGCTGCAGCGGCCGACGCCGAGAACGAGCGTGCTGTGGCTGCGATTGGCATGGCCGAGACCCTGACCAGCTTAGGTTGATTGGCGGAGGCCGAGGTGGTCTTCGTCCGCAGCCCTTCTGGAAGTCGGTCAGCCTGGAACTCGAAGCGGATATACGTGGCGTTCGCCGATGACGAAGAAGTGGGCGACTGGCTACATCGGGCGGTCTCGCTGGAGAGCGCGGTTGCAATCACACCGAACGACACGACGCTCCGCTTTAGGATGGCCCACGCCTTCGCGCAGGCCGGCGTCAACGATGTCGCCCTTCTCCACTACCGTGCGACCCTTCGCGCGGACGAGAGCGACGCGGATGCTCAGAACAACATCGGCGTGGCATACGAGAATCTCGACATGCCGATTCAGGCGACTAACTATTTCCGTAGCGCCGCCGAGAACGGCAACACGCTGGAGCACGCCAACATCGCGAACCGGTTCCTGAACGCCGGCTTCGTAGATGAGGCGCGAGCACTATTGGATGCGGCCTCAGCGTTCGAGAACCCTCACCAGAACCTCGCCTCGCATCGCGCTCATCAGCACACTGCTGGAGCAGGAGCGGAATACCGAACAGACTGTCATCGCCGCAGCGACGAGGCGAGAATCCATCTTCCGCGACAGCCACACAAGCTTCCCAAGTCGGATCCTCCCCAACTCACCGGCTACTATGGTCTTTCGAGCAACGGGGACCACTGCAACGATCGAACGCAGGGTCCTCCGGTTTTCACATCCTCTGGCAGACCGGATCGTCCTCATCTCCCACCCAGCGGCGCATAGTCGCGCAGCTGCAGAACCGGTCGTTCTCTGTGAGCTTCAGCGCCACGAGTACTCTTCCGCCCGAGGACGACCTCATTGTCACCAAACAACAGTGGCCGCGGGTATACGCGGGACGATTCTCACATCAGCCTCTTATTTGATGGCGCGGAGGCTGATGGTGCCGACTGAGAAGGGGTTAGTGTCCGCTACTAACCCCCGCCCGTGAGGTTGCAGAGGTGCGCAGCGGCTAGCCATTCCGGTAGGCCGTTTAAGATCGGCGGTTCGACACACTGATGGCGCGATGCCCATAACCGGCGTGACGTTGGAGATTCCCGCATTGTGCATCCTGTTTTGAGAAGTCAGCGCCCGGCCAATGAAGACCAGCAGGCACGGCAGATCCGGGTCTTGGACGTTCTCCGTCAGCGACGCCTTCCGCCCTTTTCCCCGCACGAAGTAGCTCGAAAGGTACGCGGCCGCCTGGATCCCGGGCTTCATTTTCTTTCGGATCTTCTCCCAGCCGTCTACGAACCGGAACCCCTCGACGGGGCGAGGTCTGCAAGCGCGTTGACGTATGCCTCCGCCCACCGCATTCGGCCGGAGTCGACACCGACAGGACGCCGTGCAGGTGCGCAAGCCCGCGCTTCTGCTTCTCCCATACCCGAGCAGCGATCGTCCCCTTGTACCCGGCGCGGTCCGCACGAAGCTTGGCCACCCGGTGAAGCTCGCTCCACCACGGGCTACCCGCGAGTTGAACGCCTGCGCGGCATCCCGTAGACGCGACAGCCGATCTCGCCGAGCACTCCACGCCCGCCCCGTGCGAGCACCGTCCGCGTCCAACGGGTACACCTCCTTTCCCGGAGCGGTCACGGTGAACATCACGACCAGGCGCAGTGGCTTGAGTTCTCGAATACCGTCGCCGCGTGTCCTGCTTCCAGATCGGCCCGAACTCAGGGCACCGGCGCGAACTACAGCGGCGCACCTTGCAGGGATCGGACGGCCGCAGCCAGGGCAGCGATGCCAGAGCCTGTCATCTCCGGGCTTGAACTCCCGGTGCCAGCACAAGGGTCTGCTCACGGGGCGCCTGCCGTCTCCGCCGCAAGGGCCGCCGTCCGTCCCTGCGGAGTCAACCCGCTGCGCGGGTCGCCCTCGCTGCGCTCGGTGACACCGCAGCGCCGGCCGGCCAAGGCGCGACTACGACGGCAGGCGACGCTCACCGGGTCGACTCCACGGAGGGCTCCGGCCAGCACATCGAGCAACGCCGGCGCGGACGCGAAGGGTCGAACGTCTCCCTCCGCAGCATCCCGGCCACGTCTCACTCAGCGAGGGACATGACGAGTGGTAATGGACGACACCCGACCGGCGATTGATCGAGACGACCTGGCCGATCATGCCGCCTCCCACTCGTCCTCGAGCGCGGCAGCGGACCTCGCGCATGATGATCGCGTGGTGCCGGTCGCCGCGACGACGAGGTTGCGGTGGCGGCCGTGGCGCTCGCGCTCGACCATCAGCGCCTCGAGCATCCGCTGCTGGTGCGGGTACGGGCGGACGTCGAGGTTGGCGAAGGAGATCGTTGACGCCTCGCCCAGCGACCGGCGTTCGTGTTCCTTGAGCGCGTCGGCGAGCTCCTGACCGTCGACGGCGGGGTCGTAGTCCTCGAAGTGCTCCGAGGCCCAATGGCTCTCGACGTCATTCGCACGCGGTCGATGACGTGCGCCGCGTCCATCGACGACAGCCGGACGTTCCACTCGAGCCCGTCGAAGAGCGCCGTATGCGAGAGGTTCGAGGAGCCGACGAACGCGGTGCTCACCCCGAGGCCCGCTCGAGCAACCATGCCTTCGCGTGGAGCTTGGTGGTCCGCGCGTCGAGCGCGACCCGCATGTGGCGCCCAGCCCCACGAGTTCGTCCACCGCGCGCTTCTCCGTCGCGCCCATGTACGTCGTCGTGATCACACGCACCCCACCGCCGGCCGACCACGGCCGCGAGGGCCTCACGGAGGTGGCGGACGCCGACCAGATCACGAAGGCGCAGATCAGGTCGACCCGGTCGGCGGTCGCGAGCTCGGCTCCAGCTCGGAGCCGATGTTCGGCTGGCCCTCCGCGTTGACGAGCAGGTCGCTCTGGCTGAGCGGCGTCGCCGGCAATGGCGGCAACGGCAGCGGATCTCCGAGCGGCGACCGCGCCTGGTTGCCCTGCAACACGCGCGCAGGGAGCGCAACGCTGGCGCTGGCATCCATCGTCAGGTCCTTTAGGAGCACGTTGACGCGCGAAGCCTGCGTGTCCGCCGACGCCTCGCGGTCGCCGAGCTCCCGTCGGATCTCGTCCATGGCGCGACGGGCGAGCCGCGCAGCGGCTTCGGCCGGGTCCAGCCCGGCGATCACGCGGAGGTCAGGCGCGATCGCGCGCAGCTCCCGCTCGAGCTGCTCCGGATGAGGTGGTCCCGCGGGCCCGGATCGACAGACGACACGGCGCTCAGGATCCCTGATCGGGCCAGCATGTGCGGCAACCCTCGAGCGAACCGCCTCAGTCGCCGATGAGCACTCGATGGGCAGTCGGGCGATCTCTAGAGTGGGTGGGTTCGCCGATGAGCGGTTTCGCGCGCGGAGGCAAGCCTGGCGACGGCGAATCTGGGATCTTCCCGCTTGGATAGCCGTTCTGGTTGCGATCCCGGTCGGCTTCGGGTACCCTGCCCGCCCCGGAACATCTCGGCTTCTACTGGGCTCGGCATTGGGGTGGGCCTTCGCCGGCAAATTGCCGTTCCGTTGACTCCCCCCGCACCACATCGAGCGGTGGGCGACAGGGGCCGAAGGGTGAGAAGGCAACTGCCAAGGCGCTCCGTCCGCTGGTTCGCGACGGCTGGGCTCTGCTCAATGACCTCGACACGGGACGCGGCAACATCGCACCATCTGCTGACTCGGATCCCCCGGCGTGTTCCCGCTCGACAGCAAGAACCTCTTGGCGCTCGTCGGCGAAGACCGGCGTCCTCTCGGTCCGCTGGCGCGAGGACCCGGACGACGGCTACGAGAACTTCCGTCTCGCCGGTCAGATGCGCGCCCGCGCATGCGATCTCGAGAAGCGGTTTCAGCGTTGCGGCATCAACGCCCCGGTTCAGCCGGTCGTGGTTCTCGGCGCTTCGAGCAGCGCTCGGTTGCAGCCGGAGTGTCGCCTGGTGCACGGTAATGAACTTCAGCGAGCCCTTCGCGGCAGACCGGCGCGGCTCGGAACCGACGAGGTCTCGAACGCGCGTCCCGAGCGATGGCCGACTCGCTTCACGCGTCACCGCAGTGCTTGCCGCGACAGCGCACGATCGATCCAAGCGCCGCAAAAGTTCCCGATAGCGCACATTGCTCTCGGCCGCAGAATGTTCCCTATGGCGCACATTCGGACGGCTGACGCGTGCAAGGCGCTCCGTGAACGTCGCCGCCTACTCGGCCTCACCCAGGAGGATGTCGCCGTCGAGGCTGGGGTCGGGCGGCGATTCGTCATCGAGCTCGAGCGCGGAAAGCCGGGCGCGTCGCTCGAGCATGCGTTGCGCGTCGCCGCGTTGCTCGGGCTCGAGGTTGACCTGGTGCCGCGCGAGCGTGGTTGAGCTCGACGTATACCGGGCTCCCGGCTCGCCGGTCGCGTGACCGGCGAGCAGGATCAGGTCAGGTTCGAGTACGCGCGGGAGCGGGATCGAGCGCGACGCCGTCGACATCGCCCGCGTGCTGCCGCTCCAGCCGGAGCCGCTGGCACCGGGTCCGACACGAGCGTTCTTCGACGGTCTGCTGCCCGAGGCGAGTCTGCGCGAGGTGCTGGCGCGCGATTGGGGCGTCGATCCGCTGGACACCTGGGCGCTGCTTGCAGCGATCGGGCGCGAGTCCGCGGGCGCGATCACGATCCTGCCCGCCGGCGACCCGCTGCCGAGCAAGGGCGGCGTTGACTGGCTCACGGAGGGCCAGTTAGCCGAGGCGATCCGCCGGCTGCCCGTGGCGCCGCTCGCGAGCGACCCGTCGTCCCCGGTACGCGTGTCGCTGGGCGGCGTCCAGGACAAGCTCGTGCTCGTCCACGACGGCGCGAGATGGGGACTGCCGCATCCGGGAACGCCGAGCACGCATATCGCCAAGCCGGATCCCGAGCGGGACTGGCTGCCGCAGATGGCCGTCAACGAGCACGTGTCCACGCACTGGATGTCGCTGATGGGTCTTCCGGCGGCGACCACGAGCCTCCTCACCGTCGCAGAGCGGCGGGTGCTCATCTCCGAGCGGTTCGATCGCACCGGCACCTGGCCCGACGTGGAGCGGCTCCATCAGGAGGACTTCGCGCAGCTCACCGGGCGCCGTCGATCCACAAGTACGAGCAGCATGGCGGGCCGGGCGTCGCCGAGTGCCTGCAGGCGATCAGCGAGCGATCGGCGAATCCGGTCGCAGACCGACGGGCGTTCGTGGAGATGGTCTGGGCCAACCCCTCTTGGGCAATACGGACGCGCACGCGAAGAACTACGCGCTGCTGCTCACGCGAGGGCCTGGCGCCTCGCTCCGGCCTACGACGTCCTCTGCACCCTCGCGTACGATCACGTCGATCACCGCTCGGCAATCGCCTGGACGGCCGCGACAGCGGCCGCACGACCGACCCCGACCATCTCGGCGGGGACCAGCTCTCGAGAGCGCTCGAGCGGTGGGGCTACCGAGGCGCGGGGCGCCGGCGGCTGGCCCGCCGCCTCGTGGAGCTGGCAGAGCTCGCGATCGAGGTGGCCAAGCCCGAACACCTGCCCGACATGCAGCTCTGGACCGTGAGCAGCAGCACGTCAGCCTGCTCAGCCGCGAGATCCGGCGGCGCGCTGGTGCCCTTGCGGGCGCCGCGAATGCAGCAGAGCGAGTCTGACACCATCCGCCGAGATGTCCGCTCCGCGCGAGACGATCGAGGCGGCGGTGGCCCAGGTCGCCGTCTACTGCGGGCAGCGCTCGACAGACGACTACCGGATCGAGCACGCCGTGCGAGGCTCGAGCATCACGATCCTCGAGCGCCGCCCGCCGTGGAACCCCGCGTTCGGAAGCGAGTGGTCGAGCCTGAAGGTCGCCCAGCTCGCCACGACGACACGAACCGCCTTTGCGCCTGTTCTCGTCCGGCAGCGACGACCGCTGGCATCCGCACGAGCTCGCCCCGCCGGCGCCCGATGTCGCGGCGCTGCTCGCCGCCATCGAGGAGGACCGTACCGGCATTTTCTGGGGCTGAGCAGCTCGGGGGCGACATCTCCTCACCCCGGCTTGCTGGTTCGACGCGTACCTGGAGCGCTTCGCGGCGTGCGGGGCGCGGTCGCTCGAGCCGGCGGCGCTGGTCGAGGAATACGGCGTGCCTGTGCGCGAGGGCGATCGCCTCAGATCCAGGCCGAGTCGTCCGCTTGTAGCTCAGGTACTCGTCGCCGAACAATCCCTCGAGGTAGCGCTCCTCGCGGAGGATCACCCCGTAGTGCATGAGGAGCGTCGCCGGCACGAGCATCAGAAGCGCCCACGGGGCCTCGGCCACCATCGTGATCCCGACGTACGTGATCGCCATGCCCAGATAGGCGGGATTGCGGCTGAACCGGTAGGGCCCGTCCGTGGCCAGCGCCGTCGAGGGCCTGTACGGGTTCGCATCGGTGCCGGTTCGCTTGAAGGCTCGTTCGAACGAGACGATCAGTGCCACGCCGGCCACGATGATCACGCCCCCGGTCCACTGCGCCTACCCGGCAAGCTCCGCTCCGGGCAACAGCGTCTCGAGCACGAATCCGAGCCCCAACGAGGCCACGTAGATGAACGGCGGCGGGGCGATCACCCCCGCCGTCCCGAGACTCCGGCCTGCGCCTTCTGCTCTCGGTCACTGCACGATGCGGGTCATGAGTGCGGGCCGTGCCGGGTCACGGTCAACCCGGTCGTCAGCGGCGCCGGATCGGCATTCGCCGGGACGTGTTGAAGACGGGCGAGGAACGCCTGCGCGACCCGGTGCGCGTGCGCCTTTGCGAGCTCGGCGCGCTCGCCGGCGAACAGCTCGTCGACCGTGGCCGACCACAGGTTCAGCCACTGCGTGAAGTGCCCCTCGCGGAGCCGCACCTTCGCGTGGAGCTCGGCGTGCGGCCGGAACGCGCCCCGCTGTAGGACCGCGCGCCGAGCAGGATCGTCTCCCAGAACGCCGTGATCCGCGGGACATGTGCCTCGAGGTCGAGCTTCGCCACGTCGACGAAGATGAACCCGATGATCGCGTCCTCCAGCGCCCGCCCGTAGAACGCGCGGACCAGCCGCTCGCAATCGGCGCGGCTCTCGATGTCGTGCAGCCCGCTCACCCGATCACTATTGCGAACAAGGGGGCGAGATCTTCGCGCGCCCGCCTACGAGGCGGCATGGACTCCGGACCGACAGCGATGGCCCCATCGTCGTCGCGCGTCGTTTCGCCGCCCGGCTCGAGGAAGCCGGACTTCCGCCCGTGGTATCGGCGGCGCATGTCGCCGAGCTCGACATGCTCGAGGTCAGCTGGGCCCACGGGGTCACGCTCTACCTGGACCTCTGGATCGACGTCACGGCGGAGCCTGATCGACGAGCACCTGGGCGCGACGATCCTCGGCCGGTCGTGCTGCGATGAGTGCGCGAAGATCGACGTCTACGTCCCCGGCAGCGCGGACGATCCCCTCGACGACACGGCGATCCCGGCGTCGAGATCCACCGAGGTCCGCCGCTGCTTCCGATGACGTCACCACGGTCGACGGGCTCCCGGTCACCACTCCGTCTCGCACCCTGATCGACCTGGCCGAGGTCATGGACGCCGACGAGCTGCGAGCGGGCTTCGCCCGGGCGCGCAAGATCGGGCTGCTCGATCCCGAGGCGCTGCGTTCGGCCCGAGCGCGGGTCGAGCGGCGCCTGTCGCTGGCGATGCTCGACGAGGTGATCGCCGAGTTCTGCGACTAGTCCGACCGGTATCACGGCGATACCGTCGAGCTATGGCGATGACGCTCCGCCTCACCGACGAGCAGACCGCCGCGTTGCGCGCCCGCGCCGAGCGCGAGGGGCGCAGCATGCAGCGTCGCGGTGGCCGCGCTCGACGAGTACCTCTTGCGCGTCCCAGGACGACGAGCTGACCGACCAGCTCGCCGCTCGCGGTGCGGAGCGCTTCGCCGACCTGCTGCGCCGGCTCGGCGAGTGACGCGCACCCTGCTGGAGCCTTGACGATGGGTCGGAGTCCGAAGCTGCAAGCCGCAAACTCCGAGAACGTCAGGTCGTTATTCCGAAATGGTCCGGCATAAATTCCGAAACCGTCTGCCGTCGCCTGACGGCCTGGTCCCGGTGGCTGCTCGCCTCATAGACCGGCATATGCGCGCCATCGTCAACGAGGCGCTGCAAGACAGCCGCGCGTGGCGACTAGGCGCGCGACAGGTCGGCAAGAGCACGCTCGCCGGGGAGGTCGCCCGCAACGAACTCGGAGCCACCGAGTTCAACCTCGATGACGAGCCGACGCGACGTGCAGCGATCAGCGATCCGGTCGGCTTCGTCGCAGCGATCGATGGACCGGCGGTGATCGACGAGATCGGCGGCACCGGACCTCCTGCTGGCGATGAAGGAGCGCATGGACGGCGACCGACCCCCGGGCAGTTCCTGATCACCGGGTCCGCCAACCTCCTGGCGCTCGCCACGATCCACGATCGCTTCCCGGCCGGCTGATCTATCTGACCCTCTGGCCGCTATCGCAGGGCGAGCTCGCCGGGCGCCAGGAGGACTTCATCGATCGCTTGTTCGCGGGCGAGTTTCCGAGAGTCTCGATGCCAAGCGTGGCCGAGCCGCCGACGCCGAGCAGATCATCGCCGGCGGCTACCCCGAGGCGTTCGACCTTGCGCCCCGAGCCCGAGCCGGTTCTTCTCCAGCTACGTGGCATCGATCCTCGGCCGCGATCTCGGAGCGGCTCGGACGTGTTCAGGACCCCGAGGCGATCACGCAGCTCCCCCGGCTCCTCCGCGAGCCCGATCAGCCCAGATCACGAACTTCAACGCGATGGCCCGCGAGCTCGGCATCGACCAGAACACCGCGACGCACTACGCCGAGCTGCTCACGCAGCTCTACCTGGCGCGATAGATCCCGCCGTGGCACAGCAACTTGGGCAAAACGGCAGATAGCTTCCTTCTCGAAGGCTACGTCTCCCGATATGGGGCTGCTCGCGTATCTGACGGGAACCAACGAGGACCGGCTGGTGACGGACACCGGCGGAGCCCTCACAGGGATGTCTTCGAGACGTTCGTCGCCATGGAAGCCGTCCGCGAGAGCGAATGGGCGGAGCACGAGGTTCGGTTCTCATCACTACCGCGACAACGCGCAGCGCGAGGTCCATCTCGTCCTCGACGAACTCCGGCGCGAGATCGGCGTCGAGGTCAAGGCCGCCGCCACGGCCGGCGAGCGCGACTTCCGCGGGCTGGAGTTCCTGCGCGGAAAGCTGGGGCGACGGTTCAAGGCGCGCGCTGGGCCTCAAGATGGCGACAAGACGCTGCCGTCGGCTACTGGCTGCAGCGGTACCGATCGCGGGCTTGTGGCGTGACCCCGCGCTCACCCTTCCGGCAGCGACACGAACCTCGCTTACGAAAAGTATGCGGCCCAAAAGCGGCCCACGAGCGATTGTCGCCGCCGCGTCAGCACTCTCGGGCACGAGAAAAGCCGCTGTTTCCAGCGGCTTCCCGAGAGCCCTCTTCCGGACTCGAACCGGAGACCCCTTCCTTACCATGGAAGTGCTCTACCAACTGAGCTAAGAGGGCGAAAACGGCACCTGGTACCGCGTCTCGCGCCGACCGAGGCGAGACTCGCCTGCATTCGTACGCCGGGCAAGTGTACCGGGGAACGCCCCTTCAGCCCGTGACCGTCAGTAGGCCTGCGACTGTCCCCCGTCGATCGGGACGACGACGCCGTTGACGAACGAGGCGTCGTCCGACAGCAGGAAGGCGACGAGGTTGGCCACCTCCTCCGGCTGACCGAATCGCTTCATGGGATTGCCGGCCACGAACGCGGCGCCGGCCTCCTCCCAGCCGTCCTCGCCGCCGATCTGGACCAGCGAGCCCTTGATCATGTCGGTCATGATCGCGCCTGGCGCGACGGCGTTGATTCGGACGCCGTACGCGCCGTACTCGATCGCGGCCTGCTTGGTCATTCCGGCGACGGCGTGCTTGCTGGCGACGTAGGCGACCAGGTTCGGCACCGCTCGGATGCCGCCGACCGACGCCGCGTTGACGATCGCGCCCGAGCCTTGGGCCTTGAAGTGAGACAGGGTGTGCTTCATCCCGTACAGCACGCCCTTGAGGTTGATGTCGAGCACCTTGTCGAGCATCTCGCCGTCATACGCCTCGACCGGGTCCTGCTTGCCCTCGATACCGGCGTTGTTGTACAGGCCGTCGATCCGGCCGAACTCCGCGACGGTCGTTTCGACGTACGACGCGACCTGGTCCTCGTCAGAGACATCCGCCGTGATCAGCGAGACACGGGCGTCCGACACCGCGGCGTCGATGGCCTCGCCTGCCTTCTGGAGCGCGTCGCTGTTGACGTCGACCAGCGAGAGATCGGCACCCTCCTGCGCCAGTTTCTGCGCCGTGGCCAGGCCGAGGCCCGTGCCCGCACCGGTCACGACTACGACCTTCCCTCCGAAACGTCCGGCCATCTTCGCCTCCTTGAAGTCAGTTCAGCATGTCCAGACTATTCGCCCAAGCGAGATGACGTGCGCGGTGGTGGTGCGGTAGCTGACACCGGGCGGTGGACCCTGTCTTGCGCGGCTCGCAAGCGAGAGCGCATCCATCCAGCGACGTCTGGTGTTATGGCGACCTGAGACATAGCCGAGTTCCGCTGCTTCCGGGTGGCGGGAGCGGGGGAACCATTGGGGCGGCGGTCAGCCGGCCCGGGGGCGAATCGCCGTGCGGCACCGCGGCGTAGCGCTAGCGCGCGAGCCCGTCAGCTCACCTCGTAGGCACCAGGAGCAAACGGGGGACGGATTCGAATGAGCGTCAGCGGAGCTGTGCACGAGGACAGTTGGGCGATCCTGGCTCTGCCGCCTGGGCGGCGGGATCTTGGCTCGCGGGACCTGTGGGAGAAGTCGCTGACCCGCTCGCAGCGGCGGCGGGAGCGGGATGCGGCCCGCAGGGCGAACATGCCGACGGCTCGCAAGGTCGGCTTCGCGCTGGCCGCGACGGCGATCCTGACGCCGGCCGTGCAGACGGCGACCGCCCAGCAGACGACGACGGCGGCCGTCAACGCGGGGATGCTCAAGAAGGGCGATCGTGGCCCGGCCGTAGCGGCCGTGCAGCGGCAACTGGGGATCTCCGCCGACGGGATCTTCGGCCGCCAGACGAAGCAGGCGGTCAAGGCGTTCCAGGCCCGCAACGGCCTCGAGGTCGACGGCGTGGTCGGCCCGATCACGCGCGGCGCGCTCGGCGGCGCGGGCTCGACAAGCACCACCTCGAACGGCCCTGCCCCACCCCGTGCGACGACGATCGCGGTCCAGCAGAAGCTCGGGATTCCCGCCGACGGGGTCTATGGCCCGCAGTCGCGCGCCGCGGTGAAGGCGTTTCAGGCGCGGAACGGGTTGGAGGTCGACGGGGTGGTCGGCCCCCAAACTCTCGGCGCCCTCGGGATCTCCGGCGCTCCCGCGACACAAGGCGGAGGCGGTGGCGGCACGGCTCTGGCCACGGCGCGCGCCCAGATCGGCACGCGGTACGTCCTCGGCGGCCAGGCCCCCGGCGGCTTCGACTGCTCGGGCCTCGTTGTCTACGCGTTCCGCCAGGCCGGCATCACGGTCCCGCGCACGAGCTTCCAGCAGTGGGGCGTGGGGGTTCCGGTGTCGCGCGCGAACGTCCAGGCCGGCGACCTCGTGTTCTTCAACGCCAACGGGCCGGGGGCGTCGCATGTGGGGATCGCGACGTCGAACTCGACGGCCATCTCGGCGACGAGCCACGGCGTGATGGAGCACTCGCTGGCCGGCTCGTACTGGGGCGCCCACTACATCGGGGCGCGGCGCCTCTGATCGAGACTCGACGAAAGGCCGCCTCGGCGGGGTCGAGCTTCTCGCGGGGCGGCGCCGCTAGTCGAGTCGGTCGAGGAAGGCCGCCTGCGCGGGGTCGAGCTTCTCGCGGAGCGGCGCCGCTAGTCGAGTCGGTCGAGGAAGGCCGCCTGCGCGGGGTTGAGCTTGGCGCGGGCGGTCTCGATGTCGAACCACTCGGCCCGGTCGACCTCGGGGAACGAGGCGGTGCGGCCGCTGCGGGGCGGCCACTCCATCTCGAAGGTGTTGCTCACGACGGCGCCGAGGTCGAGGTCGCCCTCAGCCAGATACCCCCGGACCTCCTTGCCGTTCTTCTGCTTGATCGTGCCGAGGTCATGAAGCAACGAAGGGGCGTCGACGCCGAGCTCCTCAGCGAACTCCCGCCGCGCCGCTGCCTCGGGATCCTCGCCGTCCGAGTACTCCCCCTTCGGCAGAGACCACGCGCCCAGATCCTTCTTCGCCCAGAACGGCCCACCCGGATGCACCAGCAGCACCTCGCCCGACCCACGGCGCAGCAGCACGCCCGCGGAGCGCTTCACAGCGCGACGACCACCTTGCCAAGGTGCCGGCCGGCCAGCATGTCGACGAACGCGCGCGGCGCCACCTCGAGCCCGCCGTCCACCACCGTCTCGGCGAGCTTGAGCTCGCCGGAGCCGATCAGCTCCTGGACCTCGGCGCGGAACTCGGGATCGCGGTCGGAGTGGTCGCCGACGATGAAGCCGCGCATCATGATCCGCTTGCCGACCATGAGCGCCAGATTCCGCGGCCCCGGGGTGGGCGACGTGGCGTTGTACTGCGACACCGCCCCGCAGAGCGCGATCCGCCCGCCGCGCCGCATCTTGCCGATGGCCTGCTCGAGTTGCGGCCCGCCGACGTTGTCGAAGTAGACGTCGATCTCCTCCCCCAGCTTCTCGGTGCGGTAGTCGAAGGCGACGTCGAACCCGAGCTCGTCGCGTACATACGCCACCTTCTCCTGCCCACCGGCACTCCCGATCACGCGACATCCACGGGCGCGAGCGATCTGGCCCGCCACCGACCCCACGGCGCCCGCGGCGGCCGAGACGAACACGGTCTCGCCGGGCTGCAGCTGAGCGATGTCGGTGAGCCCCACCCACGCGGTGAACCCCGGCATCCCCAGCGCCCCGAGGAGCACGCTGACCGGCAGGCCCTCGAGCCGCTCGACGCGCAGCGCCTGATCGCGCTTCACCAACGCGTGCTCGCGCCAGCCCTTCCCATGGACGATCAGGTCGCCGCTCCCGACCTCCTCGCCGACCGCCCCGCCCATCAGCGCCTTGCCGATCTCGTAGGGCGGCACGTACGACTTGCGGTCGTCCATTCGCCCCCGCATGTAGGGGTCGACGCTCATGAACACGTTGCGGACCAGCAGCTCGTCCTCACCGGGCTCCGGGAGCTCTCGCACGGCCAGTTCGAAGTCCTCGTCGACCGGCTCGCCGTGTGGCCGGCGCGCGAGCCGGATCTCTCGCGTAGTGGGCATCCCCAGACTGTAGGGTCCGCGCCATGGAGCTGGCGGGCCGGCATGTCGTGGTCACGGGGGCGGCGAGCGGGATCGGCCTCGCGTGCGCCACCGCCTTCGAGGAGGAGGGCGCCAAGGTCACCGGCGCGGACCTCAACGCCACAGGCGAGATCGTCAAGACCGACGTCGGCCGCCACGAGGACATCGACCGGCTGATCGAGGCGGCCGAAGAGCGCCACGGCCCGATCGACGTGTTCTTCTCCAACGCCGGGATCACCGGCGCCCCCGGCGGACCGCCCGAGCTCAGCGACGACGACTGGGACCTGCTCCACCGCGTCAACGTCATGAGCCACATCTGGGCGGCGCGCAACCTCATCCCGAAGATGCTCGCCAGACAAGAGGGCTACCTGATCTCCACGGCCTCAGCGGCGGGGCTGCTCTCCCAGCTGGGCGCGCTCGGGTACGCGGCCACCAAGCACGCTGCCGTCGCGGTCGCGGAGTGGATCGACATCACCTACCGCGACCAGGGGATCCGCGCGTCCTGCCTGTGCCCGCAGTTCGTCAACACCCCGATGGTCACCGACGGCCTCGACACCGAGAAGCTCAGGCAGATCGCGACCATCATCGAGCCCGAGCAGGTCGCCGACGACGTGGTGGAGGCGATCCGGGAGGAGCGCTTCCTGATCCTCCCCCATCCCGAGGTCGGCCGCTACATGCGCAACCGCGGCACCGACCACGCCCGCTGGCTGGCCGGGATGCGCCGGCTGCAGGCGCAGTTCGGCAGCCTCGAGCGCGCGCCGCAGTAGCCTCCGGGCATGGACGACGGCACGCTGCAGGACCGCCTGTGGCAAGGCTTCGCGCGGCTGCAGACCCTGCTCGGGGGCGATGCCGCGGGCGGCGCCGTCGTGGAGGAGCACGGGATCGTCGCCTCGTTCGTGCCCTCGGCGCCCGACTCGCCGACGCTGAACGCCGCGATCGCGCTCGAGCCGTCGCTCGACCGCCGCGTCCTGCAGGCCTTGCGCGACCGCTACGAGCAGATCGGGATCCGCCGATGGGGCGTGTGGACCGACGGGAGCAAGCGCGCGGTGATCGACGCGCTCCAGGACGCCGGGATGCGGCTGACCTCCTCCTCGCCCGGGATGGGCGCGGCGATCGCCGAGCTCGCGCTCAACGGCCGGGCGCCCGCGGGCCCCTCCGACCTCGCGACCGTCGGGCACGTGAACGACCTCGCCTACGGGAACCCGGACGGACGGCTCGAGCGCACGCTCGCCCCGCTCCAGCCCGGCCTGCTGCGCGCGTATCGCGCCGACCACGACGGCCGCGCGGCGTCGGTCGCGCTGGCGCTCCACCACGGAGAGGACTGCGGGATCTCCTTCGTCGCCACCGCCCCGTACGCGCGGCGCATGGGCCTGGCGGCCGACGTGATGGCGCGCGTGGCGACCGACGCGCGCGAGGAGGGCTGCACGAGCACGTCGCTCCAGGCCACCGACCTCGGGGAGAAGCTCTACCGCGCGCTCGGCTACCGCAAGGTGTCCGACATGCAGCTGTGGGAGCTCAAGCGGTGACGCTGAACCCCGCGCTGGAGGACGTCCGCTACTGCCCGCGCTGCGCGGCCGAGGCGACCGTGCGCTACCCCCGCTCGATCGTGTGTCCGAGCTGCGGTTACGCCGCGTTCTACAACCCGAAGCCGGTCGCGTGCGCGATCCCGCGCGACGCGCAGGGCCGCGTGATCCTCATGCGCCGCGCGACCGAGCCCTCCAAGGGGCGCTGGACGATGCCGGGCGGGTTCGTCGACCTTGGCGAGTCGGTCCCGGACGCGGCGCAGAGAGAGGTGCGAGAAGAACTGGCGATCGAGGCCATGATCGGCGACCTCGTCGGCGTCTACTCCAGCCCGACCGACCGCGTGGTGGTCGTGGTCTACGCGGCGACGACGACCGAGGAGCCGCAGACCACCGAGGAGGCCCTCGAGGTCCGCGCCTTCACCACGAGCGAGATCCCCTGGGAGGAGCTGGCGTTCTGGAGCGACGAGCGCGCGCTCCGCGATCACCTCGGGTGAGGGACCGGGCGCCGGGACGACGAGCGGCGTGCCCGTCTCGGGGTCCTCGATCACCCGGCACGGGAGCCCGAAGCCGCGCTCCACCTTGCCCGCGTCGACCACTTCACCGGGCGGTCCCTGGGCGACGATGTCGCCGTCGGCCGTCGCGATCAGGTTGGTGGCGTTGTCGCTGACCGCCGGACAGCTCGTCGACGGGGCGGTCGGCGAGGTCCTCGACGCCGGTCGCGGCCATCGCGGCGTCCACCTCGCGCGCCTCGTCGCGCGACCACTGGCGCAGCAGCCCCTGGTGCGGGTAGCGACCGCGGGAGACGAGGCCGGCGACCGTGATCGCGTCGGGCGCGACCGGGCTCTGCGGGAGCAGCCCGAGCCGGCGCGCGACCTCCTTGGAGGGATACGAGCCGATCGCGCGGCCGCCGAGCAGCACGGTGCCGTGCTTGGGCTTGAGCATCCGCGCCAGCCCGCGCAGGAGCGTCGACTTCCCGCACGCGTTAGGGCCGACGATGACGGTGAACGAGCCGTCGGGGATCTCCACGTCGAGCCGCTCGGACACGACCCGCTTCTCGTCGGCGTGCGTGAGCGCCTCGCCGCGCAGCTGCCCTCACAAGCACGGCGGCCCTCGGCGAGCAGCGCGAAGCCGCGTACCGTCTCGCGGTGGTGGCGCGGCAGCGGGTAGCGCGCGAGATCGAGACCGAGCGCGTCGAACTCGGCCAACGTCGCCTCGGCCGCCTCGGCGCCGGAGGTCGTGGTGACCTCTCCCCACGCGCGGACCAACAGCAGCTCGGCGCGCATCTCGCGGTCGTCGATGCCGCCGGCGTCGAGGGCACCGAGCGCGGCCTGGCTGGCGCGGAGCGCGCCGGCACCCGCGTGCTGTGCTCGGCCGCCGCGCAGCTGCGCGACGGCAAGATCGTGCGCGAAGTCGTCATCCAGGCCTGGGACGCCTAGCGAGTGAGCAGCTCCGTGCGCAGCTCGTGGCTCTCATCGGGGAGCCGAGCCTCGTAGTAGATCCGCCGCCCGCCACCGGGGAGCGCCAGCACCTCGAGGTAGCGGGCGTCGGCGAGCGGCCGGGAGCCGATCGGCGCGTACACGCCGTCGTCGCCGCGCTGCGCGATTCCGGTGCGCTCGAACCAGTTCTCCTCGGCGGTCGCGCGGCCGTCATACGCCGCGCGGCCGTCGGGCAGGACCGCCGTGATGCGGGCGCCGCGGGCATCCCACGTGCCTGGCGTCCCGCTCACCACGGTGCCCCGCCAGGTCCAGTCGAGGCCGTCGTCGCTGGTGGCGTAGCGCGACGACATCCGGTCCTCGTGGCCGGGGATGTCGAGGTGGTGGCAGCAGATCCACGCCTCCCAGCCGTCGGCGCCGCGGCGGACGATGGGGTCCTTGACCGCGACCCGCGTGTCGGGGGCGAACGCGGTGACGGCGTCCGCGTGGGCGAGGCCCTCGATGGTCGGCGCGTCGAGCGCGCCGATCCACCACGCCTTGCTGTCCGGGATCGCGCAGCACACGTACAGGCGCCAGCCGTCGTCCGTGCGGACGAGCGCGGGCCGCTCGACGCCCATGGCGTCGAACTGCGACTCGGGGAGGGTCACGAGCGTCTCGAACGCCTCGCCGTCGTCCGAGCGGGCGACGACCGTCTCGTCGTGGCCGTCGTGGCCGTTGCGCACGCGGTAGGCGAGCAGGATCGAATCGTCGTCGTCGAGCACGGCGGCGGGCGCGCCCGACCAGAAGCCGGGGCCGGCACCGGGGGCGGGAACGGCGACGGCGGGATCGCCGGCGCCGGGCAGCGGGAAGTCGGTCATGGTCTCCATGACCCGCAGTGTCGCCCTGAGGTGACGCCCTCCCATCGGGAGGATGGAGCGAATCCGGCCTTAGGATCCCTTAGGGAGCCTGAATCGACCGATTCTCGCGGCGCCTCGACACCGAGTCATCCACGATGATCGGTCGATCCAGGCTCCAACGCGCGCCCCGCGGCCAAAGCCGCCCCGCGCGCGCCGGTGGCGACGCCCGGATGGTGCTCGAACGGGCCGAGGTGACGGGCCTTGACCTCCCGCACGGCGACGCCCTCCGCCCAGCCGCCGGTGACCACGAGGCGGGTGTGCGGGCCGGCGATCGCGTTCATGCGGGCGAGGAGGTCGGCGCCCGCGCGGCCGAGCGACTCGAGCGCACCGCGGTAGAGGGCGGCAGGCGAGGCGCCGGTCTGAAGCCCCCTGATCGTGACCCCGCGGTCGAACAGGCCTGAGAGCTCAAGGCCTCCAGGGTCCGTCTCGAGCGCGGCGCGTTCGAGCGCGGCGCGGTCGGTGACGCCGAGCAGGTCGAGCACCGCCTGCAGCGCCGACCCGGACGGGACCCCGCCGACGAGCGCCTGGCGGCCCTCGATCGCGTGCCATCCGACCGTGAGCCCGGCCGCGACCGTGTCGAGCACCCGCTCGGGCCCGAGGGGAGCGGTGGCACGGACCCACGCCTCGGCGGTGCCGCACGAGTTGAGCACCTCCCCCTCGCCGGCGACGCCCGCGCCGACCGCCGCCGCGAGATGGTCGTGGCCGCCGACCGCCAGCGTGGCGCCCCGGATCCGCGGGAGCGTGCCGTCGGCCGTCCCGAGCGGGGTGCCCGCGGGGAAGTGCTCCGGCGCGAGGCCGGCGGGGGCGCCCGCCCACGCCAGCGCGTCCGCCCACGGCGCGCGCGTGTGCAGGTCGTAGAACGCGGTGCGCGAGGCCAGCGAGGACTCCGCCGCCTCCTCCCCGCCGAGCGCGCGCACGATCCACTCGGCCACGCTCAGCCAGCGCACACCGCGCTCGGACTCGGGCCAGTTCGCGCGCATCCAGGCGTACTTGGCCAGCGAGCACAACGGCCGCACGGGCAGGCCCGTGCGGCGGGCGAACGCGTCGCCTCCGAGGTCGCGCTCGAGCCGCTCCGCCTCGCCACTCTCGCGCCAGTCGTACCAGGCGATCGCGGGGACCACCGGCTCCCCGCGGGTGTCGAGCAGGACGCCGGTCTCCGCCAGGCCGGCCACCCCGACGCCCGCGATCGTCCCCTCCACCTGCCGGAGCGCGGCGTCCGCAGCGGTCAGGGTGGCGGTCAGCAGCGCGGCCGGATCCAGCTCCGCGCCGGTGGGCACCACGCACCACGGCATCGGCTCGCGCGCCTCGGCGCGCAGGGCGCCCGAGCCGTCGAACACCCCGGCCTTGATCGCGGTGGTACCGATGTCGAGCCCGAGGAGGAGCGCCATGCGGTCCGCGTGACGCTAGCGTCCGGCCCGCCATGGACGTCGCCCGCTGGATAGATGAGGCGCTCGCCGGCCACGAGCGGTGGCGGGGCGAATACCCCGGCTTCGAGCCGCACCCGGTGCTCGACGCCGGCGACGGCCGGATGGAGGCCGCGTTCGCGGAGCTCGCGGAGCGGCTGCGCGACAACTACCCCTTCTTCCATCCGCGCTACGCCGGGCAGATGCTCAAGCCGCCGCATCCGGCGGCGGTGGCCGGCCAGCTGGCGGCGATGCTCGTCAACCCCAACAACCACGCGCTGGACGGCGGTCCGGCGACGGCCCAGATGGAGCGCGAGGTCGTCGCCCGGCTGGCGACGATGTTCGGCTATGGCGCCGAACACCTCGGGCACCTGACCACCTCGGGCACGATCGCCAACCTCGAGGCGCTGTTCGTCGCGCGCGAGCTGCACCCCGAGCGCGGCGTCGCCTACAGCGCCGAGAGCCACTACACGCACGCCCGCATGTGCGGGCTGCTGCGCGTCGAGGGCCACGCGGTCGAGGTCGACGACGGCGGGCGGATCGACGTCGGCGCGCTCGACGCGCTGCTCGCCAGGGGCGAGGTCGGAACGGTGGTCGCAACCGCCGGCACCACCGCGCTCGGCGCCATCGACCCGGTGCACGAGGTGCTCGCCGTCGCGCGCCGCCACGGGGTGCGCGTGCACGTCGACGCCGCGTACGGCGGCTTCTTCGCGCTCCTGGCCGGGACCGAGGGGATCGACGCGGCGCCGTGGGCGGCCATCGCGGACTGCGACTCGGTGGTCGTCGACCCCCACAAGCACGGGCTGCAGCCGTACGGGTGCGGCGCGGTGCTGTTCCGCGACCCCGCCGTCGGGCGCTTCTACCTGCACGACTCGCCCTACACGTACTTCACCTCCGACGAGCTGCACCTCGGCGAGATCAGCCTCGAGTGCTCGCGCGCGGGCGCCGCGGCCGCCGGGCTGTGGCTGACCTTCGCGGTGTTCGCGCCGGAGGAGCTCGCCGCGGTGCTCGCGGCGGGCCGCCGCGCGGCGCTGCGCTGGGCGGAGCTGCTCGAAGCCTCCGACGTGCTCGACCTCTACCAGCCGCCCGAGCTCGACATCGTCACCTACCTCCCCGCGGCCGGCCCGCTGAGCGCGATCGACGCAGCGTCCGCGCGGATGCTCGCGCGTGGGATGGAGGAGAAGGTGTACCTGAGCACGCTGCGGGTGACCGCCGGCGCGTTCGCCCGCCGGCACCCGGAGATCGAGGCCGACGCCGACGGCGCCCGCATCCTGCGCAGCGTGCTGATGAAGCCCGAGCACGAGACGTACGTGGAGGAGCTGCACGCCGCCGTCGAGGCGCTGGCGTGATCGAGCCGTTCCGGGTCGACATCGCCGAGGCGGAGCTCGCCGACCTGCGCGAGCGCCTGCGGCGCACCCGCTGGCCCGAGCGCGAGACCGACGCCGCCCAGGGCGTCCCGCTCGACGAACTCCAGAGCCTGTGCGCGTACTGGGCCGACGGCTACGACTGGCGCGCCACCGAGGCGCGGCTCAACGCGTTCCCGCAGTTCCGCACGGAGATCGACGGACTGCCGATCCACTTCCTCCACGCACGCTCGCCCGACGACAATGCGCTGCCGCTGGTCTTGACCCACGGCTGGCCGGGCTCGGTGCTCGAGTTCGTCAAGGCGATCGAGCCGCTCACCGCCGACTTCCACGGCGGGAGACGACCGGCGCGGGCGGCTGACACGAGCGTCGCGCTGCGGGGGCGGACGGCGCCCGGCGAGATCCTCGTCGACCGCTAGCGGCGGTAGAGCTCGATGATCGCCGCCAGCCCCTCCACCGGCAGGGACGGGCCGTCCACCCGCAGGACGGCCCAGCGCCCTTTGGCGCCGGGCTGCAGGCGCACGGCGAGATCCCATCGCTCGCAGAAGCGCTCCAGCTCGGGCACGAGGCGCTCGGTGACGGCCAGGACGGCGGTGCCCTTGGCGCCGGGACGACGGGGCGGGCCGTGGTCGGCGTGGTACTCGAGCCAGCCGAAGAGCAGGCTGTCGAGCTGATCGGAGAGGGCGAGCGTCGGGGTCATGCGCATTGGGACGCCGCCGCGGGAGATCTATTCCCTGCGACGCACGTCGAACGTACGCGCGCGAACCTGCTCCGCAGGGCCATACGTCGAGCGGGCGCGGTCGCGCAAGACTGTTGTCCGTGAGCCATGAGGTGCTGGACACCCCTGCGCGGACAGCGCCGCCCGCGCGCACGTTCGCCGACGACGAGGCGCTGCTGATGGCGGTCCTGGCGGAGGTGGTGCGCGCCGGCGACGGCGACGGCGCGCTGGACCTGCACGCCCGGTCGGTGGCGCTCGCCCAGCGGGCACGGGCCGGCGAGCCGGACGCACCCGACGAGCTGGCCGCGCTGGTGGCCGGGCTGTCGGTCGCCGAGGCCGACGTCCTGATCCGCTCGCTCACGCGCTGGTTCCAGCTCGTCAACCTCGCCGAGGACAACGAGCGCGTGCGTCGGCTGCGGGCGCGAGGCGCCGACAACCCCGGGTCGGTGCGCCACGCCGTGGGACGCTGCAAGACGCGCGGCGTGTCCGCCGATGAGCTCACCGACACGCTGGCGGCGGCCGAGCTGCGGCTCGTGCTCACCGCCCACCCGACCGAGGCACGGCGGCGCACCACGATCGAGAAGCTCGCGCGCATCTTCACCACGCTGCGCGAGCTCGACGAGCGGGCCACCGCCGAGGACGCGGCGTTCGCGCGCCTGGCCGAGATCGCGCAGGAGCTGTGGGGCTCCGACGACGTGCGCACCGTCACGCTGAGCGTGGCCGACGAGGTCCAGGGCGGCCTCGACTACCTCTCCACCACGCTCGCGCGCACCATCCCCGCCGTCTACCGCGAGCTGGAGGCCGCGATCGCCGAGGCCTACCCCGGCGAGTTCGTCCGGATCCCGCCGCTGCTCACGTTCGGCTCGTGGATGGGCGGCGACCGCGACGGCAACCCGAACGTGACGCCGAAGGAGACCGTCGCCGCGCTGGCCGCGATGCGCGGCGCCTGCATCGGCTTCCTCGAGGCGCGGATCGGCGAGGTCGGCGGGCGGCTGTCGATGTCGAGCCGCGTGACCGGCGTTCCCGAGGAGCTGGAGGCGATCACCGACGCCGCCGCCGAGGACTTCCCGGAGCTGTCGGCGGAGCTCGCCCGGCGCCATTCCGAGGAGCCCTACCGGCGCGCGTTCTCGCTGATCCGGGCACGGCTGCGGGCGGCACGCAAGGGCGAGCCGGGTGGCTACGCCGGCGCGCGCGAGCTGCTCGAGGACCTGCGCATCGCCGAGCGCGCGCTGCAGTCCCCGCACGGTCGCTTCGTCGCCGCCGGCGGGCTGCACGACCTGATCCGCCAGGTGGAGGTGTTCGGCTTCCACTTCGCCCGCCTCGACATCCGCGAGCACGCGAAGATCCACCGCCACGCGATCGGCGAGATCCTCTCCTCGCTGCGCCTGCACGAGTCCTACGACACGCTCGGCGACGACGAGCGCGCGGCGCTGCTGGCGCGCGAGATCGCCGACCGCCGCCCGCTGATCCCCGCCGACGTGAGCGCGCTCTCGGCCTCGACGCAGGAGACGATCGAGACCTTCCGCACCCTGCATTCGCTGCTCGACGGCGAGCACGCCGGCGCGGTGCAGGCCTACGTCATCTCCGGCACCTCGTGCGCGGCCGACCTCCTCGAGGTGCTGCTGCTGATGAAGGAGTGCGGGCTCGCGAAGCCGGGCGGCGAGGGCGCGCGGCTGCGGATCGTCCCGCTGTTCGAGGCCGGCGACACGCTCGCCGCGGCCGCCGCCACGATGCGCGCCGCGCTCTCCCACGCCGTCTACCGCGAGGCGCTGCGCGGCGTGGGCGACGAGCAGGAGGTGATGATCGGCTACTCGGACTCCAACAAGGACGTCGGCTACGTCGCCTCCGGCTGGGCCACCTACCGCGCGCAGATCGCGCTTTCCGAGACGCTGGCCGAGCACGGCGTGGCGTGGACGTTCTTCCACGGCCGCGGCGGCGCCGTCGGGCGCGGCGGCGGCAAGGCCAACGTCGCGATCCTCGCCCAGCCGCTGGGCACCGTCCGCGGGCGGATGAAGATGACCGAGCAGGGCGAGGTGCTGTCCGCGAAGTACTCGGTGGGCGAGATCGCCCGGCGCGAGCTGGAGCTGGTGGCCAGCGCCGTGCTGCTCTCCACGCTCGAGCGCGACCCGCCCGCCACCCGCGAGCGCATGCGCGAGTTCGAGGCGGTGGTCGAGCGGATGGCCGAGCGCTCGCCGCGACGCCTACCGCGCGCTCGTCTACGACGACGACGGCTTCGAGGCGTTCTTCCGCTCCGCGACGCCGGTCGAGGAGATCTCCCGCCAGCAGCTCGGCTCGCGGCCGCCCAAGCGTGGCCAGACGGCGGGCATCGAGGACTTCCGGGCCATCCCGTGGGTGTTCTCGTGGACGCAGTCGCGGATCGTGCTGCCCGCCTGGTACGGGCTCGGCACGGCGCTCGAGGACGCCATCGAGGCGCACGGGCTGGAGCTGGTGCGCGACATGGCCCGCGACTGGCCCTTCTTCTCCGCGCTGCTCTCCAACGCCGAGATGGGCTGTGCGAAGGCCGACCTCGGGATCGGCCGCCGCTACGCGGAGCTGTGCGAGGACGCCGAGCTCCGCGAGCGCATGTGGGACGCGATCTCCGGCGAGTTCGAGCGCACCACGCGGCTGCTGGCGCTGATCGACGGCGGCGACGGGCTGCTCAGCCGCGAGCCGGTGCTGCGCGACTCGATCGCCCGCCGCAACCCGGTCGTGGACCCGCTCTCCTACGTGCAGATCGAGCTGCTGCGCCGCACCCGCGCGCAAGGCGGCGACCCCGATCCGGAGCTCGCCCGCGCGAGCCTGCACACCCTCAACGGCATCGCCAGCGGGCTGCGCAACACGGGATGAGCCTGTACGACCCCCGCTTCGAGCACGACGGCTGCGGGGTTGCCTGCGTCGCGCGGCTCGGCGGGGAGCCGTCACACGAGACGATCGAGAAGGGCCTGCGGGCGCTGGACAACCTCGAGCACCGCGGCGCGGAGGGCGCCGACGCGGAGACTGGGGACGGCGCGGGGATCCTCGTCCAGATGCCGCACGCGCTGCTGCGCGAGGAGCTCGACCTGCCGACCCGGGCACGTATGGGATCGCCGTCTGCCTGCTCCCGCGCGACGACGGGCGGCGCGCGACGGTCGAGGCGGCGCTGGAGAACGCGGTCGAGGCCGAGGGCCAGCAAGTGCTCGGCTGGCGCGACGTGCCGGTCGATCCGAGCCACGCCGGCGAGCGGGCGCTGGAGGTCGCGCCGGTCATCCGCCAGCTCGCGATCGGCGCGGAGTGGGAGACGGGCGACGCGTTCGAGCGCAAGCTGTAGGTGATCCGCCGCCTCGTCGAGCGCGAGCACGACGACGACATCGCGTTCGCGTCGTGCTCGTCGCGCACGCTGGTGCTCAAGGGCATGCTGTCGGCGCCGCAGCTGCCGGGGTACTTCCCCGACCTCCACGACGAGCGCCTGCAGAGCGCGCTCGCCGTCGTGCACTCGCGCTTCTCGACCAACACGTTCCCGAGCTGGCGGCTCGCGCACCCGAACCGCTTCATCGCGCACAACGGCGAGTTCAACACGCTGCGGGGCAACCTCGGCTGGCTGCGGGCGCGCGAGGGCAAGCTCGCGTCGGACATCTTCGGCGACGACCTGGAGAAGGTGCTCCCGCTCGTCGGGCCGGGCGAGTCGGACTCCGCGAGCTTCGACCGCGTGCTGGAGCTGCTTGTGATGGCCGGCCGCACGCTCCCCCACGCGCTGATGATGCTCGTGCCGGAAGCGTGGGAGGGCCGCGACGACCTGCCGGACGAGCTGGCGGGCTTCTACGCCTTCCACGAGCACCTGACCGAGCCGTGGGACGGGCCCGCCTCGCCGACGTTCTCCGACGGGCGGATCGTCGGCGCGCGGCTGGATCGCAACGGCCTGCGCCCCGGGCGCTGGGCGCAGACCGACGACGGCTGGGTGGTGCTCGCCTCGGAGACCGGCGCGCTGCCGCTGGACCCCGGGGCCGTGGTGCGGCGCGGGCGGCTGAAGCCGGGCGCGCTGTTCGTGGTCGACGTCGAGGCCGGCACGGTGCTGGCCGACCGCGAGGTCGAGCTGGAGATCGCCCGCCGGCATCCCTACGCGCGCTGGGCGCAGGAGGCGATGCGCCCGCTGGCCGACCTGCCGCCGGCCAAGGCGCCCGTGCTCGCGCCCGCCCAGCTCGCGCCCGACGCGCTGCGGGCGGCGTTCGGCTACACGCGCGAGGACCTCGAGATCGTGGTCGCGCCGATGGCGCAGGCCGGCAAGGAGCCGACCGGCTCGATGGGCGGCGACGCGGCGCTGGCCGCGCTGTCGCTGCGCAGCCCGCCGCTGTTCTCCTACTTCCGCCAGCTGTTCGCGCAGGTCACCAACCCCGCCATCGACTCGCTGCGCGAGGAGGTGGTGATGAGCCTGTCCAGCGCGCTCGGCCCCGAGGCCGACCTGCTGCGCGACGCGCCGTCGCCGCGCCGCCGCGTGCGGCTCGACGGGCCGGTGCTGCGCCACGACGAGCTCGACCGCGTGCTCGCCGCGCTCGGCGGCGCGCGCTTCCGCGTGCTCGACGCCACCTTCCCAGCCGACGCCGGCCCGGACGCGCTGGCTCCCGCGGTGGCGGACCTGGTGGAGGGCGCGCGGCGATCCCCTCGCTGCTCGCGACCTCGGCGGTGCACCACGCGCTGATCCGGGAGGGGCTGCGCCCGTCGGCGTCGCTGATCGTGGACTCGGGCGAGCCGCGCGAGGTCCACCACCTCGCCTGCCTCGTCGGCTACGGGGCCGACGCCGTGCATCCGTGGCTGCTGCTCGACACCACGGCCGAGCTCGGCGAGGACTGCGACGCGCTCGTCTCCGCGCTCCACAAGGGGCTGTTGAAGGCGATGTCCAAGATGGGCATCTCGACCGTGTCGAGCTACCGCGGCGCGCAGGCCTTCGAGGTGATCGGCCTCGACCACGATCTGGTCGAGGCGCACTTCACCGGCACGACCGCGCGGCTCGGGGGTATCGGGCTGCAGGGGCTCGGGCGCGAGGCGCTGGAGCGCCACGCCCGCGCGGGACTGCCGTCCGGCGGGCTGTACCGCTGGCGGCGCGGCATGGAGCGCCACTCGTGGGATCCGGCGGCTGGCGCGCGTACCTCGCGGCCGGCTGCTAACCCTCCCCCTCGATGGTGTGGTCGAACACCATCTCGTTGTTGTTGATCTTGTAGACGCCGTAGGGCGTGAGCGTGATGTCGCCGTTCTCGTCGATGGAGTACGTGCCGAACACGCCCTCGCGGTCCTTGGTCGACATCAGCTGCTCGACGACCGCCGCGCGATCGCCGCCGTCGTCGCCGGCGCGCTTGATCGAATCGAGCAGCAGGCTCATCGACTCGTAGCCGTAGACGGCGTAGCGATCGGGGTTCTCCTCGCCGTACGTCTCGGTGAAGTCCTTCAGGAACTGCTGGCCCGCCGCCGGGTACTCCTCGGGCGCGACGCCCGGGATCGTGATCCGCACGCGCCCGGCGATCTTCGGGGGCACGCCGCCCTCGCTCGAGTCGAAGAAGCCGGTCTCGCCGACGCCCTCGGGGCCGAGCAGCGGCGCCTTGGGCAGCGCCTCGGCCATGTCCTTGAAGAGCTGCACCGCGTTGTTGGCGGTGATGCCGGTGTAGATGAAGCAGTCGGCGCCGATGCCGGCGATCTTCTCGCCGAGCGAGCGGTAGTTGGCGGCCGTCTTGTCGATGCCGTCGTTGCCCTTGATCTCCAGCCCGGCGTCCTTCGCGGCCAGCTCGACGTTCTTGGCGAGCCCGGCCCCGTAGACCTCCTGGTCGTTGAGGATGTACGCCGACGCGCAGCCCTCCTCCTTGGCGAGCGCGACCATCGCGGCGCCCTGGTAGGTGTCCTTGGGCAGCACGCGCGCGTACGTGCGCTCGCCCGAGGGGTAGTACTTGTCCGGCTCGCCGGGCTCGGCGCCGGGGTCGTCGGAGGTGATGCCGACCGCCGTGTTGCCCGGGCTGACCTGGGCCACGCCCGCCTCGTTGAGGATCGGGAGCGAGACCGCCGTGGCGCCCGAGTTGAACTCGCCGATGTAGCCGATCGTGGAGTCGTCGGAGGCCGCCTTGCGGGCGTTCGCCGACGTCGCGCCCGGCTCCCAGCCGGCCGCCTGTGCGGTGGAGTCGTCGAGCGACTTGTACGTGATCTCGAAGTCGCCGACCTTGCCGCCGGCCTGCTCGAGCGCGAGCTTGGCCCCGTCGACGGCGGCCACCGACTGCGCGCGTGCCGCGCCCTGCAGCGGGAGGCTCGAGTAGATCGTCAGCTTCCCGCCGCCTCCGCCGCCGCCCGATCCGCCTCCGCCGCCGTCGTCGCCGCAGGCGCCGACTCCGACGGCGAGCCCCGTGATCGCGAGTGCGACTGCCACACGTGTGCTGAACATCGACTTGCGCCCCTTTCGGCTCCCGCTCCGGGGACATCCTCTCAGAGTGTCTACTCATAACGCCGCCGACTCGCGTCAGCGCGCAAGGCGTCGGTACACATCTTGCGCAGCACGACCGGCCCTCCGACGAGCAGCACCAGCGAGGCCGGCACGCGCACAGGAGGCTCATCCCGAGCCCTCCCTCTCGCTCTGGCTGATGGCGCAGAGTGTCGACGCGTCCGCGCCATGGGGCACCAAGGAGTTCTCCACCGCGGCCGGCGCCCAGACCGCGTGGATGAACTCGAGCGCGCACAAGGCGAACATCGTCAAGTCGGCCTATCGCGAGATCGGCATCGGCATCCGCCTCGGCACCCCGAGCGACGCGCGGGTCGGCGCGACGTTCGCCATCGACTTCGGCGTCGCCGCCTAGACGGCCAACGGGCCGCCCCGTTTCAGCGGCCTTCTAGCTCGGCGCCGCCGCCACCTGCAGGCCCGGAGTGAGCGTGCGGGCGCGGAGCGTAACGACGAGCAGCGCGAAGCCGCCGGCCCCCGCCGCGACCGCGAACGTCGCCGCCGCCCCCGCGTGGTCGGCGACCGCGCCGCCGCCGGCCGCTCCGGCCGCCGCGCCGAGGCCGATGGCCGTGGCCAGCCAGGCGAACGCCTCCGTCACCGTGCCCGCCGGTGCGGCGTCGTCGACCATCGCGTACACGGCCGCGTAGGTCGGCGCGATCGCGGCCCCGGCGATCAGCAGGAAGGCGCCCAGCGCCAGGGCGTTCCCGGCCGCCGGCGCCAGCGCCAGGTGCCCGAACGTGAGGGCGGCGAGGACGAGCGCGAGCCCGGCGGCGCTCGTCGGCCCGCCGCCCAGGCGCGCCGCCAGCAGACCCCCGGCGAGCGAACCGGCGCCCCACAGCGCGAGCAGGGGAGCGGCGGCCGCGGTCGACCCGCCCAGCGTGTCGGCGGCCGCGGTGACGCCCACCTCGACGGCGCCGAACAGCACGCCGACGCCGATCAGGACCGCCACGAGCGTGCGCATGGCGGGTGCCCGCAGCGCGCCGCCTGAACGGCGGGCGCACGAGGCGGACGGCCGCCAGTCGCGCGACGCGGGCTGCAGCGCGAAGCCGACCGTGGCCGCCAGGAGGGCGAGACCGCCGAGCGCGAGCGCGGCGCCGGTCGACCACAGCGCGCCGAGCGCCAACGCGAGCGGCGGGCCCGACACCCAGGTGAGCTCCACGGCGGAGGCCTCGACGGCGTAGGCCGCGCGCGCCGCCCCCGGATCGGGCAGCACCGTGGGGAGCAGAGCGCGCAGGCACGCGCCGACCGGCGGGGTGGCGAGGCCGATCCCGGCCGCGAGCGCCACGAGCACCAGGACCGGCGCCCCCGCGCGCAGCGTGGCGATGGCGCCGAGCAGCAGCGCCGCCACGGCGGCGCTCGTGAGAAGTGCGGCGCGCTGGCCGCGCCGGTCGACGAGGCGGCCGAGCAGCGGTCCGCCCACGCCCAGCGCCACCGCGTAGGCGCCCGTGACCACGCCGGCGGCGGCAAACGAGCCGGTGAGATGCTCGGCGTGCACCAGGAGCCCGATGGAGAACATCGCCAGCGGGAGCCGGGCGACGATCGAGAGGCTGAACAGGCGCCGCGCGGCACGGTCTGCGGTGATCGAGAGCATGCGCCGATGGTACGTTTCACTGGTGCAGATGGAAGATCCACTTTCGAGCCCGTGGACGAGACCAGTCAGCCCGTAGATCTGCTCTTGTCGGTCACGAAGTCCGCCGGTCTCACGCTCGGCGGGCAGATCGAGGGCCAGCTTCGGCAGGCGATCCGCACGGGGACCTTGCGGCCGGGCGCACAGGTGCCCTCGACCCGCGACCTGGCCGCCCAGCTCGGCGTCTCGCGACGCGTCATCGTCGACGCGTACGGGCAGCTGGCGGCCGAGGGCTACCTCAGCCTGCGCCAGGGCGCGCGGCCACGCGTATCCGAAGCCGTGGCGCCCGCCGCCGACGCGGACGCCCGCCCGGCCCCTGCGCCGCCGACGGCCCGCTACGACTTCCGCCCGAGCGTCCCCGACGTGTCGGCCTTCCCCCGCGCCGCATGGCAGCGCGCCCTGCGCGAGGCGGTCACGGCGATCCCCGACGCCGACCTGCACTACGGGGACCCGGCGGGCGTCGACGCGTTGCGCTCGGCGCTGGCGGACTACCTCGGGCGCGTCCGCGGCGTCGTCGCCGCCCCGGCCGGCGTGGTCGTGACCACCGGCTACACGCAGAGCCTCGCGCTCGTCTGCCACGTCCTCGCCGCGGCGGGCGCGAAGCGCATCGCGCTCGAGGATCCGACCAACCCCGAGCAGCGGGAGACGGCCGTCCGCGCCGGCCTCGAGCCGGTCCCGGTCCCCGTCGACGACGACGGGCTGCAGATCTACGCGCTCGAGCGCGCGCGGGTGGACGCGGTCGTCGTCACGCCGGCCCACCAGCACCCGACCGGCGCGGTGCTCTCGGGCGAGCGCCGGTCGGCGCTGCTCGCGTGGCTGCGCGGCCGCAGCGCGATCGCGATCGAGGACGACTACGACGCCGAGTACCGCTACGACCGCGCTCCCGTCGGGGCGCTCCAGGCGCTCGAGCCCGGGCGGATCGTCTACGCCGGGTCGGCGAGCAAGACGCTCGCACCCGCGCTCCGGCTCGGCTGGCTGGTCGTCCCGCCCCACCTGCGGGAAGCCGTGCGCGCCGAGAAGCTGCTCGCCGACCAGGGCGGCCCCCGCATCGAGCAGCTCGCGTTCGCCCACTTCCTCGCGCGCGGGGAGCTCGACCGGCACCTGCGCCGGATGCGCGCCCGCTACCGGGCCCGCCGCGACGCGCTCGTCGACGCGCTCGCCGATGCGCTGCCCGAGGCGACGGTCCGCGGCGTCGCGGCGGGCCTGCACGTCACCGTCGAGCTGCCCGAGGGCCTCGACGAGCTGGCGATCGCTCGCGAGGCGGCCCGCCGCCGCATCGCGTTCAACACCATGCGCGACTACCGCGACGACGACCGGCCGGGACCGCCCGTCCTGATGCTCGGCTACGGCCCGATGGCCGAGCCCGCCATCGCCGCCGGCGTCCGGGCGCTCGCCGAGGTGATCAGGGGCCCAGCAGCCGCCGGGCCAGCTTCTCGCGCAGCCGCCGCGAGCGGACCTTGACGTCGCCGAACACGGTCCCGCCTTCGAGAAGGATCCGCGGCGCGCCGGGTGGGGCGGGCGGGCCGACATCACCGGTCTCGTGACGGAGGTCGCCGAAGAAAGTGCGGCTGCGGACGTCGACCACCACGCCTTCGGGGACCAGCAGGTCGATGTCACCGAAGACGGTGTTCGCGTCGATCGTCACCTCGCCGCCGGGCACGCGGGCCTCGCGGAGGTCGAGCACGACGTCGCCGAACACGGTGCGCCACGCACTGTTCGCCGGCACCGCCCACGCGCCCGAGCGCTTCACGTCGCCGAACACCGACCTGGTCGCGACAGGCGCGATGTCGGGCTTCGGAGCCGGCGACGCGGGGACGGGCAGGTCGGCGGTGATGCGCTCGAGCTCCACCTGGGTCCTCGCCGCCGCCGCGACGTCGATCCGGTCGGCGAGCTCCTCGAACGTCAACCGGCCCTCGCCGGCCGCGTCGCGCAGCAGCACGACCGCCCGCTCCCGCTCCGCGTCTGAGGCCCGCACCTCGGGACGATCCATCCAATCGACTCTACCGAGCGATCACCGCGCTCCACCGGGGGTTATCGCCCGCAGGGCGCGTCGCGCCGCCGCCGGCTCGACCCCCTCCGCGCACGCGGTCAGCGCGGCGCGCCACGCGGCGGCGAGCATCCCTCGATTTCATGTTCCTCCCGACGCGGGACCTCGCCGCGTCACTGCGGCCGTACCGCGACACGCTCGGCTTCGACGAACTGTGGCGCGAGGGTGTGACACCGCCGGACTGGCGGTGCCCGGCACGGACGTCGGCCTTGGGCCAGAGCACCGACGCGAGCGGTTGGCGCGGAGCCCCGATCTTTAGTTCCCCGTGGTAGATTGGTGCCAGGCGGCAGGCTGCCAAAGCCGCTCTAGCGCGTCGTCCGTGCGCTTACAGCACCCCGACCAGGGGTGCTTTTCCTTGCTATTTTGGCTCGTCGCGCCTGTGTGCCTTCTGCACCAGCGCAACCCTTGCCCGCCGCACCACGACCCTCCCGAGGAGTCGCCCGCCTTGGCTTCTGTTGCCGCTTCCCGCACCCGCCGTACGTTCGCGCGCCTCGACAAGTCGATCGAGGTCCCGAACCTGATCGACATCCAGAAGAGGTCTTTCGCCTGGCTGGTCGAGCCAGACGGCGGTGGTCTGCGAGAGACGGTCGACGACATCTCGCCGATCGAGGACTACACCGGCAACCTGGCGGTGCAGTTCGGGGAGTTCACCTTCGACGACCCGGTCGCGTCGCTGGATGAGTGCCGGGAGAAGGACCTGACCTACGCGCGGCCGCTGACGGTGACGGTTGGCTTTATCAACCGCGAGACCGGTGAGATCCGGGAGCAGTCGGTGTTCATGGGCGATTTCCCGTGGATGACCGAGCGCGGCACGTTCGTCATCAACGGCACCGAGCGCGTCGTCGTGACGCAGCTGGTGCGTTCCCCGGGCGCGTATCTGATGGAGCCGAAGGACCCCGAGAAGCAGGTCTTCATCGGCAACCTGATGCCGGCCCGTGGGTCGTGGCTGGAGCTGGAGATCGACAAGAAGGGCAAGGTCTTCGTCCGGATCGATCGCAAGCGCAAGCTGCCGGTGACGGTGCTGCTGCGCGCGATGGGCTACGCGTCGGATGAGGAGATCCTCAACCTCTTTGACAACTCGATCTATGTGCGTAACACGATCGATGCCGATACCGAGGTCACCAAGACCGAGGAGGGCGCGTTGATCGAGCTGTTCAAGAAGCAGCGTCCCGGTGAGCCGCCGTCGGTGGATAACGCGCGGAACCTGCTCAATCAGCTGTTCTTCGATCCCAAGCGCTACGACCTCACCAGGGTCGGGCGGTACAAGCTCAACTCGCGTCTGAATCTCGATATCGATCTCGAGACGCGGGTCCTCACGCACGACGACATCATCGCTTTGGTCAAGGAGCTCGTGTCGCTTCCGAAGCTGCTCGGGATGCCCGAGGAGCTCGACGAGGAGATCAAGGACTACGCCGCCGAAGCGTTGGCGCGTCCGCGTGAGCCGGTCGCCGATCATCTCGATGAGTACGAGCACTTCGGCAACCGCCGCCTGCGGACGGTCGGGGAGCTGATCCAGGAGGCGTTCCGGATCGGCCTGTACCGCATGGAAAGGGTCGTGCGTGAGCGCCTCACGACCGAGGACGCCGACACGATCACGCCGCAGACGATCATCAACATCCGCCCCGTCGTGGCCGCGTTGAAGGAGTTCTTCGGGTCCTCGCAGCTGAGCCAGTTCATGGACCAGACCAACTCCCTGTCCGGTCTGACGCACCGCCGGCGCCTCAACGCGCTCGGCGCGGGTGGCCTCACGCGCGAGCGCGCGCCGATCGAGGTCCGCGACGTCCACCCGACCCATTACGGCCGGATGTGCCCGATCGAGACCCCCGAGGGCCCGAACATCGGCCTCATGGGCTCCCTCGCCTCCTACGCCAAGATCTCCGAGTACGGCTTCGTCACGACGCCGTATCGCGTCGTCAAGGACGGGAAGATCACCGACGAGATCCAGCACCTGGACGCCACGTCGGAGCAGGAGCAGCTGATCGCCCAGGCCAACGAGCCGACGGACAAGGACGGCAAGCTCACCGGCGGCTCCATCCTGTGCCGGACGCAGGCCGGTCAGTACGTGTACGTCGAGCCGGGCGACGTCGACCTGATCGACGTCTCGCCGGAGCAGATCTGGTCGGTCGCGACGGCGATGATCCCCTTCCTCGAGCACGACGACGCCAACCGCGCCCTCATGGGCTCCAACATGCAGCGCCAGGCCGTCCCGCTGCTCGAGACCGACGCGCCGCTGATCGGGACCGGGATCGAGCGCCGCGCGGCGTTCGACTCGGGCGACGTGGTGCTCGCGCGCAACGCCGGCACGGTCGACTACGTCGACGCGACGCGGATCGTCATCGCCACCGAGGACGGCGGGCGTGACGAGTACGAGCTGCAGAAGTTCATGCGGTCCAACCAGGGCACGCTGATCCATCACAAGCCCGTGATCAAGGCCGGCGAGCAGGTTGGCCAGGGCGAGCTGCTCGCCGACGGCTCTTCGTCGAACAAGGGCGAGATGGCCCTCGGCAAGAACCTGCGCGTCGCGTTCATGTCCTGGGAGGGTTACAACTTCGAGGACGCGATCATCCTCTCCGAGCGCTTGGTCAAGGACGACGAGCTGACCTCGATCCACATCGAGGAGTACGAGGTCGACGCCCGCACCACCAAGCTCGGCGACGAGGAGATCACCCGCGACATCCCGAACCGCTCGGAGGAGTCGCTGCGCAACCTCGACGATCGCGGCATCGTGCGCATCGGCGCCGAGGTCCAGTCCGGCGAGCTGCTGGTCGGCAAGGTCACGCCGAAGGGCGAGACCGAGCTCACGGCCGAGGAGAAGCTGATCCGCGCGATCTTCAAGGAGAAGGCCCGCGAGGTCCGCGACACCGTCCCTCAAGGTCCCCCATGGCGAGGGCGGCGTCGTGATCGACGTCAAGACGTTCAGCCGCCAGGCCGGCGACGACCTCTCCCCCGGGGTCAACGACCTCGTCCGGGTGTTCGTGGCCAAGAAGCGCAAGATCGCCGAAGGCGACAAGCTCGCCGGCCGTCACGGCAACAAGGGCGTGATCTCAAAGATCGTCCCCGAGGCCGACATGCCCTTCCTGGAGGACGGCACGCCGGTCGACGTGATCCTCAACCCGCTCGGCGTGCCGAGCCGCATGAACATCGGCCAGATCCTCGAGACCCACCTCGGGTGGGCCGCCGCCCAGGGCTGGTACGACGACGGCACCGAGGCGTTCGAGACCAAGGACGCCAACGAGAAGGGCAAGGTCTACGTGTCCACGCCCGTCTTCGACGGCGCGACGCTCCAGGACGTCGACGACGCGCTCGTGCGCTGGCAGAAGGAGCACAAGGGCGCGATCCGCATGGACGTCGACGAGAACCGCCGCGAGGGAGAGAAGGCCTCCGGCAAGTTCACCCTCTTCAACGGGCGCACCGGCGAGCCGTTCGGCCAGCAGGTGACCGTCGGCTACATGTACATCCTGAAGCTCAACCACCTCGTGGACGACAAGATCCACGCGCGTTCGACGGGTCCGTACTCGCTGGTCACCCAGCAGCCGCTGGGCGGCAAGGCGCAGTTCGGCGGGCAGCGCTTCGGTGAGATGGAGGTGTGGGCGCTGGAGGCCTACGGCGCCGCGTACACGCTGCAGGAGATGCTCACGATCAAGTCCGATGACACCGTCGGGCGGGTGAAGGCCTACGAGGCGATCGTCAAGGGCGAGAACATCGCCGAGCCGTCGATCCCCGAGTCCTTCAAGGTGCTCCTGAAGGAGATGCAGTCGCTCGCGCTCGACGTCAACGTGGTCTCAGACGAGGGCACGCGCGCCGAGCTGGGCGACGAGGACGACGACCTGCTGCGCGCGGCCGAGGAGCTCGGAATCGACCTCTCCGGCGTGCGCTCGACCGAGAGCCCGGCCGCGGACGAGACTGCGGAGGCCGAGGTCGCAGAGGCCGAGCCGGACGACGCCGAAGTCACGGACGCCGTCCCCGTCGACGCCGAGACGCCCGTGGACGCCGAGGCGACCGACGACGCTTAGTGGTGGGGGCAGGATTCGAACCTGCGAAGGCTGAGCCAACGGGTTTACAGCCCGTCCCCTTTGACCGCTCGGGAACCCCACCGGAACGGCCCGCAGTCTAGCGAGGGCTAGGCGGGCTGCTCGTCGGTCGAGGTCGAGGGATCGCCGTCGGCCGCGGCCGCGAGCCGCGGCACGAACTCGTCCATCAGCGTGGGCATGCTGAGCACCGAGACGAACGAGGTCGCGTCGTAGACGCGGTCCTTGCCGCCGATGAAGACGTCGCGCTCGTCCTTGTTGACGCTCAGCTTCGAGTACAGCGGGTCCTTCTTGATCTCGGCCTTCGAGCGCTCGCCGTCGGCGAACCAGACCAGCACGTCGACGTCCAGCGCGTCGGTCCTCTCGTCCGAGAGCTGGCCGCCGAACTCCTTCGGGAACGCGTCGAGCAGCGCCTCCGGGTACTTCATGCCGAGCTCCACCAGGAGCCGTGAACGGACGTCCTTCGGCCCGTACACGAACACGCCCTGGTAGTCCGCGACGATCGCGGCGGTCTTGGCCTTCAGGTCCGGGTGGTCCGCCGCGGTGTCGGCGATCAGCTTCTCGTTGTCGTCGACGAGCTTCTGCGCCTCGGCCTCCTTGCCCACCACCTTGCCGGTGATCAACGTCTCCTCCTGCCACGAGGTGCCGTAGTCGGGCTTGCCCTTGGGCTGGGCGACCACGGGGGCGAGCTTGGAGAGCGACTTGTACTCCTTCGCCGTGATGCCCGAGTAGACGCCGAGGATCAGGTCGGGCTGCTGCGCGGCGACCTTCTCGATCGCGATCCCGTCGGTGGCGTCGAGCACCGTCGGCACCTTCGCGCTCCCCAGCTCGTCCTTCGCCCACGGGAAGATGGCGCCCGGGTACTCGCCGTACCACTCCGTCGTGGCAACGGGGACGACACCGAGAGCGAGCAGCGGGTCCTGCTCGCGCAGGCCGACGACGACGATCCGCTTCGGCGCCTGCTCGATCGTCGTCGAGCCGTACTTGTGCTCGATCGTCACCGGGAACGCGCCGTGCTCCGCGCCGGCGCCGCCGGAGGAGGATCCGGAGGGCCCGCTGTCCTCGGAGCCACAGGCGACGAGTGAGAGGCAGGCGAGGAGGGCGAGGAGCGTGGTCGGTCTCATGACTTAGGGGACCCTAACAAGGAACCTCCTCGCTGTTAGGGTTCCCTAATCGATGGGGGTCGCCGCGCCGCTTGCAGAGCCCGATGTTCGCGGGCGGGCCCTCCCCCGCGGCGCCGGGCTCGTCCTCGCGCTCGCCGTGCTCGCCGTCGCGGCGCTCCTCAGCCTCGCCGTCGGCGCCCGCTCGATCCCGGTCGGCGAGGTGTTCGACGCGCTGCGCCATGGCGGCGACTCCAGGAACGCCACGGTCGTGCTCGACGTCCGCATCCCGCGGACGCTGCTCGGCGTCACCGTCGGGGTCGCGCTCGGGCTCGCGGGGGCGCTGATGCAGGCGCTCACGCGGAACCCGCTCGCCGACCCCGGGCTGCTCGGCGTCAACGCCGGCGCGTCGGCCGCGGTCGTCATCGCCATCAGCGTGCTGGGACTGACCGGCACGACCGCGTACGTGTGGTTCGCCTTCCTCGGCGCCGCGCTCGCCTCAGTCGCCGTGTACGCGATCGGCTCGGCCGGGCGCGGCGGGGCGACCCCGGTGCGGCTCGCGCTCGCCGGCACGGCCCTGAGCGCGGCGCTCACGGCGATCATCTACGGGATCACGCTGACGGACGAGAAGCTGCTGCAGGCGTACAACTTCTGGTCGGTCGGCGCGCTCAGCGGCCGCGGGCGCAGCGAGCTGATCGGGGTGGTGCCCTTCGTCGCCCTGGGCGCGATCGCGGCGGTCCTGCTGGCCCGCTCGCTGAACGCGCTCGCCCTCGGCGACGACTCGGCGCGTTCGCTGGGCGCCCATGTCGGCCGGACGCGCATCACCGGCGCGATCGCGGTCACGCTGCTGTGCGGGGCCGCGACGGCCGCCGCCGGCCCGATCTACTTCCTCGGCCTCACGGTGCCGCACGTCGCGCGCTCCATCTGCGGTCCCGATCAGCCCTGGGTGCTGGCCTACTCGGCCGTGCTCGGCGCCGCGCTGCTCCTGTTCGCCGACGTCCTGGGCCGGGTGCTGGTCCGGCCCAGCGAGCTGCAGGCCGGCCTGATGCTCGCGGTCGTCGGCGCCCCGGTGTTCATCGCGCTTGTGCGCACGCGAAGGATCGCGGCGCTGTGACCGTCGTCACCGGCGAGCCGCCGCTCCCCGGCCGCGTCATCCGCGCCGGCCACGAGGTCTCGCTGCGCGTGAACGTGCGGCCCGTCGTCGTCGCCGGGCTGCTGACGGTGGCGATGCTCGCGCTGTTCGTCGTCGCCGTCGGCACCGGCGAGTTCGCGATCTCCCCGGCCGACGTCACGCGCGCGCTGTTCGGCGGCGGCAACCCGGGCACCGAGTTCATCGTCCGCGAGCTGCGGCTGCCACGGGCGCTGTGCGCGGTGCTGGTCGGCGCGGCGCTGGGGATGTCCGGTGCGATCTTCCAGTCGCTCACCCGCAACCCGCTCGGCTCGCCGGACATCATCGGGTTCGAGCAGGGCGCGACCGTCGGGGCGCTCGTCGTCATCACCGTGCTCGGCGGCGCGGGCGCCGGGGTCTCGGCCGGCGCGCTGGCGGGCGGAGGGCTGACGGCGCTGATCGTGTACGCGCTCGCGTTCAAGCGCGGCAGCGCCACCGGCTACCGGCTGATCCTGGTCGGCATCGCGATCGCGGCGCTGATGGTCGCCCTGATCGACTACCTGCTGTCCCGCGCGCGCATCGAGGACGCGCAGGAGGCGACCCGCTGGCTGCTCGGCTCGCTCAACAACCGCGGTTGGGAGGACGTCGTCCCGCTGCTGGTCGTGCTGGCGGTGCTCGCCCCGGCGCTTGCCGCCGCGGGCCGGCCGCTGCGCGCGCTCGAGCTCGGGGACGACGCGGCCTACGCGCTCGGCGTACGGGTGGAGCGCTCCCGCGTGTGGCTCGTGGCGGTGGCGGTGGCGCTGGTGTCGATCACGACCGTGTCCGTCGGGCCGATCGTCTTCGTGGCGCTCACCGCACCGCAGATCGCCCGCCGGATCGCCCGCACCGCCTCTCCCACGCTGAGCTGCTCGGCGCTGACGGGGGCGGTGCTCGTCCTGGCGGCGGACGTGGGTGCGCAGCGCCTGCTGCCGGAGACCCCACTCCCGGTGGGCGTGATGACCGGCACGTTCGGCGGGCTCTACCTGGCGGTGCTGCTGATGACCGAATGGCGATCGGGGCAGGGATGAGCAACGCGCCGCTGCAGGCGGACGCCGTGACCCTCGCCTACGAGGGCGACGTCGTGATCGACGGGCTGACGGCCGACATCCCCGAGAGCGGGTTCACCGCCGTCGTCGGGCCGAACGCGTGCGGCAAGTCGACGCTCCTGCGCGCGCTGGTCCGGATGCTCAAGCCGCGCGCCGGCTCGGTGCTGCTCGACGGCGTCGAGATCGGCTCGATCCCGACCCGGCAGGTCGCGCTCCGGCTCGGCCTGCTGCCCCAGACCTCGACGGCGCCAGACGGGATCAGCGTCGGCGAGCTGGTCGCCCGCGGCCGGCACCCGCACCAGCGGCTGCTGCGCCAGTGGTCGCACGAGGACGAGCACGCCGTGAAGGAGGCGATGGCGCAGACGCGGGTCTCCGACCTCGCGCACCGGCTCGTCGACGAGCTGTCCGGCGGCCAGCGCCAGCGCGTGTGGCTGGCGATGGCGCTCGCCCAGGAGACGCCGATCCTGCTGCTCGACGAGCCGACGACCTTCCTCGACATCGCGCACCAGATGGAGGTCCTCGACCTGTGCGCCGAGCTGCATCAGCACGGCCGCACCCTCGTGGCCGTCCTCCATGACCTCAACCACGCGTGCCGCTACGCCACGCACCTGATCGCGATGCGCGAGGGGGCGATCGTCGCGCAGGGCGACCCGCGGGAGATCGTCGACGCGGCGCTCGTCGAGTCGGTGTTCGGGCTCTCGTGCCATGTCGTGCCATGCCCCGCCACCGGCGCGCCGATGGTGGTGCCGGCAGCGCGTCCTCGTCAGTCGTCGAGCAGCCAGTCGCCCGATCGCAGCCAGTAGCCGGTCGCCTTCACGTGCTTGCGCGGCATCGCCCGGCGCAGGACCTCGCGCAGGTCGCGCGCGACGGTCGACTCGGCCGCGCCCCACGCCTGCCCGGGACCATCGGGCAACTCCACCGCGCGGACCGCCTCGGCGAGCGGGACGCCGAACGGGTCGCCGTTGCGGTGCACCCAGCGCACCTCTCCGTCGAGCGGATGCTCCTCGGCGGCGTCGGCGACCTCGATCACGGCCAGCTTGCGCTGGTGGTGCAGCGGCGTCTCCAGGATGGCCGCGATGGCGGGCAGCGCCGTCTCGTCCCCGCACAGCAGCAGCCACTCCGCGTCCTCGCGCGGGGCGAAGTCCACGCGCGGGCCCGCGTAGCCGACGCCCGCGCCGATCTCGGAGCGCTCGGCCCACGTGCACGCCGGGCCGCGCGGATCGTGGAGGACCACGTCGACGTCGATCTCGCGTGCCGCGGGATCGTGACGGCGGACGGTGTAGTTGCGCCACTCCTGCTCGACGCCGTCCGGGAACAGCCAGCCCTGCAGCGGCAGGACGATCGCCTCGCCGGGCGGGACGAAGAGCAGCGTCAGGATCTCGCCGGGCTGCTCGATCGGCCATTCGTCGCCGAACTCGTCACAGCCGAGCGTGACGCGGATCATGCGGGGCGTCAGCGTGCTGCGCCGGAGCAGCGTCGCGACGCCCGCGCGCTGCGGGAAGCGGCGCCGGGATGCCATTAGGGCACCCTAACACGGAGCCGGGCGGGCGCTCGATGCGCCCGCCCCGCGGTCCGTGAACGCTTCTAGCCGGCGTCGCGGAGCCGCTGCGCCTCGGGCAGCGACTCGAGCTTCTTCAGCGTGTGGTTCTCGATCTGGCGGATCCGCTCGCGCGTCACGTTGAACGCGCGGCCGACCTCCTCGAGCGTGAAGGGACGCGCGCCCGTGAGGCCGAAGCGCATCTCGATCACCTCGCGCTCCCGCTGCGGGAGTGCGTCCAGCGCCCGGCGGACGTTGTCCTTGCGGAGGTTCTCCGACGCCACCTCGAACGGGGACTCGGCGCCCTCGTCCTCGACGAAATCGCCGAGCTCGGACTCCTCCTCCTCGCCGATCGGCTTCTCGAGCGAGACCGGCTGCTGAGCCATGCGCAGGATGTCGCGCACCTCGCGCGGCGTGCACTCGAGCTCCTTGGCGATCTCCTCGGGCAGCGGCTCGCGACCGAGCTGCTGCACGAGCTGGCGCTCGACGTGCACGACCTTGTTGAGCTTCTCCACCATGTGCACGGGGATGCGGATGGTGCGGCCCTTGTCCGCGATCGCCCGCGTCACGGCCTGGCGGATCCACCACGTCGCGTACGTGGAGAACTTGTATCCCCGGCGGTAGTCGAACTTCTCGACCGCGCGGATGAGCCCGAGGGAGCCCTCCTGGATCAGATCCAGGAACGACAGCCCGCGGCCCAGGTAGCCCTTGGCGATGGAGACGACGAGGCGCAGATTCGCCTCCACCATCTCCTGCTTGGCTACGAGGTCGCCGCGCTCGATGCGCTTCGCGAGCGCGACCTCGCGATCGGCGTTCAGGAGCTCGACCTTGCCGATCGAGCGCAGGTAGAGCCGGAGCGAATCCAGGCTCGGCTCCACCGTCAGGTCGATCTCCGGCTTTCGAGGCGCATCCTGCGTCTTCTCTGCCGCAGACGTCGACGGCTCGAACCGCCGCGACTCCGTCGTCGCCGGCTTGCCGTCGGAACCGACGATGTCGATCCCCTCGCCTTCCAGGAAGGCGTGAAGCTCGATCACCTGCTCCTTCGTGACCTCGACCTCCTCCAAACAGGAGGCGATCTGCTCGAAGGTCAGGAAACCCCGTTCCTGGCCTTCAGCGATGAGAGGGCGCAGCTCGTCGATCTCTTGGATCGCCGGCTCGCCCTCGAGCAGTGCTTCGGTCTTGGTGCCCAACCCCTCGTTCCTTCAAGGTGGAATCGTCGAGCGGTCTCACCCCTCCACGAGGAGGCCGCTCCCGCTATGTCTCGTTGCCCTGCGGACCGACAATTGCGACGTTCGTCGCGTTGGACGGGTCACCCCTAAAGGTGTGTCTTCCGTGCCTCTGCAGGTTTGTAGCACCGAAACTGGGATCCGCTAGTACGGCCAGCATCCCCTTTTCGTCCAGAGCTGCCCGAACGGCTAGCCTTTCGCGTAGCCGAATGTCAGATTTCTCCCTCGTCGAGGACGTCCAAGCCCAGGCGCCCACCCTTCATGTCTCGCTCTCCCGCGTGGGAGTCACGAATGTCGAGAAGGTGGTGCGTATCGGCACCAACGGCTCCGAGCGCCTGTACTGGGCGAAGCTGGACTGCTTCGTGGACCTCGGGCCGCTCCAGAAGGGCGCCCACATGTCGCGCTTCGAAGAGGTCGTCAACGACGCGATCGGCGAGGTCGTTCTGGCCGAGACGCCCTTGCGCGCCGAGACGCTGGCGATGCACATCGCCGAGAAGGTCCGCGACCGCCAGGGCGCCCGCCGCGCCGAGGTCAGCATCGAGGCCCGTTACCCGGAGCACAAGCCCGCCCCGGTCTCGGGCATCGAGACGCAGGAGATCTACACCCTGCTCGGCACCGCGGTCGCCTCCGAGGCCGGCACCCGGCGGCTGATCGGCGTCCGCGCCCAGGGCATCACGGCCTGCCCGTGCGCGCAGGGGCTCGTCCAGGCGTCCTCGCGCGAGCGGCTGCTCGCCGACGGCTTCAGCGAGGACGAGGTCGCGCGCGTGTTCGCCGCGGTCCCGGTCGCCACCCACAACCAGCGCGGCCTCGGCACGCTGCACATCGGCTGCCCGGAGGACTGCGAGACCGACATCGACGCCGAGCGCCTGCTGGCGATCGTCGAGGAGTCGATGTCGTCGGAGATCTACGAGCTGATGAAGCGCTCCGACGAGGGCGCGGTCGTCGAGAAGGCCCACCGCCGCCCGCGCTTCGTCGAGGACTGCGTGCGCGAGTCGGTGCGCGGCGTGATCGACGGCTTCCCCGAGCTATCGGACCGGCACTTCGTGTTCGCCCGCCAGGAGAACCTGGAGACGATCCACCAGCACAACGTGGTCGCCGAGCGCGCCGGCCTGCTCGGGGAGCTGCGCCGCGAGCTGTCCTCGGGCGAGCACGTCGAGCGTCAGGTCTCGGCGCGCGAGTGGCTCGAAGGCCGCGCGTGAATCATCGCGCGGAAGTTGAAGAAGTAGTCGACCGCTGACGCGACGGTGACGACGACCGCGGCGTAGACGAGCGCGTCGACCCACGCCGGCGAGCTGTCGACGATGATCAGCGCGAGCACCATCGCGATCTGCACGAACGTCTTGAGCTTCCCGAACGCGGAGGCCGGGATCGCCTCGCCGTGCTCCATCGCCAGCTGGCGCAGGCCCGTGACGGCGAACTCGCGGGCGATGATCACCATCGCCACCCACGCCTGCAGGCGGTCGAGCGAGACGAGCGAGACCAGCGCGGCGGTGATCAGCAGCTTGTCGGCGAGCGGGTCCATCAGCTTCCCGAACGTCGTCACCTCCTTGTTGCGGCGCGCGATCCAGCCGTCGAGCGCGTCGGTCAGGCTCGCCACCACGAACACGATCGCGGCCAGGATGTCGCCGATCTCCAGCCCCGACAGCAACGCGGCCGCGACGACGGGCACGAGCAGGATCCGGAAGACGGTGAGGAGGTTCGGGACCGTCGGCTCGAACATCAACCGCAGCGCGGGACGGCGAGCCGCACGGCTCGCGAGCGTCCGGCCCGCGGCACGAACCGGACGCGAATGCTCGCCCGGGCGCGCCTCAGGTCGTAGCGCGCCCGGAACTTCGAGCGCGACAGCCGCGACGCGCCGCGGGCGCGGCTGAAGGAGGCGCGGCGCAGGAGGCTCGACGGCGCGACTCGCGCGCCGAGCCGCTTGGCCTCGACGACCAGCAGGTTCTCGTCGCTGTCACACAGCGAGCGCACCTGCACGCGTCCGTTGCCGACCCGCCGCGAGGCTTGACCGGCGACTGCGACGGCGAGAAGCGCGCGACCCGGATCTGATCGCGCCGACGCGGACGGCGGCGACGCCGCGGCCGTCGGCTCCGGCGGCGCCCTCGAGCTCCCACGGGGACGTCCCCACGCCGGCGGCGACGACCTCGGACGACCACAGCGTCCCGCCGTCGGTCGACGTCGCGTAGTAGATGCGGCCGTCGTCGGTGCGCAGCGCGCCGACGCGGCCCACGCCACCCGAGACGAGCTCGAAGTCGTTGTTGAGGACGCTCGCCGTCACGCGCACGGGCCTGGTCCAGCTGTTGCCGGTGAGCCGCTGCGCGTAGAGGCCCTTGGCGTTGACGCGGTGCGGCTCGATCAGGGCCACGAGGCCGTGGGCGGACGGCGCGAGCTCCGGCTGGCGGCCCGTCGGCAGATCGTCGAGCTGCTGCCAGCTGTCGGGGACGTCGGGGTCGGCGCCGAGCGGCAGGCGCCAGGCTGCCGAGCCCTGCGCCGACGAGCCGGCGGCGATCACGTCGGTGCCCTGGGTGGCGATGTCGTGCCACTGCCCGGCCAGCGTCGCGGCGAGGGACGCGCCCTCCGTCGCGGCGCCCGAGCCGTCGGGCGCGACGACGCCGACGTTCACCGAGAGGCCGCCGATGAGCGCCACGGTGCCGTTCGGCCCGGCGGCGCCCTGCTCGAAGTCGTTCGCCGAGATGCGGATCCCGGGGGCGAACGTGCGGCCGCCGTCGATCGAGCGGGCGAGATAGGTGGCGGCACCGGCCCCGGTGTCGGTGCGGGGGACGATCGCGTCGACCGTGCTCGGGCCGGAGGCGATCAGGGTGACCCGGCTGCGGTTGTAGCCCTTGCCGGGAAACGCGACCGTGGCGACGGTCTCGCACGCCTTCGCCTTGGCGGGCAGCCGGCAGACCTCGATGTGGTCGTTGTCGCCGTAGGTGTCGACCTGCCAGCCGACGTAGGCCGTGCCGACGCCGTCGATCGCGACGCCGGGGTTCTGGCCGCTGCCGGCGACGAAGGTGGCTGCCGACGCCGGCGCCGCCGGCGCCAGCGCGCAGAGCACGAGGATCACAAGGCGCCGCACGGGCCGCATGCTAGTGCGTGACGGCCGCTCCCGCGCGCGCGTCCTCGAGCACGACCATCGCGGCGTTGCGGCCGTTGAGCGCGATGACGCTCCCGCCGGGGTGGGTCGCAGCGCCGCACAGGTAGAAGCCCGGGACGTCGGTGCGGGGCGTCAGCCGGTGCTCCCACATCTGGCTGGGCATCACGTCGCCCTGGAAGATGTGACCGCCGGTGAGCCCGATCCGCTCCTCGATGTCGGGCGGCCCGAGCACCTCGTGGTGCTCCAGGCAGTCCTCGATGTCGGGCGCGAAGCGGGCGATCAGGTCGATGAACTGGCGCCCGACCTCCGCGCGGCGCGAGTCCCAGTCGCCGTGGTCGAGCTCGTAGGGCGCGTACTGCCCGAACACGCTCAGCAGGTGCTTGCCCTCCGGCGCGGGCGAGCTGTCGTAGCCGGTCTGCACGTAGATCTCGCCGAAGCCGACGGCGGGCTCGCCGCGCTTGGCGCGCTCGAAGTCGCGCTGGGCGTCGTCGAGCCCGGTCGTGACGTCGACGGTCGCGCGGGCCGGGAACGTCTCGCCTGGCGCGGCGGTCCACGACGGGAGGCGGCTGAGCGCGGCGTTGAACTTCACGACCGGGCTGTGCAGCTCCCACGCGCCGAGCCGCTCGCGGTACGGGGCCGGCACCGCGTCGCTGTCGCCGAGCAGCCGCAGCGCGACCTTCGGGTCGGCGTTGCAGATCACCGTGCGGGCGCGGATCCGCGTGCCGTCCTCGAGCGTGACGCCCTCGCCCGGGTCGATCTCGGACACGGGGACGCCGCAGGCGAGCATCGCGCCGGCCTCTTGGGCGGCGTCGGCGATCGCGAACGAGACCATCCCCATGCCGCCGCGCACGTAGCCCCACACGGGGCCCTGGCCCTCGAGGTCGCCCTGGAAGTGCATGAGCTTGATCGACGCGGTGCCGGCGTCGCGCGGGCCGGCGAAGGTGCCGATGATCCCCTGGCCGAACAGCGCGTCCTTGATCCGCTGGTCTGACATGTGGTCGTCGAGCACCTCGGCGATCGAGGCGTCGAAGACGACGTCGATCATCGTCTGCTCGCCGCGCAGCAGCTCCTCGAGCTCGGGGCGCGAGGGCGAGTCGCCCAGCCACGAGTCGCGGGGGCCGGTGCGGAGCCGCCTGCGGATCTCGTCGAAGAGATGCTCGTAGGCCCAGTAGCCGTCGATGTCCTGCTTCGAGAGTCCGAGGCCTTCGAGGTCGGCCTGCGTGTGGGCGTCGTCGAGCCACTGGCCGAAGCTGGTGCCGTCCTCGAACGGGACCCACAGGTTGGGGTCGGCGACGTCGAAGTGCAGGCCGCGCTCCTTGAGGCCGAGCTCACGGATCACCAGGGCGTCGAGCAGGCCGACCACGTACGCACAGGGGCTGACCACGAACTCGGGATCGCTGAACGGGCGCTCCAGCGTGCACGCGCCGCCGAGCCGCTCGCGGCGCTCGAGCACGAGCACCGACTGGCCGGCGCGGGCGAGGTAGGCGGCGCAGGTGAGGCCGTTGTGGCCCCCGCCGACGATCACGGCGTCCCAATGGCGGGCGGCCAGCTCGGGCACGGGGGCGGGCAGGCCGACCTCGCCCAACTGCTGCGCGATGGCGTTCATGCGGCGATCTCCTTTGCGACAGCGTCGACGACGACGGCGCCGCGCTCGTGGACGAGGACGGGGTTGCATTCGACCAGCTCGAGGCCGTCGAGGCGCGCGATGGCCGCGGCCGCGTGGGCGGCGGCGTCGATGTCGAGGCCGGCCAGCAGCGGGGCGCCGCGCAGGGCTCTGAGCGCGGCCGCGATCCGCTTGGGGCGGGCGGGGAGCGGGATCACGGCGACGTCGTCGAGCACCTCGGCGTGCGCGCCGCCGAGCCCGACGACCAGCGCCGGCACGACCGCGTCGCGGCGGACGGACACGATCAGCTCGGCGCCGGGCGCGGCCATCCGCTCGACGAGCAGGTCCCCGTCGCCGTCGGCGAGCGCGCGCCACGCGGCACGCAGCTCGGGCTCACCGGCGAGGTCGAGCGCAAGCCCGCCCGTGGCCGCCTTGTGCAGGAGGCCGGCGGCGGAGCGCTTGAGCGCGACCGGCCCGCCGAGCTCCTCCAGCGCGGCGACCGCGTCGTCCTCCCCGGCCGCGAGCCGGCCGGGGACGACCGGCACGCCGGCCGCGCGCAGCAGCGCCTTCGTCTCGTGCTCGGCCAGCCACCGCCCCCCACGACCCCCCTTGTTTGCCAGGGCGGCGATCTCTCGCAGGCGCCGGGGGTCGGGGGCCGGGGCGGCGAGCGCGGCCGCGCAGGCGATCCCGGCGCGCAGGCCGCCCACCGCCGGGACGCCCGCCTCGGCGAACCGCCACGCGCTGTCGTCGTCGAGGAGCTCGGGCAGGGTGGCGGCGACGAGCACGCCGACCGCGCTCGCGTCGGCGCCGGCCAGGATGCCCCGCTCCTGAGCGTCCCAGCTCTCGCCCTGATAGCCGTCGAGGCCGGGCGGGCGGTCGAAGCACACGAGCGTCTGGCCGATGCCGGGGTCCTCGCCGACCACGCGCAGCAGCTCGCGCTCGACCTCGGCGTCACCCCAGATCAGCGCGGTGTGGTCGAGCGGGTTGACGGCGGTGGCGGCCTTGGGGAGCCGCTCGCGGAGCGCCGCCGACGTCTCGCCCGTGAACGCGGGGAGCGCGACGCCGCGACGAGCCGCCTCGTCGGCCGCCAGACCGGAGTCGCCGCCTGAGCAGGTCAGGACGGCCAGGCCCGCGCGGCGAGGGCGCGCGCCGGGTGCCGCGAGCGCCTTGGCCAGCTCGAGGAGCTCGTGGACGTCCTCGGCCCACGCGGCGCCCGCCTCCTCCATCAGCGCGCCGAACACGCGGTGGTCGCCCGCCACCGAGCCGGTGTGCGCGGCCGCCGCGGCGGCGCCGACCTCGGAGGCGCCCACCTTCAGCACCGCCACCCGCACGCCCGCCTCCGCGCAGCGGGCGAGCGCCAGGCACAGCCGCTCCCCGTCCCCGGCCGCCTCCAGCAGGAGCGCGATCGAGCGCACGCCGGGCTCGCCGGCCAGCGCGTGCACCCAGTCGGCGGTGCTGACCACCGCCTCGTTGCCGCTGGAGATCGCCGTGTGGAGCCGTAGCCCGCGCCGCGTGGCGAGCGCGTTGACGACGAGGTTCCCGCTCTGGGAGACGAGCGCGACATGACCGCGGGGCCGCGGGATCGAGCGCGTCGCCCCACAGCGCCGCGCCCGACACGAGGCCGTCGCAGTTCGGGCCGCACACGGGGAGCGCGTGCCGGACCGCGGCCTCGGCCAGCGCCGCCTCCAGCCCGACGCCGCCGGCGCTCTCCCCGAAGCCCGCGGCGTACACGACCGCGCCGCCGCAGCCGAGCGCTCCGGCCGCCTCGATCACCTCCGGCACCCCGGCCGCCGGGATCGCCACCACGACCGCGTCGGCAGGCCCGGGCAGGTCGGCGAGCGACGCGAAACAGGGCCGCCCGTGCACCGACTCGCGGCGCGGGTTCACGCCCCACACCTCCCCCTCGAAGCCCGCCGCGGCGAGGTTCAGGTACGTCTGGCTGGCGTACGTCTCGGGCCGGTCGGACGCGCCGACGATCGCCACCGAGCGCGGATGCAGGAGCCGGGAGAGGTTCAATGGATCGTGCGCTCGACGCCGCGGCGCTCGAGCGCGCGGGCCACGATCAGCCGCTGGATCTCGCTCGTGCCCTCCCAGATCCGGTCGACGCGCAGCTCGCGCAGGAACCGCTCGGCGACGTTGGAGCGCAGGTAGCCGCGGCCGCCGAACACCTGCACGCAGCGATCCGCACAGCGGTAGGCGGCCTCGGAGACGAACAGCTTCGCCATCGAGGCCTTGGCGTGCACGACCTTCGGGTCGGCGCCCTCGTCGGCCAGCCGGGCCACCTCGAGCCCGAGCGCGCGGCCCGCCGCCGCGTCGGCGGCGGAGTCCGCGAGCGGGAACGACACCCCCTGGTGGTCCATGATCCGCGCACCGCCCTGCTCGCGCTCCAGCGCCCACGCTGTCGACTCCTCCAGCAGCCGCCACATCGCGCCGACGCCGCGCGCGGCGATCCCCAGCCGCTCCTCGGTGAACCACGCTCGCTGCAGCGCCTCGCCCTCGCCGACGCCGCCGATCAGCGCGTCGTCGCCGACCTCGACGCCGGTGAAGCGGATCGTCGGGTGCCCGTGCGGATAGGTGTGCGTGAACGGCGGGTCGTCGACGATCTCCACGCCAGGCGTCTCGCGCGGCACCAGGAACAGCGTCGGCCCGGAGCCCTCGACCACCGCCACCACGATGTAGACCGCGGCCACGGTGCCGTAGGTGACGAACCACTTCTCGCCCTCGATCACCCAGCCGTCGCCGGTGCGCCGCGCGCTCGTGGTGATGCGAGAGGGGTCTGACCCCGCGTGCGCCTCGGTGACCGCGTAGGCGTCGTGCAGCTCGCCGCGCAGCGCCGGGCGCAGCCACCGGTCGATCTGCTCCGGCGTCCCGGACGCGAGCACGTTGTAGGCGGTCGGGATGTGCCAGGAGAGCGCGTTGGTCGAGCGCCCGTACTGCTCCTCGACCAGGAACCACTCGGTCTTCGACCAGCCCTGGCCGCCGTGCTCGACGGCGTGCAGCCCGCCGTGCAGCCGCGCCGCGACCGACTCCTCCCTGATGCGGGCCACGACGCCGTCGGGGAGGACGCCGCCCAGGGCCTCGGCGCGCTGCTCGAGCGGTATCAGCTCCTGCTCGACGAACCGCCGCGCGCGCTCGGCGGGCGTGAGGTCGTCGCCGCCGCGAGGTCTGCGCCGCGCGCGCCCGCCGCCGTGGTCACGCCCCGATCCTCCTTCGGCCGGAGGCCTCATGTCGCTTCGCTGCTCGCGCCCCCGGCGCCGCAGGCGCTTCCACCGCTGGTCGTGCAGGATCCGCTTGGCCGCGTTGTGCCCGCCGGCCGCCATCACGCCGCCGCCCGGGTGGGTGCCGGCGCCGCACAGGTACAGGCCGTCGACGGGCGTCGCGTACTGGGCGAGGGCCGGCGTCGGGCGCATGAACGCCATCTGGTCCAGCCCCTGCTCGCCCTGGAAGATCGATCCGCCGACGAGCCCGAAGATGCGCTCGAGGTCGGGCGGGGCGAGCACCTCGTGGTGCACGACCGCGTCGGTCACGTTGGGCGCCTGCGCGGCCACCATCTCCAGGCAGCGCGCGCCGTACGCCTCGCGCGCCCCCTCCGGCCAGCCGGCCTCGTCGTGCGGCCCGTACTGGGTGAACATCGTCATGACCGTCGTGCCGTCGTCGGTCAGCGTCGGGTCGATCGTGCTCGGCACCTCGACCTCGAGGTACGGCGAGGCGGCGGGGCGGCCGAGGACCGCGTCCTGCCAGGCGCGCTCGAGGTAGTCGATCGACGGGCAGAACGCCACGCCGGAGCGCAGCAGCAGCGCGCGCTCCTCGTCGCTGGCGACGTTCTCGTAGCGCGGCGGCTCCGAGAGCACCCAGTTGACCTTCACCGAGCCGCCCCGGGTCTTGTAGCGGCGCATGTCCTCGACGACCTCGTCGGGGAAGTGCTCGGCGCCCGCCATCTCGAGCACCGTCGTCTTCGGATGCGCGCCGGAGACGACGACGGGCGCCGTCAGCGTCTCGCCGTCCGCGAGCGTGACCCCCGTCGTGCGGCCGTCGCGCACGTCGATCGACTCGACCTCCGCGCCGGTGCGGATCTCCGCCCCCGAGGCCTCCGCGCTGCGGGCGATCGCCATCGAGATCGCGCCCATCCCGCCCTTCACGTGACCCCACAGCCCGGGCACGCCGTCGATCTCGCCGAGCGCGTGGTGGAGCAGGTTGTAGGCGGTGCCCGGCGTCCGCGGGCCGGCCCACACGCCGACCACGCCGGTCGACGCCATCGCGCCCTTGAGCAGGTCGTCGGTGAACCAGTCGTCGAGCAGATCGCCCACCGACTGCGTCATCACGCGATAGAAGTCGTGCACGTCGCGCTTGCTCAGCCCGGCCGCGCGGCCCGCCTCGCGCAACAGCGACAGCAGGTCACCGGGGCGCTTGGAGCCGAGCGCCGGCGGCGGGCGCAGCATCAGCGGGCGCAGGAAGCTCGCCATCTTCTCCAGCAGGTCCTCGAACGCCGGGGTACGCCGCCGCATCGGCGGGCGAGTGGCGCGCGATCGAGTCGCACGTCTGCTGCAGGTCGTTGTGGAACAGGATCACCCGGCCGTCGTCGCCGAGCGCCGCGTAGGCCGGGTCCAGCGGGTGCGGCTCGTAGCCGAACGCCTTCAGGTTCAGGTCGGCGACGACCTTGGGCTGCAGCAGCGAGACCACGTAGGAGGCGCGCGAGATGCGCTGCCCGGGCCACACCTCCTCGGTGACGCACGCGCCGCCGAGGATGCCGCGCCGTTCGAGCACGCATACGCGCAGCCCGGCCTTGGCGAGGTAGGCGCCCGCCGTGAGGCCGTTGTGGCCCCCGCCGACGACGATCGCGTCGTAATCGCTCATGGCCGGGACCCTAGTCCGTCCTGACCATGTAGTCAAACGCACGAAGTCTTGATAGATTCCGCTCCATGACGCCCTTCACCGCCGAGGAGCTGGCCCCGACCCTGCGGCCTCTGCTGGAGGCCTCGATGCTGCCGCCGCGAGCCCATTTCGACCCTGAGATCGCCGCCTGGGAGGCCGAGAACCTGTTCCTCGGCGGCTGGATCTGCGCCGGCCACGCCTCGCAGGCGAGCGAGCGCGGGCAGTTCATCACCCGCGAGGTCGGCGGCGAGAACGTGTTCTTCGTGGGCGACGGGGAGGGCCGCACCCGCGGCTTCCACAACGTCTGCCGCCACCGCGGCGCGCGGCTGCTCGACAAGCCCGAGGGCCAGGTCTACCGGCTCCAGTGCCCCTACCACGCGTGGTCCTACGGGCTCGACGGCTCGCTGAAGTCCGCGCCGCACACGAGCGAGCTGATCGACTTCGACCCCGGCTGCCACGGCCTCACCCCGGTCCGCACGGAGGTCGTCGAGGGCCTGATCTTCTGCGACGTCTCGGGCGAGGCGCCGCCGATCGAGGAGCACCTCGGCGCCGTCCGCGAGCAGCTCGCCCGCTACCGGCTCGGCGAGCTGCGCCGCGCCGCCGACATCACCTACGAGGTCGCCGCCAACTGGAAGGCGATCGTCCAGAACTACAGCGAGTGCCTGCACTGCCCGGGCGTGCACCCGGAGCTCAACCGCCTCAGCCACTACCTGTCCGGCGACGAGTACGACGGCCCGGGCCTGTGGTGCGGCGGCTCGATGACGCTCAACGACGAGGTCGAGACGATGGCCACCGACGGCGGGCACCTCACGCGCCCGCCGATCCAGGGCATCGAGGGCTCGGCGCTGCGCGACGTCCTGTACTTCGCCATCTTCCCCAACTGCCTGATCTCGCTGCACCCGGACTACGTGATGCTGCACACGCTGTGGCCCGACGGCCCGGGGCGCGTGTCGATCACCTGCGAGTGGTACTTCGAGCCGTCCACCATGGCGCGCGAGGACTTCGACCCCTCCGACGCGGTCGAGTTCTGGGACATGGTCAACCGCCAGGACTGGGAGGTCTGCGAGCTCACGCAGAAGGGCATCGGCTCGCGCGGCTACCAGCGCGGCCGCTACACCGACTCCGAGCTGACCGTCCACAACTTCGACGTGATGATGGCCGAGGCCTACCTCGAGCGCAGCCCAGTGAGGACGTGACCGCCCAGGCCCAGGCGCGGGCGGCGGCCCGCGACCGGATCCTGGACGCCGCGGTGCGGCGGATCGCGTCCGACGGCATCGACGCCGTGCGGATCGCCCGCATCGCGATGGACGCCGGCGTCTCCAGCGGCCTCGTCCACTACCACTTCACCACCCGCGAGGCCCTCCTGGCCGAGGCGCTCGAGCACTCCTTCGAGAGCGCCGGCGACGTCTCGGAGTACACCGACCTGCGCGCGATGGTCGAGTCGTGCCTCCCCCTGCCCGGCGAGCAGGAGCGCGACTGGGTGCTGTGGGTCGAGCTGTGGCTGCGCGCCGTCCGCCACCCCGAGCTGCGCCCGACGGCGGCGCGCTTGTACGCGCGCATGCAGGACTGGTTCGCGGAGGCGATCGAGGACGGCGTGGCCCGCGGCGCGTACGCGCCGTGCGACGCCCGCGCGGTCGCCGACCACGTGCTCGCGCTGATCGACGGCTTCGGCGTCCGCGCGCTGCTGGGCGACCCCGCGGTGCCGCTCGAGCGAGCGCGCGAAGAGGTGTGGGGCGCACTTGCCAGGGACCTCGGGCTTGCGTCGCCCGACGCCCCCGGTTAGGTTTCCTGAACGAAGGTTCTGCTTTCGTCCGTGGAGGGACGGCGAGTGCCATGAGTCCGCGACCGACGCTCGGCCACCTGCGACGACCGGCCATCCTGGCCGCCGCCGCCGAGGTGATCTCCGAGCGCGGCGTCACCCGCACGAGGATCGCCGACGTCGCCGAGCGGGCGGGCACGAGCGCCCCCGGCGTCCTGTACTGGTTCGAGTCCCGCGACCAGCTCCTCGCCGAGGCGCTGACCTACGCCGACGACCGCTTCTACGACGACCTCGCCGGGGAGCTCGAGCGCACCGAGAGCGCCCGCGACCGGCTGCGGATCCTGATCGAGCGCTGGCCGGCCGACGGCGACGGCGAGGCCGTCCTGTGGATGGAGCTGTGGGTGCGCGCGCTGCACGACCCCGAGCTGGCCGCCATCCGGCAGCGGCTCGACCGCCGCTGGCGCGCCGTGCTCGCCGACGTGATCCGCGACGGGCAGGCGCGCGACGAGTTCGGGCCCGCCGACGCGGACGAGTTCGCGCTCGTGCTGGGCGCGCTGATGGACGGCTTCGCGATCCAGGTGGCGCTGCGCGACCCGGACGCGCCGGTGGAGCGCGTCCGCGACCGGTGCCTGGCGCTGGCGGGGGAGCAACTGGGGTGCGAGCTAATACGAGGGGAGCACGCATGACACGAGATGCCTGGGAACGATCGCTCAACCGGCGGGAGCTGCTGCGCGGGGGCGCCGGGGCGGCGCTCGCGCTCGGGCTCGCCGGGTGCGGCGTCGGCACCGGCGAGAGCGGCGGCGGCGACGCGGCGGCGAAGAAGGCGACCGAGAAGGTGGTCAAGGCCGAGCCGGACGGCGACCTCGTGTACTTCAACTGGTCCGAGTACCTGGACCCGAAGCTGATCAAGGCCTTCGAGAAGCGTCACGGCGTGAAGGTCCGCCAGTCCAACTTCGACTCGATGCAGGGCATGATGGCCAAGCTGCGCTCGGGCAACCGCTACGACGTCATCTTCCCCAGCTCGGAGTGGGCCGACCGCCTGCGCACGGCCAACCAGCTGCTGCGCATCGACAAGGGGCAGATCAAGAACATCGACTCGGTCTACGACTACTTCGCCGACCCGTGGTACGACCCGGAGGCCGACCGCACGGTCCCGTACGCGATGTACGCCACCGGGATCATCTACCGCAAGGACAAGGTCGGGGAGCTGGCCGGCTCCTGGAACGACATGGGCCTCGAGGTCGCCGAGGGCCGCGCCTACCTCCTCGACGACTACCAGGAGGTGATCGCGGCGGGCAACCTCGTCACCGGCGCCGACCTCAACGACACCGACCCGGCGCAGGTCGACAAGGCCAAGGAGTGGGCGCTCGGCATCAAGCCGAAGCTGCGCGGCTTCTCCACCGACGACGTGCAGAACATGGTCAACGGCAACGCCTGGCTGCACCACGGCTGGAATGGCGACGTCGTCAACATCCGCAACCAGGTCGACAAGCCGGAGAACTACTCCTTCCAGAAGTGCAAGGAGGGCATCCCGCTCGGCACCGACTGCTTCGCGATCCCCGCCAACGCCGAGCATCCCGGGCACCGCGATGGCGTTCATCGACTTCATGCTCGAGCCCGAGAACGCGTCGAAGAACATCGAGTACATGGGCTACCCGATGCCCTACGAGGGTCCCGACGAGACGTTCGCGAACCTCGTCAAGGACGACCCGTCGATCAACGTCACCGTCGAGGATCTGGAGAACGGCCAGCAGTTCAAGAACCTCGGCGCCGCCGGCCGCCGGGTGTGGGACCAGGCGTGGACCGAGATCAAGGCCGGCTGACTTGAGCGACCGCTTCGCAGCGCGGTTCCTGATCCCTGGCGGGTTCTGGCTGCTGCTGTTCTTCGCCGTCCCGCTCGGCATCGTGGTCGCGCTGTCCTTCGGCTCGCCGGGCGAGCTCGGCGGCGCGGTGTACGACTTCAACCCGGAGAACTACCAGCGCGCGTTCGACCCGCTGTTCGTCCCGGTGCTGCTGCGCTCGGTCGCCTACGCGGTGGCCACGGTGGTGCTGTGCCTGCTGCTCGGCTATCCGGTCGCGTACTACATCGCCCGCTTCGGCGGCCGGCACAAGCACGTCCTGATCGCGCTGGTGGTGCTGCCCTTCTTCGTCAACTACCTCGTGCGCACGTACGCGTGGGTGGCGATCCTCTCCGACGAGGGGCTGCTCAACGGGCTGCTCAACTCGCTCGGGATCGAGACCATCCAGTTCGTCAACACGCCGTGGGCGGTGATCGGCGGCCTCGTCTACGGCTATCTGGCGTTCATGATCCTGCCCCTCTACGCGGCGCTGGACCGGATGGACCCGTCGCTGATCGAGGCCGGCAAGGACCTCTACGGCTCGGGCTGGCAGACGTTCTGGAACGTGACGTGGCCGACGACGTTCCAGGGCGTGCTGGCCGGCTCGGTGCTCGTGTTCCTGCCCGCGGTCGGCGACTTCGTCAGCGCGCAGCTGCTCGGCGGCCCGGACACCTACATGGTCGGCAACCTGATCCAGCAGCAGTTCTTCGGCGCCGAGGACTGGCCGTTCGGCGCGGCGCTGACCACGCTGATGATGCTGTTCCTGCTGATCTTCATGGTCTTCTACCTGCGCTCGGCGGCGCGCGCGTCGCGCGCGGAGGCGACGGCGTGAAGGACTTCGACCGCCCGCGCTTCCTGAAGGTCTACGTCGCCTTCTTCTTCGCCATGCTGTTCCTCCCGATCATCCTCGTGGTGATCTTCTCGTTCAACAACGAGCGGTCGCTGCAGCGCTTCGGCGGCTTCTCGCTGGAGTGGTACACGGCGTTCTTCGACAACGAGTCGCTGACCGGGTCGCTGATCGCGAGCCTGCAGATCGCGTTCGTGACGATGATCGTCGGCACGTTCCTCGGCACGCTGCTCGCCTTCGGGCTGGTCCGCGCCCGCACGCGCTGGGCGGGCAGCGCGAACGTGCTGATGCTGATCCCGCTCGTGACGCCCGAGATCGTCGCGGGCGTGTCCGCCTTCCTGCTGTTCACCCAGCTCGGTTGGCGGCTGTCGCTGGGCACGATCATCATCGCCCACATCACGTTCTCGATCTCCTACGTGACGGTGGTCGTGCGCGCGCGGCTGGCCAGCCTCGGCCATGAGGTCGAGCAGGCGGCGATGGACCTCGGCGCGACCCAGCTGCAGACCGTGCGGCTCGTCGTGCTCCCGGCCCTGTGGCCGGCGATCCTCGCGGCCGCGCTGCTGGTGTTCGCGCTCTCCTTCGACGACTTCGTGCTGTCCTTCTTCACCACGGGCGAGTCGCCGCAGCCGCTGCCCGTGCGCATCTGGTCGGCGATCCGCTTCGGCGTGACGCCGACGATCAACGCCATCGGGACGCTGATGCTCGCGATCTCGGCGCTCGCCATCGCGCTCGCGGTGTTCCTGCCGCGGCTGCTGGGCCGGCGCGAGAGCGGGATCGGCGTCCTGCTGGGGAGGGAGGGCGCGTGAGCGAGGCGGTGCGGTTCGACGCGGTGACCAAGCGCTTCGGTGACACGGAGGCGGTGTCGCGGCTGGAGCTCGTGATCGAGCAGGGCGAGTTCTTCTCGCTGCTCGGGCCGTCGGGCTGCGGGAAGACGACGACGCTGCGGATGGTGGCGGGCTTCGAGCGCCCGACCGAGGGCGAGATCTTCCTCGACGGCGAGCCGGTCGCCGCGGTGCCGCCGTTCAAGCGCAACGTCAACACGGTCTTCCAGAGCTACGCGCTGTTCGACCACCTCGACGTCGAGAACAACGTCGCGTTCGGCCTCAAGCGGCGCAAGGTCGCCAAGCCGGAGATCGAGACGCGGGTCAGGAGGCGCTCGAGCTGGTGCAGCTGACCGGGCGCGAGCGCTCCCGCCCCTCCGAGCTCTCGGGCGGCCAGCGCCAGCGGGTCGCGCTCGCCCGCGCGCTCGTCAACCGGCCGTCGGTGCTGCTGCTCGACGAGCCGCTCGGCGCGCTCGACCTCAAGCTTCGCAAGCAGATGCAGGTCGAGCTGAAGGCCATCCAGCGCGAGGTCGGCATCACGTTCCTCTACGTCACCCACGACCAGGAGGAGGCGCTCGCGATGTCCGACCGGATCGCGGTCATGAGCGCGGGCGTGATCCAGCAGTGCGGCAGCCCGGAGGAGGTCTACGAGCGCCCGAAGGTCCCGTTCGTGGCCGGCTTCATGGGCATCTCCAACCTGATGGAGGGCCAGGCCGAGGGGGCCGGCGTGCGGCTCGCCACCGGCGACCTGTGCGCCGCCCCGGTGCCCGACGACTGCGCCTCAGGCGCCACCGTCCAGCTCTCCGTGCGGCCCGAGAAGATCTGGCTCGACTCGTCCGAGGACGGCATGGTGAGCCTCACCGGCACGATCGCCGAGCGCGTCTACGTCGGCACCGCCACCCAGGTGATCGTCGAGCTCGCCGGCGGGATCCGGATCATCGCGCTCGAGCAGAACACCACCCGCGCGCGCGACGACGACCGCTGGGAGATCGGGATGCGCGTGACCGTGGCGTGGCACCCCGAGCACTCGCTCGTGCTGCGCTAGACGTCGACCTCGCCGTCGACGCATGTCACGGTCCCGCCGCCCACCCACACCGCGCCGTCCTCGTCGCGCGAGACGTGCACGCGACCGGAGCGCCCCAGCGCGGTGCCCTGGCGGGCCATGTAGGGCGCGGCTGATCCGCCCCGTGCGCAGGAGCCACTGGCCGAGCGCCGCGTTGAGGCTGCCGGTCACCGGGTCCTCGTCCATCGCCCCGTTCTTGGGCGTGAACGCCCGGACCTCGAGCGTGCCGTCGGGGTGCAGGCCCGCGACGCCGACGTCGAGCTCGTCGAAGCTGGGGCGGACGGCGAGCACGGCGTCGGCGTCGGCGAGCAGCACGGCGACCCAGCCGGGGCCGTTGTCCGCCCACTCCGCGTCGACGAACTCGTCGCGGCCGACGCCGAGCACGGCGGCGACGCGGTCCAGCGTCTCGTCGTCGACGGGCCCGCCGCGCAGCAGCGGCGGCGCCGCGAACGCGAGCCCGCCGCGGGTGCGGCGGATGGGCACGAGCCCGACGCCGCACTCCTGCACGATGCGCCCGGGCGGCTCGCCGACGCGCGCCTCGAGCCACGCGTGGCAGGTGCCGAGCGTCGGGTGCCCGGCGAACGGCAGCTCGATGGCGGGCGTGAAGATCCGCACGCGGTAGTCGGCCTCGGGCGACTCCGGCGGCAGCACGAACGTCGTCTCGGACAGGTTCGTCCAGTTCGCGAACCGCTGCATCTGCTCCGTCTCGAGGCCCTCGGCGCCGAGCACGACCGCCACGGGGTTGCCCGCGTAGGGCGTGTCGGTGAAGACGTCGACCTGCTTGAACGCGCGCCACACGCCGCGCATTGTCCCAGCCCGCTACGCCGGACGGTCGCGCGCGCTGATGAACAGCCCGGTGCCGGCGAGCAGGAGCATGAGCGCCGGGATCGCCTCGACGGGCGGCGTCTGCCCCAGCGCGATCGCCGCGATCACCGCGGCGACCGGGACGGTGAACAGCGTGGAGAGCGAGACGAGCGTCGGGCTGACGGAGCGCAGCACGAGGTTGAAGGTCGTGTGGCCGATCAGCTGCCCGGCCACCATCAGCGCGACGATCTGGTACCAGTCGTCGGTCGAGTAGCCGCCGAGCGCCTGCCCCGACGCCACGCAGATGGCGAGCAGGATGGCCCCGCTCACGGAGTAGCAAACGGTGGTGTAGGCGCCGGTGGTGAGCTCCCGCCGCGCGAAGCCGCCGGTGACGATGTACGCGCCGCCGAGGATCCCGCCGAGGAGCGCCAGCGCGTCGCCGGTGAGCGCGCGCGCCGACAGCGAGACGTCGACCCCGGTGACGAGCAGCACGCCGGCCAGCGCGACGGCGACCCCGAGCCACGCCCGCCGCGGCAGCCGCTCGCCGAGCATCCGGCCGAACACGCCGGCCCAGATCGCCTGCGAGCAGATCAACGCCGCGGCCGAGGCGACCGAGGTGTAGCGCAGGCTCGGCGTGAAGGCGGCGAAGTGCAGCCCGAGGAACAGCCCTCCGAGGGCGGCCAGCCCGAGCGCGCGGCCGCGCAGGCGGCGGAGATCCTTGCGCGCGATCGCGACCGAGAGCACGACCGGGACGGCCAGCGCGTTGCGCCAGAACGCGACGGCCAGCGCCGGCGCCGCGGTCGCGGCGATCAGCGGCGTCGCAGCCGACGCGCCCATCAGCCCGAAGACGAGCAGCGCGAGGTCGTGCGCGGGCGGCGCCTCGTACGAGGCGGCAGGCTTCAGGGCTTCAGACGTCGGCCCGTGGCGAACAGCCATACGCTCCATGCAACGCAGATCGCGGCGATCACCGCGGTCACGCCCAGCGACAGCACGACCGACACGTCGCTGGTGCCCAGGAACCCGTAGCGGACCGCGTTGATCAGGTAGAAGATCGGGTTCGCGTGGCTGAGCTCCTGCCACGGCGAGGGCAGCGAATCGATCGAATAGAAGACGCCGCCGAGGAAGCTCAGCGGCAGGATCACGAGGTTGGTCACGAACGCGGTGTGGTCCCACGACTCGGCGTACACGCCGACGATCACCCCGAAGGTGCAGAACAGGACCAGCAGCAGCGCCAGCGCGAGGGCCAGCACGAACGGGTGCTCGACCGGCACGCCCGTGACGGGCGCGGCGACCGCGAACAGCCCGATCCCGATCAGCAGCGCGCGCACCGCGCCGCCCACGTTGAGGCCGAGGTTGACCTCCCAGCCGCGCATCGGGGCGGCCAGCACGTCGTTGAGGTAGCGGTCGAAGCGGGCCTGGAAGACCGTCGCGGAGTTGTTGGCGTAGGCCGCCTGGGCCATGCCCATCGCGATCAGGCCGGGAACGATGAACTGCTCGTAGACGACCCCGTCGACCTGCTTGATCCGGCCGCCGAGCGAGAGCCCGAACACGACGATGAACAGCGAGCTCGAGAGGATCGGCGCGACGACCGTCTGCGTCCACAGCTTCAGCACCCGGGCGACTTCACGCCCGGAGAGGGCGATCAGACCGCGATGCTGGGCGAGGAGCTCGGACACTCCTCAGACACTAGAAGGGCCCTGGCCATCATCGCCCGCACCACGAACGGGTGCACGCGCGACACCGGCGCGAAGTAGACGCGGCCGAGGCGGTTGCGCAGCCGTACGCGCGTGGCGACGGTCAGCGTGCCTGCCTCGACGCGGACGGAGACGCGGAAGTCGAGGTGCTTGTCGTCCATCCCGAGCAGGATCTCCCGCTCCTCGCGGGCCAGCACCGGGAAGCCCCCGCGGGTCGAGCTGGGCGCCTCGAGGCCGAGACGGCTCGCCACCAGATTGCGGCCGCGCATGGCGACGCCCACCCAGGCCGGCGGCGAGTGGAAGACGCGGTCCACCCACGCCTGCGGGTCGGGATCGGCGCCGGCGGGGAGCGGCGCGGCAAACGCGTCGGAGAAGTCGACCCGGTCGAGCGAGGCTTCGGCCAGGTGCGAGGGTGGGACGGCGACCTCGCGTACCGTACGGTTCCGTATGGCCATGGCCGTACGGTAGCGTATGGTCCATGGCGAAGTCAAGGGAGGACTGGGCCCGCGCGGCGCTGCTGGCGATCGCCGAGGGCGGGCTCGCCGCGGTGCGCGTCGAGGCGCTGGCGCCCGCGGTGGGCGCCTCGAAGGGCAGCTTCTACTGGCACTTCGCCGACCGCGCCGCGCTCGTCGACGCCGCCCTCGAGCTGTGGGCGGAGGAGGCGACGGAGGACGTGATCGCGGGGCTCGACGCCATCGAGGCGCCGCGGGAGCGGCTGAGCGCCCTGTTCGCCACCGCGTTCCGGCACCCGTGGAGCGGGCGCGTCGACGCGGCGCTCGCTGCGCACGCCGACCACCCACAGGTCGCGCCGGTGCTGCAGCGGGTGACCGAGCGCCGTCTCGGCTTCCTCGACGACGTCTACGGCGAGCTCGGCTGCTCCCCTGCGGAGGCGCGGCGCCGCTCGCTCGTGGCGTACACGTCCTACCTCGGGTTGTTCGCCGTGCGCCGCGCGGCGCCCGCGTCGCTCCCGGCCGAGCTCGACGCCTACCTCGACGAGCTGCTCGGGATGCTCGAGCCGCGGTAGGTCACGCCCGCGCTGGCCGCCACCACCAGCGCGATCGCGAACAGGTCCACGGCGCCGAGCGCCTGGCCGAGGATCACGAAGCCCGCCAGCGCCGCGACCGCCGGCTCCAGCGACATCAGCACCCCGAACACGCGCGCGGGGATCCGCCGCAGCGACTCCATCTCCAGCGAGTACGGGATCACCGAGGAGGCGAGCGCGACCACCGCGCCGGAGGCCAGCAGCGCCGGCTCCAGCAGCCGAGCTCCCCCCTGGGCGATCCCGGCCGGCGCGACGAGCAGCGTGCCGGCCGCCATGGCGATGGCCAGCCCCGTCGCGTCGGGGAACAGCCGCCCCGTGCGCGCCGACAGCGGGATGTAGACCGCCCACGCGGCCGCGGCGAGCAGCGCGAACGCGACGCCGGCCCGGTCGAGGCCGGAGGCGCCGAACGGGCTGGTCAGCAGCAGGATCCCGGCCCCCGCCAGCGCGACCCACAGCAGGTCGACCGCGCGGCGCGAGAGCGCCACCGCGACCCCGAGCGGGCCGGCGAACTCGATCGTCACCGCGACGCCGATCGGGATCCGATCCATGGCCGCGTAGATCGCCCAGTTCATAGTGGCCAGCACGAGCCCGAACGCAACCGCGGTGGCGAGGTCTTCGCGCGGGTGCGCGCGCACGCGCGGGCGCCACCACGCGAGCAGCACCGCGGCGGCGATCCCGAGCCGCAGCAGCGCGGCGCCCGCGGGACCCACCTCGTCGAAGAGGGTGACCGCGAACGCGGCGCCGATCTGCAGCGTGCCGATGGCGGCGAGGACGAGCGCGATGCCGCGGGCGTCGACGCGCCCCTCCCTCACCGCCTTCCGGTCACCACCTTGCGCGAGTAGTCCGGGTCACGCCGGATCTGCTTGTCGGTGAAGCGCATCGGCAGCCACTTGCGCTGGGAGAACAGCCGCGTCTGGTCGGCGTAGTGCGGGGAGCGGGGGTTCTCGGACTGCGAGTAGCTGAGGATCGACTCGCCGAACGGGCGGCCCTTGGCGTCGAACCCCGCGGTCATCACGAACGACGAGCCGGTATAGGGGTCGTAGCGGCCCTGCTCGTCGCGCCGGGTGGAGATGATGTTGAAGCAGCCCTCCCCCTCCGAGCAGCCGGGGATCGGGATGCGCTCGTCGCCGCGCGGCTCAGCCTGCAGCGTGCCGAGCGGCACGCCCAGCGCGATGCCCTTCCCGCGCAGGTCGGCGACCGCGCCGTTGAGCGCCTGGATGACCTTGTCGCTGGAGCCGTCCAGGTCGCGGGGCGTGGTGGCCGGGTTGGCGGGATCGAACGGGGTCAGCCACGGCACGCCGAGGTTCGCCAGCTGCGTCCACGTCTCGCGCCACAGCACCTCGCCGGTCGACCCGATCTGGGCGCGGCCGTCCCACGCGGCGAGCACCTCGCACGCCTCGGCGAGGTCCGCGCCGCCGCGGGCGCGGCACGCGTCGACGACGACCTGGCTGGCCAGCTCGCCGGACAGGTTCCGGTTGCCGGCGAACACCTGCTGCAGCGTGGCGAGCGTGAAGCCCGCCGGGCCGAGCCCGTCGGCCCCGGCCAGCCGCTGCTCGGCCTGCAGGAGCCCGAGCCGCGTGCGCAGCAGCCGCTGCGTGCCCTCCGGGCCGATGATGCGCGGGAAGCCGCTGAGGCGGAAGCGCGCGCTCGGGAGCCAGTAGGAGTCGTTGGAGTTCTCGACGTAGTCGCGCCGGACGGCGCGCGGCAGCGCCTCCGGGCCGAGGATCCCCTTGGCGACGGCGTCGCGGTCGTTGCCCCACGCGCACGCCTTGCGCGAGCCGTCGAGCAGGATCACGCCGCCCGCGGAGAGCAGGAGGTCCGACTTCGGCAGGTTCGCGCAGGCGCGCTGCTTGGCGGTGTCGACGTTGGGCACCACCGAGTCGTCCGCGTAGTAGGCGCGGCCGGTGCGGTCCGCGCCGATCACGTTGACCCACGGGTTGCCCTGGACCCGCGCGGACGCCCGGCGCAGGCCGTCGACCGACCTCGCCCGGTCGTAGCCCACCCACTGGTTGACGAGCCGGAAGTTGTCGGCGTTGACGTCGGCCAGCGAGTAGGCGGTGTCGTTCGTCCACGTCAGCGTGGCGGCCGGGAAGCTCAGCACCGGCCCCCAGCGGGTCTCGTAGAAGGTGTGCTTCCGGACGCCGTCGGGCGTGCGGACCGACACGGTGCGGCGGCGCATCTTCACGGCCTTGCCGTCGACGACGTAGGAGGTCGGGTCGCCCGCCTTGAGCTTGAGCTCGTAGGGCGTGAAGCGCCGCGCGGTGGACACCGTGTGGCTGAACGCGACGTTCTTGTTGAAGCCGATGTTGACCACCGGGACCGCCTGCAGCGCGGCGCCGATCGCGTTCAGCTTGCCGGGCACGGTGAGGTGCAGCTCGTAGAAGCGCTCCGAGCCCTGCCACGGGAAGTGCGGGTTGCCGAGCAGGAGCGAGCGGCCCCCGCGGGTGCCCTGCGAGCCGATCCCGTAGGCGTTGGAGCCGAGCGTGCGGTCCTCGCCCAGCACCGGGTCCTCGGCCAGGCGCTCGCGCAGCTCGGCGGCGCTCGGGAGGGCGGCGGCGGACGCGCCCGCCTTGGGCGGTGCGGCGGCGACGATCTCGCGCAGGAAGTTGACCGAGCTGGCGCGCAGGCCGAGCTGGTAGTAGCGGCGGTAGAGGTCGATCACGCGGATCGGACGCACCCACGCCTTGCCGCGGCACGTCGGGTCGGGCAGCTTGCCGCGGCCCGTCTTGCGCAGGTAGGCGTTGACGCCCGCCGCGAAGCCCTTCACGGTGTCGCGCACGAGCTTGGTCGGGCCGTGGGGAGGCTTCTGGCGGGAGAGGCGCTCGACCGTCCGTGCGTCGATGATCCGCTGGTAGAAGAAGTCCGACTCCAGGTTGGTGCCGCCGCCGGGCGCCTCCGCCGAGGAGCCGAAGGAGCGCGAGCGCTGCGCGTTGACCGTGACGACGATCTGGGCGAGCTCGCACAGCTGGTCCTGGGAGTACGCGTAGCCATAGCCGTACCCGAGCGACCCGAAGTCATTCGCCTTGACGTGGGGGACGCCGCCCGTGGTGCGGCGGATCTCGGCGCGGTAGCCGCTCTTGGCGGCGGTCGCTGTGGCGGCGGGAAGCATCAGCGCTGCGGCGAGCAGCAGGACGGCGAGGGGGCGGGGCATGCCCGGCAGTCTCTCAGCGCGGGAGGAACACGGCCTTGCCCCGCAGGTCCTCGACCGCGTCGCCCGGCAGGTCGAGCGTCAGCCCGAGGTCCTCCAGCGAGCTGAATCCGTCGACCTCCTCGCGGACGCGCACGATCCGCTCGGCCAATGCGCGGTTCACCGACGGCAGGCGTTCGATCACGTCGAGCGGCGCCGAGTTCACGTCGACGAGCCCGGCGTGCATGGCGCCGGCGCGGTCCGGGCGCCCGACACCGAGCTCCAGCGCGAGCGCCGGCTCCTCGCGCGCGATCCGCAACGCCTCCTCGCGCGTCTCCAGACGGGCGCGCGCCTGCTCGATCGCGCTCGGAAGCCGTTCGCGCCGGCGCACGTACTCGGACCGCATGACCAGCGCGTGCGCGACGCCCCCCACCCACGGGATCAGGATCAGCGACCCGGCAAGGCCGTTGTCCGCGCCGTCGACGTGCGTGGCGGTGCTGAAGACGAGCGCGCCGTAGCTCGCCACCGCGTAGCCGGCCGCGTAGAGCTTCCACCGCCCCACCTGCGCGCGGGCCCCGGCGTACGCGAACACGGCCCAGGTCGCCATCCCGAACGGGAACAGAGACCAGAGGACGAACCAGCCGTCGTCCTTGCCGCGCCGGAACACGGTGTGAAGACTAGGCGGCCATGGCCTTCACGTACACATCGGCGAGCGATGTGGCGTCGTAGGTCGCGCGCAGACCGTCGGCGGAGTCGCGCGCGAGCAGGCGGCCGCCGCGGATCAGCGCGATCTCCTCGCACAGCTCCTCGGCCTCCTCGAGGTAGTGCGTCGTCAGGAGGATCGTGGTGCCCATCTCGTGCAGGCGGCGGATGTAGGACCAGAGCTCCAGTCGCAGCTCGTAGTCCACGCCGGCGGTCGGCTCGTCGAGGATGACCATCCGCGGCTCGTGCATCAGCGCGCGGGCGAGCAGCAGGCGGCGGCGCATGCCGCCGGACAGCTTCGGCGCGCGCGTGGTCGCCTTCCCGCGCAGGTCGAAGACGTCCATCATCTCTCCGGCCCGGCGGCGCGCGTCGGCGCGCGACATCCCGTAGTAGCCGCCGTGGTAGAGCAGCGTCTCCTCGACGTCGAGGAAGCGGTCCAGGTTCACGTCCTGCTCGGCGAGGCCGATCAGCCGGCGCGCCTCCATCGAGCTGTGCGGGTGGCCGAACACGAGCGCCTCGCCGCCGCTGGGGCGGATCAGGTTGCACACGGTCGAGATCAGCGTCGTCTTCCCCGCGCCGTTGGGCCCGAGCAGCCCGAAGAACTCGCCGTCACGAATGACGAGGTCGAAGTGGTCGAGCGCGAGCAGCTCGCCGTCGTAGCGCTTGGTCAGCCCGCGCAGCTCGAGTGCGGGCGGACCAGAGGGATCGCCTCCTGCGTCACGAACCGTTGCGTCATCGACCGCCGACATCCCCCTCACGTTATCCAGACCGTCACGGGCCCTTTAAGACGAGTTCAGAACCCGCTGGGAAGGTTCGGCTCGTGACGCGCATCGCCATCATCGACCCCCAGCCCGCGGCGCGGGCCGGCCTGTCGATGCTCTTGCGCGCAGAGCCAGGGCTCACCCCCGTAGGGACCGCCACCGGGGCGCACGACGGTGCAGATCTCGTCGAGCGTCAACGGCCGGACGTGGTGCTCGTCGAGTACCACCTGCCCGACGGGGACGGCCCGGGCCTCACACGTCGCCTCCGTGCGCTCAAACCTGCGCCGCAGGTGATCATCTACACGGCGGAGCCGGATGCCGGGCTGGCGTTGCTCGCCCGCGTGGCCGGTGCCGCCGGTGTGGTCGACAAGGCGACCGATCCGGGCGAGTTGTTCGAGGCCGTTCGGGTGGTCGCTCGTGGCGGCACGGCGCTCCCGCCGTTGCCCGCGTCCGAGCTCGACGCGGCCGCACACCGCGTCGAGCCGGACGACCTCGCGCTGCTCGCGATGCTCGTGGATCGCACGCCGCCGAGCGAGGTGGCCGACGCGCTGCGCCTTGACGCCCGCCGCGTCAGCCACCGCACCGAGCGGCTCCTCGGGCGCTTGCGCGCCCGCCCTATCGCTGCCTAGGAGTCCGTCAACGAAGGGCGACCCGACCGGGGTGCCCGAGCCGTGGATGCCGGGCGCCGCACGAGGGGGAAGCCAATAGTGGTGTTATTGGCGATGCCTCGGGTGGCGATCCGGCGCCGCGGATCGGGTGCACCGGGCGTGTCGGTTTCGTTGACGGGCTCCTAAAAGCCGAACCGGCTGATCCGGATGCCCTCGGTGACCTTGCCCTTTACGACGAGCGAGCGTGAAGTAGTTGTTCGACATCGCGCGGATGACGCCCACGTACTTGCCGGGCTCGCGGAACGTCGTGTCGGAGAAGCCCTGGGAGTGGCTGACGAACGGGTCCTCCGAGGGACCGGCGATGGCGCCGTCGGGGCCGATGACGCCGTTGCGGGCGTAGCGGAACTCGTAGACGTTGGCGCCGGGGTTCAGCTGATCGAGTAGAGGAAGCGCTGCTCCTTGCCGCCGGCGGTGCAGGAGTTGTCGGTGTGCGTCGAGACGACGACGGTGTAGCTGCCGTTGCCGCGGTAGTACGCGGGGCGGGTGATGTGTTCGTGATCGCGCTCTTCGGATAGCAGTTCGACCCGTCCGAGGTCGCCCGCCGTCCGGCCCGAGGACGGTGGCCTTGTGGTAGGCGGCGTCCGACGCGCCGAAGGTGACGGCGTAGCTGACGCCCATGTTGCGGATCGCGGTCGGTGCGGTGGTGTTGATCGCGAGGGGGTTCCCGTCGTCCCCGGTGACGGTGGCGGTCGCCGCGGAAGCGGTCGCGGGGAGCAGGGCGAGCAGGTGAGCGAGGCCAGTACCGCACGTGGGGCTGTCATGCACCGGGCTATGGGGCCACGGGAGACGCCCGAATAGGCCCACGCGCGAGGTTGAGACCCGGGACCCAAGCGCCCGCTCGGCTATCGTGCCGTGGATGCCGCTGGTCCCAATGGTCATCGAGCGCACCGCCCGTGGCGAGCGCGAGTTCGACATCTACTCCCGCCTGCTCAACGAGCGGATCATCTTCCTAGGCAGCGCCGTCGACGACCAGGTCGCCAACCTGGTCGTGGCGCAGTTGCTGCACCTGGAGTCCTCGGACCCGGACAAGGACATCTCGATCTACATCAACTCGCCGGGCGGTTCGATCTACGCCGGGCTCGCGATCTACGACACGATGCAGTTCATCAAGCCCGACGTGGCGACGATGTGCGTCGGGATCGCGATGTCGATGGGCTCGCTGCTGCTGACCGGCGGCGCGCACGGCAAGCGGATGGCGCTGCCGAACTCCCGGATCCTGATCCACCAGCCGTCGGCGGGCTTCGAGGGCCAGTCGACGGACATCGAGATCCACGCCCGGGAGATCCTCAAGACCCGCAAGCGGATCGACGAGATCTACGCGAAGCACACGGGTCAGCCGGAGGAGCAGGTGCACGTCGACATGGAACGTGACCGCTTCTTCAAGGCCGACCAGGCCGCCGAGTACGGCCTGATCGACCGCGTGATCCACGAGCACTGAGCGCCCGGGCCAGGGCCTTCGGCCTCTCCGGATCGCTCACGAGGGGTTACTGACGAGGCTGGAACAACTCTCTCCCCGCGCGCGTCTTCCTCGGTATCGGACCGAGGAGAGCTCCATGGCGAAGGTGATCGTGCTCGGCGGCGGCGTCTGCGGACTCGCCACGGGGCTGATGCTGGCGCGCGACGGCCATCGCGTGACCGTGCTCGAGCGTGATCCGGCTCCGCCGCCGGCGCCCCCGGAGGACGCGTGGGCGTGCGCGAGCACGGCGATGATCCGGCGGCGCTCGCCGTCGCGTTCGACGCGGCGACCGAGCGCGGGCTGGCTCCCTGGTACGACGCGACCGTGCTCGTCGACCCGCGCGCGGCTGGCCGACCTGGAGCCGCGCGCACGGGTGGCCCGTACACGGTCGCGACCGACCCGGGGTCGCGGCTGCGGGCCGCGCTGCCGCTGGCCACGGGCGTAGACGCGGACGCGTTCCGCGCGCAGATCGAGATCGCCAACGCGCTCACGCTCCCGCGCGACGTGTTCGCGCGGCCCGGCTGGCCGAGCGCGTGCTCGCCGCCGCGGCGGCGCGCGGCACGGCCCGCCTACCGGGGCCGGACCGCGAGGAGCTGCTGGAGCTCCTCAGCGCTTCAGGTGACCGAGCAGGAGCGCGGTGACGAGCTCGGGCGCGTCGAGCTGGAGCCAGTGGCCCGCGCCGTCGAGGCGCTCGTAGCGCCACGGACCCGTGACGTGCCGGCCCGAGCGGCGCATCTGGTCCTCGGTCAGATACCGGTCGCGGCTGCTCCACACGCCCAGCGTCGGCACCGCGACGGGCGGGAGCGGGCGGTAGTGGAGCTCGCGCCGCGGGCCGAGGTTGGCGCGGTAGTAGTTGAGCCCCGCGGTGAGCGCGCCCGGGCGGAGCAGCCCCTCGAGCTGCGCCGCGGCGTCGGGCGAGCCGGCGAGCCACTGGCGCAGCAGGGCGGCCTCGTCGCGCAGCAGCAGGTCCTCTGCTTCGTCGAACAGGAAGAACAGCTGGTACCACGCCTTCTCGCGCGCCTCGAGCGAGGCCGGACGGCTCGCGTTCGGGTGCCCCACCGACAGCGCGGCGAGCGTGAGGACACGGTCGGGATGGAGCGCGGCGAGCGCCCACGCGATCCCCGCGCCCCAGTCGTGGCCGATCACATGCGCGGGCTCGTCGCCGATCAGCTCGAGGAGGTCATCGATGATCCGGGTGGCGCGATAGCGCTCGACCTCCGGCGGGCGCTCCGCCTCGCCGAACCCGGGCAGGTCGGGCACGAGCACGCGGTAACCGGCCGCGGCGATCGGCGCCACCTGGTGTCGCCACAGCCGCCCCGAGTCCGGGAAGCCGTGGACGAGGAGGACCGGCGGCCCTTCGCCGACGACCTCGACCGGGAGCATCAGACCTCGATGCGGTGCTCGATCGCGCCGAGCCCCTCGATCTCGCAGCGCACGACGTCGCCGTCGGCGAGGAACCGCGGCGGGTCCATCGCCTGGCCGACGCCCTGCGGGGTGCCGGTGAGGATCAGGTCCCCGGGCTCCAGGGTGCAGGTCTCGGCGATGAAGTCGACCAGCGCGCGCGGGCCGAACACGAGGTCGGCCGTCGTGGAGTCCTGGCGCACCTCGCCGTTGACGGTGCTGGAGATGCGCAGCGCCTCCGGGTCGGCCACCTCGTCGGCGGTCGTGATCCACGGACCCCACGGGCACGACGTGTCGAAGCCCTTGGCGCGGACCCAGCGGGGCTCGCGCTTCTGCAGGTCGCGCGCGGACACGTCGTCGGCGACGGCGAAGCCGGCGATCTCGTTGCCAGGCCCCATCACGACGGTCAGCTCGACCTCGTAGTCGAGCCGCTTGACCACGCTCGGGCAGCGGACCGGCCCGCTGCCCGGAACGCTCGAGTTGGGCAGCTTGAGGAACACCATCGGCGACTCCGGCAGCTCCGCCCCGGTCTCCTTGGCGTGCTCGGCGTAGTTGAGGCCGATGCCGAAGATGGCGCGCGGCCGGGGCACGGGCGCGAGGAGCGTCACGTCGTCGAGCGAGAAGGCGTCGCCGCTCGCGGCGGTACGGTCTCCCGAGGCCAAGCGGTCGAGCACGGTACCCGAGCCGAACGCGATGACCTGACCGTCGCGGACCTCGCCGGCGACAGGCTCGGAGCTTCCGGACGGGATGAAGGTGGCGAGTCTCATGCCGCGAGGCTAGACGGATTACCGATATTGGGCGGCCCGCTCAAGCCTCACAATGTCTCTCACATGGACACCAGCGCGATCACGGCAGCAGCGCAGGCCTCCTCGGCCAGCTACCGGTCGTTCGCGGACGCGACCCGGGCCGTGCTCGACCTGCTCGAGCGCCACATGCCGGACGCGACGCTGTTCCTGTCCCACCTCGATCGCGGCCAGTTCATCCACCGCATCGTCGACGCCCGCAAGGGCGGCGAGTTCGGGCTGCGCTCCAACCTCTCGACGCCGCTCGGGGACGCCTTCTGCTCGCACATGGCCGAGGACCGCGGGCCGCGCCTGTGCGACGACGTTCCCAAGGAGCCCGCCTACGCCGGGCTCCCGATGCAGCGGCGCATGGACGCCGCCTCCTACCTCGGCGTCCCGCTCGAGCTCTCCGACGGCACGCGCGTCGGCGCGCTGGCCGCGCTGAGCCGCGAGTACTGCGCCTTCGAGCCGGCCGACGAGCAGCTCTTCACGATGCTCGCCCGCGTGCTGGCCTCAGAGCTGGAGCGCGAGAGCAACGAGCGAGACCTGCGCCGCTTCAACGACATGCTGCGCGACCAGGCCCGGGGCATGGCCGCGGTGGGCCGCGTCGCGAAGGCGCTCGCCGCGGGCAGCGACGCCCGCAAAGCGGTCTGCGAGGCGGCCTGCGAGGTCGCCGGCGCGCCGGTGGCGTTCCTGCTCGAGCCGACCGGGCGTGAGTTCACGTCCACGGCGATGGCCGGCGTCGAGATCGCGCCGGTGACGATCCAGGCGCGTGGCGAGACCAGCGCGCCGGGCCGCGCGTTCACCGCCAAGGAGACCTACTTCGTCGCCGACGCCCGCACGCACCCCGCGCTGGCGGCGCCGCTGGTCGAGGCCACCGACGCCCGCTCCGCCGTGTTCGAGCCCGTCCTGCGCGACGGCCACGTAGCCGGCGTGTTGATCGTGATCTGGCGCGTGCCGCTGGAGGCCTTGCCCGACGCCCCGAGCGGCGTGCTGCGGCTGCTGGCCGCACAGGCCGCGGTGGCCATCGAGTACGCGGCGCTCAAGGACCGCCTCGAGGGGCTGTCGTTCACCGATCCGCTGACCGGCCTCGCCACGCGCCGGATGTTCGAGGAGGAGCTCCCGCGCGAGCTCGCCCGCACCCGCCGCGCGGAGTCGCCGCTCACGATCGCCGTGCTCGACATCGACCACATGAGCGCCTTCAACATGCTGCGCGGCGAGCGGGAGGGCGACCGGCTGATCAAGGAGTGCGGGTCGCGCTGGCGCAACGAGCTGCGCGAGGTCGACTTCATCGCCCGCCTCGACGGCACGGAGTTCGCCATCGTGCTGCCCGGCTGCGGACTCGGCGAGGCGTGCGACGTCCTCGACCGCGTCCGCGAGGCCACCCCGCGCGGGCAGACCGCATCGGCCGGCGTCGCGCGCTGGGACGGCGAGGAGCCCTCCGAGCTGCTGCTGCTCCGCGGGCAGGACGCGCTGGCCGCCGCGAAGTCCTCGGGGCGCAACGTCACCATCGCCGCCGACTAGCCTGGATTCCACCGATGATCCGTGTCCGGCTCGACGCCGTGGGCCGAGTCAGAGACGATCGGCCGCGATCTATGTGGTCACCCACCTGGGTCTCGGCCGATCGGCTCTGGCGAACGGCCACGGTGTCGAGACGCCACGGGGACGAGTGGATTTCGCGCCGAGCCTTCGCAGGGCGGTGCGCGCCTCGGCGTCGCGCCGCTGGTCGTCGTCGTCGGTCCAGCGCCACTGGACCCCGTCGTCGATCGTGTAGGTCGGGCGGTTGTGGTCGGCGATCGCGACGACGTCGATCCGCACGCCGATCAGCGGCCCGGCCTCCTCGAAGCTCGTCGCGCGGCCGTGCGCGGTGAACGCGTGATCGCCGGCGGCGAGGATGGTCACCGCGCAGCGCGGGTCCTCGCGCAGCCGGGCGAGCGACCGCCGCCGCGGCGCGAGGCCGACGAGGAGCGCGCGCGGGCCGGCGCGGAAGACGAGCGAGACGGGGATGGCGTGCGGGACGTCGCCGTGGGTGGTGAGCGTCGCGACCGTCCCGTCGGGCCACTCGGGCAGCGCTTCCATGGGGTGGACGCTACCGCGAGGCCTCGCGCTCGAGCAGCCGGTTCGCCCGCTCGAGTTGGTCGACCGTCGCCTTCGCGACCGACGGAGCGCCGACCTCGCGGTTGACGCGGGAGTTGATCGTGCGGTGCTCCTCGCCGGTGCGGCGGGAGATGGCGGAGACCAGCGCGCGTCGCTCGGCGCGGAGGCGCTCGCGGCGTTCGTAGGCGGTCTCGCCCGCGGGGCGCGACGGCGCGGCGGCCGGAGTGGTCGACGTGGTGGTGGCGGTGATCCCGCCGCCGAACGCGGCCAGCGCCGGCGAAGGGGCGGGCGCGGCCTCCGCGAACAGCTGCAGCGCGTCGCCGGGCGCCGTCGTCTGCATCACGTCGTCGTCGCGCCGCGCGCTCGACCACAGGGCGCGGAACGCCTCTGAGGGCTCGCCGCGCTCGCCCTGCTCGACCGCCTCGCCCTCCGGCTTGGCGATGAGGGCGTGGTTGCGCTCCTCCTCGATCTGGGCGGCGAGCCGCTTGAGCGTCGGGTCCGACGGGAGGAACAGGTGGCTCATCTGCCCGCGCGGCGCGGGGGTGCGGCGGATGAAGCGGCCGACGACCTGGCGGAAGAACAGCTCGGTGCGCGCGCTCGTCGCGTACACGCCCACGCGCAGCCGCGGCACGTCGACGCCCTCGGAGACCATCAGCACCGACACCAGCCAGGCGGCGGAGCCGGACGCGAAGCGGGCGATGCGCTGCGAGGCGTCCGCGGCGTCGGAGGTCACGATCTCCGGGCGCTCGCCGGCGATCCTCCCCGAGGCGGTCGGCGAGCCGCTCGGCGTGCTCCTTGTCAGCCGCCACCACGAGCCCGCCGGCGTCCGGGTGGGTGCCGGCGCGCAGGTCGATCAGCTCGCGGTGCGCGTCGGCCAGCACGTGCGCGACCCAGTCGCCGTCGGGGTCCAGGGCGGTGCGCAGCCGCCGCGCCGCCTCGGCGGCGGGGAGGGCGACCGTGAAGTCGGCCTTCCGGCGGCGCCCGTCGGACACCCACTCCATGTCGCCGTCGTAGGTGTGGAACGTCACGGGCCGGCACACGCCGTCGATCAGCGCCTCCGTGTAGCCGTAGCCGTAGTCCGCGCTGGACACGCCGTCGTCGTCGTAGGTCACCCACGGGATCGGCGTGTTGTCCGAGCGGAACGGCGTGCCGGACAGCAGCAGCCGGAACCGGGCGCGTTCGAACGCGTCGCGGGTGCTGCGGCCCCACGCCGCCAGCTCGCCCATGTGGTGGGGCTCGTCGGCGATCAGGAGCGTCGGCAGCTCGGCGCAGCGGCGGCGGTGCACGCCGGGGCCGGCGGCGAGCGTCGCGTACGTCACCGCGACGCCGTGACGGTCGCGCGGCTCGGGGCCGGCCGAGTTGGGCCGGTTGGGCTCGAGGTCGATCGCGTAGCGCGCGGCGTCGGCCGCCCACTGGCGGCAGATGTGCGTCGTCGGGGCGATCACCGCGACGCGTCCGACCCGGCCCTCGGTGAGCATCCGGTGGGCGACGTGGAGGCCGAACGTGGTCTTTCCGGCGGCGGGGGTGGCCGACGCGAGGAACGATTCGCCGTCGTGGGCGAGCACGGCGCCGACCGCGTCCTGCTGCCACGCGCGCAGCGGCCGCGACCCCGGCCAGGGTGGGATGGCGCGGGCGCGCGCAGAGACCGTCGGGTGAGCCTGGATCCACCGATGATCCGTGTCCGGCTCGGCGCCGCGGGCCGAGCCAGAGGCGATCGGCCGCGATCTCATGTGGTCACCCACCTGGTTCTCGGCCGATCGGCTCTGGCGAACGGCCACGGCGGCGAGACGCCACGGGGATCGGTGGATTCAGGCTTAGACATCGAGGGCGGCAGGCTAGGCACCGCGCCGGTCGGAACGACCTACTAACCTGTGGTAAGTGATCGACGTCCTCCACTTCTCCGATCCGGGCTGCCCCTGGGCCTGGTCCGCCTCCCCCGCCCTCTCCGTGCTGCACTGGCGCTACGGCGACCAGCTCCGCTGGCGGCACGTGATGATCGGCCTCACGGAGCGCGGCGCCGAGTACGAGCGCCGCGGCTACAGCGGCGAGCGGCAGGCTCGCGGCTACCGCTCGTTCCGCCACCGCGGGATGCCCTTCGACACCGACCCGCGCGACCACATGCACGGCACGTGGCCGATGTGCCGCGCCGTCGTCGCCGCCCGCCTGACCGAGCCCGACCGCGAGTGGGCGGTGTTCCGCGCGCTCCAGGTGGCGCAGTTCACGACCACGCTCGACCTCGAGACGACCGAGGGCATCGCCGCCGCGCTCAGCCGCGTCCCCGGCCTCGACGTGCAGCGACTGCTCGCCGCGGCCGCCTCGCCGGAGACCGACGCCGCGTTCGAGGCCGACCGCGACGAGGCCCGCTCCGCCGCCGGCGGCCAGACCGAGTTCCAGGGCAAGTCCGCCACCGCCCCCGACGGCCGCGTGCGCTACACCGCGCCGAGCCTGATCTTCACGGGCGCCGACGGGCGCACGATCGAGGCGGGCGGCTTCCAGCCCGTCGAGGCTTACGACCTCGCTGATCGCCAACCTCGACCCCACGCTGGCGCGCCGCGCGCCGGCCGAGGAGGTCGCCGAGGTGCTCGAGGCGTTCCGGGACGGCGTCACGACCGCCGAGGTCGCCGGCGTAATGGCGCCCAACAACACGGCGCCGGACCCGGACGCCGCCGAGGACGCGCTGATCGCACTCGCCGCGTCCGGTGGAGCGCGGCGGGTGGCCGTCGGCAACGACGCGCTGTGGGCGGCCGCGGACCGGGCGTCCGAGCGGTTGCTGCGGGCGGCTAGCTGAGTCGGGCGCGACGGTCAGCGGCGCTGGCGGCGGCCTAATCGGCCGCGACGGACAGCGTCGCGCGCATGCCGGCCGCCTCGTGGCCGGCGAGGCTGCAGAAGAGCGTCCAGCGCCCGGCGGTGAGCGGGAGCGAGCGGCTCGAGACCGCGCCCGAAGGCTGCTCGTCGAACGCGTGCAGCGGGCCGTCGCCGTCGGCGCGGACCAGGATGAGGTTGTGGGCGTCCTCGGCGCGTGACGAGTTGAACTCGACGGCCACGTTGCCGGCCAGCACCGTGCTCTTCGACAGCTGCAGGCCGAACTCGACCGCCTGCACCTGGACGGCGCGCGGGTTGGAGTAGACGGGCGGGAGGGTCGGACCGGGCGGCTCGGGGGCGGTCGGTGCCGGTGCCGGGGCGGCCGGGCCAGGGACCGGCGCGTCGTCCGCGGTCGCGAACGGCGCGGGTGTGGCGAAGCCGCCCGGGGCGCCGAGGAGGGCGGTGCGCGCGCTCGACGTCAGGCGCCCGGCGCCGAGCCGTGCGCATGCGCGGACCCGCCGGATCGCGCGGCGCTTGGTCGCCGCGCAGGTGGCCTGGGGCGTCCCCGCTCGCGCGCTCGGTGTGCGCTTGGCGGCCCCGGCGGTCGGCGCCGCGGCGAGCGGCACCAGCACGGCGGCGATGGCGAGGACGAGCAGCCGCAGCTTCATCGCACCAACAGCGGCGCCGTGAAGCGCGACGCTCCCGGCACGATGCCGTCGGCGCTGACGCCGAGCCACTGCTCGGTCAGCCCGCGGTAGACGGCGCGGAAATCGACGGTGTGGCGAAGGTTGCCCTGCGGGTCGAGCGTGGCGAGGCCGGGGAACTCGCCGACGGTGGTGCCCGAGGCGCGCGTGCCCATGATGAGGCTGGCGCCGCCCGCGCCGTGGTCGGTGCCGGAGCCGTTGGCGGCCGGGCGCCGGCCGAACTCGCTCCACACGTGGACGAGCACGCGATCGGCGATCCCTCGCGCCTCGAGGTCGGACTGGAAGGCGGCCAGCGATCCGGACAGCAGGCCGATGTTGTCGGCGAGCGTGGCGGCCTGGTCCTCGTGCGTGTCGTAGCCGCCGTTGGCGTCCATCGCCACGACCCGCAAGGGCAGCCCGCGCGAGAGCATCTCGGCGAGCGACGCGAGCCGGTTCGGGAACGGGTGCTCGGCGACCGGGTAGGCGACGGCGCCCTGCCACGCGCCCTCGTGGCCCTGCAGGCCGGCCAGCTTGGTGCGCACCGCGACGCTCTGGGCGGCGGCGTTACGGGCGGCCGCCAGGTGGGGGTCGCTCGTGGCGAGCGCGCTCTGGCCGCCCCAGCGGGTGATCAGGGCGTCGCTCAGTCCGTCGTCCCACAGGTCGCGCGTCCAGACGTCGTAGTTGCCGGGATCCGACACCGCGGCCACGGGCACGTTCCTGGTGGCCAGCGACGGGGCCAGCGTGTAGTCGAGCGACAGGCCCTGGAGCGGGTTGTCGGCGGCGCCGTGAAGGTCGAGGTAGCGGCCGAGCCAGCCGACGCGGCCGGCGGGCTCGACGGCCCCGACCTCCCAGTAGTGGCGCGAGGTGAAGTGCGACTGGTTGGGGTCGTCGTAGCCGACCGCCGGGATCACGGTCAGACGCCCGGCCTCGTAGAGGTCGCGCAGCGCGGCGGCCTGCGGGTGCCAGCGGAGGCGCGAGTCGCCGGCGAACGTGTACGCGTCGTCGGGCGGCAGCGCGAGGCTTCCGCGCAGCGCGGCGTATCGGGAGTCGCCGACCGGCGCCAGCAGCGACAGCGAGTCGAGGCCTCCCGAGCAGAAGATCGACACGAGGATCTTGTCCTCGCCGGCGGCCTGCGCGGTGGCGATCCCGGCGTCCAGGGCGTTCGGGCTCAGCGCGGCGCCGCCGAACACGGCCAGGGCGAGCCCGGCGGTGCGGGTCACAAACGAGCGGCGCGACAGGCCGGTCCCGGCCGGGAGCGGCATGCCCGGCTCGATCGCGCGCAGGCCGCGGCCGGCGGTGGCGGCGCCGCCGCGCAGCAGCTCCGAGCGTGAGAAGCCGGCGCAGCCGCAGGCGGTGTTGGTGGGCTTGGGCATCAGCACGTCTGGTAATCGGCAGATATCGCGATGAGATGACGCAACGCTGTCTGACGCTGGGTGCGCAGCGTCGCGCGCTGCTCGCGCTGCCACTGCTGGGTCGTGGTGCCGTCGGCCGGCGGCTGGAAGTCACGCGCGTAGGCGAGGAGCCAAGCGGTCGTCTCCGGCTCCAGGTACGGGTCGAGCCAGAACGCGCGGGCGGCGGCCACCGCCTGCTCGGGCGTCTCGGCGGGATAGGCCTTGCCGGCGGTGGAATCCGGGCGCACGGTGCGCCCGGCGACGGCGTAGTTGACGATGTCCCAGCGTCCGCGGACGGTGTTGGAGTCCAGCCACCGCTCGTCGTCCCAACCCGAGACGTCGGGCGGGTGATAGAGGCGCTGGCCGGCGCCGTCGCCGAGCCACACCCACTCCTCGCCGGTGATCGATTTGCCCAGCGCCCGCAGCATCCCGGCGTTCAGTACCACCGGCGGCTTGGTCATGCGCGGCCCCTCGTAGAGCTCCGGGGCGCACAGGATCGCCTCGAGGACGGGGCGGATCTGGTTGCCCGACTCGACGTACAGCTGCTCGAGCTTGCTCGCCACGTCGGCGGAGGGCGGCACGGGGATGAAGTAGCTCCACAGCTTGGCCACGAAGAACGACGCGTGCTTCGGGTGGTCGACCACGAGCCGGCACGCGTCCTCCCAGGTGAACGCGCCGGTCGCCCCGAACACGGTCTTGTCGGCGGGGTCCCAGCGCGTGCCGTCGAAGCGGAAGTCGTGCAGGCCCTTGGCGCTCGACCAGTCCGCCCGCCACCCGCTCAGCGCGCGGGCCATCTCGCGGACGTCCGTCTCGGAGTAGGCGCCGCGGTCGGCGCCGAGCGTGAACAGCTCCATCAGCTCGCGCGCGTAGTTCTCGTTGACGCTCCAGCGGTCGTTGTCGATCCCGTTGAGGAACACGAGCATCGCCGGGTCGGTGGTCATGGCGCGGGTCATGGCCCGGAACGAGCCCAGCCCGTGCGCGCGGAACACGTTGGTCTGCTCCAGCATCAGCTGGTTCGAGCCGACGGCGTCGTTGGACGTCGCCCACCAGTCGTGGAAGACGAGCGACAGGCGCTCGACGAGCTGGTGCCCGGAGCGCACCATGCGGTCGAACCAGTAGAGGTGGTCGCCGTACCAGGTGTCCAGCGCCGACAGCGGCTCGCCCGCGACGGTCGGCTCAGGGCCGTTCATCGGCGCGGTGCCGGTGGGCCGCGTGAGCGACGTCACGGCCGCCTCGAGGTCCATCGCGGCCAGCCGCTCCACGTCGCCGGGGCGAGGGCCGAACCCGGCGCGCCACAGCAGGCGCTCCGCCTCCTTGTGGCCGAACGAGCCCTGGTAGACGCCGATCGGCGAGCGGATGTCGCGCAGCGAGCGGTTGGGCGCCGGGGGGACCGCCACGGGAGGCGCGGGCCCGGCCGCGGGCGCCGGGCCGGCCGCGGGGCGGCTGGGGGCGGGATGGGTGGCCTGGGGCCGGAGCTTCGGGCGCTGCTTCTTCGTCTTGCAGCGCGGCTTGCGCTTCTTCCGGCGCTTCTTCGCGGCCGCCTGCGCCTCGGCGTGCAGGGACTTCTTCGCGCGCTTGCGTTTGGGGCGTGCGGGCGTGCACCCGGGCTTGGCCTTGCCGCGCTTGCGCTTGCGCTTGCGCTTCGTGATGGTGGCCGAGCTCACTCCCTCGTCATCGGCCCGGGGGACGCCGACGTGAGCCCGCGTCTGCGATCTTCAGCCAGGTGTCCGCTCCCGCCCCGATCGGCGCCGATGCCGTCGTCCCGCCCAGGACGTCGAGGCTCGTCTCCCGCCTGCGCCTCGCCCACCTGCGGCTGCGGGCCGGCGGGCGCCTGGAGGCCGGCAAGGGTGTCCGCGTGGGCCGCGGCGCCAGGATTCGCGCCGCACGGGGCGGCGTCGTGCGGCTGGGCGCCGGGTGCGCGCTCGGCGCCGGCTGCCGGATCGACTCGGCGGGCGGGGCGGTCGACATCGGGCCCGGGGCGCGGCTCGGCGAGCGCGCCGTCATCGTCGCGCTCGACGCGGTGACGGTCGGGGCCGACGCGACGCTCGGCGACTGGGCGATCGTCTCCGACGCCGAGCCCCCGCGGCCGGGCACCGACGTGGAGACGCCGCTGCGGGTGCAGCCCGTCGTCGCGCGGCCGGTGCACATCGGCGACCGCGCCCGGATCGGCGCGCACGCGGCGATCGGCGCCGGGGCGAGCGTCGCCCCGGGGACGGCGGTGGCGTCCTACGCGGTGGTGCCGACGCCGCTCAAGTCCTCGTAGACGCCGGCCGTCTGGCGGGCGACGTCGGCCCAGTCGAAGCGCAGGACGTGCTCGCCGGCCTCGGCGATCAGGCGGTCGCGCAGCGCGTCGTCGGTGAGGATCTGCTCGGCCATCCGCCCCAGCGCGCGGGAGTCGCGGGCGCGGAAGCGCAGCCCGACGCGGCGGCCGCCGGGGACGACCTCGCGCAGCCCACCGGTGTCCGCGACGATGCACGGGCACCCCGAGGCCATCGCCTCGAGTGCGACGAGCCCGAACGGCTCGTAGATCGAGGGCACCAGGCACAGGTCGGCGATCCGGTACAGCGAGTGCAGCTCGTCATCGCCGGTCCAGCCCACGAACGAGCCGTGCGCCATCAGGCCGAGCCGCTTCGCCTGCGCCTTCAGCTCCGCCTCGGCGGTGCCCGAGCCGGCGACGAGGAACCGGACCTTGCCCAGCCGCTCGATCAGGCCCGGCAGCGCGTCGAGCGCGAGGTGGAAGCCCTTCTCGTACACGAGCCGGCCGACGAGCAGGATCAGCCGCTCGTCGGGCTCCGCGTAGCGGCGGCGCAGCCGCGGGAGGTCGGCGACCGGCTGGAGGTCGGTCGGGTCGATCCCGTTGGCGATCGCGGTCACGCGCCCGGCGCCGACGCCGAACACGTCGGCCACGTGGCGGCGCATGTAGTGCGAGCAGGTGATGACGTGGTCGGCGTCGCGGACCATCCGCTTCTCGACCGCGTGGATGTGCGCCTGCGGGTGCTTGTCGACCCAGCCCTGATGGCGGCCGTATTCGGTCGCGTGCACGGTCACCAGCCACGGCACGCCGATATTGCGGGCGAGGCGGCGGGCCGCTCCGGCGACGAGCCAGTCGTGCGAGTGGACGAGGCCGAAGTCGTGCTGCTCGGCCAGCTCGGCGCCGGCCGCGCGCATATCGTCGTTCATGTGGTCGACCCACGAGATGAACGCGTCGAGGTCGTCCTTGGGGAAGTCGGGCTCGCGGACGCGGTGGACGATCACGCCGTGGCGGTTCTCTTGGGGCGAGTAACGTCGCCGAAGACGAGCGTGAGGACCGAACTGCTCGTCTGGCGGGCGAAACCGATCTCCCCGCGTGAGGACGTGGACCTCGGTGCCCTGGGCGACGAGTTGCTCGGAGAGCTTGCGCACGTGGCGCGCAAGCCCGCCCTCCACGATCGGCGGGTACTCCCAGGACAGGATCAGGACGCGCGAGGACACAGGGAAGCGGCGCGGACCATATCGTTGGCACCCAGATGACCGTCCCAATCCTCATCGACTGCGACCCGGGCCACGACGACGCCGTCGCGATCCTGCTCGCGGCCGGCAACGACGTGATCGACCTCCGCGCCATCACCACCGTCGCGGGCAACTGCCCGCTCGAGCTCGCCACCATCAACGCGCGGCGCGTCGCCGCTCTGGCCGGGCTCGACGTGCCGATCGCGGCCGGGGCGGCCAAGCCCCGTGTCGGCGAGCTGATCACGGCGTCCGACATCCACGGCGAGACGGGCCTCGACGGCCATGACCTGAGGGACGAGGCGCCGCTCGACGAGCGCGACGCGATCGAGTTGATGACGGACACGCTGCTGGCCTCCGACGAGCCGATCACGATCGTCCCCATCGGGCCGCTCACCAACGTCGCCGCGCTGCTCGAGCAGCGCCCGGAGCTGCGCGAGAGGATCGCGCGGATCGTGCTGATGGGCGGTTCGACCGCCCGCGGGAACAAGGCCCCGCTGGCCGAATTCAACATCTGGGTCGACCCCGAGGCGGCGGCGATCGTCTTCGAGAGCGGCCTGCCGATCACGATGATCGGGCTGAACCTCACCCACCAGGCGCTTGCGACGCCCGACATCCTCGCGCGTGTCCGCGACGTTCCGGGCGCCCCCGCCCGCGCCGTCGAGGCGTGGATGGAGTTCTTCGGCTCGCGCTACGAGCGCGTGTTCGGCCGCTTCGCGCCGCCCGTCCACGACCCGTGCACGATCGCGCTGCTCATCGATCCCGGCGTGATGCGCTCCGAGGACTTCTTCGTGGCGATCGAGACGGAGGGCCGGTGGACGCGCGGCGCGACCGTCGTCGACCTGCACGGCCGCTTCGATCGCGAGCCCAACGCGAGCGTCGCGATGGAGCTCGACGCGCCGAAGTTCTGGGACCTGGTGATCGGCGCCCTCGAGCGCCTCGCGTAGTACGGGCCGCCCCACCCGGGAGACACCAGCGGCGCGAGGCCGCCCGGGGGCGTGGACCATTTCGCGAAGGGAGGCGCGTCGGCAGCCTTGTCGTATGACCTCCCTCGCCGAGATCCTCCCCTCACCGGTGACGCCCGGCCGGACCGAGCCGATGGTCGCGGTCGAGGACCTGATCCGCACGTTCGGCCGTGGTGAGGGCACCGTCCGCGCCCTCGACGGCGTCACCCTGGACTTCCACCGCGCGACCTTCGCGGCTGGCGTTGCGGGCTTCGCCCGCGGAGGCGATGCGCGTGCGCGAATAGCGGGCCGCTGAGGGTATGGTCGTCTAGACAACCATGTCGGGCTCCTCTGATCAACACACGGCGCCGCTCGCCGGCCGCCGCGCGGTGGTCACGGGCGCGTCGCGCGGGATCGGGGGTGCGATCGCGGTCGCGTTGGCCGAGGCGGGCGCGGACGTCGCCGGCCTGCACCTCGGCGACGCGGACGGCGCGCGCGAGGTCTCGGCGCGGATCGCCGAGGCCGGGCGCCGCGCGGTGATGGTCGACGGCGATGCCGGTGACTCGGCCGTCATCGACCGGCTTGCCGCGACCGCCGTCGAGGCACTCGGCGGCGTCGACATCTGGGTCAACAACGCGGCCCGGATGATGGTCAGGCCGATCGCCGACACCAGCGACGAGGACTGGCACGGTCTGCTGGCGGCCAACCTGCACGGCTACTTCTACGGCTGCCGTGCCGCGGCGCGGCTGATGCTGGCGGGCGGCGGCGGCCGGATCATCAACCTCAGCTCCGCCGCGCGCATCCAGGCCGTCGCGGAGTTCACCGCCTACACCGCGGCCAAGGGGGCGATCATGGGCATCACCCGCTCGCTCGCCGTCGAGCTCGCCCCGCACGGGATCACCGTCAACGCGATCGCCCCGGGCGCGACCGACACGCCGCTCAACAAGGACGTCTACACGCCCGCGGTCCGGCGCACCTACGAGGAGCGGATCCCGCTCGGGCACATCGCTTCCGCCTCGGAGGTGGCGGGCGCGGCCGTCTTCCTCGCCTCGGACGCCGCGAGCTACGTGACCGGGCAGGAGCTCGTCGTGGACGGCGGGCTGACCATCAACGGCAGCGTCGGCCACGCGCGGACGTGAGCGCGCGACCGGCGTCGGCGGACGGTCGGCGATGAACGCGTGAGCGACCCGGCACGGTTCATTCCGCGCTACTACGAGATCGAGCAGGCGCTCCGCTCGCGGGTCGCCGGCCTGCGCCCTGGCGACGGGCTCCCCTCGGACGCGGATCTGTGCGGGGAGTTCGGGGTGAGCCGCATGACGGCGCGCAACGCGATGCAGAGGCTCGCGCAGGAGGGGATCGTCGAGCGGATCCCGGGGCGTGGCACGTTCGTGGCCGAGCAGCCCGTGCACCGGCAGGCCGGCAGCCTGATCTCGTTCACCGACGAAATGAGGCGCAAGGGGCGGCGGCCCAGCTCGTCGGTCCTGCGCCGGCGGGTGCGCACGGGTACGGCGGTCGAGACCAGCCCCCTGCTGCTGTCGGAGGGGTCATCGGTTCTCGAGCTGGTGCGTTTGCGCCTCGCCGACAGGGAGCCGATCGCGATCGAGGCCTCCCTCTTCGACCCAGCGCTCGCCGATGTGCTGATGGACGCCGACCTCGAAGCGGGTTCCCTCTTCGAGGCGCTCGTGGGCGCAGGCCGGGTCCCGACCGCGGGGCGCGCGTCTTTGGGCGCGGGCGCGGCGCCGGCCTTCGACGCGAAGCACCTCGAGATCCCGCGCGGCGGCGCGCTGCTCATCGAGCGGCGCCTCATCTTCGACCAGGCGGGGCGCCCTCTGGAGCTCACCGAATCCCGCTACGCCGCCGACCGCTACTGGCTCGAAGTCTCGTTCGACGTCGAGCTCGGCTGACCACCGGCCGGGGGGCGTGGCCCGGAGCGGAGGTCAAGGGCGGCCCAGCCGCAGTTCAAACGGTGGCGGAGCGCGACGCAGCAAGCGCGCCAGCCGGCGCGGTTACGACTGGCGCGCCCGGAGCTCCAGCCACGTGACGCGCTCCTCGCCGGGCGCCAGCACGGGGAGCCGGCCCTCGGCGCGGTCGTGGGCGCGGCCGAGGACGGAGCAGTTGGCGGGCTCGATGCCGAGTGCTCCGAGGCCGGGCTCGACCCACTGGTGGAGGCGCGGCAGCGTGCCGACGTCCCAGCGGACGCGCAGCTCGAGGCCGTCGTGCGAGACCGTGACCTCGCCGCGTGGGAGGGAGTGCTCGAAGACGCGCTCGGGCTCGCCTGGCCGGTGCTCGGGCGCCTCGCCCCAGGTGTCCTCGTGGGCGGCTGCGTCGGCGTCGCGTGGGGTTACGCCCGCGCTGTCCGCGAGCACTTTCGCGCCCACGGACCAGAGCGGTGCGCCGACGTTGACGTGGTAGAGGAACGGGGCCGGCTCGGGCTCGGTGCCCGTGTTCCGGCAGACATCTCGCAGCGTGGCCGTGCCGGTTCCGACGCCCGCGCGCCACTCGCGCTCGAGCACGAACGGCGCCTCGTCGACGACGCCGCGCACGACCAACTCCTCGTCGCCTCGCTCGACCACGACGTCTCGCGCCCGCTGGTGGGAGATCTCTCCGTGGAGCCCCTGGCCCTCCGAGGGTGCGCCGACGTTGTGGAGCCCGCAGGTGGTCACCAGCCCTCCGCCCCAGGCCGTCCGCCACTCCTGGCCGACCAGCCGATGCTCGAGCGGTGCGCACTCGCCGACCTCGGAGATCCAGGCCAGCGGCACGCCGGCGAACCAGGCGGCGCCGCAGTCGAGCGCGCGGTCGGGGAGCAGGCGCAGGTCGAGCCCTCCCCAGGTGCGCAGGTCGATCGCGCGGCAGCCGTCGGCCGGCCCGCCGGAGACGACCGACTCGATGGCGGAGGCGATCACGCTGAGCGGCGGGCGCGCGGGTCGGAGTCCGCGAGCGACCCGGCGCAGTCGAAGATCACGGCCGCTCACGGCGCTCACGGGGTGAGGACCTCCTTGACCGCGTCGCCGCCGCGGGAGGCGGCGAAGGCGTGCTCCCAGCGCTCCAGCGGCACGACCTCGCTCACCAGCGGGGCGGTCACCACGGTCCCGGCGGCGAGGAGCGCCATCGCTCGCCGCCAGGACGCCGGCGTGGAGGCAAAGCCGCTGGTAACGGTCAGCTCGTGGAAGCAGATGAGGTCCCACGGGATCGTGACCGGTGCGCCTCGCAGGCCGATCTGCACGAGCCGCCCGCCGCGGCGGCAGACCTCGAGCGCCTGGGCGATGCCCGGCTCGGACCCCGAGCACTCGACCACCACGTCGTAGGGACCGCCGGGCGAGTCGGAGCCCGCGACCAACACACCGAAGCCGAGCGAGCCGGCCAGCTCCAGGCGCGCGACGTCGCGCGGCGCTCCCTGCACGGTCACGTCCGCCCCGCAGGCGCGCGCGACCTGCGCGGCGAGTTGACCGATCGCGCCCGGGCCGAGCACGAGCACGCGGTCGCCGGCGCCCACCACCGGCGGGTCGAGCAGCGACTGGCAGACGCACGCCAGCGGCTCGGCCATCGAGGCGGCCGGCGCGTCGAGGCCTTCGGGGACGCGGTGCAACCCGCGAGCGGGGACGACCACCGCGGAGTTGAAGGCGCCGTCCACGTGCGTCCCGATCGACTGCCGGTCGACGCACAGGTTGGGCCTTCCCGCGCGGCAGAACGCGCAGACGCCGCAGGTGGCGAAGTACGTCTCGGACACCACGCGCTCACCCGCCCACGACGCAGAGACGCCCGGGCCGAGCGTCTCGACGACGCCGCACACCTCGTGGCCCATCGTCACGGGCGGCACGCTCGGGTACTCGCCGGCCTCGATGTGCAGGTCGGTCCCGCACACGCCCGCCGCGAGCACGGACAGGCGCACGTACTCCGGCCCCGGTTCGGCGACCTCCCGCTCCACCAGCCCGACGTTCCCCCGACCGGGAGCGAGCTTGGCCACCGCCACGCTCATGCGATCAAAGGCCGCAGCGTGTTGCGCGCGACGAGGAAGCCCTTCTTGACGAGGTCGACGTCGCCCTCGAAGCGGCGGTCCTCGTGCTCGACCGAGACGACGCCGTCGTAGCCGACGGCGTACAGCGCGCCGATGAAGCGACCCCAGTCGACCTGGCCGTGCCCGCACAGCCGCGGCACCTGCCAGCCGATCCCGTTCGACATCACGCCGTGCTCGTAGAGGCCGTCGGGGCGGACCTCGAGGTCCTTGCCGTGCGCGTGGAGGATCCGGTCTGCGAACTCGTACACGACGCGCTCGGCGTCGATCATCTGCCACACGAGGTGCGAGGGATCGAGGTTGAGGCCGAAGTGGGCGTCCGGGATCACCTCGAACATCGCCCGCCACGCGTGAGGGTTGTAGGCGAGGTTGTTGCCACCGGGCCACTCGTCGTAGCTAGAAGACCATCGGGCAGTTCTCGATGGCGATCTGCACGCCGTGGTCGCCCGCGTGCGCAACCAGCGGCGGCCACAACTCGGCGAAGCGCTCGAGGTTCTCCGGCAGCGGGCGAGACTTGTCGTTGCCGACGAAGGTGCCGACGGTCGGGACGCCGAGCTTGGCGGCCGCCTCGATGACCTTGCGCAGATGCGCATGGGCGGCGTCGCGAGCCTCGTCGTCGGGGTCGAGGTTGTTCGGGTAGTACGCGAGCGCGGAGATCGTCACGCCGTGGCGCTTCAGCGTCTCGGCGACCTGCTGAGGCGAGAAGTCGTCGACGTCGATGTGGCAGACGCCCGCGTAGCGGCGCGCGGCGCCCTCGCCGGCCGGCCACGCGGCCACCTCGAGCGAGTCGAACGCGTTGGCGGCCGCCCATTCGGCGATCTCGTCGAGCGTGAGGGTCGGGAAGGCCGCGGTGAGCAGGCCGAGCTTCATGCGGTGACCTCCTGGGGAGTGGGAGCGTGCTCGACGTCGACCCAGCGGCCCTCGCGGGCGCTGGCGGCGATCGCGTCGGCGATCAGGGCCTCGTCGTGGCCGTCGGCGAACGTCGGGTAGTCGGGGCGCTCCGGCGGCGCGCCCGTCTCAACGGCGCGGTAGACCGCCCGGTAGAGCTCGCGGAAGGTGTCGGCGAACCCCTCGGCGTGCCCGGCGGGCAGCACCTGCGCGGCGGCCGCGGGCGGGGACTGCAGCGTGGGGTCGCGCAGCAGCAGCTCGTTGGGGCGCCCGCGATGGCCGAGCCACAGCTCCTCGGCGCGCTCAGAGGTCCACGCCACCGCGCCCGCCCCGCCGTCGACCTGCCACGAGCACGCGTTGCGGCGCCCGGCGCTGAGCTGGGAGACCGCGCACACCGCGCGTGCCCCGCCCTCCAACCGCAGCAGGATGCCCGCCGTGTCCTCGGTGGTCATCTCGCGGTCCACGGTCTCGCTCGGCGGGGACCCCTTTCCGAGGAGAACGTCTCCACCGGCCCCGTCGGCACCCGCCGGACGGGGATCACGGTCGCCAGGTCGGCCATCACGGCCTCGACGCGGCGGCCGGTCACGTACTGCACGAGGTCGATCCAGTGCGAGCCGATGTCCCCGACCGCGCGCAACGAGCCGCCCTCGGCGGGATCCAGACGCCAGTTCCAGTCGGTGTCGAGCAGCAGCCAGTCCTGCAGGTAGGAGCCGGTCACGTGGTGCACGGCGCCGATCTCGCCGCGCCGCGACGCGCTCGTGCGCCTCGATGCACTGCGAGTAGAAGCGGATGTTGAAGTTGACCGCGTGCACGAGGCCCGACCGGTTCGCCAGCTCCAGCAGCGCGCCCGTCTCCTCCGAGTTCATCGCCAGCGGCTTCTCGCACACCACGTGCTTGCCGGCCTCCAGCGCCGCGCGCGACTGCGGGAAGTGCTCGCGGTTGGGCGAGGTGATGTGCACGACGTCGACGCGCTCGTCGGCGAGCATCGCCTCGAAGCTCTCGTAGGGCTCCGGGCAGCACCGCCGTCTTGGCCTTCTCCCGCGCGCGCTCGGGCGAGGAGCCGACGACGCCGAGCACCTCGACGCCGAGCCGGCGCAACGCCTCGACGTGGACCACGCCGATGAACCCGGTGCCGACCACCGCCGCGCGGATCTGCTGGAAGCATCAGGACTCTCCGATCTCGAGATCCGCGCGTAGAGCGCGGCCATGGCGAGGATGATCGCGCCGTAGAGGATCTGGCGCACCGACTGCGCGACGTCGAGCAGCGTGAGGAACGAGTCGAGCACGGTGAGGATCAGCGCGCCGAAGATCGTGCCCGAGTAGCTGCCGAGCCCGCCGAAGATCGAGGTCCCGCCGATCACCACCGCCGCCACCGCCGGCAGCAGGTAGGAGGTGGCGAGGCCGAGGTCGGCCGCGTTGGTGAGCCCGACCAGCAGCAGGCCGCCGATCGCGGCGCACATCCCGCACAGCGCGTAGGTGACGAGCAGCAGCTGCCAGGACCGGGTGCCGGCGAGGCGGACCGCGAGCGGGTTGTCGCCGTAGGCGTAGAGCATCCGCCCGTAGCCCGAGTACCGCAGCCCGAGGATGATCACCGCCGATAACCCGCCCCACAGGAGGATCGACTTCGGGACGTCGCCGAGCAGCGAGCCCGTCGCCAGCTCGTTGACGAACCCGGGGACGGCCGGCGCGCCGGTCACGAAGCTCTGGGCGCGCACGGTCAGGATCCCGATCACGATCGACCCCATGCCGAGGGTCATGATCAGCGGCTGCACGTTGAAGATGCCGATGCCGACGCCGTTGACGAGCCCGATCACGAGGCCGACGGCGAGCGCGATCAGGATCGCCACCAGCGTCCCGCGCGAGGACTGCCCGGCCATGATGTACGCCGCCGCGGTGGCGGTGAAGCCGATCGACAGGTCGATGCCGCCGGTGAGCATCACGAGCGTCTGGCCGGCGGCGAGGATGGCCAGCGGCGCGGCGAGGCGCAGGATCGTCCCGAGCTGCGCGCTCGAGAGGTAGCCCGGCTCGGCGATCTGGCACGCGACCAGCAGCAGGATGAGCAGCGCGGCGAGCATCCACAGGGGATGCTCGGCGAGCAGGGCGGCCGGCGACCGGCGCTCCTCCTTGCGCTCCGAGGCGGCGACGCTCACTTCTGCCTCCTCAGCAGCAGCAGCCCGCCGAACATCACGACGAGCACCATCAGCGCGCCCTGGATGACCTGCGCGTAGTTGGAGTCGACGCCCCAGAACACGAGGATCGCCACCACGATCGAGACGACGAAGGCGGCGATGATCGGGCCGATCAGCCCGCCCTTGCCGCCGACCAGCGCGACCCCCCCGAGCACGACGGCGGCCACCGAGTTGAGCGTGTAGAGCTCGCCGGAGAGCGGGCTCCCGATCCCCGTCGTGGCGGTCAGCGACAGCCCGCCGATGGCGGTGAACAGCCCGCCGATCGCGTAGGCCCAGACCCGCGTCGAGCCGACCTTGACGCCGCTCAGGTACGCCGCCTCGCGGTTGCTGCCGACGGCGTAGATGGCAAGGCCCAGGCGGGCGCGGCGCAGCGGCAGCCAGATGACGGCGTACACGATCGCGAGGATCACGAGGCCGTTCGGGAACCACTCCCACACGTCCGAGAAGGTCGACAGCTCCTGGAACTGCTGCGGGGAGCCGCCGCCCGGCGTGGAGAGGACGAGCAGCGCCACGCCGGCCCAGATGAAGCTCGTCGCGAGCGTGACGACGATGTCCGGGACGCCGCTGCCGACGATGACGGCGCCGGTCAGCGCCCCGATCGCCATCCCGATCGCGATCACCACCAGGCAGATGAGCACGGCCGTGCCCATCCCGTGGCCCTCCATCAGCCGCGCGGCGATGCAGTTGGTCAGCGCCATCTGCGCGCCGACCGAGAGGTCGATGCCGCCCGAGATCACGATCACCGACTGCGCCATCGCGGCGAACGCGAGCGGCAGCGTCGCGATCACCAGCGACTGGAAGTCGAACGAGCTGAACGCCGGCGCGGCGTCCGCCTCGAGCATCAGCAGGATCGCGAACAGGACCGCGATGCCGATCGTCCAGCCGTGGCGGACGACGATCCGCCGCCCGGTGCCGGACGTGCGGGTGGGCACGGCGGCGGTGCTCAAGAGGGCACCTGCTCGCCGACCAGCCCGTGCGCCGCCCGGAGCAGCCGAGCCTCGCTCGCCTCCGACGCCGGCAGCCGCTCGCTGACGCCGCCCTGGTAGAGCACGACGACGCGGTCGCACACCAGCTGGATCTCCGGCAGCTCGCGAGGTGAAGAGCAGGATCGCGGCGCCCGCGTCGGCCAGCTCGCGCAGCAGCACGTAGATCTGGCGCTTGGTCCCGACGTCGATGCCGCGCGTCGGGTCGAAGCACAGCATCACCTGGAAGCCGGCCGCCAGCCAGCGGGCGATCGTGAGCTTCTGACGGTTGCCGCCCGACAGCCGGCGCGCCTGGCTGGCCGCGCGCGTGTCGATCTGGAGCTTGTCGATCGCCTCCTGCACGCGGGTGCGCTCGTGGCGGATGTTGATCGGGCCCCAGCGCGTGATGCGGTTGTAGAGCGGCGCGGCGATGTTCTCCGAGATCGGGCGCTGCGGGAGCAGCGCCATCATCCGGTCGGCCGGGACGAGGACCATCCCGGCGCGGATCGCGTCGTAGGGATGGCGCGGCTTGATGCGTGCGGCCGTTGACGACGATCTCGCCACCGCGCACGCGGCGCTGGCCGGCCAGGATCTCGAACATCGCGTCCTGGCCCTGGCCCTCGAGCGCGGCGACGCCGACGATCTCCCCGGCGCGGACCTCGATGTCCACCGTGCGGTCGTAGCGATCGTCGATCTTGAGCGCGCGAACCTCGCAGCACGGTCTTGCCGGGCTCGGCCTCGGTCTCGACCGCGGCGGCGACGGCGAGCTCCTCGTCGCCCTCGGCGGCGGCGGCCTCGACGCCGGCGGCGATCTTGTCGCGCGACTCGCCGAGCATCAGCTCGACCATCCGCTCCTCCTCGCCCGCGCGCGGGACGAGGGTGCCGACGGCGCGACCGTCGCGCAGGACGGTCGCCTTGTCGCACAGCGCGCTGACCTCGGCCAGGCGGTGCGAGATGAAGAGAACGGAGTGGCCCTTGTCGCGGGTCTCGCGCACGATCCGGGTGACCGTGTCGGCGAGGTCGGAGGGCAGCGCGGCCGTGATCTCGTCGAGGATCAGCAGCCGCGGGTCGAAGGACAGCGCGCGGGCGAGGTCGATCATGCGCAGCGCGGGCAGCGGGAGGTCGGACGCCATCTCGTTGAGGTCGATCACGAGCCCCATGGCCTGGAGCTCGGAGCGGACCCGCTCGACGTCGGCGCCGGTGAGGCGCAGGTTCTGGCGGATCGTCAGGTCCGGCAGCAGCGCCGGGTCCTGGAACACGGGCGCGAGGCCGACCTTGCGCGCGCCCTGCGGGGAGCCGATCGTGACCGGCTCGCCGCTGACGGTGATCTCCCCCGCGTCGCGGGAGATGACGCCGGTGAGGATCTTGACGAGCGTCGACTTGCCGGCGCCGTTCGCGCCCATCAGGGCGTGGATCTCGCCGGGTTCGACGAGCAGATCGGCCGAGCGCAGGGCGACCACCGGCCCGTAGCGCTTGGCGACGTCTTTGACCTCGAGGAGGCTCATGCGTCAATCATCGCGGCCAGCGACCCGAGGCGCCGGACCCGAAGGCCCGGCGCCCCGAAGCGAGCTGTGTCAGGCGCCTGTCGGCTCCTCGCAGCCCTTGAGCTGCTCGTCGGTGTACGTAGTGAACGGCTCGACCTGGAGCTGGCTCGAGTAGGTCGGCGGGAGGGCCTTGTCGTAGTACTTCTCCCAGTCGGCCTTGTTCTCCGAGTCCCACACCTGCGGCGTGAGGACGGTGTTGGCCTCGACGTCCTCGCCCTTGAGCGCCTTCAGCGCGATCGCCGCACCGACGCCCCCGACCGTGGCCGGGTTGGTCACCGCGACGCCCGGCGTATCCTCGAGCAGCTGGCCGAGGAACTTGTTGTTGTCGGCGCCGACCACCGGCACGTCCTCCTGCTTGGCGGTCTTGAGCGCGTTGACGACGCTGTAGTCGATGCCCGACGTCCAGATGCCGTCGATCTTCGTCCCGGACTGCAGGACGTCGAGCGCCTGCTTGCCACCGGTGCCGAACTGCCAGCCGGTGAAGGTCTCCTTGACGACCTTCATGCCCGGGTTGGCCTTGATCGCCTCCATGAAGCCCTCGTGGCGGGCCGTGTCGGCCGGGGCGCCCGAGATGCCGCGCATCTCGAGGATGTTGCCCTTGCCGCCGAGCTTCTCGGCGAGCCACTCGCCGCCGAGCTTGCCGTATTCCTTCTGGTCGTTGGTGACGTTCAGGACGTCGGGCGAGTCGATCGCCTGGTCGACGGAGATGATCTTGACGCCGCGGCGCTTGGCCTCGGAGATCACCGAGTTGAGGGCCGTCGCGTCGGCCGGGTTGATGATGATCGCGTTGGCGCCCGACGAGATCAGGTTGCGGACGGCGGCGATCTGCTCGGGAGCAGCGCCGTTCTGGTTGGACACGAGCACCTTCTCGACGCTGCCGTCGGCGAGCGCCTGCGCCTTGACCGCGCAGATCATCTCCTCCCGCCAGCCGTTGCCGACCAGCGTGTTGGAGACGCCGATGGTGAACTTCTTGTCGGCTTTGTCGCCGCCTGAGCTCGAACCGCCGCTTGAACCGGAATCGTCGCTGCCGCACGCGGCGAACGTGGCGGTCAGCGCGATCGCGAGCAGCGTCGCGCCGAAGCGCTTATTGCGATGGAGAACCATCTTCCTCCTCCTCGGTGTATGGAACCGCGCCGCGCAACCTGCGTGCCAGACGGCGCGCGTGCTCGGCGTACGCTCCGTCGAAGAGCTCGGCCGAACGGCCGGGCCCGACGACGGCGGGACTGGTGATGACCGGCGGCAGCGCGCCCTGCTCGAGCAGCGCGACGGCCGTGCGGACCTTGAGCTCGTTGGCCAGTGCGACGGCCGCGATCGTGGAGCCCGGGGCGACGGGGGTGTCGACGCCCTCCAGGGTCACGAGCGCGTCGCCGGGCGGCGTGCAGAGGTCGAGCACCACGTCGGCGTGGTCGAGCAGCCGGGTGCCGGACGAGTGACCGGGCTCGCTGCCCTGCGACGCCGCGACGGCGGTGACCGCGATCACGGGCAGCCCGCGCCGGCGCGCGCCCATCGCCATCTCGATCGGGACCGCGGTCGTGCCGCCGGCGCTGAACACGAGCAGCACGTCGGGCGCGGAGAGCTCGAAGTTCTCGAGGATCTGCTCGGCGAGCCCCTCGACCCGCTCGATGAACATCGCCTGGCGCTGGCCGTTGGCGCCCACCACCTGCGTGTGGAAGGTCATCGAGAGCTCCACCAGCGGGTGAAAGCCCGGGTAGGAGCCGTAGCGGGGGAACAGCTCCTCGACGGCGATCCGCGAGTGCCCGGTGCCGAAGGCGTGGACGAGCCCGCCCGAGCCGATCGCCGTCGCGCACAGCTCCGCCGCCTTGTCGAGCGCGTCGTCCTGCCCCTCGAGGCGGTCGATCAACTCGCGCGCGGCGCTCAGGAACCTCGACCGTGGTCGCGGTCACCCCGTCACCGCGGGATCGAGCTCGATCGGCTCCCACCGGCCGCTGTCCATCGAGCGGTAGCAGGCGTCGAGGATCACGTTGACGATGTAGCCGTCGACGAACGTCTCGCGCGGCTCCTGCCCGGTGAGGAAGCACTCGGCGAAGTGGCGCAGCTCCTCGGAGTAGCCGTAGTGGCGGGCCTCGTCGGGGATCGGGTAGACGAAGCCGGTCTCGGCGTCCGCCTTCTCCATCAGGTAGCCGGCCGGCTTGCCGATGAAGCCCCACACCGAGGTCGCGGTGGAATCGGTGATGAGGCGCCCATCGGTGCCGACGATCTCGTTGCGCAGCTCCATCCCGCCCTTGGCCGACCACGACGCCTCGGTGATCGAGATGCCGCCGTTGGCGAACTTGAGCATCGCGACGGCGTTGTCCTCGCCGGTCGTCTTGTCGGCGTGGGTCAGCGTCGCGCCCCACGCGAACGCCTCGGTGACGGCGATGTCCTTGCCGAAGAAGTAGCGGGCGGCCTCGATCGTGTGGCAGCCCATGTCCAGCAGCGCGCCGCCGCCCGCCAGCTCCGCATCCCAGAAGTGGTCGGCGTGCGGGCCGGAGTGGGCCTCACGGGCGCGGACGGAGAGGATCTCGCCGATGGCGCCGGACTCGATCATCTCCCGCGCCTTCATCACGTTGGGGCTGAAGACCTCGGTCTCGGCGTAGCCGGCCACCACGCCGGCCTCGCGGACGAGGCCCACCATCTCGGCCGCCTCCTTCGCGTTCCGCGCGAGCGGCTTGGTGCAGACGATCCCCTTGCCGGCCGCGGCGGCGATGCGGGTCGCCTCGACGTGCAGGTGGTTGGGGAGGGCGATGATGACCATGTCGACGTCGGGGTCGGCGCACAGCTCGGCCATGTCGGTGTAGGTGCGGGCGATGCCGCGCCGGGTCGCGAACGCCTCGCCGCGCTCGGCGCTGCGGGAGTAGTTGGCGACCGCCCGGGCGATCGGCACGTCGCGCAGACCGTCGAGGTAGAAGTCCGCGACGAAGCCCGAACCGAGGACGCCGTAACGGACGACGCCGGGGCGCTGATCCGCGGGATCCGGGGTTGTCGAGTGCTCGGGGGGCATGCGTTCGACCGTCGCATTCTTTTGCGTGGCTGTCAAGCAAAAGACTTTCTCTTTTGTGCGCTTGACACGCACAAGATCGCGGGCTTGACTACTTCCGTGGCGCGCGACGACGGATACGGGGGAGCCGAGCGGCCGAGAGGGGCGGCGGGGGCCGGCACCGTGCTCCGGCTGATCCGCGAAGGGCGCGCCACGACGCGGGCGGAGATCATCGCCATGACCGGCCTGGCGCGCTCGACCGTCACCCAGCGGCTGGACCAGCTACTCGCCGAGCGGCTCGTGGTGCCCGCCGGCGAGGCGGCCTCCACCGGCGGGCGCCCGCCCAGCGTGCTGGCCTTCAACCGCGACGCCGGCGTGGTGCTGGCCGGCGACCTCGGCGCGACGCACTCGCGCCTCGCGCTCACCGACCTCGGCGGCGAGATCGTCGGCGAGCTGGCCGAGGACATCGCGATCGCCGGCGGGCCGGAGGCGGTGCTCGACTGGGTCGAGGCCGGCTTCGACGCGCTGCTCGCGAACGCCGGGCGCACGGCGGCCCACGTGCGCGGGATCGGCATCGGCGTGCCCGGGCCGGTCGAGTTCGCCACCGGGCGCCCGATCGCCCCGCCGATCATGCCCGGCTGGGACGGCTACCCCGTCGCGGCGCGCCTGGCCGGCCGCTACGGCGCGCCGACCCTGGTCGACAACGACGTCAACACGATGGCGCTCGGCGAGCACTGGACCCACTGGCGCACCACCGACCACCTCCTCCTCGTCAAGGTCGGGACGGGGATCGGCTGCGGGATCGTCGCCGGCGGCACCATCCTGCGCGGGGCGCAGGGCGCGGCGGGCGACCTCGGCCACATCCAGATAACCAGCGACGCGAGCGTCGTCTGCCGGTGCGGGAACGTCGGCTGCCTCGAGGCGGTGGCGGGCGGCGGCGCGATGGCGGCCCAGCTGCGCGCGATCGGCCTCGACGCCGAGGACGGGCGCGACGTCGTCGCGCTCGTGCGCGCCGGCCGGCCCGAGGCGGTGGGCGTCGTGCGCGAGGCGGGGCGCGTCCTGGGCAGCGTGCTGGCCACCAGCGTGAACCTCTTCAACCCCGGCGTGATCGTCATCGGCGGCGACCTCTCCCACGCCGAGGAGCACCTGCTGGCGGGAGTGCGCGAGGTCGTCTACCAGCGTTCGCTCCCGCTCGCCACCCGCAGCCTGCGGATCGTGCGCAGCCGCCTCGACGAGCGCGCGGGGGTGGTCGGCGCGTCGGTGATGGTGATCGAGCACGTGCTGTCGCCCGACGCGGTCGACGACGCGCTCGCGCAGCCGCGGGCCGTCGCGACGTGAGCGTCCATCTCGGGCTCGACCTCGGCGGGACGAACGTGAAGTGCGCCGTGCTCGACGCCGCCGGTGCGGTGCTCGCTGAGGCCGCGGCGCCCAACGACGCGGAGGCCGGCGAGGACGCGGTGCTCGCCCGGGTGGTCGCGCTGGGCCGGGAGACGGCCGCGCCCTTCGGGCCGATCACGACGGCGGGCCTGGGGCTCCCCGGGCACTTCTCCTCCGACGGCACCGGCCTGCTGCTCCCCAACCTGCCCGGCGACTGGGTCGGCCGCCCGATCGCGGGGCCGGTCGGCGAGGGGCTGGGCGTGAAGGTGCGGCTCGTCAACGACTCTCGCGCGATGACGCTGGCCGAGTTGCGGTCCGGCGCGGGCCGCGGGGCGAGCGACCTCGTGTGCGTCGTGCTGGGAACGGGGGTCGGCGGGGGTGTGGCGATCGGCGGGCGGCTGCACCTCGGCGGCGGGCACGCGGGCGAGATCGGCCATACCACCGTCGTCCCGGACGGGCCGTTGTGCGGGTGCGGGAACCGCGGCTGCCTCGACCGCGTGGCGGGCGCGGCCGCGATCGCCGCGCAGGCCGGCCGGGCGACCGTCGGCGACGCGGTCGAGGCGGCGCGGAACGGCGACGAGCGCGCCCGCGAGGCCTTCGCCGACGCCGGGCGCCACGTCGGCGTCGCGCTCGCCGGCGCGGTCGTGCTGCTGTGGCCGGGGCGGATCGTGGTGGGCGGCGGCGTGACGGCCGCGGCGGGCGAGCTCCTGCTCGGCCCGCTGCGCGACGAGCTCCGCCGCCGCGCCTGCGTCGCGCCCGAGATCGACGTCCTCCCCGCCGCGCTCGGCGCGGGGGCGGGCGCGATCGGTGCGGCGCTGTGGGCCGCGGAGGCCTAGGGCCCGTCGGAGACGGGCGACCCGCTCGGGGCGCACGGCGTGTCGCCGGCGACGGGCTCCTACTCCTTGCGGGCGCGGCTGGGCGCGACGCGCGGGGGCTCGTTCGGCTGCTTGGGGTAGACGGGCGGCCACGGTGCATCGAGCAGCCCGTTCGCGGTGTCGCGCTCGTGGAGCGCGAGCAGCGGCTCCAGCGACTGCGGCTCGCCGTCGATCGCCGCCCACGGGTCGCCGTCGCGCTCCACCCGGCCGGGGACGGTGGCGAGCGTCAGGGCGTCGGGATCGACGTCGTCCAGCTCGTCCCAGCTCACCGGCGTCGAGACCTGGCCGCTCTTGCGGGCGCGCACCGACCATGCGCCGAACACGGTCTTGTGAGGGGCATTCTGGTTGTAATCCACAAATATCCGCTCGCCCCGCTCCTCCTTCCACCACGCGGCGGTGAGGATGTCCGGGCGGCGGCGCTCCAGCTCCCGGGCCGCCGCGACGGCGGCGGAGCGGACCTCGTAGGAGTCCCATCGCGGCTGGAGCCGGACGTAGATGTGCAGCCCGCGGTTGCCCGTCGTCTTCGGGAACGAGGCGATCCCGAGCTCGTCGAGCAGCGCCTTCAGCTCCCACGCCGCGACCCGCGCCTCGGCGAAGCCGGTGCCCGGTTGCGGGTCGAGGTCGAGGCGCAGCTCGTCGGCGTGCTCGGGATCGTCGGCGCGGTTCGGCCATACGTGGAACCCGAGGCAGGCCAGGTTGACCGCCCACGCGACGTGCGCGACGTCGGCGGCGACCAGCGCCCGTGACGGCGTGCCGTTGACGGTCTGCACCGTGGTCGTCTCCAGCCAGTCCGGCACGTTGTCCGGAACGCGCTTCTGGAAGAACGACGGCCCGCCGGCGCCCTTCGGGAAGCGCTGCATCAGCACCGGGCGCCCGCCCATGGCGCGCATCAGCGGCTCGCCGACCGCCGCGTAGTAGTTCACGAGGTCGAACTTGGTCTCGCCGCGCCCGGCGAACAGGACCTTGTCCGGGCTGGTGATCCGCACCTCGCGCCCGGCGAGCTCGAGCACCCGGGCGTCGTCGGCGGCCACGCCCCCAGCGTACTTCAGCGGGAATACGCGCCGAAAGGCGGCGTCTAAGTGGCATGGCCCACCCCTCCACGCTCGCGGTCGCCCCGCCAGCAGCGCGTCCTCAACGTCCTGTTAGCGGGAAGCCCGATCTTGTCGCGCTCGCCCACCGGGCGTGTGAGGACTTCGACGCGGAAGCCGTGTTCGTGGTGAGCGACAAGGCGACGACGATCCGCGTCGTCAACGAGCTCGAGCGCCGCGGCGTCCCCGCCTTCGGGCCGATCTGGGACTCCTGAGGGAGCTCAGCGCTCGCCGATGGCGCCAAGCACGGGCTTGACGTCGAGCACCGGCGTGCCGTCGAGCGCCTCCAGGTCGCGCACCCGCATGCGGAGGCCGTCGATGGCGACGATCGTCATGCGGTGCAGGCCGATCGGGTTCGGGCGGTCGGGCGAGCGGGTGTTGAATACGCCCTGCAAGGGATCGGACGAATCGCCGCGCGGGTGCACGCGCCGCACGTCGCGGTCGGCGCCGTCGAGCCGCGTCAGGACGATGTCGAGCACCGCCGTCAAGGCGACGTGCGGTACGTCACGAACCGCGCCACGATCACGATCCGCTCCGACCGGATCGACGGCGACCCGCAGTGCAAGGAGAACCGGCCCGCGCCGACGGGCGGTGGCAACGTCGTCGGTGGCAACAAGGAGGACCAGTGCCGGCGGCTATGAGCCTCCCGGAAGCACGCGACGGACGCGGCGAAGGCCCTCGCGCACCTCGCCGGACACCTCCTCCTGCTCGGGGAGCCGGGTCCACTCCGACGCGAACTCGGCCCCGAACAGCAGGATCATCGCCGCGCCGTAGACGAACAGCAGCAACGCCATCAGCGCGCCGAGCGACCCGTAGAGGGCGCCGAAGTCGGCGAGGTGCTCGAAGTAGACGTCGAGCGCCTCCCGCAGGATCGCGAGCAGCACGACGGCGACGAGGACTCCCGGCCACACGTCGCGCGGGCGCTGGCGGTGCATCGGCAGCACGCAGTAGAGGAACAGGATCACGGCGCCCGTGAAGACGAACGGGAGCACGTCGCCGACCTCTTCGAGCACCTCGGCGAGGAAGCCGCCGCCCTCCTCGTCGTCGAGCAGTTCGGCGGCGCGGCGGGTGGCGGTGACCGTCAGCGAGAGCGCGAGCACGATGGTGGCGCCGAACACGAGCGCGAGGTCGAGCGCCTTGCGGCGCAGCAGCGGCGGGCGCTCGTGGATGTCCCACGCCTCGTTGATCGTGTGCCGCAGCGCGCCCATGATCCCGGTGCCGGACACGATCAGGAGCAGCACCGAGGCGATGCCGATCCTCCCGGCGCCCTTCAGCGCGTCGATGACCGTAGCCTCGAGCCGGGCCCGCTCGTCCTCGGTCGTCAGCGGCACGTTCTCGAACACGGTCTTGACGACCCGTTCGCGCACCTCGGCATCGTCGAACGCGAGCCCGAACGCAGCCACGAGCAGCAGCGCGAGCGGCACGAAGCTGAGCATCGCGAAGAAGCCGACCTGCGCCGCGTCACGGTGGATGCGGTCCTCGACCGATTCCAGGACCGCGCGCCACGTGGTCAGAGCAACAAGCTCGAGCAGGTGCCTCACACGCGTTCGTACAGCGCCACCCCGAGCTCGCCGAGCTCCACGTCGCGCCCGCCGTCGAGCTCCCCGCCGCCGAGCACGTCGCGCCAGTGGCCGGCCGGGAGCGGCACCGGATCGCCGTCGCCGCGGATCGCAGCCGCCGCCAGCACGGCGTCGCCGCGCAGGAACGCCACCGTGCGCTCGCCGGCCTCGACCGGCTCGTAGGCGCCCGAGAACGCCTCGGGGCGGGACCGGCGCAGCACGAGCGCGCGCACGATCAGCCACAGCTTGCGCGTCTCCTCGGTCGGCGCCGCGCCGCGGCGCACCGAGTCGAGCAGCCCGCGGCGGCGCTCCCAGTCCACCGCGCGGCGGTTGTCCGGGTCGACCAGCGACAGCGCCAGCAGCTCGTCGCCCTGGTAGACGTCAGGGATGCCGGGCACGGTCAGCTTGAGCAGCAGCTGCCCGAGCGCGGCGCGGTCGCCGGCCTGCGCCACCGCGGCGGCGAACGGCTCGAAGGCGGCGAGGAACGCCTCGTGCGAGTACAGCGCGCGGCAGAACTCCATCACCGCGGCCTCGTGCTCCTCGTCGGGGTCGACCCAGTTGGTCGTCCGCTTGGCCTCGCGCAGCGCCTTCTCCATGTACGCCTGCAGCCGCTCCGCCTCCAGCGGCCATGCGCCGACGAGGGTCTGGAAGACGAGGTAGCGCTCGACGGTGTCCGGCCCCGGGAGCGTGGACGTGAGGTCCATCCACTCCCGGACGCGCACGGCCCACTCGACGGGCATCGACGCCAGCGCGCCGATCCGCGCCCGGACGTCGCCGGAGCGCTTGGTGTCATGGGTCTGGGTGACCAGCAGGTTGTTGGGGAAGCGCTCGGCGCGGATGCGGTTGGCCTCGTGGAAGTCCGCGAGCGAGATCCCGAACCGGCCGGGGTCGCCGCCGACGTCGTTGAGCGCCACCAGCCGCAGGTAGCGGTAGAAGGCGGTGTCCTCGACGCCCTTGGCCATGATCGGCGGCGTCGTCTGCTGGAAGCGGGTGACGAACGCGTCCCACCCCCGCTCGCCGAGCGTCAGCACGCTCGCCAGCGACTCGGGCAGCCCGGCCTCGGCGATCGCCTCGCGGTCGGCCTCCTCCACCTTCCCCGACCAGGGTTCGACGTAGGTCCGGTAGATGGGCAGCGAGGACACCGCCCGCTCCAGGCCGCCGACCTGCCGGGGCGCCTCCCGCGCGAGGCGCTCCAGCTCGGGCGCGAACGTCGTCGACGCCTGCTCGAGCTTGGCCTCGTCGGCGTAGGCGGAGAACGGCCGCGCGTCGCCGGAGACCTCCTCCCACAGCGCCGTCAGCCGCGCCTCGCCGGCCGGGTCGACGTACAGCGCGGCGACGTCGTTGAGGAACTCGTAGCCGACCGTGCCGTTGACGGGCCAGTCGCGCAGCTGCTCGCCGGGGTCGAGGATCTTCTCCACCCACACGTGGCGGGCGCCGTGCTCGCGCAGCCGGCGCAGGTAGCCCGCCGGGTCGGCGAGCCCGTCGGGGTGGTCGATGCGCAGGCCGTCAACCGTCCCGTCGCGCACCAGCGCCAGCGCCAGCTTGTGGGTCTCGTCGAACACGGCCTCGTCCTCCTGGCGCACGGCGGCCAGGTGGTCGACGTCGAAGAAGCGCCGCCACCGGCCCGTCTTCTCGTCGAGGTCGAAGTACCGCCGCCGCAGGTCGGGATCGCTCCAGTAGCGGTTGGCATCGTCGGTGGCCATGTGGTTGGGGACGATGTCCAGGATCAGCCCCAGCCCGGCCTCGCGCGCCGCGCGGGCGAGCGCGTCGAACTCCCGCTCCCCGCCGAGCTCGCGCGAGATCGACGTCGGGTCGACGACGTCGTAGCCGTGCGTGGAGCCCTCGCGCGCCTGGAACGAGGGCGGGAGGTAGAGGTGGCTGACGCCGAGGTCGCGCAGGTAGGGGACGAGCTCGCGCGCCTGCGCGAACCCGAAGCCCTCGCCGAGCTGGAGGCGATAGGTGGCCCGCAGCGGCGTCATGCCACGCGGCGGAGCAGCACCAGCGAGCGCGACGTCAGCCGCACGGTCTCGCCGGCGTGCACGTCGCAGTCCTCGCCGCCGTCGGTGCGCAGCTCGCACACCCACTCGAGCCCGAACCGGTCGGGCGGCATCGTGAACTCGACGTCGTCCCCACCGGCGTTGAACAGGAGCACGAACGAGTCGTCGATGATCCGCTCGCCGTGCTCGTCCGGCGAGACGATCTCCTCGCCGTTGAGGAACATCCCCAACAGCCGCGAGCCACCGTCGTCCCAGTCGACCTTCGTCATGCGCCGGCCGTCGGGGCGGAACCACCACACATCGGGGAGCCCGGAGCCCTCCTCGTCGGTCCCGTGCAGGTACTGGCGGCGCCGGAACACGGGGTGCTCGGCGCGGATCCGGATGAGGCTCTTGGTAAAGGCCCGCAGCTCGCCGTCGCCCTCGACCGCCTCCCAGTCGAACCAGGAGATCTCGTTGTCCTGGCACCAGGCGTTGTTCGAGCCGCCCTGCGAGCGGCCGAACTCGTCGCCACCCAGCAGCATCGGGGTGCCCTGGGAGAGCAGCAGCGTGGAGAGGAAGTTCTTCTGCTGGCGCAGCCGCAGCGCGTTGATCTCCGGGTCGTCGGTCTCCCCCTCGAAGCCCATGTTCCACGACCGGTTGTCGTCGGTGCCGTCCCGGTTGTCCTCGAGGTTGGCCTCGTTGTGCTTCTCGTTGTAGGACACGAGGTCGCGGAGCGTGAAGCCGTCGTGGGCGGTGATGAAGTTGATCGAGGCGACCGGGTGGCGGCCGTCGGACTCGTACAGGTCGCTCGAGCCGGTGAGCCGCGAGGCGAAGTCGGCGACGCTGGCCTGGCCCGCGCCAGAAGTCGCGCATCACGTCGCGGTACAGGCCGTTCCACTCCGACCACAGCACCGGGAAGTTGCCGACCTGGTAGCCGCCCGGGCCGACGTCCCACGGCTCGGCGATCAGCTTCACCTGGGAGAGCACGGGGTCCTGGTGGATCGTGTCGAAGAAGGCGCTCAGGCGGTCGACCTCGTAGAGCTCGCGCGCGAGCGCGCTCGCGAGATCGAACCGGAACCCGTCCACGTGGCACTCGGTCACCCAGTAGCGCAGCGAGTCCATGATCATTCGCAGCGTGCTCGGGTGGACGGCGTTGAGCGAGTTCCCCGTGCCCGTGAAGTCCATGTAGAAGTGCGGGTCGTCGGGCATCAGCCGGTAGTAGCTGGCGTTGTCGACGCCCTTGAAGGACAGCATCGGGCCGAGGTGGTTGCCCTCGGCGGTGTGGTTGTAGACCACGTCGAGGATCACCTCGATCCCCGCCTGGTGCAGCGCCTTGACCATCCCCTTGAACTCGCGCACCTCCTGCCCGCGGATGCCCGTCGCCGCGTAGTCGGAGAACGGGGCGAAGAAGCCGATCGTCGAGTAGCCCCAGTAGTTCGTCAGGCCCCGCTCGGCCAGGAACGACTCGTCGGCGATGTGGTGCACGGGCAGCAGCTCGACGGCGTTGACGCCCAGGTCCTTGAGGTACTCGAGCGCCGCGGGGTCGGCCAGCCCGGCGTAGGTGCCGCGCAGGTCGTCGCGGACCTCGGGGTGGAGCATCGTGAAGCCCTTGACGTGCGCCTCGTAGATGACCATCTCGTGGAGCTGGATGTCGGGCCGGCGATCGCCTTCCCAGTCGAAGTGTGGGTCGATCACCACGCTCTTTGGGATCGCGATCGCGGAGTCCTCGTCGTCCATCTCGAGGTCGGCGTCGTCGCCGGCCCCAGCGGTCGGGACGTACGGGCAGCACGTTGGCGCGGTTCCAGCGCACCTTGCCCTCGATCGACTTCGCGTAGGGGTCGATCAGCAGCTTGTGCGGGTTGAAGCGATGCCCGTTGGGCGGGTCGTAGGCGCCGTGGACGCGGTAGCCGTAGCGCTGCCCCGGCCCGATGCCCGGCAGGTAGCCGTGCCAGTGGAAGGCGGTGCGCTCGGTCAGCTCGACCCGGGTCTCCTCGTCCTCGTCGTCGAACAGGCACAGCTCCACGCGCTCGGCGTTCTCCGAGAACAGCGAGAAGTTGGTGCCGTTCCCGTCCCACGTCGCTCCGAGGGGGAAGGGCCGGCCGGGCCAGAGGTCGGTCACTTCAACAACGCTCCTGACTGGGGATGAAGGACCACGTACCCGGGTTCGAGCGTGGCGTGATGGGTGGAGAGCACGGTGGCGAGCGTTCCCTCGACGGGCACGTGGACGTCGCGGGCGGAGAAGTTCATCAGCAGCGTGTACGGGCCGCGGGCGGCGCGCAGCCAGCCCTGGTGCTCGTCGAAGGCGATGTCGTGGGCGTCACCGGGCGGCAGCTCCGCGCGGGCGCGCAGGAGCGCGGCGTACAGGTCGCGCAGGCCCTCGGGCTCGCCATCACGGGTCAGCGTCGAGGCGGTGAAGGTGGCCTCGTCCTGCGGATCGGGGACCTCCTCGCCGGCGAACTCGGCGAACGCGGAGAACTCGCGCCGCCGCCCCTCGCGGGTGGCCGTGGCGATCTCCTCGTCGATGTGGTCGGAGAAGAACTGGAACGGCGCGGTGTCGCCGTGTTCCTCTCCCTGGAAGAGCATCGGCGTGAACGGTGCCAGAAGGGTGCAGAACGCGGCAAGGGGGCGGGCCGCGACCGGCAGGCGGTCGCCGAGCGCCCGGTTGCCGACCTGATCGTGGTTGGAGGCGAACACCACGAAGCGCTCTGACCGGACGTCGTCGGCGGGCGCCCCGAAGCGGCGGCGGCGGAAGCTCGAGTAGGTGCCGTCGTGGTAGTGGGGGCGGTGGAAGACCTTGGCCATCGCGGCGAGCGTGCCGAACTCCGCGTAGTAGCCCTCGCGGTCGCCGGTGAGCAGCACCCGCAGCGCGTGGTGGAAGTCGTCGGCCCACACGGCGTCGCATCCCCACTCGGTGACGACCTTCGGGTCGTTCATGCCGGACTCGGCGATCACCAGCGCTCCGGGCTTGACCGCGTGCACGCGGCGGCACACGGCGGCCACCATGTGCTCCGGGCTGGAGTCCATGATCGAGTGGATGGCGTCGAGGCGCAGCCCGTCGAGGTGGAAGTCGCGGATCCACTGCTCGGCGCTCTGGAGCACCCACTCGCGCACGGCGTCGGAGTCGCGGTCGTCGTAGTTGATCGCGCGCCCCCACGGCGTCTCGTACTGGCTCGTGAAGTAGGGGCCGAACGCCTCGAGGCCCTGGGTGCCGGAGGCGCCGACGTGGTTGTAGACGACGTCGAGCAGCACCGCGAGGCCCTCGCGGTGGGCGGCGTCGACGAATCGCTGGAGGCCCAGCGGGCCGCCGTAGGGGTCGTGGGCGGCGCTGAGGTAGACGCCGTCGTAGCCCCAGCCGTGGCGGCCGGGGAAGGCGGCGATCGGCATCAGCTCGATGGCGGTCACCCCTAGCTCGCGCAGCGCGGGGAGGTGCTCGATCGCGGCGTCGAAGGTGCCCTCGGCCGTGAACGTGCCGACGTGGAGCTCGTAGAGCACGGTGTCGCGCAGGGCGGGCGGCTCGAAGCCCTCGTCGCCCCACGCGAAGGCGCCGCGTGTCGACCAGCCGCGAGCGCCCGCGCAGGCCGTGGGGCTGCCAGCGGCTGGCGGGATCGGGGAACTCGATGCCGGCGATCACGTAGGCGTAGTCGTCGCCCGGCTGGGCCTCGACGGTGGCCTCGAGGATCCCGTGGCCGGCGTCGGCCAGCTCGTGGTCGCGGTCGCCGACGCGCAGGCTGACGCCGTCCGGCGAAGGGGCCCAGACACGGAACTCGGCCCGGCCGTCGCCGGCCGGAAACGCGCCCAGTGGGCGCTCGAAGGGATACGGGGCCGGCACTCGCAGGCGTTTATCCGTAGCACCCCTGGCGCGAAACCACCGGTGCGCGCAACTCGATGGTGTCCGCGCGTGTTCAATTGGATCATGCGCCTCCTCCTCGCCCTCGTCCTCGGCCTGCTGCTCGCACCGGCCGCGTCGGCCCAGGTCGTCGAACCGCTCCCGCCCGCCGCCACCACCGGCGCGGCGCGCGACGTGGACGCCGACCACGGCGACGGTGACGGGCACCGTGGACCCCAACGGCTCCGCGACGACGTACCGCTTCGAGTACGGCACCACCACGACCTACGGCCTGCAGACGGCCGAGAAGCCGGCGGGAACCGGCGACGGCAGACGTGGCCGCCGAGGCGGACCTCGAGAGGCTCACGGCCGACACGACCTACCACTACCGGATCGTCGCCACCAGCGCGGCGGGGACCACGATGGGCGCGGACAAGACCCTGCGCACCCAGCGCGCGCCGCGGCCCCCGGGCGTGTCGCGGACGCGGCGCCGGTCGAGATCGGCGCGCAGTCGGTGGTCCTGCGCGCGCACCGTCGACCCCAACGACGCCGAGACCCGCTATCGCTTCGAGTACGGCAGCACCGCGCGGTTCGGCTCCCGCACGCCCGAGCGCGCGCCTGCCCGAGGCCGACGGCGGCGGTGGCGATCACGCGAGCCGCTCGGCCGCCTGCGGCCCGTACCGCCGCTACTACTTCCGGTCTGACCGCCACCAACTCGGCGGGCACGACCACGAGCCGCACGCGCACGTTCACGACCGCCCGGCTCCCGACCGCGATCACCCTCGAGGTCGACCGTCCGAGCACGCCGTGGGGCGAGCCGATCGAGGTGTTCGGGCGCGTGACCGGGACCGGCGCCGCGAGCATCCCCGTCGGCCTCGAGCGCCAGGACTTCCCCTACGCGGGCCCGTTCTCGACGATCGGCACGCCCCCGGCGCGTGAAGGCCGACCGCTTCGGGCGCTTCCGGATCTTCATCCCCGCGCTGTTCTCCGCCACCCACTTCCGGGCGCTGACGCGGACCTCGGTGCAGGTCGTGAGCCCGACGGTCACGGCGCAGGTGTCGCTCAAGGTCGGCGCGGCGGTCCTGCGCGTCGCGCGCAAGCGCGTGCGGATCCGCGGCGCGGTGCTGCCCGCGGTGCCGACCGGGCGCGCCGTGCTGCAGCGGCGCAACTCCCACGGCGGGTGGACGTTCATCAAGAGCCGCGGGCTCCGGAAGCTGACGAACACCCGCTCGCGCTACACGTTCAAGGTGAAGCGCCGCAAGGTGACGCGCGAGTACCGGGTGCGCGTGATCGCGCGCGACGGCGGCGAGCACTTCCCCGGCACGAGCCGCACCGTGGCGGTCAAGCCGCGCTAAGAAGCGCTGAGGGCGGGCGCCAGCGGGCGCCCGAAGTGGAAGCCCTGGGCGAGCGGGCACCCCAGCTCCCGCAGCAGGTCGGCCTGGCCGGCGTGCTCGACGCCCTCGGCCACCACGTCGAGGCCGAGCGCGGCGCCCATCAGCAGGACCGCGGACACGATGGCGCCGTCCGGCCGGCCCGGCCCCATGCTGGCCACGAACGAGCGGTCGATCTTGATCATGTCGACCGGCATCTCCTTGAGGTGGCTCAGCGAGGAGTAGCCGGTCCCGAAGTCGTCGAGCACGAGCCGGACGCCGAGCGCCTTCAGGGCCGAGACGTTCCGCGAGCCCGAGCGCGTCACCTCGAACAGCGCCGTCTCGGTGATCTCGAGGAACAGCGCCTCGGGCGGCAGCCCGCTGCTGTCGAGCGAGCGCGTGACCACCGTCGACCAGGTCGGGATCCGCGACCTGCCGCGGCGACAGGTTCACCGAGAGCCACCGGTCGCCGCCGTCGCCCATCTCGGCGGCCGCCGCCTGGCAGGCCTGCTCGATCACCCAGGCGCCGACCGACACGATCAGCCCGGACTCCTCCGCGACGGGGATGAACTCCGAGGGCTGGAGCCGCTCGCGCCCGAACCTGCCGCCATCGCAGGAGCGCCTCCTGGCCGACGCTCGCGCCGTCGCCGAGCGTGACGATCGGCTGGAAGACCAGCTCCAGCTCGTCCCGGCCGACCGCGCCCGCCAGGTCGGCCTCGGTGCGCAGCCGGGCCACGGCGGTCCGCCGCAGCCGCTCGTCGTACATCTCCACGCGGCCGCGACCCGCGGACTTGGCGCGGTACGCGGCGGCGTCGGCGTTGGACACGAGGTTGTCCGCGTTGGTGCCCTCGCCGTCGCCGAGCGCGACGCCGACGCTGGCGGTCAGCCGGTGCTGGGAGCCGGCCACGTCGACGGGCTCGTGCATGGCGGCGGCGATCCGCCAGCCGAGGCCAAGGGCCACGCGCTCGTCGACGTCCTCGCAGACCACGACGAACTCGTCGCCGCCCAGCCGCGCCACGGTGTCGGCGGGCCGGACCGTGGCGGCGAGCCGCTTGGCGAGCGAGATCAGCACGGCGTCGCCGGCGCCGTGGCCGTACAGGTCGTTGACGCGCTTGAAGTCGTCGACGTCGACGTAGAGCACGGCCGCCGAGGTGTCGGAGCGCGCGGCGTGGGCGAGCGCGTGCTCGAGGCGGTCGCGGCACAGCGTCCGGTTGGCCAGCCGCGTCAGCGGGTCGTGCAGCGCCTGGTGGCGGATCTGCTGATCGGAGCGCACGCGGGCGTACGCGCTGGCCAGCACGTTGGCCACGGCGACCAGGAACGACCGCTGCTCCTCGACGGCTCCGCCGGTGTCGCGGACCCCGTACGCGACGATCGCGCCGTACACCTCGTCGCTTGTCCGAATGGCAACACCCCATCCATCCCGTACGGCGACGGGATCGTGGGAGCTCATCGCCGCGGCGGCGTCCACGACCGCGCGTCCGAGCTCCTCGCCGTCACCCCACGACGCCACCGCCTGCGGCTCGGACCGGCCGTCCGCGGACGGCTCGCCGATCACGACCCGCGTGGCGCCCAGCGCCGACCCCGCGCGCTCGGCCGCCTCGCGCGCGAGGTCGGCCGGCGCGACGCCCTGCAGGGCGCGCTCGCCGAGCGCCGCCACCACCGCCTGCTCCTCGGCCTGCCGGCGCACCCGGCGGTCCGCCTCGAGGCGCTGCGTGATGTCGCGTCCGATCGCCAGCAGCAACGGCCCGCCGTCGGTCTCGACGACCCCCCAGCTCATCTCGCCGACGAACTCGCTGCCGTCTGCAGCGCACGCCGTAGGCGCGCTCGCTGAAGCGCAGCGGATGCTCGAGCTCGAAGTACAGCTCCATGTTTCGCCCGTAGCGCTCCCGCATGCGCTCGGGCCAGAGCACCGTGATCGGCTCGCCGATCAGCTCGGCGGCCGGGTAGCCGAACAGCTTCTCGGCGAGCTGCGTTGACGAAGATGATCGCGCCGTCGGCGCCGGCCGCGACCGCCGCGTCGGGCAATCCTTCCAGGAGCGCGGTGAGCGCCGGCTCGCGTCCGTGGATCATGGCCCTGCCCGCAACACGCGAAACGAGCCTAGGCGCGCACCGCCGTCCGGTCTACTGCTCCGGGTCAGGGATCAGCCACAGCGCGCCGAGCGGCGGCAGCGTGACCTCCGCCGAGAACGGCTGCGAATTCCAGCCGATCGGCTCGGCCTCGATGCCGCCGAGGTTGCCCGACGTCCGACCCGCCGTAGTAGTTCGAATCGGTGTTGAGCGCCTCCACCCAGCGTCCCGACCGCGGGAAGCCGATGCGGTAGCCGTAGCGCGGCACGGGGGCGAGGTTGGCGACGAACACGACCACGCGCTCGGAGTCCTTGGTGCGGCGCGCGAACGCGATCACGTTGTCCTCGGCCGCGTTGGCCTCGATCCACCAGAAGCCCTCGCCGTCGGCGTCCATCTCCCACAGCGCGGGCTCGTCGCGGTAGCGGTGGTTGAGGTCGCGCACCAGGCGCTGGATGCCGGCGTGGTCGGGGTTCTCGAGCAGATGCCAGTCGAGCGAGCGCTCGTGGCTCCACTCCGCCTCCTGGGCGAACTCCTGGCCCATGAAGAGCAGCTTCTTGCCGGGGTGCGCCCACATGTAGGCGTACAGCGCGCGCAGGTTGGCGCGGCGCTGCCACGGGTCGCCGGGCATCTTGTTGATCAGCGAGCCCTTGCCGTGCACGACCTCGTCGTGGGACAGCGGCAGGATGAAGTTCTCCGTGAAGGCGTACACGAGCGAGAACGTCAGCTCGTGGTGGTGCCAGCGGCGGTAGACGGGGTCCTGCTGGAAGTACGCCAGCGTGTCGTGCATCCAGCCCATGTTCCACTTGAAGCCGAAGCCGAGCCCGCCGAGGTAGGTCGGGCGCGAGACGCCCGGCCACGCGGTCGACTCCTCGGCGGCCGAGATGATTCCCGGCTCGCTGGCGTAGGCGACCTCGTTGAACTCCTTGAGCATCGCCACGGCCTCGAGGTCCTCGCGGCCGCCGTGCGCGTTGGGCACCCACTCGCCCGCCTCGCGCGAGTAATCGAGGTAGAGCATCGAGGCGACGGCGTCCACGCGGATGCCGTCGGCGTGGTACTCGCGCAGCCAGAACAGGGCGTTGGAGACGAGGAAGTTGCGGACCTCGCTGCGCCCGTAGTTGAAGATCAGCGTGCCCCAGTCCGGGTGCGCGCCGCGGCGCGGGTCGGCGTGCTCGTAGAGCGCGGTCCCGTCGAAGCGGGCGAGCGCGAAGTCGTCGCGCGGGAAGTGGGCGGGCACCCAGTCGAGCAGGACGCCGAGGCCGTGGGAGTGCAGCCGGTCGACGAACTCGCGGAGGTCGTCGGGCGAGCCGAAGGTCGGCGTGGGCGCGAAGTAGCTGGTCACCTGGTAGCCCCAGGAGCCCGAGAACGGGTGCGCCATCACCGGCATCAGCTCGATGTGGGTGAACCCCATGTCGCGGGCGTAGGCGGCCAGCTCGTCGGCCAGCTCGAGGTAGGTCAGCGACCGGTTGTCCTCGAGCGGGTTCAGCCGCCACGAGCCGAGGTGGACCTCGTAGATCGACATCGGCCCCGTCAGCGGCTCGCTCTCGCGGCGCGACGCGAGCCACTCCTCGTCGGCCCACACGTGCTTGGGCTCGTGCACGACCGAGGCCGTCTTGGGCGGCATCTCCGCCTCGAAGGCCATCGGGTCGGCCTTCAGCCGGATCTCGCCGTCCGGGGCGATGATCTCGAACTTGTAGCGGGCCCCCGCCTCGACGCCGGGGACGAACAGCTCCCAGATGCCGCTCGAGCCGAGCGAGCGCATCGGGTGCGTCCGCCCGTCCCAGAAGTTGAAGTCGCCGACCACCGAGACGGCGCGGCCGGCCGGGGCCCAGACGGCGAACGCCGTGCCGCGCACCCCGTCGAGCTCGCGCACGTGCGCGCCGAGGCGCTCCCACAGCTCCTCGTGGCGGCCCTCGCCGACGAGGTGGAGGTCCAGCTCGCCGACCGTGGGCAGGAAGCGGTAGGGATCCTCGGCCGTGACCGTCGCGCCGTCGCCGTAGTCGATCGTCGTAGTGGTACCGGAGCGGCAGCTCGGCGCCCTCGAGGCGGCCCTCGAACACGCCGCCGGGGTGGACCTGCGCCAGGGCGACGGGCTTGCCGCCGTCCGGCACGACGGACACGGAGGCGGCGGCGGGGCGCCAGGCGCGCACCACGACCGCGTCGCCGTCGGGGTGCGCCCCGAGGTAGGCGTGGGGCTGCGGGTGCTCGCGCGCGAGCAGGCGGTCTGGGTCGGTCACGGAAGGGGTCATATCCGATCAGGGCACCGAGGAAACCGGTTGCCCTCGATCGCGGTGTCCAAGATGATGCCGGGTCATGGCGTATGACGAGGCGCTGGCGGCCGCGATCAGGGAACTGCTCGGCGACGAGCCGGACGTCGACGAGAAGCGGATGTTCGGCGGGCTCGCGTTCCTGATCGGCGGCAACATGGCCGTCGCGGCGAGCGGCCAGGGCGGGCTGATGGTGCGCGTGGAGCCGGAGGAGACCGCGGCGCTGCTCGCCGAGCCGGGAGCGCGGCCGTTCGAGATGCGCGGACGCGCGATGCGGGGCTGGCTGCGCGTCGACGTGCAGGAGGCGGAGCTGGCGCCGTGGGTCACCCGGGGCGTCGAGTACGCGCGCTCGCTCCCCCCGAAATCGCCGTGATGTAGCGCTCCATCGCCTCGTCGACGGCCTTCCGGTCGCCGGTGGCGAGGAGGTCGAGGAGGAGGCCGCGGGTGACGGCGACGCCGAGCCGGGCCTCGGCGCGGGCCTCGGCCTCGTCGCGCCCCTGGGCGACCGCCAGCTTGGTGAGCGGCTCGACCCAGGCGTCGACGATGCCGTCCAGCAGCGGGAGCGCGTAGGCGCTCCCCTGCAGCGCCTGGGCGTAGACCTCGAAGAACAGCCGCTCGTTGGGCCACAGCGACGGGTCGGCGACCTGGCCCACATGCGGCGCATCGTCTCCTCCGGGGAGGCCGCGGTCGGCGAGCATCTGCTCGAGCGCGGCGCGCTGCTGCCCTCGGCGGTGCGGATGACCTCGATCAACAGACCCTCGCGCGAGCCGAAGTGGTAGCTCAGCATGCGGTGGCTGGTGCCCAGCGCCGCGGCCAGCGCGCGCAGGCTGAGGTCGCCGACGCCGTTGTGCGCGACGTGGTCCATCGCGGCGGCCAGCAGCCGCTCGCGGGCGGCGCCCGGGCACGCCACCGCGTCGCATCGGACCGAGAGCACCGTGTAGCTCCGCTACCGGTTCGCGTTCATCAATCGGAATCGATCCTCGCGCTTGGACGCGCCAGGATCGAGGCATGGACAGACCGCTTGAAGGCAGGATCGCCCTCGTGGCGGGCGCCACCCGCGGCGGGGGCCGCGGCATCGCGATCGCGCTCGGCGAAGCGGGCGCGACGGTGTACGCGGCGGGTCGCAGCACCCGTGCCCGGCGCTCGGAGATCGACCGGCCCGAGACGATCGAGGAGACCGCCGAGCTCGTGACGGCGGCGGGGGGCGAGGGCATCGCGGTCCCCGTGGACCACCTCGACCCGGCGCAGGTCGAGGGTCTGGTCGAGCACATCGACGCCGACCACGGCCGCCTCGACGTGCTCGTCAACGACATCTGGGGCGCCGAACACCTCTTCGAGTGGGAGAAACCCGTGTGGGAGCACGATCTGGACCGCGGCCTCCGTCTGCTGCGCCTCGCGGTCGACACCCACCTGATCACCAGCCACTTCGCGCTGCCGCTGCTGATCCGCAACCCCGGCGGCCTGGTCGTCGAGGTCACCGACGGCACCGCGGAGTACAACGCCGACCACTACCGGGTCTCCACGTTCTACGACCTCGCCAAGACGTCGGTGATCCGCATGGCCTGGGCGCTCGGGCAGGAGCTCCGCGCCCACGGTGGGACGGCCGTGGCCCTCACCCCCGGGTGGATGCGCTCGGAGGAGATGCTCGAGCACTACGGCGTCGCCGAGGAGAACTGGCGCGACGGGACCGCGCGCACGCCGCATTTCTGCATCTCCGAATCGCCTCGCTTCGTCGGCCGCGCGGTCGCCGCCCTGGCCGGCGATCCCGGCGTGGCCCGCTGGAACGCGCAGTCGCTCTCCAGCGGCCAACTCGCGCAGGAATACGGCTTCACCGACCTCGACGGCACCCGGCCCGACTGCTGGCGCTACATGGTGGAGGTGGTCGAGCGCGAGGGCGCGGTGGCGGGCGACGACGGCTACCGCTGACCCGCGGCGCTCAAGTGCCAGGGCCGCAGGCCGATGCCAGTTCCACGTGTCCCCGCGCAGCCAGGCCCCCGTGGACGTCCGAGAGCTCGTGCCGTTCGCGGGCGCGACGCTGCTCGCGTTCGTGCTCGTCCCCGTCGGCAGGGACGTCGGCTGGGCCGCGTACTCCGTGGCGCTGGCGCTCACGATCGCCGTCCTCGTCGGTACCGGGCTGACGCCGTGGCAGCGCGTGCCCGCGGCGGCACGGCTGGCGCCGCCCGTGCTGTTCCTCGTCGCCGCGGCGTTGCTGCGCCACGCCGGCGGCGGCTTCACCAGCGGCGTGGCGACCCTCGCGCTGCTCCCGGTGTTCTGGATCGCGCTGCACGGTACGCGCGCCGGCCTCATCATCGTGCTGCTCGGCGTCACCGCCTTCCTCGCGGTGCCGCTGGTGACCATCGGCGGTACCGCCTACCCCGACGCGGCCTTCAAGACCGGGCTGCTGTTCGTCGCCGTCGCCGGGTGCGTGGGCGCCACCGTCCAGCGCCTCGTCGGCGCGGTGCGCGTCCAAGCCGACCGCGGGGTCCGCCGCGAGCGAGAGCTTGTCGCGGCGGCGCTCGAGCGCGACGCGCTGCTGGCTCGCCTCGAGCTCCTCTCCTCCACCGATCCCCTGACCGCGACCGGCAATCGCCGAGCCTGGGACAGCTGGCTCGAGCGCGCGTTCGCCGACGAGCGGGCGCAGCCCGTCGCCGTCGGCCTGCTCGACATCGACCACTACAAGGCCTTCAACGACGAGCACGGGCACGAGCAGGGCGACGTCCTCCTCGCCGCGGCCGCGCGCGCCTGGCTGGCGGAGCTCCGCCCCGGCGACCGGCTCGCCCGCATCGGGGGCGACGAGTTCGCGGTCCTGCTCCCCGGCTGCGACGAGGCGGGCGCGCACGCGGTGCTCGACCGCATGGCACGCGCGACTCCGCTCGCCCAGACCTGCTCCGGCGGCGTCGCCGAGTGGGACGGCAAGGAGACGCCCGACGGCCTCCTCCGCCGCGCCGATCTCGCGCTCTACCGCGCCAAGGCGGCCGGGCGCGACCGCATCGAGCCCAGCAGCGCGCCGGGGCTCGAGCTGGCTGGGTAAGTACGGTGCGTCGATGGACGCCAAGGCGCTGGAGGTCTGGGGACGCGAGATGATCGTGCTCGCCGCCGAGACGATCATCGCCGCCATCCCGGACGAGCAGCACCCCGAGCTGGGACCGCCGGGCCGCGTCACCGCCGCCCACCGCGGCTACTCGTCGCGGTTCGTGGAGTTCCGCCGCCCCGACTACCCCGCCCAGCGCGCCGTCTGGCTGTTCGTGGTCCCGGCCGAGCACCCGCTCAACATCGGCGCGCCCCAGCCCCGGGCCGGCGCCGGCCTGATGCAGGACCCGAAGAACGAGCTCGACGAGAGCCGGTTCGCCGCCGGGCTCCTCCGCAGCGGCGCGTTCACGTGGCGCCGGCACAACGACCCGGACCGCGCGGGCTACCGCCTCGTCGTCGAGGTCGACCCCGAGACCGACTCCACGGAAGCCGTTGCCGCCGAGCTCGCGACGGCCGTGCTGCACGGCCTGCGCCGGGCGGCCCTGATTCCGTAGCTTCGGCCCTTCACGGACGGGGGAGCGCGGTGCCCCGCCCGTCCGCGTCGCCCGCCGCCGCCTCGCTGCGCAGGTAGGGCCGTCCCAGCAGCATGTAGAGCACGCCGGAGACGGCCACGACGGTACAGCCGATCAGCACCACGCCGCGGTCGTACCAGGGGAGCCCGTCGCCGCGCGGCCAGGCGAGGTTGATCGCCGCCGCGACGCCGTAGACCAGTGCGGCGATGTTGACCGGGTACGCCCACTTGCCGAGCCGGAACTTGCCGGACGGGACCCACCCGCGCCGGCGCGCGATCAACGCCGCGAGCACGACCGACTGGAACGCGATGTAGATGCCCGCGGACGCGAAGCCGATCACCCGCAGCAGCGCGTCGCCGGAGATCACGTTGGCGATCGCCACGACGCCGAGCGGCAGCAGCGTGGCCACGATCATCGCCACCGGCGGGACGTGCCGCGTGGGCGAGAAGCGCGACAGCAGGCCGCTGCCGACGATCATCTCGTCGCGGGCGTAGGAGTAGAGCATGCGGCTGGCCGCCGCCTGCAGGCTGAGCGCGCAGGACAGGAACGAGATCAGGACGATCACCGTGATCAACTTGGCCCCGAACGAGCCGAAGACGGACTCGAACGTCGCGCCGATGGGGTCGGCCAACTCACCGCTGAGGATCGGGCTGAAGTCTGGCTGCGCGACGATCAGGCCCGCGGTCACGAACAGGGCGGCGAAGCCGCCGACGTAGATGGTCCGGCGCATCGCCTTCGGGATCTGGCGGCCCGGGTCGGGGACCTCTTCGGCGACATCGCCGCACGCCTCGAAGCCGTAGAAGAGGTACAGGCCGAGCAGCGAGGCGGCCAGGAACGGCCCGATGTAGGACCCGTCGCCCGCGGTCCCCTGCGTCTCGAAGAACACGCCGAAGTCCTGGTTGCGCTCGAACAGCAGCAGCCAGGCGCCGACGAACAGCGCGCCGACGATCTCCGCCACAAAGCCCGTCATCGCCACGCGGCCGAGCCACTTGGTGCCGCTGAGGTTGATCACCAGCGCGATCCCCATCACCGCGCCGGCCAGCAGGACGGTCGTGAACCGTGTCGGCGTGAACCCGAACAGCGAGCCGATGAAGGGCACGGCGCCGGACGTGACGCTGGCGATCGTCGCCACCAGCGCCCAGCCGTAGATCCACCCGGTCAACCACGCCCAGCGGCGCCCGGCCAGCCGCCGCGTCCACGGGTACACGCCGCCGGCGATCGGGTACTGCGCGACCACCTCGGAGAAGACGAGCGCCACGAGCAGCTGCCCGAAGCCGGCGATCACGATGCTCCAGATCATCGGCGCACCGCCGGCCACGAACGCCAGCGCCCAGACGGAGTACACGCCGACGACCGGCGAGAGGTAGGTGAAGCCGAGGGCGAAGTTCTCCCACAGCCCCATCTTCCGCTCGAAGCGGCTCTCGTAGCCGAGCTCGGCGAGGTGGCGGGCGTCCTCGTCCTGCGCGGTGGGCGTCCCGGCGGCCAGGTCAGTCATCCAGCAGCTCCTCTCCGGAGACCACGAATGTGGCCAAGTGACTGTCCGAGATTCGGGACGCCCTACCGGTTCCCTCCTACGGGCGGCTGAACGTGTCCGGATCGGGGCCGGTGCGCTCGCCGCGGTCCAGGGCCTCGATCTGCGCCATCTCGTCGGCGGAGAGCTGGAAGTCGAACACGTCGATGTTCTGCTGGATCCGCTCGACCGTGACCGACTTCGGGAACACGACCACGCCGAGGTCCAGGTGCCAGCGGAGCACGACCTGAGCGGCGGTCTTGCCGTGCGCCTCGGCGATCGCCGTGATCACCGGGTCGTCCAGGACCAGGCCCTGCGCGAGCGGGCTCCACGCCTCGGTGACGATGCCCCGGTCCTCGTGCTCCCGGCGCAGGCCGGCCTGCTGGAGGTAGGGGTGCATCTCGATCTGGTTCACGGCCGGCGTGACGCCGGTCTCGTCGACGATCCGCCGCAGGTGGTCGGCCTGGAAGTTCGACACGCCGATGGCGCGGGCGAGCCCGGCCTCCTGCGCCTCGATGAACGCCTGCCACGTCTCCACGTAGCGGTCCTGGGAGGGTACGGGCCAGTGGATGAGGTACAGGTCGACGTGCTCCATCTCGAGCTGGCCGAGGCTCGTCTTCAGCGCGCGGGTGGCGGAGTCGTAGCCGTGGTCGTCGTTGAAGCACTTCGTCGTGACGAAGAACTCGGAGCGGTCGATGCCCGACGCGCGGATGGCCTGGCCGACCTGCGCCTCGTTGCCATAGGCCTTCGCGGTGTCGATGTGGCGGTAGCCGGCCTCGATCGCGTGCAGGACGTTCTCGGTGGTCTCCTCGGGCGGGACCTGGAACACGCCGAGCCCGAACTGCGGGATCGAGACGTCGCCGGCGAGAGGGATCTGTGGGATCTGGATGCTCGAAGTCATATGGGCACGCCTATCCGGACGCGCGCCAACGCAATCCTCACGTGGCGCGCCGTCCGGCAGGCGGTCAGCGGATCGGCGCCGCGACCGCGGCGTGCAGCTCGAGCAGGCGCTCCAGCGTCGGCCCGTCCGATCCCCGCTCGTCGATGCGGGCCATGCCGCACTCGGTGGCGACGGCGAACTCCACCCCGCCGCCCCCCGCGGCCGCCGCCTCGGCGAGCTCGCGCGTGCGGGCCTCGTCGCCCTCGTAGTCGATCACGCCGAGCGCCAGCCGCGAGGCCTTGAGGTCGCGCAGCGGCTCGAAGTACTCCGACTTGCGCCCCGTCTCGCGGTCGACCGGCATGTGCACGAAGTCCGCCGTGTCGCTCACCGCGTTGGCCAGCTCGACGCACAGCGACAGGTCCTGCGGCACCGTGAAGTGCCGGTGCTTGTAGTCGCCGTAACAGAAGTGCACCCCGCGCTCGATCCCCTTCGGCGTCCGCGAGACGACGTCGCGCAGCGACTCGGTCACGAAGGCCTTCTCGCCGAGCTTGCCCGCGGCGGGCATGTTGCCCGTCAACGCGCCGATCTCGACGGCGACGTCGTACTGCAGGGAGAGATCGTTGGGGCCCACGATCTCGGCGATCGCCGCGACCTCGGCGGCGATCGCGTCGGCGTAGATTCCGAAGAAGCGCTCCTGCACGTCCTCCTCGACCCAGGCGATGACCGTGGCGTACGGCGTGGGGATCGAGACCTGGAAGCGCATGTCGTCCGCCACGACCCCCTCCCCGCGCAGGCCCAGGAAGGTCTCGTACGAGGCCTCGGCGGCGTCGGCGTAGCCCAGCGCCCGGGCCGGGATCTCGGTCACGGACGGATCGACCGCGAGCGCGGGGAACTCCGCGTAGTCCTCGTTGTCGGCGTCCTCGCTCCCGTGCGTGCCCGCCAGGTCGATGCCGTCGAGCGCGGTCAGCTTGCCGATCTGCCACCAGATCCACTGGCTGCGGTCGCCCGTCTCACCGTCGGTGATCGCGCGCAGGTGGCCGCCGAGCAGCCGCGCCGCCGTGCGCATCGCCGTGTCGGCGTCGGGCGCCTTCAGACCCCCCACGAGGTGCGCACCGACCGCGGATCCGACCTGCTGGTTGACCGACATCTCTTCCCCCTTCGCCTCTTGACGCAGGCCACGATCATGCCGCGCGGCGAGGCCGCCGTCCACCGCGGCGTTACTCGTCGAACTCGTGCGCGTGCCCCTGCCCCGTCCGGGGCTTGGAGCCGAACCCGCGCTGCAGGCCGCCCATGCCCGGCGGCGGGCCGCCGGGTTGCGGGTCGCCGGCCCGGCCGCGGTGCGTCGGCCGGTCGCGGTCGCGGCTCGGCTGCACGCGCTTGGGCTCGCCGCGCTGCTTGGGGAAGTGCGGCGGCCACGGCGCGTCGCCGATCCCCTCCTCCTCGTCGCGCCGGGCCAGCTCGAGCAGCGCGTCGAGCGTAGCCGGGGCGCTCGTCGATGGCCGCCGCCGGGTCGCCGGTCTCCCGCAGGCGGGCCGGGACGGTGTCCAGCCGGAGGTCGCCGGGCTCGACGTCGGGGACCTCGTCCCATGCCAGCGCGCAGGAGACCCGCGCATCGACCGTGGGGCGGACGGAGTAACACGACGCCACCGTCCGGTCCCTCGCGTTTTGGTTGTAGTCCACAAAGACGCCGTGGCGCTCCTCCTTCCACCACTTGCTCGTCGCGAGGTCGGGCGCGCGGCGCTCCACCTCGCGGGCGAGGGCGAGGGCGGCGCGGCGGACCTCCAGCGACTCCCACAGCGGCTCGATCCGCACGTTGACGTGGATGCCCTTCGAGCCCGACGTCTTCGGGTAGCCCTCGAGGTCGTGCTCGGCAAGCACGTCGCGGACCACCATCGCCGTCCGCCGCACGTCGTCCCAGCCGACGCCGTCGGTCGGGTCGAGGTCCACGCGCAGCTCGTCGGGATGGTCGAGGTCCTCGCGGCGCGCGGGCCACGGGTTGAAGTCGATGACGCCGAGGTTGACCGCCCACACGAGGTGCGCCTCGTCGTTGGCCACGAGCTCCTCGGCGGTGCGGCCGGAGGGGAACCACACCGTCGCGGTCTGGAGCCACTCGGGCACGTGCTTCGGGACGCGCTTCTGCCAGATCGGCTCCTCCTCGATGCCGTTCACGAAGCGCTTCATGACCGTCGGCCGCTCGCGGACGTGGATCAGCGCGGCGTCGGCGATCTCGACGTAGTACTGGGCGATGTCGAGCTTCGTCCACCCGGGCCGCGGGAAGTAGACCTTGGCCGGGTTCGACAGACGGACCTCCCGGCCTGCCACCTCGAGCGTCGTGTACTCGCCCTTCGCCACCGCCTCGGAGCCTACGGGTTCTCCCTGAGTCCCTCGGTCCACAGCTCCTGGGTCTGGATGATCCAGAAGACGGCGAACAGGGTGATGAGGACGAACTCGATCGCCAGGACGTAGTAGTCCCACCCGCTGAGCCCCAGAGCGATGATGATCGCCGAGGACGCGAGCATGGCGGTGGCGATCGCGCCGTAGCGGTTCCTCGCCGTCGTCGCGCGGGTCTTCCGCTTGAACGCCCAGGCGTTGAGGCCGACGACCACGAGGAAGCAGATGAACATCGCGACGGCGGCGACGTAGTGGGCGTTGTCGACGAAGGCGTCCCGGGCGAGGAAGAAGCTGAGGGCCGCCGCCAGCCACGCCACGGCGGCGACGAGGAAGCCCCGGACGGCCGCGCGCGACGCTCGGTTGCGCAGCCCTCGCGCCGCGATGATGAACAGCCCGATGGTCCCGACGGCGAGCAGCGCCTTGACGTTGTTGTTGACGTTGACGTCCCGGTCGCGCATCGTGCCCAGCACGGAGGCGCACGTCCCGGTCCCGGGCGTCGGCACGAAGGCGACGAACGGGGCGAACATGCCGGCGAGGTTGAGCAGGACGTCCTCGATGTCGGTGCTGCCCTTCAGGCAGAAGAGGCAGACCCCGATCGCCGCCAGCGCGCCGACGAAGTACCCCTGGACGGGCGTGTAGTAGTAGCCGCTGATCGACGTCTGCCAGCAGCCCGGGCTCACCTCGAGGCGCTCGACCGCGATCGAGACGAACAGTCCGGCGACCAGCACGACCATCGCGAGGCGCAGGTAGCGCCACGTCTTGATCGCGTACTCCTCCTTCGCCTGACTCACCGGAGCCGGCTGCGCCATCTCCCGACGCTAACGGGCTTACAGGTCCGAGTCGAGCAGCCGCTCGATGCCCGCCACCGGGATCGAGACCCAGTCGGGGCGGTTGTTGAGCTCGTAACGCAGCTCGTAGACGGCCTTCTCGAGCTCGAACACGGCCAGCAGCTGGTCGCTGACCTGCTGGCCGGGCGGGAGCAGCGTCTGGTCGACGGTCTCGTAGTAGCCCTCCAGGAACACCTCGCGCGCCTGGTCCTCCCACTCCGGCGGCACCGGGCGCCCGCGCAGGATGGCCGAGCCGGCGGCGGCGTAGGAGAAGGAGCGCAGCATGCCGGCGACGTCGCGCAGCGGGGAGCGCTTGAGGCGCCGCTCGGGCAGCGAGCGGGCCGGCTCGCCCTCGAAGTCGAGGATCACCCAGTCGCCATCGGCGGTGAGCATGGTCTGGCCGAGGTGGTAGTCGCCGTGGGTGCGGATCACCTTGCCGCCGGCGGCGATGTGGGAGAGCTGCTGGAGGCGCTCGCGCACGTCCTGCCCGCGCCCCGCGATCGGCGCGATCGCGCCGTCCTCGGGGAGCTCGACGAACACGCGCTCGATCTGCTCGTCGACGGTCGCGGTGAGCAGCGACAGCGACTCCATGCTCGGCTCGTCGGGCGAGAACGCCGCGTCGGAGGTGTCGGAGCCGAGCGCGCGGTGCAGGCGGCCGGTCACTTCGCCGAGCAGGCGGAGGCGGCCGAGCAGCGCCTGCGGGTCGCGGCCCAGCTCGTCGAGCACCAGCTCCCAGCCGTCGTGGGCGCCCGCCATGAACTGCTGCAGGATGCCCAGCGTCGCGTCGATCAGTCCGGCCCTCGTAGTCGTACCAGCCGGCCAGCGGCGCGATGTTGGGGAACCCGCGCGCCGACAGGAAGCGCAGCAGCTCCAGCTCGGGGTTCTCCCCCGGCTCGACGCGCCGGAACGCCTTCAGGATCAGCTCCTCTCCGAACACCACGCTCGAGTTGGACTGCTCGACGCCGACCGGGCGGACGTCGACCGTGCCGCCGAGGCCGGCCTCCGCGCTGTCGGCCCAGTGGAACCCCAGCAGGCCGTTCTCGAGCCTCACCTCGGAGTCCGAGCGCATCCGGTGCAGCAGCTCCCGGCCGTGCGCGGGATCGGCGAGCCCGTCGTAGACCGTCCAGCCGTCGACCTCGACGATCACGCGCTCGCTCCACCCCTCCGACGCGGGGCGCAGCCCGAGCGGCACCTGGTAGTTCTCGTGCGTCCCCGCCGCGAACACGGCCTCGATCAGGCACAGGACGAGCAGCGGCGTCTCGCCCCGCAGGGGCACGGCCTCGAGGACGTTCAGCTGCGACACCTCGCGCGCCTTGGAGCCGAACCAGCGCTGCTCGACCACCCAGTCGTGCAGCTGGTCCTGGGGCAGGAAGGAGAGGTCGCCGGCCGCGACCGCCGCGCGGGGGTCAGCCATCCGTGACCTCGCTGTGGTCCTCGACCAACTGGAACCAGTAGTAGCCGCGCGGCGCCAGCGTCAGCAGGTACGACCACTCGCCGATCTTCGGGAACCGCGAGCGGCCGAAGATCTCCACCGGGTAGCGGCCCTCGAACTCGGTCAGGTCCAGCTCGACGGCCTGTGCGGAGCGCGCCATGTTGTGCACGCACAGCATCACGTCGTCCTCGTAGCGGCGCACGTGGGCGAAGATCCGCGGGTTGCTGGGCTCGAGCGGCTCGTAGGTCCCGAGGCCGAACACCGGGTGCTCCTTGCGCAGCGCGATGAAGCGCCGCATCCAGCGCAGCAGCGAGGTCGGCAGCCGCAGCTGCGCCTCGACGTTGACGGACGGGAAGCCGTACACCGGGTCCATCAGCGGCGGCGCGTAGAGCTGCGCGAAGTCCGCGCGGGAGAAGCCGCCGTTGCGGTCGCCCGTCCACTGCATCGGCGTGCGCACGCCGTCGCGGTCGCCGAGGTAGACGTTGTCGCCCATCGCGATCTCATCCCCGTAGTAGAGGACCGGCGAGCCCGGGAGCGAGAACAGGATCGCGTGCATCAGCTCGATCTCGTCGCGGCCGCCCTCCAGCAGCGGCGCGAGCCGGCGGCGGATGCCGACGTTGATCTTCATGCGCGGGTCCTTGGCGTACTCCGCGTACATGTAGTCGCGTTCCTCGTCGGTGACCATCTCGAGCGTCAGCTCGTCGTGGTTGCGCAGGAACAAGCCCCACTGGCAGTTGTCCGGGATCGGCGGCGTGTTGCGGAGGATCTCGTAGAGCGGGACCGCGGTCTCACGCCGCAGCGACATGAACATGCGCGGCATGACGGGGAAGTGGAAGGCCATCTGGCACTCGTCGCCGTCACCGAAGTACTCGACGACGTCGGCCGGCCACTGGTTGGCCTCCGCGAGCAGCACGCGGTCGGGATAGCGGGCGTCGACCTCGGCGCGGACCCGCTTGAGGTACGCATGCGTCTCGGGGAGGTTCTCGCCGTTGGTCCCGTCTCGCTCGTAGAGGTAGGGCACGGCGTCCAGCCGGAAGCCGTCCATGCCCAGGTCCAGCCAGAAGTGCAGGACCTCCAGCATCGCCGCCTGGACCTCTTCGTTGTCGAAGTTGAGGTCGGGCTGATGGGAGAAGAAGCGGTGCCAGTAGTACGCCTGCGCCTGGTCGTCCCACGTCCAGTTGGACGTCTCCGTGTCCGTGAAGATGATCCGCGCTTCCTCGTAGCGGTGCACGGTGTCCGACCACACGTACCAGTCGCGCTTGGGCGAGTCCGTCGAGGAGCGCGCCTCCTGGAACCACGGGTGGTCGGAGGAGGTGTGGTTCATCACGAGGTCGGCGATCACGCGGATGCCGCGCTGGTGGGCGGCCTCGATGAAGTCGCGGACGTCGTCGACGGTCCCGTAGTCGGGCTGGATCTTGAAGAAGTCCGAGATGTCGTAGCCGCCGTCGCGCAGCGGGGACTCGAAGAAGGGCAGCAGCCAGATGCAGTCGACGCCCAGCCACTGCAGGTAGTCGAGCTTCTCCGTCAGCCCCCGGAAGTCGCCCGAGCCGTCGCCGTTGGCGTCGAAGAACGCCCGCGTGTGGATCTCGTAGAAGACCGCCGTCTTGAACCACAGGGGCGACGCCTCGAACCAGTGCCCGGGGTCGTTGCTCGAGCGCGTCATCCCACCACCCGTAGCACGTGCGCTTGGCGCTGCCCGGCCTCCATGCGGACGTAGTTGCCGCCGATCCGCCAGTCGAAGTGCTCGCCCGTGAAGAGGTCCTCGACCGGGAACACGGGCGGCAGCCCGAGCTCGGCGGGGATCACCACGGAGCCCTCCTGGACGCCGAACGGATCAAGGCTCACGACCGAGATCACGGAGTTGCCGGGGGTGTGCTTGACATAGGCCACCAAGCCGTCGTTGTGGGTGTCGAGGAAGTGCACGTTGTCGACGAGCTGGAGCGCCGGGTTCTCGCGCCGGATCTCGTTGAGCCGCCGGATCGTGGGCAGCAGCGGGCCGTCGAGCTTGCGTTCCCACGTCTCGTACTTCTCGGAGTTGAGGTACTCCTCGGACCCCTCGCGGACCGGGACGTTCTCGCAGTGCTCGTAGCCCGAGTAGATGCCGTAGCTGGGGCTCAGCGTGCCCGCCAGGATCAGCCGGGCGTGAAACGCGCCAGGACCGCCGTGGACGAGGTAGGCCTCGAGGATGTCCGGCGTCACCGGGAAGAAGTTGGGCCGGAAGTACTCGGCCTCCTCGGTGTGGGCGAGCTCGTTGACGTACTCGGTGAGCTCGTGGCGCGAGGTCTTCCACGTGAAGTACGTGTAGGACTGCGTGAACCCGAGCTTGGCCAGCTCGCGCATCACGGCGCGGCGCGTGAACGCCTCGGCGAGGAACACGACGTCGCGGTCCACCTTGTGGACCTCCGCGATCAGCCACTCCCAGAACAGGAACGGCTTCGTGTGCGGGTTGTCGACGCGGTAGACCTTCACGCCGGCGTCGACCCAGAACAGGAAGATCCGCAGCCACTCCTCCCACAGGCCGCGCCAGTCCTCGCACTCCCAGTTGACGTTGTAGATGTCCTGGTACTTCTTGGGCGGGTTCTCGGCGTACTTGAGGGTGCCGTCGGGGCGGCGGTGGAACCACTCCGGGTGCTCGGTCAGCCACGGGTGGTCGGCGGACGCGTTGATCGCGAAGTCCATGCACACGTCCATGCCGTACTCGCGGGCGGTCGCGCACAGCGAGCGGACGTCCTCGACGGTCCCGAGCTCCGGGTGCACGGCGTCGTGCCCGCCCTCCTTGCCCCCGACCGCGTACGGCGAGCCCGGGTCGCCCTTGCCGGCCACCAGCGTGTTGTTGCGGCCCTTGCGGTTGGTGACGCCGATCGGGTGGATGGGCGTCATGTAGACCACGTCGAAGCCCAGCTCGGAGAGGTCGGGGACGAGCGCCTCGACGCCCTTCAGCCCGCCCCACGACCGCGGGAACACCTCGTACCAGGAGCCGAACCGGGCCCGCACCCGGTCGACGGCCAGCGGCAGCGCCTTGTCCATGCGGGTCACTGCGTGGCGCTCCTGGACGCGCTCCATCGCCTCGTCGAGCTCCGGCGAGAGCGCGGCGGCGTAGCGCGACTGGGCGGGCGCCGCGGCGTCGCCGAGCACCGCGAGCGCGTGGGCGATCGCCGTCTTGTCGGCGCCCTTGGCGCGCGCCAGCGCGCGCTCGAGCAGCACCACGCCCTCGGAGAGCTCGCCGGAGAGGTCGTCCTGGGCGGCGGCCACCTTGCGCGAGAGCTCGTCGCGCCACGTCGCGAACAGGTCGATCCACGCCTCGACCGCGTACTCCCAGCTGCCGGCGACCTCGACCGTGAAGGTGCCCTCCCAGCGCACGCCGTTGTGGTGTGCGTCGATCGCGCTCATCTCAGCCTCGAGCCAGGTCCGCCCGCCCGGCGAGCGGTAGCGGACGACCGCCCGGAGCTTCTCGTGGCCGTCGGAGAAGACGTCGGCGGCTACCGTGACGGCGTCACCGATACAGCGCTTGGGCGCGTAGCGGCCCGCATCGATGACCGGCGTGAGCGGCCGGATGCGGATCCGTGGCGGAGCTTGCGTGCGCTTTGGAGCAGGCATCCCGGCGTGGAGTATCCGTGATCGACCCCTCATGAAACTCCTACGTATGGACCTGTCTCCACCGATTCCCGTGGCGCTCGCCACCGTGGCCGTTCGCCAGTGATGATCGGCGGACGCAGGTCCAGCGGCGTTCAGCTGCACCCCACCTCGCTCCCCGGCGGCCGCCTCGGGCCGGACGCGCACGCGTTCGTGGACTGGCTGGCGGATGCGGGCCAGTCGTGGTGGCAGATGCTGCCGCTCGGACCGCCCGACCGGTACGGATCGCCGTACAAGGCCAAGTCGGCGTTCGCGGCGTGGCCGGGGCTGCTGTCGGAGCCGCGCGCCGCCGTCTCTCGCGCCGAGGAGCTGGACTTCCGGGAGCGCAACGCGTACTGGATCGACGACTGGGCGGCCGCGGGAGGCTCCATCGCCGACCAGGTGCGCTTCGACCGCGAGTGGGCGGCCCTGCGCGAGCACGCGGAGGAGCGCGGCGTGCGGCTGATCGGCGACGTGCCGATCTACGTCGCGCCCCGCAGCGCCGACCACCGCGCGCATCCGGAGCTCTTCCAAACGGGCGCCGTGGCCGGCACGCCGCCCGACGCGTTCACCGACAAGGGCCAGCTGTGGGGCAACCCGCTCTACGACTGGCCGGCGCTGCAGCGTCGCGGCTACCGCTGGTGGGTGGAGCGGCTGCGGCGCACGTTCGAGCTCTACGACGTCGCCCGCGTCGACCACTTCCGCGGCTTCGTGTCCTACTGGTCGGTGCCCGCCACCGCCCGGCACGCGCTGTCCGGAGGCTGGAAGCGCGGCCCGGGCCGCGCGGTGTTCGACGCCGCGACGGCCGAGCTCGGGCCGCTGCCGCTGATCGCCGAGGACCTCGGCGTCATCACCCCGGCGGTCGAGCGGCTGCGCGACGGGCTCGGCTACCCCGGGATGGCGATCGTCCAGTACGCCTTCGACCCCGATCCCCACAGCCCCCACCATCTCGCCAACCACCGCGAGAACCAGGTCGTCTACACCGGCACGCACGACCACGACACCGCCCGCGGCTGGTACGACTCGCTGCCCGCCGAGGAGCGCGCGACGGTCGACGCCGCGACCGGCGCCGGGGACGGCGAGCCCCACTGGGCGCTGATCGCCTACGCCTTCTCCTCACGGGCCAACGTCGCGATGGTCCAGACCCAGGACGTGCTCGGCCTCGGCTCCGAGGGGCGCATGAACATGCCGGGCACCGCCGCCGGGGCGTGGAAGTGGCGCCTCCAGGACGGCGCGCTCACACCCGCCCTGGCGAGCCGGCTCCGCGAGGTCACGGAGGCGGCGGGCCGGCGGGGGGGCGGGCCGGCGTCGCGGGCCTCCTAGACTGCCCCCGGCGCCATGGCCGCCCCCGCGACTCCGCACGAGATCCTCGACGTCAACCGCCGCTACCACGATGTGGCGGCGCGCGAGTACGACGCCAAGTGGGGGATCTCGTTCAACGACGCCGGCCGCGCGCAGGTCGTCGGCAAGCTGGCCAAGCTGCTCGGCCCGCGGCCCGGGCCGTTCGCGCGCTCGCTGGAGATCGGCGCCGGCACGGGCTACTTCAGCCTCAACCTGATGCAGGCGGGGGTCGTCGGCCGGGCCACGTGCACCGACATCTCGCCTGGGATGCTCGAGGCCCTCGATGCCAACGCGACGCAGCTCGGGCTCGACGTGGAGACCGTCGCGTGCGACGCCGCCGCGCTCCCCTTCGAGGACGACTCCTTCGACCTCGTGCTCGGTCACGCCGTGCTGCACCACCTGCCGGCGCTGGATCGCTCGTTCGCCGAGTTCCACCGCGTCCTGCGCCCCGGCGGCACGCTGCTGTTCGCCGGCGAGCCGTCCCGCCGTGGCGACCGGCTCGCGGCGGTCCCGAAGGGGATCGCGTGGCGGATCTCGCCGCTGTGGCGCCGCGCGCTGCGCGTGCCGCCCGCGCCCCACCTCAACGGCCACGCGCCGCCCCCCGGGGACGCCCACCACCTCGAGTCCCAGGTCGACGTGCACGCCTTCGTGCCCGACGACCTCCAGCGCCACGCGACCGCCGCCGGGTTCCGCGACGTCCGCGTCAGCGGCGAGGAGCTGCTGGCCAACTGGTTCGGCTGGTTCAACCGCACGCTCGAGGCGAGCGCCGACCCCCAGCGCATCCCGATGCCCTGGATCCACTACGCGCACCGGGGCTATCTGCTGCTCCAGCGCGTGGACCGCCGGCTGCTCGAGGGCCGTCTGCCTCCGCAGCTCTTCTACAACTTGATGCTTGCGGCCACCAAGCCCTGACGAGGGGCCTCCCCCTAGCCCGTTCGAGCTGCTCAGCGACCGGCGGGCGATCGTGGACACGGGCCTGGGCCCGATCGCCTTCGTCACCGTCAACGCGCTCGCGGGGCTGAACACCGCCGCCGCCGTGGCGGTCGGTCTGCAGGTGCTGATCGCGATCGAGCGGCTGGCCCGCCGCCGGCCGGTGACGAACGCCATCGGCGGGCTGCTCGGCACCGGGCTGGCCGTCTTCATCGCGCTGCGCAGCGGCAGCGCCGAGGGCTACTTCGTGCCGCGGATGATCTACGCGGCCGTGCTGTCGCTCGTGTTCGCCGGCTCGGTCGTCATCCGGCGCCCGATCGTCGGCTACATCATCGGCGCGATCTACCGCGCCCCGTCGGAGTGGATCGCCGACCGGCGCGTGCGGCGGGTGTTCGGCGAGGTCACGCTCGCCTGGTCGGGGCTGTTCGCGTTCCGCGCCATCGTCTACGCGATCCTGATCGCCGCCGGGAAGGCCGGCTGGCTGGCGGTCGCCAGCGTGGCGATGGGCTGGCCCGCGTTCCTGCTGCTGGTGTTCCTCTCCTACCGCTACGTGCCGAGGCGGCTCGATCAGCTCGGGGCGCCGCCCAGGCCCGCCGCGGCCTGAAGCAACCTCGTCGCGTCGGCGGCCGGCATCGGCCGCGCGAGGTGGTACCCCTGACCGAACCCGCACGCCTCGCCGCGGAGGAACTGCAGCTGGGTCTCGGTCTCGATGCCCTCGGCCACGACCCGGAGACCGAGCTCTGAGGCGAGCGCGAGGATGGCGGTGACGAAGCCGGCGCCGCGCGCGTCGTCGGGCACGCCGTGGAGGAACGCGCGGTCGAGCTTGAGGGTGTGGACGGTGAGACCCCGCAGGCGGGTCAGCGACGAGAAGCCGGCCCCGAAGTCGTCGATCGCGATCCGCACCCCGAGCGCGGCGACGCGATCCAGCACCGGCGCGACGGTGGCGGCGTCCGCGAGGGCGGACTCGATGATCTCCAGGCTCAGCATGTCCGGGCCGATGCTGTGGGCGGCCATCCGCTCGGCGAGCCGGCGGGCGAAGCGGGGGCGTGCGAGCTCGATCGGGGAGGCGTTGTACGCGACCATCACCTCGATGCCGAGGTCCTTCCAGGCGCGAGCCTGGACGCAGGCGGCCTCGAGCACCCAGGCGCCGATCGGCTCGATCAGCCCGGTGTCCTCGGCGAGCGGGATGAACTCGGCCGGAGAGACCATGCCGCGCTCGGGGTCGTTCCAGCGGATCAGCGCCTCGACCACGGTCGGGTGGCCGGTGGCGAGGTCGAACACCGGCTGGTAGTACAGCTCCAGCTCATCGCCGGCCAGCGCCGTGCGCAGCCGGGTGGTCAGCTCGAGGCGGCGCTGGGCGTCGTCCGCGGCCGCCTCGTAGAACGCGTGCCCGCCGCGGCTGGCGCGCTTGGCCTGGTACATCGCCGTATCGGCGTGCTGGAGCAGGCCGCTGGCATCGGCGGCGTCAGCCGGGAACAGGCTGATGCCGATGCTCGCGCCGAGCTGCAGCTCCGCCCCGCCCACCCGGAACGGGGCGTGCATCTCGTCAAGCAGCTCGGCGGCCACCGCCTCCGCCAGCGCGCGGCCGTCGCCGGGCGCGTCGTCGAGCAGCAGCATGAACTCGTCGCCGCCATGGCGGCCCAGCGAGTGCGCGTCGCCGACCCGCGCCTGGAGCCGGTGGGCGACCGCCTGGATCAGGTCGTCGCCGGCCCGGTGGCCGAGCGAGTCGTTGACGTCCTTGAACCCGTCGACATCGAGGTCCAGCAGCGCCACCGTGCGGCCGGAGGAACGGGCGCGCTCCACGGCGGCGTTCAGCCGGTCTTCGATGGCGGCGCGGTTCGGGAGGCCGGTGAGCGCGTCGTGGTAGGCGAAGTGGGCGAGCTGGCGCTCGCCGCGGTGGCGCGCCGTGATGTTGGTGGCCAGGCCGGTGACGGCGTGCTCGCCGGATCCCGGCGAGACCACGACCTCGAACACCACGTCCCCCACCTCCACGACGTCGGTGACCGTCTCCCCCTTCAGCGCCCGGTCGACGGCCTCGCGGACGTCCGGAAGCTCGCCGTAGACCTCCTCCAGCCTGCGCCCGACCACCTCGCCGGCCTCGAGGCCGAGCGCCGCGAGGCCGTGGCCCTCCGACAGGGTGAACACGCCGTCGGCGTCGAGGGCGAACAGCACGATCGGCGCCGACTCGACGACCGTGCGCAGCTGGAGCTCGGACATCTCCAGCGCCGCCTCGGTGCTGCGCAGCTCGGTCACGTCGATCAGGACGCCCTGGGAGAACACGACGTCCCCCTTCTCGTCGCGGATCAGCGTCTCCTTGTCCCAGAGCTGCACCACGGAGCCGTCGGCCGCCACGAGCCGGTACTCGAGGTCGACCTCGACCGAGTCCCGCAAGCAGCGCTCCAGCTCCGCCATCACGCGCTCGCGGTCGCCGGGGTGGATGCGGGCGGCGTAGAAGTCGGGGTCCTCGGTCCACCGCAGGGGCGGGAAGCCGGTCCACGCCTCGATCTGCGGGCTGATGTACTGCATCACCAGGACCTCGCCGGCGTCGCAGATGTACGTCACGGCCGGGACCTGTTCCACGAGCCGGCGGAAGCGCGTCTCCGCCTCGTCGAGCGCCGCCTGCGTGGCGAGGATGCGGGCTGAGGTCGCGGACGTAGCCGATGAACAGCGGCGCGCCGTCGACCTCGGCGCGGGCGATCGTCAGCTCGACGGGCAGCTGGGATCCGTCCCGGCGCATCGCCGTGAGCTCCAACCGCTCGCCCAGCAGCGCCGACTCGCCCGTGCGGGCGACCCTGGCGAGGCCGGCCTCGTGGCCGGGCCTTAGCTCGAGCGGGACGATCAGCTCGGACAGCCGCTGCCCCTGCGCATCGGCGCGGTCGTACCCGAACATGCGCTCGGCCGCGGCGTTGAAGTCCACGACGCTGCCCTGACCGTCCATCGTGATGATCGCGTCCAGGGACGCCTCGAGCATCGCGGAATGCCGCGAGCTGCCGTTACTTGAATGCGATCGAGTTCGCGGACATGGGGTGACGAGGCATTGGATCGGACGGTGATCGGCCAACTAAAGGTGAGAAACGCTCACCGGCTGGCAGACCAGCGTAGTCAGCGTGCGCGGGCGACGAGCGCGGCCGCCCGCGCGGACACCTTCGCGTGGCGATACGCGTACGTGAGGTCGCCGCGCAGCCGCTGCACGCGGGTGCCCTCCGACGGGGAGATCAGCCGCGCCGGGCGCGTGCGCACGGCCATCCCCGCGGCCCCCAGCACCGCGAGCGCCCGCTCGGCGATCGCCACCTGGCCGAGCGCGGTCGGGTGCACGTGGTCGGCCATCACGAGGTTGCGGCCGCCGAAGCCGCGCAGGTCGAGCAGCAGCGCGCCGGTGGCGCGGGCGTTGGCCTCCACCGCCGCGTTGCCCTCCGCCAGCCAGCCCGCGCGGGGGCGCCCGAGGTCGTGGGGGAACGTCGCGGTCAGCACGCGCTCGCAGCGCGCGGCGAGGAACTCGAGCGCCGCGCGATGGTCACGGGCGAACGCGGCGGGCTCGAAGTCCAGCGCGCGAACATCGTTGACGCCGGCGTAGAGGCAGCCCAGGTCCCAGCTCCCGCCCGCCTGCGCCTGGACGGCGGGGAGTTGGCGCGCCACCACGTCGGCCGCGCGCGCCCCGTCGACGGCGACGCCGGTGTAGGGCAGCCCAAGACCCCGAGCCGTCCACAGCGCCCACGACTGCAGCGCCACGCCCCACTGGAGCTCGCCCCCGCCGTTGGTGATCGAGTCGCCGAGCGCGACGACGCCGAGGCGGCAGGGCATGGGCGGATCCTAGGATGCTCGCATGCAAGATCTGACCCCGACGGCGGTGGGAACGTGGAGCGGTGGCCGCTTCATGCACTTCGGCGAGCCGCTCGACGACGACCGGCTGGAGGCCCTGCTGCGCCCCGGCGGCGGGATCGGCACCGTGCTGACCGCCGACACCTACGGGGCGGGCGAGGCGGACACGCTGCTCGGGCGCGCGCTCACCGGCGTCCCGCGCGAGGACTACGCGCTGGTCGGCGCCATCGGGCATGACTTCTACGAGGGCGAGCGCGAGGGGGCGAAGGGCTTCCCCCGCTTCACCGACCCCCGGCTGCGCGGCCCCGAGGCGTACGCCGACTACGTGCGGATGGCGACCGAGCGGAGCCTCGAGCGCTGCGGCGCCGACGCCTTCGACCTGCTGCTGCTCCACAACCCCGACCGCACCGGCTACACCAGCGAGGCCGTGTGGGACGCGCTCGAGGCCGTCCGCGCCGACGGCCTCACCGCGCGGCTCGGCGTCGCGCCCGGCCCCGCCAACGGCTTCACGCTGGACCTGATCGACTGCTTCGAGCGCTTCGGCGACCGGATCGACTGGGCGATGGTGATCCTCAACCCGCTCGAGCCGTGGCCGGGCGAGCTGGTGCTCCCCGCCGCCGAGCGCCACGACGTGCAGCTGATCACGCGCGTGGTCGACTACGGCGGCCTGTTCCACGACGACGTGGTGGCCGGCCATCCGTTCCCGGAGTGGGACCACCGCAAGTTCCGGCCGGCCGGCTGGGTCGAGCGCGGCCGCGAGCGGTTGGAGGCGATGCGCCCGATCGCCGCCCGCCACGGGCTCACGCCGCTCCAGCTCGCGTGCGTGTGGAACCTCGCCCACGGCCCCGTGCGCTGCGTGGCCCCGACGCTCATCCAGGAGCCCGGCGAGGGCGCCCGCACGGTCGAGGAGAAGCGCGCCGAGTTGGCCGCCGTGCCGGCCGGGCCGGTGCTGAGCGAGGAGGAGGTCGCCGAGATCCGCGCGATCGGCGACAACACCGGGAGCATGGCGCTCAAGGGCGCCGCGCCCGGCTTCGAGGGCGCCGCGGCCGCCGACCGCTGGCCGCTCGACGACGCGCTGAGCGCCGTCGCGGACCGCTGGGGGATCGAGCCGGAGCGCGATCTCGCCCGCATGCATTAACCGCCCCGAATCACAAGGCGGCGAAACGATGGTCCAGTCAATCAAGCCGGGCTAACCCTCCGCCGATGGGGCGACAGTGGCCCGCCAACTCCTCCTTCTCGCGGGCTTCTTCCTGCTGTTTCTCGCGGCTCCCGCGGGCGCTCACGACGCTGTGTCGAGCCACACGGACACCCGCACCGAGCTGGCCTCGCTCGACATCGCCGAGACCGTCGACAACTTCAACGGGCGGGCCGTCGCCGACGCCGGCGGGCTCCCCCGGACCTGGTGTGGACAGACCCGCACGACCGACGACGTCGAGCATGCCGCGTCCGGCCCCGACCTCGCCCAGTTCAAGCTCGTGTACGCCTACCCGAGCGACCGCGAGTCGCGCTTCAGCCAGTGGCGCGACGCGCTGCAGGCCGACGTCGCGCTGATCGGCCAGTTCATGGGCGCGCAGTCCGGCGGGCGCAAGGCGCCGCGCTTCGACATGGGCACCTCCTGCGGCCCCGAGTACGCCGACATCCAGGTGGTCGCGCTCCCCAAGCCCCGCGCCGCCTACGTCAACAACTTCAACGCGCTTCAGAACGACGTGCGCGCGCAGCTCACGCACAAGCCCGGCCAGCCGCGCAACGTCGTGGTGCTCGCCGACACGCTGTCGGGCTCGCCCGTCGGCTGGTGGTCGGGCCTGGGCTCGCACTACATCGACGAGCGCCCGGGCGCCGCCAACTACGCCAACACGGGCGGCATGTTCTCGGCCCTCTACGTGCCCGACGGCGAGCAGGCTCCCGGCGCCGACGCGAACGGCTGGTGGCCCGAGGGGATGCTCCACGAGATGACGCACAACCTCGGCGGCGTCGGCGCCGACGCGCCGCACGCGACGCCGCGCCGGCCACTGCACGGACGGCCACGACGTCATGTGTTACGCCGACGGCTCGATCCCCGCCTCCCAGCTGACCACCTCCTGCGGCCAGATCCACGGCGCGAGCGTCATGTCGCAGGTCTACGACTGCGGCGGCGACGACTACTTCAACGTCTCCCCGCCCGCCGAGAGCTACCTCGCCGACCACTGGAACGTCTACGACAACGTCTACCTCGCCGCCTGCGCGTCGATCGCCCCCGCCTGCGGCGGCGACTCCGCCGGGACCACGCCGGAGCCCCCGGTCGCCACCGCCGACCCCGCGGTCTCCGGCGCGGCGCAGACCGGCTCGGTCGCTGACCGTCACCCGCGGCACCTGGCTCAACGCGCCCGACGCCGTCGAGCTACCAGTGGGAGCGTGGCGACGGCACCGAGTGGACGGCGATCGCCGGCGCCACCGCGACGACCTACACCGCCACCTCCGCCGACACCGGCCTCCGCCTGCGCGTCCCGGGTCGTCGCCACCAACGCCGACGGCAGCACGGCCGCCACGTCGGCGGCCACGTCGATCGTCACGACGCCGCCCGCCGCCGCGACCCCGGCGCCCGCCCCGGTCGTCGACCGTCCTCCGCCCCGCCCGCTCCCGCCACCGCGCGGCTCCGCGAGCGGCCGGGCCGCGCTCAAGGTCGCCGTCGGCGCGCGGCAAGGGCAAGCGCCTCGGCACCGTCGCCTTCGCCGTCACCGGCGGCACGCTGAAGTCCTCGCGCCCCCGCGTCGCGCTCGCCAAGGGCCGCTACGAGCTCGCGGCTCTGCACGACGGCCGGCTCCTCGCCGAGCCGGCCGCGCTGCGCCACCCGCCGCGTGAGCGCCCGCGCCGGAGCCACGACCCGCCTCCCGGCCCTCTCGGTGGCGGTCCCCGCCGGCTCCACCGGCCGCGTCGCCTACACCGTCACGGCGGTGGGACGGCTGTTCGCCGCCCGCACCGCCAACCGCCCGCTGCTCGGCGCGCTCGGCTGCTACGGGCCGAGCTCGATCGCCTGGGAGAAGGTCCCGCGGTCGAAGAACTGGAGCGCCGGCTTGTCCGCCACGCCCTGGACCTCGACGTCGTACATCCGGCGCGGCTCGCGCCACGCCGCCGGATCGGCGGAGCCGAACCGCTGCTGGAGCGCCCCCGCCGCGTCGCCCGCCGCCGCCACCAGATCGGCGGTGCTCATCGCGTGCAGCGCCGCGGCCTCCGCGCCGCCGATGTCGAACGGGTGCGAGCCGCCGCGCTGGCCGAGCCAGCGCACGGCAGCGGCCGGGAGCGTGTCCTCGGCCGCCTCCTTGAAGGCCTCGAACGCCGCCACGCCCGGGTCGACGGTGCCGTTGGCGTCCGTCCGGTGGTAGTTGCCGTCCCACGCGACGATCGTGGCCAGCAGCCCCTTGGCCGCGCCGGTCGCCGCGGCGTCGGCCGCGCGCAGCCGGCCGTCGAGCAGCGGGCGCTGCTGCGCCGTGGTGCCGGCCGTGCGCTCGACGCCCTTCAGCGCCTCCAGGCTCGGGTTCGCGGCGGCGGCGCGCACGAGGCGATCCAGGAACGCGCCGCGGTTGAGGTCGCCCACGTTCTCCTCGGGCGCCCCGGCGTCGCCGTTGGTCCAGCCCGCCGACGGCGAGTTGTTCCAGTTGGAGATGTAGCCCTGGGCGGGGTCGATCACCTTCGGCAGCGCCTTGAACGGGAGCACGCCGCGCCACTCCGCCTTGCCGGTGCCGGGCAGCGGCAGCCGCTCGTCCCAGCGCTTGGGGCGCAGCTGGCAGCCGGCCCGGGTGCCACCAGCCGATGTGGCCGGCGTCGTCGGCCACGAGCAGGTTCTCGTTCCACGTCAGCTTCGCCGCCGCCGAGTTGGCCTGCGCGACGCTGGAGGCGCCGTTGAGCTGCGCGAGCCCCTGGAGGGTGTCGAGCTCCCGGTTCCAGATCGCGTAGCGGCGCGTGTAGGCCGACTTCCCGGCGCGGGCCTGGACCGGCCCGTGCACGGTGCGGCAGAAGCGGTGCTTCTGGGCCTTCGCCCCCGCCACGCGGATCGTCTCGGTCCGGCACTTCATCTTGCGGGTGCGGCCCTTGAAGCGGTAGCGCTCGCGCCCGGCGAGCCGCTCGATGTAGAGGTCGTCGTCATCGTCGAGGCCGCTGGTGACCCCCCACGCGATCCGCCCGTTGTGGCCGACCGCGATCACCGGGCACGCCCGGGCCGGTGACGCCGCGGACGTTGAGGCCCGGCGCGTGGACCTCGAGCTCCACGAACAGCTCGGGGAGCGAGAAGCCCAGCTGCGGCGCGCTGAACAGGTACGAGCTCCCGCCCTGCCCGCGGAGCGCGTAGTGGAACGAGCCGCCGCGGGCCGGCAGGCTCCCGGCGCGCGCGGTCACCCGCGCGACCGGCTTCGGCAGCTTCAGGCCTCTTCAGGAACTTCCGCGAGGCCTTGAAGCCGCGCTTCTCGTCGCGCCGCGTGCGGCCGGGCTGGGAGGGGAAGCGGCCCGAGGAGGCGGGCACGGTGACGGTCTCGCCCTTCTGGCGGAGCGGGAGGTAGCGCGCGAAGCGCTTGGCGCCGAGCGCGCGCAGCGCGCGCCAGTTCTCCAGCTCGAAGCCGTCGCCGCTGGGCACGGTGCGGGCGAGCTGGACGCCGATCGCCACCGAGTCCAGCGGCGTCCACGGCGCCGGGGTGAGCCCGAGCAGGGAGAGCTCGCGCGGGCGCAGCGACGGGTCGGCGGCGATCTTGCCCAGCCACGCGTTCACGCCCTCGGCGTAGGCGTCGAAGCGCGCGCGCAGCGCGGCCGGCTGGCGCTGGAGCTGCTTGCGCAGCTCGGCCTTCGTGTAGTAGTCCCGGCGCGCCACGATGTCCGAGGCCAGCCGGCCCTTGCCGAGCACCTCGGCGAGGCGGCCCTGCGTCGAGCGGCGGAACAGCTCCAGCTCCACGAGCCGGTCCTGCGCGACGGCGTAGCCGGCGCCGAACCATGCGTCGCGCTCGGTGCCGGCGCGCACGTTCGGGACCCCGTAGGCGTCCCGCGTGATCGTCACCCCGGCGCGCGGCGATTCCGCCTGCCCGGGCTGGTCGAAGCCCGCGGGCTTGAACGCGAACGCCTCGAACAAGGGGATCTGATCGGCGAGGTGCGGGTTGGCCGGCTGACCCTCCGGCGGCACGTACCCGGACTGGCCGGGAGGCAGGACGCTCTCCGCGCTGCGCACGGCCGCCTGCGCTCCGGCGGGTAGCGCGAGCGCCACCACCACGACCATCCACGAGCAGCGCAACGCCATCCCGGACCTCCTCCTCGACAACGGAGCCGGACGCTACCAGCCACAATGGTGGGTGAAATGGACTCGTTGCGCGGAAAGCTGCTGCTCGCGTCGCCCACCATGAGCGATCCGAACTTCGCCCGGTCGGTGGTCCTGATCGCCGAGCACACCGACGAGGGCGCGATGGGCCTCGTGCTCAACCGCCCCGCGGAGACCACCGTGGGCGAGGCGGTGCCCGACCTCGCCTGGCTCGCCGACGAGGAGGCGCTCGTGTTCGTCGGCGGCCCGGTGGCCGAGACGGCGGTGATCGTGCTGGCCGAGTTCGACCGGCCCGACCTCGCGGGCGCGCTGGTGGAGGGCGACCTCGGCTTCATCGGCTCCGAGGCCGACGACCCGGAGCAGCTCGACGGCGCGGTCCGCCGCGCCCGCGTGTTCGCCGGGCACGCCGGGTGGGGCCCCGGCCAGCTCGAGGACGAGCTGGCCGAGGACGCGTGGATCGTCGAGCCCCCGCGCCGCGAGGAGGTCTTCACGGCCGAGCCGGACGACCTGTGGGCGGCCGTGCTGCGGCGAAAGGGCCGCCGCTACGCGCTGCTCTCGACGATGCCGCCCGACCCCTCGCTGAACTAAGCCTGGATCCACCGATGATCCGTGACCGGCTCGGCGCACTGTCTCGGCCGGAGGCCCCGCCACCGCTTCGCTCGGCCGAGCGGCCACGGCGTCGCGACGCCACGGGGATCGGTGGATTCAGGCTACGCGGGAGTCACAGCCGGAACGCGGTCGTCGAGCCGGTAGCCCGCGCCGCGGACGGTCTCGAGCGTCTGCAGCCCGAACGGGCGATCGATCTTGTCGCGCAGGTAGCGGACGTAGACGTCGACGATGTTCGAGCGGTTCTCGTAGTCGTAGTCCCAGGCGTGCTCGAGCAGCTGGTAGCGCGAGAGCACCTCGCCGGGGTGGCGCATGAACGTCTCGAGGAGCTGGAACTCCTTGGCCGACAGCGAGACCTCGTTATCCCCGCGCCACACGCGGCGCGCCGCAGGGTCCAGCCGCAGGTCGCCGACCTCGAGCACGGCGGGGCGCTCGACCGGACCGCGCCGGGCCAGCGCGCGCAGGCGGGCGAGCAGCTCGGCGAACGAGAACGGCTTGGTCAGGTAGTCGTCGGCCCCGCCGTCCAGCCCCGCGACGCGGTCGTCGACGGCGTCGCGCGCGGTGAGCATCAGCACCGGCGCCCAGATGGCCGCCTCGCGCAGGCGCCGGCACGTCTCGAACCCGTCGATGCCCGGCAGCATGACGTCGAGCACGATCGCGTCGTACTCGGTCGACCCGGCCATCCACAGGGCGTCCTCGCCCTTGATGGCCACGTCGGCCGCGAGCCCCTCCCCGCGGAGTCCGCGGCGGATCAGGCTCGCCATCTTGATCTCGTCCTCGACAACCAGCACTCGCATCAGGCGGACATCCTCGTGAAGGTGGGTAGACGAGTCATCCTGCTCGGTCATCGTGAGTTGTAGATGAGAGGTCCGGCAGGGCGAGCCACACGTCGGCGCCCCCGTCGTCGCAGTTGGCCGCGTGGGCGGTCCCGCCGTGCGCGGCGGCGACCGCCTCGGTGATGGCCAGCCCCAGGCCCGTGCCGCCGCGCGAGCGCGCCTCGTCGGCGCGCGAGAAGCGCTCGAACGCGGACGGGAGGAAGTCGGCCGGGAAGCCGGGGCCGTGGTCGCGCACGTGCAGCTCGACGCGGCCGTCGCGATGCGCCGCGCTGAGCAGGATCTCTCCTTTCCCGTGGCGGAGCGCGTTGTCGACCATGTTCGCCAGCGCCTGCTCGAGCCGCGCGGGATCGGCCTGCAGCCGCAGCCCATCGGACGGCTCGACGCGCACCGGGCGCTCCTCCGCGCGGCCACGGGTCGCGAACCGGTCGGCGACCTCGCCGAGCACCTCGCTCGCCTGGAGCTCCGCCGGGCGCACAGGCAGCCGGCCCTGGTCGGAGCGCGCGATCACGAGCAGGTCGTCGGCGAGCCGGTTGAGGCGCTCGGTCTCCTCGGCGGCGGAGCGGACGGCGTCCTCGAGCTCGTCGCGCGTGCTGTGCCCGCGCAGCGCCAGCTCGAGCTCGGTGCGCAGGATCGCGAGCGGCGTCCGCAGCTCGTGGCTGGCGTCGGAGACGAACGAGCGCTCGCGCGCGAGCGCGGCCTGCAGGCGCTCCAGCATGCCGTTGAGCGTCACGCCGAGGCGGGCGACCTCGTCGCGCGACGGCGGCACCGGCAGCCGCCCCGCCGCCTCGCCCGCGGTCAGCGCGGCCGCGCGGCGGCGCATCCGCTCGACCGGCCGCAGCGCCGCGGCCGCCACCCCGTAGCCCGCCAGCGACGCGAGCAGCAGCGCGAGCGGCCCGCCGATGGCCAGCAGCGTGTGCAGGCCCTCGAGCGCGCCGCGGCGCTGCTCCAGCGACTCGCCGACCACCACGATGACGTCGCCGTCCCCGGTCGGAGCGCTGCGCGCGAGCAGGCGGATGCCGTCGGCGGCGCCTTGCCGGGGCGGGCGGTCGAGGACCTCCGGGCCGGTGCGGACGCGACGCAGCTCCGCGTCCGAGAGCAGCGGGGCCTCACCGGCGCCGGGCGTGGTGTCGAGCACCTCGCCGCGGGAGCCGAGCACCTGGGCGAGGGCCTCGCCCGAGCCGCTCAGGCGTCCCGCGCGGGCACCCTCGCGCACGAGCGCGGCGGCGTCGCCGGCCCGCGCCTCGAGCCCGTCGTCGATCGCGCGGTCCAGGTTGGCGGCCGACAGGACCGACAGCGCCACGCTGGCGGCGGCGAGCAGGATCGCCATCACCCCGGTGAAGGCGAGGGCGAGCTTGATCCGCAGCGGCGTGCGGGCCCAGGTCGAGGCCATACCCGACATGGTGGCGCTCGCGGATGAGCAGCGCCGCGCTAGCGTCCAAGGGCATGAGCGACTCCCTCCTCCCCACGTCACTGGACCACGTCGCCCTGTGGGTGACCGAACGCGACGCGATCGCCTCCCTGGCCTGCGACCACCTCGGCATGCACGTGATCGAGCGCACCGAGAAGTTCACCCTCGTCGGCGCCGACGCCAGGCGCGGCAAGCTCACGCTGTTCGACGCCGAAGGACCGCGCGATCCCGGTGCGCTGGTCGCCGTGATCCTGCGCGTGAACGACCTCGAGGCGGCGGTCGCGGCGCTCCCCGAGGGCACCGACCTCGACCGCCGCGACGACGGCGTCGTGCTCTTCGACGCCCCGGAGGGCCTCACCCTCGGGCTCGTGCAGCGCGAGACCGACCTCGACTACGACCTCGACCACGTGGTCGTCCGCGTCGAGGACGCCGACGCCGCCGCGGCCGCGTACGCCGAGCTCGGCTTCGAGCGCGACGGCCACCGCGCCCGCGTCGCCGGCAAGTGGGTGACGTTCGAGGGCGGCGGTACCGAGGAGGGCGACCGGCCGCTGCTCAACCACCTGGCCGTGCTGTGCGACTCCGCCGAGGCCGTCGAGCGGGAGGCCCGCGCGCGCGGCGTCGAGGTGGTCGACGTCGTCGACGCCCCCAACACGCTCGCCGTCTTCGTCTGGACTCCGAGCCGCGTCAAGCTGGAGTACGTCGAGCACAAGCCCAGCTTCTCTCTGGTCTAGATGATCGATCTCGCGGCGCCGCGAGACAGCACCGAGGTGTCGCGACGGTCGCGGGATCGGTCATCTCGGCCCGACCTCGTCGTCGCCGGCGCGGGCATGGCCGGGCTCGCCGCCGCGGCCGAGGCGCGCGAGCGCGGCGCCGAGGTGCTGCATCTCGAGAAGGGCGACGTGGCCGGAGGTGCGATGCTGCACTCCTCCGGCGTGATCTGGCGCCACGCGGAGTGGGAGGCGTTCCGCCGCGAGTGCCCGCACGGCGACGAGGCCCTCCAGCGCCTGCTGTTCGAGCGCCTCGACGCTGACCTCGACTGGCTCCAGGAGCGCGGCGCCCGCGTCACCGAGCCCGCCACCGCCAACCCGCGGACGGTCGGCCGCCGCTTCGATACCGCCTCGATCGTGGAGGCGCTGGGCCAGGACGTGCGCCTGCGCGAACCGCTGACGGAGGCGCCCGACGGCGTGCCCGTCGTGCTCGCCACGGGTGGCTTCGCGGCCTCCCGAGAGCTGCTGCGCGAGCACGTCACGCCCGAGCCGGTCCTGCGCCGCACCACGCCGTGGAGCACGGGTGACGGGCTGCGCATCGGCCTCCTCGCCGGGGGCACGATGAGCGCCGGGATGGGCGAGGTCTACGGGCGCGCGATGCCCGCCGCGCCGCTCGCCGCCGAGCGGTGGATCCCCGACGCCCAGCTCTACGCCCGCCACGCCTCGGTGGCGGACGAGACCGGCGAGGCCTACGCCGCGCGCACGTGGTCGGAGATCGACGTCGTCCAGTGGATCGCGGGGCGGCCGGGCGCGCGCGCGTGGTTCACCGTGCGGCCCGACGCGATGGGCGAGACCACCCCGTATGGGACGGTCGCCGAGCAGATCGCCCGCGCCGAGGCGGCGGGCGCCACCGTCCGCCGCGAGCCCGGCGGCACCGCCACCGTCCACGTCGCCGCCGCCGTGACGACGACGCTGGGCGGCCTCACCGTCGACGCGAACGGACGCGTCGCCGACGGCCTGTGGGCCGCGGGCGCCGACACGGGCGGGATGGCGGCCGGCGGCTACTGCAGCGGGCTGGCCGGGGCGCTGGTGCTCGGCCGCATCGCCGCCGCCGCGGCGCTGGGGGGCTGAGCCGTGGAGCACGCCTTCGGGCAGGGCGAGCCGTTCCGCGTCGGGATCGAGGACGAGGTGTTCCTCGTCGACTCACAACTCCGCCTCGCCCACACCGCCGAGGACGTCGTGCCGCGGCTCGGCCTCCCGGAGGGCGCGTCGGGCTTCGAGGCGTTCGCGTGCGAGGTGGAGCTCCGCTCGCCGCCGTCCGCGAACGTCGCCGACGCCGTCGAGACGCTCCGCCACGGCCGCGCGGCGGTGGTGGCCGCCGGCGCGACGCCGCTCGCCGCGGGCGTGCACCCGGACGCCGAGCTCGCCGACGCCCGCCTCGTCGACGAGGAGCGCTACCGCCGCGTCGGCGCCGAGCTGCGCGGCCTGCTGCTGCAGCGCACGCCCGAGTGCGCGCTGCACGTGCACGTCGGCATGCCCGACCCCGAGACGGCCATCCGCGTCTGCAACGGCCTGCGGATCCACCTGCCGCTCCTGGCCGGCCTGGCCGCCAACTCGCCGTTCTGGTTCGGGCGCGACTCGGGCATGGCCAGCTCCCGCGCCGGGCTCGTGCGCGCGTATCCGGGCCGCGGCGTCCCGCGCGCGTTCCGCGACTTCGCCGACTTCGAGCGCTCGATGGAGGCGACGCTGCGCGCGGCCGGGATGGAGGACCGCACGCAGCTGTGGTGGGACGTCCGCCCGCACGCGCGACTGGGGACCGTCGAGGTGCGCGAGATGGACGCCCAGACCGACCTGGACGACGCGCTCGCGCTTGCCGCGCTCGTGCACTGCCTGGCTCGCTACGAGGCCGAGCGGTCGATCCCCGTCGACCTGTCCGCCGAGGCGCTCGGCTGGTCGACGTTCCGCGCCGCCCGCGACGGCCTGAATTCCGAGATCCTCGACGAGGACGGCCGCGTCCGCCCGCTGCCGGAGGTGGCGCGCGCCACGCTGGCCCGCCTGGCGATGATCGCCGGCGAGCTCGACGCGACGGAGGCGCTCGAGCACGTCGAGCGGCTGCTGCGCGAGGGCGGCGGCGCCGACCGCCAGCGCGCCGTCCACGCGCGCGACGGGATGCCCGCGCTCCTGCGCTCCCTGGCCGATCGAACACGCGAGTAGCGAAGGGACTCTCAACCCCCTCGTGAGCGATCCGGGGAGGCCGAAAGGCCTGATCCGGGCGCTCGGCAACGACCGAGGCGGGAGCTACGGTCCGCGCGTGCTGGCCTTCGCGCGCAAGGAACCCTCCGCCACCCTGCTCGCCGCCCAGCTGGCCGCGGTCCTCCTGTACCCGTTCATGGAGGGCAGCGAGGTCGGCCGCGCGCTGTTCAGCGTGTTCGGGATCGCCATCCTCGCGCTCGTCCTGCTCGCGGTCCGCAGCATGGGCTTCACCTGGATCGTCCTCGTGCTCGGCATCCCGGCCTCGATCCTGCTGGTCATCCAGGCCGTGACCCGCGACGACGCGCTGCTGCCGTACTCCTCCGCGCTGGAGGCCGTCATCTACTTCTACGCCGCCAGCACGATGCTCCGGTACATGCTCGCCGACCACGACATCACCCGCGACGAGCTGTTCGCCATCGGCGCCACCTTCACGCTCGTCGCGTGGGGCTTCGCCTACTCGTACATCGTCTGCCAGGCCGTCGAGCCCGGGAGCTTCACCGCGGCGGTCAACCCGGACGGCGATCGCACGTGGATGGAGCTGCTGTTCCTGAGCTTCACCACGCTGTCGAGCACGGGGCTCGGCGACGTCATCCCGATCCAGCCGTTCGCTCGGGGCCTTGTGATGGTCCAGCAGGTGGCGGGCCTCGCCTACGTCGCGATCGTGGTCTCCAGGCTGGTCGGGCTGACGGTCATCAAGGGACCGCCGGTCCGCTAGCGAGGACCTGCTCGATCAGCCGCGCGCGTCGAGCCGTCCGCTGAGCGCCTCGACGCGCTCGGCCAGGCCCGCAGCCCGGAGCCGGCCGGGGAGCTCGAATCCGTCGCCCCCCAAGAGGCGAGCACGGTGGCCTGCTCCCAGCCGCCCTCCTCCACCTCGGACACGACGCGATGTCGACGTCCAGCGCCTCCACCACGTGGCGGACGAGCGAGCGCGGGAACGCGGTACCGGTGGTGGCGGCGGTGCCTGCGGCGATCGTGCGCAGCAGGTCCCGGCGAGGGCGGTGGTGGGAAGCGGGGCCGACACGGCCGGAAGGCAGGCAGTCGAAGCCGCGGTACCGTCCGGGCGGTGAAGGTCGGCGTCGTCGGGTGCGGCACCGGTGGCCCGGCCGTGGCCACGCTGCTTGCGCGCGCCGGGCATGACGTCGAGGTGCTCGAGCAGGCCCCGGCGCCCGGCCCCGCCGGCGCCGGTCTGCTGCTGCAGCCGACCGGGATGGCGGTGCTGGAGCGCCTCGGCGTGCTGGACGAGGTGCGCGCGGCCAGCGACGAGGTCCGGCGCATCCACGGCGCCACCGCGTCGGGCCGCACCGTGATGGACATCCGCTACGGCGATCTCGGCGCGGACGTGCACGGCCTCGGGGTGCACCGGGGCGTGCTGTTCGGCGCGCTCCAGGGCGCGCTGGCGGCCGAGGGCGTGCCGGTGCGCCCCGGCGTGCGCGTGGTGAGCCGCGTCGGCGGCGTGCTGGCCGACGACCAGGGCCGCGAGCACGGGCCCTACGACCTCGTGGTCGCCGCCGACGGCGCCCGCTCGGCCCTGCGCGAGGGCGTACCCGGCCGCCGGCGCGATCGCACCTATCGCTGGGGCGCGCTGTGGACGATCCTGCCCGACCCCGACGGGAGCTGCACCGGCGTGCTCGACCAGGTCTTCGACGGGACGAAGCGGCTGTTCGGGCTGCTCCCCACCGGCGTCCCGCCCCACCTCGGGACGCGCACCGTGTCGGTGTTCTGGTCGGTGCGCGCGGACCAACTCGCCGCGGTGCGCGCCGCCGGACTCGACGCGCTGAAGGCCGAGATGCGCGCGCTCTCGCCGCGGGCCGCCCCGCTGCTCGACGGCCTCGAGTCCTTCGACGCGCTGGCCCCCGCCGTCTACCGCGACGTGCGCCTGGCCCGCTGGCACGCCGACGGGCTCGCCGTCGTCGGCGACGCCGGGCACGCGATGAGCCCCCAGCTCGGGCAGGGCGCCAACCTCGCGCTGATGGACGCCGCCACGCTGGCCGACGCCCTCGCGAACCACGGCTCGCCGGCCGCCGGCCTGGAGGCGTACTCCCGCGCCCGCCGGTGGCACGTGCGCTACTACACGCTCGCGTCGTGGGCGCTCAACGCCGTCTTCCAGCACGACGTCGCCGCAATGGCATGGCCGCGCGACCACCTGATCGGGCCGGCGGGCAGGTTCCCGCCGCTACGCCGACTGATGCTGGCGACGCTGACGGGAGACGTGCTCGCAGGTCGCCGAGCGCCGTAGGCGCTCCTCGACCACGTCCTCGACGCACACGCCGGCCGCCTCGGCGGTCTCGGCGGCCGTCGGCCAACGGCCCAGCCGGTTGAACAGCCACTGGACCGTGCGGTCGAGCACCTCGTCCATGCCGACCGTGCGGGCGGCATCGTAGGCGCGCAGCTCGCGCGCCATCTGACGGATGGCCTCGGCCAGCAGGCCTTCGTGATGGGCGCTGACGCTCTCGGCGAGACGCACGTCGGGCGGAGCTACCTGCGGTGGAACCAACATCCGGTCGAACCTCCCCAATGGTGGGCGATCAAGCTCGCCGGCAGGGGTTGGGCCGGTGCTGTTGGTCTCTTACCCCAGCAGCTCATCGACCACACTCATGATCGGGCGGCGTTCGCTGCGGGCCTGAGAACGGATGCGGTCGAACGCCTCGTCGTCGCCGATGCCGTGGCGCTCCATCAACAGGCCCTTCGCCTGCTCGATGCGCGCGCGGCGGCCGAAGGCCTCGAGCAGCTTGGAGAACTGGTGGTAGCGCTGGATCGCGATGTCGATGCCGCCCTGGAGCTCGAGCGGCTCCGTGGAGTCCAGGTAGGCGAACACGCCCCGGCGGGCGGCCTCCGCGAGGAAGCTCGGGCTCGACCGAGGGCGCCAGCAGGCACACCGGGCAGCGGGCCTCGTCGACGATCTCGGTGATCAGCGACATCGCGTGCTCGGAGCTCTCGTGCAGCGCGACGATCGCGATGTCCGGCCCGTGCTCATGCGTCGCCCGCCCGACGCGGCCGACCTCGACCTCCACCGCGCAGATCTCGTGGCCGAGCGCGCGCACCGCGTCGCCGACCGGCTCGAGGAACTTCTCGCGCTCGTCGGCGACGAGCACCTGGAGGTTCTTCGGCGCCTCCTCGCTCATCGCACCCCCGGCACCCGGCGCAGGACGCGCAGCGAGAGGGTCATCGCCCGCCCCCACAGCTTCTGCGGGACGCCGTGCGAAGGCGCGATCGGGAGCAGCCGCTGGATCGCGACGGTCTGCGCCTCGGTGTACTTGCGGATCCCCTCGGCGCCATGGCGGCGGCCGAGCCCGGAGGCCTTCATGCCGCCCATCGGCGCGTCGACGCGACCCCACGCCGCCGAGTAGCCCTCGTTGACGTTGACGGTCCCGGCGCGGATCCGTGTGGCGAGCCGGTGGCCGCGCGCGGTGTCGCCCGCCCACACGCTGCAGTTGAGCCCGTAGTCGGAGTCGTTGGCGCGGGCCACGACCTCGTCCTCGGTCGCGAAGCGCGAGACCGCCACGACCGGGCCGAACGTCTCGTCGCGGAACAGCGTCATGCCGTCGCGCGGCGCCCTCGAGCACGGTCGGCTCGAAGAAGTACGGGCCGAGGTCGGGCCGCGCGCGGCCGCCGGCGAGCACCTTCGCGCCCTTGCCGACGGGCGTCCTCGACGTGCTCGGTGACGGTCTCCAGCTGGGAGCGCGGAGATCAGCGAGCCCATGTCGGCCGAGTAGTCGAGGCCCGCGTCGAGCTTCATCGCGCGCGCGCGCTCGACCAGCTTGGCGGTGAACGCGTCCGCGATCGACTCGTGCACGTACAGCCGCTCGATCGAGATGCACAGCTGGCCGGCGTTGGAGAACAGCGCGCGCTGCGCGCCCTCGGCCGCGCGGTCCGAGGTCGGCGTCGTCGAGCACGATCATCGCGTTCTTGCCGCCCAGCTCCATCGAGGCGCCGATCAGGGCGCGCCCGGCCTGCTCGGCGACGCTGCGCCCGGTCGCCGTGCTGCCGGTGAACATCATGTAGTCCGAGCCCTCGATGAGGTGCGGGCCGAGCTCGGACGCCCGAGCCGGTGACGACCTGGACGAGGTCCTTCGGCAGCCCCGCCTCCTCGAGCAGTGCGAAGCCCCACAGCGCGGTGAACGGCGTCTGGCTGTCGGGCTTGACGATCACCGCGTTGCCGGCCGCGAGCGCGGGCGTCGCGTCGCTGACGCTCAGCGCCAGCGGGTAGTTCCACGGCGCGATGATCCCCACCACGCCGAGCGGGTGGCGGTGCTCGTAGGCGGCGGTCAGCACCGGGAGCGCGCCGCGGCGGCGCTGCGTCTTGAGGTGCCTGGCGGCGGTGTTCGCGTAGTAGCGGGCCACGATCGCGACGTCGAGGACCTCCTCGAACGCGTGCTTGCGCGCCTTGCCCGACTCGAGCTGGATCAGGTCGAGGATCTCGTCCTGGCGCGAGAGCACCAGGTCGTGGAAGCGCAGCAGGACGCGCTTGCGCTCCGCGAAGCTGGTCTGCGCCCAGGCGGCCTGCGCCGCGCGAGCGCGTGGGAGCGCGGCGGCCACGTCCTCGGGCGTGCAGCGCGGGACGCTGCCGAGCGGGGCGCCGGTGAACGGCTGCTCGACCTCGAGCGGCTCGCGCGGGCGCCGCGGTGCTGCACGCGGCGCGGCGAGCGCCTCGAGGTGCGCGGCGGTGATGCGCTTCGACGGGATCTTCGAAGGGCGGCGGGCTGGTCGGCGTGGTGGTCGACATGGCGCGCATCCTTCCACTTGAGAGGGTGTTGGCGACTCCGATGCCGTTCACCCGCCGCCGCCTCGTCTCCCGTGCCGCCCGCTCTCGGGAGCGGTCGTCGCCGCCTCGGCGCTCCCCCGCAGCGCCCTGGCCGGCGCCCGCCGAGATCAAGGTCCCGCCGTGGCCGCCGCTGCAGCTGCCCGGCCCCGCCGCTCACCGACGCCGACTACTTCGCCGTCGCCGACGAGGTGGTTCGGCGCCTCAACCGCACGTGGGAGCAGGACGCGCGCAGCTACTGCTCCGGCGGCCGCGTGTCGACGTGATCTACAACGCCGCGCTGCTGACCATCCACGCCGTCGCCGCCGAGCGCGGCTACACCGCCGGGCCCGGCGCGCAACGACGAGCGCGCTCGGCTGATCGCGGAGCGGCTCAGCGAGTCGCCGCCCTTCTTCGCCGGCCGCCGGCTGCCCAACCCGGACACGATGTTCCACACCCCCGGGCTGGGTCGGCGACCTCGACACGCTCAACAGCCCGATGGACAAGGCGATCGACCCGAAGGTCGCCGAGGCGCTCACCGCCGCGTGGCGCGCGCGGGCCGCGCTCGGCCTTCGACCCGCTGCTCGTCCAGCGCCTCGCCGATTGCGTGGACTCGGTCGCGCGCGGGCCGTTCTTCCGCTACCCGTACGTGCGGCTCAACCAGATCAACTGGAACGCCGAGCTGTACGCCTGCGCGCACACGGTGACCGGGCAACCCGGAGCTGCTGCAGCTCGACTACCGCCGCCACATGCCGCCGCTTCGTCAAGCCGGCGCGCGCCGCCCGCTGCGCCGCGACTGGGCGCGCAACCTCTCCAACTCCTACCGCTTCCAGTACCAGACGACCTGGGCCGGTCGCGCAAGAACGTGGACTCGGCGGAGTACGCGAACATCACGCTGCACTTCATCGCCTTCTACGAGCAGGCGCTCCAGGCCGGGATGCCCCCGCTGCCCGAGGCCGACATGGCGATCCTGCGGGCGTGGGCCGCGCGCGTGCAGTTCGGCTACTGGACGCACTCCGGGCTGCTCAGCTGGGACAGCGGGCTGGGCTTCAAGCGCTGGATGAAGGCCAAGACGTGGGCGTACGCGCTGCAGGGGCCGCTGGCGATCGCGTGCTCGCCGCGGTTCCACCTCGACCCGCGCCAGGGACGCGTGGGCGAAGTACGTCTTCGACCGCGGGCTGGCGCAGTTCACCGAGCGCTGCGAGGAGCTCAAGCCGCGCCACCTCCCCTCGGCGCACCTGTTCGACGTCGGCTCGCGCCTACCAGGGCGTGGGCAGCCAGCGTCTGTACGTCGCCCGCATGGGCGCGAACGCGATACGGGCGATCGTCCACGGGCTCGGCGCGATGCCGGCCGAGGCGCCGCCGCCCGTCTACTCGCTTCGACGCCGACGTCGGACGGCTGAGCGTGAGCACGCCCCGCTACGCCACCGCCATCTTCGTCCACAACCGCGACGCGTTCCCCTACGGCGGGATCGACCTCGCGCGGTTCTTCGACGCGGCCGGGACGCCGGTCGGCGGCGTCGGCGGGCGCCCGCCGGCGAGCTTCGGCGTGGTCGTCCGCGGCGCCGGGCGGCAAAGGATGCTCGCGTCGCAGCGGTCCTCGCCGCGCGCCTCGCTCGTGCTCAACCGCTCCCCGCACGGGCGCGTGAGCCGCGCGCGGCGACTGCCGCGCTTACCGGACGCCGGGCCGTTCGGCGAGCTCGAGGCGACCGGCCGCGTGGCCCGGGGCGGCATCGCCGTCACCGTCCGGCACCGGTTCACCGCGCACTACGTCGAGAGCACGTGGACGATCGCCCGGCGACGCCGGCAGCGCGCCGAGGTGCTGTTCCCGAGCTGGGGCACCGGCGCGCGCATCACCGCCGTGCGCGTCAACGGGAACGAGGTGCCGGTGACTCCCGGGGGGCGTCCCCTCGCCGCCGCCGAGGTCGCCTACTTCCACCTCGCCGGCCCGGCCGGCGGCTACGTCGTGGTGCTCCCGGGAGGGCGCGGGCGCGCCTCGGCGCAGCGCGTCGCGCGCCAGCCGTCCGCCCCGCGCGCCGGACCGTCGCTGGTAGTCGCGCTGCCGGCGGGCGCCGGGCTGACCGCGCGGATCGCCCCGGCCGCCGACGCCGCCGAGGCTCGGTTGGTGGCGGCGAGCCTCAGGGGGTCATGAGCAGCTCGATCCGGGCGCGTTCCACGTCCGGGAGATGCTCGAAGCGCAGGGCGTAGAGCTGGTGGCCGTGCTGGCGCAGCACGCGCGCCCGGCCGTGGATCCTGTCGGGGGACATCGGCAGGTCGAACTGCACCAGCTCGTCAGGGGCGAGCGGCCGGCGGCTGGAGACCGACATGCCACCCGTGCCGACCTCGACCGTCTCGCACGCGATCGCCGCGCCCGTCTGCCGCTGCAGCGTGCAGTTCAGAGCGAGGGGCATGCGCGGCGCAGCCCGCCGCTCGATCAACTGCGCCATGCGAGCCATCGTTGCGCGCGCACGCTCCCAAGGCAACGTCCGCCTGATGACCGCGCTACTGAGCCCGAATCCAGGCTAGTTGATCATCACGGTCGGGCAGCCGAGCGTGACCGTCCCGCCGTGAGCCGTCGTATCGCCCATGCGGGCGGCGGGCATGCCGCCGATCATGACCTTCATCGAGCCCATCGCGATCACGTCGGGCGGCCCGACGCACGTGCACATGTCCCCCACGCGTGCGGCGGGCAGCCCGCCGATGAACACCGTCGGGCAGCCGGGCGGCAGGATCGGGCCTCCGACGTGCGGCACGACGCCGGTGACCATCGGGCAGACGTGCATATCGCTGACACGGGCTGCGGGGGGCATTGCGTGCGATCGTCCCACCCCGCCCGCGCCCGAGTCAAGCCGTCAGACGCGCGGGGCGCCCGCGGGCGCGCTCCAGCCCGGTCAGGGCCGCGTGGACGGTCCCGAGCGCGCGAGCCGTGCCGCGCGCCCCGAGGTAGATCGACATCAGCGTGGTGGTGAGGGCGAGCTCGCCGAAGTCGGCGCGGCTGGGATGTGGGCATGCCATGGATGGTGCGCCCGCGCGGGCCGAGCCGCCATGGACCGCGGGACAAGAAGTTCGCGGCGGCGGTCGGCCCGCGTGTGCAGACGCGGGTGCTACTGCGGTTGCAGCGGCTCCCCCACCACGAACGAGGCGCCCGCCGGCCCGCTCGGGGCGAACTCGCGCGAGCCGTCGAACAGCGCCCGCACGCGCCAGCGCCCCTCTGAGGGCGGCGTGAACGCGATCGCCGCGCTGCCGCCCGACGCCTTGCGCGTGAAGCGGGTGTAGAACTGCCAGCCCGCCAGCGGGTCGAAGCGCTCGACGTCGACGGTCACGGGACCGGACGCGTCCGGCGCCACGCGCACGCCGATCGTCACCGTGCTCCCGGGCCGCACCGCCGCGTTGCCCTGACCATTGACCAGTACCCGCGTGCGGGTGATCGTGCGCGTCTGCCGCGACAGCACGTAGCGCCCGTTCGCCCCGCTGCGCGCCCGCACCGCGGTGTAGTAGCGCCCCGGCTTGAGCCTCAGGCGGATCTGCTGGTCCCCGGTGGAGCCGCACGCGCAGGCGATCCGCCGCCCCGCGGCGCCGACCAGCTGCAGGTTGAACGGGCTCGAGGCGCCGGCCCGCAGCCGCAGGTCGAGGATGCTCGGGCGCCGCACGTCGAAGCGGTAGAGGTCGACCACGTCCGTCCCGCCGCCGCGCAGCACGCCGCGCACGCGGTCGTCGTTGGCGAGCTCCGCGCCGGGCGCCGTGTCGTCCTCCCCCGCCCGCGCGACCTGCAGGTGGTAGGGCAGCGCGCCGCGGCGGCTGCGCGGGGCCAGCACCTGCACGCTGTACCGGCCGCCCTCGCCGGGGCCGGGCGTGAAGAGGAAGTAGTCGTCGCAGTCGAAGCCGCGGACCGCGTCGCCGCCCTCGAACGAGCTCGTGCCCGGCGGATACAGCGCCGCGTTCACGCAGCGATCGCGCGAGACGACGTGGACGCGGTAGGTGCGGCCCGCCGACATCGAGATGCCGTACGCGTCATCGGGGTTCGCGATGCGGTCGAGGCTCCCGGACGCGCCCGAGGATCCGAGCGGGCGCCCGGGCGGGCGCTCCGGCGCGTCGGGGGCCACGACGCGCATCGTGAACGCATCGCGCGCGGAGTTCGCCCGCGGAGCGACGCGGATCAGCAGCTCGGCGCTGCGCGGCTGTCCGAAGTCCAGGGTGAGCCGGCCGCGGCGGTTCGTCTGCCCGCAGTCGAGCGAGGTGAGCTGCGAGCGCTCGCGCCGGTACACGTCCACGGCGGCGTCGAGGTCGCCGGCCGCGTCGAGCTCGAGCACGAGGTCACGCGCGGCGGCGGCCCCGTTGAGCTGGTACCAGACCGAGCCCTCGGTGAGGCCGGTGCACGTCGATGGCTCGCTGACCTCGTTCGTGGCGTCGACCGTCGTCCCGCGGACGGTGGCGGGAAGCGCCCCGAGGGCCTGGGCCCTCCCACGGTCGTCGTTGGGCGGTGGCGCGGCCTGGGCGGCAGCGGGCGCAACGAGCGCGACGGCCAGGACGAGTGCGGCGATGAGCTTTGGCACCTTGCCTCCCCTGCGGTAGCGGTCCTGCCTGAGAGGACGGACGGCACGCCGGAAGTTGCTCAGTAGCCTTCCGCGCGTGCCGGTCCACGTCGCTGTGCTTGATGACTACCAGGATCTCGCTCGCCACTTCGGGCCGTGGGAGGAGCTCGGCGAGGACGTCGAGCTGACGGTCTTCCACGACCACATCTCCAACGACGGCGTGCTGCGCGATCTCCTCGCGGACTTCGAGGTGATCGTCGCGATGCGCGAGCGCACCCCGTTCACCGGCGCGCGACTCTCCTCGCTCCCGAACCTCAAGCTGCTCGTGACCACCGGCATGGCCAACGCGTCGATCGACATGGACGCGGCGGCCGCGCTCGACATCACCGTGTGCGGGACCGGCGCGCTCGCGGGGCCGACCGTCGATCTGACGTGGGGCCTGATCATCGGGCTCGCACGCCACATCGCCGAGGAGGACCGGCAGGTGCGCGCGGGCGGCTGGCAGCACACGATCGGGCCAGAGCTGGCGGGCCGCACGCTCGGCATCCTCGGGCTCGGCCGGCTCGGACGGCGGATGGCGGCGATCGGGCAGGCGTTCGAGATGAACGTGATCGCGTGGAGCCAGAACCTGCGCCGCGAGGACGCCGAGGCGGTCGGGGTGGAGGCCGTGGAGCGCGACGAGCTGTTCGCGCGCTCGGACGTGCTGACGATCCACACGCGGCTGTCGGACCGCACGCGGGGCCTTGTCGGCGCGCGCGAGCTCGGGCTGATGAAGCAGAGCGCGCTGCTCGTCAACACCTCGCGCGGCCCCATCATCGACGAGACCGCGCTGCTCATGGCGCTCTCGCGCGGGGCGATCGCGGGCGTCGCGCTCGACGTGTTCGATACGGAGCCGCTCCCGCTCGACCACCCGCTGCGCATCGCTCCCCACACGCTGCTCACGCCGCACCTCGGCTACGTCTCGATCGGGAGCTACGAGCTCTTCTACCGCGAGACGGTCGAGGACATCGCCGCCTACCTGCGCGGCGACCCGGTGCGCGTCCTGAACCGGTAGACCTCCGGTATGGACTACCGACAGCTCGGCCGCTCCGGCCTGCGCGTCTCCGCGCTCACCCTCGGCACGATGACCTTCGGCGGCAAGGACAAGTTCGCCAACGTCGGCGCCACCGACCTCGAAGGCGCCCGCCGCCAGGTCGACATGTGCCTCGACGCCGGGGTCAACCTCTTCGACACCGCCGACGTGTACTCCGCCGGCGCCTCGGAGGAGATCCTCGGCGAGGCGATCGGCGGCCGCCGCGACGACGTCCTCATCGCCACCAAGGCCCGGATGTCGATGGGCGACGGGCCGAACGACGCCGGCCTCTCCCGCCACCACCTGATCCGCTCCTGCGAGGCGAGCCTGAGGCGGCTCGGGACCGACTACATCGACCTTTACCAGGTGCACGAGTGGGACGGCGTGACGCCGATGGACGAGACGCTGACGGCGCTCGACGACCTCCAGCGCTCCGGCAAGGTCCGATACATCGGCTGCTCGAACTTCTCCGGCTGGCAGCTCTCGAAGGCGATCGGCGTCTCCGAGCGCCTGGGGCTCGCCCGCTACGTCAGCCAGCAGATCTTCTACTCGCTGCAGGCGCGCGACGCCGAGTACGAGCTGGTGCCCGCCGGCCTGGACCAGGGCCTCGGAATCCTGGTGTGGAGCCCGCTCGCGGGCGGCCTGATGTCGGGCAAGTACCGGCGCGGGGTCGAGGCGCCCGAGGGCTCGCGCCAGCTGACCGACTGGAACGAGCCGCCGGTCCGTGACCAGGAGGCGACCTACGACGTGATCGAGGCCGTCGTGGAGATCGGCGAGGCGCACGGCGTGTCGGCCGCCCAGGTCGCCCTGGCGTGGCTGCTCCAGCGCCCGGGCGTCGCATCGGCGATCGTCGGGGCGCGGACCGACGACCAGCTGGCCGACAACCTCGCCGCCGCGAACCTCGAGCTCACCGGCGAGGACATCGCGCGGCTCGACGAGGTCTCCCAGCCGCCGCTGATCTACCCGCACTGGCACCAGGCCAAGACCGCGGTCGACCGGCTCGGGGCCGGCGACCGCGCCTGGCTGGAGCCGTATCTCTAGGGGGGGGGGGGGGGGGGGGGGGGGGGGGGGGGGGGGGGGGGGGCGGGGGGGGGGGGGGGAGGGGGGGGGGGGGGGGGGGGGGGGGGGGGGGGGAGGGGAGAGAGGAGGGTGGGGGGGGGGGGGAGCGGGGGGAGGGGGGAGGGGAAGGGGCGGAGGGGGGGGGGGGGGGGCCGCCGGGGGGCGGCCAGGCGCGAGCAGAGGCAGATCGTCAGTCGCGTTAGGAGACGCGCGGCGCGCCGATCCTTGCGGTCCGGTCATGTGGCGCGGATGAGCGTCCACACGTCGGCCTCCAGGTCGGTCGTCGGCCCGTCGAAGCTGCGCACCCGCCAACCGCGGCGGCGCAGCATGGCGGGGATCCGCGTGTCCGAGAGCACGGTGGCGGTGAACCGCTCCACGCCCGATGCCGCCGCGCGCCGGGCCAGGCGCGCGAGGAGATCGGTCGCGACGCCCTGGCGCTGGCGGCCGTCGACCACCTCGGCGGCGATGTCGGCCGCGCCGGGGTCGTGGCGCAAGCGGATGTAGCGGGCGATCGCGACCGGCACGCCCGCGGGGTCGAGGGCGACGAGCGCGACGTGGTCGCAGCCGTCAGTCGCGGTCAGGCGCGCGCGGTGGCGGGCGCTGAGCCGGGGCATCGCGCCGTGGTAGCGCTGGTACTTGGAGCGGGTGCTCAGCGAGTCGTGCAGCGTCTCGACGAGCGCGCCGTCGGCGGGACCGAGGTCCCGCACGCGCAGCGTGGCGGGGGCCGCCCCGGCGATGGGGAGCGCCGGGGCGGTAGGGGGGAGTGTGGGGAGAGCGGCCATGTGAGAGAAAGAGATCGAACGGTCGGTCGCATAGTTTTGCATATATTCGAACGGTCATGCTATTTTCTTTCCCGTGACCGCTCTCCTGGAGACCGACGGCCGGCGCGCGCGCGGCCAGACCACCCGCCGCGCGATCCTTTCCCGGGCCATGCAGCTGGCATCGTCCGAGGGCCTCGAGGACCTCTCGATCGCCCGCCTGGCGAGCGATCTCGGGATGAGCAAGAGCGGCCTGTTCGCCCACTTCGGCTCCAAGGAGGAGCTGCAGCTCTCGACGATCCGCGCCGCCCGCCGCGTGTTCTCCGACGAGGCGGTCGTGCCCGCGCTGGAGACCAAGAAGGGCATCACCCGCCTCAGCGCGCTGCTCGACGCGTGGCTCGGCTACATCGGCAGCGACACGTTCGAGGGCGGCTGCATCCTGATGGAGGCCGCCGCCGAGTTCGACAACCGCCCCGGTCCCGTGCGCGACCTGATCGCCGAGACGATGGGCATGTGGATGGACCTGCTGGTCGAGCAGGCGGCGCAGGCCGTCGAGCGCGGCGAGCTGTCGCCGGACACCGAGCCCGCCCAGCTCGCCTGGGAGCTGCACGCCTTTGGGCTCGGCCTGAACTGGGACCGCCAGCTCAACGACTCCGCGATCGCGCGGCGCCGGGCGCGCACCGCGATCGAGTCGCGCCTCGCGCTCGCCGCGACCGCCAAGGGCCGCCGCCGGCTGACGAAGGCCGACGCCACCGCCTAGGCGGCTGACTAGAGCCGCGGCGTCGCTGGATGGCTGACGGAGCCGTCCTGCTGGTCGACGACGACGCGCCGATCAGGCGCATGCTGGAGCGGACGCTCGGCGCCGAGGGCTACGACGTGGCCGCGGTCGCCGACGGCGGCGCCGCGCTCGCGCAGGTGGAGCGCTCCCTCCCGGACGTGATCGTGCTCGACGTCGCGATGCCCGGGCTCGACGGGCTGGCCGTCACGCGGCGCCTGCGCGCCAAGGGCCTCGTGGTCCCCATCCTCCTGCTCACCGCGCGCGACGCGATCGAGGAGCGCGTGGCTGGGCTGGACGCCGGCGCCGACGACTACCTCGTCAAGCCGTTCGACGTCGCGGAGCTGACGGCGCGCGTGCGGGCGCTGATGCGCCGCAACCACCCGCCGGGCGAGCAGCTCGCGTTCGCCGACCTCGTGCTCGACACCGAGAGCGGGACGGCGCGGCGGGGCGGCCGGCGCGTCGACCTCACCCGCCGCGAGGCCGAGCTGCTGCAGCTGCTGCTGCGCAACGCCCGCCGCGTCGTCACCCGCGAGCTGGCGCTCGAGGAGGTGTGGGGCGACGGCGAGGCCGGCGCCAACGTGGTCGACCGCTACGTCGCCTACCTGCGGCGCAAGCTCGGCGAGCCGCCGATGATCCACACGGTGCGCGGCGTCGGCTTCCGGCTCGACGCGCCGTGAGGACGCTCGGGCTCCGCGCCCGCGTCGTCGTCGCGGCGGGGGTGGCGATCGTCGTCGCCGTGCTCGTCGTCGCCCTCGCGGTGCCGAAGCTGCTCGCCGACCAGCTGGAGGGCTCGCTGGACGACACGCTCAGCACCCGCGCCGTGGAGGTCGCGCGGCTGGCCGCGTCGAGCCCCCGGCTGCTGACCGAGCCGGGCGCGCTGGAGGGCCGCCTCAGCGGCGGCTCGCTGCTGGTGCAGGTGGTCGACCGCCGCGGCCGCATCGTCGCGCGGTCCAGCGCGCTGGGCGCGCGGGTGCTCCCGCTCGAGGGCGCTGGGCGGAACGCGCTCACCGACCGCCAGCCCGGGTACGCCGACGCGCGCCTGGGCACCGAGCCGATCCGGATGTACGCCGCCCCGCTCGGCGAGCTCGGCTCCAGCCAGGCCGCCGGGGGCGCCGTGCTCGTCGCGGGCACGAAGGCCGAGACGGAGCAGACCCTGTCCGAGACACGCCGGCTGGTGCTGCTCATCGCGCTGATCGCCGCCGTGCTCGGCGCCCTCCTCGCCGCGCTGCTGGCCCGCCGCGCGCTGCTGCCGCTGACCCGCCTGTCCTCCGGCGCGCGCGAGATCGGCGCCACCGGCGACGCGTCCCGCCGGCTCCCCGCACCGGCCGCCGAGGACGAGGTCGGCGAGCTGGCCACGACGCTGAACGCGATGCTGGCCTCGCTCGAGCGCGCCCGCGAGGCCGAGCGGCGCTTCGTCGGCGACGCCTCGCACGAGCTGCGCACGCCGCTCACCGCGCTGCGCGGCAACATCTCCTACCTCGCGCGTCACGGCCCCGACGACGCGGTGCTGGCCGACCTCGAGAGCGACGCCGCGCGGCTCTCGGAGCTGCTCGACGACCTGCTCGCCCTGGCCCGCGAGGACGCCGCCAGCGCGGCGGACGAGGAGCCCGTCGACCTCGCCGACATCGCCCGCAAGGCGGCCGCGCAGGACTCCGGCGCGCGCGTCGACACTGACCCGGTATTGGTGCTCGGCGAGCGCCACGCGCTCGAGCGCGCCGCCGGCAACCTCGTGCGCAACGCGCGCCGCCACGGACCCGAGGGCGGCACCATCGAGGTGACAGCGCGCCGCGACGGCGACCGCGCGCTGCTGACCGTCGCCGACCAGGGCCCGGGCCTGACGCCCGCGGAGGCCGAGCGCGCGTTCGAGCGCTTCTGGCGCGGCTCGACCGCGCGCGGCGAGGGATCGGGCCTCGGGCTGGCGATCGTGCGCTCGATCGCCGAGCGCCACGGCGGCCGCGTCACCGTCGAGGGCGCGCGCTTCACGCTCGAGCTGCCTGCTCTCAAAGACCTTTCAAGCTCCGCCCGTACAAGTTCGTCTCCCTCCCCACCCTCTCCCCAGCGAGGCGCAAGTGAGACGACGAACCCCCAGCGAGAATGAGCCGCGACACCGGGTCCTGATCGTCGGCGGCGGCTTCGGCGGCCTGTACGCCGCCAAGGCGCTCCGGCGCGCGCCGGTCGAGGTCACCCTCGTCGACCGGGCGAACCACCACCTCTTCCAGCCGCTGCTCTACCAGGTGTCGGCCGGCATCCTCGCCGAGAGCGAGATCGCCCCGCCGCTGCGCGGCATCCTCCGCCGGCAGGCCAACGCGCGGGTCCTGCTCGCCGACGTCACCGGCTTCGACCTCGACGCCCGCGAGGCGCACGCGCTCGCCCCGGACGGCGAGCCGGTCACGCTCGGCTACGACTCGCTGATCGTGGCGGCCGGCGCGTCGCACAGCTACTTCGGCCGCGACGAGTGGGCGCACGTGGCGCCCGGCGCTGAAGACGCTCGCCGACGCGCGCGAGGTCCGCAGCCGGATCCTGCGCGCGTTCGAGCAGGCGGAGCTCGCGACCAGCGACGCCGAGCGCGACGCCTGGCTGCGCTTCGCCGTCGTCGGCGGCGGCCCGACCGGCATCGAGCTGGCCGGGCAGATCGCCGAGCTCTCGCGCGGCATCCTGCGTCCCGACTACCGCGCGATCGACACCGCGACCGCGCGGATCTCGCTGCTCGAGGCCGGCCCGGCGCTGCTGGAAGGCTGGCCGGACGAGCTCTCGCGGCGCGCCGAGCGCGACCTCGGGGCGCTCGGGCGTCGACGTCCGCACGCGGCGCGCGCGCCGTCGGGCTCGACGCCGGCGGCGTCGACGTCGTGGACGGCGCGGGCGACCAGCACCGCGTGCCGGCCCGCACCGTCGCTCTGGGCGGCCGGCGTCGAGCCGTCGCCGCTGGCCCGCGCGCTCGCCCGCGCGTCGGACGCCGACGTCGACCGCGCCGGCCGCCTGATCGTGCGCGACGACCTGACCGTCCCCGGCCACGACGAGGTGTTCGTCGTGGGCGACATGGCCGCCGTCGCCGACGTCCCCGGCATCGCCCCCGCGGCGATGCAGCAGGGCCGGTTCGCCGCCAAGACGATCCGCCGGCGGCTCGCCGGCCGCGCCGACGCGCGCCCGTTCCGCTACGTCGACAAGGGCACGCTCGCCGTGATCGGCCAGCGCCGCGCGGTCGGCGTCGCCTTCGGCGTGCCGCTCACCGGCCTCGGCGCGATGCTCATCTGGGCGCTCGTGCACGTCCGCTACCTCGTCGGCTGGGGCAACCGCCTCGTCACCGACGCTGCGGTGGCTGTGGACGATGCTCGCCCGCAACCGCGCCGAGCGCGTGATCTCCACCCCCGAGCGCGCGCCCGGAGCCGGCCCACGAGGCGGTGGCGTCGTGAGCGGGGCGCCGCTCACGCTCGGCCGCCTCGCGCGCCGCACCCCGTCGCGCGACCCGCCGGCTGACCGGCTTCCACGCGACGCTGCTGAGGCACTCGCGCGGGCGGGTGGCGACGCGGTGGTTCGGCTCGCGGGTGCTCGTGCTGGAGACGGTCGGGCGCTCGTCGGGCCTCCCCCGCTCGGCGGCGCTCGTCTACCTCCCCGACGGCGACGACCTCGTCGTCGTCCCGGCCAACGCGGGCGCGGCCCGCCCGCCGGCGTGGTGGCTCAACCTCCGCGCACGCCGGCGAGGGCATCGCCCTCGTCTGCGGCGAGCGGCGGCGCGTGCGCCCCGTCGAGGCGCGCGGCCGCGAGCGCGAGCGCCTGTGGCGCCGCTTCGCGGCGGTCACGCCCGTCACCCACTACCAGCGCCACGCCGGCCGCGAGCTGCCGGTCGTGGTGCTGCGCCGGGCGCTCGCCTGAGCGCCTCTCAAAGTTCTTTCAAGGATCCCCCGTACAACTCACAGTCTTCCCCTCCCGAAGGACCTCCCCATGAGACCACTCCGCACCCTCTCCCCCCGCCGCCTCACCGCGATCGTCGCCGTCGTCGTCGCCCTCGCGGCGACGGCGGCGGTCGCCCAGGCGGGCCTCATCGGCTCCGACCCCAAGCCGCAGCCGAAGGCGCTCGACCAGGCGATCCTCGACGCCGCCAACGCCCCCGCCGTCCAGGGCATCTCCGCCCGGATCGAGTTCTCCAACGCCCTGCTCCCGTCGGGCTCGGTGCCGGGCGGCAGCCCGCTCGTGTCCGGCGCCGAGGGCCGGCTCTGGATGTCCAACGACGGCCGCTTCCGCCTCGAGCTGCAGTCCGAGCGCGGCGACGCGCAGATCGCCTCCGACGGCTCGACGCTGACCGTGTACGACGCGAGCGCGAAGACGGTCTACCGCCTCGCGCTGCCCGAGAAGAAGGGCGACGACAAGGCGCATGAGAAGGCCACGCTCGCGGACGTCCGCGAGGGCCTGGCGCACCTCGGCGAGGCGTGGACGCTGTCCGGCGCGAAGCCGACCTCGACCGCCGGCCGCCCGAGCTACACCGTCCGGATCGCCCCCAAGGACGACGGCGGCCTGCTCGGCGCCGGAGCCCTGGCGTGGGACGCCGTGAAGGGCGTGCCGCTGCGCTTCGCCGTGTACGCCCAGGGCAACCCCGACCCGGTGCTGGAGCTCAAGGCGACCGACATCGGCTTCGGCAAGGTCGACGACTCCGACCTGCGCATCTCGACGCCCGCCGGCGTGGAGGCCGTCGACATCGAGTCGCCGGCCGGCCACGGCGCCAAGTCCGGCTCCCCCGAGGACGTCACCGGCGTCGCCGCGGTGCAGAAGCGGCTCGGGTTCGAGCTCTCCGCTCCGAAGGAGCTCGCCGGCCTGCCCCGCAAGGAGGTCCGGCTGGTGCGCTTCGGCGACGAGGCCGGCGCGGTCAGCGTCTACGGCGAGGGGCTCGGCGGGATCGTCGTGCTCCAGCGCCAGGCCGACGCGAGCGGCGGCCAGAGCGAGGACCCCGGGCTCCCGCAGGTGAACATCGACGGCGCCACGGGCACCGAGCTCGCGACCGCGCTGGGCACCTACGTGAGCTTCGAGCGCGGCGGCGTGAGCTACTCCGTGGTCGGCTCGGTGCCGCCGGTGGCGGCCGAGAACGCCGCGCGGGGCCTGCGATGACCGGCGCGCCGATCGAGGCCCGCGGCCTCGTCAAGCGCTACGGCGACGTGACGGCGGTCGACAACGTCGACCTGACCGTCGGGGCCGGGGACATCTACGGATACCTCGGCCCCAACGGCGCCGGCAAGACGACGTCGCTGCGCATGCTGCTCGGGCTGATCCGGCCCGACGCGGGCACCGCGAAGCTGTTCGGGCGCGACCCCCTCGTGGAGGGGGCGCGCGCCCTGGACGGCGTCGCCGGGCTTCGTCGAGGCGCCGCGCTTCTACCCGTACCTGACCGGGCGCCGCAACCTCGAGCTGGTGGCGGCGCTGGACGGCGACGGCGCCGCGGGCCGGATCAACGAGGCGCTCGACATCGTGGAGCTGAGCGCCCGCGCCAAGGACCGCGTCGGCGGCTACTCGCACGGCATGCGCCAGCGCCTCGGCATCGCCGGGGCGCTGTTGCGCGACCCGAAGCTGCTGCTGCTCGACGAGCCGACGACCGGGCTCGACCCCGGTGGCATGCGCGACATGCGCCTGCTCGTGCGGCGGCTCGCCGACCAGGGCATGACCGTGCTGCTCTCCTCGCACCTGATGGGCGAGGTCGAGGACCTGTGCGACCGGCTGGCGATCGTGCGCACCGGCAAGGTCGTCTACGAGGGCTCCCTGCCCGAGCTGCTCGCCTCGACCGCCGGGAAGTACACGCTGCGCACCACCGACGATCCTCGCGCCGCCGCGATCGCCGCCGACCGCGACGGGGTCGCCGACGTCCGCTTCGCCGACGGCGGCATCACGCTGTCGGCGCCCGAGGAGGCGGCGACCGCGCTCTCGATCGCGCTCGGCGAGGCCGGTATCGGGATCGCCGCGCTCGTGCCGCGCACGGCCACGCTCGAGGAGCTCTTCTTCCGCATGACCGAGGGCGACGCGCCCGCAGCCGCCGCACTGCCCGAGGAGGTGCTGCGATGACCGCCACGCCCTCCAGGGAGCGCGCGTGCAGCACCCGCCGCCCCGGCACGTTCACCGTCTACCGCTGGGAGCTGCGCAAGCTGATCGCCCAGAAGCGGACCTACCTCGGGTTCGGCGCCGCGCTCGTGGTGCCGATCATCTTCGTGATCGCGCTGCTCGCGGACGCGGGCAGCGGCGGCCCCGACGAGGTCCCGTTCGGCAGCTACGTGCGCGAGACGGGCCTTGCCATCCCGCTCGTATGCCTGGCGTTCGGCTCGATCTGGCTGATCCCGCTCGTCACGTCGCTGGTGGCGGGCGACATCGTCGCCACCGAGGACCAGAACGGGACGCTGAAGACCATCCTCACGCGCTCGGTCGAGCGCTGGCAGGTGTTCGCCGGCAAGACGCTGGCGGCGTTCACGTACGCGGCGCTCGCGCTCATCCTGTTCGTCGGATCCGGGCTCATCCTCGGCGGCCTCGCGTGGGGCTTCGACCCCGTGACGCTGCTATCCGGCACGCGCGTGAGCACCGGCCGCGGGATCACGCTGATCGGCATGGCCACGGTCGCGTACCTGATGCCGGTGCTGGCGATCGCCTCGATCGCGGTGCTGCTGTCCACGGTCACGCGCAACTCGGCGGCCGCGGTCGTCGGGGCGCTGATGGTCTCGATCGTGATGCAGGTGCTCGGCGCGCTGTCCGCCCTGGACTTCCTGGACCCGTACCTGCTCTCGACGCAGTTCAACGCGTGGCAGGGGCTCCTGCGCGACCCGATCGACTGGGACCCGGTCGTGCGCGGGGCGTGGGTGTCAGCCGCTCTACGCGGTGCCGGCGCTGTTCGCGGCGCTGACCATCTTCGTGAGGCGCGACGTCACCGGAGGGTGACGCCGCGCCGCAGCTGTGAGGCCGCGCGGCGCGTTCGCGCGCCGCGCGATTCCCTCGGAGTCCCTCGGGTCCTCAGCGCGCGAAGTCCGCGGGGAGGATCAGGTCGTGCTCGAGGGCGGCCACGAAGTCGGAGACCTCGGTGGCGACGCGCTCCTCTTCGAGCTCGCGCACGGCGCGGGCCACGACCTTGGCGCGGGAGTGCAGGGCGGTCTCGAACCGGGCGGCCTCGTCGTTGGAGACGACGACCTCCCGCGAGACGCCGCATTCGCCACAGCGCAGGAACATCCACCAGCGCTCCGGACCGTCCGGCTCCCAGCTCACCGGCTGGACGAAGTCGCGCCCGCAGACGAGACACGTCTCGAGTCCGGCTGAGGCCTTGCTCTTGGGAGTGGGGGGTCGGCGTCGCATGGTGGACGCCAGTATCGGGAAGACGGCGGGGCCGATCTAAGGGACCACCACGAGTCCCGCGGTGCGGGCGCCCGTACGGGCGGGGGTGTGGCCCCGCCCGCCCGGGTCATGGATGGCCCCCGTCAGACGGTCTGGTCGGCCGTCTCGCGCTCGAAGCGTGGCTGCTGCTCGAGGCCCGACTCGGCCTGCGTGGCGTCCTCGACCGGCGCCGCATCGCTGAAGTGCTCGGTCGCCAGGTAGGAACCCGCGGCTCCCGCGGCGAGGGCGGCGAGCGTCCAGCCCTTGCCCTTGAAGTTCGGGAACAGCGCGGCGTCGACCGACGGGCGTCCGGGCCCGACCTCGGCCAGCGCGGCCATCGCGCCGATGAGCGCGAGGTTGTACTCGTAGCCGCCCTCGGTCACCCACGGGCCCTTGGAGAGGTGGACCTTGCGGATGGCGGTGATCATCGTGCCGGAGATCATCGCCGCGGTCAGCGGCGTCAGCGCGCCGAGCGTGAGCAGCAAGCCGCCGCCCGCCTCGGCCGCGCCCGCCGCCGTCGCGTGGCGCTTGCCCGGCCGCAGGCCGAGGTTCTCGAAGAACCCGCCGGTCCCGTCGAGCCCATGGCCGCCGAACCAGCCGAACAGCTTCTGCGTCCCGTGCCCGACGAAGAGTGGCCCGACGACGCCGCGCAAGAAGAGCCTGCCGATGTCCATGTCGCCTCCTGAAGTTTGGTTGCTCTCGCAATGAGGCTGCTCGCCATGGAGCGATCCCAAACGGCTCGACGCATGGTCAAGCGCCCAAGCCTCCGACAGGCGTCCAGATCGCTTACGAATGCTCAACCCCACGCCGATCTTGTGACACATGCGCAAGCTCCTCATGGCGGCCCTGGCCGCGATCCTCTGCCTCGGCGTCGCCGCGGGAACGGCCTCGGCGAAGCCCAAGCCGAAGCCACCGAAGGCCGACTACACCTACACCGCGACCATCGACTGCGGCCGCGGCCCTGTCACCGTCGGGTCCTACGACGACATGTGGGCGGACCTGGAGGACACGGACTCCAGGCGGCGCTACAAGCCGCTCGAGTGGCACGTCAAGGTCGGGACCATGGCCATCGACGAGGTCAAGCCCGGCGAACGCCGCCACCAGCCCCGGGTCATCTGCTCCTACGACGACGGCATGGCCACGGGCACCGTCGTCGTCAAGTACGACGTCTGGTTCCTGCTCGACGACTGGCGCGACATCCGCTGGCGCTACCGCGACTAGAGGGCGGCGCTCAGGACTTCGCGCGCGACCGGCGCCGCGGTCGCGCCGCCCTGCCCGGCGCCCACCAGCATCACCGCGACCGCCACGCGCGGCTTCACCGCGGGCGCGAAGGCGACGAACCACGCGTCGGTGTTCTTGGGGTCGACCGGGCCGCCGGCGGTCGGGCGCAGCTCGGCGGTGCCGGTCTTGCCGGCGACCTGCACCCCGGGCAGGGCCGCGGCGCCGCCGGTGCCGCCCTGCACCACGCCGACCATCATGTCGCGCACCAGGCCGGCGACGCGGCGGCTCACCACGCGGCGACGCACGGCGCGCTCGGTGGCCACCAGCCGCGGGCGCACGCGCAGGCCCCGGTTGGCGATCGTCGCCCCCACGCTCGCCATCTGCAGCGCGGTGGCGAGGTCGCGCTCCTGGCCGATCGCGGCGGCCCCCACGGCGAGGTCGTCCTTCAGCTCCCCCGCGGAGGGGATCGTGCTGGGCTGGGCGTCGGGCAGCTTGAGCTTCTCGTTGAAGCCGAACGCCTCGGCGAGCCGGACGAGCCGCTTCGCCCCGAGCTTGGCGCCCAGCGGCGCGAACACGGAGTTGCAGGAATGCGCGAAGGAGGTGGCCAGCGAGCCGCCGCACGACTCGTCGCTCGCGTTGCGCAGCTTCACGCCGGACAGCGTCGCGGCGGTCTGCACGGGGTAGCTGCTCGACGGCTTGGCGATGCCTGCCTGGAGCGCGCCCGCGAGCGTGATGATCTTGAACGTCGAGCCGGGCGGCTGGGGGCCGGACAGGGCGATCCCGGACAGCGCGAGAATGCGGCCGCTGTCGGGGCGCATCATCGCCACCGCCCCCAAGCGGCCGCCCAGCGCCGAGGTCGCGGCGCGCTGGAGGCCCGGCGAGATCGTCGTGCGCAGGGAGTGGCCGCGCTTGACGTCGACCTTCTTGACGATGCGGCGGCCGAACCGCAGCTCCGCTCCCGGGCGGCCGCCGAGCCGCTGGTCGTAGAGCGCCTCCAGCCCGCTGCCGGGCTCCCCACCGGCGGGTGGGCTCCCCACCAGCCCGGCGGCGCTGGACTCCAGCCGGCTGCCGTCGGCGGCCAGGATCGCCCGCCGGGTCGTGCGCTCGAGCACCCGGCGGCGGACCCGCTCGCCCTCGCGCAGGCCGGGCAGCCGCAGCTCCGGCGCCCAGTCCAGGTACGTCTTGTCGTCGCGCTCGTCGATCTTGAAGGTCATCGTGCCGCGCAGCTCGCCGAAGTCGCGCGTGCGCACCGTGACCGGGACGCGCGCGGTGTCGCCCTTCGGCTCGGGGACCGGGCCGGGGCGGACCGTCTTGACGGTCGCCGCCTTGCCCGCGATCCGGTAGCTGGCCCTGAACTCCGACAGCGGCCAGTCCTTGCGGCGCTCCGGGCGTGATCAGCTGCCACATCGCGCGGTGGTCGCCGCGCGCCCAGGCGGCGGCGAACTTCTCGACGGTCTCCTGGCGGCGGTCGCTGGCGGCCTCGCGTGAGAGCAGGTACCAGCCCACCGCGCCCCCGGCGAGCAGCACGACGAGCAGCAGCGCGATCGGGGCGACCGGGGCGCGCCGCCGGCGCCGGCGCTCGACGGGCTCGAGCCAGCGGACGCGGCCGATACCCGCCCGAGGAGGCGAAGGTGGATCTGCGGCGGCGGCGCACGACGAACGTCCTAGCGCATCACGCGGCCGCTGGCGAGAGATGACAACGCGCGCCCACTCATGCGGCGGCCTCGTCGAGCGCCCGGCGGATCCGCTTCGCCGACACCGGCCCGCGGGTCCCGAGACCCTGGGCGAACTGGCTGACCCGCAGCTCCTCGAGCATCCACGTGACCTCGCGCAGCCCTTCGGGCACCGGCCGCCCGCGGGGCAGGGCCTCGAGCCGCTGGCGATGCGCGGCCTCGAGCTCGTGGATGGCGCGCATGCGGTCGCGGTCCACGGCGGCGGCGTCGGGCAGCCGCTCGAGCCGGCGCGCCGCCGCTTGCAGGTAGCGCTCGACGTCGCCGAGTCGTGCGGCGCCGGTCCGCGCGATGAAGCCCGGCGGCACCAGCCGCGCGAGCTGGCGGATCACGTCGCGGCGCGCCTCGTCGAAGGCGGCGCCGCGGATCGTCTCCAGCCGGCGCTCGACCTCGCGCCGCGCGTCGAGGATCCGCGCCGCCGCGGCCACCACCTCGCCGGTCTTGGCGGCCAGCCGCCCCGCCACGTGGCTGCGCAGCCGGGCGAACCCCTCCGGATCCCACGCCGGCCCGCCCGCTTCGGCGATGAGGGCGTCGAGCGCGGCGGTGGTGGCGTCGGCGAGCACCGCCCCGACGCTCTCGTGCGGCGCGCCGGCCAGCGACAGCCGCTGGGCGTTGGAGAGCCCGGACTGGGCGGCGCGGACCGGAGACGGCACGGCGAGCAGGAGCAGGCGCCGGGTGCCCGCGGCCATCGCGAGGCGCTGCGCGGCGGGCGTCTCCAGCACGCGGACGCCCGCGGTGGCGCCCTCGTCGACCAGCGCCGGATAGCCGCGGACCGCCTGGGCGGTCCCGGGCAGCGCCACCACGCGCGGCAGCTCCCCGATCGTCCAGCTCGTAAGGCCCGTCGCCTCCAGCCCGCGCGAGGCGCCGGCCAGCTCGGCGCGCAGGCGCGGGCGCGCCGTCTCCCGCAGGGCATCGAGGTCGGTTCCCTCGGCGACGACCTCGCCGGCCTCGTCCTCGACGCGGAACGTCATGCGCAGGTGCGCCGGGAGGCGGGCGAGGTCGAACGCGTCGCGCGTGACCCGGACGCCGCGCACCGCCTCGAGCTCGCGCGCCACCGCGTCCACGACGCGCCCCTTGCGCGGCTTCAGGCGCTCCAGCACCGCCGCCGCCGTCTCCGGCATGGGCACCAACTGGCGGCGCACGTCCTTGGGGAGCGAGCGGAGGAGCTCGGTCACCAGCTCGAGCCGGAAGGCGGGCACGAGCCAGTCGAACCCGGCGGACTGCAGCTGCGGCAGCACCTTCAGCGGGACGTGGACGGTCACGCCGTCGTGCTCGGCGCCCGGCTCGAAGTGGTAGCTGAGCGGCAGCACGAGCTCGCCCTGCTTCCAGGCGTCCGGGCGGCCGGCGAGCGCCTCGGCGGCGGCCGGGCCGATCAGCTCGTCCGCGGTGAAGGTCAGGCGGTCCGGGTTCTGGAGGCGCTCGTCGCGCCACCAGCGGTCGAAGTGCGCGCCGGACACCACGTCGTCGGGGATCCGGGCGTCGTAGAAGGCGAACAGCGTCTCGTCGTCGACGCGGATGTCGCGCCGGCGGGCGCGCCGCTCGAGCTCGTCGACCTCCTCCAGCAGCGCCAGGTTGGCGGCGTAGAACTCGTGCCGCGTCTCCCAGTCGCCCTCCACCAGCGCCCGGCGGATGAACAGCTCCCGCGACAGCTCCGGGTCGATCCGCCCGTAGGCGACCGTGCGGCCGGTGACGATCGGCAGCCCGTACAGCGTCACGCGCTCGGTGGCGACGACCGAGGCGCGCTCGCTGACCCACCGCGGCTCGCTGTAGGTGCGCTGGACGATGTGCTCGGCGAGCGGCTCGATCCACTGCGGCTCGATCTTCGCCGCGTCGCGGCCCCACAGGCGCGAGGTCTCGACCAGCTCGGCGACCATCACCCACGCCGGCGACTTGCGCGCCAGCCCCGAGCCCGGCCACAGCGCGAACCGCGCGCCGCGAGCCCCCGCGTACTCGCGGCCCTGGGCGTCCTTGACGCCGATCTGCGACAGCAGCCCCGACAGCAGCGCCCGGTGCACGTCGGCGGGCTCGGCGGGCGTCTGGTTGAGCGAGACGCCGATCTCCTTGGCCGAGCGCCGCAGCTCTCCGGCCAGGTCCTGCCACTCCCGCACGCGCAGGTAGTGGAGGTACTCCGCCTTGACGCGCTTGCGGAACTGGCTGCTCGACAGCGCCCGCTGCCGCTCGCGCAGGTAGCGCCACAGGTTCAGCAGCGCGAGGAAGTCGGAGGTCTCGTCGGCGAAGCGGGCGTGCGACTGGTCGGCCTGCGCGCGCAGCTCGGCGGGGCGCTCGCGCGGGTCCTGGATCGAGAGCGCGGCGACGATCGGGATCACCTCGGCGGCGCAGTCGAGCTTCCCCGCCTCGATCACCATCCGCCCCAGCCGCGGGTCGACCTGCAGCTGGGAGAGCTTGCGGCCGAGCGCGGTCAGCCGCCCGTCGCCGTCGAGCGCGTGGAGCTCCTGCAGCAGCCGCACGCCGTCGCGCACCTGGCGGCGGTCGGGCGGGTCCAGGAACGGGAACGCCTCGATGTCGCCGAGGTCGAGCGCGGCCATCCGCAGGATCACCGCGGCCAGGCTCGTGCGCAGGATCTCGGGGTCGGTGTAGCGCGGGCGCCCCTCGAAGTCCTCCTCGGAGTACAGCCGGATGGCGATGCCGTCCGACGTGCGCCCGGAGCGGCCCTTGCGCTGGTCGGCCGACGCCTGCGAGATCGCCTCGATCGGCAGCCGCTGGACCTTCAGCCGCGCGCTGTAGCGGCTGATGCGCGCCGTGCCGGGGTCGACGACGTAGCGGATCCCCGGCACGGTCAGCGACGTCTCGGCGACGTTGGTGGCGAGCACGATCCGCCGCCGCCGGTGCGGCTTGAACACCTTCTGCTGGTCGGCGGTCGACAGCCGCGCGTACAGCGGCAGCAGCTCGACGTCGTCGGGGAGCCGGGCGCGCAGGACCTCGGCGGTGTCGCGGATCTCCCGCTCGCCGGACAGGAACACGAGGATGTCGCCGCGCGGCTCGCGCAGCAGCTCCTCGACGGCGTCGCCGACCGCGTCGGGCGGATCGGTGTCCGGCTCCGGCGGCCGGTAGCGGACCTCGACGGGGTACATGCGCCCGGACACCTCGACCACGGGGGCGCCGCCGAAGTGGCGGCTGAAGCGCTCGCGGGTCGATCGTCGCCGAGGTGATGATCACCTTCAGATCCGGCCGGCGGGGCAGGATCCGGGCCAGGTAGCCGAGCAGGAAGTCGACGTTGAGGCTGCGCTCGTGCGCCTCGTCGACGATCACGGTGTCGTAGCGGCGCAGCAGCGGGTCGCGGTGGATCTCGGCCAGCAGCAGACCGTCGGTCATCAGCCGCACGAGCGTGTTCTCGGAGCTGCGGTCGCTGAAGCGCACCGCGAAGCCGACGGCGGCGCCGAGCTCGACCCCCAGCTCGTCGGCGATCCGCTCCGACACCGTGCGGGCGGCCAGCCGCCGCGGCTGGGTGTGGGCGATCGCGCCGCGCACCCCGCGCCCGAGCTCGAGGCACAGCTTGGGGATCTGGGTCGTCTTGCCCGAGCCGGTCTCCCCCGCCACCACGACGACCTGGTTGTCGCGGATCGCCTCCAGCAGGTCCTCGCGCCGCGCGCTGACCGGCAGCTCGGGCGGATAGGAGATCGCCGGCACCGCGGCGCGGCGCGCGGCCACGCGCGTCTCGGCCTTCTCGATCTCCGTCTCCAGCCTCCGCAGCGCCTGCGCGTCGCCGCTGCGCCGCGCCCGGTCCAAGCGGCGCTTGAGGCGGTGCTCGTCGCGCAGCGTCAGCGCCGACAGGCGCGAGCGAAGGTCATCCGTCGCGCTCGTCGCCATGCCTCCGAGGTTAACCGCGCGCGACGGCCTTGCTCAGCGACTCCCCGCGGATCCGCCGGCCCTCGTGGCCGGTGAACTGGATCGAGAGCTGGCCGCCGCGGGCCGCCTTCGACGGCAGCAGCCGGCGCAACGACCAGCGGCCGCGGCGGATCGCGGCGCGGAACTGCATCGTGCTGTCGTCGGCGAGATCGAGCCGGATCCGCACCACCCCGCGGGCGCGGCGGCTGACCGTGCCGCGGACCTCGAGCCGCCCGGCCGCGTCGATCGCCGACGTCGCGCGCCGCAGCAGCGCGCGGCCGTCGGCGACGCGGGAGCGCAGCGCGTCCGGCCGCACCCGCGCGTTGCCGGCGTAGCGGAGCGTCACGATGCCGGTGCGCTTGGAGCGCTGGGCGCGGGGCAGGCGCTTGCGGACCGTCCACGCGATCGGCGCGTTGCCGCCGCGCTTGGGGATCGCGATCCGCATGCGGGTGCGGCGACCGCGCGAGTGGTAGATCGCCGTCACCCGCCCGGTCGCCCGCGAGCTGATCCCGAGCCGCATGTCCAGCCGCCCGTCGCGGATGCGCGCGCGGGCGATCCGCAGCTTGGCCGGCTTGCGCGGCGCACGCTGCGCGGCGCCCGGCGACGGCGCCAGCCCGCCGATGTCCGAGCTGCGGATCAGCCCCATCCGCATCCGCTGCGGGTGGTCGCCGACCGGGATGTCCGCCACCACGCTCTCGCTCGCGTAGTCGATCACGGTCACCTTGTCGTCGCCGCTGAACGAGACGAAGCAGTACTTCCCGTCCGCGCTGTTGGTCGACCAGTACGGCTTGCTGCCGGTGGCGGCGATCTTGTAGGCGAACGAGTCGCGCCGGACGATCGCCGCGTAGTCGGACATCGTGCCCGCCGCGCACAGCTTCGTGCCCTCGTGGTTGATGGCCAGCCCGTGGTGGGCCGAGTCGAGCAGGTAGTTCTCGCGCGGCGTCTCCTGCGCCTCCTGGCTCTGCGGGAGCGTCGCGACGCGCAGCGGCTTGTCGGTGGCGAGGTCGAACTCGACGAACCCGTGCAGGAAGGAGAGCTGCAGGTAGGCGAGCTTCTCGTCCGGCGCGATCGCCATCGGCCGCACCGCCGACGAGTAGTCGTGGTAGCCGTTGGCCTCCATGATCTGGCCGATGTCGAGGCGCTTGAGGATCTTGTAGGTCCTGGCGTCGACGACCTGGAACCAGCGGTCGCCCTTGGTCGAGTCGGCCACCGGCTGGTCGGCCGGCGTGTAGACCATGCCGATCGAGGCGTGGAAGATCTTCGAGCCGTCCCTGGAGTAGTTGCTCTCGTGCGGCGAGTCACCCGACTCGAACTCGGCGACCTTGACGCCGGTGGGGGTGTCGAGCACGTGCACCTTGCGGGCCGTCGAGTCGGACACCAGCAGGCGGGTGCCGTCGGGCGAGATCGCCATGTGATCGGCCCGGTAGCCCTCCATCTCGAAGCGCCACACGACCTTGCCCGTCGCGATCTCGATCGCCACCACGTCGGCCAGGCTCGGGCGCGAGATGTACACGTAGCGCCCGTCGTGGGAGCTGAACATGTCGTCGGCGTACTGGTCGTTGCCCTCCCCGATCAGCGCGCGGACGGCGACGAGGTAGCCCAGCTTGCGCGGGTCCAGCGCCTTCTCGGCGAGGCGCTCCTGCAGGTCGGGGATGACGTTGATCCGGCCGAGCTTGGCGAACGTCTGCGGGTCGACGATGTCGGCCGTCCCGTCCCAGTTGTTGCCCACGAACAGGACCGACTTCGTGCCCGGCACCACCGGCGGGCCCTCCTGGGCGGCGGCCGCCGCCGGACACAGGGCGACGGCAAGGGCGGCGATCACGAGGGCGCGCATGCGCGCCGATCGTATTCCGGTGCGCCGCGGTGCGCGGCGGTTGGACCGCGGCCGCACGAGCGGCCGCGGTCACAGCCGCGTCAGGCGGGGACGGCCACCGGGTCGTCCGAGTAGATCTCGCCGCGCTCGGCCTTCTCGACCAGCGACGGCGGCGGTGTGAAGCGATCGCCGTACGTCGTGGCGAGCTCACGCGCGCGGGCGACGAAGCCGGCCAGGCCGCCTTCGTATCCGTTGATGTACTGGAGCACCCCGCCGGTCCAGCCGGGGAACCCGATGCCCATGATCGAGCCGATGTTGGCGTCGGCGACGGTCTCGATGACGCCCTCGTCGTAGCAGCGGACGCTCTCGATCGCCTCGATGAAGAGCATCCGCTCCTCGAGGTCGCGCAGCGAGAGCTGCGACGGGTCGTCCACGATCGGGAACGCGTCGCGCAGGCCCGGCCACAGCCCGGTGCGCTTGCCGTCCTCGTAGGCGTAGAAGCCCTTGCCCTCGAGCTTGCCGGGACGGTCGAACTCGTCGAGCATCCGGTCGATGACCTGCTCGGACGGGTGCGCGTCCCAGCCGGAGCCCGTCGAGCCCGCGTCGCGCGCGGCGTTGCGGATCTTGCGCATCAGCTTGAGGTTGAGCTCGTCGCTGAGCTGCAGCACCGGGGCCGGGTAGCCCGCCTGCGAGGAGGCCTGCTCGATCGACGGCGCCGGGACGCCCTCGGTGAGCATCGCGATGCCCTCGTTGATGAACGTCCCGATCACCCGCGAGGTGAAGAACCCGCGCGAGTCGTTGACCACGATCGGCGTCTTCTTGATCTGCTTCGCGACGTCGAGCGCGCGGTACAGCGTCTCCTCGGAGGTCTGCTCGCCCTTGATGATCTCCAGCAGGGGCATCTTGTCCACGGGGGAGAAGAAGTGCAGCCCGATGAAGTCCGCCGGGCGCGAGACGCCCTCGGAGAGCTCGGTGATCGGCAGCGTCGAGGTGTTGGAGCCCAGCAGCGCGCCGGAATCGGTCCCACCCACCCACGGCTCGATCTCGCCGAACACCTGCGCCTTGACCTTCGGGTCCTCGAACACGGCCTCGATCACGAGGTCGGCGCCCTCGGCCTTGGCCGGGTCGTCGGTCGGCGTGATCAGCGCGAGGAGGGCGTCGCCCTTCTCCTGCGTGGTCTTGCCGCGCTCGACGCCCTTGGCGACGAGCTTCTCCGAGTAGTTCTTGCCCTTGTCGGCCGCCTCTTGCGAGACATCCTTGAGGACGACCTCGATGCCCGCCTTCGCGCACACGTACGCGATCGCGGCGCCCATCATGCCCGCGCCGAGCACGACGACCTTCTTGGCGGCGAACGGCTCGATCGAGTCCGGGCGCCCGCGGGTGCCGTTGACCTGCTGGAGGTCGAAGAAGAACGCCTGGATCATGTTCTTCGCCACCTGGCCGGCGGCGAGGTCCACGAAGTAGCGGCCCTCGATCTCCAGCGCGGTGTCGAAGTCCACCTGCGCGCCCTCGACGACCGCGGCCATGATGTGGTGCGGCGCCGGGTAGTTCGCGCCCTTGATCTGCTTGCGCAGGTTGGCCGGGAAGGCCGGCAGGTTCTGCGCGAGCTTGGGGTTCGACGGCGTGCCGCCCGGGAGCTTGTGGCCCTTGACGTCCCAGGGCTGGACGGCCTCCGGGTTCTCCGCGATCCACTGCTTCGCCGCCGGGATCAGCTCGTCCGGCGAGCTCACGAGCTCGTCGACGATGCCGATCTCCTTGCCCTGCGCGGGCCGGATGCGCTGGCCCTGGAGCAGGACCTGCATCAGCCCGTTGACGATGCCGAGCATCCGCGTGATGCGGACGACGCCGCCGGCGCCCGGCAACAGGCCGAGCTGGACCTCGGGCTGGCCGAGCTGGATCCGCGGGTCGTCGACGACGATCCGGCGGTGCGTGGCGAGCGCGATCTCCAGCCCGCCGCCCAGCGCGGCGCCGTTGATGGCGGCCACGACCGGCTTGCCCAGCGTCTCCAGACGGCGCAGCAGCGCCTTGTTCTCGCGGACCCAGCCGGAGAACTCCTCCGCCGTCTCCGGCGTGACCTTCTTGAGGTCGTTGAGGTCGCCGCCGGCGAAGAAGGTCTTCTTGGCGGAGGTGATGACGACGCCCGCGATCGAGTCCTTCTCGGCCTCGAGGCGCTCGACGGCCGCCGTCAGCGACGCGCCGAAGTCGGCGTTCATGGTGTTGGCGGACTGGTTCGGGTCGTCGAGGACGAGGTTGACGACCCCGTCCCCCGCGTCCTCCCACCGGATGGTCTCGGCGGCCATCAGATGCGCTCCACGACGGTCGCGATGCCCATGCCGCCGCCCACGCACAGCGTGGCGAGGCCGTAGCGCTTGTCCTGGCGCTCCAGCTCGTCGATCAGGGTGCCGAGGATCATGCCGCCGGTCGCGCCGAGCGGGTGGCCCATGGCGATCGCGCCGCCGTTGACGTTGACCTTCTCGAGGTCGAGGCCCATGTCCTTGACGAACCGCAGCACGACCGCCGCGAACGCCTCGTTGATCTCGACCAGATCGAGGTCGTCGACGGTGATGCCGGCCTTGGCCAGCGCCTTCTTGGAGGCCGGGGCGGGCCCGGTGAGCATGATCGTCGGGTCGGCGCCCGAGACGGCGGTGGAGAGGATCCGCGCGCGCGCCTTCAGACCCTGCGCCTCGCCCGTCTTCTCGTTGCCGATCACCAGCAGCGACGCGCCGTCGACGATGCCCGACGAGTTGCCGGGGGTGTGGACGTGCTCGATCCTCTCGATCCAGTGGTACTTCTGCAGGGCGACGGCGTCGAAGCCGCCCATCTCGCCCATCGCGGCGAACGAGGGCTTGAGGCCGGCGAGCGTCTCGACGGTCGTGCCCGGGCGGATGAACTCGTCGTGGTCGAGCACGACGTGCTCGTTGATGTCCTGCACCGGGATCACCGAGTTGGCGAACTTGCCCGACTCGCGGGCGGCCGCGGCGCGCTCCTGCGAGCGGGCGGCGTACGCGTCGACGTCGTCGCGCGTGAAGCCCTCGACGGTGGCGATCAGGTCGGCGCCGATCCCCTGGGGGATGAAGGACGTGTCGTAGTTGGTCTCGGGGTCCATCGCCCACGCACCGCCGTCGGAGCCCATCGGCACGCGCGACATCGACTCCACGCCGCCCGCGAACACGAGGTCCTCCCAGCCGGAGGCGACCTTCTGGGCGGCGATGTTGACTGCCTCGAGGCCCGAGGCGCAGAAGCGGTTGAGCTGCACGCCGGCGACCGTGTCGGGCAGCCCGGCCTTGATCGCGGCGGTCTTGGCGATGTCGGCCCCCTGGTCGCCGACCGGGGAGACGCAGCCGAGCACCACGTCGTCGACGGTCGCCGGATCAAGGTCGACGTTGCGCGAGAGCATCTCGTGCATCAGGCCGACCACGAGGTCGACGGGCTTGGTCGAGTGCAACGAGCCGTTGCTCTTGCCCTTCCCGCGCGGGGTGCGAATGGCGTCGAAGACGAGCGCCTCACTGGCTGCCATGGATCGGTCTCCTCTAGGTCACGAGTCGGTTGCATAACAATACGGCGCTCGAAACCCATCTATTCCGGTCGGGTATGGTTTCCCGGGGTGGGATTTCCCCCGGAGGGCATGGGCGCCACCATCACCTCCGCCGGCGTGCTCGCCCTGGCGCTGGGCTGGACCACCGTCACCACCGTCCTGCTCACCGCGCTCGTCGTCGGTGTTCGCGCTGTGCACCGGCTGCCAGGTGCTCGCGCTGCTGATGCGCGTCGGGATCCTGCCGGAGACCGTCCGCGTGGAGTGCGCCGGCATCAGCCGGCGCCTCGCCTCCGCCCAGTGGGATCAGGCCGCGTCAAGCCCCCAGGGCGCGGGTACGGGATGAGCACGGGACGAAAGGAGCGCGTCGTGGCGACGGGCACTATCGAGCAGGGCAGGGGGAGCGGCAGGTTCAAGCGCGAGGGAGGCAAGCCGGTCCCGCCGGCGAGGCCGCCTTCGAGCCTGAAGGGGCGGCTGAAGGTGGTCGGGCCGGGCCTGATCATCGCGGCCACCGGCGTCGGCGCGGGGGACCTCGTGTCCTCGCTGGCCGCCGGCCAGGAGTACGCGTTCACCTTCGTGTGGGCGGTCGTGGTCGGGGCGGTCCTGAAGTACTTCCTGACCGAGGGGATCGCCCGCTGGTGCCTGGCCACCGGCACCACGATCATCGAGGCCTGGTACTCGCTGGGCCGCTTCGTGCGCGGCTACTTCGTCTTCTACCTGTTCCTGCTGGCGTTCGTGTTCGGCGCCGCCGTCGCGTCGGCCGCCGGCCTGGCGCTGGAGGCGATGCTGCCGTTCCTGCCCACCTGGGCGTGGGCGTTGATCGCGTCGGTGTCGGGCTTCGCGATCAACGTGATCGGCCGCTACGACGTGTTCGAGCGCGTCATGCAGGTGCTCGTCGGGCTCATGTTCGTCACGACGGTCGGGTGCGCCATCGCGGTCACGCCGAACCTGGGCGACATCGCCGGCGGGCTCGTCCCGCGGGTGCCGGACGGCTCGCTGCTCTACTGCCTCGGCCTGATGGGCGGCATCGGCGCGACGCTGACGCTCGCCTCCTACACGTACTGGATGCGTGACAACGGCTGGACCGACGCGAAGTGGCTGCCGACGGCGCGCGTGGACATCAAGGTCGGCTACCTCGTGACCGGCATCTTCGTGCTCGCGGTGCTGATCGTGGGCGCCGAGTTCCTGTACGGGACCGATGCGGCGATCGACGGCGAGGAGGGCCTCGTGCCGTTCGCCACCTCGATGGGCGACCGCCTCGGCGACGTTACGAAGATCCTCTTCCTGCTCGGCTTCTTCTCGGCCGCCTACTCGTCGCTGGTCGGCGCGTGGAACGGCTTCGCGCAGCTGTTCGCGGACTACATGAAGACCGCGCGCGGCGACGGCGACGACGCGCCGGCCAACGAGCAGAGCCCGGCCTTCCGGGCGTTCCTCGTGTGGATCACGTTCCCGCCGATGGTGCTGCTGTTCTTCGACAAGCCGGTGTTCCTCGTCATCGTCTACGCCGCCCTCGGCGCGCTGTTCCTGCCGTTCCTCGCCGGGACGCTGCTGTGGCTGAACAACTCCGCGCGGGTGCCGAAGGCGCTGCGTAACGGGCCGCTCGCCAACTTCGTGCTGGCCGGCTCGGTGGTGCTGTTCGCCGTCCTCGCGGTGCGGGAGATCGCCGACGCCGTATGAGCGAGCGGCCCGACGGCGGCGGGCGCTCGACCGTCTACGGAACCGCCGGCGCGGTCGCCTGCGAGCACCCGCGGGCCGCGCTGGCGGGGATCCGTGCGCTCGACGCCGGCGGCACGGCCGCCGACGCGTGCGTGGCGATGGGGGCCGCGATGGCGGTCCTCTCGCCGATGATGACCGGCCTCGGCGGCGACGCCTTCCTCCTGTATTTCGAGGCGGCGACGGGCCGTGTGCGCGGTCTCGAGGGCGCCGGGCGCGCCGGGACGCACGCGACCCTCGAAGCGATGCGCGGCCGCGAGGACATGCCCGCGCGCGGCCCGGAGACGATCACCGTCCCGGGCGCGGTACGGCTGTGGGCGGACGCCGCCGCGGAGCTCGGTCGCCTGCCGTTGGCCGACCTCCTCGAGCCCGCGCGCGAGCTCGCCGAGCGCGGCTTCCCGGTCGGCGAGATCAGCGCCCGCCTGTGGCGCGACCAGGAGTCGCTTCTGTCCCGCGACGCGGCGACCGCCGCGGCGCTCCTCCCCGACGGCCGGGCGCCAAATGCCGGCCAGGTGGTGCGGCTCCCCGACCTCGCCCGGACGCTCGCGGCGGTGGCCGAGCACGGCGCCGACGCCTTCTACCAGGGCGAGATCGCCGAGCGGATCGCCGCCACCGCGACGTTCCTCGAGCCCGGCCGACCTCGCCGCCCACCGCTCCACGTGGGCCGACCCGATCGACGCCGCCTACCACGGACTGCGCGTGCACGAGATGCCGCCGCCCACCACCGGGATCGCGGCGCTGATGATGCTGCGGATGCTCGAACGCGAAAATCTCGGCTCGCTCGCCCCGCTGGGCGCCGAGCGCATCCACCTCGAGGCGCACGCCAAGCAGCGCGCCTTCGCCGCCCTTCACGAGCACGTCGGCGATCCCGACTTCGTCGACGTCCCGGTCGAGGCGCTGCTGGCGGGCCACGGCGGCCTGGACGAGCGCGCCCCCGCCGGCCGCGGCGCCGGCGACACCACCTACCTGTGCGCGGTCGACCGCGAGGGCAACGGCTGCTCGTTCATCAACTCGCTCTACAAGCCGTTCGGGAGCGGGCTCGTCGCCCCGGGCACCGGCGTGTGCCTGCACAACCGGGGCTTCGGGTTCACGCTGGAGCCGGGCCACCCGTCCGCGATGGCCCCGGGGAAGCGGCCGCTGCACACGATCATCCCGGGCCTCGTCACGCGCGACGGCGCGCTGTGGGCGGTATACGGGAACATGGGCGGCTACATGCAGCCGCAAGGCCACGCGCAGGTGCTGATCAACCTCCACGACCACGGCATGACGGCGCAGGCGGCGGTCGACCACCCGCGTCACTTCCACGACCAGGGCGTGCTGCTCGTCGAGGGACGGGTGCCGGAGCGCGAGCTCGAGAAGCTCCGCGCCTGGGGCCATGACGTGGAGGTCGGCCCGCCCTACGCGATGCCGACCGGTGGCGCGCAGGTGGTGCGCGTGCTCGCCGACGGCGTGCGGGCCGCGGGCAGCGACCCGCGCAAGGACGGCTGCGCGCTCGCCCAATGACGACCACCGTGGTGATCGCCGACGACCACGCCGTCGTGCGCAGTGGCCTGTGGCTGCTGCTCGACGCCGAGCCGGGCCTCGAGGTCGTGGCCGAGGCCGGCGACGTGCCGACCGCCCTGCGCACGGTCAACGCGCACCGGCCGCGCGTGCTGGTGCGGGACCACGACATGCCCGGCGGCTCGAGCCTGGACGCGATCACCGAGCTGCGGACCTCGGCCCCGACACCGCCGTCGTGGTGCTCACGATGCAGGACGACCCGGCCTTCGCGCGGGAGGCGCTGCGCAACGGCGCGCTCGGGTTCGTGCTCAAGGAGGCGGCCGACGACGAGCTGATCCTCGCGGTCCGGCCCGCCGCCGAGGGCGACACCTACCTCAACCCGCGGCTCGGCGCGCGGCTCGCCGCCCAGCCGCCGCAGGAGACCGGCCCGCCCGACGACCTCACCCAGCGCGAGGTCGACGTGCTGCGGCTGATCGCGCTCGGGCACACCAACGCCGAGATCGCCGGGCAGCTGTACCTGAGCATCCGCACGATCGAGACCCACCGCGCGCACATCCAGCAGAAGCTGCGCCGCTCCAGCCGCGCCGAGCTCGTGCGCTACGCGCTCGAGCACGGCCTCGTCGATCTATAGGGGCAGCGCGGCCGCCACGCGGGTGCCGCCCGGCGACGAGCGGATCTCCAGCTCGCCGCCCAACAGCTCGACCCGCTCGCGCATCCCCGCCAGCCCGAAGCCGGCCGACGGCTCGGCCGGGTCGAAGCCGCCGCCGTCGTCGACGACGGTGACGTGGATCGCCCCGCCGGACTCGGAGACGTCGATCGTCACGCGGCTCGCCGCGGCGTGCTTGACGGCGTTCGTCAGCGCCTCCTGGGTGATCCGGTACAGGGCGACCTCGACCTCCGGGGCGCGCCGGCCGTCCAGCGCGACGCTCGCCGTGACCTCGATCCCGTGCCGCGCTGCGATCCGCGCCGCAAGCTCCTCGATCGCCGGAGCGGGCCCTAGCTCGTCCAGCGCGGCGGGGCGAAGCTCGCGGATCAGCGTGCGCAGGCTCTCGATCTCGACGTCGATCTGATCCACCCCCTGGTCGACGGCGGCTCGCATGGCCTCCGGGTCCTCCCGCCGGCGCGCGGTGGACAGCAGCATGCGCAGCCCGCCGAGGCCCTGCAGCGTCTCGTCGTGAAGCTCGCGCGCCCACCGCGCGCGCTCGGCCTCCGCGGCGGCCAGCGAGTCGCGCAGCCGCTTGGTCTCGACGGTGCGCGCCGTGGAGACGGCCGTCGCAGCGCTGGCGGCGAAGGCGACCAGCAGCCGCTCCTCCTCGGCGCCGAAGCGGTGGGGGGCGCCGCGCCGGTCGAACGCGGCGAGCATGCCGACCGACTGGCCGCGAAACACGAGCGGGACCAGCAGCGAGGCGCCGGCCTCGAGCCCGAGCGCGTCGAGCGAGGCGCGCACCCCGCCCTCGTCGTCGACCCGCGCGCCGCGCACCGAGGCGGGGACCTCCCCCGCCGTGGCGGCCACAACGAGCCCCGGCGCCTCGCGGAGCAGGATCACGACGCCGTGGGCATCGACCAGCGCGCGCCCGCGCTTGACGATCAGCTCCAGCACGCGGTCCAGGTCGGTCTCCCCGCCGACGGCGCGGGCGATCGCGGTGGTCGCCTCGAGGCGCCGCACCGCCTGCTCGAGCTCGACCCGCCGGCTCTCGGACCGGTGGTAGAGGCGCGCGTTGTCGATCGCGATGCCGGCCCAGTCGGCGAGGATGACCGTGGCCTCCTCGTCGGCCGCAGTGAACTCGCCCCCGTCCTTCTCGGTCAGGTAGAGGTTGCCCCACGCCTCGCCCCGGATCAGGACGGGCACGCCGAGGAACGTGTCCATCCGCGGGTGCGTGGGCGGGAAGCCGTAGGAGCGCGCGTCGTCGCCGACGCTGCTCAGCCGCAGGGGCCGCGGGTCGTCGATCAGCACGCCGAGGATGCCCCGGCCGCGGGGCAGGTCGCCGATCGCGGCGCGGGCCTCGGGCCCGATGCCGCGGGTGAGGAAGCGCTCCAGCTCCCGCCGCTGCTCGTCGAGGATGCCGAGCGCGGCGTAGCGCGCACCCGTCACGTCCGCCGCCACTTGGAGGATCTCCGCCAGCAGCGCATCCAGGTCCAGCTGCGAGACGAGCGCGCGGCCCGCATCGGTCAAGCGGCGCAGACGCGCCGCATCGAGCCGGTCGTTCATGTGCTCGCATCCTAGGCCTGGGTCCACCGATCACCCGTGACCGACTCGGCGCCGTGGGCCGAGTCAGAGACGATCGGCCGCGATCTCATGTAGTGACCTACCTGGTTCTCGGCCGATCGGCTCTGGCGAACGGCCACGGTGTCGAGGCGCCGCGGGAATCGGTGGATCCAGGCCCAGGACTGCGGGTTTCCCGCGACCACGCCGCGCGAGAACCCCGATGGCGCGGCCGCGGTGCCGACGTAGCTTGGGTCCATGACTTCGGATCCTCGCCACGTGCTGGTCGCGGGCGCCGGGCCGGCGGGCCTCGAGACCGCTCTCGCCCTGCGCCGGCTCGCCGGCGACCGCGTGGCCGTCACGCTGCTCGCCCCGGAGTCGGAGATCGTCTACCGCCCGGAGCTCGTGGCCGAGCCGTTCGGCGGCCCCCCGGCGCGGCGCTTCTCGGTCGCCCGAATGGCCGCCGACTGCGACTTCGAGCTGCGGACGGGCACGGTCGCGACCGTCGACAGCCGCCACCGGGCCATCACGACCGGCCGCGGCGAGTCGATCCCCTATGACGCGCTCGTGCTCGCGCTCGGCGCGCGCTACGAGGTCGCGGTCCCGGGCGCGCTCACGTTCCGCGGCCCGCGCGACGTCGCGCCCTTACGCGCCGCACTCGAGGGGCTGCTGTCCGCGGACCTCTCCACGCGTGGCGTTCGTCGCCGCCCCTTCGACCGGCTGGACGCTGCCGCTGTACGAGCTGGCGCTGCAGAGCGCGCGCTGGGCGGCCGAGCGCGACGCCGCGCTCGAGCCCTGGCTGGTCACGCACGAGCCCGCCCCCTGCACGCCTTCGGCGAACGGGCGAGCGCGGAGGTGAGCGAGCTGCTCGACGCCGCGGGCGTGCGGCTGTGGACGGGCGCCGGCGCCGAGCGCGTGCTCTCCGGGCGGCTGCGGCTGGCCGGCGAAGGCTGGCTGCCCGTCGGGCTTGTCGTCGCGCTCCCGCGCGCCAGCGGCCGGCCGCTGGCCGGCATCCCGCACGACGGCCTCGGCTTCACCCGCGTCGACGAGGTCGGGCGCGTGCCCGGCGCCGACGACGTGTACGCGGTTGGCGACATGACCAGCCGCCGGCTCAAGCAGGGCGGGCTCGCCGCCCAGCAGGGCGACGCAGCCGCATCGGCGATCGCGGCGTGGGCGGGCGCCGACGTCGAGCCCACCGGCTACGACCCGCAGCTGCGCGCCGTGCTGCTGACCGGCGGCGCGCCGCGCTACCTGCGCGGCGCCGCCGCCCCCGCCCAAGACCCGCCGTGGTGGCCGCCGCACAAGATCGCGGCCCGCCACCTGGCGCCCTACCTGGCCTCCCACCCCGAGCTCGAGGTTCCCGTATGACCGACCCCCAGACACCCCTGCACGTCGTCGTCCTCGGCGGCGGTGTCGCCGCGCTCGAGACGCTGCTCGCGCTCCGCGACCTGGCCGGCGAGCGCGTCCGCACCACGATGGTCGCGCCCGAGGAGCACTTCACCTACCGGGCGCTGGCCACCGCCGAGCCGTTCGCGCTCGGCCACGCACGGCGCCATCCGCTGGCCGACGTCGCCCGGGAGCTGGGCGCGCAGTTGCGCTGCGAGGCCGCCGCGACGGTCGTCGCCGGCCGCCACGTCGTCCTCCTCGCCGGCGGCGAGGAACTTCGCTACGACGCGCTCGTGGTGGCGGTCGGCGCCCGCGCGGCGCGGGCGCTGCCGCGCGGCATCGCGTTCGGCGAGCCCGGCGCGCGCGACGCGCTGCAGGGCATGCTCGCCGACCTCGACGAGGGGTACCTCCATCGCGTCGCGTTCGTGGTCCCGCCCGGCAGCTCGTGGCCGCTCCCGCTGTACGAGCTCGCGCTGATGACCGCCGCCGAGGTGCGCGGCATGGGCATGGACGGCGCGCAGTTCACGCTGGTCTCGACCGAGCCGTCACCGCTGAGCGTGTTCGGGCGCGAGGCGAGCGAGACCGTCGCCGGGCTGCTCGAGCAGGCCGGCGTCGAGTTCGTCGGCGGGTCCTACGCGAACCTCGACGGCGACCGCCTGGTGCTCGCGCCCGGCGGGCGGGTGATCGACGCCCAGCGCGTGGTTTCGCTCCCGATGCTGCTCGGCCCGGACATCGAGGGACTGCCCGGCGACCAGAACGGCTTCATCCCCGTCGACGCCCACGGGCTCGTCGCCGGCCTCGAGGACGTGTACGCCGCGGGCGACGCCACGAACTACCCGATCAAGCAGGGCGGCCTCGCCACCCAGCAGGCCGACGCCGTCGCCGAGGCCATCGCCGCCCGCGCCGGCGCCCCGATCACCCCGTCGCCCGCGCACCTCGTCCTCCGCGGCAAGCTGCTCACGGGCGGCGTCAACCGGTTCCTGCGCCACGAGCTCGACGGCGCCCCGGAAGGGGGCCGCGCCGACGAGCAGGCGCTGTGGTGGCCGCCGAACAAGATCGCCGGCCGCTACCTGAGTCCGTACCTCCACGGCCGGGACGAGGTGACGATCATGTCGCGCTCCGACGACCGCGAGCTGCCGATCGCGATCGCCGTCGGCGCGGCGCCCCGCATCGAGCTGCTGGACGGGTAGTCACTTCGGGCGCCAGACCTGGATGATGTCGCGCATCGAGATGATCCCCGCCAGCTCGCCGTCGCTGATCACGACGAGGTGACGGAAGCCCCCGGCGGCCATCGCGTCGGCGGCCTTCTCGAGCGGCCACTCGGCGTCCGCGAACGTCGCCCGCGAGGTGAGGTGGTCCTTGACCATCTCGCTGTCGGGATCCTCGCCCGAGCCAAGCGAGCGCACGAGGTCGCGCTCGGTGACGATCCCGGGGCCGGGCTCCTCGGGATCGATGATCACCGCGGCGCCGACGTTGTGCTGGACCATGAAGACGGCGGCATCGCGCAGGCAGATCCCGGGCGACAACGTGAACACGTCCTCGGTCATCGCGTCTCGCACCTTCATCGCATCCCCTTTGCCACGTTTCGCACGATCTACCCCGCGACGATAAACAAGCGGGCGGACCGCGTGTGGCGCGGTCAGGCCGGGCGGACCGCGAAGTCGCCGAGTCCGTGCTCGAGCAGGGCCACGGCGCGCCGCCCGCGGGCGCGCACGTCACGGGCGAGGGTCGGATTGCGAACGCCCTCGACAACCCGCCGGCGCGCGTGGGAGACCAGCGCGCGGTGCACGCCCATCATCGCGTTGGCGGCGACCCACGGCTCCGGTCCCTCGGCGTTCGTCTCCTCGGCCAGGACGGCGGCCAGCGACTCCGTGTAGCGCGCGAACACCTGCTGCTCGCGGGCCACCAGCGCCGGGCTGGACTCGATCATCCGCGCCACCCCGGCGAAGCGCTCCGCGACGTCGCCCTCGGAGAGCAGCCCACGCGGCACGAGGATGAAGCGCGCGAACGCGGCGAGGGCCGACTCGCCGGGCTTGCGGCCGCGGACCGCCGCCAGCAGCTCCTCCTCGAAGGTCTCCAGGCGCCAGTAGACGAGGTCTTCCTTCGTGGGGAAGTAGTTGAACACGGTCTTCTCGGAGACGTCCGCGGTGCGCGCGATCTCGGCGACGGTGACCGCCTCGAAGCCGCGCTCGGCGAACAACGCGCGGGCGGTCTCGGCGATCAGCTCGCGCGTCTGCTGCTTCTTGCGCTCGCGGAGGCCCAGCTCGGTGGTGGCCATGACCGAACAGTATGGCAGCCGTCAATTTCTTGTCACAAGATTTTTATAGTTACCACACTATCGGATCGCGCGATCTCGCGCACCGGCCGCTACGCGAGGTCCCGCTCCCGAGCGCGCGATGATGTGGGCATGACCAACTGGTTCGAGCCCCTGTACCGCGCGGCGGAGCGCGGCGAGGCGCAGATCCCGTGGGACCGGGGGGCGCCGCAGAAGCTGGTCGAGCAGTGGGCGCGGGGGCGCGACGGCAGCGGCCGCCGCGCCCTCGTGGTCGGCTCCGGGACCGGCGACGACGCGGAGATGGTCGCCGGCCTCGGGTACGCCACCGTCGCATTCGACATCGCCGAGACCGCCGTGCGGATCGCGCGCCGGCGCTTCCCCGAGTCGCGCGTTGACTACCGCGTCGCGGACCTGCTGGACCCGCCCGCCGAGTGGGCGCAGGCGTTCGACCTCGTGGTCGAGAGCATCACCGTGCAGTCGATGCCGATCGAGCTGCGCGCCACCGCGATCGCCGGCGTCAGCGGCTTCGTGGCGCCGGGCGGCACGCTGATCGTCTATTCCGGCATCCGCGGGGACGGCGAGGAGGTCGACGGGCCGCCATGGCCGCTCACGCGGGCCGAGGTGGAGTCGTTCGCGACCGGCGGCCTCGAGACGGTCAGCATCGACCGGCCCGAGGTCGCGCCGGGTGAACCCCGGTGGCTCGCGGAGCTCAGGCGACCTGCAGAGCCGGCGCGGGGAGCGGGAACAGGCTGAAGAAGCGGGAGGCGGCCTCCTCGTCGCCGTCGATCCGCAGCTCGCCCGAGGCCTGGGCCTCGCCCATCTCGCGGTGCCCGTGGATGACCGCGAGCAGCGTGCCCGGGTCGGTGTCGATCACCACGTCGGCTGCGGACGTCTCGCGGCGCGTGACGTCGAGCCGCCCGTCGCGGACGTCGACGGTGAAGCGGTCGTCGCCCAGGCGCAGCTCGAAGCGCGTGTCGAGGCCGTCGGCGAGGTCGGGGTCGAACAGCGTCTGGAGCGACACGATGTGCGCGTCCAGGCTCATCCCGACGCCGTCCGGCGGGCCGGGCGCGCGGGCCCCCCAGCGCCCGAGAGCGACGAGGACCGATTCCAGCTCCTGGCCCCAGTCTGTGAGCTCGTAGACCTGTGAGGCGGCCGGCGGCGGCAGCTTGCGCTTGCGCACGACGCCGTGCTCCTCGAGTTCCTTCAAGCGCTGGGCCAGCACGTTGGGGCTCGCGTGGGGCAGACCCGTGCGCAGGTCGGTGAAGCGCTTCGGGCCCAGGACCAGCTCGCGAACCACGATCAGCGCCCATCGCTCGCCGATCCGGTCGAGCGCGCGAGGGATCCCGCACGCCTCGTTGTAGGTGCGCGTCGTTGCCATGGGTCCCAGTGTAGCGCCCAATAGTCCTAGATCAAATTCTTCTAGTCCTAAATCAGGATCTTCTGATACGGTGTGCGAATCAACGACTCCCGGAGGGCTGTTCGCCGTGACCGCTGGAACCACAAACGACCGCAGGCGCTGGATGGCGCTGTACGTGCTGTGCGTGGGCATGCTGATGATCGTGCTGGATGTCACGATCGTGAACGTTGCGCTGCCCTCGATCCAAGAGGACCTGGGCTTCTCCCAGAGCAATCTCGCGTGGGTGGTCAACGCCTACCTGATCGCGTTCGGTGGACTGCTGCTGCTGGCGGGGCGCATCGGCGACCTGCTGGGCCAGCGGAAGGTGTTCCTCGCCGGCCTCTCCGTGTTCACCGCCGCCTCGCTGCTGTGCGCGGTGGCCCCCAGCCAGGGCGTGCTGATCGGCGCGCGCTTCCTTCAGGGCGCCGGCGGCGCGCTGACCTCCGCGGTCATCCTCGGGATGATCGTCACGATGTTCCCGGAGCCGCGCGAGCAGGCGAAGGCGATCGGCATCTACGGGTTCGTGGCCTCCGCGGGCGGCTCGATCGGCCTGCTGGCCGGCGGCGTGCTGACCGAGGCCATCAACTGGCACTGGATCTTCTTCGTCAACCTCCCGCTCGGCGTCGCGACGGCGATCGCCGCGCGCAAGTTGGTCGACGCCCCCGAGGGCACCGGCTTCGGCGCCGGCGCCGACATCCCGGGCGCGGTGCTGCTGACCGGCGGCCTGATGCTCGGCGTCTACACCATCCTCGGCGTCGCCGAGCACGGCTGGACCTCGGCCCAGACGCTCATCCTCGCCGCCGTCTCGCTGGCGCTGGTGGCCGTGTTCGTCGCCCGCCAGGCGCGGATCGCCAACCCGCTGATGCCGCTGCGGCTGTTCGCTTCGCGCAACGTCGTCGGGGCGAACGTCGTGCAGGCGCTCGTGGTGGTCGGCATGTTCGGCATGTTCTTCCTCGGCGCGCTGTACCTGCAGCAGATCCTCGGCTACGACCCGCTCCAGGTCGGGCTCGCGTTCCTGCCCACCACGATCGTGATGGGCACGCTGTCGATCGGCTTCTCGGGGCGCGTCACGATGCGCTTCGGGGCCAAGGCCACGCTGATCCCGAGCCTGCTGCTGATGGGCGCGGGGATCCTGCTGTTCGCCCGCACGCCGGTCGACGGGTCCTACGCGGCCCACGTGCTGCCCGTCGATGATCCTCATCGGGCCTGGCGCCGGGCTCAGCATGCCCGCGCTGATGGGTCTCGCGATGTCGGGCGCCACGCCGAGCGACGCGGGCCTGGCCTCGGGCCTCGTGAACACCAGCGCCCAGGTCGGCGGCGCGATCGGGCTCGCCGTGCTGGCCACGCTGGCCGGTGAGCGCACCGAGAGCCTGCTGGCGAGCGGCGAGTCGATGCCGGTGGCGCTGAACGCCGGCTTCCACCTCGCCTACCTCGTCGGCGCGCTGATGCTGGGCGTCGCGGTCGCGATCGCGGCCGGCGTCATCCGCGTCGAGCGTCCGGCTCCCGCCCCCGCTCCCGCGTCTCGGCGCGAGGCCACGCGGGCTCGCCCGGCCTACTCCGAGGTCTAAAGCCACCCCCAGGAGCAGGGGGCCGACAGGTCGCCGGCCCCGCCTCCTCCCTCGATGCGGCGGTCGCGCCCACCCCAATCGCGCGGCCGCCGCCTCGAGGTTCAGCCGGTCTCGATCGGACGCCCCATGCGCTCCCACGTCGGCACGCCGTCGGCGTCGTGCCAGGGCGTCAGCACCGAGCCGGGGATGTGCGCGTCGTCGAACTGCTGGTCGGCTCCTCGTCGTCGATGGCCGGCGTCGGGTCTGGGCCAGCTCGAACCCGATCGCCGAGGAGATCTTCATGTCCATGCCGGGCCCGCCGCACATCGAGCCGCCGAGGTGAACGGCTCGTGCTCGTAGCCGGCGTGCGCCTCGCGGTGGATGTCGATGATCGCCCCCGTGGCGGCACGAGGCGGCCGTGGCCGGAGACGTGGTCGGCGTGCGTATGGGTCTCCAGCACGTGCTCGATGCGCACCCCATCTAGCGCGCCAGCTCGAGGTACTCCTCGATCTCGAAGCGCGGATCGACGACGGCCGCGACCCCGGCGTCCTCGTCGCCGATCAGATAGGACGCGCACCCCAGGTCGTCGTGGGTGATCGGCCGGAAGATCATTGCTCGCTAGCCTCGTCGCCGCATGACTGTACCCGCGCCCTCCTACCAACTGTCCCAGCTCCGCGAGCTGGAGGCCGAGTCCGTGCACATCATGCGGGAGGTCGCGGCGGAGTTCGAGCGGCCGGTGCTGCTGTTCTCCGGCGGCAAGGATTCGATCGTCCTGCTGCGCCTGGCGGAGAAGGCGTTCCGGCCGGCCGCCTTCCCGTTCCCGGTCATGCACATCGACACGGGCCACAACTTCCCCGAGGTGCTCGACTTCCGCGACCGGCGCGTGCGCGAGCTCGACGAGCGGCTGGTCGTGGCCTCCGTGCAGGAGTCGATCGACATCGGCCGGGCGACCGAGGAGGGCGCTTCGCGCAACCGCCTGCAGACGGTGACGCTGCTCGACGCGATCGCGGCGAACAAGTTCGACGCCGCGTTCGGCGGCGCGCGCCGCGACGAGGAGCGCGCCCGGGCCAAGGAGCGGATCTTCTCCTTCCGCGACGACCACGGGCAGTGGGACCCGCGCGCGCAGCGGCCCGAGCTGTGGAACCTCTTCAACGGCGACGTCGCGCCGGGCGAGCACGTGCGCGTGTTCCCGATCTCCAACTGGACCGAGCTCGACGTGTGGCGCTACATCCGCGAGGAGGACCTCGAGCTGCCGCCGATCTACTACGCGCACGAGCGCGAGGTGTTCGAGCGCGACGGGATGCTCTACGCGGTGTCCGAGCACCTGACGGCCAGCGAGCCGTCGTTCGTCGAGCGCGTCCGCTACCGGACCGTCGGCGACATGACGATCACCGGCGCGGTGCGCTCGGACGCGACCGACGTCGACGCCGTGATCGAGGAGACGAAGGCCACGCGCCTGACCGAGCGCGGGCAGACGCGCGCCGACGACCGCACGTCGGAGGCCGCGATGGAGGACCGCAAGCGGGAGGGCTACTTCTAGTGCCGCCCGCTCTCCTCCGCATCGCCACCGCGGGCTCGGTCGACGACGGCAAGTCGACGCTCATCGGCCGGCTGCTCTACGACGCCAAGGCCCTGATGTCCGACCAGGTCGCCGACGCGGAGGTCGATCTCTCGCGGCTGACCGACGGCCTGCGCGCCGAGCGCGAGCAGGGCATCACGATCGACGTCGCGTATCGGTTCTTCGCCACGCCGCGGCGCTCGTTCATCATCGCCGACACGCCGGGGCACGTCCGCTACACGCGCAACATGGTCACCGGCGCGTCGACCGCCCAGGCGGCGCTCGTGCTCGTCGACGCCCGCCACGGGCTGCTCGAGCAGTCCCACCGGCACGCGTACATCTCGGCGCTGCTCGGGATCCGGCACATGGTCGCGTGCGTGAACAAGATGGACCTGGTCGACTGGGACGAGGCCCGCTTCCGCGAGATCGAGCAGGGCTTCCGGGACATGACGGCGCAGCTCGGCGTGCCGGACGCGCTCACGATCCCGATGTCGGCGCTGCACGGCGACAACGTCGTCGAGCCCTCCTCTAGGACCCCGTACTACTCAGGCCCGCCGCTGCTCGAGCACCTCGAGGAGCTGGAGGTGGCCAGCGACCGCAACTTCGACGCGCTGCGGCTCCCGGTGCAGCTGCCGATCCGCGCTCGCGGCAGCGAGCAGGACGACTACCGCGGCTACGCGGGGCAGATGGCCGGCGGGGTGCTGCGCGCGGGCGACGAGGTGCTCGTGCTGCCGACCGGCGACCGCAGCACGGTCGAGCGGATCGACGGGCCCGAGGGCCCCGTGGAGGCGGCGTTCCCGCCGATGTCGGTGACCGTGCTGCTCGCAGACGACCTCGACGTCAGCCGCGGCGACGTCCTGTGCCGCGCCGCCGACGCTCCCTGGGCGAGCCGCCGGCTCGAAGCCCACCTGTGCTGGATGACCGACGAGCCCCTGCGCGCGGGCAGCCGCTACCGGCTCAAGCACACGACGCGCCGCGTGCGGGCGACGGTGGAGTCGATCGACACGCGCCTCGACGTCGAGGCGCTGCGCGACATCCCGATGCCCCGCGAGCTGGGGCTCAACGACATCGGCCGCGTGCACCTGCAGCTGTCGGCGCCGGTGATGGCGGACCGCTACATGGACAACCGGATCACCGGCGGCTTCATCCTCATCGACGAGGTGACCCGCAACACGGTCGCCGCCGGGATGGTGGTGCGCGACGTACGAGGACGCGGGCCCGCCGGCGGGGCCGCACAGCCCGAACATCCGCTGGCACGAGCCGGCGCTGCCGCGGCGCGAGCGATGGGGCACGCTCGGCCTGCGCGGCGCGACCGTGTGGCTGACCGGCCTGCCGGCGTCCGGCAAGTCGACGATCGCCGAGGAGCTCGAGCGCCGCGTCGTCGCCTTGGGGCGCCCGGCGTACCTGCTCGACGGGGAGAACGTCCGCCACGGGCTCTCCGCCGACCTCGGGTTCTCCGCCGCCGACCGCCACGAGCAGGCCCGCCGGGTCGCGAGCGTGGCGCGCATGTTCGCCGACGCGGGGCTGGTGACGATCGTCGCGGTCGTCTCCCCCGCCGAGGAGGACCGGGCGTGGGCGCGCGCGCTGCACGAGGAGGCCGGGCTCGCCTTCGTGGAGGCCTGGGTGGACACGCCACTGGAGGAGTGCGAGCGCCGCGACCCGCACGGCATGTACGCCCGCGCTCGGGCCGGCGAGCTCCCCGCCTTCACGGGCATCGACGCGCCGTACGAGGAGCCCGCGAACCCCGACGTGCGCCTGCATGGCGCGGGCGAGCCTGTGAAGCGCTCCGTCGAGCGGTTGCTCGAAGCGCTCGAGCGCGGCTCATGAGCGAGGGGGATCGCCGGCCGGCCCGACGAGGTCGGGTCAGATCCCGACCCGCGCTTCACCATGGCCAACGAGCGCACCTACCTGGCCTGGATCAGGACCTCGCTCGGGCTCGTCGCCGCCGGTCTCGCGGTCGCGGAGTTCCTGCGCTCCTCCTCCGACACCGCCCGGCTCGTGATCGCCGTCCCGCTGCTCGTGCTCGGCGCGGTGACGGCGCTGAGCAGCTACGGGGAGTGGGAGCGGAAGGAGCGGGCGATGCGCCTCGGCGAGTCGCTGCCGGTGTCGCGACTGCCGCGCATGCTCGGGCTGGCGGTCGGGATCGTCGCCATCCTCGCCGCAGCGTTGGCTGTGATCGACCGGTGAGCGCCCCCGCGGCCGCCACCCTGGCCCGCGAGCGGACGCTGCTCGCATGGTCGCGCACTACCGTCGGCGCGCTGATCGTCGCGGGGCTCCTGATCCGCTTCGCCGAGCGCGGGCGGGCACCCGCGGCCGGCGAGCTCGCCGCCGCGCTCGCGATCCTCGTGGCGGCGGGGATCGCGTGGGCGTCCCGCCGCCGGCGCGGCCTCGAGCGCTACGAGCCGCGAGCGATGAGGGGCGTCGCCGCGGGCGTCGCGGTCGTCGCGGTCGCAGCCCTCCTCGCCGTCACCCTCGCGCTCACCTGACCCCGCGAACGGGGGTCAGACCCCTCCGCGCGGCGAAATGAAGCGAGGGGTCTGACCCCCGTCTTGGCGCTCGCACTGGCTGGCGCGCTCGAGTGGCGGCGGCGGATCGCGACGTTCAACGGCGGGTAAGCCGTTTCCGGGCGGCACAGGGCGCCACCCCCCGGAGTCGCCGGCGCGGGCGGCTCCCTCGCTCCCCCACCCAGCCGCGATTTCAATCGCGCAGCGGGGCGGTCCCGGAGGCGAGGCGGGCGAGCTCGGTGGGCGGGATGACGGTGGCCGGGGACGGGTCGGCCGCCATGCGTGGGCCGATGCGGTCGAGCGGGAGTGGATCGAGCGCGCCGGCGAGCACGACGTTGCCTCCGCGCAACCCGCGCGAGCCGAAGGCGGCCGCGGAGGGGTAGGCCTGAAGGAGGCCGGCGGCGATCGCTCGGGTGTCGTCGAGCGTGCGGGTGTCGACGACGTTGACGAGCGTGAGCGGGGCGACGCGGGCGGCGTGGGTGAGCGCCTCGACGGTGACGAGCCGGAGCGGTACCCGCGCGCCGACGAAGGCGTCGATGACGATCGCGTCCGCGCGTCGTCCCCGCGCGCCTCGATCGCCGCCCGCCCCTCCGCGACGCGCACGCGCAACCCCGGTGCGCGGCGCAGGCCGAGGTGCTCGCGGGCGAACTCGAGCACGTGGGCGTCGACCTCGGCGACCTCGTGGCGGGACTCGGGGTCGGCGGCCGCCAGCGCCCGCGCCAGCGCGCAGCCGGCGCCGCCGATGTGGAGCACCCGGCGCGCGCCGACGGCCTCGAGCACGATCCGCGACCAGCGCAGGTAGTCGAACTCCAGGTGGCGCGCGTCGGCGAGGTCGACGTAGCACGCGTCCATGTCGTCCTGGCGCAGCAGCCGGCCGGTAGGGCGGTCCGGGTCGCGCTCCACGACGAGGTCACCCTCGCGGGCGATGACCGGGTCCGCGCGGCGCCGGCGCGCGCTCACTCGCCGTCCCAGACCTCGGGGTGCTCGGAGGTGGACGACTGTGGGCTCACTCGCCGATGTCCTCGTCCCAGACCTCGGGGTGCTCGGCGATGAACGACTGCAGCAGCTCGGCGCACTCGTCGGAGTCGAGGTCGACGATCTCCACTCCGTTCTCGCGCAGCCACTCGACGCCGCCGGAGAAGGTACGCGACTCGCCGATGACCACGCGACCGATCCCGAACTGGCGGATCAGCCCGCTGCAGTACCAGCACGGCGCGAGCGTCGTGACCATCGTGGTGTCGCGGTAGGAGCGGCGCCGGCCCGCGTTGCGGAACGCGTCGGTCTCGCCGTGGGCCGACGGGTCGTCGCGCTGCACGCGCTGGTTGTGGCCGGATCCGAGCAGCGTGCCCGACGCGTCGAACAGCGCGGCGCCGATCGGGATCCCGCCCTCGCGGCGCCCGGCCCGGGCCTCCTCGAGGGCGACGGCGAGCATGTCGGCGGTGTCCATGCCCGGGACGTTAGCCTGCGGCCGAGTGCCCAGCCCTTCCGTCCTGGCCCATGAGGGCCTGACCTTCGCCAACCCGTTCGCGGAGGCCGATGCCGACCGGGCGATCGCGGCGCTCGAGCTGCCCAAGAAGGCCCGCGTGCTGGAGACCGGCTGCGGCTCGGCCGAGCTGCTGATCCGCGTGCTGGAGCGCTACCCGTCGGCGACCGGGATCGGCGTGGATCCGGACGCGGACTGGCTCGCCCGTGCGAAGGCGAGCGCGGACGAGCGGCTACCCGGCCGCGGGCTGGAGCTCGTGTGCGAGACGGCCGAGGCCGCGCCGCTGCGGCCGCGATCGTTCGACGCGGTGGTGAACGTCGCCGCCTCGCACGCGCACGGCGGCTTCCCCACGGCGCTCTTCGCGCTGCGCGACCTCGTCCGCGACGGCGGGCGCGTGCTGCTCGGCGAGGGCTACTGGGCTCGCACCCCAACGCCCGAGTTCCTCGCCGCGCTCGGCGGCGCGACCGAGGACGAGCTCGGCAGCCTCGACGAGCTCCTCGCCCACGCGAGCGCCGCGCGGCTGGAGCCCGTGTTCCAGGCGGTCGCGTCGCCGGAGGACTGGGCGCGCTACGAGGAGGGCCTCGCCGCGAACGCCGAGCGCCACGGGGAGCTCGACTACGCGCGGACGATCCGGGACCGCCGCGCGCTGCCGGGCGGCGGCGACACGCTCGGCTTCGCGCTGCTGGTGCTGCGCGTCACCTGAGCCGGCCGGGCGGTGGCGACACGCGCGTCACCTGAGCCCGCGGTGGCGACGCGCGCGTCACCCGAGCCGGCCGGCCCGCTCGAGCATCTCCAATACGGGCTCGTGCGGGAGCGCCTCGACGACGCGGCCGTCGCGCCCCGTGGTCGTCGTCAGCCGCCCACAGCGCGTTGACGACGGCCTCCTCGGTCGCGTCGACGGCGGCGGAGAAGAGGTCGTCGAACGGGCGCGGCGGGCGCCGTGGCGGTGGAGAACGCGAGGAAGATCTCGCCGCTCCCGTGGTGGGCCACCGAGCCGCACCGGGCGAGGCCGAGCCCGGCGCGGCGGGCCAGGCGCTCGAGCCCGGCCGAGTCCAGCGCCGCGTCGGTGGCGAGCACGACGATGCAGCTCCCGGCGGGCGGAGTGCCAGGCGCGCCCAGCTCCCGTCCGACGGGCACGCCGTCGATGCGCAGGTCGCGCGCGGAGCCGAAGTTGGCCAGCACGAGCGCGCCGACGACCGCGCCCGACGCGACCACGCGGCTGGACGAGCCGATGCCGCCCTTGAAGTCGAAGCAGACCATCCCGGTGCCGGCGCCCACCGCCCCCTCCACGACCGGCCCGGCGGCCTCCAACGCCCGCGCGACGTCGGCCGCCGAGACGTGCACCGGCCGCGGGTCGCTGAGCCAGCTGTCGTCGCACTCGCCCACCACCGGGATCACGACGTCGTCGACGCCCACCGCCGGGTCGGCGGCGATCGCCGCGGCGACCGCGCCGTCGTAGACGCGCCCGACCGCCATCGTCGCGGTCAGATAGACCGGCGTCTCCAACACGCCCCACTCGCGGATCTGCAGCGAGCCCGTCAGCTCGCCCGCACCGTTGAGCACCGCCGTCCCCGCGGCCAAAGGGAGGCGCGGCGGGACGATCGCCGTGACGCCGGTCCGCGCCACGGGGTCGTCGCGCACGATCGTGACGTGGCCGACCTTCACGCCCGCCACGTCGGCGATCGAGTTCGCCGCGCCCGGCTCCAGCTCGCCGATCCGCAGCCCCCGCGCACGCAGCGTCTCCATCCGCCGGACCCTACCCGCGGCGGATAGGGTCGGCCGATGATGCCCGTGGTGTGGAGCGACCGGCACCGCCTCCACGACCCTGGAGGCGAGGTGTGGGTCGGCGTGCGCACGCCCGGGACCGAGGTGCCCGAGCGCGCGGAGCGGATCCGCGCCGCGCTCGCCGGCGCGCCGCTGGTCGAGGCGACCCCACAGCCCGACGAGGCGCTGCACGCCGTCCACGACCCGGCCCTGCTCGCCTACCTCGCGAACGCCTGGACCGACTGGGAGGCGGCGGCGCTCCCGAACGACCGCGTCGTCCCGTACATCTTCCCCCACCCCGGGCTCGGCCCGCAGCTCAAGACCCCCACCGCCACGACCGCCCGCGCCGGCCAGTTCGCCTACGACACGATGACGCTGATCGGCCCCGGCACCTACGAGGGCGCCCGCGCCGCCGCCGACACGGCGCTGACCGCCGCCGACCTCGTGCTCGACGGCGCGCCGGCCGCCTACGCGCTCACCCGCCCGCCCGGCCACCACGTCACCCGCACCGCGTTCGGCGGCTCCTGCTACCTCAACAACACCGCCGCGGCGGCCGCGCGGCTGCGGACCACCTTCAGCCGCGTCGCCGTGCTCGACATCGACGCCCACCACGGCAACGGCACGCAGGCGATCTTCGACGGCGACGGGACCGTCCTCACCGGCTCCGTCCACGTCGACCCTGCCGCCGGGTGGTTCCCGCACTTCCTCGGCTTCGCGGACGAGAGCCACGCGGGCAACCTCAACCTGCCGCTCGAGCCGGGGACCGGCGACGACCGGTGGCTCCGAGCCGTCGAGCTGCTCACGGAGTGGGCGGCGAAGGCCGACGCGCTGGTCGTCGCGCTGGGCGTCGACGCGGCGGCGGGCGACCCGGAGAGCCCGCTCGCCGTCACGCGCGACGGCTTCCGCGCCGCCGGCCGCACGCTTGGCGCGATGGGCCTGCCGACCGTCGTGGTGCAGGAGGGCGGATACGACCTGGACGCGATCGGGGGCCTCGTGCTCGCGGCACTGGAAGGCATCGAGGAGGGACGGACGTGAGCGACATGTGGGTCGGCACGGACGAGCACGAGGGCGTGCGGGCGCAGCCGCGCAAGGACGTCAAGCCGCCGCCGCACTGGCGCCTCGACGCCATCGCGCACACCCCGCGCCCGCGCTCCCTGACGCTGGGCGCCGACCGCGCGACCGCCCTCTTCATCGAGGACGAGCAGACCTCCGACGTCTACCGGCTCGACGTCAACGAACGGCGCTGCCGGAGCGCCTGACCACCGGCCGCGCGCCGATGCCCTACTGGGAGGACGACGCCCCGCGCCTCTCACCCGACGGGACGACCGTCGCCTACTCCGACGACGGGCACGTGTGGCTCGTCCCGGCGGAGGGCGGCCCGCCCCGCAAGCTGCTGGAGGCGAGCGGTCCCACCTGGGTCGACGCCACCCGGCTGATCGTCTCCGTCGAGCGCGGCGACACGACCCGGCTGGCCGTCGTCGACATCGCCGACCCGTGGCCGCGGCGGCTCGCCGCGAGCGAGGACACCGGCGACGAGGACGAGGCGGCCGTCTCCCCCGACGGCGCCGAGGTCGCGTTCACGTTCTATCCCGCGCGACGACCTCAACCGCTCCGAGATCCGCGTCGCCGACCTCGCCACGGGCGCCACCCGCGCGGTCACGGGCACGCCGGGCATGCACGACCGCCAGCCCGCCGTGGTCGCCCGACGGGAGCACGATCGCGTACTCCTCCGAGCGCAGCGGCTTCTACGAGCTGCACCTCGTGGGCGGCCACGGCGACGGCGACCGGCAGCTGACCACCGCGCGCGCCGACCACTCCGAGCACGAGTGGCACCCGGACGGCGAGTCGCCTCGTCGCCGTGCGCGGCCGCCGCAACCGCTTCGACCTCGTCGAGGTCGACGCCGCCACCGGCGAGGCGACCGTCCTCGCCGAGGGCGGCGCCTACGGCAGCCCGCACTGGACCGCCGACGGCGACGTGATCGCCACCTACGAGGACCACGCGACGCCGCCCGAGCTGCGACTCGGCCGGCGCGGCCCGCCACGCCCCCGCCCCGCGGTCGGTCAAGCGCGCCCGCCACGCGCCGCTGGAGGAGGTGACGTTCGCGCTCCTTCGACGGCCTCGAGATCCCGGCGTTCCTGCTGCGGCCGGCCACCGCGGACGGCCCCGTGCCCGCGGTCGTCTATCCGCACGGCGGCCCGACCGACGCCTCCGGCGACCTGTGGGACGGCCACGCCCAGTACTTCGTCGACAAGGGCTACGCGTGGCTGGCGCCCAACTTCCGCGGCTCGACCGGCTACGGCCGCGACTTCGAGCGCGGCAACCACGGCGTCTGGGGCGTCGACGACACGCGCGACTGCCTCGCCGCCGCCGACTTCCTGCGCGCGCAGGACTGGGTCGACGGCGACCGGCTGGCGATCTTCGGCGCCAGCTACGGCTCCTACATGGCGCTGCTGTCGGTCACCGACGACCCCGAGCACCGCTTCCGCTGCGCGGTGACCAAGTACGGCGACTGCGACATCCTCACCTCGTGGTCGCAGGGCGACCGCTTCGGCGTCCAGGACCTCGAGCGGATGATGGGCCACCCCTCCACCGACCGCGAGGCCTACCGCGCCGGCTCGCCCTTCCACCGGCTGGCGAACGTCGAGGTCCCGCTGCTGATCGCCCACGGCGAGCGCGACGAGCGCGTCTCGCCGAAGCAGTCCGAGCAGCTCGTGGCCGAGCTGCGCCGCCTCGGCGGGAAGACCTTCGAGTACGTCACGTACCCCACCGAGGCCCACGGATTGCTGCGCGCAGGTCCGCAGGTGGACTTCTACGAGCGGCTCGAGCGCTTCCTGGACTGGCATCTGCTGTGACGATCTGAGAGGGTCGCGCCTTGCGCCCGGTCATCGCCGTCCTGCTTGCCGCCCTGCTCGCTGCCGGAGCGCTCGCGGCGACGGCCGGAGGCCAGTCCGCCGACAAGCCCATCGTCTTCGACGTCGGCAACACGCAGGACGTCGACAGCATGAACCCGCTGGTCGGCGTCAGCGTCCCCGCGTACGAGGCGTGGAACCTCCAGTACGCGACGCTCACCGACAAGGCGGCCAAGGACTTCGCGCCCGAGCCGGCCCTCGCCGAGTCCTGGGAGGAGTCCGACGGCGGGAAGACGTGGACCTACAAGCTGCGCGCCGGGCCTCAAGTGGTCCGACGGCCAGCCGCTGACCTCGAAGGACATCGCGTTCACGATCAACACGTCGCGCGAGGACGAGTGGCTCAACTACACGTCCGTGACCGCCAACCTGACCGCGACGGCGCCCGACCCGCAGACCGTGGTCGTGAAGTCCTCGGTCCCGGACCCGAAGCTCCCGACGCTCGACGTCTACATCCTGCCCGAGCACATCTGGGGCAAGCTGGGCAAGTCGGAGGCGACCAAGTACGAGGCCGAGGACGGGGTCGGCTCGGGGCCGTTCGTGATGGAGAGCCGCGAGAAGGGCCAGTTCGTCCGCTTCAAGCGCCAACCCCAACTTCTACGGCGGCAAGCCGAAGATCGACCGGGTCGTCCTGCGCAACTTCAACAACCCGGACGCGATGGTCGCGGCGCTCAAGCGCGGCGAGATCGACGCGGCGGAGGACGTCCCGGGCAGCGCGTTCGCCCAGCTCCAGAAGGACTCCGTCGATGGAGACCATCGAGGGCTACCAGGGCGCGATGAGCGAGTTCGCCATCAACGGCGGCGCCGGCCTGAAGAAGCCGCATCCCGCGCTGATGGACCCGCGCGTGCGGACCGCGATCGCCCACGCGATCGACCGCAAGACGATCATCGACCGCGTGCTCGCCGGCCTCGGCAAGCCGTCCGAGACGCTCAGCGTGTCGCCGAACCCGGCATGGTCGCCGGCGGTGCCGCCCGAGCAGCAGTTCACCTTCGACCTCGACCGCGCGCGCTCGATCCTCGAGGACGCCGGCTACAAGGACACCGACGACGACGGGATCCGCGAGATGCCCGGCGGCGGGAAGCCGCTGAAGTTCCTCTACGCGGTCCGCTCCGAGGGCGACACGGGCCCGGCCACCGCCGAGTTCATCACCGGCTGGCTGAAGGAAATCGGCATCGACACCACGACGAAGGTCTACGACGACGGCCGCCTCACCGAGGTCATCGGCAAGGGCGAGTACGACATGTTCGCGTGGGGCTGGACGCCGTTCGTCGACCCCGACCAGATGCTCTCGTACTTCACGTGCGACCAGGTCGCCAGCGATCCCGAGGATCCGACGAACTACTACAACGACGCGAACTGGTGCGACAAGGACTACGACCGCCTCTACAACGCGCAGAAGGTCGAGCTCGACCCGGCCAAGCGCGAGGAGATGGTCCACGAGATGCTCCTGCGCTTCCACGACGCGGCCGTCTACCACGTGCTCTACACGTACCCCGACCTGCAGGCGTACAAGAAGGGGCAGTTCACGGGGTTCGTGCGCCAGCCGGAGAAGACCGGCCCGGTGCTGTACTCGAACAGCTCGCCGTCGTACAAGCAGCTGGCGCTGGCGTCCGCCTCGAGCGGCTCCGGCGATGACGGCGGGGGCGGCGGGAGCGGGGGCCTGATCGCGATCATCGTGGCCGCGGTGGCGGTGCTCGCCGCCGGGGTGTTCTGGGCGATGCGCCGCAGGTCCGCCGACGAACGGGAGTGAGCGCCCGGTTCGTAGCCGGCAAGGTGCTCGCGTCGTTCGCGACGCTGGCGTTCGTGGTCGCGTTCAACTTCGCCCTGTTCCGGGTGATCGAGGGCGACCCGGTGGCGAACCTGTTCCGCGGGCGCAACCTGTCCGAGTCCCAGCGCGAGACGCTGCAGAAGCAGTTCGGCCTCGACGGCTCGCTCGGCAGCCAGTTCGTCGCCTACGTGAAGCAGACGGCGTCGCTGAACCTCGGCCGCACCTACACCAACAACCAGCCCGTGGCGGAGGAGATCGCGCGCAAGGCCGGGCCGACGGTCGCGCTCGTGGGCGTCTCCACGCTGCTGTCGGCGGTGATCGGCATCCTGGCCGGGATCGCCGCCGCGTGGCGAAGACGCACCAAGACCGACTACTCGGTCACGACGGTCACGATGGCGACCTACTCGATGCCCGACTTCTGGCTGGGGATGCTGCTGCTCTCCTTCCTGGCGACGAGCCTCGGGCTGTTCCCGGTCGGCGGGATCGTGGACCCCAACTCCGACGCGACCGGCCTCGCCAAGCTCGCCGACCAGGCCCAGCACATGTTCCTGCCGGCGCTCACGCTCACGCTCGCCTACCTCGGCGAGTACGCGCTCGTGATGCGCTCGTCGCTGATCGACACGATGCGCGAGGACTACCTGCTCCTCGCGCGCGCCAAGGGCCTGCGGGACGCGGTGGTGCGCAACCGGCACGCGGTGCCGAACGCGCTGCTGCCGGTGGTGACGCTGATCGCGATCAACTTCGGGCTCGTGCTGGGCGGCGCGATCGCGGTGGAGACGATCTTCTCCTGGCCCGGCCTCGGCCTCGCCACCTACGAGGCGCTCAAGGGTCCTGACCTGCCGATGCTCCAGGGGCTGTTCCTCGTGTTCAGCGCGGCGGTGATCGTGTTCAACTTCATCGCCGACCTGCTCTACGCCTACCTCGACCCGCGGGTGCGTACCGCGTGAGCGCCGCCGCCGTCCCCTCCGCACGCAGCATCGCGTGGACCCGCCGCCGCCGCGTCGCTGTCGGGCGCGTGGCGGGAGTACCGGCGCAACCTGCCCGGGATGATCGGCCTCGGGATCCTCGCGCTCGCGGTGGCGATGGCGCTGGCCGCGCCGCTGCTGGCGGACCCCGACGGGCTGCAGGGGCGTGAACACCACGCAGAACCCGGCGTGGGCGCACCCGAGCGCGGAGTTCCCGCTCGGCACCGACCACCTCGGGCGCAGCGTGCTGACGCAGTTCATCTGGGGCTCGCGGATCAGCCTGCTGGTGGGACTCGCCGCGACGCTGATCGCGATCGTCATCGGCTCGCTGGTCGGCATCACCGCCGGGTACTTCGGCGGGCGGCTCGGCGGCATCCTGATGCGGATCACCGAGTGGTTCCTGGTGATCCCGTTCCTGCCGCTCGCGGTGGCGCTGGCCGCCGTCCTCGGGCCGTCGATCACGAACATCATCCTCGTGATCGGGGTCACCTCGTGGCCGTCCACCGCGCGGCTGATCCGCGCCCAGGTGCTCACGCTCAAGGAGCGCCTGTACGTCGACCGCAGCCGCGCGCTGGGCGCCTCCGACGCCCACGTGATGGGGCGGCACATCCTCCCCAACGTGTCGTCGCTGATCCTCGCCAACCTGACGCTGACGGTGCCGATCGCGATCCTCACGGAGACCACGCTCTCGTTCCTCGGCCTCGGCGACCCGACCCGCGCGTCGTGGGGGAAGATGCTCCAGGAGGGCTTCGAGGCGGGCGCGCTGACCCTGCAGGCGTGGTGGTACTACGTCCCGCCGGGCCTCGGGATCATGCTCGTCGTGCTCGCGTTCACGCTCGTCGGGCAGGCGCTCGAAGAGGTCCTCGACCCCCGGTTGCGGGACCAGCGCGCATGACCGAGCCGCTGCTCTCGATCCGCGACCTGCACGTGACGTACCCGTCGCGGTCGGCGGCCCGGTGCCGGCGGTGCGCGGCGTGGACCTGGACCTCGCGGCGGGCGAGACGGTCGGCCTCGCGGGCGAGTCGGGCTGCGGGAAGTCCTCGCTGGCCGGCGCGATCATGCGCCTGCTCCCCAAGGGCACCGAGGTCACCGGCGAGGTGCTGCTCGAGGGCGAGGACGTGCTGGCGATGCGGCCCGGCCGCCTGCGCGCGGTGCGCTGGACGAGCATGGCGATCGTCTTCCAGGGCGCGCTGCACACGCTCAACCCGGTGCAGCGGATCGGGCGCCAGATCGGCGAGGCGATCGCGCTGCACTCGCCGGGCATGAAGGGAGCGCCGTCAACGACCGGGTCGGGGAGCTGCTGGAGCTGGTCGGCATCCCCGCGCGCCGTGCGCGGGCCTACCCGCACGAGCTGTCGGGCGGCCAGCGCCAGCGGGTGCTGATCGGGCTCGCGCTCGCGTGCGAGCCGCGGCTGCTGATCGCCGACGAGCCGACCACCGCGCTCGACGTGATGGTGCAGGCGCAGGTGCTGCGGCTGCTCGACGAGCTCCAGGAGCGCCTCGGGCTGGCGGTGGTGTTCATCACGCACGACCTGTCCGTGCTGGCCGCGGTGTGCCGGCGGATCGCGGTCATGTACGCGGGGCGGATCGTCGAGCAGGGGCCGAGCGCCGAGGTCTTCTCCTCCCCGGCGCACCCCTACACGCGCGCGCTCGGAGCGGCGTTCCCGGTGATCGGCGACCAGGCGTTCCGGATGAAGCCCGCGGGGCTCCCGGGCGACCCGCCCGATCCGCGCGAGCGGCCCACCGGCTGCCCCTTCCACCCGCGCTGCCCCGTCGCGCTCGAGGGGTGCCCGAGCCTCGACGTCGAGCTGTGGGACGCCGGCCCCGCGCGTTCGGCCGCCTGCGTCCACGTTGCCGGCGCCCCGGCGGCGGCGCGATGAGCGACGCCCCGCTGCTGGAGGTGCGCGGCCTGGAGGTCGGCTTCCGTGGCCGCGAGGGCGTCGCCCGCGCCGTCGACGGCGTGGACCTGAGCATGCGCGCCGGGGAGATCGTCGCGCTCGTCGGGGAGTCGGGCTGCGGCAAGACCACGCTGGCCCGCTCGATCGTCGGGCTGCAGAAGCCGGACGCCGGCGAGGTGGTGGTGCGCGGGGAGACGCTGCGCCACGACCGCGCGTCGCTGCGGGCGCACCGGCGCACCGCGCAGCTGATCTTCCAGGACCCGACCGCCGCGCTCAACGCGCGCCAGACGATCTACGAGGCGGTCGCGGAGGGGATCCGGATCCAGAAGCTGCCGGGCGACGAGGAGCGGCTCGTCGCGCAGGCGCTGGCCCAGTGCGGGCTCCGACCGCCCGAGCGCTTCTTCACCCGCTACCCGTACGAGATCTCCGGCGGCCAGCGCCAGCGCGTGATCATCGCCGGCGCGATGGTGCTCGCGCCGTCGCTCCTGGTCGCCGACGAGCCGGTCTCCAGCCTCGACGCGTCCGTACGCGGGGAGATCCTCGCGCTGCTGCTGAAGCTGGTGCGCGAGGCGGGCGTCGGGATCCTCGTCGTCACCCACGACCTCGGGCTGGCGTGGAACGTCGCCGACCGCGTGGCCGTCATGTACCTCGGGCGGATCGTCGAGGAGGGGCCGGCGGAGGAGCTGCTGCAGGCGCCCAAGCACCCGTACACGCGCGCGCTGCTCTCGGTCGTCCCCGAGATCGCGCACGTGGAGCCGCAGGTGCTGGCGGGCGAGGCGCCCGACCCGGCGCGGATCCCGTCCGGCTGCCGGTTCCATCCCCGCTGCCCTCTGCTGGCCTCCGGGGAGGCGGCGAAGCTGGGGATCGAGGACCGCTGCCGGTCCGAGGACCCGCTGATGCTGCCCGCCTGCCACGCCGTCGGCGTGATGTCCGGGGCCGCGCCATGAGGACGCTCCCCTACCGGTCCTACACCGACCCCGACATGCTCGCCCGCGAGCGGGCGCTCCTGTTCGCTCCCGCGTGGCAGTACGCCGGCCACCTGGGAGAGCTCGCCGAGCCTGGCTCCTACTTCACCTGCCGGGTCGCCGACGTCCCGATCGTGGTGGTGCGCGACCGCGAGGGCGAGCTGCGGGCGTTCGTCAACGTGTGCCGCCACCGCGGCGCCGAGGTGGTGTCCGGCGCGGGCCGCTGCACGACGTTGCAGTGCCACTACCACGCGTGGACGTACGGGCTCGACGGGGCGTTGCGCGCCGCCCCGCGCTCCGACGGGGATCCGGAGTTCGACCGCGCCGAGCTCGGCCTGCGGCGCGCGCGGGTCGACACCTGGGGGCCGTTCGTGTTCGTCAACGCTCGCGAGGACGCCGCGCCCCTGGCGCAGACGCTCGGCCCGCTCCCGGACATCGTGCGCTCGCGCGGGCTCGACGTCGACGCCCTCGCCTTCCACCACCGCGTCCACTACACGGTCGACGCGAACTGGAAGGTGGCGATCGAGAACTACCTCGAGTGCTACCACTGCGCGGTCGCGCACCCGAGCTTCAGCGAGGTCGGTCGACGTCCGCCCCGACGCCTACGAGCTCGAGTCGCATCCCACGTTCGCCAGCCACTACGGGCACGCCCGCAACGGGGACTCCCAGGGCCAGTTCCACCTCGTCTGGCCGGCGCTGAAGTTCAACGTCATGCCCGCCGGGGCGCCCAACCTCTCGATCGGGCCGATGGAGCCGGTGACCCCGGGGCGCACCGACGGGTTCCTCGACTACTTCTTCGCACCGGACGCCACCGAGGAGTGGATCGCCTCGTTCCTCGAGCTCGACGACCAGGTCGGGGCCGAGGACGCCACGCTGGTCGCCTCCGTGCAGCGCGGGATGGAGTCCGGCGCCTTCGAGCACGGACGCCTGCTGCTGCCCAGCGAGGAGCTGATCGCGGCCTTCCAGCGGTGGGTGTCGGCCGGGATCCTCCGCTGACGCACGTCGGCCGGGCCTAGCGCCGCCGGGCAGCCGGCTGGAGCGCCGGGTTGTCGAAGGAGTTGTCGACCGGGTTGAGCGTCGTGCCAGGCGAGACGATCTCGTCGATGCGGCCCAGCACTCCGGCGTCGAGGACGACGTCGGCTGCGGTGAGCTGGCTTTCGAGCTGTTCCATCGTGCGAGGCCCGATGAGCGCTGCGGTGATCGCGGCATGGTCGAGCACGAACGCGATCGCGAGCTCGATGAGCGTGATGCCTGTCTCGTCGGCGAGCTGCGCGAGGTCCTCGACGGCGTCGAGCTTGCGCTGGTTGGCGGGCTGTGAGAGATCGAAGCGCTCCGGCAGCCGGCTCGCGCGCGAGGAGGACTGCTGCCCGGTGTCCTTCCGCCAGCGGCCTGACAGCCAGCCGCCGGTCAGCGGGCTGTAGGACATGACGCCCATGCCGTACCGCGAGCACGTGGGTAGGACGTCGGCTTCGACGGCGCGGACGAGGAGCGAGTACGGCGGCTGCTCGGTGACGAACCGCTGGAGGTGGCGGTCGCGCGCGACCCACTGCGCCTCGACGATGTGGCTGGCGGGGAAGGTGGAGTGGCCGATGTAGCGGACCTTGCCCTGGTGCACGAGTTCGCTGAGCGCCGAAAGCGTCTCCTCCATGTCCGTACGCGGATCGAGGCGGTGGACTTGGTAGAGGTCGATCCAGTCGGTGCCCAACCGACGCAGCGAGTCCTCCACCGCACGGATGATCCAGCGGCGCGAGTTGCCCTGCTGGTTCGGGTCCTCCCCCATCGCGTTGTGGAACTTGGTGGCGAGGATGACCTTGTCACGGCGGCCGCCGAGCGCCTTGCCGACGATCTCCTCGGACTCGCCTTGGCCGTAGACGTCGGCGGTGTCGATGAAGTTGATCCCGGCGTCAAGCGCCGTGTGGATGATCCGGATCGACTCGTCGTGGTCCCGGTTGCCCCACGCGCCGAACATCATCGCGCCGAGACAGAACTTGCTGACCGACACGCCGGTGCGGCCCAACTGGCGATGCTCCATCGGTTGCCTCCGTTTCTGGTGCCGCGTAGCTGCTACGCCGGCCTGGCGTATGAGACCCAGACATCGTCGCACCGGGACCTCCCCGGGGACCACTTGCAAATCCGCGGTCACGGATGGAGGCTTGCTCCGAAGGTAGGGGTGAACCCCGGCCGAGGAGACGGCACATGTTCAAGCCAGCCAGGCGCCGCACCGCCGAAGCGCCGACCGCCGGACTCGTCGGCGACCACGCCGACAAGCTGAGCCGGATCCCGCCGCTCGTCGTCGACGACGACGAGCGGCCCAGCCGCGAGGACCTCGACTACGGGCAGACCATCTTCACGCGCAGCCCGGTGCCCCTCCCGCGCTTCCTGAGCGGAAGGAAGAAGACGTGACCTCCCCGCCGCCACGCGATCGGCGGGTCAGGGCGCGGTGGTTCTTCGGGGCCGCGTTCGTGCTCGCCGCCCTCGCCGTCTGGATTCTTCCGACGCCGCTGTCGGGGATCTCCGCGTTGTTGTGCGTCGGCGCGTTCATCACCGGCGCCACCCGCCTGATCGTCAGCAGCGACCCCGAGATGGTCAAGAAGGTGACGCGCGGCGGGATCCCCGGCGGCGGGCTCTAGGCGTCCGCCCGCGCGCTGGAGCACGGCGCGGTGCGTGAAGTGGCGGAGCGCATCGGCACGGTCGTGTTCACGTGGGTGCCCGCCGACGCGAACGGACGCGCGCATGCCCTCGTCGCCGAGGCACTCGACCCCTCGACGATGAGCTCCCTGTTCGCCTCAGAAGCGCCAGCGAACGCGACGATCGCCCTGGCGGGCGATGTAGCGGTCGTGTGCGGGGCGTACATCGCCGGTGACCCTCCAGCCGTGCCAGCGGAAGCGGCGGACGCCGCTCGGCGGCACAGGCTGTCCGAGTGCCCTGCGATGCGCCTGCCGCGCGACGCGCCGGCTGGTCGGGCACGACACGCGCAACCCACGGACCCAGGTCAGATCCACGCCCTCGTAGCGCGTGCCGGGGTACGGGTCCCGGACCGGATCGCAGGTCGTGTACGACGCCGCCTGCGTCGCGGCCGGCGTTCCCAGCAGCACCGCGAACGTCGCCAGGAGCCCGATCAGCGCTCTCATCCACCGCAACGTAGCTCGCCGCCTACAGCGTGGTCGCCCCGAAGGCGCTGGCGGCCAGCTCGACCGCGAGCGCAGCGGTCGCGTTCTGGCGGTCGAGGATCGGGTTGACCTCGACGATCTCCAGGGAGCCGAGGAGCCCGGACTCGGCGACCAGCTCCATCGCGAGGTGGGCTTCTCGGTAGGTGAGGCCGCCGCGGACCGGGGTTCCGACGCCCGGCGCGACGTCGGGGTCGAGCCCGTCCATGTCGAGCGAGATGTGGACGAAGGCCGCGCCCCTCACGCGCTCGAGCGCCTCGCCGACGACGGTCTCGATGCCGCGCCGGTCGAGCGCGCTCATGCTGTAGACGGCGAGGTCGAGCTCGGCGATCAGGGCGCGCTCGCCAGGGTCGATGTCGCGCGCGCCGATCACGGCGGTCCGCTCGGGCTGCACGGCCGGGAGCGTCCACTCCGCGCTCTCGAAGCCCGCCCCGCCGCGCCCGAGCGCGGCCGCCAGCGGCATGCCGTGCACGTTGCCGCTCGGCGTCGTCTCCGGCGTGTTGAGATCACCGTGGGCGTCGAACCACAGGACCGCGCCGGCGCCACGGCGGGCGGCCAGCCCGCCCAGCGTGCCGAGCGCCACCGAATGATCGCCGCCGAGCACGATCGGGATCCGGTCGTCGTCCAGTGCGATGCCCACCTCGGCGGCGATGCGCTCGCAGGTCGCGCGGATCGCCGGCAGGAAGCGTGCGCGGGAGTCGTGCTCGGCGGTCGCCTCCGCCTCCGCGGTCGCGACGTTCCCGCGGTCGACGCAGTCCACGCCGAGCGCGGTGAGGCGGTCCTCCAGGCCGGCGTACCGGATCGCCGACGGACCCATGTCCACGCCCCGTCGCCCGGCCCCGAGATCGAGCGGCGCACCGATGATCGCGGCCCTCATGGAGGGTGGTCTACAGCACCGCGGCCGTCCGAGTTGAGATCGGCGTGGCGCGCGGGTAGCGTCGAACCGCCGTCTCACACGAGGAAGAGGGAAAATGTTCGCGAGCGTCCGCCGCTACCGGCTCGAGTCCGGATCGATCGATGACCTGCTGCACCTGGTCGATACAGACTTCGCGGAGACCATCCAGGAGATGGAGGGCTTCCTCGAGTACCAGGTCCTCGAGTGCGGCAACGGGGAGATCCTCACGATCACGACGTTCCGCGACCGGCGCAGCGCCGAGGCCTCGATGGAGACGGCCATGGACTGGGTGCGCGACACGCTGGCCGCGCAGTTCGACCTCACGCGCCTGGAGGGCTACGTCGGCGAGGTCGCGATCAGCCGCGCGCGCGAGGCCGTGACGGTCCCCGAGCGCTACTGAGCATCGTCAGAGGTTGAAGCCGCCGGACGCTTCGACGTTCTCGCCGGTGATCCACGCGCACTCGAGCGCGTGAGCACCGTGAGCCCACCCTTCATGCTGGCGTACGCGGCGACCCGGGCTCCGCGGAGGTGCGCAGCGCCGAGTTGCTGGTCGTGTTGACGATCGCGCCGCCGTCGGCAAGGAGCGGCAGCAGCGTCTGGGTGAGAAAGAACGGGGCCCTTGAGCATGACCCGGTGGAACCGCTCGTAGAGCTCCTCGGAGGTGTCGGCGAACATCGACGTCTGCCCGAAGCCGGCGTTGTCGACGAGGTAGTCGAACCAGTCGCGCTGCCACCCGGCGAGCTCGGCGGCCACGCGTTCGGCGAAGGCGCCGAAGGTCTCGCTCCCTGGGGCTCGGGCTGGTCCTGCGGCCGTCGGCCATCGCGGCGCTGATGCTCGACGCTCACGGGGAAACGCGCCCGGCGCCTCCAGGCCTCGGCGTCGCGGACGCCCGGTCCAGTTCCAGACGCAGATCCGCCCGCAGGCGTCGCGCCTGCTCCTGCTCACCGGGATCGACGACGTCGCCGCCGTGGGATGCCGCGTCGGCTACGACAGCACGTCGCAGTTTCGGCCGCGAGTACCGACGGCAGTTCGGGCTTCCTCCGGGACGCGACGCCGCTCGTCTGCGCGCCTGGCGCCGATACGGTGCTCGCGGATGAGCGTGTTCCGGAAGCCCGAGCTCGACTACATGGCCGGCGGCCGCCAGCTCGGACGGCTCGCGACGGTCGGCGCCGACGGTACGCCGCACGTGGTCCCGGTCGCCTTCATCTACAACGCGGTGCGCGACACCATCGACGTCGGCGGCTACGAGCTCGCGGACACCAAGAAGTTCCGTGACGTGGCGCGGGCCGGGCGCGCCGCCATCGTGATCGACGATCTCGCGAGCACCGACCCATGGCATGCGCGGGGGATCGAGGTGCGCGGGCGGGGCGAGGCGATCGCGATGCCGACGCCGCTGATCAGGATCCATCCCGAGCGGATCGTCAGCTGGGGCCTTGAACGGAGCCGCAGCGCGCGCACGGTTCCTGGCAAGATCGATTGACGGTGTCGGAGCGAGCGGAGGAAGCCGCGGGGGTGCGCGAGTGGTTGCTCGAGGCCGCACAGGAAGCCGCGAACGCCGCGAAGGAAGGCGGCTTCATGGGCTGGCACGCCGAGCGCGTGAGCGGGGGCGAGCAGCGGATGCTCGACTGCCCGAAGGAAGCGCTCGCGGCGCCGTCGTGACCTGACCGTGGACGATGCCGAACGCATGCGGCAGGCCGTGGGCCGACTCTCCCCCGAGCAGCGGCGCCTGATCGGAGCATGCCTCGACGCGATCGTCCACGGGCCGTACATCTCCGACGACGACGAGTTCGACGCGGTCATGGGCTTCAGCCGTGAGGAGACCGCCGCCGTCGCCGCCGCGTGGCCGGAACCCACCGCCCGGGGCGGCTCCTACTGGACGGTGCGCGCCGCGCTGAACAACCTGCTCGGGTATCCACACGAGCAGTGGCGGGGGCTGTCGCGCGCGATCGGCGCCGGTGAACGTGAGGTCAGGCAGGCGCAGACCGTCTGGCAGTAGTGGGGCGCGCCGCTTTCGGCGCATGGGAATAACGCGGCGTCAGTGGCGTCTAGGGATCCGACGCGTCACCTCCCGACGACCCCACAGGAGCACGACAGACATGAAGTCAAGACGAAGTCATGGCCGCGGTCGAACGGCGCGGCGGCTGGTCGCCGGTGCGGCGCTCGCCGTCGGCGTGGTGGCCGGCACGGCCGGAACCGCGAACGCCGCGGTGACCGCGACGTTCAGCGGCGGCACGCTCAGCGTGATGGGCGACTCCCTCGACAACAACATCGCGGTCAGCCGCAACGCGGCGGGCGGCATCCTGATCAACGGTGGAGCCATCTCCGTCGTCGGCGGGACGCCCACGGTGGCGAACACCTCCGTGATCCAGGTCTTCGGCCAGAACGGCAACGACACGCTCACCCTCAGTGAGGTCAACGGCGCCCTGCCGCGGGCGAACCTGTACGGCTCCGGCGGCAACGACGTCCTCACGGGCGGCTCCGGCAACGACCAGCTGTTCGGCCAGGCGGGCAACGACACGCTGCTCGGCAAGGGCGGCGCGGACCTGGCGTTCGGCGGTAACGGAGGCGACACGATCACGGGCGGCGACGCCGACGATCAGTCCTTCGGCCAGAGCGGCAACGACCGCATGGTCTGGAACCCCGGTGACGACACCGACCTCAACGAAGGCGGCGCAGGTACCGACACCGTCGAGGTCAACGGCGGCAACGGCGACGAGCAGTTCACCACCACCGCCAACGGCACCCGCGTGCGCTTTGACCGCCTCAACCCGGCACCGTTCTCGATCGACATCGGCACCTCCGAGAAGCTGGTCCTCAACGCCAACGGCGGCGTCGACACCTACTCCGCGACCGGCAACCTGGCCGCGCTGATCGGCATCACCGTCGACGGCGGCACCGGCAACGACACCCTGCTCGGCTCCAACGGGGCCGACATCCTCCTCGGCGGCGACGGCACCGACTTCGTCGACGGCCAGCAGGGCAACGACACCGCGTTCCTCGGAGCCGGTGACGACACGTTCCAGTGGGATCCGGGCGACGGCAACGACACGATCGAGGGCCAGGACGGCGTCGACCGGATGCTGTTCAACGGCTCCGCTGCCAACGAGATCATGGAGGCCTCCGCCAACGGTGGCCGCGTGCGCTTCACCCGCAACGTCGCGGCCATCGTGATGGACCTCAACGACGTCGAGTCGATCGACGCCCGGGCGTTGGGCGGTGCCGACAGCGTCGTCGTCAACGACCTCTCCGGGACCGACATCACCAACGTCAAGACGGACCTCGCCGCCCCTGGTGGTGTCGATGACCTCGCGGCCGACAACGTGATCGCGACCGCCACGAACGGCGACGACGTCGCGACCGTCACCGGCGCCGGGACCACCGCGTCCGTCTTCGGGCTCCCCGCCGTGTTGATGGTGACGGGCGCAAGCGCCACCACCGACCGCCTGACGGTCGACACCCTCGCGGGCGACGACGTGATCGACGCCTCATCGGTGCCGGCCGGCGCTGTCCTGCTCACGCTGAGCGGCGGCGCCGGAGACGACGTTCTCCTCGGCGGTGCCGGGAACGACACGCTGCTCGGCGGCGACGGCGACGACGTGCTGCTCGGCGGGCCGGGCGCCGACACGAGCGACGGCGGCACGGGCGACAACGTCGTCATCGACGCCGTGCGCACCAGCAGGATCACCGAGGCCACCGTGGTCGGGCAGGCGTGGCTGAACAGCCACGCCTCCGTCCGCAGCGGCAAGACGGTGCTCAAGATCAACGGCGAGCAGCGGATCCTTCCGCGCGCCGACCTCGTGCGCGCCGCCTCCTAAGGCACGACGCGCGCCGGCGCCGGGACTTCGGTCCCGGCGCCGGCGGCGTCACTCACGTCGCGCCGTACTCGTCGTGGCGGTTCCACCAGCCGTAGGGCGGGGTCTGCGGGTAGCCCTCGGGCGAGTCCTCCCACTCCTCCTGGCGGCCGAGCGCGCTCATGTCGAGGTACGCCCACGCGCTGCCCAGCGCCTCGTCACCGCGCTCGTTGATGAAGTAGGTGCGGTAGATCCCGTCCTCGTCGCGGTAGAAGGCGTTGGTCCCGTGCCACTCGTCCACGCCGAAGTCGGCGTCGAAGCCGTCGGTGATCGTGTACCAGGGCATGTCCCAGCCCATCCGTGCCTTCAAGCGCTCGATGTCGGCCTGCGGGGCGCGCGAGGCGTTCACGAACGTGGTGTCGCGCGCGTTCAGGTGCGCGAGGTGAGCGACCTGGTCGGCCATGAACGAGCAACCGGGGCAGCCCTTCTCGGGCCAGCCGTTGACTCCGGGCTCGTAGAAGAAGCGGTACACGATCAGCTGGCGGCGCCCGTCGAACAGGTCGAGCAGGGTCGCCGGGCCGTTCGGGCCCTCGAAGGCGTACTCCTTGTCCACGGCCGTCCTCGGCATCCGGCGGCGCTCGGCGGCCAGCGCATCGCGGGCGCGGGTCAGCTCCTTCTCCTTGACCAGCAGCGCCTCGCGGGCGGCGTCCCACTCCTGCGGGGACACGATCGGCGGCATGTTCATCTCGGCTCCTTCTTCTCGGCGAGGTAATCGAGCAACTACTCCACGAGCGCGGCGAGGCGGGCGAGCGACTCCTGCCAGCCGAGCTCGTTGTCGGCGGGCGCCACCCCGTCCGGGCAGCCCGTCGTGGACGGCGACGAGCTCGGTGCCGCCCGGGACGTCCGACAGCCGGATCGTGATGATCATCTCGCCGGCCAGCGCGGGGTCGCCGGTCTCGAACTCGTCGGCCTCGACGACCAGCTCGCCGGGCACCAGCTTCACGAACCGGCCCCGGTAGGTGTCGGTGCGGCCGTAGGTCTTGCCGACCCCATCGGGCGCCTCGTAGGTCAGCGAGACCCGGATCGCGCCGCCCTCGCGGGCGTCGAACTCGTGCACGTCGCACGTCATCCCCTCCGGAACCTTCCAGCGCGCGACCGCGGTGGCGTCCAGCAGCGCGTCGTAGACCCGGTCCCGGGGGGCGTCGAAGATCCGCGTGATTCGCGTCGAGGCCATGCGGGCCACGGTATCGAGTGGCGTAGTGTCCCGTTCGTGCGGGTTCTGCTCAACCTCATCTGGCTGATCTTCGGCGGCGTCTGGCTCGCGCTCGGCTACGCCATCGCGGCGCTGATCATGTTCCTCCTGATCATCACGATCCCGTTCGGGATCGCCTCCGCGCGGCTCGCCCTGTTCGCGCTGTGGCCGTTCGGGCGCACCGTCGTGCGGCGCTCGGACGCCGGGACCGGCGCGCTGATCGGGAACGTGCTCTGGTTCCTGCTCGCCGGGTGGTGGCTGGCGCTCGGCCACCTCGTGACCGGCGTGGTCATGTGCATCACGATCATCGGCATCCCACTCGGCCTGGCCAACCTCAAGCTCATCCCGATCTGCCTCACGCCGTTCGGACGCGACATCGTCGACATCGACCAGGCACATCGCCTCGGGTTCGACGCGCCGGTCGTGGTCCCGGCACAACCGCGCGCCTGATGACGTGGAGCGCGTCGTCCCCACGGACGCGGCGGCGGTGTGGGAGCTCGACGTCGAGCGAGACGTGCGGGTCGTCCGCGACGGTGACCGCATCGTCGGCTACGGCGCGGTGCGCGAGCGAGGCGAGCTCACGCGGGTCGAGGGGTACGTCCACCCCGACGCGGTCGGGCGCCTCTGGGAGCGCGGCGAGCGCAGCGTCGACGCGGCGAGCGACACCGGCGCGTTCCGCCTCTACGAGCGCTCCGGGATGGCGCCCGCGCTCGGCTGGGTGGTGTACGAGAAGGCGCTTTAGACGCGCACTTCGGAGGGGCGCGCGAGGCCGAGCCGGGCGCCCGCCTCGAGCAGCCGCTCCAGGGTGGCGGCGCCGCCCGTGGCGGTCGGCACGGCCATCGCCAGCCGGGAGTACAGCTCCGCCCATCTGACCGCGTCCTCCACGCCCGCGCCGCGCAGCTCCGCCCACGCGAAGGCCGCGCACAGCAGGTCGCGGTCGCCGGTCGGGTCGACGATGGGCCCGCCCTCGAGCTGCGGGAGGTCCAGGCGTTGCCCGTCCACGAGCGCGAGGACGTGCGGCACGTCGAGCGTGAGCATCACGGTGCCGACCGCGTCGGCGAGCTTCGCGGCCGCGTCGTCGATCGTGGCCGCGCCGGTCAGCACGAGCGCGTCCTTGCCGCTCAGGAACAGCGCCGCGGACGCTGTCCAAGCCGGCGGGCATGGCGCGTCCGGAGACCGCGCGGGCGTCGTCGTCTCCGCAGGTGATGTAGGCCCGCGTGCCCTCGGGGACCAGCGGCAGCTGCTCCAGGCCGGCCGCGGCCGCCACCGGGCTCAGCGCGGCAAGGTCGGCCGACCGTGCGCGGACGCCGGAGTCGATCGTCACCATCGCGCGGTCGCCATCGACGGGCATGACCACCGTCTGCGGGGTGCGGTCGGGCCGGTACCCGCTGACCGTGACGCCCGCGGCCTCGACCTCGCTCTTGACGAAGTCTCCGGCCATGTCGGTCCCCAGCGGCGCGACGAGCGCGGTGTCGAGGCCGAGACGCGCCGCCGCCACCGCCGTGATCGCGCCGCCGCCGGGCGAGCGGAGCAGGTCGCCGGCGTAGCGCTCCTGCCCGGGCCCAGGCAGCGCCTCGAGCCCCACGAAGGTGAGATCGAGGAACGCGGGCGTGATGACGGCAAGCTCAGTGCTCACGAGACGGCGAGCCTACCGATCCTCACGCCCGCCGAGCGCAAATGTGAACGCTAGTCGGCCGGAACGCGACGAAGGACTGGCTGCCGGAGCAGTTCACGAACGTGGTCGTATTGCTGATGACGTCGTAACCGAACGGCTGGGGCGGCCTCCGCGAGCTCGCGGAGGCCGCGAGTCGCTTACGCCGGGTAAGAGACGGAGTGGGTGTCGGTGAACTCGAGGATCCCCTGCTCGCCCATCTCCCGGCCCATGCCGCTCTGGTTGAAGCCGCCGAACGGCGCGCGCTCGTCGAGGAAGGGCGCGTTGTGGGCGTTGACGAACGTGGTGCCGGTGCGCAGCTGGGCGGCGACGCGCCCGGCGTGCTCGGGGTCCGACGACCACACCGACGAGCACAGCCCCGACCACGTGTCGTTGGCCTGGGCGATTGCGTCGGCCTCATCGTCGAAGGGGATGATCGGCAGCGTCGGGCCGAACTGCTCCTCGGTGACGATGCGCGAGTCCGCCGACGGGTCGAGGACGAGCGACGGCCGCATGAACTGGCCACGCGCGAACGCCGCGTCGTCGACCGCCTCGGCGAGCTCGCGCACCTCGGCGTCCTCGCGCGCCTCTTCGAGCAGCTCGGTGACGTACTCGCGCTGGCGGTCGCTGTTCAGGGGGCCCATCGTCGCGTCCGGGTGCAGGCCGGGGCCGACCTTCTGGGCGCCGACCGCGCCGCTGAGCCCCTCGACGACGGCGTCGTAGTGGGAGCGATGGACGTAGAGCCGCTTCATCGCCATGCACACCTGGCCGGTGGTCAGGAACGCGCCGACGTACAGCTTGCCGATCGTCTCCTCCGTCACCTGGGCGTCGGCGAGCACGATCGCGGGGTCGTTGCCGCCGAGCTCGAGCGTGACACGCGTGAGGTTGTCGGCCGCCATCGCCATGATCCGCTTCCCGCCCCCGACGCTGCCGGTGAAGCAGACCTTCCGCACCCGCGGGTCCTGGATCAGCACCGGGCCGAGCACGGCGTCCTGGCCGGAGACGACGTTGAGCACGCCGGCCGGCAGCTCGGCGGCGATCAGCTCGATGGTGCGCACGAACGACAGCGGCGTCGTCGGCGGCGCCTTGACGACGACCGTGTTGCCGGCCACGAGCGCCTGCGGCAGCGAGGCGGCGAGGATGGCGAGCGGCCAGTTGAACGGCACGATCAGGCTCACCACGCCGAGCGGCAGGTAGGAGACCTCCGTGCGGAACGGCGGCGCCGGCAGCTTGCGTACCCCGGCGACGACGTCGGCCAGCCCGGCGGCGAGCTCGAAGCGGTTCTCGAGCACGTGCATCTCGATCTCGCACTCGGAGCGGACCTTGCCGTTCTCGCGCGACAGCAACTCGACCCGCTCGTCGTTGTCGGCGGCCAGCGCACCGAGGCTCGCGCGCACCTGCGCGGCGCGCTCGTGGGCGCCCAGGGCCGCCCAGGCCGGGAACGCCTCCTGCGCCGCCGTGACGGCGGCGCGCGCCTGGTCCTCGGTGGCCGCGGCCGCGTAGCCGACGACGCTTTCCGGGTCGGCCGGATCATGGACGGCGAAGCTCTCGGCGGCGTCCTGGTGCGCGCCGGCGATGTACAGCCCGGTCCGGATCTCGGATCCCGTAACGGTGTCGGTCATGTCCGCCTTCCGTGTGGAGTGTGCGTCGCTAGTCTGGCCGCCCCTGTCGGAACGAGGAGGCGCTGTGAACAGGTTCGAACAGGCGATCTACGATTGCATGATCCCTACGGAACGGCTGCTCGAGGAGACCAGCAAGCCGCTCCACCGAGCGATCCTGCTGAACTTCTGGCGGCACGTCCACCTCGAGGGCTCCGGCGACTTCGACCGGATCGTCGCGCCCGACATGATGGTCGACGAGCCCGTCTACCGCGTCACCTGGGGCGCCAACCCCACGGTCATCACCGGCAAGGACGGCGTCCTCGGCTTCTACAACAGCGTCGGCGAGTCGGTCCTGTGGCATTCCGACGACCGGCTGTCGGTCGGCGACTGGGGCGTGTCGGACGAGCTGACGTTCCACCAGCTCGCCCGCGGCGCCGACCTGCGCGCCGTCGGCTACGAGGTCGAGAGCGACAGCGCGCTCTACCACGTGTCCAGCCGGCAGGCCTTCATCTGGCCCTACGACGACCGGGCGCGCCTGGCGGGCGAGCACCTCTACGAGGACAAGACGAGCCTCGAGATCGAGGAGGTCAGCCCGGACGAGGCGATCACGCCCGCGCGCGTCCGCGAGATCCACTGGAGCAGCTCGCGAAGCTCGAGTCACGAGCGCGGCGAGAACTTCTGGGTGCTCGACGTCGTGGCCGCCTAGCGGGACCGGTCGACGGCCACCACGCGCAGCTCGCTCGTGTGGTGGCCGGCGTTGCTCTCGAGCCGACGAGCACCGCGCCCAGCGCTCCCAGCAGATCGGCGTCGCAAGGGAGGGCTTGGTCGCATGATCGGTCCCGTGGACCCGGACGTCGATCGTCCTGCCGACGTCGCCGTATCCGGCTCCCTCGACGCGTCCCACGACCACCCGTCCACCGGCGAGGATCGAGTCCCGCCGACGATCCAGGTCCCTCTGCAGCGGGTCCCGGGCTCGTACTTGCGCCCGCCGTCGCACTCCGAGACCTTGGCCGTACCCGGTGTGCCGGATCGCTGGTCGCGGGACGTCGACACGGCGCCGGCGAGGAGCGCGACGCCGCGCGCGAGAACGACGCCGAGCAGCCACGAGGGCCGGCGCCGCATCGCTAGCCCAGCAGATCGGAGCGGAGGGCGGCCGCGCTGGTGTACAAGCGGCCGTCGAGGCCGACGCGGCGCGCCCCCTCGATGTTCGCATCGCGGTCGTCGATGAAGATCACCTCGGCGGCCGGGACGCCCATCACCTCGAGCGCGGCGAGGAAGGCTGCCGGCTCGGGCTTCGTGACGCCGATCCGCGCGCTGAACACCAGGTGGTCGAAGAACGTGAGCTCTGGCATCGCACTGACCGCGTCGGCGAGCTCGTGCGGCGCGTTGGACAGAAGCGTCATCCGCGCCCCGCGCCCATGCACCTCGCGGAGCACGCCGAGGGCCTCCTCGTCCACGCTCAGCCAGCTCTCGACGTCCCGCCGCACGAGCTCCTCGAGCTCGGCGGGCTCCGGGGTGCGGCCGAGGACGGCGGCCCAGTAGTCGCCAGTCGGCGCACCGGCGTCGTAGCCCACGCGGTGCTCCCAGTAGCGGCGCAGGAAGACGTCGTCGGCCAGGACCGCCAGCGCCGCCAGCTCGGCGATCGCGGCAGCCGCCTGCGGGCGGCTGATCACCTCGGCGTAGTCCACGAGCAGGTTCACCGCTCTAGACCCCGTCGCGCGGGAAGCGGAGCTCCCAGGTGCGTGACACGAAGCGCTCGCCGTCCTCGTAGGCGTCGAGCCGCTGGGTGACGAGGAACTCGGTCGCGGTGGACGTCATGGTGCTGTCGGTCTGCACGCAGGTCTGCCACGCCCCGCGGCCGAGCGCGGTCGTGCACTGCGACGTGGACCTCGGCCGAGAGCGGGTCGCCCTCGGTGATCCGGTAGGTCGTCACGTTGGTGTCGTACATCTCGGTGCCGGCCTCGACGAGCCGGCGGCGCCCGCCGACGTCCCACTCGAAGCGGATCTCGTGCTGGCCTGTGGCGATGTCGTGCGTGTGGGTGCGGTTGGTGGCGCCGGGCTCCTCGACCACGATCTCGGGCGGATCGGCCTGCTCGGGCGGGCCGAACTCGCGGCTGCGGGTCGTCCTGCGCCGGCGCGGACCGGGAGCAGCAGGCGGCCGCCGTGGAGGGTCAGCACGACCGGCTCGGGCGACGGCCACGCCCACGGCCAGTAGACGGTGGAGACCGACACGCGCAGCGCGTGGCCGGCGGGGATGGCGTGGGCGATGGCGTCGAGCCGCACGCGCACGTCGTAGCGGCGGCCGGGCTCGAGCGGCCGAGATGTGCTCGTGCGAGTCGCGGTGGGTGAGGTTGAGCACGCCGCGGGTGATGAGCAGCGACTCGCCCTCGGGCGCGACCGCGCACAGCCGCACCGCGACGAGCGCGCTCGGCCGGTCCACCGCGAGGGACGAGCTCGACCTCGGGGAAGCCGAGGATCTCGACCCCCTCCTCCAGCGGCGGGAGCGTGAAGGACAGCGAGCGGCCGTCCTCGGCCCGCTGGTCGGTCGGCCAGTCGCCCTGGCCGCCGTCGGGGCACCAGGCGCCCGCGTCCTGGCCCGCGGACTCGGGGCTGCGGTGGCGCGCCGGGCCGTCCAGCGCGAACTCCTCGACCGTCACCGACGGCGGCGGCCACGCGGGCTCGCCACCCAGCGCCCGGGCCGCTCCGCGTGATGGCCCGCGGGCGGCGACGACGTCCTGCATCCACGCGAGCAGCTTCGGCTCGTCCATGACGCCGTTCTCGCACGCCCTTGAGCCAGTGGTCGAACCAGCGCACGCACTCCTGGAGGAAGCCGATCACCGGGCCGCGGCTCGCCGTCCTGGGGGAACGCGTGCGACCACGGGCCGACCAGCCCCTTGCACGGGCCGGGCAGCCCCTCCACGAGCCGCGGGACCGCGTTGCTGTAGCCGTCCGACCACCCGCCGACCGCGTACACGGCCGCCTCGATCGCGCCGTAGTCCTCGCACACCGACCCCTGCTTCCAGAACGCGTCGCGGCGCTGGTGCTCCAGCCAGACGCCCACCATCGGCTCGATGTCCTCCAGGCGCTCGCAGCCAGGTGTCGCGCCACCCGTCGCCGACCGCCGCCGGATCGGGCGGCATCGCGCACAGCGTGAGCATCGTCGCCGCCCACTGGAGCATGTCGACGCCGAGCACGCAGCCGCCGACGTAGTGGACGTCGTCGGCGTAGCGGTCGTCGCTCGCGCACATCGAGACGATCGCCTTCAGCGCCGGCGGGCGGCGGGCCGCGACCTGCAGCCCGTTGAACCCGCCCCACGAGATGCCGAGCATCCCGACCGCGCCGCTGCACCACGTCCTGCGCCGCGAGCCACGCGATCACCTCGAGCGCGTCGTCCTGCTCCAGCGGCAGGTACTCGTCGGCGAGCAGGCCGTCCGAGTCGCCGCTCCCGCGCAGGTCGACGCGCACGCCCGCGTAGCCGTGGTCGGCGAAGTACGCGTGGTGGCGCTGGTCGCGCGCCGCGAACGCGTCGCCCTTGCGGTACGGCAGGTACTCGAGGATGGCCGGGACGGGCTCCGGATCGTCCGGGAGCCACAGCCGCGCCGCGAGCCGCGTGCCGTCCGCGAGCGGGATCCAGACGTGGTCGAGCCTGCGCATTGGCGCACTCTACGGACCCCGCCCGTCACCGCTTAGCCTGGATCCACCGATGATCCGCGACCGGCTCGGCGCCGTGGGCCGAGTCAGAGACGATCGGCCGCGATCTCATGTAGTGACCGACCTGGTCTCGGCCGATCGGCTCTGGCGAACGGCCACGGTGTCGAGCCCACGGGGATCGGTGGATTCAGGCTTAGAACTTGTACTTGCCGACGGTCTTCTTGTCGTAGACGAGCGGCTTGCCGAGCAGGACCTGGTCCTTGCCGATCAGCCCGCACGCGGCCCGAGCCGCCCGGCCTCGAACGCCCCGCCCTTCGGCATCGAGCCGTCGATCATCTTCTTCGCGACGTAGACGGCGAGGTAGCCGAGGTCCTCGGGGTTCCACAGCATCGCCTGCTCGACGACGCCGTCGTCGATGTAGGGCTTGGCGATCACGGGGTCGGTGATCCCCGTCACCTTCACCTTCCCCTTCAGGCCCAGCTGGCGCACGGCCTCGGCGACGCCGGGCATCGCGACGGTGGTGATGCCGAACACGCCCGTCGTGTCCGGGTTGGCCGACAGGTAGCTCTTGGTGACGTCGATGCCCTTCTGGAGGTTCTCCTCGCCGGGCTGGACGGACGCGATCTTCATCTTCGGATAGCGGTTCTTCATCCGCTTGCGCATCTCGGCGATCCACTCGTTCTGGTTGGGCGCCGTGAGCGAGCCGGTGACGACGAGGAACTTGCCCTTTCTTGTCGGTCTGCCTGGCCATGATGTCCGTGATCGTCTGCCCGATCGCCTCGAACGTCGCCTGGTTGACGAAGTAGCCGCGCGCGCCTCCTTCTTCACGTCGGCGTCCCAGGAGCCGGTCTTCACGCCCGGCGCGCTGCGCCTCCTCGAGCGCGGGCGCGAGCGCGTCGGGGTCGTTGGCCGCCACCGTGATGGCGTCGCAGCGCAGCTGCACCCACTGCTGGATGAACTCGACCTGATGCACGGCGGTGGCGTCGGTCGGGCCGTTGTAGTCGAGCTCGACGTCCAGCTCGCGGGCGGCGTCCTGCGCGCCGCGCTCGGTCGCGTTGAAGTACGGGATGCCGACGAGCTTGGGCATCATGCAGATCTTCGTCTTGCCGTCGCCGGCGGCGCCGGTGCCGATGTCGGGAGCGCCCTTGCCGACGCCGCAGCCGGTGAGCGACGAGCATCGCGCGCGATCGCGAGCCGCCTCACGACGAGTCCTCCCTTGCGGAAGAACTCATTGGCGAACACGGCGCCGATCAGGACCGCGCCGAGGATCACGAGCTGCCACGTGCTCGGCACGCCGGCCATGAAAGCCCGTTGCGCAGGACGGCGATGATCAGCACGCCCAGCACGGTCGCGGTGATCGTGCCCGAGCCGCCGCGCACGCTCGCCCCGCCGAGCACGACCGCGGCGATCACGTCGAGCTCGAGCCCCAGGCCCGAGTCGGCGCGCGCGGAGGAGACGCGCGAGGTGTAGATGATCGCCGCGAGCGCCACGAGCACGCCGGTCAGCACGTACACGGCGATCGGTCACCCGGCCGATCGGGACGCCCGAGAAGCGCGCCGCCTCGCGGTTGTAGCCGATCGCGCGCACGTAGCGCCCGAACCGCCCGCGGGCGAGCACGCAGCCCGATCGCCACGGCGGCGACCACGAACACGAACAGCTGGAGCGGGACCGGCCCGGCGTACCACTGGCCGAACGCCTCGAACCAACTCGGGAACGTCGACACCGCGCCCGCATCGGAGATCACGAACGCGATCCCGCGGAACAGCGCGAAGGTGGCCAGCGTGACGACGAGCGGGTTGAGGTCCAGCCGCGTGATGAACGCGCCGTTGAACGCCCCGCACGCCACGCCGGTGAGGAGGCCGAGCACCAGGGCCAGCTCGAGCGGGACGCCCTTGGCCGAGGCGAACCCGATCACCACCGACACGAGCGCCAGCGCGGCGCCCACCGAGAGGTCGATGCCGCCGGTGATGATCACGAGCGTCATCCCGAGCGCGATCAGCCCAGGCTCGACGTAGAAGCGCGACGTGTTGAGCAGGTTGCCGACGGTCAGGAACAGCGGCGAGGCGATCGACATGAGGACGATCAGGACGATCAGGACGCCGAGCAGGACGAGCTCTCGCGAGGCGCCGCGCGCGACCTTCCGCGGGGTTGCGGGGAGCGTCGCCACTCAGTGCTCCAGGATGCGCCGGCGGACGGCGTCGGTCGAGACCGCGAGCAGGATCAGCCCGCCCAGCACCACGTTCTGCCACACGGCCGGCACGTCGAGCAGCACGAGGCCAACGGCGGCGTCGGGCGCCGGCGATCGCGGAGCCCGCCATCCGCACGAAGCGAGCGACGGGCGGCACGCGGCTGGTCTGGATCGGGCTCATCCGGACGAGGCTACGCGGGTACGCTCACGCCATGATGGTCGGCGGGCGGCGGCTCGAGGTGGCCGAGTGGCCGGGGCCGGAGCGCGCGATCGTGCTGCTGCACGAGGGGCTCGGGCTCGGTCGGGCTGTGGCGGGACTTCCCGGCGGCGCTGCGCGACGCGACCGGGCGGCGCGTGGTCGCGTTCTCGCGCTTCGGGCACGGGCGCTCGGACCCGCCCGCGCGACCGCGCACGCCGGCCTTCTTCCACGAGGAGGCGCTCGAGGTCCTGCCCGAGCTGCTGGCCCGGCTCGCCATCGCACGGCCGCTGCTGGTCGGCCACAGCGACGGCGCGTCGATCGCGCTCGTCCACGCGGGCCGGCACGCCGTCGAGGGCATCGCGCTGCTCGCGCCGCACGTGTTCGTCGAGGACGTCACGCTCGACGGGATCCGCGAGGTGCGGCGCGGCGTTCGAGTCGGGCGGGCTGCGCGAGCGGATGGCGCGCCACCACGACGACCCGGACGCCGCGTTCCACGGCTGGTGCGACGTGTGGCTGGACCCGGCGTTCCGCGACTGGAGCCTGGAGGAGGACGCGGCGCTGGTCGACTGCCCGGTGCTGCTGATCCAGGGCGAGGACGACGCGTACGGGACGCTCGAGCAGCTCGACCGGATCGAGGCGCGCGTGCGCGGACCGGTCGAGCGCCTGGTCGTGCCCGGCGGGCACAGCCCCCACCTGGAGCAGCCCGACGCGGTCGTCGAGGCGATCAGCCGCGCATCGGCCGCACCGCGACCGTGACGCGCGAGAAGGCGACGGGCGCGCCGTCGTCGTCGGTCGCCTCGACCCGCCACAGCCACGCGTCCGTCGCCGCGGGAGACGACGCGCGCCTCGGCGTGGATCGCGCCCACGGTGACCGGCGCGACGACGGTGGTGTCGTTCGAGAGGCCCATGGCCGCAAAGCCGTCGCCCATCACCGCCACCCACGTGCCCGTCGAGGCGATCGCCTCCGCCAGCGCGGCGATCACGCCCCCGTGGACGGCGCCCTGCGGGCCCAGCAGCTCCTCGCGGACCGTCACGGTGCCCTGGACGACGCCCTCGGCCGAGGTGTCCATCTCGAGGCCGTAGGCGCCGTCGAAGCACTCCTCGAACGGCACGGGCGGTTTGAAGTCCTGCTGCGACACGGGCGGTGAGCCTAGCGGCGAACTATGGAAGACTCGGCGCCGCGATGGCCGCGCCGATCCCGACCAGCCTCGTCGGCTCCTACGCCCAGCCGGACTGGCTGATCGACCGGGAGAAGCTGCGCGGCCGGTTCCCGCCCCGCGTACGCGCGCTGGAGCTGTGGCGGGTCGACCCCGCCTATCTCGAGGAGGCCCAGGACGACGCGACGCGGCTGGCGATCGCCGACCAGGAGCGCGCCGGGCTGGACATCGTCACCGACGGCGAGATGCGCCGCGAGAGCTACTCGAACCGCTTCGCCACCGCGCTGGAGGGCGTCGACGTCGACAACCCGGGCACGGCGCTGGACCGCTCCGGGCACCCGAACCCGGTCCCGCGCGTGGTCGGCCCGGTGGAGCGCCGGCATCCGGTCCAGGTTCGCGATGTCGAGTTCCTGCGCGCGCACACGAGCCGGCGCGTCAAGGTCACCGTGCCCGGCCCGTTCACGATGTCCCAGCAGGCCCAGGACGACTACTACGGGTCCCCGGACGCGGTCGGCGCCGCCTACGCCGACGCCGTCCGCGGCGAGATCCTCGACCTGTTCGCGGCGGGCGCGGACATCGTCCAGGTCGACGAGCCCTACATGCAGGCCCGCCCCGAGGCCGCGCGCGAGTACGGCCTCGACGTCCTGCGCCGCGCGACCGACGACCTGCCCGGCACGTCCGCCGTCCACATCTGCTTCGGGTACGCCGCGATCATCCACGAGCGCCCCAGCGGCTACTCGTTCCTGCCCGAGCTCGCCGCCACGGAGTGCGACCAGGTGAGCATCGAGACGGCCCAGTCCGGCCTCGCCCTCGACGTGCTCGACTCGCTCCCCGACAAGACGATCATCCTCGGCGTGATCGACCTCTCCACCGACGAGGTCGAGACCCCCGAGACCGTCGCCGAGCGCATCCGCCGCGCGTTCCCGCACGCCGACCGCGAGCGGCTGGTCGCGGCGCCCGACTGCGGCATGAAGTACCTCCCGCGCGACGCCGCCTACGGCAAGCTCGAGGCGCTCGCCGAGGGCGCACGGCTCGCCTGACGCGCGTCAGAGCATGTGGCGGACGATGCCGCCGTCGGCTCGCGGCGCGGCGCCGTTGATCGCCGACGAGCGCGCGATCGTCCTCGAGCGCCTGCGGATCGTGGACGACCGGCCGTGGTCGCTGGTCACGACGTACATCCCGTTCGCGCTCGGCGAGGGCCTGCTCGGCGAGGACTTCACGACCGAGTCGCTGTACGGGCTGTTGGAGTGCAAGTACGGCGTGACGATCTCGCGCGGGCGGCGCACGATCGAGGCGGTGGCCGCAGACCAGCTCGCCGCCGACGCGCTCGGGGTGCGGCCGGGCAGCCCGCTCCTGCTGCTCACCAGCACCGCGTACGACGACGCCGGCGCGCCGGTGGAGCACTTCGTCGCGCGTCACCGGGCCGACGCCACGTCGTTCGAGGTCAGCGTGACCCGTCGGCGGTCCGGCGCAGCCGCTGGAATCGCTCCGGCGTGAGCTTGACGTCGAACACCTCGGCGATCACGGCGCTCCAGCCGTGGAGGAAGTACAGCCAGCCGTCCTCGGCGCGCACGCCCTGGGCGCGCGCCTGACGCAGGAAGTCGAGGTCGCCCCGGTAGTTCAGCTCCCAGGCGACGACGCCCTCCGGGAACCGCGCGCCGTCGGAGAGCGGCGAGCCCGGGCGGTCCTTGCCCATGCCGGTGGCGTTGACGACCAGCGAGCCCGGCGGCAGCGCCTCCAGCAACTCGTCAGCACGCGCGGCCGCGCGGCCTCGACCTCGCCGAGCGACGCGACCTCGGCGAGGCGCTGCTCGCGGTGTCGGTGACGACGATCCGCCCCGGGCGGTCCTCGCGCTCGAGCAGGTTGACCACGATGGCGGCGCCGGCGCCGCCCGCGCCGAGGCACAGCACGTGCCCGCCCCCGGCGAAGTGGTCGTCGGGGAGGAACGCCGCGATCGCCAGGCCGGACGTGATCGGGTCGAAGGCGTGGCCCACCACGCGCCCGTCGCGCTTGGAGATGCTCGACACCTCGCCGAGCCGCTCCGCGTTCGGGTCCAGCTCGTCGAACAGGTCGCGGGCGGCGGCGAGCAGCGCGAGCTTGTGCGTGGTGACGAGCGCGCCGCGGGTCTCCGGGTCGTCGCGGACCCGCTCCACCACCTCGCGGTACGCCTCGGGCGGCGCGTCGAGCGGAAGGTCGCGGCCCACCAGCCGCGCGTCGATGCCGAGATCGCGCGCCCACAGCGGGAACAGCGCCATGATCGACGACGACGTGGTGGTCACGCCGACGAACTCCATCGTGCTCACGCCGCCGCCTCCGTGAAATCTCGGGCGCGCTGCTCGATCTCCGCGAAGCTGCCCGCCGCGATGTGCGACGCCGAGCACAGCTCGCCGCCCGCGCCGACGGCGATCACGCCGGCCGCCAGCCAGTCGCCGAGGTTGTCGGCCGACACGCCGCCGGTCGGCATGAACGGCACGTCGGGGAACGGGCCGCGCAGCGACTTCACGTACGCCGGCCCGCCCAGCGAGGCCGGGAACACCTTCACCACGTCGACGCCGAGCTTCACGGCGCGCATCACCTCGGTGGGCGTCAGCGCCCCGCCCATGGTCAGCGCGCCGGTCGCGCGCATGGCGGCGATCACGTCGTCGTCGAGGCCGGGGCTGACGAGGAACCCGGCGCCCGCGGCGACCGCCTCCGCCGCCTGCTCCGGCGCGGTGATCGTGCCCGCACCGAGCAGCACCGCGTCGCCGTGGCGCTCCGCGACGCCGGCCAGCACCCGCGGCACCTCGGGCGTCGAGTAGGTGATCTCGATGCCGGTGACACCGCCGCTCACCAGGGCGTCGACGGCGCGCAGCGCCCCGTCGGCGTCGGGCGAGCGGATGACGGCGAAGACGCGCACGTCGCGCAGCCGGTCGAGGTCGATGGGCATCAGCGGGTCTCCTGTGGCTCGACGGGCCGGTGGCCCTTGGTCATGTAGAGCTCGCCCGCCACGTCGCCCGACTCGATTCTCAGGTCACTGCGAAAGGCGTAGCTCCGACAGCCGCGGCGGCGAGGCTCCCGCCCGCTCCACGTTGCGAGCCGCGACGAGGCAGGCGAAGGCGGTCGCCTCGCGGAGCGCGTCGGCGTCCCGCAGCCGGCCGCGGCCGTAGCCGCGCTCGTGCCAGAACGCCAGCAGCCCGCCGGCGAACGCATCCCCCGCGCCGATCGTGTCGACGACCGTCACCCGCGGTGCCGCCACGTCGAACTCGTGCTCGGCGGTCACCACCGTCGCGCCCTCGCCGCCGCGGGTGACGATCACCGTGCCCGCGCCGTCGGCGAGCAGCCTGCGGGCCGCGTCGATCGTGGGGCCCGGGTGCAGCCACTCGAGGTCCTCCTCGCTGGCCTTGGCGAGGTCGGTGTGGGCGAGCATGCGCGTCAGCCGCGCGCGGTAGCCGTCGGGGTCGGAGATGACCATCGGGCGGCAGTTGGGGTCGAGGACGCGGATCGTGTCCTCCGCCGCGGCCGCGTAGATCTCCTCCAGCGTGGAGGCCATCGGCTCGAGGACGATGCCGAGCGTGCCGACCAGCAGCCCGGTGACGCGCTCCGGGAGCACGCGGCGGGCGTCCTCGACCGTCAGGCCCGGCGCCGATGTGCCGGCCGTGTAGAAGCGGTACGACGCGCTCCCGCCGGCGTCGAACTCGGCGAGCGCGAGCGTGGTCGGGTCGTCGGTCGCGACCGCGGCGCCCATGTCGACGCCGGAATCCTCGAGCTCCGCGCGCAGGCGCCGGCCGAACTGGTCGTTCGACAGCCGCCCGAGGTACGTCGCGGGCTGCTCGAGGCGCGCGATCGTGCGGGCGGCGTTGAACGGCCCACCGCCGGGGTGCGCCTGCAGCTCGCCGGCGCCGCTCGCCACCAGGTCGATCAGCGCCTCACCGCCGACGACGATCATGCGTCCTCCTCCAGTGCGATCACCACGTCGGCGCGCCTTCGCGTGCCCGCGACGAGCTCCGCGTTGCGCTCGTCGCTCGTGAGCACCCACTTTCGCGCGGCGGCGGGCGACTTGCCGAAGTCGATGTGGCGCTGGATCAGCCGGGTCACGCGCAGCTCCTCGTCGGTCGTCAGGTACCAGGCCTCGTCGAGCAGGCCCCGCACGTCCGCCCACTCGCCGTCGCCGACGAGCAGGTAGTTGCCCTCCGTGACCACGAGCGGCACGTCGGGCGGGACGGCGATCGCGGATCCGATCGGCTCCTCGATCTCACGGCGGAACTCGGGCGCGTACACGAGCTCCGGAGGGTCGGCGCGCAGCCGCTGCAGGAGCGCGACGTAGCCGCCGGCGTCGAACGTGTCGATCGCGCCCTTGCGGTCGCGGCGGCCGAGCCGGACGAGCTCGGCGTCGGCGAGGTGGAAGCCGTCCATCGGGACGAGCCGCGCGGCATCGCGCAGCTCGGCGGCGATCCGCTCCGCGACGGTGGACTTGCCGGCGCCCGGCGGCCCGGCGATCCCGAGGATGCGGCGACGCCCCGTCGCCGCGAGCGCGCACGCCCGCGCGAGGACCTCGCTCCACTCCCGGACGACGGGCACGGCGGGATCATGCCAAGCCCGCCTCCCACAGGCCGTACTCACGCGACTTGCCCTGGAGGAACGCGAGCCCGTCGCGGATCAGCACGTCCGGGTCACCCACGATGTCGCGCCAGATCGCGGTCGCCCCGATGATGTCCTCGTTGACCCCACGAAGGACTCCATCGCCAGCCGCCGTCGTAGCCGATCGCCTGCAGCCCCGCGAACACGTCGTCCCAGTGCACGTTGCCCTTGCCCGGCGTCCCGCGGTCGGACTCCGAGAGGTGGACGTACTTCAGGCGGTCCCCGAGCCGCTCGATCGCCGGGCGGAACCCCCGCTCCTCGATGTTCATGTGGTACGTGTCGAGGTGGGCGAAAACGTTCGGCTCCCCGATCCGGTCGAGCAGCTCGTCAACCTGCTGGGCGGTGTTGTTCAGGTACGTCTCGTAGCGGTTGATCCCCTCGATCCCCAGCTGCACCCCGTGCCCGTCCGCGATCCGCGCCGCCTCCTTGAGCGCCCGCACGCACGTCTCGATCTCCTCCGCCGTGGGCGGCTTGCGCGTCAGCGTGCCGAGGTGCGTATAGAGCCCGCCGGTCAGCGTGTCGCCCGCGAGTGCCGCGGTCAGCTCGATCGCCCGGCGCAGGAACGCCACCGCGCCCTCGGGGTTGACGGCATGTGGCAGTCGGCGGGCAGCCCCAGCGACGCCGTCACCTCGAGGCCCGTCTCTTCGACCAGCTCGCGCGTGAGCTCCAGCGGGAACGCGTCGAGGTCGCTCAGCAGCGGAATCTCGACGAACTCCAGACCGCGCGCGGCGGCGCCCCGCAGCGCCGTCTCCGCGCCCTCCTCCGTCCACTCCGCCGCCCACACGAACGCGTGAGCTCCGAACGTGGTCATCCCCTTCTCCTCGTACGGTGACACGATGTCGGTCATGACCTACGTACCCGCCGACGATCGCTACGACCAGATGCTCTACCGCCGCTGCGGCGGCAGCGGCCTCCAGCTCCCCGCCATCTCGCTGGGGCTGTGGCACAACTTCGGCGACGACAAGCCGTTCGAGGCCCAGCGCGCGATCCTGCGCCGCGCGTTCGACCGCGGCGTCACGCCACTTCGACCTCGCCAACAACTACGGCCCGCCGCCCGGGCGCCGCCGAGACGAACTTCGGCCGCCACTGCGCGAGGACCTCCGGCCCTACCGCGACGAGCTCGTGATCTCGACCAAGGCCGGCTACGACATGTGGCCCGGCCCCTACGGCGAGTGGGGCTCGCGCAAGTACCTGCTCTCGTCGCTCGACCAGAGCCTGCGCGGATGGGCCTCGACTACGTCGACATCTTCTACTCGCACCGCCTCGACCCCGACACGCCGCTGGAGGAGACGATGGGCGCGCTCGACACCGCGGTCCGCCAGGGCAAGGCGCTGTACGCCGGCATCTCGTCCTACTCGGCCGAGCGCACGAGGAGGCGGTCCGGATCCTGCGCGAGCTCGGCACCCCGCTGCTGATCCACCAGCCGTCCTACTCGCTGTTCAACCGCTGGATCGAGGAGGACCTGCTCGACGTGCTCGGCGAGGAGGGCGTCGGCTGCATCGCGTTCTCGCCGCTCGCCCAGGGCATGCTCACCGACCGCTACCTCGACGGCATCCCCGCGGACTCGCGCGCCGCCAAGGGCGTGTTCCTGAGCGAGGACATGCTCACCGAGGACGGCTCGCGCACGTGCGCGCGCTCAACGAGATCGCCCGCGCCGCGGCCAGTCGCTGGCGCAGATGGCGCTCGCGTGGGTGCTGCGCGACGCGCGGGTCACGTCGGCGCTGGTCGGCGCGTCGAGCGTCGGCAGCTCGACGACACCCTCGGCGCGCTCGACCGCCTGGACTTCTCCGACGACGAGCTGGCCGCGATCGACCGCCACGCCGTCGACGCCGGCATCAACCTCTGGGAGCAGTCGAGCGGCTGAGCGACCTAGGCGGTGGCGCATGAGGGCGCGGACGACCGTGCCGTCCGGGCCCCTGCGCACCTGCACCAGGTCGCAGACCTGGTTGACGATCCACAGGCCCCAGCCGCCCTCTGACCCGGCTCGGGCCGGTGGCGGCCCCCGAGCGGATCGTCGATCTGCCCGCGGTCGCGGACCTCGCACACGAGCATCTCCTCGTCGCGCCAGACCGCAGCACGCCGCGGCCGCGGCCGTGCCGGGTGCTGTTGCCGGCCAGCTCGTTGACCGCGAGGACGAGGTCCTCGCGCGCCGCTCGCCCCGACCCGGCGCGCTCGGCGGCGCGCGCGACGTCCTCCCGGACCTCCGACAGCCCGTCGAGCTCGAAGGAGTGGGCCTCGGCGGGGGCCGACGGCGGCGGGAGGGGCGCGTCGAACGGCGCCAGCAGCCCGGCCCCGCGGAAGGCCTGGCTCCTGCGCGCCGTCCTCGTAGGAGACCAGCGGATGGCTGCGCAGGCCTCGTGCACGACCGGGGGCTCCAGCCGGCCCTTGTCGTACGGGCACATGAGCCGGAAACCCTCGCTGTCGGCGAACGCGACGTTCAGCAGCGCCTCGTGGAGCTGGCACTCGACGACCTCGGTCGCGCCCCGGCCCGCCCAGATCGGCTCGCCGATCCCCGCGTCGGGCGGCCCTGCTGCGCGGCCACGAAGTCCCGCCACACCGGTATGATCCGGTTCGGGTTGGCGCCGACTCGTCATATCGACGAACCGACCTCGTCCGCGCCATCGCCGAGCCGGTCCTCGAGCACGGCGATCTTCTCCGCGTCACCGCCACGAGCACCGGCTGGCCCGCCCGAGTCCATCCCCGATGAACGGCAACGCCCCCGCGAGAAACCCGTCGCGGCCCTGGTAGATCAGCGCTTCGTGCTGGAAGGTCATCGGTGGCGGGGGCTCGCTCCCCACCTCCGCCGTCGGCGCCAGGGGCAGCCCCCGTGGCAGGGCAGAGCCCGATCTGGTCGCTGCTCGGGCTGGCCCGCGCTACGGCGACCGGTGAGAAGCGGCGGCGCCGCCGACGCAGTGCGCCGGGCGGCGCGCAGACGGACTCGGCCGGGTCGGCATCTGCCAGACGCCGACGGCGCGCGTCCCGTCGGCCCGTCGGTCATCTGCCCCGCGCCGTGAGGTGCCTGACGCGGTGGTCACGGTCGGCCGTCGCGCGCCCCCAGATCGCCCAGCAGGCGGTGGGTGAGCGGGAACGGGATCACGACGCCGTCGCGGGTGACGAACCCCCATCGCCCGGCGAGGTGCCAGAACAACCCGATGAGGCGGCGCTCGACGTTCATCAGCTGCGCGATGGCCTTCGTCGCCGCCAGCCGCTGCGAGCGCTGGTGCAAGCGCTCGAACAGCGCCGCGGAGACCTCGGGGTAGTCGCGCAGGCGGATTGCGAACCGGCGGTCCAGCAGGATCAGCCGCGTGGGGGCGAGCACGTTCCAGCGGATCTCGAAGAGCGGGGCGCCCTGATCGAGGTCGCGGTCGTCCCAGGGCCGGAGCACGTCGCCGGGGCCGAGCAGCTCCGCGCTGACCTGGTCCTGGATGAGGAGCTCCCTGGCGAGGAAGCCGTCGACGACCAGCAGGCCGACGTGCGCGGCACCGGCGCGCAGGAACGGCTTCACGTCCCATTCGCCCATGTCGAGCGTGAGCGGCGAGCCGACCAGCGCCTCGGCGGCCGACGCGCGCCGCGCGTTCGTCAGCAACGAGCCGAGGCCGGGGTCGGCCTCCAGCACGCTCAGCGACGCCCGGCGGGGATCGGGGACCGCGGCGAGCTGCTCGCGTGCCGACGCCCCGGTGACCTGCTGCGGGGCGTCGCCGGCGCCCGCCGCCACGACCTCGAGACGCTCCGCGCCGCCGGTCAGCTCGAGCATCTTCCGGACGGCCCCCCGGGCCGACCGGATCTGAAGCCGGTGCCCGTCGTGCTGGGCGCGGTCGTGAGCGTCGAGGAGCACCCGCAGCCCGTTGACGTCCAGGAACGCGAGCCCCCCGAGGTCGACGATCACGAGCGGCGCGTCGGCCTGGGCGGCCTTGACGGCCACCTCGAGCGCTGAGACACCGCCGACGTCGACCTCACCGGCGAGCGCCAGCCGCACGACGCCGGGGTCTTGCCGGCGTTGGCAGCGCCAAGAGGCTGAGGGAGATTGCGACACGACGACCTTTCCAAGAACGCGGCGTTCTCGAAGGTCAGCCGACACTGCCCGGGGTCCAGACCCTGTCGTCAATGCCCTTCCTCACCGAAAGTTTAGCCACCACGGAGGCGAATTGGGGCATCAACGCTGTTTGCCTCGCGTGGGGCGGGGGGAGTAGCGTGGTCGCGAGGGCATGGCGACCGACGTTCCGCGGGCGGAGCTGCGGGGCCTGATTCAAGGACACGTACGCCGTCCGAAGAAGCCCGATGCCGACCCCTCTTCCGCTCCCCACCGCGAGCCCGACCGTCAACGAGATCGTCCCGACGTGGTGGGGGCTGCTGCACGCGTACGCCTTCTGGCTGGCCCTCGCCGCGGCCGCGACGCTCGTCGCGCTGGCTCCCACGCCCGGCGCCCGCGCGGCGTCCGTCGTCTACGGAACCGGGTTGTGCGCGCTGTTCGCCATCAGCGGGCTCTACCACCGGTGGCACGGGGATCCGCGCTGGCGGCCGTTGCTGCGCCGGCTCGACCACAGTACGATCTTCCTCTTCATCGCCGCGAGCACGACGCCGATCGCGGTCCTCGTGCTGACGAGCCCGCTCCGCACGGTCGTGCTCGCAACGGTCTGGCTGGGCGCCCTGGGCGGGATCGCGATGAGCGCCGCCTGGATCGACGCGCCGCGGGGCCTCGTCGCGCTCAGCTCTGTCACGGTCGGGGGCGCCGCGGGGGTCGGGCTTTCGCAGCTCCTCGCACGCCTGTCGCTCACGCCGCTGCTCCTGCTCGCCGTCGGCAGCGCCCTCTACGTGGTGGGCGCCGCGGTCTACGCGACGCGGAAGCCAAACCGTGGCCGGGCCGGTTCGGGTTCCACGAGGTCTTCCACAGCCTGGTGATCGCCGCGGCGGCGAGCCACTTCCTCGCGATGATCGCGTGGATCGTCCCGGGCGCGTCGGCGTGAATCGCTGCTCAGTCGAGGACTGGGACGGGGGCGAGCACGAACAGCTCGACCTCGA
>CAVXSJ010000004.1:0-363277 GCA_963764385.1 uncultured Solirubrobacteraceae bacterium | reverse complement strand
GAACACGGACTACCGCAACCACGTCAACGAGACGCTGAGCGCGGAGAACCTGACCTACGAGAAGGGCATCTCCAACAAGCACTTCCTGTGGCTGATGGTCGAGGAGATCGGGCTCGACACGATCAAGGCCAAGGTCAAGCGGCCGCTGACCGACCTGCGGGTCGGGCCGTTCTACGGCTGCTACATCGTCCGCCCCACCGACCGGCTGTCGATCGACGAGGAGCACCCTCGCGACCGCTACCTCCAGCGCCTGATCGAGACGCTGGGCGGCACGGTGGTCGACTACGCGGGCGCCTACAAGTGCTGCGGGTTCCCCATCATCACCATGAACAAGGAGAACTCGCTCCGCCAGGCCGGCACGCACCTCGGCGACGCCGTGGACGCGGACGCGGACTGCCTGGTCACGCCGTGCCCGCTGTGCCACCTCAACCTGGACCTCCAGCAGCCGATGGCCGAGCAGGTCGTCGGGCGGCCGCTGAACATGCCGGTGCTCCACCTCCCGCAGATGGTCGGCCTCGCGCTCGGCCTCGAGCCCAAGGAACTGGGGCTCAACAAGCACGTCGTGAAGCCCACCTCGGTCATCGACTGGACGACCTCGGTCGTCGCGGGCGTCGGCGGCGAGAGCTCCGGCGGCTGGTAGTCACCCCCTGGAAGAGAAAAGAGGGCGCCCGACGCGCCCTCCTCTCTGTACCCCCACGGAAATGTGCACGGGTGAGATACCCACCCCACGCAGAAATCACACGGGGGTCTTCGCGCGGATCAGCCCGCGCTCGTGCAGCACCTCGGCGATCTGCACCGCGTTGGTCGCCGCGCCCTTGAGCAGGTTGTCGGAGACGACCCACAGGCACAGCCCGCGCTCGTGGGACGGATCGCGCCGCAGCCGGCCGACGAACACGTCGTCGTGCCCCGCGGAGTTGAGCGCCGTCGGGTAGGCGTGCGAGGGCGGGTCGTCGACCATCGTCAGCCCGGGCGCGCCCTCGAGCAGCTCGCGCGCGGCCTCGACCGAGAGCGGCTCGCGTGTCTGCAGCGTGACCGACTCCGAGTGGCAGTTGCGGACCGGGACGCGGGCGCAGGTGACGTTGATCGCGATCGACTCGTCGCCGAGGATCTTGCGCGTCTCGAACATCATCTTGCGCTCTTCGTCCGTGTGGTCGTCGCCGTCGGCGAAGTTGCCGGCGCCGCCGAGGACGTTGAACGCGATCGGGTGCGGGTAGACGCGTCGGCTCGCCCGGCTCCATCCCGTGCAGGACCGCGTGGGTCTGGGCGTCGAGCTCCTCGACGGCCTTCACGCCGGTCCCGGACACGGACTGGTAGGTGGAGACGATCAGCCGCTCGATCCCGGCCGCCTCGTGGATGGGCTTCAGCGCGACCATCAGCTGCATCGTCGAGCAGTTCGGGTTCGCGATCAGGCCCTTGTGGGCGTCGAGCGCCTCCGGGTTGACCTCGGAGACCACGAGCGGGACCTCGGGGTCGCGCCGCCACTTGGAGGAGTTGTCGACCACGACGGCGCCGGCCTCGACGAACTTCGGCGCCCACTCGCCGGAGGTCGAGCCGCCCGCCGAGAAGATCGCCAGGTCGAAGCGCTGGATGGTGTCGTCGGACAGCGCGCGGATGGTCTGGCCGTCGAGCTCCTTGCCGGCCGAACGCTCGGAGGCGAAGGGGATGATCTCGCTCGCCGGGAAGCCGCGCTCGCGCAGCTTCTCGCGCATCACGGTGCCGACGGCGCCGGTGGCGCCCACGACGGCGACCCTGTACTGGCTCATACCGCGCGCTCCGCTGAGGGTCCGAAGGGGTGCTCGGCCTCGACCTGGTCGGCCCCGAGCTCGAAGGCGCGGTGCAGCGCGCGCACCGCGCGGTCGACGGAATCGGCGCCCACGACGCAGGAGATCTTGATCGGCGAGGTCGAGATCATCTCGATGTTGATGCCCTCGTCCCCGAGCGTGGAGAAGACCCGCGCGGCGACGCCGGGATGGGACTTCATTCCCGCGCCCACGACGGAGACCTTCCCCATCGCGGCGTCCTCGGCCACGGACGCGATGCCGACCGCGGCGACCACCGGGTCGAGCGCGCCGCGGGCCGTCCGCAGGTCCGAGCGCGGGACCGTGAAGGACATGTCGGCCGCCGAGCCCTCGGTCACGGGCTCGTTCTGGATGATCATGTCGACGTTGACGTTCGCGTCGGCGAGCGCCGTGAAGATGCGCCCGGCGATGCCCGGATGGTCCGGGACGCCGAGCAGCGTGACGCGCGCCTCGTCGCGCGAGTGCGTGACGGCGGTGATCAGGGGGCGTTCCATCGTCTCCTCTTCTCCGACCACGAAGGTCCCGGGCTCCTCGGTGAACGACGAGCGGCAGTGGATGCGCACGCCGTGGTTGCGCGCGTACTCGACCGAGCGCAGCTGCAGCACGCCCGCGCCCGAGGCGGACATCTCCAGCATCTCCTCGAAGGACACGACCGGCAGCTTGCGCGCGTCGGGCACGATGCGCGGGTCGGCGCTGAACACGCCCGCCACGTCGGTGTAGATCTCGCACACCTCGGCCTGCATGGCGGCCGCCAGCGCGACGGCGGTGGTGTCCGAGCCGCCGCGCCCGAGGGTCGTCACGTCCTTGGTGGTCGAGACGCCCTGGAAGCCGGCGACGAGCACGATCTTGTCCTCGTCGAGCGCGGCGCGGATCCGGTCCGCGCGCACGTCGAGGATGCGGGCCTTGGTGTGGCTGGTGTCGGTCACGATTCCAGCCTGGGAGCCGGTGAGCGAGATCGCCACGTGGCCGAGGTCGTTGATCGCCATCGCGCACAGCGCGCACGACATCCGCTCGCCCGTGGAGAGCAGCATGTCCATCTCGCGCGGGTCCGGGGTGGTCGAGACCTCCTCGGCCATCTGGATCAGCTCGTCGGTGGTCTTGCCGCGCGCGGACAGGACCGCGACCACGCGCTGGCCGTGCTCGCGCGCGGACGACGATCCTCCGCGCCGCGCGCTTGAGGCGCTCCGCGTCCGCGACGGACGTCCCGCCGAACTTCATGACCACCGTGCCGGACACGCGGAGAAGGATAGGGTGCGTGTCCCCTGGCCGAATTGGTGGCGCACGCCACTGGATTCTGTGCCTACAGTGCTTGAGTCGTCGGAGGCCTCGTGGACGTACGGCCGATTGACCCGATGGTGGGGCGGTTCCATCATTCTTGCGGGAGGCATGGATGACCAAGGTGGTTGAGTCGATGATCAGGCGGTGCCGGGAACGCGTGGCGAGGTCCGCCGCGCTGGTGCTCGTCGCCGTGATGGCGGGCGCGATCGTGCCGGCCGTCGCCTCGGCCGATCCGCCGCGCATCACCCGTTCCCCCGAGGTGGCCGGGACGCCGCAGGTCGGCTCGACCCTGCGCCAGGAGGGCGCCGAGTGGCAGGGCGGTCCGCCCGAGTGGAGCTGGTGGCGCTGCCACGGCTCCGCGCCGACCACCGACGACTGCGACCAGATCTCGGGTGCCAACGCTGACACCTACAAGGTCGCCGAGGCCGACCGTGGGGCCGTCCTGCGCATCGTGCTGCTCGTGCGCAACCGGGACGGATACACGTACCGCGTGTCCAGGCAGACCGGCACGGTCACCGCGGCGCCCGCGCCGCCCCGGCCTCCCGCGCCGACGCCGACGCCGCGACGCCCACGCCCAAGCCGAAGCCGACCCCCACCCCGACCCCCGCGCCCCCCACCGGCACCGGCACCGGCGGCGTGCTCGGCCAGGACGGCCCGACGCTCATGGACCCGCTGCCGACGGTGCGCATCCGCGGCCGGATGACGACCAGCGGCGCCCGCATCACGCTGCTGACGGTCCGCGCTCCCAAGGGCGCCCGCATCACGCTGCTCTGCCGGGGCTCGAGCTGCCCGGTGAAGCGATGGGCCCGCACCGCCGCGCTCAAGCGGCTGGTGAAGTTCCAGCGCCGGCTGCGAGCCGGGACGCGGCTCACGATCTTCGTCACCAAGGCCGGGCGCATCGGCAAGCACACCACGATCCTGATCCGCGCGCGGCAAGGCCCCCAAGCGGGTTGACCGCTGCGTGTACCCGGGCGCGAGGAAGCCCGTCGCATGTCCGGGCTGAGCTTCCGCCAGCGGCTGACCGGCTACGACGGCCGCGCGACCGGGCAGGCCAAGCTCGCCCTCGGCGCGCTCGTGGCCGTCGCCTTCGCGGTCGGCTTCCTTCTGCACCCGGGCGGCGCGGAGCCCGCGCCCAAGGTCGCCTCGAGCAGCCTGGACGGCGAGGTGGCCGGTGCCACCGGCACGCCCGAGGCCCAGACGCTCGCCCTGCGCGCGGCGGCTTCGCTGCCCGCGCTGCGCCGGCCGGCGAAGCGCCCCTCGCGGAGGCGCTCCAAGCCCAAGCGGACCCCGGCGCCCGCGGTGACGCCCGTCGTCACGCCGGCGCCGACCCCCGAGGACACGACGACGTCGATCGTCGAGGCCCCGGCGCCCGCCGCGGCCGCCCCGGCGCCCACCGCCGCGCCGCCCGCGCCGACGCCGGCGCCGGCGCCCTCGAAGCCCCCCAGCGGGGACATCTTCGACTCCAGCGGCTGATGCGCACGCAGTCCGAGCAGACGAAGCACGAGCGCGTCGGAGCCCATCGAGAACCCGGGCCGCTGGCCGCTGACCACCCCGGAGCGCCGGTCCGCACGTCGCTGCGCCAGGGACTGGTGGCCGCCGCCGCGTTCGCGGTGATCGCTCGCCGCGCTGGTCGGCTGGGCCGTGCGGTCGGCCTCGACCTCTGAGCCCCCGCCCCCGCCGGCGCAGCCGCTGAGCGCGAAGGCCGGTCCGGTCACGGTGAACGTCGACGGCGCGTGGGCGACGGCGCGATCCGTGCCCGGCGTGCCCGGGCTCGACCCCAAGGCGACGGCGATGTTCAGGCCGGCCTCGGGGCTGCGCGCGTATGCGCTCGCGACGATCGCCCCCGTCGGGGACACCTCGCTGCTTCCCGCGCCGCTGCGCGCGCTGATGCCCGAATCGCTGCCGAAGCCGCGCCCGGCGAAGCTGCTCGGCATGTCGGCGTGGCATTACGGCGAGCTATCGATCGCCGGCGGGCGCACGATGGAGGTCACGGTCGTGCCGTCCACGGCCGGAGCGCTCGCCGTCGCTTGCGTGGCGCCGAGCGAGTCGTGGGTCGCCGCGCTCGGCTGCGCCGGCGGGATCCGCCAGCTCTCCCTGCGCGACGGCGCGTGGCTCGAGCCGGGGCCGGATCTGGCCGCCCAGGCCCGCCTGCCGGGCATCGTCGCCAAGCTCGACGCCCGGCGTGTGCCGCTGCGCAAGCGGCTCAACGCAGCCGACCACCCGCGGCGCTCAGGCCCGCTTCGCCCGGCGGCTGTCGCGGGCGTACGCGCGCCGCCGCCGGCTCGCTCGCGCCGGTCACCCGCGCCAAGACCCCGGAGGCGGACGTCGTCGATGCCCTGCGCACGACCGCCGCCGCCCAGGCCCGGATGTCGATCGCGGCCGCCGGCGGCTGGCCGAAGCGCTACCGCAAAGCCAAGCTCGCCGTCAAGCGCGGCGACGCCGCGCTCAAGCGCGCGCTCGCCAACGCCCAGTAGCTACACCGTCCGCCGGCCCGCCAGCGCGCGGCCGAGCGTCACCTCGTCGGCGTACTCGAGGTCGCCGCCGACGGGCAGGCCCGACGCCAGCCGCGACACGGCCACGTCAGGGGTGCGCTCGTGCAGCGCGGAGGCGATGTGGTGGGCGGTCGCCTCGCCGGTGGTGGTCGGGTTCGTGGCCAGCACCACCTCGCGCACGGGTTCCGGCGAGGACGCCACCCGCTCGTAGAGCTGGGCGAGCTTGAGGTCCTCGGGCTCCACGCCATCGATCGGCGACAGCGCGCCGCCGAGCACGTGGTAGCGGCCGCGGTACTCGTGCGTGCGCTCGATCGGGATCACGTCGCCGGGCTCCTCGACGACGCAGATCAGCCCGGCGTCGCGACGCTCGTCGAGGCAGATCGTGCAGCGGGGGCCCTCGGCGAGGTTGAAGCAGATCTCGCACAGCGTGATCTTCTCCTTGACGTCGCGGATCGCCTCGGCGAGCGCGTTCGCGTCCTCGGTGGAGGAGCGCAGCACGTGGAAGGCGAGCCGCTGGGCGGTGCGGTTGCCGATGCCCGGGAGCTTGCCCAGCTCGTCGACCAGGCGCTGGAGCGGCGGGGCGAGCAGGACTACCTCTTGCGGCGGCGCGCCGCGCGGTTCCCGCCGCCGCCGGGGGGCATGCCCCCGCCGAGGCCGCCGAGGCCGCCGCCCGGGCCTCCGGCGCCGCCGAGGCCGAGCGCGTCGAGCGCGCTCATGGGGTCGAAGCCGCCCGCGTCGCCGGCCCCGCCCATCGCCTTCTGCTGGATCTCCTCGGCCGAGCGCAGCGCCTCGTTGACGGCGGCGATGACCATGTCCTGGAGCATCTCGACGTCCTCGGGATCGACCGCGTCGGGATCGATCGTGAGCTCCTGCAGGCGCAGGTCGCCGGTCATGACGACCTTGACCATGCCGCCGCCGGCGGTCGTCTCGACGCGCTCGTCCTTCAGCTTCTCCTGCGCCTCCTGCTGCTGGGCCAGCATCTGCTGGGCCTGCTCGAGCATCTTGTTGAGGTTGGGCGGCTGGGGCATCAGGTCGGCTCCTCCTGGTCTGGCAGTACCTCGGCGTCGAACTCCTCGACGAAGCGGGTGACCAGCTCCTCCTCGGAGAGCCGCGGAGCGGCGGGCTCGACGGCGAGCTCGCTCTCGTCGCGCAGCTCGTAGGCGAGGCGTAGCGAGGTCCCGGTGACGGCGCGGATGGCGCGGACGATCGCGTCCTGGCTCGTGGGGTCCTCGGCCTTGCGCTTGAAGAAGCCCGCGGTCTCGGGCCACGCGAGGGTCAGCGCGCCGTCGTCGACCTGGCCCGGGTGGGCGCTCTGGAGGACGGCGGCGAGGTGCGGCGCCTCCTCCTGCAGGCTCTCGAGCACGGCGGGCCACAGCTCGGCGAAGGCCTCGGGCGAGAGCTCGACGCTGGCCGAGAAGCTGGGCTCGGAGGCCGGAGCGTCGGGCTCCACGACCGCCACGGCGGCGACCGCGGGGGACGGATCGGCCTCGGTGGCCAGCTCGGCGGTGACGGTGGCCGCGGCCTGCTCGGCCATCGCGGTGGCCTCGTCCTGGCCGCCCTCGGGCGCGCCCGGCAGCGTCGTGGCGGCCGCGACCGGCGGCTGCCCCTCGACCTGGGCGGTGACCGCCACGGAGGTGCGGCCCGTCTCGGGCTGGACGGCGGCGCGCCCGGCGGCCGTCGCGGGAATGGCCGGCGAGCGCGGCCCGGCCGGCGCGGAGGTGACGGGGCCAGCACGGCCCTCGAGGCGCTCCAGGCGGGCCAGGAGCGCCTTGACGCTCGGGTCGTAGGCGGGGGTGGCGGCCTTGAGCAGCGCGAGCTCCAGCTGCGTGCGAGCGTCCGCGCCGTCCTTCATCGCGCGCAGGGCGGCCGCGATCAGCTCCAGCAGCCGCACGACGGCGGCGGGACCGACCCGCCCGGCCTGCTCGGCCAGGCGATCGTCCTGCTCGGCGGTCACGCGCAGCTCGGGCGGGACCTCGCCGAGCGTCTGCACGACCATCAGGCCACGCGCGTGCGCCTCGAGGTCGCCGAAGAAACGCCCGAGGTCGCGCCCCGACTCGGCCAGCAGCGCGGCGGCCAGCAGCGCCTCGCGCCGGTCGCCGGCGGCGATCGCGTCGACGGCGCCGAACAGCAGGTCCGCGTCGGCCGCGCCGAGCACGGCCAGGACGTCCTCCAGCGCGATCTCCTTGCCGGAGTAGGCGAGCAGCTGCTCGAGCGTCCCGAGCGCGTCGCGGAACGAGCCGGTCGCCGAGCGGGCGATCAGCGCGACCGCCTCGTCGGGGATCGTGATGCCCTCCGGCTCGGCGACGCGCCGCAGGACCTCGGCGATCTGGGTGACGCTGGGGCGCGCGAAGTCGAACCGGTGGCAGCGGTCCACCACCGTCGGCAGCACCTTCGCCGCCTCGGTCGTGGCGAGCACGAAGATCGTGTTCGGCGGCGGCTCCTCGAGCGTCTTGAGGAAGGCGTTCCACGCCTGCGAGGTCAGCATGTGCGCCTCGTCGAGGATGTAGACCTTGTGGCGCCCCGAGACCGGCGCGTAGGCGACCTTCTCGCGCAGGTCGCGGATGTCGTCGACCGAGTTGTTCGACGCGGCGTCCATCTCGATCACGTCGAGCGACGAGCCCAGCGCGATCGAGCGGCACGAGTCGCACTCGCCGCACGGGGTGATGGTCGGGCCGGGTGGCTGGGATCGCAGTTCAGCGAGGCCGCGAGGATCTTCGCCATCGACGTCTTGCCGGTGCCCCGCGAGCCCACGAACAGGTAGGCGTGATGCACCTTGTCCTGCTGGACGGCGTTGCGCAGCGTCCGCACCACGTGGTCCTGGCCGACGACGTCGGCGAAGGTACGCGGGCGGTGGCGGCGATACAGCGAGGAGGAGGCCGGCACGGGACGCTTGAGTCTAGTGGCCCTCCGGATGGCTGCGGCGGTGGAAAAAGCGGACCGTGCACCCTCCGTCGAGGGCGGTCCCCGGGACGCATTCACCAGTCGCAAGCTCCAGTCGGGCGACCCCGCACCGCCTACCGGTGACCGCTTAAGGCTGCTTCCTTCCGGACCTGACCTGGTTCACGGGCCGACATCGAGCGGGACCCGGCCATCGACGCCGCGACCGGCGCGCTGACCCGGGGGCCGCGTCCCTTAAGAGGGGATTCAGCCCCGCTAGAGCGGATTGCGGGTATAGGGCTCCGCTACATCCCCGCCTAGCACGGTCCGCCGAGCATGGTACCGCTACAGCCGCTCGCGGAGCTTGCGCAGGGCGCGGTACACGCGGCCCTCCACGGTGGTCAGCGGCTCGCCCAGCACCTTGGCGATCTCGGGCACGGTGAGGTCGGCGCCGAAGCGCAGCGCGATCGCCTCGCGCTCCTCGTCGGCGAGCGTGTCCATCGCGAGCCGCAGCGCCTCGCGATCACCGACGTCGAGGCCGCGGCCCGCGGTCTCCGGCGGGCCGGCCGTCTGCCGCTCGACCGCCCGGCTCTCGGCCGCGGCGCGGCGCGCGTGGTCGCGCAGGAGGTTCAGCGCGATCGTGTACAGCCAGTTGCGCTCGGTTCCGCGCCGCCGGTCGAACTTGCCGCGCGAGCGCAGGGCCCGCTCGAACGTGTCCGCCAGCAGGTCCTCGGCGAGGGCGCGGTCGCCGGTCCGGTAGGCGAGGAAGCCGTAGAGCCCTTCCGCCTCCCGTTCGTACAGCCGCTCGAAGTCCGCATCGCGCATTCAGTGAGATCTTCGGTCAGGAATCGGTCGCCTCGTTCGTATTGCCCTGTGATGACCCATCACGACGACCATCTCCGCGACGCGGAGCTCGGACCCGTGATCGACCTGCTCGAGGCGGAGCGACCTGCTCCTACAGCCCTCGAGCTGGACGCGATCAAGCAAAGGGTTCGGAGCCGCGCCGGTCGGTCAAGGAGGACCGAGACTATGCGTTCAAGACTTGCCATCCTCGGCATGCTGGCGCTCGGCATGGTGCTGAGCACGGGCGGTGCCGGACTCGCCGTCAGCGGTTTTGCGAGCCAGAACGGCAACGCCGCGCAGAACCAGTACGGCACGCCGACGAGCACGCCGACGAGCACGCCGACCACCACCACGCCGCCGACTACGACGCCCGATAGCGGCGGAGGCGACAACGACGTCCTCGGCGAAGAGGACTCCGGCGGCCCCGCCGGCGACAACGACAACGAGGCGCCCAGCGGCGGCGGCAACGAGGACACGCCCGCCCAGCCCGCCCGCCAGGTCGAATCCGGCGCCCAGGGCAACGGCGACGAGCAGCTCCCGTTCACCGGCTTCGCAGCCATCCCCATCCTCATCGGCGGGGTTGCGCTCCTGACCACAGGCCTCGTTCTGCGCCGCCGCACCGCGGACGAGTAGACGAATGTGACAACGCGTGGCGGTCCGAGTGCGGACCGCCACGCGCATATTGACCGCCCCTGTCCGATGACTCGGCTACATGTCGAGTCTCTGGACAATGGTATGGGTTGACCCGAGCGCCACACACAGCTTGACTGTGTACCTCGCCTGGCGGGGTAGGTTCGGGATTGCCCCACCAGGAAATTGGGCACGCAAATACAGCGGGCAGGGATGCATGCGTAACGGTCAAACTTTCGAACAGCGGCACACGGGTCGGGTCTAAATGGCGATCGACTTTGAGCTTGTCGCGCTCGAATCGCGCGTGCGGCCCCCGGAGGAACGGCGTCGTCGTTCCCAGCACCTGCGCCGTCAGCTGGGGATCGCCGACATCCTCGCCGGCGCCGCCGCCGGCGCCATGGCGGGGGCGTTCGCCGGCCTGGGCCCGTTCGCGATGCTCGCGCTCGTGGCCCTGCTCGCGGTCGCCTGGCCGGCCGGCGCGTTCCTGTGCGGCCTGTACTCGCGTGACGACCTGCGGACGTGGGCGAGCGGGATCGGCGAGGCGCCGAAGCTCGTGCTCACCTGCCTGCTGCTCTCCTGGCCGCTGTACGGCCTGCTGGTGCTCGTCGACGCCCCGCACGCCGCGCGCGGCACGATCGTGGCCACGCTCGGCGTGGCGATGACCGCGGGCCTCGCACGGGCCGCCGCCCGCGTGACCGTCCACGGCGCCACCGAGCTGTTCCAGCGGACGCTGATCGTCGGTTCCGGCGATGTCGCCGAACGGCTCGTCGACCGCCTGCACAACCATCCCGAGCTCGGCCTCGTCCCGATCGGCTACGTGGACGACGACGACGAGCTCGCCTTCGGGCTCCCCCGCCTCGGCGACCTCTCCGCGGTTCCCGAGCTCGTCGCGCTCGGCCGTGTGGACCGCGTGATGGTCGCCTTCTCCCGCGTGCACCACGAGGAGCTGCTCGAGGTCCTCCGCGTGTGCCGCGACGCCGGCATCGCCGTCGACGTCGTCCCGCGCCTGTTCGAGTTCCTCGACGGCGCGCGCACGATGGACCAGATCGGCGGCCTGCCGCTGCTCTCGATCGACGTGCCGACGTTCTCGCGCCTCTCGCGGGCCGCCAAGCGCGTGCTCGACGTGGTCGGCTCGACCGTGGCGCTCGTACTGCTGTCGCCGGCCCTCGTCGTGTCGATGCTCGCCATCAAGCTGGACTCGCGCGGCCCGATCTTCTTCACGCAGATCCGCCCGGGCCTCAACGGACGCCCGTTCCGGCTGCTCAAGTTCCGCTCCATGAACACCGACTCCGCGCCGGTGGACGTCGGCGCCGACGGCGGGATCGTCAAGTCGCCCGTCGACCACCGCGTCACGCGCGTGGGCCGGTACCTGCGGCGCTTCTCGCTCGACGAGGCCCCGCAGCTGGTCAACGTGCTCAAGGGCGACATGAGCCTGGTGGGCCCGCGCCCGATCCATCCTTCCGAGGCCGCCGCCCTGACGCTCGAATGGCAGGGTCGCCGCACCGACCTGCGCCCCGGCCTGACCGGGCCGTGGCAGATCTCCGGCCGCTCGCAGATCCCGCTCGCCGAGCGGGTCACGTTCGATTACCAGTACGTGTCGGGCTGGTCGCTCGCGCGGGACATCGAGATCCTGCTCGCGACGATCCCGGCCGTGCTCTCCGGCCGCGGCGCTTACTGAGAACCCCCTTGAAGATCCTCGAGGTGACGGAGGCGTCCTGGGCCGGGACGCTGGGCATCGTGACGTCGCTCTCGTCGCGGCTGTCGGCGGCGGGGCACGAGGTCGCGCTCGCCTACGCCGTGCGCCCCGAGACGCCCGCCGACCTGCGCGAGCGGCTGCCCGAAGCGGTCGAGCTGCTCCCGCTCGCGTGGCGGCGCCGGAGCCCGCGCGCCCAGGCGACGACGGCCCTCGCGCTGCGGCGGCTCGTCCAGGAGCGCCGCCCCGACGTCGTGCACCTGCACTCATCCTTCGCGGGCGCCCTCGGCTCGCTGGCGGCCGGCCGGGTGCCCAAGGTCTACACGCCGCACGGGTACGCGTTCGCCCGGCGCCCCGACGGCGGCGGCGTGCTCGCCGCCTACCGGGCCGCCGAGTGGGCCGTCGCCCGCCGCTGCGACGTCGTGGCGGCGGTCTCGGAGGCCGAGGCCACGCTCGCGCGCGACGTCCTGCGCGCGCCCCGCGTCGCGGTCGTGCCGAACGGGATCCCCGAACTGGACGCGCCGGTGCAGCCGGCGCCGCCGCGGCCCGACGTGCTGGTGGCGGCCGTGGGGCGCATCGGCCCGGCGCGGCGGCCGGAGGCGAGCGCGCGGATCCTCGCCGCGGTCGCCGGCGATGCACGCGTGCGCTGGATCGGCGACGCCGTCGGCGGCGAGGACGCGCCGCTGCGCGCCGCTGGCGTCCCGATCAGCGGCTGGCTCCCGCACGCGGCAGCGCTCGAGGAGCTCGCCCAGGCCACGGTGCTCCTGCACTACTCCGAGTGGGACGGCGCGCCGCTCGCCGTGCTCGAGGCGATGGCCCGCGACGTGCTCGTCATCGCGTCCGACATCCCCGCCAACCGCGAGCTGCTCGGCCCGCGCCAGGTGTGCGCCGACGAGGCGTCCGCCGTGGCCACGATCCGCGCGGTGCTCCGCGACCCGGACCTTCGCGAGGAGCTGCTCGCGACCCAGCGCGCCGTCGCCGCCGACCGTGGCGCCGACCGCATGGCGGAGCGCTACGCCGACCTTTACGCGCGCTGCGTCGCCTCGCCACGCACCGTGCAGCGGTGGCCGCGCGCCGCCGACACGCCTACCATCGAACGCACATGGAGCTGAAAGACCTTCTCGCCATAGCGGTCAAGCGCCGCTGGCTGATGGTCGGGGTGATCGGGCTTGCGATCGTCCTCAGCGCACTGATCGCCTTCTCGCGACCGGCCCGCTACGAGGCGACCGCCACGCTCGCGCTCACGCCTGACGTCCGCCAGGGCCAGGGCTTCGTCGCATCCGACAGCATCTCCGCGCTGCTGGGCACCTACGCCGCCACGGCGAAGGCGGAGGTCAACCTGCGCCGCGCCGAGCAGGCGATCGGCAAGCCGCTGCCGGGCGAGGTCGACACGTCGATCGAGCCGGGCACCGGCATCCTCCGCATCTCGGGCACCGCCGAGAGTCCCGCGGACGCCGCGCTGACGGCCCGCGCCGCGGCGGAGGCGTTCGTGAACTCGATCTCCGGCAACAAGCTCGTGATCGCGAGCCTGGTCGATCCCGCCGAGCCTCCCGAGTCGCCCATCCAGCCGCGCCCGCCGCTGATCATCGCCACGGCCGCGCTGCTCGGCGCGCTGGCCGCCGTGCTGCTCGCGTTCGCGATCGAGCGCCTGCGCCGTCGCGTCGAGACGCCCGACGACGTGGCCGAGCTCACCGACGCGCCGCTCCTCGGCCGGCTGCCCCGTCACCGTTCCCTGCAGCGCGGGCCGGCACGGCTGATCTGGGACGAGGACCAGATGATCGGCCTTCAGGAGGGCTTCCGCGCCCTGCGCACAAACGTGCAGTTCCTGCTCGACGACCCCAACAAGCTGATCCAGGTCACGAGCCCGGAGCCCGCCCAGGGCAAGTCGACCACGGTCGCCAACCTCGGCGTCGCGCTCGGGCAGGTCGGGGTCGAGACGGTGATCGTGGACGCCGACTTCCGCCGCCCGCGCCAGCACGAGATCTTCGGGCTCGACAACCTCGAGGGGCTCTCGACGATGATGGCCGTGCGCGACTCCGAGCCGTACCTGAAGGGCTCCGGCTACCCCAACCTGTGGGTCCTCACGAGCGGCCCGATGCCGCCTGAGCCGACGGAGATGCTCGCCATCCGCGCCGCCGCGCTCGCCACGCAGCTGCGCACGCTGAACGCGCTGGTGCTGATCGACAGCCCGCCGATCCTGCCCGTCAACGACGCCCGGCTGATCGCGCCGCACACCGACGGCGTGCTGATGGTGCTCGCCGCCGGCGGGCCGAAGCCGTCCGCGGTGCAGCTCGCGCTGCAGCGCCTCGAGCTGGTCGGCGCGCACGTCGTCGGGGTGGTGCTCAACGAGTCCGGCGACGATCTGGACGCCACCGGCGGCTACTACTACCAGCGCGAGCCGCAGGCGGAGATCCCACCGCCTCTAGAGACGAGCTGATGTCCCACCGGCTCGGGGGGGCCTGGCTGGCGATACCGGCCGCGGTGCTCGCGGCCGCCGTGGCGGCGGCATCCGCCTTCGCGCCGCTCGTGGCGCTGGGCATGGTCGGCGCGGCGATCGTGCTCGGCATGGTGCTCGCGAACGCGACCGCCCTGCTGCTGGTGCTGATCGCGGCGTTCCCGTGGGACGACGCGCTCGCCTTCCCGACCGAGACCGTGTCGGTGGTCAAGATCCTCGGCGCGCTGGTGCTGGTCGGCTACCTGATCCGGCTGTTCGCCGCCGGCGAGCCGCTCGCGCTGCCGGCGCCGCTGGGCTGGCTGGCGGCCTTCACGCTGATCGTGCTGGTCTCGACGCTCGCGTCGCCCGACCTCGCGGCGAGCATCCCCAAGACGCTGCGCTACCTGCTGTTCGCGAGCTTCTTCTTCCTCTACGTCCAGCTGGTGCGCACGCGGGAGGCGGTCCGGGCGAGCCTGAGGGCGCTGCTCGCCTCGCTGTCGGCCGCCTCGATGTGGGCGCTCTTCACGTTCCTGACCCAGGGCTACGGGCTGGCGAGCGGCCCCGTCGGCGACCCAAACGACTTCGGCTACCTGCTGGCCACGGCGCTCCCCCTCGCCCTCTACCTGATCGCCCAGGACCGCCGGTACCGCACGCTGTGGGTGCTGGCGACGCTGCCGATCGTGGCGGCGCTGCTGGCCACGCTGTCGCGAGGCGCGCTGGTGGGAATGCTCGCGCTCGTCGTGTGGGCGGTGTGGACGCGGCGGGTCCCGATCGGGGGTCTGCTGGCGGCGGGCGCGGCGTCGATGGCCATCCTGGTGCTCGCGCTGGCCTTCTGGGGGCCGCTGATCGGCGAGCGCGTCCAGGCCAAGGGCAAGGTGGCCACCGCCAACGTGCAGTCGCGCGAGGCGCTGTGGAGGGGCGCGATCCGGATGGCGGGCGATCGCCCGCTGCTCGGCATCGGCCCGGGCCGCTTCGGCGACGCCAGCCCGGAGTACGTGATCGACGAGGTGATCAAGCTCGAGGAGCCCGTCGTGCACAACTCCTACCTCGAGGTGCTGGCGGAGCTCGGCGTGCCCGCGCTGATCGCGTTCCTGGGCTTCCTGGCCGCGAGCTGGCAGCGGACGCGGGTGGTGATCGCTCGCAGCGAGCGGCTGGGCGACCGTGACGGGCTGCGGCTCGGGATCGCCGTGCAGGCGTCGCTGGTGGTGGCGATGGTCTCGGGCGCCTTCATCAGCGCCCAGGTGATCATCCCCATGTGGCTGCTCGCGGCGCTCGCGTCGGTGGTGGCGGCCACGCGCCCGCCCACCGTCGCCGCCCAGCCTTGAGGGTCGGGCTGATCACGTCGCTGGCCCGCGGCGGGCCGGTGGAGCACGCGCTGCTGCTCTCGCGGGAGCTGGCGGCCCGCGGGCATGAAGTGCTCGTCGTGTGCGCGAGCGGCGAGCTCGCGGCGCGGTTCGGGGACGGTGGGGCCGACTCGATCGAGCTCCCGCTGCGCCACGGCGCCGACCTCGCCGGCGCGGCCGCGCTGCGCGCCGCGCTGCGCGGGCTCGACCTGCTGCACGCCCATGACCGCCGCGGCGCGCTGTGGATGCGGCTGCTGCCCCGGGAGCACGCGCGGGTGGCGCTTGTGCAGACGGTGCACGGGCTGCCCGAGCCGTTCCTGCCGCCGCCCGCCGGGCCGGGGCGCCCGGGGTGGCGGGCCGTCGCCGCCTACCGCGGGCTGGACGCCAAGCTTGCTTGGCGCTGCGACGCGGTGATCACGCCCACCGACGCGATGCGAAGCCTGCTGGTGGGGCGGCGTCGGCTATCCGGCGCGGCGCATGACGGTCGTGCCCAACGGCGTCGAGGTGCCGCCGGAGACCGCGCCGGACGGCGGCGCCGTCGGCACGCTGTCGGTGCTGGAGCCCGTCAAGGACCTCGACACGTTCCTCGACGCGGCGGTGCTCCTCGGCGACCTCCCGTTCGTCGTCTACGGCCGGGGCTCCGAGGAGGAGCGGCTGCGCCGCCGCGCCCAGGAGCTCGGGCTCGCCGACCGGGTGTCGTTCCCCGGCCACGTCCCGGCCGAGACGGCGCTGGCGGGGCTGCGGATACTCGTCATCAGCTCGGTGATGGAGAACGCGCCGATGTCGATGCTCGAGGCGATGGCGCGTGGCGTGCCCGTCGTCGCTACGGCGGTCGGCGGGATCCCGGAGCTGGCCCCCCCAGGGACCGCCGTGCTGGTCCCGCCGCGCGATCCGGCCGCGCTGGCCGCGGCGATCGCGGCGCTGCTGGCCGACCCGGACGCGGCTCGCGCGCAGGCGGAGCGGGCGCTCGCCCACGTGCGCGAGCACCTGTCGGCCGGGGCGATGGGACGGGCGGTCGAGGCTGTGTACGGGCGGGCGCTGGAGCGGCGGGCATGAGGGTGCTCACGGTGTGCCCCAGCCTGGACGTCGGGGGGCTGGAGCGGATCGCCGTCGACCTCGCCAACGCGCTCGTGGAGCGCGGCGCCGAACTGGCCTTCGCGGCCGCCGACGGTCCGCTGGCCGCGGGGCTCGATCCGCGCGTGCGGCGGATCCCGCTGCGCGCCCACGCACGGGGGCGCAGCCCGCTGTCAGCGGCCGAAACCGCGGTCCGGCTCGCTCGCGCCGTGCGGGCCGTGCGCCCGGACGTGGTCCACGCCCACAACGTCAAGATCACGGGCGTGGCCGGCGTCGGTCTGCGGCTGGCCGGCGTGCGGCGGCCCGCGCTCGTGGGGACCTTCCACGGCGTCGCGCCCGGCGAGGATCGCGCCGCGTCCTTGGTGCTGCGGGCGGCCAGCGAGGTGGCGTGCGTGTCGGAGGGGCTGGCGGAGCGCCTGCGGGAGGCGGGCGGCTCACACGGGAGGATCTCGGTGATCGCCAACGCGGTGGCGCCCGTCGCGCCGCTCGGCGCGGAGGCGCGCGCCCGGATCGACGCCGACCTGGACCTCGCGGGACGCCCCGTCGTGGCGTGGGTTGGGCGGCTGATGCCGGTCAAGGCCCCCGGGCGGTTCCTCGAGGCGGTCCGGCTGATCGCCGCGGAGGTCCCCGAGGCGGCGTTCGTCATAGTCGGCGACGGTCCGTTGCGCCCGGCGCTCGAGCGGGACGCGCCGTCCTCGGTCCGCTTTGCGGGCTGGCGGGGCGACGCGCGCGAGCTGATCGCCCGCGCCGACGTGCTGGTGGTCAGCTCGGACTCGGAAGGGCTGTCGGTGGTGACGCTCGAGGCTCTGTCGGCCGGCGTGCCGGTGGTCAGCACGCCGGTGACGGGGATGGCCGAGCTGCTCGGGGGCGGCGGCGGCATCGTGGCGGAGCGGCCCGACCCGGCGCTGCTCGCCGGGGCGGTGGTCTCACTGCTCCGCGATCCAGCCGCCCGGGGCCGCCATGCCGAGGCGGGACGCCGGCTGGTGTCCCGCCGCTACGGCCTGGCGGCGATGGTCGACGCCTACGAGGCGTTGTTCGAGCGAGTGCGGCGCTAGGAGACCCCTGAAAAACTCCGCCACGCCCGGATGACAACGCATACCGTCGCCCCCCGGTCGGGCCGGCCCTTTTTCAGGAGCCTCCTTAGCGGACGCGCAGGACCGACGGCACGACGCGGACCTGGCCCGAGCGGCCCAGGGGGCGGCTCGAGACGACCACGGCGAGGCTCTTGCCACCGCGCAGGATCTTGCGGGCGCGCGAGGTCAGGCGGACCCGGACGATGGCGCTGCCGCGGGCGTTGACCTTCACGCCGCGGTGGCCGACGCGCACCTTGGCGCTGCGGTGGCGGGCCTGAAGCACGAGGCTCTGGCGGCACGCCGTGGAGCGCGAGACGCAGGAGACCTTGATCCGCACCGCGGAGGTCCGGCGGGTCTTGCGGCGCTGCGGGGCGGGCGTGGCGGCGACCGGCGCGGACACGGGTGCCGGAGCGACCTCGGGCGTCGCGGCGTCCTGCGTCAGCCCGGACGTGACCGGCTGCGGCGTCGGCTGCTGTGTCGGCACCGGCGTCGGCTGCTGCGTGGGCACCGGGCGGCTCGCGGCGCGTCGGCGCGGGGGTCGGCGTCGCGCGGCGTCGGGCGGGGTCGGCGTCGCGGCCGGCGTCGGCGCGGGGGTCGGCGTCGCGGCCGGCGTCGGGCGGGGCGCGCGGGGTGGGCGCCGGGGCGGGGGTCGTCACGACGCGGCGCTTGAGCACCAGGCCGCTGTGGGGCGGCATGACCGCGCCGGCGGCGCCGGTCAGGCCGGAGCCCGAGTAGGTCCCGCCGAAGTTCACGGCGACGCTCGCGGTGGTCGGGTTGACCAGCACGAGGCCCTTGGTGAACACGCGGCGGTGCACGCCGGAGGTCTCGCGGGTCTCGTTGCCCGTGGCCGCGCCGAGATCGATGTCGTACTCGGAGAACCAGGTCTCGTTGGTGTAGTCGGCGTGCAGCGCGAACGAGCTGCGGCCCTGCGCGGCGAGCAGCATGGTCGCCCAGCCGTAGCGGGCGGCGGCCGCGTCGTTGTTGGCCGAGTGCGTGACGCCCAGGAACATCTTGCCGCGCGACTCGGTGGCCTTGATCGCGCCGAGCATCTGCTCCCAGTCGTTGCCCGTGGCGTAGCCCGTGGCGGGGTCGTTGCCCCACTTGACGAACATCTCCTCCATGCCGCCGTCGACGTACTGCAGCCAGCTGTCGACGACGTTGCGGTAGCCGGACCAGGAGCCCATGTTCGGGATGATCAGCTTGCCCTCGGCGCGCATGCTGGGGCCGACGGCCGCGAGCATCTTGCCCATGGCGGCGCCGTAGGTCGCGTCGGTCGGGTACTTGGCGACGCTGCCGACGTCGTAGTGGTGGCGGATCGTCGGGTTGGTGTCGTCGGCGAAGACGCCGTCCCAGCCCTGGTCCTTGACGACTTTGAGCACGTTGGCGGCCCAGGCGCGCTGGTAGCTCGGGTTGGCGACGTCCGCGGCGTAGACCCAGCCGTAGGAGCCGAAGGTGAAGCGCTCGCCGCTCGTGTTGAGCAGGTACCAGTCCGGGTGGGCGGCGGCCTCCTCGGTGGTCACGCCGGTCGAGGCGACGGCGTACGGCGCGGCGGCCATCATGCCGGAGAGGTTCTTGTAGACGAGGACCTTGACCGTGGGGTCGGAGGCCTTCAGGTCATGCATCTTGCCCTGCTCCCACTCGTGGAGCACGACGACGCGCTGGCGCGCCGCGGTCCTGGAGAAATCTGCCGTCTGAGAGGCGGAGTCGATGGCCACACGGAGGTGACCTGCGACCGGGGAACCGGCCAGAGCTTGAGACGGAACGGCGATCATGATGGCACCCACGACGAGCGTCCATACGGCCTTGCGCAACGGAAACTGCCCCCTTCGGTAGCCCGGCCGACCGCGTGGGTCCCGTGGCTTTGCGTCTCCGCCTTGCGGCGGGTTTGCCTTTGTCGGTGAGAGACGCTCCCTGCGCCTCCTTCGCTACTGGTAATCGGCAGCCCCGCAGGGTGCTGTAGCTATCGTCGCGCGGATGGGAGATATCTCGGTCGTGATCCCCACGCGCGACCGGTTGGCGTTGCTCGAGCGGACCCTCGAGACCGTGGCTGGGGCAGGGCGCGGACGTCGTGGTGGTCGATGACGGATCGACGGACGGCACCGCGGAGCGCCTGGCAGCCTTGCCCGTCACGGTGGTGCGCAACGACGGCCCGGCGTGGGGCTCTGCGCAAGGCCCGCAACGCCGGGATCGCGCGGGCGCGGACCGAGCTGATCGCGTTCGTCGACTCCGACGACCTGCTGCTCCCGGGGGCGCTCGCCGCGCTGGCCGCCGCGATCGGCCCGGCGCCGTTCGCGTACGGGTGTGGGCTCAGCGCCGCGCACACCCCCGGCGGGTGGGTCTCGGAGGGGCTGATCGCGCCGCTGCGGGGCCGCACGGACGATCTCCTGACCCGCAACCCCGTCCCCTCCAGCGGCGTGCTCGCGCGCCGCGACGCCCTGGAGCGGGTCGGCGCCTTCGACGAGCGGCTGACCTACAGCGAGGATCACGACCTGTGGCTGCGCCTCGCCCGCCTCGGCCCGCCCGTGCACGTGCCGGAGCTGGTGGTCGTCCACCGCCGCCACGGCGGCAACCGCCACGACCAGGCACGCGCCCTCGACGACGAGGCGGCGATCACGCGCCGCGCGGGCGCGACCCCTGAGCGCCTCGGGACGCTGTTGTGCGAGCACGCGATCCAGGCGGCGCACGCGCGGCGGCCGGACGAGCTCGCGCGGGCGCTGCGGGCGCTGTGGCTCCCGGGACCCTCGCGATGGCGGATCCTGCTGGCCGCCGCTCGCCACCAGCGGCTGCGCCGGGCGGCGGGCGCGGCCGGGCGGCGCGTGCTCGCCGAACGGCCGGAGCTGCGGGCGTGGCTCGACGCCGCCGGTCAGCCTCCGGCCCAGCGCGCGTAGAGCTCGGCCAGCGGCCGCGTGACGCGCTCCCAGCGGAACGCCTCGGCCTGGGCGCGGGCGGCGATCGCGAGCTGCGTGGCGCGCGCAGAGTCGGCGAGCAGCGCGGCGGTGGCGTCGGCCAGCCCCGCCGGGCGCTCGGCCAGCAGCCCGTGGACGCCGTCCCGGAACCCGATGCCCGCCACCGACAGCGCGGTGCCCGCCACGGGGCGGGCGGCAGCCATCGCCTCGAGCGCCTTGAGGCGCGTCCCGCCGCCGTGCCACACGGGCAGCACGACGGCGCGGCTCTTGGCCAGCTCGGCGGCCAGGTCGTCGACGAGCCCGAGCGCCTCCGCGCGCGGCGCGGAGGCGATCTCGCGCGCCAGGTCGACGCCCAGCCCGGAGCCGGCGACGTGCAGCGTCGCGTCGGGGCGGGCGGCGGAGAGCCGCGGCCAGCCCTCCTGTAGGAAGCGGGTGAGCCCGAGCGCGTTCGGGGCGTAGTCGAGCCGCCCGAAGAACAGCACGCGCTCACCGATCGGGAGCGTGGTGGGAACGTCGAAGAACTCGTCGTCGACGCCGTTGGGCACCAGCATCGTGGTGGCGCCCAGGCCCTCGAAGTAGTCGCGATCCGCGTCGGAGACGCACAGCACGACGTCGGCGGCCGGCGCGGCGCGGCGCTCGATCACCGCGGTGGCCGCGGCGCGGACGAGCGAGCGGGCCGAGCGCTCCCCCCGCGCGACGGTGCGCAGCATCTCGGAGTCGACGTTGTGCATGCTGAGGATCCAGCGCTTCGCCGGGTGGTGGTCGGCGTAGTAGGCCGCCATGGCGTGCTCGACCTGCACGAAGGCGGGCTTCTCCGCGCCAAGTTCGTCCAGCCGGCGGGCCACGTCGGGCAAGTACGCGCTCGGGAGGCGCGCGAGGTGCTGGCGCGCCCGGGAGCGGAGGTCGCGCTCGGGGTCCGGGAACACGTCGACCCCCCACCCGCGCTCGCGGAGCGCCTCAGCGGGCGTGCCGGCGGGGCCTGAGGAGATCAGGTGGGGCACGATCCCCGCGGCCGCCATCGTCTCGAGGAGGCGGAGCGTGCGCTTCTGCGCCCCCGTGACGGGAGGCCACGGGAGCACGGGGCAGATTACGACGGCGTTGGGCACGCCCCTGCAGTGTCGCGGATCGCCGGGCGTTGGCATCATGCTCACATGACGCCCGAGCCTGCGGCGGTGCACGCCGAGGGCGACTCCATCCTGCGAGGGGGCGCCTGGACGACGTTCAGCGGCTTCCTCCCCCAGGTCTACACGCTGCTGATCTCGATCGCGGCGGCGCGGGTGCTCGGGCCGGACGAGTTCGGCCGCCAGAGCTACATCGCGTTCGCCGGCATCACCGTCCACATGGTCCTCACCGCGGGCCTCGGGATCGCGCTCACGCGGTCCGTCGCCGAGGCGCTCGGCCGCGGCGAGCCGGCGCGGGCGCGCGGGCTCGTCGCGTGGACGCTGCGGATCCAGACTCGTCGGCCGCGGTCCTCGGCGGCGGCATCCTGGTGGCCACCGGCGTGCTCGGCTCCGAGCCCGAGTGCGGCGTGGATCGTGGCCGGCGCGGCGGCGGCGATCGCGATCGTGCAGAGCGTCCCGGCCGGCGCGCTCGTCGGCGCGCACCGGTTCCGCGACGCCGCCGTGGTGGGCCTCGTCACGGGCGCGATCACGGTGCCGATCATGGTTGCGGTGCTCGCGGCGGGAGGCGGGATCGTCGGCATGTTCGCCGTCGAGGCCATCGTCGCCGCCGTCAACCTCGTGTGGATCGGGTCCGTCGCGACCCGCCACTTCCGCCGCCTGGCGCCCAGGAGCGAGCCCGCGCCCGACCTCGAGCGGGCAGCGCTGAAGTTCGCGGGCCTGACGACGATCGGCGCGCTGCTCACCTTCGTGGTCTGGAAGCGCTCGGAGTTCTTCTTCCTCGCCCACTACTCCGCCGACTCGCAGATCGCCCTGTACTCGATCGCGTTCGCCGTCGTCACCGCGGTGGTGGTGCTGCCGGAGCGCCTGGCGATCGTCGCGACGCCCGTGTTCGCACGGCTGAAGGGCGCCGACGACGCCGTCGGCATCCGGGAGGGCTTCGGCCGCACGCTGCGGCTCATGGTGCTGGCGATGCTCCCGCTCGCGGCGGGCATCGTCGCGGTCGGCCCGCTGTTCCTGGAGCTGATCTACGGCGACGAGTACGCCGACGTCGGCCCGGTGCTGATCATCCTCGCGGCGGGACTCCCGTTCAGCGCGGTCTCGGTCGCGTCCACGTCGGTACTGGCCGGCCTCGAGGACGCCATCAACCCGCTGATCGCCGGAGCGGTCGCCGCGTGCGTCAACGTCGTGCTCGCGTTCGCGCTGATCCCGGACATGGACGCGGTCGGCGCGGCGCTGGCCAACGTCGGCGGCCAGCTCGCGGCCGCCGCCACCATCGTGATCCCGGCGATCCGGGCCGCGGGAGGCCTCGAGTGGCGCTCCGGCCCGGTGCTCCGCGGGGCGGTCGCGGCGATCGCCTCGGGAGCATCGGCGCGGGCGTTCGTGGAGCTGCTCGGCGGCGTCCCGGGCCTCATCCTCGGCATCCTCGCCGGCGTCGTCGTCTTCGGGCTGCTCGCCGTCGGCCTCCGGGTCCTTTCGCGAGACGACGCCGTCTGGGCGGACACGAACCTCGGCCATCTCCTCGGCGGGCGGGTGGGCTCCGTGGTCCGCCGTGCCGGAGGCCGCGGAGGCCACTAGACTCGATTCCCGAGGGCGCGTAGCTCAGTGGGAGAGCGCTCGCTTCACACGCGAGAGGTCGCAGGTTCGAAACCCGCCGCGCCCATCTTCTGAAGCCCCTGGATCCACGGGGTTTTCGCCGTCTCCGGACGCGTCAGCGCGAGCGTCCGCCGGGGGCGTTTGGCCATTCTGGTGCCCAATCGGGACCCTCGACAAGCGCCTTGAGCCGTTCCTTGTCGCCCTCATCACGGCGCATCGTGGGCCTATACACGCAGCGTGAAGCCCGCTAGCGGTAGAGACGCGTATGTCACCGACCCGTCCGCCAACGGATCAACCCGCAGATCCGCCGCAGGCCCGTTCGCCGCGTTTGAACTCGCTTAAGGAGGGCCGCGGGCCGGATCTGGCCCCTCACTCCGAGTCCGATCTGGTAGGAGACCCGCGCGCGTCCACGACCTCCGGTCCCAAGTGAGTCGGAGCGACATCCAAGCCAACTCGTCGGAGGTCGCTCACCACGACCCCACGCACGCGGACCACAACGCACTCGAGACCCGTCGCGCCCTTCCCGATCCGTTCCTCCCCAGCTTCCCCGCGGAGCGACCCTCTCAGTCGCCGTCGCCGAACGCCCACTTCGCCGGTACGCGGCCCTCGCGCCCGCGCGCCCGCGCGAACAGACGCGGGACGTGCGGCAGCGCGACCGCGATCACGGCGGCGGAGAGCAGCACGACCGTCAGCGGCCGCGAGACGAACACGCCCCAGTCGCCGCCGGACGTCACCAGCGCGCGGCGGAACTGGATCTCCATAACCGGACCGAGGATGACGCCGAGGATCACGGGGGCGATCGGGAATTCGTAGCGGCGCATGAAGAACCCCATCACGCCGATCAGGTACATCACGACGACCTCGATGGTGCTGCCCGACAGCGAGTACACCCCGAGCGTGGCGAACACGAGGATGCCGGCGTACAGCAACGGCCGCGGGATCTCCAGCACCTTGACCCACACGCGGATCAGCGGCAGGTTGAGCAGCAGCAGCATCACGTTGCCGACGTACAGCGAGGCGACGAGCGTCCAGACCAGATCGCTGTGCTCGGTGAAGAGCTGCGGCCCGGGCTGCAGGTTGAAGATCTGGAACGCCGCCAGCATGATCGCCGCGGTCGCCGACGTCGGCAGCCCGAGGGTGAGCAGCGGAACGAGCGTCCCCGAGAACGAGGCGTTATTGGCCGCCTCGGGCCCCGCGACACCCTCGATCGCGCCCTTGCCGAACTCCTCCGGGCGCTTGGCGAGCCGCTTCTCGACGGAGTAGGACAGGAACGTCGGCAGCTCCGCGCCGCCGGCCGGCAGGGCGCCGAACGGGAAGCCGATGGCAGCACCGCGGAGCCACGGCTTCCACGAGCGGTTGACGTCCGAGCGCCCGAGCCAGCGAGCCGGCCGGATGTGCTCGGGATCGGCGAGCTCCTCGGCGGCCTGATCCGGATCGAGCAGCTCCTCGTCGTCGCCCTTGCGGAGCTTGGCGGCCATGTGCAGCGCCTCGCCGACCGCGAACAGGCCGACCGCGACGAGCACGATGTCGATGCCGTTGCCGAGCTGGGCGACGCCGAACGTGAGCCGGGACTGGCCCGTGAGCTCGTCGATGCCGACGCAGCCGATCAGGATGCCGACGCTGAGCGACGCCCAGCCGCGGATCATCGAGCGGCCGACGAGCGTGGTCACCGAGGCGAACGCGAGCAGGGCGAGCGCGAGGTAGTCCTGCGGCCGGAACTGCACCGCGAGGTTGGCCATCGGCTTGGCCACGAGCGTCAGCGCGATGATGCCGATGGTGCCGGCGACGAACGAGCCGATCGCGGCGGTCGCCAGTGCGGCGCGCGCCCGCCCGCGCTTGGCCATTTGGAATCCCTCGATCGCGGTCGCGACGGACGCGGACTCTCCCGGCGTGTTGAGCAGGATCGAGGTCGTCGATCCGCCGTACATGCCGCCGGCGTAGATGCCGGCGAAGAGGATGAACGCACCGACGGGGTCGCTGAAGTTGAAGGTCAATGGCAGCAGCAGCGCGATCGTCAGCGCGGGCCCGATGCCGGGCAGCACGCCGACGAGCGTGCCGAGCGTCACGCCCACCGCCGCCAGCAGCAGGTTCTCCGGCGACAGCACCGCCCCGAAGCCGTCGAGCAGGTTGGCGGCGAACAGATGCACCATCGCCTCACACCCCCCACGGGCCGACCGGCAGTTGAACGCCGAGCACGCGGGTGAACGCGTACGAGCTGACGACTCCAAGCAGGGCGCCGACGACGGCGTCCCGGCCGAGATGGTGGCTGCCGAGCGCACGGGAGCAGACGGTGAAGAAGGCCGCGGTGGCGAGCGCCCAGCCTGCCGGCGCGAGCAGCGCGACATAGCCGATCAGCGACGCCACGACAGCGGCGGGCGTCGGCCAGTGCGTCTGCTCCGACTCGGCGGCCGCGAAGCGCGCCAGTTCGATGTCCGGGCGCCACACGGTGCGCACGAGGAAAGCGACGGCAAGTGCGATCACCGCGAGCGACGCGAGCAGCGGCACGAACCGCGGGCCGTCGACGGCCCATCCGTTGCCCGCGCCGTGGATCCGGGTCGTGGCAGCAAGCGCGGCCACCCCCAGGGCGAGGAGCAAGAGCCCCGCAATGCGGGGCCCACGCCATGAGATGGAGGGCTGCATCAGCTCGCCAGGTTCAGCTCGGACGCCAGGTCCTTGACGCGCTGCTCCTCGGTCTTCAGGAACGTGCTGAAGGCGTCACCGCTCGTGGTCAGCGGAGCCCAGTCGAAGCGCTTGAGGTTGGCCTGCCACTGCGGCGTCGCGCGCAGCTTCTCAACGAAGGCGACGACGTTCTTGCGCTGCTGCTCGGACAGCCCGGGGGGCGCCACGATGCCGCGCCAGTTGGTCATCACGACGTCGATGCCCTGGTCCTTGATCGGCTCGACCTTGGTGCCGCCCACGTCGACCGGCTGCTCGCCCGAGACGGCGAGCGCGCGCAGCTTGCCGCCCTTGACCTGATCGGCGAACTCGGACACGCCGGAGACGCCGGCCTGCACGGAGCCGGACAGGATCGCGGCCAGCGCCTCGCCGCCGCCGGCATGCGCGACGTACTTCGTCTTGCTCGGATCGGCGCCGACCGCCTTGGCGAGCTGGCCGACGAGGAGCTGGTCGGTACCGCCGGCGGAGCCGCCCGCCCACGCGATCGACGACGGATCCTGCTTGAGATCCGCGACGAGGTCGTCAAGCGTCTTGTACTCGGACTTGGCGGGCACGACGATCGCCTCGTCCTCCTGCGTCAACCCGGCGATCGGCGTGACCTTGTCGAGGCCGACGGACGACTTGTTCGCCTCGACCGCACCCAGCATGACGAGGCCCATGACCATGAGCTGGTCGTCCTTGCTGCGGTGCTTGCTGACGAGCTGCGAAAGGCCGAGCGTCCCGCCGGCGCCGGGCACGTTATACACCTCGGCGCCCTTGCCGAGCTTGGCGTCCTTGATGCTCTGCTGCAACGCGCGAGCGGTCTGGTCCCAGCCGCCGCCCGGATCGGCCGGCGCCATGATCGAGAGCCGACGCTGCGGATAGCTCTCGGCCGAATCGGAGCCGCCGCCGGCGGTCTGACCGCAGGCTGCCACGGGCACGGAAACGGCGATGACGGCGCAGGCGCACAGCGCCCGCTTGACGCGTGAAGGCATCTGGTCCCCCTCGTTTCGTCGCGAGTCGCCACTCGCGACTGTTGTTACGAACGGCGGCGAAGGTACGGGCGCCTGGGGGACCCCGAAAGGCTTGCGTGCGTAATCCGTGCCTGTGCGCAATAGCCGCGTTCTGCGCATTGTGCTCACGCGCTGGCTTGTCATGATCCGCACGTGCGCCGGCTCTCGACGCAGATTCTCGTCTTCCAGGTGCTGATCGTCGCGGGCACCCTGGTCGTCGGCCTCGCGCTGGCGTTCCGCGGCGAGCAGTCGCGCGTCGACGACGAGTACGAGCGGCGCGCGCTCGGCGTCGCGCAGTCGGTGGCCGCCGTGCCGGAGATCGCGCACGCGATCGCGTCGGCGGATCAAAGCGGCACCGTCCAGCGCCGCGCGGAGGCGATCCGGCGCAGCTCCGGCATGGCCTTCGTCGTCGTCACCGACATCGACGGCATCCGCTACTCGCACCCGAATCCTGGGCGCATCGGCGAGCGAGTCAGCACCGATCCGACCGAGGCGCTCGCCGGCAACACGGTGCTCGTGGTCGAGACGGGCACGCTCGGCCGCTCCGCGCGCGCGAAGGTGCCCCTGCGCGCTGCCGACGGCACGATCGTGGGCGCCGTCTCGGTCGGAATCCTCGAGGGCGCGCTGCACCGCGAGATCGCCGACCTCGTCCCGGCCATGGCGATCTACCTCATCGTCGCGCTCGCGCTCGGGATCGGCGCCTCGCTGCTGCTCGCACGCCGACTGAAGCGCCAGACCTTCGGGCTCGAGCTCGACGAGGTCGCCGCGCTCGTGCAGGAGCGCGAGGCGATGCTGCACGGCATCCGCGAGGGCGTGGTCATCGTTGACCCCGAGGAGCGGCTGTTGCTCGTCAACGACGAGGCGCGCCGCCTTCGCCGGCCTGGCCTCGTCGGCCGCCGGCGCGCCGCTCGACGAGGCGGTCGGTCCGGGGCGGCTGGCCGACGTCATCGCCGGCCGCGTGAGCGGCAGCGACCTCCTGCTCGTCCGCGGCGAGCACGTGATCATCGCCAACCGCATGATGGTGCGCCGCGACGGCCGCAGCTCGGCGCGATCGTCACGCTGCGCGACCGCACCGAGCTCGAGTCGCTCGTGCGCGAGCTCGACAGCGTGCGCAGCCTCACCGACGCCATGCGCGCGCAGGCGCACGAGTTCCGCAACCGGCTGCACACGCTCGCCGGGATGCTGGCCATGGGCCACCACGACGACGCCACGCGGTTCATCGCCGAGGTCACCAACACCGACGAGAAGCTGCGCCTGCAGCTCGGCGAGCGCATCGCGGACCCCCGGCTCGGGGCGCTGCTGCTGGCCAAGTCGGCCGTCGCGTCCGAGCGCGGGGTCGTGCTCGAGCTGTCCGAGGATTCGCGGCTCGACCACGAGCTCGTGGACGCCCGCGAGGGCCTGACCATCCTCGGGAACCTCGTGGACAACGCGCTGGACGCCGCCGCGGCGGGCGAGGCCGACCCCCGCTCGTTCGCGTGCACCTCGCCGACGAGGCGGGCTCGCTGCTGGTGCGGGTCCGCGATAGCGGCCCGGGCGTGCCCGCCGCTGTCCGCGCGGTGATGTTCGAGCCCGGCTACAGCACGAAGCCGGAGGACGGCCGCGGGGTCGGCCTCTCGCTGGTGCGCCAGCTCGTGGAGCGCCGCGGCGGCTGGGTCGAGGTCGAGGACGCGAGCGACGGACGCGGCGCCGTCTTCACCGCCTGGCTGCCCGAAGCGGTGCGTCCGGAGGCGCCGGTGCCGACATGATCAAGGTGCTCGTCGTCGACGACGACTTCCGCGTCGCCCAGGTCCACGCGGACTTCGTCGAGCCAGATCCCCGGCATGCAGGTCGTCGGCCACGCCCACACCGCCGCGGCGGCGCTCGACGCGGTCACCCGCCACCGCCCCGATCTCGTCCTGCTCGACATCTACCTGCCCGACGCCAGCGGCCTGCGTGTCCTGCGCCGGCTGCGCACGATCGACGAGCCAGCCCCGACGTCATGCTGCTGACCGCCGCGCGCGACATGACCGCCGTGCGGACCGCGATGCGCGACGGCGCCCTGCACTACCTGATCAAGCCGGTCGACTTCGCCACGCTGCATCGAGCGCCTGAACGCCTACGCCGAGCTCTACGCGCTGCGCCGGCGTCGAGGGCGACGTCGACCAGCAGGAGGTCGACCGGCTGTTCGCGCTCATGCGCCGCGGTACCGCACCACCGCCTCGCTCCCCCACGGCGCCACCTCGCCGACCGCCGAGCAGATCGTCACCGTGCTGCGCGAGGCCCACGCCGACCTGTCGGCAAACGAGGTCGCCGAGCAGGTCGGCATCAGCCGCGCGACCGCGCAGCGCTACCTCAGCGCGCTGGCGCGCACCGACGCCGTCAGCCTCGAGCTGCGCTACGGGTCCACGGGCCGGCCCGAGCACCGCTACAAGCTCACCGCCTGAGGCGTGCGCAGAAGGCGCAGAACGCCCCTTATGGGCTGATCCACGGCCAACGCGCACAAGCGTGGTCCGGCGCACGGCGGGTTCGTAGCGTCGCCGCACCATGACGACGCCAACCGTCACAGAGCTCCCGGTCCGACTCGAGCCGGTCGCGCCCGATCCGTTCGTGATCGGACTCGAGCTCGCGAACGCTCCCACCACCGACACCGATGACACAGAACGGCAACGGCAGCTCCACGCCCGGACCGCTTGACGGCATTCGCGTGCTCGACCTCGGCACGGTCTACGCCGCCCCGATTGCCGCGATGCTGCTCGGCGACTACGGCGCCGAGGTGATCAAGGTCGAGCACCCGCGCGGCGACCCGGCGCGCACGCACGGCCACAGCAAGGACGGCCACGGCCTGTGGTGGAAGGTCATCTCGCGCAACAAGCGCGCGGTAACCCTCAACCTGGGCCGGCCGGAGGGCCGTGCGCTGCTCGAGGACCTCGTGGGCGCGTCCGACGTGCTGATCGAGAACTTCCGCCCCGGCGTGATGGAGAAGTGGGGCATCGGGCCGGACCGCCTGCACGAGCTCAACCCCGGGCTCGTGATGCTGCGGGTGACGGGCTTCGGCCAGTTCGGCCCCTACGCGCAGCGGCGGGCGTTCGGGACCTTGGCCGAAGCCATGAGCGGCTTCGCCCACCAGACCGGCCAACCCGACGGGCCTCCGACGCTGCCTCCCTTCGGACTCGCCGACGGCGTCACCGGCCTCGCCGGGTTGGTCGCCGATCAGCACCCTACGAATGACCGGGTCACGCAGCGGCTGTTGCGACGCGCCGTGGAAGTCGACCTCGATTTGAATGCCGGCCTCGACCGGACGGACGCGTCGTCGCGGTTCGGTCAGCTCGCGAGCGGCGAGTTCGGCGCCGTAGCGCGGCGCGTTGCTTGCTCGAGAGGCCCAGCTGCACGCTGCCCGCCCATCTCGAGGTGCTGGCGTCACTGCCGCGGGCGAGGTGAAGCGTGTCGGGCTCGCGCCTGCCGGGCCGCGCGGGTGTCCACGCGGACACGAGGAAGGTCTCGCGGCGGCGGTGTTTGTGCTTGAGCCACTTGGTGGCCTGGCGGCCGGGCTCGTAGAAGCTCCCGCTGGTCGGGGTCTCGTCATCTGGAGGCGTGCGACGGACGTGCTCGCGGTCGCGTGCGGCGCCGCCGTCCGACGGCATCGACGCGCACCGCCCGGCGCGGTTGGCCGAGCGGGGTCGAACCCAACGCCCGATCCCGGCGCTTGACGCAGCATGTCTGTGCGGCGATGCTGGCGACATGCATCTGCGCGCGACGGTCGTCGCAGCGCTCGCTGGCGTCGGCGGGCTCGCGGTTGCGGCGGCGCCCGCGGTCGCCGCGCCGCTCGAGTACTCGACGTTTCTGCACGACGCCTTCGGCGGCGGACCCGTCGCGCTGGCGCCCGATGGGGACATCGTGTTCGCGGGAAAGGTGCTCCACGGCAGCGGGACGGAGGCCTTCGTCCTGCGCACCGACGCGACGCTCCGCACGCTGCGCTGGGCGACGGTGATGGGCGACACGGACGGGACCACCTCGACGACGCCCAGCGACATCGCGGTGGGCGCGGACGGCTCCACGTACGTGACGGGCAGTACCAACTCGCCGAACCTGCCGACCACACCGGACGCTCCCGATCCCGAGCACGACGGCACCAACCAGGACGCCTTCGTCGTGCGCTTCTCGCCGACCGGTGCCACGGACTACGGGACGTACCTGGGCGGCAACGCGGACGGCGAGGACGCCGGCGCCATCGCCGTCGACCCGAACGGCAACATGTACGTGAGCGGCTTCACGCGCCAGAACGGCATGCCCGTGACGCCGGACGCCCTCGGCGCCAGCGACCCGGCGCCGGACGGCAACTGGAATTTCGTCGTCAAGCTCGTGCCTGGCTCGCCGTCGTACGGCTACGCCACGCGGTGGACGCACCTGAACCAGATCACTGCCCTCGCGACGGACGAGACCGGAGCGGTGTACGTCGTCGGCGGCACGAGGGATCCCGCGTTCCCGATCAGCCCGCACGCCCCCGTGCGCTACCAGCCGAGCGCCGCGGCCGCTCAGGGCGTGGTGGCCAAGCTCGGCCCGGCGGGCCGGCGCCTGAAGTGGTCGACATTCCTCGGCGGGGCCGCCGAGGACGGCGTAGCCGACGTCGCGATCAGCCCGTCGAAGCAGGTCTATGTCACCGGACTCACCACCTCGACCGACTTCCCCACCACGCCCGGTGCCTACGACCGCACCGCCAACGGCGGCCAGGACGCCTTCGTCGCGCGCATCAGCCGGACGGGCCGTGCGCTCCAATTCTCCACGTTCCTTGGGGGCGAGCTCGCTGACATCGGCACGGCGATCGGCCTCGACGCCGAGCGCCAGCCCTACGTCATCGGCACCACCAACTCCCAGGCGTTCCCGACCACCGCCGGCGCTTTTGATCGCACGTCCAACGGCCCGTGGTACCACCGGCGGCGCGACGGCACGCTCGTGTACGACCCGGCCCCCGATGTGTTCGTGGCCAAGTTGTCACGCTCTGGCGCCGACCTTCGCGCGGCGACCTACCTCGGCGGCCATGGATCGGACAGCGCCCACAGCGCCGCCGTGACGCCGTCGGGCACCGTCGTGCTGACGGCCTGGGCGTTCTGGCGGGAGGGTGGCCCGGCCTACCCCACGACGCCCGACGCGTCCGACACGACGCAGACGGACTCCAACGGGGCGATCACGAAGCTCACGCCCTAAGCCGGTCAGGGCAAGCACGAGCGCCTGCGTCGGGATCGCGGCGCTCGTCGTGCCGCTGCGCTCTCATGTCGCGGCCCGGCGTAACGCGAAAGTGCGGCGCCAAGCCCCGCCCGCCTGCTGCTGGCCGCGATCGGCTGGCGCGCCCGCCCCACTACCGTCGAGGCGGTTACTCCAGCCAGCGCGTCCGCGACGCCGGCATCGCCCCGTCGATGGGCTCCGTCGGCACCCCCGGCTGACAACGCGATGATCGAGTCGTTCTGGGGCCGCATGCAGGTCGAGCTGTTCAACCAACGCCGGTGGAAGACCCGCATCGAGCTCGCCTCGGCGATCCACAACTACATCGAGCGCTGGCACAACACCCGACGCCGCCACTCGGCGCTCGGGATGCTCACCCCCACCGAGTACGAGAACATCTAGGCGACCTCCGGCCAGTGTTCACGCCACGTGGAAGGTAGAGCCGACATTGCGAAGGGTCTCGATCACGTCGCCGCCCAGCTTCTGCCGCAGGCGGCGAACGTAGACATCGACGACGTTGGTCCCGGAGTCGAACTGCCATTCCCAGACCTCCGCCAGCAACTGATCGCGCGAGCACACGGTTCCGGCCCGTCGCATGAGGTGCACGATCAGCTCGAACTCGCGGCGAGAGAGCAGGACGTGCCGGCCGCGGAACTCCGCCGTGTGACGCTGCAGGTCGACCGTCACGTCGCCGGCTCGCAAGAAGCGCTCTGGCTGGGGAGTGGCGGACTCCCGCAGGCGGGCCCGGATGCGGGCGACCAGCTCGGGCAGCGCGAACGGCTTCGTGACATAGTCGCTCGCCCCGAGCTCGAGAGAGCGAACCTTTGATTCCACGTCCGAGAGCGCTGACAGGACGAGCACGGGCTGGCCCGGGATGGCCGCCTTGATCGACCGCAGCGTCACGAGTCCGTCCGTGTCAGGAAGGGCGAGGTCGAGCACGATCAGCTGGTAGCGCCGGGCGCAGGCCATCGCCAATGCCTGCGTCCCATCGCCCACACCGTCCACGGAGTAGCCATGGCCGATCAGTGCCCGCGCGAGAAAGCGCACGATGTTCGGCTCGTCGTCGACGAGCAGGATGGCGGCTGGGGCTTCCGCGCCCGCTGATTCCAGGGCTACGGCGGCGGCGCTTTCGTTCGACAATGCTCCTCCTTGAGCCGAGGCCTGGACACGCCTCATCTGTCCTCCACTCGAGTGGCCAGGTCAAGGGTAGGTTTCCGTGGTGTCGCGGGCAAGTTTCTCCCCCACCGATGTTCACGGGGGCGGGGTCGCCGGGCCCTCCCCGGGCACTTCCTCCCGTTTCGCCGGGCGGTTGACCGATTCCTTGAACTCGCGCATGCCCGAGCCGAGCGAACGCCCTAGCTCCGGAAGCCGCTTCGGCCCGAGGATGACGAGCGCGATGACGAGGACGAAGATGAGCTCCGTGGGGCCTATGGTCGGCATGGCCGTCTAGATCGGGACACAGCACGACCATACGCCCGCCAGACACCTCACCCGGGCAGATGAACAAACTCTCATGAGGGCGTTCGTCGAATGGCACCGGCGCCCAACTCAGGCCCATCCTCGAAACGGCCCGCTACGGCGGGCTTTGCGGGTGGTGGGCGATCTCTCGATCTCGCATCGAAACGTCGTGAGTGGGTCGACGGCCCCGATCACGGGCCCAAATGCGAGCAGTTGGGCGGAGATCCCGGGACGCTGCTGGCTCGCACTCCGGCTCCGTGATGACAGCTTCTGATTGTTCTCCTTGATGGGGATGCGAGCCGGCGAAGCCGGCGTTCCCTCGTCCGGGGCACCTCATACCGGAAGCTCAGCCCCCAGCAGAAGCTCGAGCTGGTGATGGCCAGTGGCGCGGCGAGCGGTCGATCGCCGAGCTCCGCCGCGAGCACGACATCAGCGAGTCGCTGCTACGGCCGTGGCGCGAGCAGGCGCTTGACGGCTAAAGGCCCTCGGCGGTCGCGCGCGTCGCTCAGATCAGCCGCCACGCGATCTAGGTCCAAATTCAGCGAATGCCCTGCAAACGGCGGCAGGCTTGACGCCTGGGCGGTCCCTTGATCGCGCATCGAAACCCCCATTTATCGGTCAGTTGGGCCGTGATCGAGGGCGCGCCGATCGGCAGCGAGCGCGCATCGAGCCGACTCAACCATGCGCTCGACGCATCCGACACTATCCCCCCGGCGTCCCCCGGTGGATACTCGCCGTTGATGCCCGAGGCCACGCTCCGCCGCCGAGCCGGCTACGCGTTCGATCGCACGATGTCGCGGGGGACCGGTGCGCTCGTGCTGCTGCTGGCGGTCGCGAGCCTGGTCCTGGTGCTCGTGTTCAGCATCTTCGTGCTGCTCCTCGGCGACGCGCCCGAGGACGACACGGGATCACGGCCCGGGTTCTTCCGGCAGCTCTTCAACAGCCTGCTGCACGCGCTCGACCCGGGGACGGTCGGCAACGAGGCGATCGGCAGCGGCACCGTCCGCTGGGGGTTCCTGTTGCTGATGCTCGCGATCACGATCGGCGGGCTGTTCATCGTCAGCGCGCTGATCGGTGTCCTCGCCACAGGCTTCGAGGAGAAGCTCGGCCAGCTGCGACGCGGCCGCTCGTTCGTGCTCGAGCAGGGCCACACCCTGATCCTCGGGTGGTCGCCGAGCGTGTTCACCATCCTCAGCGAGCTCGTTGTGACCGGCGAGAGCGAGCGCCGCAGGCGCTGCGTCGTGATCCTCGCGAACAAGGACAAGCTCGAGATCGAGGAGGCGATCAGCGCCAAGGTCAAGGACCTCGGGCGCCTGCGGGTCGTCGTGCGGACGGGCGACGCAACGGATCTCGACGACCTTGCGGTCGTCAACCCGTACGAGGCTGGCGCCATCCTCGTGGTCGCCGACGAGGCGGCTGACCCCGACGCCCAGGTCATCAAGACCATCCTCGCTCTCACGGGGGACCCGCAGCGGCGCGCGGCGCCCTACCACATCGTGGCGACCATCCACGACCCGGACAATCTCGACGCCGCGCGGCTGGTCGGCGGCGACGAGGCGGTCCTGATCGACAAGCGCGAGACGATCGCGCGGCTCATCGTCCAGTCGTCGCGTCAGTCGGGCGCGTCGATCGTGCACACCGACCTGCTCGACTTCGCCGGCGACGAGATCTACCTGCGCGACGTGCCCGATCGACTCCTCGGCGGGACCTACGCCGATGCGCTGCTCGCGTACGAAAACTGCACCACGATCGGGCTCGTCCAGAACCGCGAGATGAAGCTCAACCCGCCGCCGGAAACGAAGATCCGGTCGCAGGACCAGCTCGTCGCGATTGCCGAGGACGAGGCGCGACTCCGAGCTGCGGAGCCGTTCACCGGCGCGCTCCGGACAGCGGATATCTCCCGGGCGCCGCGGGCGGTGCCGCACGCCGAGCACGTGCTCCTGCTCGGCTGGAACAGCCGAGCGCCGGCGATCGTCAACGAGATGGACGGCTACGTGCAGCCCGGGTCCACGCTGACCGTCGTTGCCGACGCCGTCGACGCCCAGCGTGAGCTCGCTGCGCACTGCGCCGGCGTGCGCAACCTCGAGGTCCGCTTTCACGCGGCCCGCACCGACGACCGCCGCACGCTCGCTTCCGTCAGCGTCGCCAACTACGACCAGGTCATCGTGCTCTGCTATTCCGAACAGCTCGACACCCAGCGAGCCGACGCGCGCACGCTCGTGACGCTGCTGCACCTGCGTGACCTCTCACGGCGCTCGGGCCGGCATCTGCCGGTCGCCAGCGAGATGCTCGACGACCGCAACCGCGCGCTCGCCCAGGTCACCAAGGTCGACGACGTGATCGTCAGCGATCGGCTGATCAGCCTCTTGATGTGCCAGATCTCCGAGAATCCGGCGCTCCACGCCGTCTTCGACGAGCTCTTCACCGCCGAGGGGTCGGAGATCTACATGCGCCCGGCCACTGACTACGTGCGCGCCGGCTCGCGTCCGAACTTTGCCACCATCATCGAGGCCGCCCGGGGCCGCGCCGAGACCGCGATCGGCTACCGCGTCCACGCGTACGCCGATGACCCGGACGCCGACTACGGCGTTCGGCTCAACATCCCCAAGAGCCAGGAGATGCCTGTCGTAGAAGACGACCGCGTGATCGTGCTCGCGCTCGACTAGTACGTTCCTGGGCCACGACCTACGGTACGCCGGCGAGCGCCCTCCCTCTGCCGGCAGCCGCCGCAGAGCGCTCAGGCGGTGGTGCGGCACGTGAAGGCAAAGAGCGCCAAGCGGGTACACGACAGCGCGTCGATGTCGCACACCGCAACATGAGCACGCAAGCGGCGCCGGCGTCCGGTCGCAACCGGGCGATCGACGTCGTCAAGGGCCTCGCCATCATCGGCGTGATCGCGCAGCACGCGCTGACCCGCCAGACCATGGACGACCTGAGCGCGGACTTCTGGTTCCGCCAGGCCGTGCCGGTCCTGTTCGTGCTGATGGGGTTCAACGCCGCGCGCTCGAGCCTTCGGCGCCCGGCGCCCACCCTCGCGGAGGCGTACGGCGCGCGCTACTGGCGCGGGCGCTTTCGCAGGATCCTGCTCCCGCTGCTGATCGCCTTCGCGGTGGGGCTCCTCGCCGGCGCGGCCACCGGGCGCCTGAAGGTGACGCCGCTCGCGCTGGTCGGCTCGCTTCCGGTGCCGGGCCCGGGCGCCTACTGGATCACGATCCTGCTCACCTTCACGCTGATCTGGCCCGCATGGATGCACCTCTTCCGGCTCCGCCCGGGCCTCGTGGTGGCCGCCGCGATCGCGCTCGACGTGAGCTTCGAACTGGTGGCGGGCCAAGTGAGCTCGTTCAAGGGGGCCGGCAGCGCCGGCGGCTACCCCTACGCCTACGACGCCTGCATCCTGCGCTACTTCGCCGCGATCGCGGTCGGCATGTGGCTGGCGATCGACGACGAGCGGGCGACGCGCCGCCGCCTCGTGGTGGTAGCGCTCGCGGTGCCCAGCGTCGCGTACATCTCCGTGGCCGGAACCGACCCGGCGGAGTTCCCGTCCCTCGTGCACGGGTTCACGCTCGCGACCAACCTCGCCGCGGTGCCCTGGGCGGCGACGATGCTGCTCGCGGCGCTGCTGCTGTGGCCCGCCCGCGGCGTCCCGGGCACGGGCTGGCTCGAGCGACTGGGCGTCGCGTCCTACGAGGTGTTCCTCGTGCAGGCCGTGTGGCTCGGCGCGCTGCCCGACCGCGGTCAGGGCCCCTTCGTCGTCGCCGCGCTCGCATGCGGCGTCCTGGGCTGGGCGATGCATCGCGTGCTGACCGCGACGGATCTCGGCTCGCTCAGCCTGCGCCGCGGCCAGGAGGCACTGCCGCATCGTCCCCGCAGGTGACGCGCACCGTGCGTCCGGCCTGGTTGCAAGCGGCTACCGCGTGCGCGAGCACCGGGCTTGCGGTGTCCATATCGGCGGCGGCGTGGTTACGATCCTCGGCATCCTTGCCTGGCGCATGACCCGCGACGCTCCGGCGGCTCCCACGGGGCGCGCGGCGATCGCCGCCGGTGAAAGCGTGCCGGATGTCCCGATCATCGGCCACCGGCCCGACGCGCCGGCGGTCGGCCACCCGCCTTACATCCAGCGCGAGGTCGGTATGAAGCCTGCGTGCGATCTCGATAGGCGGGTAGCTCCGCCCGTTCCTCGGCGGCGCGCGTTCCGGCGCCGGGACGCGCGGATGAGGAGCTCGCGCTTCGGCCGGGCCGTCGTCAAGCTGCGCTGGGTGATCGCCGCCGCGTGGGTCGCGGCGGCGGTCGTCGCGACGGTGGCGCTGCCCAGCATCGAGGAGTCCCAGGATCGCGCGCTCGGCGACCTCGTCCCCGACGACGCGGCGGCGATCGACGCCGAGATCCGCTCCAGCGAGCTGTTCGGGTTCCCTCTGCTCAGCCGCACGATCGTGGTCCAGCGCGACCCGGCGGGCCTCGGCCCGATCCCGCAAGCGGCCACGCTCAACCGGGCCGTGGCCATCAACCGCGACACGCTCCCCGATGTCGCGGAGGTCGGCGGCGCCATCCCCGTGCTCAACACGCGTCGCCGTCCCGCCCTTCACCCGCGAGGTCGGGACCACGGCGATCACCTACCTGCTCTTCACGCCGGACGTCGGCGCGGGCGATCGCGCCGACCTCGGCGAGCTGGTCAGGGCCCGCGCGGAGCGCGTGGCGCCCGGCAGCTTCACCGGCGTCACCGGGCGCGATCCCGGCGCGCGGCGCCCAGCACGATCTGATCGCCGAGCGATTGCCGCTGGTCGAGCTCGCGACCATCCTGCTCGTCATCGCCGCGATCGGGTTGCACTACCGGGCGTTGCTGGCGCCGCTCGTGACGCTGGCCGCGATCGCCGTGACCTACCTGCTGACGATCCGCCTCGTGGCGTGGCTGGGCAAAGGCCTCGGGGTGGGGGTCCCCAGCGAGGTCCAGCCGGTGATGGTCGTCCTCATCTTCGGGCTCGTCACCGACTACGCGATCTTCTTCATCTCGCGCTTTCGGCTGCGCGTCAGCGAGGGGCATCCCTCGCGCCGGCGGCCGAGAGCGCCGCCGGCGAGATCGCCGGGACCGTGGTCGCCGCCGGCCTCTCGGTCGCCGGCTGCGAGCGCGTCGCTGGTCGCGGCGCAGCTCGGGTTCCTCGAGACGTTCGGCCCCGGGCTTGCCCTCGCCGTGCTCCTGGCGCTGGCGGTCTCGGTGACGTTCATCCCGGCCGCGCTGGCGATCACCGGCGACCGCATCTTCTGGCCCTCGCGGCCGGGCCGTGACGTACCGGCCGGGCGCGCCAGCGAAGAGGTGACCGACCCCGAGCACCGACGTCCGGTCCGCTCTCGCGCGCTGCGGCTGGCCACCCGACATCCCGCGTTGACCGCGATCGCGTGCGGCACGATGCTGCTCGGCCGCCGCGTCCGGGCTCCTGCGGCTCGACGTCGGCCAGACGCTGATCCGCGGCCTGCCGCCCGACAACGAGGTCAACCGCGCCTATCGCCAGGCGTCGGTGCGGCTTCGCGCCGGGCGTCCTCTCGCCGACGGTGGTGATCGCCGAGCGGCGGCAGCATCGCGGACCGCGGCACGGAGCTGCGCGACCTCCAGGACCGGCTGGCCGCCCTGCCGGGCGTCGCGCTCGTGGTCGGTCCGCGCGAGCAGCCGATCGCGGGCGAGCTCGGCGCCGTGTTCGCCCGCAGCCGCGACGCCGTCCGCTACCTGGTCGTGTTCGAGGACGATCCGCTCGGCGCCGCCGCGATCCGGTCGCTGCGTACGCTGCGCGCCCGGTTGCCGGCGCTGACGACCGCGGCGGATCTGCCGGACGCGCGCACCAGCATCGCCGGCGACACCGCCCTCTCGGAGGAGACCGTCCGGCTGACCGCCGGAGATCTCGGCCGGGTCGCGCCGTGGGCGATCGCCGCCGTCTGGCTGATCCTCGCCGTGTTCCTGCGCGCGATCGTCGCACCGCTGTACCTCGTGGGAGCCAGCATCCTCGCGCTCGCCGCCACGCTCGGGTCACCGTCTACGTGTTCGAGGACCTCCTGGGCTACGGCGAGCTGACCTACTTCGTCCCGATCATCGCAGCGGTGACGCTGATGGCGCTCGGGCTCGGACTACAACGTCTTCCTCGCCGGACGCGTCTGGCAGGAAGCGCGCACGCGGCCGTTCCGCGAGGCGATCGCCGTCGGCGGATCGCGCGCGGCATCCGCGATCACCGTCGCCGGCGATCGTGCTCGCGCTCAGCTTCGCCCTGCTCGCGCTCGTGCCGATCCGCGCGTTCCGCGAGCTCGCGTTCACGATGAGCGTCGGGCTGCTGATCGACGCGTTCGTGGTCCGAACCCTGCTCGTACCCGCGCTGATGGCGCTCGTCGGGCCCCGGGCCGGATGGCCGGGCACCCGCCTCGCCGGGCGCGACGTCCCGGTGGCGCCGGCGGCGCCGGCGGTGCCGGTGGCGCCGGTGGCGCCGCTGCCCTCCCCGGTACCGGGGCCCGCGCCGGCGACCGGCGGCCATCCGCCTCCCGCGCTGCTCCGGGCCATCGCGTGGCTGGCGGTCATCGGCGGTGTGCTGAGGCGCTTGAAGCGACGCTAGCGGGGCACGGGGCGGCCGCCGCCCGGACCGCTTGCAACTCCTGCTCGACGACCTCGCGGTCGCGGTGGGTACCGGCGTTCGCGGCCGCCTGTTCGGCGATCCGCATCGCCACGGCGAGCGCGGCGCACGAGCGCTCCGGCGCGCGGCATCCCGTTGCGGCCGTCGCGCACGCCCGGGCGGCGCGCAGCAGGTCCGCGGTCACCCAGGCGTCGCCCCCGGTGTAGCGGCCGATCTGCGCCAGCGATTCGAGATGGTCCTCGAAGCGCCGGTGAAGAACGACCACCGTCAAGCCCTGCTCGGCGAACTCCCGCACCCCGGCAGGCTCGGCGCGCTCCGCCAGCCGCACCAGGATCGAGCGGAGGTAGCCGATGCACGTGATCGCCGTCATCGGGTCGTTGATGCCGGGGGACATCGCCTTGATGGCGATGTCGGTGAGCTGGCGCACGCCGAACTCGGCGTCCTGGTCGAGGTCGCGTTCGCTCGCGATCTCGACCGCGTGCCGCAACGCGTCCTCCGACCGCTCCGTGGCTGTGGCCGGCCACAGCTCGGCGATGATCGTGTCGACGCCGGCGAACTCCCCGGGGCACACGAGGATCGCGGCGCGCCCGACGCCGCCTGCCTGCAGCCGCTCGAGGGCGCTCTCGATGTCCACGCGCCGGACGTAGCCGGGCCGCGGTGCCCGGACCCTTCGCGGTTCCTCGGCCCGCCACTGCGACAGCAGCTCGTCCCTGCCCTCGACCGTGACCGGCTCGCCGTAGCGCTCGGGGTACAGCGCATCCACGCGGGCGAGCGTGGCGTCCGCGAGCCGCCAGGCGACGTGCGAGACCTGGACCATCTGCGAAACGTGGTGCAGGAAGACGATCAGCAGGACCACCGCGCCGATGCCGAGCAGCGAGGCGACGGTGACGCTCAGCCTCGGCACGAAGCCGGTGTCGCCGAACGAGCCGACGGCGCGCAGCACGAGGATCGAGTACACGAACGTCCCGACGTAGGTCCCGATCGTGAGCTGGGTCACCCGGTCCCCGAAGAACGTGCGCAGGATGCGTGGGCTGAACTGGCTCGACGCGAGCTGCAGCACCACCATCGTGGTCGAGAACGTCAGGCCCGCGACGGTGATCAGCGAACCGGCGATCACCGACAGGACCGTGCGGGCGGCCGAGCCATCCCCCGTGAACACGAACTGCACGCCCTCGAGGTCGATGTGCTCGTCGACCTCGACGAGGACGATCCCGAGCACGGCGAAGAGCCGCGACCACGACTCCCGGGACGAACCCGAGGCTCTGCGAGAGGTTGAGCCAGACGCGGCGGACGCGGCGCATCGCCGATCAGCCCCGCCGCAGGAGGTCGGTCAGGAAGCCGATGACGCTCTCACCCGCGCTGCTCTGCAGCGCGTCGATGATGCCCGAGACCGGCAGCGCGCCGGCGGCCCGGCGCAGCAACCCCGCCTCGAACCCGGAGATCGTCCGCGCCCTGTCCGCCTCGTCGATCGCGCGGTCGAGCCCCTCGTTCACCGCCCGCTCGAGTGACGCGTCGCCGATCCGGTGCCGGCGGGCGAACTCCGCGCGCGACTGCTCGTCGCCCAGCGCCAGCACGAGCTCCTCGCGCGTGACCCGCAGCTCGCATGCCGCGCCGTCGAGCGCCGACAGCGCGATCGCCTGCAGGGCATCCGTCTTCGTGACCCGGCTGTCGGGGCGCGGCCGGCACGGGTCGGCCACCTCGACGGGCTCATAGCTCGCACCGCCGAGGGCGAGATAGGCGACGACCAGCCCCGTCGACGAGACGGCAGCCACCGCGACCACCCCGACCCCTCGCCGCCGCCGTGGACCCGGCGCGCCGCCCCCGAGCGCGATCGGCACGATCGCCAGCAGCGCCAACGCTCCGGCGACGAGGAAGACGAAGCTGAACGCATGCGTGGCCGCCTTGTCGATCTCCTCCGCGAGATCGCGCTGCAACCTGTCGTACTCGGCGCGACCCTCGGGCGGCGGCGTCACCGAGCGGAACGCGGGACCGACTTCGGTCAGGCGCCCGCCGCTGCGCTCGATCTGCGCCGCGATCGCCTCGCCGAGGTCGATCTTCGTGCTCGGCGAGAGGCCGGCGTCGAGGATCAACGCGGTGCCCGAGCGCTGGGCCGCGAGCCCCTGGGCTTCGAGCTGGGAGGTGAACAGCGGCGTCAGCAGGACGAGCCCGACCACGATCCCGACGTGGCGCGCGGCGACGGTCCCGGCCGCCCGCCGGCCGGCCGGATCGGCGCCGCCCAGCGCCCACGACGTGAGGCCGGGTATGGCGAGCGCGATCCCCGCTCCGATCAGCGCCTGCGGCGCCAGCGTCCACACCGGGTCCGCGTCGGGGATCAGCCCGAGCGCGGCAAGCCCACCCGCGAGCGCGACGGTCCCGCCGGCCATGACCGGACGGCCGCCGCCGAGCCGCCGCGGTCGCGGTACGCGCGAGCAACGTGGCAACCGGCATCGCCGAGACGATCAACGCCGCTGCCAGCGGCGAGTAGCCCCACCCCTCCGTCAACAGCACGACGAGCAGGAACAGCGCACCGGTCAGCCCGGCCGACACGAGGCCCAGCGCCAGCTCCGGTGCGAGGCTCGGCCGCCCGGGCCGCCCCGGCTCCGCCGCGCCCGCCGGCGGGCCGGGCCGCGAACGCGACGCCGAGCACCACAGGAACCTGCACGGCAAAGATCGCCTGCCAGCTGATCAGCTCGGTCAGCAGCCCGCCCGCCGCCGGACCGACCGCCAGCCCGACGAGCCCCGCGGCGCCCCACACCGGGGCGGCGCGGGCGTGCGAGCCACGGCTGCGGGCGAGGAGCTCGATCGCGCCCGCGATCACGCACGCACCGCCGAGCGCCTGGATGCATCGCCCGACGATGAGGACCTCGATCGACGGCGCCACCGCGCACACCAACGACCCGCCGGCGAAGGCCCCCGTCCCGCCGGCCCATGTCCGCGGCGGCGCGCGCCGCGCCGCGTCGTGCGGCGAGGAGCGCGGCCGGCAGCACGGCCACGGCCAGCACGATGTTGAACGACGTGAGGACCCATGCCACGCCGGACACCGTCGTGTCGAAGCGGGCGAGGATCGCCGGCAGGCCGAGCGTCACGACGGAGGAGTCCGCGAGCACGATCCCGACGGTCGCCGCCCAGATCAGGTCGCGACGATAGGAGTCGTCGGCCACGACCCTCCATGCAAGCAGGCCGGGTTCGTCATCCGTCTTATCGATGACGGGAGCGATCAGGCCCCGAGCACGCGATGCGATCTTCACGACCGACGCGACCGCCGGCTCGGCCCTTCCGGGCATGTGAGGCAGGTCGTCCAAGAGGAAGGTCACCGCCTCGTGGACGGCGGCTCCGTCGAAGACGTGGTAGTCGTCGAGCGCCGCCAGCGTGGGACCGGCGAGCGTCGCCCGCCTGCGCATCGATGTCGAGAACGCCCGACCCGCTCCGCTCACCATGTGATGACCGTGAACGACGCGGCCCACGACACCAGGAGACCGACATGAGCACCGCCAGGCCCGACATCGTCACCCCTGAGCAGTGGCGCGCCGCGCGCGAGAGCCTGCTCAAGCAGGAGAAGGCCCACACCCGCGCGCGAGACGCCCTCGCGGCCGAGCGCCGCCGCATGCCGATGCTCCGGGTGGAGAACGACTATGACTTCACCGCGCCCGGCGGCGGGGACGCGACGCTGCTCGACCTGTTCGACGGCAGTCGCCAGCTCGTCGTGTACCGGTTCTTCATGGATCCGGACATGGGCGTCTACCCTGAGCGCGGCTGCCCCGGCTGCTCGATGTACGCCGACCAGCTGGGCAACCTGCTGCACCTGCGCGAGCGCGACACCCGCTTCGTGGCCGTCAGCCGCGGCGAGCAGGAGCACCTGCAGCGCTATCGCGAGCACATGGGCTGGGAGTTTCCCTGGTACACGCTGCGCGACGACTTCGACGCCGACCACGACGTCGCGGAGTGGCACGGCACGAACGTGTTCCTGCGCGACGGCGACGAGGTCTACCGCACGTACTTCATCGACGCCCGTGGCGACGAGGCGCTCGGGTCGACCTGGAGCTTCCTCGACATCACCCCATACGGCCGCCAGGAGGCGTGGGAGGACTCCCCCGCGGACTGGCCGCAGACCCCGCCCTACACCTGGGGCGGCTGGCACGACAAGTACGACCACTCTCTCTGACGTGTTCGCCCACGTCGCAGGCATCCCGGTCGAGGAGGCGCTGCCGGCCGCCCCGGCGCTGCTGGCCGGTCTCACCATGATCGCCGGCTACGTCCGGGCGACCGCCACGCGCCCGCGCCGCTGGCCCCCGCGACCGATGGCTCGGTCAGCGTGCTGGGGCTCGACCCCATCGTCGACCGCGTCCGGCGTCGCACCGGCGTGCTCCTCCAGCGCACCGGCTTCTCGGGCGATCTGACGGTCCGCGAGACGCTAGCGCGTCGTGATGAGCACGGTGGCGCCGCCGTCCCGCAGAGAGGACACGAGCCGCCACACGTCTCGCCGGCTCTCGGGGTCGAGGCCGGTCGTGGGCTCGTCGAGGCACCGGCTCCGGGCTGGCCATCAACGTGCACGCGAGATCGTCGCGGCGGGCCTCGCCGCCGGACAGCGCCAGCATGCGCACGACCGTGTTCCTCTCGATCGCCGACGGCCGCGACCCCGCCGACCGCTCGAATCAGGGAGCCCTCCGATGACCACGCCCTCGCTGCGGCGGACCGCGAGCCTGACCCGCTGGAACGCCGTCCTGCTCTCGCGCAACCGCCTCGCGTTCGTCTACGCCGTGGGTGCTGCCACTGCTGCCGCTCGCGCTGCTCTTCACCGGCGAGCGCGGCGACGTGACCGTGGGTGCGGGCGCCGTCGTCACCTTGTTCTGTCGCCTCGCTGTTCCCGTCTACAACAACGTGCTCGCCCAGTTCGTGAGCCGCCGCGACGCGCTGGCGATCCCCGACATGTCGGACCGGCTCCGCGACGTCCTGTCGCTCACACCCGGAGCCGCGATGTCCGACCTGGTGAGGATCGGCTGGTTCGGCCTCGACGGACCCGAACCACCGAGACGACGCTCACGTTCGCGGAGACCTGGGGTCAGGCTGCCGAACCGCTCATCGTGATCGCGGCCTGGACGTTCTCCGCCGTCGTCCTCGCCCGGCGCCCGATCCGGTGGGAGCCGCGATCCTGACCCTCGAGCCCCGCATCAGACACGGGAGAACGTCACATGCGTCACGCCGCTGGGCGAGGAGGTGGCCTCCACGTCGTAGTTCTTCTCGAGGCCCTCCAGCCCGTCCCAGAGGCGCACACCGCGGCCGAGCAGGATCGGGATCACCACCGTGTGCATGTGGTCGACGAGCCCGGCGGCGAGGAAGTCGCGGATCATGCTGGGCCCTCCGCCGAGGCGGACGTCCAGGCCGTTCGCGGCCTGGCGGGCGGTCTCGAGCGCCTCGGCGGGGGAAGCGTCGATGAAGTGGAACGTCGTCCCGCCCTCCATCTCGATCGACGGGCGCGTGTGATGGGTGAGGATGAAGACGGGTGTGTGGAACGGCGGGTTGGGACCCCACGCGCCCTTCCACTCCGGGTCCTCGTGCCATCCGGGGTGGCCCCACTTCCCGGCGCCCATGATCTCGGCGCCGATCCCGGTGTCGAACAGCCGCGCGAAGGCGTCGTCGACGCCGCCGCTCCCGTTGGACTTCCACCTCCGGGTGTTGAACATCCACTGGTGCAGCCGATCCCCGGCGTGACCGAAGTGTGCGGTGTCGCTCTGGCCCTCACCGGTGCCGAAACCGTCGAGTGAGATGCAGAAGTTCTGGACGCGGGCAAGTGACATGGCTGGTGTTCCTCCGATCGTCGGGGGGTTCCGTCCTCGACAGCTTGCGGGCGATCAGCTCATACGTCCAATGCCAACTTTCGTGCTGACCCATAGATAGAGTTGATGCATGCTGGACGTCAACCGGCTGCGCGTCATCGACGCCGTCGCCCGCCATGGATCGGTCACCGCGGCGGCGAAGGAGCTGCACTACTCCCAGCCGTCGGTCACCCATCACCTCGCCCGGCTCGAGGCCGAGACCGGCGCGCAGCTGATGCAGCGCGTCGGCCGAGGGATCCGGCTCACCCCCGCCGGGCAGCTGCTCGCCGACCGCGCCGCCGAGATCGTCGGCCGGATCGATGCCGCCGGCGCGGAGCTCTCCGCCCACGTGGGATTGAACGCCGGGCGCGTGCGCCTCGCCGGCTTCGCCTCGGCGAACGGATCGCTCGTGCCGGCGGCGCTGGCGACGCTGGCCGGCCGGCATCCGAGCCTGGAGATCAGCCTGACCGACACGCATCCGCTCGACGCGCTCGAGTTGCTGCGCACCGGCAAGGTCGAGGTCGCGATCATCTTCCGCTACGACGACACCGAGCCCGAGCCCCCCGGGGTGCGCCTCCATCACCTGCTCGACGACGCGGTCTACGTGCTGTCGACGCGTCGCGAGGGCGGCCTGGCAACGCTGCGTGACGCGACGTGGATCGCCGGTTGCGAGCGCTGTCGCGGCCACCTGCTGGCCGTGTGCGCCGACGCCGGATTCGAGCCACGGATCGGCTACAGCTCCGACGACATGGTCGTGATGCAGGCCTGGGTGGCCGCCGGGCTCGGGGTGGCGACGCAGACCGGGCTGGCGCTGCACGCCCACCACATCGACGGCGTCGTCGCGACCGAGCTCCCCGACACGAAGCGGCACATCTACGCCGCGACCTACGGCGAGCCGCCCGACCCGCCCGCCACCGCCGCTCTCCTGGCGGCCCTCGCCGAGGCCGCCACGTCGGCGGTCGCCTCCTCCGCCCAGCGGGGGACGTGATCGAGGCTGAGGAAGGCCCCGAGGACGGCTGGGTCGAAGTGACGGCCGGACTCGCCCGTCATCTCCGCGAGCGCGCCGGCGGGGTAGCCGCTGCCGTCCCACTTCTCGTGATGGGCTCCGCCTCGGAGGAGCCGGACAGCTGTCGCGCCGATCGGTTGCACGCCCCGATCGCGCCGTCCTCGCTCGAGGGTCACGATCGCGTCCGCCACGTTCCGCAGCACCGCCCTCGCGGACCCGTGGGCGTCACGCAGCCCGGCGTTGAGCGCGGTGATCTCGACGAGCGACTCCTGGAGCTGCTGCTGCTGCGCGAACAGGTCGACGAACGCCGAGACCTTCGCGCGCAGGATGTCGGCGCGGATCGGCGCGAAGATGAAGTCCACGGCGCCGCCGGCGTAGGCGATGTCGGTCTCGGTCTCGTCCGTCCCGAACGCGGTGAGGAAGATGATCGGCGTGAGCGCGGACTGCCTGCGGCCGCGCGGACATCAGACCGGCACCGTCGCCCCGAGCCACGCGGACACGGGCTGCGGGACGCCGACGTGGAAGCCCTGCGCGTAGTCCACGCCATAGCGGCGCAGGAGCTCCAGCGTCTCGGCGTCCTCGACGAACTCCGCCACGGTCTGCTTGCCGAGCTCGGTCGCGATCCGTGCGAGCGACTTGACCACGACCTGGTCCTCGACGGACTCGGTGAGGTTGCGGATGAACTCGCCGTCGATCTTGAGCAGGTCGAACGGCAGGTGCTTGAGGTAGTAGAAGGAGCCGAAGCCGGCGCCGAAGTCGTCGAGCGCGAAGTTGCAGCCCAGCTCCGCGATGCGCCCCGCGAAGGCGCGTGCCTTCTGGATGTTCACGATCGCGGCGGTCTCGCTGATCTCGAACGTCAGGCACGAGGGTTCGATCCCCGTCTCGGCGAGCTCGTGCTCGATTGTCGCCAGGACGCCGGGGCTCGTCAGTGACAGGCCCGAGAGGTTGACCTCGAGCTGAAGGCGGCGGCCGAGCTTCGCCTGCTCGGCGACGAGCGCGACCGCGCGGCGGACGACCCACGCGTCGATCTCGTGGACCAGTCCGAAGCGCTCCGCGATGTAGAGGAAGGTGGCGGGCGCGATGTGCTCGCCGTCCGCGCCGATCATGCGCAGCAGCAGCTCATGACGGGCGATCTCGTTGGTGCGGAGGTCGAGGATCGGCTGCTGGTAGAGCACGAACCCGTCGTTGGCGAGCGCGGTGCGAATGGCCTCGGCCCACGTGACCGCGTCGGTCATCCGGCCCGCGCTGTCGTCGGACGCGTCATGGACGGAGAAGCGGCCGCGGCCGGCTTCCTTGGCGTCGTACATCGCGACATCCGCGTGCATCATCAACTCGGCCGGGGTGCGCAGGACGCTGGGCTCGATCGCGGCGATGCCGATGCTGGCCGACACCTGGATCGCGCGGCGCTCGTCCAGCACCACGCCGTCCTGTGCGATTGCGTCCAGCAAGCCGGCGGCGAGGATCTCGGCCCCGGCGTTGTCGGTCTCCGGGAGGATGATCGCGAACTCGTCGCCGCCGAGGCGGGCGATGATGTCGGTGTCGCGCAGGCGCTGCCGCAGGGCGTTCGCGACCCGAACGATCAGCTCGTCCCCCCTCGCATGGCCGAGCGTGTCGTTGACGTACTTGAAGTTGTCCAGGTCGAGCATCAGCAGCACCGCGCCGGTCTGGTAGCGCTCGGTGTAGGCCACCTGGCGATCGAGCTCGTGCTCGAGGCGGCGGCGGTTGAAGAGCCCGGTGAGCGAGTCGTGGTCGGCGAGGTGGGAGAGCTTGGCCTCGAACTGGCGGCGCTCGGTGACGTCCTGGACCTGGGCGATGAAGTACAGCGGCGCGCCGCTGTCGTCATCGCGGACGAGCGAGCGGGAAACCGTGGTCCACACGATCTCGCCGCGGGCGTCGAGGAAGCGCTTCTCCAGCTCGCAGTGGTCGATCTCGCCGGCGATCAGCGCGGCGACCTGCGCCAGGTCGTCGCCGAGGTCGTCGGGGTGCGTGAGCTGGTCGCGCGTGGCGCTCAGAAGTTCGGTCTCGGAGTAGTGCAGCATGGTGCACATCGCCTGGTTGACCTGGCGCCAGCCACCGTCGAGCTCGACGAGCGCCATCCCGATCGGCGCCTGGGCGAAGGCGCGGTGGAAGCGTGCCTGCGCTTGGCGCAGCTGCCGTTCCACGGCGCGGCGCTGCACGATGTCGGCGACGAGCTCGGTGCGGGTCTTCAGCAGGCGGCCGACGAGCAGCGCCACGAGCAGCGAGGCGAGCGCGCCGATCACGAGCCCCGCCCACGCGAACCACCGGCCGGTGGTGGACAGCGGCGCATACAGCCGCGTCGACGGGACCGTGACGATCATCCGCCAGGGCGTGCCCGCGACCGCCCGCTCCGAGATGCGGAACGACTCGCCGCGGTAGGTCGCGTTGCGATCCCCTGCCTGGCCCGCCACCAGCTTGACGGGCGGCACGCTCTTCTGCTGCGGGTCACGGCTCGAGGCGATCACCTTCCCGCTCGAGTCCACGAGGTCGACGGCGCTCGGCTTGAGCGTGGTGACACTGGGGAGGTAGGCGGCGAGGGGGCTGTGCCGGACGGCGAACGCGCCGCTGAAGACGCGCCGGCCCTGCGGGGTGTCGAACGGGGTGGCAAACCCGACGATCGGCGCGCCGTCGGCCGCGGAGGGCACGATCGGCGAGACGGCCGCCTTGCCCTTCAACGCACTGCGGAGGTGGGGATCGCGGTTCCCGACCTGCGCGCCGAGCAGCTCGGGCTTCGCCGGCGAGACCTGCAGCAGGCGGCCGCGGGCGTCGAGGAGCACGGCCGCCTGGTAGCCGCCGCCGACGACGACGGCGTTGAAATCCGCTGCCGCCACACGAGGCTCTGCGAGCTGAGTGGTGGCCTGGGCGCGCTCGCGGGTCAGGACTTCGGCGGCGTAGGTCTCGACGAAGCGCGACGCGAGGTCGGCGCGGATGGCGAACCGCTGCTCGAGCTGCCGGCGACCGTCGCCCTGCGCCTCGTAGATCTCGAAGGCGACCACGCCCAGCGCGACGCTCCAGACGGCGATCGCGACTGAAGCCGCCAGCCGACGCCACCGGAACCGGACACGAGGGAGTCCGAACCTAGGCACTCGGTTCGCATCGACGCTTTCGCGAGGGAGCTTGAGCGGCAGACGTGGCAGAGCTCCGGTGAGGCCCGGTCGATTGACTCCGCTGCGAGGGGCGAGGAGGATCGACCGGAGGTGCGAGGATCGATCGATCGGATTCGGGTCCGGCTCTCCGGCGCTGTGGTCGCCGCCGGGCTCCTTCTCACGCCGGTGGCGCACGCCGACACGGCGGGGCTGCGGCCCGACGGCTCGATCGTCGCGCTCGTGGACATCGAGGACGCGGGCTTCGGGCAGAGAATCGCGGCTGCCGTGCGTCCCGACGGCTCGCTCGACCCGGCGTACGGTCATCGCGGGGCCGTGCGGCGGCTGGGCCCCGACGCCCGCCTGGCGGTGTTGCCGGACGGGCAGGCACGGGTGCTTCGCGGTGAGACCGAGTGCTCGGGGCCGTCCGAGGCATGCACGTCGTTCGTCTTCCTCGATCGCTACGACGCCGCCGGCGCACGGGTGAGCGGGGACGTGTTCGTCGCGGGAGACCCGGCGTTCGGCGTCGACGTCACGCCTGCGGGCGCCGGCGTGCTCGCCCTGGCGCGCGAGGAAGCGGAGATCGTCGTGCGCCGGTTCGACGCCACGAACGCGCCGACCGGCCCAACCGCGAGGCTCGACTCACTGCCGTGGGACGTCACGCGGGTCCTCGATCTCGGCGCGGACGCGCTCGTCGTGGGCGACGGCGGGGTGCTCCGGCTTGGTAGCGACGGCCTGCCCGACACGGGTTACGGCGACGACGGCATCGTCGACACGGGTCCCGTGTTCCCGCGCGCCGCGGCCCAGCTCCCGACGGGCGCGGTGGCCGTGACCGGGACGGTGGCGACGGTGGATGGGCCGGCCGGCGTCGTGCGCATCGACGAGGACGGCGAGATCGACGAGGACTTCGCGGGCGACGGGCGCGCCGACGTCGCCGCCGGTGACGGGCGGCCGGTGCACCCGGCGGAGATCGCCCCCGACCGGGACGGCATGCTCGTCGCCGGCACGACCGGCGATGCGAAAGACTTCGCGCTGGCGCGGCTCACGTCCGCCGGTGCGCTCGACTCGTCGTATGGATCGGGCGGCCACGCGCTCGCCGACTTCGACGGACGCGAGGACGTGCTGCGGGGGCTGGTGGCGCTGCCGGGCGGCGGCGCGGTCGCGTTCGGCACCTCGCGGCCCGTCGGCGGCGGCGCGGTCGAGCTGGCGCTCGCGCGCTACGACGGGAGCGGGACCCTCGATCCCGCGTTCGGCGACGGCGGCCTGGCTCGCATCCCGTTCGACGTCGTGCCGCCGGAGCTGGAGGTCGTCCAGGCCCCCGAGCCATACGGCGTGACCGGGGCCTCGATCACCGTGCAGGCGAACTCCTCCGACGCGGCCGCCGACGTGGAATGCGCGGTCGACGGGCAGGCCTTGCCGTGTCGCTCCCCGGTCACGTTCGGGCCGCTGGTCCAGGGCCAGCACGCGCTCGCGATCACCGCGACGGACGCCGACGGCAACGAGTGGGCGGACCGCCGCACGTTCTACGTCGCACCGGATACCGCGGCCGGCGCGGGCCCGCCCGCCGTGTCGGACTCGACGTCGGCCACGTTCGAATTTGCCAGCGCCACAGGCTCGAGCCCGTTCCCGTTCGCCTCGTGGTTCGAGTGCCGCATGGACGGAGCCGCCTGGGAGCGGTGCACGTCCCCGTGGACGGTGACCGGGCTGGCCGAAGGCGAGCACACGGCCGAGGTCCGGCAGGCCACGCAGGTCGGCGATCCCGACGTGGCGCCCCCGCCGCCCCTGCTGGAGCTCGAGCCCGCGCGCTACCAGTGGCGCGTCGCTCTGCAGGCCCCGGCGACGACCGTGGTCTCCGGTCCGCCGCCGAGCAAGGTGAGCCTCGCCGAGCGACGCGCGGCGGCGGCCGCGGGGCTGGGGCTGCGGACGCTGCGGTCGCGACGGCCGCTGCGCGCCGGGCTCCGGCTGGAGGTCCACTCGGCCGTCGACGCGCTGGTGCGCATGCGCGCCGTCGTCCGCGCCCCGCATCGCCGCATCCGCCTCTCGCCGGTCGACGGCCGCATCGTCGCTGCGCGGCCCTGGCGACCGCGGTTGCGCTTCCCGCGCTCCGTCCGGGCGCTGGCGCGCGCCGCCGGCCGCCGGGCGCTCAACGTCCGCGTCACGATCACGCTCGCGGACCCCGGGACCGCGTTGGTGACGCGGCGGTTCCGCGTGCGCGTGCGGTGAGGCTCCGCCGGCAGGAGGCGTGCGCGGCGAGGGCGGCGGCCGAGCGGTACTGGCCGTAGATCGCGCGCGGGAGGTAGGTCGAGGGCGGTGCGGCGATCCCGCGGCGGTGCTCGCCCGCGAGCAGGTGGTTGGGCTCTCCGGCCGATTAGCCTACGTACGGTGTCATTCTGAGGACAGGAGGTTGACGTGACGAAGACGCTGCTGAGCGGTCTCGTCATCGGCGAGTCGCCTCGTTGGCACGAGGGTCGCCTGTGGTTCGCGCACTGGGGGACGGGAGAGATCGTCGCCGTCGATCTTCAAGGTCGCAGCGAGGTCGTCGCTCAGGGTCGCCCCGGCCTCGGCTGGTCGATCGACTGGCTCCCCGACGGCCGCCTGCTCGTGACGGGCGAGGGGCTGATGCGCGTCGAACCCGACGGTTCGCTGGTCCCCCACGCAGACCTGAGCGGCGTGGGCGTCGACCACTTCAACGAGATCGTCGTCGACGGCCGCGGCAACGTCTACGTCAACGGCGGCATCGACTTCCACCCGGGCGAGGGGAAGGCCCCCGGGATCATCGCGCTCGTCACCCCCGATGGCTCCGTGCGCCGGGTGGCCGACGGGATCGCCTTCCCCAACGGCATGGCGGTGACGCCCGACAACGCGACGCTGATCATCGCCGAGTCCTTCGCCGCGCGGCTCACCGCGTTCGACATCGCCGCGGATGGAAGCCTCTCCAACCGTCGTGTCTGGGCGGACGGCGTTGGCCCAGACGGGATCTGCGTCGACGCCGAAGGCGCCGTGTGGACCGGTGTGGCGCCGTTCACCGACAGCGTCGTCGGCCGGGTCCGCGACGGCGGCGAGGTGCTCGAGCGCGTAAAGCTCGACGCGCCCTGCTTCGCGTGCGTGCTCGGCGGCGAGGACCGGCGAACGCTGTTCATGCTGACCGCCGACTGGCGCATCGACGAGGGCTTCGAGGACAACATCGCCCGCCTGACCACCGGACCGCGCACCGGCCGGGTGCTGACCATGCCCGCCCCCGCGCCGGGGGCCGGCTGGCCGTAAGCGGCGCGGTGCGGCATCGTCTCGTCGCATGACGACCTCCAAGGCCATCCTGATCACCGGCTGCTCGACCGGCATCGGCCGTGCGACGGCCGAGCGACTGGCCCAGGCCGGACACCCCGTCTACGCGACCGCCCGTCGCGTCGAATCGCTCGCCGGCCTCGAGGCTGCCGGCTGCACCCTCCTCGCACTCGACGTCACCGACGAGGACTCGATGCACGCAGCCGTCGCCCGCGTGGTCGCCGACCACGGCGCCGTCGGCGCGCTCGTGAACAACGCCGGCTACTCGGCATCGGGCGCCATCGAGACCGTGTCGCCCGAGGATCTGCGCCGCCAGTTCGAGACGAACGTCTTCGGCCTCATGCGCATGTCCCAGCTCGTGCTCCCGGGTATGCGAGAGCAGCGAGCGGGCCGGATCGTGAACGTCTCCTCGATGGGGGCGAACTTCACGTTCCCGGGCGGCGGCGTCTACCACGCCACGAAGTACGCCGTCGAGGCGATCAGCGACGCGCTGCGCTTCGAGGTCAAGGGGTTCGGGGTGCAGGTCGTGATCGTCCAGCCCGGGCTGATCCGCACCGAGTTCGCCGCGACCGCCGCGGCGGAGACCGACGCCGCAGACGGCCCGTACGCCGAGTTCAACGCGGCGGTCGTGAAGTCGACCACCGACGGCTACGAGAAGGGGCCGATGGCGAGGCTCGGCGGCGGCCCGGAGGCCGTGGCGAAGACGATCGAGGAGGCGCTGACCACGAGCAAGCCCAAGATCCGCTACCGCGTCACGCCGTCGGCGCACCTGCTGATCACGCTCCGCAGGTCGATGACCGGTGGTCTCTGGGACCGCTTGCTCGCGACGCAGTTCTCGTCGCCCACCGCCTGACGAGTCCCCAGGATCCTGGGATGGTCGCGCCGCCGCTGCCGTCGACATGGCCGCAAGCGTCGGGGGATCTACCGTGACGCCGCAGCGTACGGGGGACGCACGAACCCGTGGCGCGCGACCGCGCCAGTCCCGCGTCAGCGGCCACGAGATCCAGCGCGCTGGGCATCGCCGCGTGGCGTTCGACGGCCTCGGCCGGCTGAACGGCGTGGGAGGCGACGGCGACAAGCGCCTGGAGGCGTCGGGGAGCGGCACGATCGTCTCCCGCCGGCAGCCGGACGGGAGCTGGCGCATCGTCCTCGACAACCCGATGACCCCTCGGTGATGCGCGGGTGAACTTGCACTGAGCCGCCGGCTCAGAGAGGCTTGGCCGCCATGGAAGCCGCCACCACATCCCCCCCGGACGCGGGACCGCGCATGCTCGCGGCCGGCGTGGTCGGGGCGCTGGTCGCGGTGGCGCTCGGCGTGTACGGCAGCGTGCACGACCCGGCGACCGATCTCTCGATCACGCTGGGCTTCAAGGACACGATCACGATGAAGGTCTGGCTGGCGAGCATCGCGGCGCTGCTGGGCGTCTTCCAGGTCCTGTCCGCGATGTGGATCTACGGGAAGCTGCCGGTCGGCCAGAAGCCGGCGTGGATCAACGGCGCGCACCGGATCTCCGGGCGGCTGGCGTTCCTCATCAGCCTCCCGGTCGCCTACCACTGCCTGTACCAGCTCGCGTTCCAGGACTCGACCGCGCGCGTGCTGGCCCACTCGCTGCTGGGCTGCGTGTTCTACGGAGCGTTCGCGACCAAGGTGATGCTCATCCGGACGCCGGGCAAGCCGGGGATCGTCACCCCCGTGGCCGGCGGCGTCCTGTTCGCGGTGCTGATCGGGGCCTGGCTCACGAGCGGGCTGTGGTTCATCTCCGAGAACGGCTTCCCGGCGCCCTGACGTGCTGCGGAAGCTCGACCGAGTCCTGGCGCCGATCACGTGGGCCATCGCGGCCTTCACGGTCCTCGTCCTGCTCGCCGGGCCGTCGCTGATCGGCGCCGAGACGGACGAGGCGCCCGCGGCCGCCGACGCCGGCGCCGCACCGTCGGGCGAGGAGATCTTCGTCTCCAACTGCGGGAGCTGCCACACGCTCGCCAGCGCCGAGACCAGCGGGAGCAGCGGGCCGAACCTCGACGATCTCAAGCCGGACGCGGCGACCGTGGAGGCGGCGGTTCGCGAGGGCCGGGGCACGATGCCGGCCTTCGAGGGGACCCTGGCGCGCGCCGAGATCGAAGCCGTGGCGGCGTTCGTGGCGGGAGAGGAGCCGGCCGCCGCGACCCCGACGGCCACCGCCACGCCTGAGGAGACCGCCGAGGTGACGTCGACGAGCACGGGCGCGGGGCCGGACGGCATCACCGTGGCCGGCGACCGCGTCTGGGTCACCAACTTCCGCGCCGGGACGCTCCAGCGCTTCGACGCGGCCACGGGTGAACCGGCCGGCGATCCGATCCCCGTCGGTCGCCAGCCTGACAACCCGGTCGTCGCCGGGGGCGTCGTCTGGCTCGCCCTCTCGGGTGACGACGCCGTCGCCCGCGTCGAGGACGGGAACGTCACGCGCATCCGGGTCGGCGACGAGCCCGAGGACCTCGCGGTCGCGGGCGGCATCGTGTGGGTGACCAACGCCGGCGACGGCACCGTGACCCGCATCGACGGCGGGTCGGGAGAGGTCCAGGGGACCCGATCGAGGTGGGCGAGCGGCCGCTGGGCATCGCGGCGGAGGGCGACACCGTGTGGGTGTCCAGCAACGTGGAGGGACCGTGACGCAGCTCGACGCCACCACCGGCGCGGTCCGCGGCGACCCGATCCCCGTCGGCGCCAAGCCGCGCGGCCTGGCGGCGGAGGACGGCTCGGCCTGGGTCGCCAACTCGGGCGACGGCTCGGTCACGCGCCTGCGCGACGGCCTGGAGATCCAGGTGGGCGGCAACCCGCGCGACCTGGCGATCGCCGACGGGACGGTGTGGGTGGCCAACGCCGCCGACGACACCGTCACGCGGATCGACGCCGAATCCGCCGAGGTGGTCGGCGATCCCGTCGAGGTGGGCGACGACCCGATCGGGATCGCGGTCGGCGGCGACGCCGTGTGGGTGACCGGCTTCCGCGACGACACGTTGTCGCGCCTCCCGCTCGGCTGATCGGCGCGCAACTTCAGGAGACCGAGCTCGTGTGCCGAAACCCCCTGCATGCACCATCGCCGGTTCCTGGTCGCCGCCGTCGCCCTCGTCCTCGTCGCCGGCTGCGCGCTGGCGGCGACGGTCGCGCCTTCCCCGGCCCGGCGCGGCGCGGTTGAGAGCTGCGTGAAGCCCGCCGGCGTCCAGCCGATCTCCTTCAGCAAGACCAGGTACCCCACGATCCGCCGGCACTTCCGCGGCGCGCTCCGCCGTGGCTGGCCGCGCATCCTCGTGCTCAACCGGCCCGGCGCCGACCAGCGCCGCGACCGCCTGCTGCGCGACGTCCCCACCCGCGCCGACTACGACCGCGACGAGTACCCGCCCGCCGTCGGCCGCGGGCGCGGCGACGGACTGCGGCGCGGCACGCCACCGCGCGGCTGGAAGGCCGACGTGCGCTACGTCCCGAGCTCCGAGAACCGCTCCCACGGAGCGACGATGGGCATCAAGCTCCGCCGCTTCTGCGACGGCACCCGCTTCCGCTACGTCTTCTACTAAGCCTGAATCCACGCTGAGCGGCAGCGCCGAGCGGATCGCGAGGCCGTTGCCCGTCGTTCGACGGACGGCATCGCCTTCGCCGAGCAGCCCGAAGTCACCGAGGAACACCGAGTCGGAGTCCATCTGGACGAGCAGGTCGGGGCCTGGCCTGCGCTCGAGCATGGCCAGCGCGCGCACGCGCCACGAGGTCGGGTAGACCGGGCACGCCCCTCGAGGTCGGGCGCGAGGTACTCGGCGCCGAGCCGCTCCTGCGCGTCGATCGTCTCGGCGCCCTCTCGATGCCCGCGCCGACACCACCGTCACCGCGTGGCGACCGCCGCAGCGACGCAGGCTGCCGACCAGCAGCACCGCCTGTGGCTCCAGCGCCCCGGCTTCGACGAGGAGCACGAACTCGACCCTAGGTCGACTAGCCTCCGCGCTGTGGAGATCGTGGTCGCCGGACCGGGGGACGACGCCGCGGTGGTCGCCGCCCAGCACCTGCTCGACGGGCCGGCGCGCCCGGACCAGACGCGCCGGTTCCTGCGCGAGCCGGGCCACCACCTGCTCCTCGCCTACGAGGACGGGGAGCCGGTCGGGTTCGTCTCCGGCGTGGAGATCGTCCACCCCGACAAGGCGCCGGAGATGATGCTCTACGAGATCGCCGTCGACGACGGGTCGCGGCGGCGGGGGTTCGGCCGGGCGCTCGTGGACGCCCTCGCCGCACGGGCACGGGAGCGCGGCTGCGAGGCCCTGTTCGTGTTCGCCGAGGGCGACGACGAGGACGCCCAGGCGTTCTACGCGGCGCTGGCCCCCACCCGCACCGAACCCTGCGTGCATGTTCACGTGGGAGAGAGCCGCGCCGCCTCGGCCTCCCAGTCGGTGCCCGGCGACATGACGTCGATCTCGACGTGCGTGGCGAGCGGCGGGTCCGCGATGGCGAGCGCGTGCGGGTCGCGCCGCCGGGCCAGCGCGGTGGCGGTGAGCGCCAGGCGCCAGGCGGTCACCTTCCCCCGCCGCGACCACGAGCCGAGGCCGGGAGCGCGCAGCGCGCCCACCGTCTCGGCGGGCGTGAACGGCACGATGGCCCTGGTAGGCGAGCGACAGCGAGTGATCCCACGTCCCGCCGGCGCGCAGCGCGATCCGGTGCAGCCGCAGGTCGCGGCGCACGGCCGCCGGGCGCGCGGCGAAGCTCGCGGTGTGGCTCAGCCCGGCGCGCCAGCCCTCGCGGAGCGTCGCGGGTGCGGCGCGGGGGTACCTGAGGTCGCGCTCCGGCGGGAAGTCGGCCCGCCGCGCGCCCCGCAGCGTGCCCGCGAACGCGAAGTAGTCGACCTCGGGCAGTGACCGGGCGGCGTCGACGAGCGCGACGAATGCCTCGGGGCGGTACAGGTAGTCGTCCTCGGCGAGGTACACGAGGTCGCCGTCGGGCCAGCCGCTCCGCTCGGGCTGCCGCAGCGCGGCGACGAACGCCTCCTGCCCGCCGACCCCGCCCAGCGCGACGATCGTGCCCGCCCCGGTCATCAGCTCGAGCCGGTCCTGCGGGATCGGCCCGTCGCAGAGGAACAGCAGCTCGCCCGCCTCCGGGCACGCGTGACGGGCGCGTAGCAGCGAGCGCAGCGACGAGAGCTTCGAGTAGTACGCCGGGCGGCGCTTGCGGTTCTCCGACCCCGTCGAGCGGTAGATGACGTGGAGGCGCAGGCCGAGCACGCTATACCGTCGCCCGCCCATGCCCCCGAGCGTCACCGTCTGCATCCCCACCTACAACCGCCCCCGCTGGCTGGCCGGCGCGATCGAGAGCGCGCTCGCGCAGACCTACGCGGACTTCGTGCTCGAGGTCCACGACGACGCGACGCCCGGCCCCGCCGTGCGCGACATCGTGGCGGCCTTCGACGACCCTCGCGTGCGGCTGATCGAGCACGAGTCCAACGCCGGCATCGTCGGCAACTTCACCCGCTCGCTGCTCGGCGCCGGCACCGAGTACGTGCTGCAGCTGGGCGACGACGACGAGATGCACCCGGAGCTGCTGGCCGCCACGGTGGCGGCGCTCGACGCCCACCCGCGCGCCGGGCTCGCGCACACGCGCTTCGACCTCATCGACGCCGACGGGCAGGCGCTGATGGCGGACGTGGACTGGACGGGCGACGGCGGGGCGGCGCTGGAGTCCGGCGCCGCGTTCACGCGCGCGTCGATGCTCTACGGCTGCCGGATCTGCAGCTCCACGGCGCTGATCCGCCGCTCGGCGGTGCCGCCCGGCGCCTTCCTGCAGGAGGACTTCCCGCCGTTCGACTTCGCGTGCTGGCTGCGGATGGCGGCGGGCTGGGACGTCGCCTTCGTCCCGCGGGCGCTGTGCCGCTACCGGCTGCACGAATGGAGCCACTCCTCGGGGGTGTCGGCGCTCGAGGGCTCCGGCTACGTGCAGGACCCGCTGATGCTGCTCGGCCATCCACGCGGTCAAGCTGCGCTACGGCGCCGGCGGGCCGGAGCTGGAGCCGCTCGCGCGCCGCGGCCGGGCGCATGACCTGCTGGCCCGCCTGCGCCACCAGACGCTCCCCGAGCGCCGGTTCGCTCCCGACCGCTCGGGGCCTCGCCCGCGCCGTGCGGACGGAGCCGCGGCTGCTGCGCGAGCCGGACGCATGGGGGCTGCTCGCCAGCAGCGTGATCGGCCCGGAGCGCCGTGGCGCGTCTGCGCGCGCTAGCCCAGGCGACTGCGCAGCACGCCGAACGCCTCGGCGTACTCGACGCCGATCTCGGCGCCGCGCAGGGTCGCGAGGGCGCGCACGCCCTCGAGGCTGCGGATGTGCGGCGACGGCCGCAGCATCGTCGCGTAGCGGCGGATCGACTCCAGCTTGGTCTCCATCACGTCGGAGATGTCGCAGAAGGCGCCGAAGCGCGGCAGCGGCTCCGCGGCCCACTGGAGCTTGGCCATCTCGTAGGTCAGGACCTCGGGCACCAGCCACTTGCCGAACTGCGGCGCGATCGGCCGCGCGGCCGCCACGGCCGCGTTGAACACCGCGGTGTGGTCCTGGTCGTAGTCGGGGACCGCCGGGATCAGCAGCAGCTCGGGCTCGAACGCGTTCAGCGCCCCCTCGAAGCGGTCCACGAGCTCGCGCTGGGGCAGCGAGTCGAGCCGCTCGATCATGTCCTGGTCGCCGTAGGCGATCTCGTACGTGCAGGTCGGCCCGAACAGCTCCAGCACGTGCTCGAGCTCCGCCACCCGCGCGGCGTAGGTCGTGTCCTGCTCGAGCCCGTAGTGGTGGAAGCCGTCGACGGCCAGGTACAGGACGTGGATCCGCGAGCCCGCCGCGGCCAGCCGGGCCATCAGGCCCGAGCACCCCATCGCCTCGTCGTCGGCGTGGGGTGCGAGGACGAGTGCCGAGCCGGGAAGCTCAGACACCCGCCGCGGCGCCCAGCCCCGCGCCGGCGGCGCGAAGGTCCCCGTGGCGGCGGTAGAACTCGGCCGTCTCGAGGATCAGCTCGTCGAGGCCCAGCCGCGGCTGCCAGCCGACGGCGGCCGCGTTGCCGAGCACCGGGAGCTTCTCGAACGACTCGGCCTCCTCGTACAGCGGGCCGTGGATCTCGCGGGCGTCGCGGTGCTCGAGCGGCGACGAGCTCTCCGAGGAGCGCCACGACGCGCTCGGCCAGCGTCCACACGCTGACGGCGTTGTCCGGGTTGCCGAGGTTGAAGATCGCGTCGCCGCTCTCGAACGCGGCGTCGAGGTGATCGACGACGAAGCGCGACAGCTCGCTGGCGGCCAGGAAGGCCCGGACCTGCGTGCCGCCCGCGAAGACGGTCAGCGGGATGCCGTCGAGCGCCTGCTGCACGAACGTCGGCAGCACGAACCCGCCGGCGCGCGACTGGCGCGGGCCGGCCACGTTGAACGGCCGGACCACGACGCACTCGAGGCCGTGCGCGCGGCTGTTGATCGTCATCGCCTCGGTGAGCGTCTTGGCGATCGGCGTACTCGATGCGCGCGTTGTAGTGGGCGGGCACGACGATCGGGTCGCGCTCGGAGAGCAGGCCGCTGCGGCCGTAGACCTCCGCCGAGCTGAACGTGCACAGCGAGGCGCCGGCCTCGAGGCAGCCGTCGATGACCTGCTGCGCGGCGGCCACGATCTCGCCGCCGAGGCGGCCCTGGTACTGCAGGATGCCCGCGGGCCCGACGAGCGAGGCGGCGTGGATGACGCGATCCGCGCCGGAGAAGTCCCGCCCGGACTCGAAGTAGTCGTTGATCGAGACGCGGTGCACGATGCACCGCGGGTGGCTGTCGTACTCGGTTCCGTCGGTGACCGCACCGACCATCGAGTCGATGATCTCCACGTCATGGCCAGCGCCGAGCAGGCCGTCGACGACATGGGATCCAATGAACCCCAGTCCCCCCGTCACGATTACGTTCATGTGTCCGTCCTTGTCCATTGGCCTAAAGCATGACCATCCGAGGTCGCGGCGTCGATGAGAGATTCGTCCGTTTCCGCGTTTTACCCGTTTCTCGGCATATGCGGGCCACATCAAGAGGTTCGGGGTAGGTTCAGATTATGACCGGCCTCCGTCGTGTCAACCCCCCGAGCCGGTTCGAGGCATGGGAAATCGCCCTGCACGGACAGGTCGTCTATCGCACCGCGGGGAACGGGCACCGTGGTCCTCGTGCACGGCATGGTCAACTCTCCAGGCACTGGAGCAGGTGGCGCTGCGGCTCGCCGAGCCCACACGGTCATCGCCTCGGCGCGCACGCCACGGTCATCCGCGACCTCGCGTTCGGGATCCAAAGCGCGACGATGGTCGGGCACTCGCGGGCGGCGGCGTGGCGATGGTGTTCTTCGGCAGTTCCCGCTAGGGCTAGCCGCACTGGACGGCCGTCCCGCCGTGCCCTACCGTCCTTGACGTGCTCTCCATGACGCGACAGCACCGCTTCTTCGCCGCGGCCGCCTGAGTCTGCCGCGCGGCCCTGAACCGCCCTTCGCCGGGCGGCGCCGCGCGGCCCTTGCACGCCGCACGTCCATACTCAGAAGAATCGAAGGAGCATCAAGTTGAACCTCACCACCCTCGGGTGGGACGACGCGTGGGCCGAGGCCCTCGCCGTCCATGACGACCGCGCGCTGATCCCCGCGCGCGTATTGGCCCAGCACCGCGGTCGCTTCGCGGTGGCCGGAGACGACATCGACGCGCTGGTGCCCGCCGCCGGCGCGTTGGAGGAGGCCGCGAGCAATCCCTCCGACCTGCCCGCCGTCGGCGACTGGGTCGCGCTGCGCGACGGCGTGGCGATCCGCCACGTCCTGCCGCGGCGGACGGTGCTGGCGCGGTCCGACGACGACGGCCGCGAAGAGGCGCTCGCCGCCAACGTCGACCTGTGCCTGATCACCACCTCGCTCGACCTCGACCTCAACCTGCGCCGCCTCGAGCGCTTCGTCGCGCTCTCGCGGTCCGGCGGGGTCGAGGTGCTGCTGGTCTGCACGAAGGGCGACCTGTCCCTCGACCCCGTCGCCGCGGCGGCGGAGGTCGCGGAGCGCGTCGGCGCCGAGGCGATCGTGCTCTCGGCGCAGGACGGGTGGGGCGTGAGCGCGCTCCGCTCGCGCCTGCACCCCCGGCCAGACGGCGGCGCTGGTGGGCATGTCCGGCGTCGGCAAGAGCACGCTGGTGAACCTCCTGCTCGGCGAGGAGCGCCAGCGCACGTTGTCCGTGCGCGAGCACGACTCGCGCGGGCGCCACGCGACGACCCATCGGGAGCTGTTCACGCTCGACGACGGGTCGATGCTGATCGACACACCTGGCCTGCGGCTGCCGCGGATGGCCTCGGCGGAAGGCGTCGAGGACTCGTTCGAGGACGTGACGGACGCGGCGGCCACGTGCCGCTTCGCCGACTGCCGCCACGCCGGCGAGCCCGGCTGCGGGGTCGCGGCGGCCATCGAGGCGGGCGACCTGGACCCGGAGCGGCTGACCGCGATGCGCAAGCTCGAGCGCGAAGGGCTCAGCGCGACCCAGCGCCGCCGCGAGCAGCGCTCGTTCAGCCGCATGTACCGCAAGGAGATCCGGTCGCGCACGCGCCACCGTTGAGGTGAGGTGGGAGGATGCGGGCCGTGTCGACCACGGCCCGCTCCCACCGCCCGCACCTGAGCACGGTCCTGCGCGACAGCGACCGCGTCTCGCCGCTGGAGCTGTTCTTCGACCTGGTCTTCGTCCTCGCGCTGACGCAGTGCACGGCGCTGATGGCCGACGAGCCGACGTGGACGGGCGTCGCCAAGGGCATCGCGATCCTCGGCGTCCTGTGGTGGAGCTGGGTCGGCTACACGTGGCTGTGCTCCGTCGTCGATCCCGACGAGGGGACGGTCCGGATCGCGATCTTCGTGGCGATGGCGGGCCTGCTGGTGGTCGCGCTGTGCGTGCCCGGCGCGTTCGGCGAGGAGGCGCTGCTGTTCGCGATCGCCTACGGGATCGTGCGGGGGATGCAGGTCGTGCTGCTCCTCGTGGCCGGCCGCGACGATCCCGGCCTGCGGCACTCGGCGAGCGGGCTCGTCATCAGCACCCTGATCGGCGTCGGCCTGCTGACCGCCGCGTCGTTCGCCGACGGGACGCTGCAGGGGGCGCTGTGGGCGATCGCGCTGCTGCTCGACGTCGGCGGGCCGCTGGTGATCGACGCGGGCGGCTGGCGCATGAACCCGGAGCACTTCGCCGAGCGCCACGGGCTGATCATCATCATCGCGCTCGGCGAGTCGATCGTCGCGATCGGCGTCGGCGCCGAGGCGGGCGTGACCACCGGCGTGGCCGTCGCCGCCGTGCTCGGCGTCGCGGTCGCCGCGGCGCAGTGGTGGCTGTACTTCGACGTCGTCGCGCTGGTCGCGGCGCGACGGCTGGAGAACGCCGCCGAGGGCCTGGAGCGCAACCGCATCGGCCGCGACTCCTTCTCCTACCTGCACTTCCCGATGATCGCCGGGATCGTGCTCGTCGCGCTCGGCATGAAGAAGACGCTCGGGCACACCGACGAGGCGCTCAAGCTCGTGCCCGCCGTGGCGCTGCTCGGCGGCACGTCGGTCTACCTGCTCGCGCACGTCGCGTTCCGCTGGCGCAACCTCCACACGCTCAACCGGCAGCGACTGGTGGTGGCGGTCCTGCTCCCGCTGCTGCTGTTCGCCGCCGTCGAGATCCCCGCGCTCGTACGCTGGCCATCCTCGCCGCCGTCCTGTGCGGGCTGGTCGCCTACGAGGCGGTCCACTTCCGCGAGGCGCGCGAGCGGCTCCGGACCCGGCTGCTGCACGAGAGCTAGCCGATCGCCCGGCCGCCCGCGCGGATGCGCGGGTCGAGCCGCGCGATCGCGAGGTCGGCCAGCAGGCTCAGCGCGACGATCAGCACCGAGGCCCACAGCGCGAGCGCCTGGAGCGTCGGGTAGTCGATCGTCGGCGGCCAGCCGGGCGCCTGGCCGAGCGCCCGCCGCATGTGACGGAAGAAGCCCGGCACCGAGAACACGTACTCGACGAGCACCATGTTCGTGACCATGATCGGCGCCGACGCGCCGAACAGGGAGGCGACCGCGACGTAGGTCGGCGGCGCGCCGCGTGCCGGCGCACGACGGCCGGGTGCGCGACGCCCTTGGCGCGGGCGGTGCGCACGTAGTCCTCGCCCATCGTGTCGAGCGTGAGGGCCAGCGTGAGCCGGAGGATCGCGGCCGCCAGCGGCGCGCCGACGACCAGCCACGGCAACAGCATCGAGCGCACGAAGTCCCACGGGTTCTGCAAGGGCGGCGCGTAGGAGTGCGGGTCGAAGAACCACGGCAGCTCGAACAGCCCGAACGGCGGCGCGAACAGCAGCAGCACCCCGAAGCCGATCACGTAGACGGGCGAGCAGAGGAACACCATCGCCACCGACTCGAGCGCGCGCGCCGAGCGCGAGCGCGGGCGGGTCGCGCACCAGACGCCGCCGGCCACGCCGAACACGAGCGCGACGGCGACGCCGCCCGCGAGCAGGAACAGGTCGGCCCAGATCCCGTCGAGCCACATCGCTCGCAGCGGCGGGCAGCCGGCGAACATGCAGGCCTCGCCGAGGTCGAGCCCGAGCAGCGCCCGGCGCACCTGCCCGACGGTCCCGCCGACCAGCGCCTCGCCCGGGTAGAGCTCCGGGCGCAGGAGCCGGATCATGCCGTAGGCGAAGAACGCCGTGATGAGCAGCGTGCCCACCGCCCACAGCAGCCGGCGCGCGAGGTACGCGAGCACGGAGCCGCATGTTGACGCCGGCGCGCCGTCGCGTCATGCGACCCGGCGCACCGCCGGGTCCGAGGGTCACACGCGGGGAACCAGGCTCCCGAGGAACCAGCGGGCCAGCGAGAGGATGCGCTCGGCGGGGTAGCGATCCGGGGTCCGCGAGCAGCAGCCGCGCCGACTCGTCGGCGACGGCGGTCAGCAGCCGCGCGGCCAGCTCCGGGTCGGGCGTCTCGACCCTCGCGCCCGGCGCGGGGGCCAGCGCCGCGGCGAGCTGGGCGACCACCGCCGCCCTTCCGCGCGAGATGTGCTCGTGGAGCACGCGCGGCGCGCCCTCGTGGGGCATCAGCACGAGCCGCCAGGTGTCGGGATCGGTGCGGACCGCCTCGAGGTAGGCGCCGAGCGCGGCGGCCAGCCGCTCGCCCGGGTCGCCCTCGGCGAGCGCCGCGGGCAGGACCTCGCCGAGCTGGCCGATCGCCCGGGCGCCCTCGCGCTCGATCAGCGCCTCCAGCACGCCCGGCAGGTCGTGGAAGTGGCCGTAGACGATCGGGCGGCTGATCCCGGCCTCACGCGCGAGGCCTTCAATCGAGACGGCGTGGAAGCCGTGCTCGACGACGATGGCCTTCGCGACGTCGAGCAGCTGGCTGCGGCGCGCCTCGGCCGACATGCGGACTGGGCTGCGTGTGGGCATCGTCACGGCAATGTTACAGAAGTGTAAGTTACGGTAATGTAAGAACCATGATCGAGACTGACATCGCCATCGTCGGCTCCGGCTTCTCCGGTCTGGGCATGGCGATCAAGCTCAAGGAGGACGGCCTCGAGGACTTCGTGGTCCTCGAGCGCGACGCGCAGGTCGGCGGCACCTGGTGGGCCAACACCTACCCCGGCTGCGGCTGCGACGTCCCCTCGCACCTCTACTCGTTCTCCTTCGCGCCCAACCCCGACTGGACGCGCACCTACTCCCGGCAGCCCGAGATCGAGGCCTACCTGCGGCGGGTGGCCGAGGACTTCGGCGTCAACGCCCACGTCCGGCTCGGCACGACGGTGACCGGCGCCCAGTGGGACGACGACGCGCGCCGCTGGACCGTGGAGACCGACCAGGGCGACGTCAGCGCGCGCGTGCTGATCTCCGCCGCCGGCGCGCTCAGCGAGCCGCGCACGCCCGACATCGAGGGCATCGACGCCTTCCAGGGCCACACCTTCCACTCCGCCCGCTGGGACCACGACCACGACCTCGAGGGCAAGCGCGTGGCCGTCATCGGCACCGGCGCGTCGGCGATCCAGTTCGTCCCCACGATCGCGCCGAAGGTCGCCCAGATGCACGTCTTCCAGCGCACCGCGCCGTGGATCATGCCCCATTCCGACCGCCCCATCCGCCCTCTCGAGCGCCGCCTGTACCGCCGCTTCCCGCTCCTGCAGAAGCTGGTCCGCGGCGGCATCTACAGCGCGCGCGAGCTGCTCGTGCTCGGCTTCGTCAAGCAGCCCAAGCTGATGAAGATCGTCGAGAAGCTGGCCCGCAAGCACATGGAGCACCAGATCTCCGACCCCGAGCTGCAGCGCAAGGTCGAGCCCGGCTACACGATCGGCTGCAAGCGGATCCTGCCCTCGAACAAGTGGTATCCGGCGCTCGGCCGCGACAACGTCGAGCTCGTCACGGACGGGATCGCCGAGGTCCGCGAGCACTCGATCGTCACCGCGCGACGGCACGGAGCACGAGGTCGACACGATCATCTTCGGCACCGGCTTCAAGGTCACCGACATGCCGGTGGCGAGCTACATCCGCGGCCGCGAGGGCCGCACGCTGAAGGACTGCTGGCAGGGCAGCCCGCGCGCCCACCTGGGCACCGCCGTGCCGGGCTTCCCGAACCTGTTCATGCTGCTCGGCCCCAACACGGGCCTCGGGCACAGCTCGATGGTCTACATGGCCGAGTCCCAGATCGCCCACGTGATGGAGGCGCTGCGCGAGACGCGCCGCCGCGACGCCGAGGTCTTCGAGGTCCGCCCCGAGGTCGTGGAGGCGTACAACCGCGCGCTGGACGAGCGGATGCAGGACACGGTGTGGAGCACCGGCTGCACGAGCTGGTACCTCGACGACACCGGCCGCAACTCGACGCTGTGGCCCGACTGGACGTTCCGCTTCCGCCGCCGCGCGGCCCGCTTCCAGCCGGCCGAGTACGAGCTGACGAGGACCCGCTCGCCCGACGCGGGCGCCCGCTCCCGTCTAGCTCGAGGCGCGGATCTTCGGGTCCAGCCAGGCCAGCGCGACGTCGACGACCAGGCTCGCCACCGCGACCAGGAACGCGGCGGCGATCACCGTCCCCTGGATGACGGGGAAGTCCTCGTTGGCCATGCTCGCGCGGACGTTCTGGAACACGCCGGGGATGCTGAAGGTCAGCTCCACCAGCACCAGGTTGGTGACCATCACCGGCACCGTGACGCCCGCGAGCGTGAGCACCGGCGCGGCGGCCGCGGGCACGGCGTGGCGGCGCACCATGCGCGTGCGCGAGATGCCCTTGGCCAGCGCGGTGCGCACGAACTCCTCGTGCATGACCTCGCGCATCGAGCTGTTCATCATCCGCTGGCAGACGGCCGCCAGCGGCAGCCCGAGAACGATCCAGGGGACGATCAGCCCGCCCAGCCAGCGCACCGGGCCCTCCTCGAACGGCACGTACTTGAGCGGCACCACGCCGATGCCCGACGCGGCGATGCCCGTGCCGAACAGCAGCAGCGCCGAGAGCCCGACGACGTACACGGGCGCGCACAGGAAGACCATCGCGACCGTCTCGATCAGGCGAGACGCCGCCGTCCGGGGGTTGGCCGCCGACGTACGCGCCGACGCTTATCCCGACCACGATGCCGAACGCGAGGCCGCCGGCGAGCAGCCACAGGTCGGCGGGCAGGCCCTCGCGGAGCAGACCCGCCACCGGCGGCTGGTTGTTGTCCCACGAGTTGCCGAGATCGAAGTGCAGGAAGGCGCGCTGGAGGTAGTCGCCGAGCTGCACGACCAGGTGGCGGCCGTCATCCGCGAAGTACTCGGGCCGGAGGACCCTGAACACGAGCCACGTGGCGGCGGTCACCAGCACCACGACGGCGACCACGGACACCAACCGGCCGATCACGAACCTGCCCAACGAGCCCCCCATGCCGGCGAGGCAAGCTAACAGCTAGGGGCCCCGTACGAGGCGGATGGTGCGCCTCGCCGACGCCGTGGCGCCGGTGCCGTCGCGCGCCGTGACGGCCACCCGCAGGCGCGCCGCGCGCCTGCGCCGCAGCGCCGCCCGGGCCTGCGATCGCGCCGCTGCCGGGAGCCGGACGACCACCCGCGTCCGCCCGCGCAGCGCCGGCCAGCGCGGGCGACGGCAGCCGCTTCGTGCGCCCACGCGTGAGGAGGTCGGCGCGGACGTGCAGCACGCACGTGTGCGAGCAGCGCGCGGCGAGCGGGATCCGCCGCGCCAGGGCCCGCTCGTCCCGCGCCGACAGCCGCACCCCGAGCCGCTCACCGACGGGTGCGGGACGGGTCGCGGGGCCGGGCGAGGGGGCGGCGGTGGGCGACGCGGCCGGGCCGGCGGGCGGGCGCTGGTCGATGCGGATCGAGGTCTCGGCCTGCAGGTTGCCGGAGTCGGTGGCGACGAGGCTGATCACCAGCCGCGCCGGGAACGGGTGCACGGGCGCCGTGAAGGTGCCGCCCGCCGCGCCGTGGCGCTGCTCGAGCGGGTGCGCGTGGCAGCCGCCGCTCTCGATGCAGTGGTCGAGCGTGATCACCCAGTCGAGCCCCGCGGCGCCGACCGCCCCGTCCTCGTCGTCGGTCGCCGAGCCGTGGAAGGCGATCTCGTCGCCCGCGGTCCACTGCCGCCCGCGAGCGGGGGCGTCGATCACGGGCCGCGGCCTCGTGTTGCCGGCGGAGACCGTCACCGTCGCGGTGTCGGACGCGCCCTCGGCGTCGGTGACCCGCACGCTGACGCGCACCTGCCCCGCCTCGTAGGTGCGGGACGCCGTGACGCCGGTCGCATCGTCGAAGCGCTCGTCGCCGTCGAGGTCCCACGCGTAGGTGAGGGCGTCGTCGTCGGGATCCGTCGAGCCGGCGGCGGAGAACGCGACGCCGAGCGGCGCCGGGCCGGCGTCGGGCGTCGCCACCGCGTTCGCGACGGGAGCGCGGTTCCCGGGCCGGTAGGCGATCCGCCGCAGCGAGCCGCGGCTGGGGTCGACCGGGTCGAACAGCGTGTAGTAGAGGTCGCCGCCCGGGCCCGCCTGCAGCTCGACCGGTCCGCCCGCGCCGGACGGGCGGCGCGCGAACAGCTCGACCGCGCCCGGATCGGGTTCCCCGTCGCGTCCGGCGCGCAGCGCGAACACGCACGCCGCCGCGAAGTCGCCGGCGAACAGGGCGCCGTCGTAGGCGTCCGGGTAGCCGTCGGGGGCGAACGCGATGCCGGCGAGGGACGCCCCGGAGCGCAGGTCGCATCCGTGGAAGCTCGCCGCCTCGTGGTCGTAGGCGAGCACGGGCTTGGTGGTCGCCGACGCCGGCAGGCTCGTGCACAGCGGCAGCGCGAGCGGCGTCGCATCTGAACCTGCGGGTCGTCGCCCTCGAAGCACGGCCAGCCGAAGTTCTCGGCGACCGCGTCGGTGGCGTCGGGGATTCGGTCGACCTCCTCCCAGTCGAACCAGCCGACGTCCCCGAGCCACAGCTCGTTGGTGCCGGGGCGGAACGTGAACCGGAACGGGTTGCGCAGGCCGTAGGCGACGATCCGCCTCGCGTTCGCGTCGGGCCCCGTGAACGGGTTGCCGTGCGCCGGGGCGCCGGTGGCCGGGTTCACGCGGATGATCGTGCCGTCGAGGCCGGTCGGGTCCGCCGGTCGTGCGCACGTCCTGGGAGCGGAGCATCCCGCCCTCCCGCGGGGGATCGCCGCACGGGTTCGGCGGCGCGTCGCCGCTGTCGGGCAGCTGTCCGTGGTCGGGCTCGTCGAAGTTCGCGGCGTCGCCCGCCCCCGCGTACAGCATCCCGTCGGGGCCGAACGCGACCGTGCCGATCGAGTGGCTGGGGAACTGCTGGCACCACTCGTCCTCGATCAGCGGCTGCACCGCGCCGGCGACGCCCAGCTCGTCGATCCGCACGCGGACCAGGCGCGCGGACGTCTCGCAGCCCGCGTCGGCGGGCCGCGGGCACGTGTCCGACCACGTGGGCGAGCGCCCGCCGATCCGCGCGTCGCGCGTGTAGAGGAGGTAGAGGTAGGGGTTCGTCGCGAACGCGGGGTCGAGCGCCATCCCGAGCAACCCGCGATCCCAGAAGTCGTGGACGTCGGTGCTGAGGTCGACCACCGGGGCGGGCGCGCGGTCGCCGGGCCCGTCGAACGCGTGGACCACGCCGGACTTCCCGGCGACGAAGATGCGCCGGTCGGGCGGCGGCGCGAAGCGCACCGCCATCGGGCTCTCGAGGTCCTCCAGCACGACCTGGTCCTGGAAGCCGGGCTGGACCGGCTGCAGCGGCGTGGCGGCGCGCGCGGGCGTCGCGGTGCCGGCGAGCACCAGCGCCGCGACGATCAAGGGCCTCGACCGCATCAAGCGCGACCGTATCGGGGAACCGGTCACGCCGCTGACGTCGGGCGGAGGACGCGGCAGGGCGGCGCCCCACCGCGGGCGGAGGACGCCGCAGGGCGGCGCCCTCCGCCGTGCGAGTTTCCCCACACGGTGGCGCGCGTCGGGTACCGTCGCGCGGATGAAGCGCCTCGTTCCGCTCGCCGCCATCGCCGCCCTCGGGCTCGGCGCCACCGCCCTCGCCCAGTCCGGCGGGGAGGATCCGTACCTCCAGGCCGAGCCGGACGTGACCGCCTCGCAGATGTTCCGCCTGCCGCGCTCCGCGCCCCGCTGCGACGACGCCCGCAACGTCACCGTCCGCATCACCCCGCCCGCCGGCGCGGTGCTCGGCTCGGCTCGCGTGCTCGTCGACGGCCGCCAGGCGGCACGGCTCACCGGCGTGCCGCGCGCGGCGAGCGCCACCGTCCGCGTGCCGAAGTCCGGCGCGCGGGTCACCGTGGCGGCGGAGACCCTCGGCGGTCAGCGGCTACGGTCCAGCCGCGTCTACGCCGACTGCACCGGCTCCTCGCAGCCGAGCCCGCCACCGGACAACTCGGTCGGCGTCGGCGAGGGTTAGCGCTCGGCCTCGTCGCGCGTCGGGTGCGGCGCCGCGGGCCGGTCGGGCAGCGGCACGTCCGGCGTGCGCGCCACGCCGAGCGCGGTGATCAGGAAGCGGCCCGCCGGCGGGTAGGGGCGGCCGTCGGTCGGCGGGTCGTCGCGGTGCTCGGCGTAGAGGTCGAGCAGCTCGAGCACGGCGGAGTGCACGTCCGCGTGCTCGGACTCGTCACCCACCGCGCACGACAGCCGGGCGAGCGCCACGGACTCGTCGGGATCGCTGCGCGCGAACGCGCGCGCCATCGCCGCGACGAGATGAGTGACGACGCGCTCGAGCAGCGGGTCGAGCGCGCGCGCCAGTCCCGGCGGCGGGCCGACGTCCGCGGCGGGCTCGCCGGCGAGCAGGCGCTGCATCTGCTCGCCCGCGATCGAGCGCACGGCGGCGGGCTCCAACCCCGCTTGCACGGCGCAGCGCAGCGCCAGCACCGCGCTCATCACCGGCAGCCCGTAGGGCGAGTCGCTCGCCCACACGATCTGGGCCGGCGGCGCCAGCGTGAACAGCGCGATCATGTCGGCCGGGTTCCACCACGCGGTGTCGACGAACAGGTTCGGGTGCTCGGGCAGCACCCGCCACAGCCACGCCAGGTCGGAGATCGCCGCGTGGGCGAGGATCAGCTTGGCGTCCGGGAACTCGCCGCTGAGGCGCACGGTGTGCTGCCCGAGCGCCGGGATCCCGCGGCCGGCGTGGATCAGGACCGGCACGCTGCGGTCGTGGGCCAGCGCCACCAGCTCCCGTACGGCGGGCACGTCGAGGCCGAACCGCTCGGCCCGTGGGTGGAGCTTGATCCCGCGGGCGCCGGCGTCCAGCGCCCGCGTGGCCTCTGTGAGCGCGCCGTCGTGCGGGTCCACGCGGCAGTAGGGCACCATCACGCCGTCGGACTCGGCGGCGGCGGCGATCACGACGTCGTTGGCATGCCGGTAGCCGCGCGGCTCGTGCATGGGGAACACCACCCCGCGCGCGTTGACGCGCCCCAGCGCGACCATCAGCTGCTCGGGCGTCTGGGTGAAGCCGTCCGGGTCGTTGGCGCCGATGTGGGTGTGGGCGTCGTACAGCGCCAGGCCACCGGCGTCCTCGGAGAGGCGGTCGAAGTACGGCTGCAGGATCCCATCCACGTCGAGCATCGCCCGCCAGGCTATAGCGAGCGGACCCGCTGACCGATACTCCGCTCATGCACTACCGCCACGAGCGCGTCCGCATCGAGACCGAGCGCCACGAGATCCTGGGAACCGTGCAGCTGCCCAACGAGGGCTTCCGCTCCCGCACCACGGATTTCCTCAACGCCCACGAGCGGGACTTCCTTGCGCTGACCGATGTCGAGCTAGCTGGCTGGACGGCGACCGTGCGGCCGAGCGCCACGAGTACCTCGCCCTCGCCGTGCGCCACATCGTGCTGGTGCTCGAGCTCGAGACGCTCGGCGTGTTCGACGAGACCGGCGGGCCGCCGCCCAGCCCGTACCCCATCGGCGCCTCGCAGCCACCGCCGCGTTAGCGGGCGCGGATCCCACGGAGAGGGAGGGATTCGAACCCTCGGACGAGGTTGACCCCCGTCACACGATTTCCAATCGTGCCCGTTCAGCCGCTCCGGCACCTCTCCTGGAACCGGCGAGAAGGGTAACGCGACTCCTAGATCTGCCAGGTCCCGCCGACGAGCACCGGGACGCGCTCGCCCTCGGCGGTGACCCCCGTGATGCTGAGGTCGCTCGAGCCGATCATGAAGTCGATGTGGATCTGGCTCTCGTTGACGGCCGCCGCGCCGTCGCCCTCCACCAGGAAGGGGAAGCCCTGGCCGAGCGCGATGTGGCTGGCCGCGTTCTCGTCGAGCAGCGTGTCGTAGAAGACGGTGTCGAGCTTGCCGATGCGGCCCTCGTCGTCGACCAGCGCGACCTCGCCGAGCCGGGCGGCGCCCTCGTCGCGCTCGATGATCGTGCGCATGGTGTCCTGCGCGGTCTCGGCGTCGACCTGGGCGGCGCGGCCGCGCTCGAAGCGCACCTTCAGCCCCCGCACCACCGTGCCGTCGATCAGCACGAGCGGCTTGGTCGAGCTGACGTGGCCGTCGGCGCGGGCGGGGTCTGGGGTGGTGAAGACCTCCTCGGTCGGGAGGTTGGGCATGTGCTCGATGCCGTCGATCGTCTCGAAGCGCGCGGCCTGCCAGGTGCCGGTGGGCAACAGGCCGACGGTGAGGTCGGTGCCGGGGCCCTCGTAGTGGAGGGCGTCGAAGCGGCGCTCGGTCAGGCGGTCGGAGACGCTCACGAGCGTGTCGGCGCGCTCGCGCCAGGCGGCGATCGGATCCGGCTCGTCGAGCCGGAGCACGTGCATGATCTGCTCCTCGAGCTTGGCCAGCGCCTCGTCGTCGTCGAGGTCCGGGTGCACGAGCTTGGCCCAGGCGGGCGTGGGGCACGGGATGATCGACCAGTTGGTCGTGCGCTCGTTGACGACCTTGCCCGCCTCCTTCACCGACGGGAGGCGATCCCGGCCGGCGCGGACCGGGTCGAGGTCCTCGAGCAGACCGGGCGCGGACGGGCCGGAGAGCGCGATCCGCGCGGCGCGCTCGTCGCCCAGCGCCAGGATGCGCTCCCCGTACCACGGCGGCACGTAGTCGAGCGTGTCCTCGGCCGCGTACTCGATCCGCGCTCGCTTGACCCACGGGTCGAACCACGCGACGTCGACGAACTTGGCGCCGTGCTTGTAGGCGCTCTCGGCGAGCGCGCGGACGAGGTACTCCTTGCCGGGCTCGCCGCCGATGGCGACGATCTGGCCGGGCTGCAGGTTGGCGCCGAAGCCGATGGCGAGATCGGCGAGGCGGGTCGCGGTGGCCTCATCCATTCGGCGAGGCAATCTACCGAGAAGCCACCGGGCGATCCCCGATCCAGTAGCGCGGCCCGGGTCCGTCGGCGCCGGCGCGGTCCCCCGGGTTGGAGAGGTGGCAGCGGTCGAGCGACAGGCAGCCGCACCCGATGCACTCGGTCAGCCCGGCCTTGAGGCGCTGCAGCTCGGCGATCCGGTCGTCGATGCGGGAGCTCCAGCGGGTCGAGAGGCGCGACCAGTCGCGTCGCGTCGGCGCGCGGTTCTCCGGCAGCTTGGCGAGCTCGTTGCCGATCTCCTCGAGCGTGAGACCGACGCGCTGGGCGAACACGATGAACGCGATCCGCCGCAGCACCGGCCGCGGGTAGCGGCGGTGGCCGGAGCCCGCGCGCTCGGACGCGATCAGCCCGCGCTCCTCGTAGAAGCGCAGCGCGGAAGCCGCGACGCCGCTGCGGCGCGACACCTCGGTGATCGTCATCAGGTCGTCCACTTGACTTCAAGCTTACTTGAACTTGTAGAACTGGAGCCATGACGAATTCCCCGAGCCAACGCATCGACGCCGAGGTCACCTCGTGGCCGGGCGTGCACGCCACCCACGGCGACCGGGGCGAGTACTCGTTCCGGGTCGGCAAGCGCGAGATCGGCCACCTCCACGGCGACCGCGTGGCGCACTTCGGCTTCCCGAAGGAGGTCGGTGCGGCGCTGCGCGAGGAGGGCCGCGTCGGGCCGCATCCCGTCTTCCCGGACAAGCTTGCCTGGGGCTCCCGCAGCCTCGACGACGCCGAGGACGTCGATGAGGTGATCGCGTTGATGCGGCTGAACTACGACCGCGCCGTCGAGCGCTTCGGTATTCCGGCCTGAAGCCGCACGCACGTGTCCCACAGCTCCGCGCGCGCCGCCGGCGTGTCCTCGCCGGCGCCGAGCGCGTAGTGGGTGGGGCGCTGCCGGCGGTCGTGCCAGAAGCGCCCGCTGGTGCCCATCGCGTCGGGCGCGCCGCCGAGCCAGACGATGGTGTCGGCGCCCTGCGCGGCATCGCGGAGGACGGTCCGGGCGACCTTCGCGAAGCCCGGCAGCCCCGACTGCAAGCCCGCGGTGTCCGCCCAGCCTGGGTGCATCGAGTGCACGGCGACGCCGGTGCCGCGCAGCTTCTCCGCCCACTGCTCGGTGAGCACGACCTGCTGGCGCTTGGTCCGCGCGTACAGTTTCGCCGGGCTGTAGCCGGTGCGCTCGGACTGCGGGTCGCCGGCCGGGAGCTTCTGGCCGTACATCCCGCCGGAGGAGACGACGATCACCCGCGACGGCGCGGTCGCGCGCAGCACCTCGGAGAGCCCGTCGATCAGCACCCACGTGCCGAGCACGTGGGTGGCGAACATGAGCTCCACGCCCTCGTCGGTCTGCGTTCGCTCCGGCGGCATGACGCCCGCGTTGGCGACCACCACGTCGAGCCGGTCCTCGTCGAACGACTTCGCGAACCCGCGGACCGCGGCGACGCTTGACGCGTCGAACGCCACGGGCCGGACGTCGGCGCCCGGCACCGCGTCGCGGATCGCGTCCACCGCGTCGGCGGCGCGCTGGTCGTTACGGCCGTGGGCACGAACGCTCGCACCGAGGCGGGCGAACCCCTGCGCGGCGGCAAGGCCCAGGCCCGACGCGGCGCCGGTGACGAGCACGACCTTCCCGTCCATCCGCGGCGGGTCGGCGGGCCAGCCGGGCAGGCGCCGCCGGACCGCCAGGCCGAGCCGGCCGTAGCCGGGGGCGACCGTCCGGTCGAGGACGTCGTCGATCATTCGACCGGCGGCGTCCCGTAGGTGTGGAACGTGTCGATGGTCTTCACCCGCCATGCCTGCCCCAGCTTCCGCTCGGCCTCGTTCCAGACGACGGTCGGCTGCTCGGGGTCGTACACGAGGTAGCCGCCCGTCGTGACCTCGATCCGGTTGCCGCCGGGCTCGTAGCCGTACAGGAAGAAGCCCTGGGCGATGGCGTGCTTGGACGGGGCGGCCTCGATGTGGACGTCGTGCTCGACGAAGAGGTCCGCCGCGCGCAGTACTTCCTCGCGGGTGTCGACCCAGAACGCCAGGTGGTGGAGTCGGCCATGCGCCTTGTACGCGTCAGACGTGTAGATGAGTTCATGTGCCGCGATCGAGGCGCTCATCCACGCGCCCGATCTCGGTGCCGTCGTCGAGCTCCACGCGCTCGTAGAGGCGGTAGCCGAGCGCGTCGACGGCGAACTCGCGGTTGGCGCGCACGTCCGCGGCGAGCACGTTCACGTGGTCGAGCCGCTTGACCGCGCAGCCGCGGCCGACGTAGCGCTGCGGCTGGTTCTTCAGCGACGGCCGCAGGTGCTCGGGGGGCTGGTAGCGCTCGACCTCGAAGTACAGCTCGAAGGCGTGCCCGTCGGGATCGCGGAACCGGTAGGACGGGCCGCGGCCGAGATCGCCGTCGGTCCACCCTTCGCCCAGCCCGGCCGCCTCGACGGCGGCCACGCGCCGCTCGAGCGCCTCCTGGCTCCACGCCCGCAGGCCGAGGCACGCCATGCCGGACGTGTCGGACTCGGTCAGCTTGAGCGAGAAGCGCTGGTAGTCGCCCCACCCGCGCAGGTAGACGGACACGCCGTCGCGCGCCTCGATCTCCATCCCGAGCACGTCGACGAAGAACGCCAGGCTCTCCTCGGCGTTGGGCGTCAGCAGCTCGACCGGGCCCGAGGTGCGCGATCTCGCTCACTCGAAGCGCTCCCGCAGCCCGTCGATCTCCCACGACAGCTCCCCGGACTGCAGCTTCGACCGCGCTTGACGCGCTCCTTCTCCTCGCGGGCGTGCGAGGCCTCGAGCACCTCCTCGACGCGCTCCGCGCGCACCACCGCGACGCCGTCGGCGTCGAGCACCACCACGTCGCCCGCGCGGATCTCCGTCGCCGCCCACCGACACCGGCTCGTCGATCGTCCCGACCACGTCCTTGGCGGCGCCACGGACGCGCACCCAGCGCGTCCACACCGGCACCCGAGCTCGCGCAGGTCCTCGACGTCGCGCACCGCGGCGTCGACGAGTACCGCGACCACGCCGCGCCCCTTGGCCTGGGTGGCGAGCAGGTCGCCGATCAGCGCCACCGGCGCCGGCTCGGGCATCGTCAGCACCAGCACGTCGCCGGGCTGCGGCGGCGGCCATCGCGGCGTGCACCATCAGGTTGTCGTCCTGCCCGCAGCGGACCGTCCGCGCCGGCCCGGCGGCGCGCGACCCCGGCAGGATCTGGAGCAGGTCGGCGTCGACGAGGCCCTGGCGGCCCGCCGCCTCGTAGACCGTCGCGCTGCCCAGCCGCGCGAGCTCGCTCGAACGCGCTCACAGCTCCTCCACGACCTGCGGGATCATGCGCTGGAACGCCTCCGCCTGGCGGACCTCCTGGCGCCCGGACGCGCGGCGCGCGTGGTTGCCGCGTGGTCGGCGCGCTGGTCGTAGTACGTCTGCAGGTACTCCTGCGCCTTCATCTCCGCCATCGCCGCGCGCTTGCTGTCCATCACCGCCGTGATGTCCACGAACGTGGTCGGGGTGAAGTTGCACAGCTCGGGCTGGTGGGGCTCGAACAGGAACAGCGCGGGCGGCTTGATCGTCTCGAACGCGCTGCTCACGCCCGCCCCGGCGGCCAGCGAGCGCGCGCGGTCGACGGCGCCGTACGCGACCGGGTGGTCCGGGTTGAACGGGTCCGTGTCGGTGTGGGTGACCACGACGTCGGGCGCGAACTCGCGGATCGCGTCGGCGATCGCGCAGCAGCGCGTCCTTGTCGATCTGCAGCGGGTAGTCGCCGAGGTCCAGCGCAGCGGAAGGTCGCGCCGAGGTGCGCCGGCGGCGCGCTCCGCCTCGCCGTGGCGGATCTCCTTGACGTCCTCGATCGTCTGGCCCTCCTGCTTCCACAGCTCGCCCGACTCGCCGCGCTCGCCGTAGGACAGCGCGATCACCTCGGCAGTCCCGCCGGCGGCCGTGCACGCGGCGATCGCCCCGCCGGCGCGCCACACGAAGTCCGCCGAGTGCGCGCCGATCACCTGCACCGCGGCTAGCGCATCAGGCCGATCCGCCGCGTGTTCTCGACCGCCATCGTGCGGACCTCCTGCTCGTCGAACCCGGCCTCGAGCAAGCGGTCGGCCATCAGGGCCATCCCGTCCTCGACCGGGGGTTGAACTTCTGGCCGAGATCGGTCGACCACACCGTGCGCGCGGCGCCGACGGCGCGGGTCGCCTCGAACGAGCGCTCCCACGGCGCCTTGCCGGTGAAGGTGGTCGTGAAGCAGCGCTCCATCACCGCGCCCTTGTCCGCCAGCGCGACCTGGTCCTCGACGCCGATGTTCTGGGACGGGAACTCGGGGTGGGTGACCACGATCTGCGCGATCCCCGCCTCGACGGCCGCGTCGACCAGCGCGAAGATCTCGTCGCGCGCCAGGTGCCCCGTGCACACCACCATCCCGTGGCGGGCGATGACCTCGAGCACCTCGAGCGCCTCGGGCAGCGAGCGCGCCGCCCTCGTCGACGACCGGGACCGGCTCGCAGGCCAGCCCTGCCTCGCGCAGCGACAGCTCGAAGCGCACCCACACCGGCACCTTGCCCCCGGGTCGGCCTGGAGCACCTCGCCCTGCTCGTTCACGGACGACACGGTCGGGAACCACACGATCCGCGCGCCCTCTCGCGCCGCGATCTCCACCGCGAGCGGGTTGAGCCCGCCGACGCTGCGGTTGAGCGTGATCGTCCCCAGCACGGTCACGCCCTCGACCGCCTCCGCCACCACCTGGGCGCGCTCGGCGGTCGGGTTGTAGTGCGACTTCAGCCCGAAGCCGGCCTGCCCCGTCTCCAGGCAGCGGCGCGCGAGCGCGACGTCGGTGATCCGGCGATCGACGAAGTCGGGCGCGATGTGGACGTGGTAGTCGACCGCGCCGCGCACGAGCTCACGGGCGCGGTCCGAAGGAATCGGATGCCCGCCCGCCCCGCTCACCCCCAGACCTCGTCGGCGACCTCCACGATCAGCCGCAGCTTGGCCAGCTGGTCGTCGATCGTGAGCTTGTTCCCCTCCTCGGTGGAGGAGAAGCCGCACTGGCCCGACAGGCACAGCTGGTCGACGTCGACGTACTTGGACGCCTCCTCGATCCGGCGCTTGAGCAGGTCCTTGTCCTCGAGCTGCGGGCGCTTCGTGGTCACGAGCCCGAGCACGACCTGCTTGCCCTTGGGCACATGGCGCAGCGGCTCGAAGGTGCCCGAGCGCTCGTCGTCGTACTCGAGGAAGAAGCCGTTGACGTTGAGGTCGCCGAACAGCGCCTCGGCGACGAAGTCGTAGCCGCCCTCGGCCGCCCACATCGACTGGTTGTTGCCGCGACACAGGTGGGTGGTGATCGCCAGGTCGTCCGGCTTGCCCGCGAGCGCGCGGTTGATGTTGGCGATGTACTGCTCGTGCAGGTGGTCCGGGTCGCCGCCGATGTCCTCGATGTGCTTGCGCTGCGCCGGATCGTTGATATAGGCGAGGCTCGTGTCGTCGAGCTGCAGGTAGCGGCCGCCGAGGGCGTGGACGCGCTTGGCCTGCTCGGAGTAGGCCGAGGTCAGGTCCGTCCAGAACTCCTCCATATCGGTGTACGCCGACTTGTCGATCGAGGAGTTGCCGCCGCGGTAGTGGACCATGCTGGGCGACGGGACGGTGAGCTTGGCGGTGACGCCGTCCTCGACGGTGTCGCGCAGGAACTCGAACGCGTCGCCGAAGATGGGGCCGTCGCCGGGGAGGCCGACCTTGCCGTCCACCTTCATGGCGGGCGGCGCGTAGTCGTACTCGCCCTCCTCGTTGCGGAACTGCACGTGCAGGCTCTCGCCCGACACCTGGCTCACGCCGTCGAGCGAGTAGATGAAGTCCATGTGCCACGAGGTGCGGCGGAACTCGCCGTCGGTGGCCGACTGGAGGCCGACCTCGCGCTGCTGGGCGACGACCTCGCGGATCGCGTCGTCCTCGACGGCTTTCAGCCCGGCGTCGTCGAGGCTGCCCGCCTTGTGCTCGGCACGGGCTTGGCGGAGGCGCTCGGGGCGCAGGAGGCTGCCGACGTGGTCGGCGCGGAACGGTGGGGAAGTTCGATGGGCCATCGTCAGATTGTTCACGATCTTGTTCGCATTCGTCGGCCGCCTTCGGGATGATGCGCGTTCATGGCGGGATACGAAGCCCTCCGAGAGGCGATCGTGACCGGCGAATTCGGCGCCGGAGCGCGGCTTGTCGAGGCTGACGTCGGCGAGAGCTTCGCGATGTCGCGCGGTGCCGTGCGCACGGCGCTCGTGCGGCTCGAGCAGGAAGGTCTGGTCGTTCGCGAGCCCAATCGGGGAGCGCGCGTGCGCCATGTCGGCGACGACGAGGCGGTCGAGATCCTCCAGGCCCGCGCCGCCCTCGAGGGGCTGGCCGCGCGTCAGGCGGCCGAGCGGATCGACAACGCGGGCGCGGAGCGCCTCCGCGCCTGCCTCGCGCGTCACCGCGAGCTGGTCGAGGCCGGCGACCTGCTCGCCGCCTCCGACGCGAACGCGACGTTGCACGCGACGCTGCTCGAGCTCTCGGGCCACGCGACCGCCCAGCACCTGATCCGCGGGCTGAAGTCGCGGACCGTGCGCTTCCAGTTCCGGACCATCCTTCTGCCGGGGCGAGCGGCGGCCTCCCACGCCGAGCACCGCGCGATCGTCGACGCGGTGACCGAGGGCCGCGCGGACGACGCCGAGCGCGCGATGCGCGCGCACCTGCTCAGCGTCGCCGACGCTCTTACGCCCCGCCCTTGAAGGCCTCCGCCAGGCGCTCGGCCACGATGCCGGGGTTGACCTTGCAGTCGAGCACCAGCGGGCCGTCCGCCGCGGCGAGCCACGGCGCGACGGCCGCGGGGATCTGGTCCGTGTGGCGGATCGTCGCGGCGCGGGCGCCGAGCGCGCGAGCCACGGCTGCGAAGTCGCGGTCGCCGAACTCGACCAGCTCGGTCGGGAGGCCCATGGGGCCGAAGTGGTGGACCTCGGCGCCGTAGGCACCGTCGTCGAAGATCGCCACCAGGACGGGGAGCCGCTGCGCGGTGAGGCTGTCGAGCTCGCCGAGGCTCATCATCGTCCCGCCGTCGCCGATCAGCAGCAGCACCGGCCGGTCGGGCCGCGCGGTGACGGCGCCGATCGCGACGCCGAGTCCCAGGCCGACGGACTGGAAGCCCTGGGCGGGCACGAATCCGTCGGCGTCGGGCACGAGAGGAACGGGGTCGGGAACCAGTGGAAGTGACCGCCGTCGTAGACGACGGTGCGCTCGGCCGGCATCGCCGCGTCGAGCGCCACGCACAGCGAGCGGGGATCGAGCAGGCCGTCCGCCTTGACGGGCTCGAAGTCGTCGGCGGCGCGGTAGCCGGACACGTCGAGCCACGGCTCGCTTCGGTGCCCACGGCGCTCGAGCTCGTCGGCGAGCGCCTGCGCGGCCTCGGCGGCGTCACGCGGCAGCCCGAGCCGCACCGAGGCGTGGCGGCCGATCTCGAACGGGTCGACGTCGACCTGCACCACCTCCGCGTCCGCGATCAGCGTGCCGTGCATGGTCGTCCACTGGTTCAGGCTCGCGCCGAACGCGAGCACGAGGTCGGCCTGCTTGACCGCACGCTCGGCCAGCTTGGAGGAGAACCCGCCGCACACGCCGAGCGACCGCGGGTGGCGGGCGAACAACCCGTTGCCGACCAGCGACGTGGCGTACAGCGCGCCGATCCGCTCGCCAAGCGCCTCCAGCGGCTCCGCGCGCGTCCGCCAGCACCGCGCCGCGGCCGGCCAGGATCAGCGGGCGCTCGCTGCGCTCGATGAGATCGGCGACCGCCGCCACCTCAGCCGCCGGCCGCTCGACGGAGGGGAGATCGACCTCGATGCGCCCTGGCGTCTCCTGGGGCGGCGCGTCCTCCTCCTGGAGGTCGATCGGCATTCCCACGATGAACGGGCGCCGCTCGCGCAGCGCGTACTCCACGGTCGCCGCCACCGTGGCCTCGACCGTGCGGGCGTCGCGCAGCGGCATGAAGCCGGCGCCCACCGCGTCCGCGATCGCCGCCAGCTCCATCGTCTGGCTCACGTGCTTGCCGCGCGCGGTCTCCCCAGCGAGCAGCAGCAGCGGCGTGTGCTCGCGCACCGCCGCCGACAGCGACGTGAGGGTGTTGGTCACCCCCGGCCCCTGGTGGACCGTCGCGATCCCGAGGCCGTGCGTCACCTGCGCGTAGGCGTCGGCGGCGGAGACCGCCGCCGACTCGTTGCGCACCCACACGAGCCGCCCGCCGCACTCGTCGACGAGATGGCGAGCCATCTTGAAGTTGCCGCTCCCCAGCAGCCCGAACGCGGTGCGGTGGCCGAGGCCCGCGAGCGTCTCGGCCACCACCTCGTGGACCTTGGGCACCGTCAGTCGCCCCCGCCCGCGCCTTCCCAGATCATCTCGTCGACCGGGAACGACTCCTCGATCACGCCGTACTTCTGCGTGTAGCCGATCAGGTCGGTGAGCTGCTCACGGTCGATCTCCGTCGGCCAGAACGGCAGGCGGATCTTGCCGACGACGTCGGGCGGGATCTTGGTGAACGTGGTGATCGTCTTGCGCGCCGCGTCGGGGTTCTCGGTCGCGTACTCGAGGCCCTTGTTGATCGCCCGCGCGAAGCCCTCGACCACGTCCTTGTCCTTGGCGAGGTACTCGTCGGTGGTCGCGTAGGCGCCGTTGGGGAACAGCGGGCCGAGCGACTGGTACACGGGGAGCACCTCGTGACCGCCGGCGCCCAGCACCTGGGCGAGGAACGGCTCGGGCGCCCAGATCGCGTCGACGCGGCCCTTCTCGAGGGCGGCCGGCATCTCCGGGAACGGGATCTCGATGAACTTGACCGAGTCCGGGTCGCTGCCCTCGGCCTCCATCGCCGCCTTGACCGTCACCTCGCCGACGCCGCGCAGAGCGTTGAGGGCGATCGTCTTGCCCTCGAGGTCCGCGGGCTTGCGGATGTCGGAGTCCTTGGCGGACATGATGATCTGCCACTCCTTCTCCGGCGTGTCCGCGCCGTTGTCGGCGTTGGCGATCACCTTGATCGGCAGCCCCTTGGCCTTCGCCGTGATGACGGGCACGTAGCCGAGGAAGGCGAACTGCGACTCGCCCGCCACCAGCGAGGTGACGAGCTCGGCGCCGCCCTGCGCGACCTGCGGCTCGATCTCGATCCCCTCCTCCTTGAAGAAGCCCTGCTCCTGGGCGATGTACAACGGCGCGGCGTTGGCGATCGGCAGGACGCCGACCTTCACCTTCGTCGTGCCGCCCTCGCCCGACGACGACTGCTCGTCGTCCCCGCCGCAACCGACCACCAGCGCGGCGCACAGCAGCGCCGCGATCCCGAGATGCCTGCGCATCGGATCTCCTCCCTCGACTTCTACCCCGTCCGGAGATCATGCCGGACGCAGGCTTCTCGAAGGGTTTAGTCCTATGTTAGGATCAATTGATGCTAACTCAGGATCTAGTCCGTGTCGGTGATGTCGAGCTGTGTGTCGAGACGTTCGGCGAGCCCGGAGGCACGCCGTTCCTGCTGATCGGGAACACGATGCTCACGTGGCCCGACGCGCTGTGCGAGCGCCTCCCGGGCTTCGTGGTGCGCTACGACCTCCGCGACACCGGTGGGTCGACGACCGTCGACCCGGACAAGCCGGCGTACAAGCTGCGCGACCTCGTCGCCGACGCCGCCGGGCTGCTCGACGCGCTCGACGTGCCGCGCGCGCACGTCGCCGGCTACGGGCCGGGCGGCTGGATCGCGCAGCTGCTCGCGCTCGACTATCCGGACCGCGTCGCGAGCCTGACGCTGATCGGGACGCGGCCGACGGCTCCCGGGCGCAGCGACCGCGACCTCCCCGAGCACGCACCCGAGCTGATGCGGCACATACGGAGCGCCGCCGAGCCGGACTGGACCGACCGCGCCGCGGTCGTCGAGGCGATGACGAACTCCGCCCGCCTACTCGCCGGCCCCGGCCCGTTCGACGAGGCGGCCGCGCGCGAGCACGTCGGCCGCGTCTACGACCGGTCGGTCGTGCCCGAGGGGCTCGACCCGCGCGCGGTGCACCAGTCGAACCAGAGGGCGATGGTGTTCGCCTCGCTGCACTCCGGCAAACGGTGGCGCGAGCGCCTCGGCGAGATCAGCGCGCCCACGCTCGTCATCCACGGCGCCGACGACCCCTTCTTCCCGCTCGGCAACGGCGAGGCGCTCGCGCGGGAGATCCCGGGCGCCGAGCTGGTCGTGCTCCCCGGCGCCGGCCAGGTCCTCCAGGCGGCCGACTGGGACCGGGTCGCCGACGCGATGGCTCAGGCAGCGCCCGGGACGACGAGCCCGGACTCGTAGGCGATCACGACGAGCTGGGCGCGGTCGCGCGCCGCGAGCTTCATGAACAGGCGCGCGACGTGCGTCTTGGCCGTCAGCGGCGACAGCACGAGCAGCTCGGCGATCTCCTGGTTGGAGAGGCCGCGCCCGACCAGGGCGAGCACCTCCCGCTCGCGCGGCGTCAGCTCCGCCAGCGCCTCGGCCTCGACGGCCTTGGCGGGGCCGGCGTCCTGCGCGACGAACGCCTCGATCAGCCGCCGGGTCAGCCGCGGCGCGAGCAGCGCCTCGCCGCCCGCGACGACCCGGATGGCGGCGATCAGGTCGGGCGGGTCGGTGTCCTTGAGCAGGAAGCCGGACGCCCCGGCGCGCAGCGCGCCGAACACGTACTCGTCGACCTCGAAGGTGGTGAGCACGACGACGCGCGTCCCGGCCAGCTCCGGGTCGGACGTGACGCGGGCCGTCGCCTGCAGCCCGTCGAGCCGGGGCATGCGGATGTCCATCAGCACGACGTCGGGCCGGTGCTCGCGGGCCAGCTCGAGCGCCTCGACGCCGTCGGCGGCCTCGCCGACCACCTCGACGTCCGGCTGGGCGTCGAGCAGCGCGCGGAAGCCGGCGCGGACCAGGCCCTGGTCGTCGGCGAGGACGACGGTGATCACGGCGAGCCGGCGAGCGTCGTGGCCAGCGGCAGCGAGGCGCTGACCCCCCAGCCGCCGCCGGCGAGCGGCCCGGAGGTCGCGCTCCCGCCGAGCGCGGCGGCGCGCTCGCTCATCCCCCGGACGCCGTTGCCCGGTGCCGTCGCTCGCGCCGACGGCGGGCGTCCCGTCGTCGGTGACGTCGATCAGGACCGCGTCGCCGCTCGCGCCGCACGACCACCCGGACGGACGAGGCCTGCGCATGGCGGAGCGACGTTGGTCAGCGCCTCCTGGACGATCCGGTAGCCGGCGCCGTGGATCGAGGACGGCACCTGCCCGAGGGGCTCGACGTCCAGCGTCACGTCGACGCCGGCGGAGCGCAGGCCGACCGTGAGCGCCTCGAGCTCGTCGAACCCGGCGGCGGGCTCGACCGGGGCGGCGAGCGCGGGGTCGCGCAGCGGGCCGAGCGCCGCCCGCAGGTCGTTGAGCGCCTCGCCGCTGGCCTCCTTGATGCGCAGCAGCGCCTCGCGCGCCTGCGTCGCGTCGTCGTCGATCAGGTGGGCGGCGACGCCGGCCTGCACGTTGATGGCGACCATGGCGTGCGCGACGACGTCGTGGACCTCGCGAGCGATCCGCAGCCGCTCCTCGCCCACGCGCCGGCGCGCCTCCTCCTCCTGGAAGGTCATGAGCCGCTGCATCGACTCCCGGCGGCTGCGGAGGTTGTCGCCCACCGCCAGCGCCAGCAGGCACAGCGCGACGTTGCGGACGACGATCGACGCGATCTCGGCGACGTCCTTCCCGAACGGCGTGACGCTGACGATCACGCACGGGATCACCGCGACGCCCATCCACACCGACCGGCGCCGGTCGCCGCGGTAGGCGAGGTAGACCAGCGCGACCATCGGGATCAGCACCACCGTGTTGCCCGGCTCCAGCTGCCACAGCACGAGCACGATCCCGGCGGTCAGCACCGGGCCGAGGATCAGGAAGCCGACCCGGCGCCGCAGCACCAGGGGCAGGCACGCGACGATCGCCGCGAGCACGCCCCAGGGCGTCAGCGCCGGGCCGTCGGACGTCAGCTGCGAGTCCACGATCAGCACCGGGGGCAGGACCAGCACCGGCAGCCAGTCGAGCACTCGGGGGTTGCGCGTCAGGCGAACGACCACGACACGTCGAATCGTACGGTTCACGGCCGCCGCTCAGCCTGGATGGGGGATCAGGCTTAGGCCGCCTGCATCCGGGTCCCGGGGTGCAGGCGCTCGAGGGGTTTCGGCGCCCACCAGTTCCAGCGGCCGAGCAGCGCCATCAGTGACGGGACGAGCAGCGAGCGCACGATGAACGCGTCGATCAGCACGCCCGCGGCCGTGGCCACGCCGATCTGCTGGATGAACGAGATCGAGCTGGTCGAGAACGCGCCGATGGCAACCGCCAGCAGGACGGACGCCGCCGTCACGACCCGCCCGGTGGCGCCCAGCCCGGTGGCGACCGACTCGCGCTCGCCGAGGCCGCTGTCGCGCGCCTCCTTGATGCGCCCGAGCAGGAACACGCCGTAGTCGGTGGAGAGCGCGAACACGACCGCGGCCGTGACCAGGAAGTCGGTCGGCTCGACGCCGCCGTTGGGCGTGTAGCCGAGCAGACCGGTCAGGCGGCCCTCCTGGTAGATCAGCGTCAGCGGAGCGAGCGCCGCGCCCACGGTCAGCGCGTTCATCACGATCGCCTTGAGCGGCAGGACGACCGAGCCTGTCATCAGCCACAGGACGACGAAGGTCAGCGACGCGAGCAGGGCGATGGCGGGCAGCAGGCGCGAGGCGATGGCGGCCTGCTGGTCGATGAACTCGGCGGCGCTGCCGCCGACCTTGGCCGGGAACGGCGCCGGCATCTCCCGCAGGGTCTCCACGACCTCGCGCGCCGCGGGCCCGGCCGGGTCGCCCTCCGCGGTGGCGTCGAGCTGCCACACGCCGCCGTCGTGCTCCACGGGCTCGGCCACGCGGCGCACGCCGTCGATGGCGGCGACGTCGGCCGCGTACGCCTTGACGTCTCCCTCCGCGCCGGCCGGCGCGTCGATGGCGATGAGGACGGGCGTCTCGCCGGCGCCCGCGAAGTCCTGGGCGATCGCGTCGGCGACCGTGCGCGCGCTCTCGCTCTTGGGGATCGCCGTGCTGTCGACGGGCGTCCAGTTCGTGCTCAGCGCGGGGACGGCGAGGGCGAGCATGGCGACCGAGGTGGCGGCGGCGATCCGCCCCGGGCGCTTCATCACGAAGTGGGCGAAGCGGTACCAGCGGGTGTCCTCGACCGGCCCGTAGTCGCGCTTGCGGGCGAGCTTGGCGCCCCACAGGCCCATCAGGGCGGTGGAGATCACGAGCGAGGCGACGGCGGCCACGAGCGCGACGGTCGCGCCGGCGATGCCCATCGACTTCAGGAAGCCCTGCGGGAACAGCGTCAGCGTGATCAGCGCGACGGCGACGGTCACCGCCGAGAACGCGACAGTGCGGCCGGCTGTGTTCAGCGTCGTGCGCAGCGCCTGTGGCGTCGCGCCGTCACCGCGGAGCTCCTCGCGGTAGCGCGTGACGAGGAACAGCGTGTAGTCGATCGCCAGGCCGAGCCCGAGTCCGATGACGAGGTTCAGCGCGAAGATGTTCAGGCCGTAGAACGCGTTGATCCCGCGCAGCGCGAGGAACGTCCCCATGATCGTCGTGATGCCGACGGTGAGCGGGAGCAGTGTCGCCCGGCCGCGGAAGAACAGGATCGACAGCACCAGCAGGAACGGGAACGCGATCAGCTCCGCCCGCCCGAGGTCGGCCGAGACCTTCTCGCCGATCTGCAGGTCGGCCACGGCGCCGCCGCCGACGATCACGTCGCGGTCGCCGGCGAACGCGTCGAGCGCCTCCTCGCCCACCGCTTCGTCGTCGGCGCTGGAGCGCAGCGTCGCGGTGACGAGCACCGAGCGCCCGTCCTCCGCCACGGCGGCAGGCCCGGTGGCCTCGGCGACGCCGTCGAAGCCGGCGACCTCCTGCGTTACCGCGGCGATCCGCGCCTTCGAGGCGTCGGCGCCGTCCGGGGTCTTGACCACGAGCGCGACCCCCGTGCCGGCCTGGCGGCCGCTCGCCCCGGCCAGCTCCTGCACCGCCCGCTCGGACTCCGCATCGCTCGGGACGAACCCGCCGGAGGACGAGAGGAGCCCGGCCACCGGGCCGCCGATGGCGCCGGCCACGACGACGAACACGAGCACGATCAGCAGGGTGCGGCGGGGGCGACCCCCGGCGGTGTTGGCGAGTCGAGTGAGCATGCGGCGGATCGTCGCGCGGGCCTCCCGGCGGCACATCGGCCCCCGGGAGGCACTTGCCGCCCCTCGTCGCCCCCGCGGCGTACACCGCGGGGAGTAGCGGCAGCTGCGGTCCGGGATCGCCTGCACGGCCCAGCCGTTGCCGTCGGGGTCGGCGAAGTAGACGAACTCGCCCCATGCCTGGCGGTCGATGTCGCTCACCTCGACGCCGGCCTCGACGAGCGCGGCGCGCGCCGCCTCGATGTCGTCGACGACCAGCTGCATGCCCTTGACCGAGCCGGGTTCGGCGGGGGTGATGCCGACGCCGATGCAGATCGAGCAGGCCGAACCGGGCGGCGTGAGCTGCACGAAGCGCAGGTTCTCGTTGACCTGGTGGTCGTGGTCGGCGTTGAAGCCGGCGCGGACGTAGAAGTCCTTCGCGCGGTCGACGTCGGTGACGGGGATGGCGACGAGCTCCAGTTTGAGATCCATGGCGCCAGCCTACGGGCGATTGAGGTCGGTTTCGGTCCTCAATGTACGAGAGAATGTCGGCATGATCGAGACCTCCGCGAGGCTGCTCGCGCTCCTGTCGTTGCTCCAGGAGCGGCGGGACTGGACGGGCGCCGACCTCTCCGAGCGCCTCGAGATCGGCCCGCGGACCGTGCGCCGCGACGTCGAGCGCCTGCGCGGGCTCGGCTACCCGATCGAGGCGCGCCGCGGGGTCGCGGGCGGGTACCGGCTCGCCGCCGGCGTCTCGCTCCCGCCGCTGCTGCTCGACGAGGGCGAGGCCGTGGCGGTGGCGGTCGGCCTGCGCACCGCGGCCGGCGCCGGGGTAACCGGCATCGAGGAGACGTCGGTCCGCGCGCTCGCCAAGCTCGAGCAGGTGCTGCCGGCGCAAGCTCCGGCGACGGGTTGCCGCGGTCGGCTCGGCCACCGTGCCCTACCCGGGCGCCGGGCCGCAGGTCGACGGTGCCGTGCTCGCCGTGACCGCCTCGGCCTGCCGCGACCACGAGCGCCTCCGGTTCGCGTACCGGTCGGGGCGCGGAGACCCGAGCCGCCGCGAGGCCGAGCCGCTCGCGCTCGTCCACACCGGCCGCCGCTGGTATCTCGTGGCGTGGGACACGGGCCGCACGGACTGGCGCACCTTCCGCGTCGACCGGATCGCGGGCGTGAAGGGCGCGGGCCGCTTCGTGCCCCGCACGCCGCCCAGCGACGACCTCGCCGCCTACGTCTCGCAGTCGGTCTCCGCCGCCCGCGACCGCTACCAGGCGCGGGTGCTCCTGCACGCCCCGCTCGCCGAGGTCGCGCCCCGCGTCCCGGCCACGGTCGGCACGCTCGAGGCGATCGACGAGCACAGCTGCCTCCTGCGGACCGGGTCCGACTGGCTCGGCGGGCTGGCGGTGTACGTCGCCGAGATCGGCGTCGACTTCACCGTGCTCGACCCGCCGGAGTTCGCCGAGCGGGTCAGGGTCCTCGCCGCTCGCTTCGAGCGTGCTGCGGCCGGTTGAGGCGGAGGGGGAGGGATTCGAACCCTCGGTGCAGGGGTTACCCACACAACGGTTTTCGAGACCGCCCGATTCAACCACTCTCGCACCCCTCCGCGGGCGCGCTCTGGGCGCGACGAGAGAGGGTACCGAGCGGTCACCGCCGAGACGCGAAGAACGCCCGCAGCAGCGCGGCGGACTCGTCGGCCAGCAGCCCGCCGGCGACCTCGGGGCGGTGGTTGAGCCGGGGCTCGGCGAGCACGTCGAGCACGCTGCCGGCGGCGCCCGCCTTGGGGTCGGCGGTCCCGTAGACGACGCGGGGGATCCGCCCGAGCACGATCGCGCCCGCGCACATCGCGCACGGCTCCAGCGTCACGTACAACACCGTGCCCAGCAGCCGCCACGAGCCGATCGCGCGGGCGGCCTCGCGCAGGGCGAGCATCTCGGCGTGGGCGCTCGGGTCCTGGCGCAGCTCGCGCTCGTTGTGGCCCGTCCCGACCACCTCGCCGTCGAGCACCATCACCGCCCCCACCGGGACGTCGTCGTGCTCGAGCGCGCGGTCGGCCTCGCGCAGGGCGAGCCTCATGAAGTACTCGTCGCGGGGGAAGAAACGCTCGGTCACGTCACGCGAGATTGTCATTCCTGGCACGTACGTGGGGTTATCGTGAAACTTCCGTGCTTCGATGCTGTTGTACGGAACGCGTATCCGCCACACCGGCGTCTCGCCCCTGCCCCCTACCAATGCCGACGCCGCGCCTCCTGCTCGCCTCCCTGCTCGCCGCCCTCGCGGCGCTGGCGCTGCCGCACGCCGCCTCCGCGGCTGAGGACTACCGCCCGGGAGAGGTCGTGGTCCGCTACGAGCGCGACGCCGACCGCACGGCCCGCGCCGCCGTGCAGCGCGAAACCGGGGTCGGCAGCCCGCGCGTGTTCGCGCCCCGCACCCGGGTGATGCGGATCCGCGACGGGGAGTCGGTCGCGGCGACGCTGCGCGAGCTGCGCGCCCGCCCGGAGGTCGCCACCGCGGCGCCGAACCCGATCGCCCGCGTCTCCACCTTCGTCCCGCCGGACCCCGGCAACTCGGGCATCCCGACGGGCTGGCAGTCGCTGCAGTGGAACTTCACCGGCCCGGCCAGCATCAACGCGCCGGACGCCTGGCAGCGCCTGATCGACGTGCGCCGCCCCGGCGGCCAGGGCGTGACCGTCGCCGTGCTCGACACCGGCGTCGCCTACAGCAACTCCGGGCGCTGCCCCGGCCGCACGGCGCGCGCCGCCAAGGTCGCCTGCCGCCGCTCGCCCGACTTCCGCGACGGCGACTTCGTCCGCGGCTACGACTTCGTCGACGACGACTCGCGGCCCCACGACGAGAACGGCCACGGCACCCACGTCGCGGGCACGATCGGCGAGGGCACGGGCGACAACGTCGCCGTCACCGGCCTCGCCTACGGCGCGCGGATCATGCCCGTGCGCGTGCTCGACCGCCTCGGCGAGGGCGACAGCGTCGGCATCTCCGCCGGCATCCGCTTCGCCGCGCGCAAGGGCGCCGACGTGATCAACCTCTCCTTCGAGTTCGGCACCCAGGTCACCCGCCGCGAGATCCCCGACATCCTCTCCGCGCTGCGCTACGCCCGCCGCAAGGGCACGCTCGTGGTCGGCGCCTCCGGCAACGCCGCCGCCCGCAGCGTCGCCTACCCGGCGCGGGCGGACGAGGTGCTCTCGGTCGGCGCCACCACCCAGCACGCCTGCGTCGCCGAGTACTCCAACAACGGCGCCAACCTGGACATCGTCGCCCCCGGCGGCGGCGAGGACGCGGTGATCCAGGGCGACCCGAACTGCCGGCCCCAGGACCCGCCCGGCGGCAACATCTTCCAGATGACCTTCGACGGCTCGCCGCGCCGCTTCGGCCTCCCCGGCGAGTACCAGGGGACCTCGATGGCCGCCCCGCACGTGTCGGCGGCCGCCGCGCTCGTGATCGCCTCCGGCGTGATCGGCCCCAAGCCGACCCCCGCCGCCATCGAGGCGCGGCTGAAGCTCACCGCGCGCGACCTCGGCCTCGGCGGGCCCGACTCGCGCTACGGCGCCGGGCTGCTCGACGCCGCCCGCGCCGTGAACCCCTAGGAAGTACGGATGATCAGCACCGCGCACGGAGCGTGGTGCGAGACCCGGTTGGGCACCGAGCCGAGCAGGAACCGCTTGGCCCCGGTCATGCCCTTGTTGCCGACCACGATCAGATCCGCTCCGCGCTCCTCCGCCACGTCGAGGATGGCGTCGGCGGGGTCGCCCTCCCGCGCGTAGACGGTCACCGGCACGCCGGCCGCCTCGACGGCCTCGCTCGCCTCCCGCAGCGTCGCGTCGACGTCCTCGCGCGGGTTGACCATCCACTGGAGATCCTGCGGGACGTCGCGCGCCTCGTGGCGCAGCCGCTCGCTCGGGACCGGCTCGAACGCCGACACGAGCTCGATCGAGGCGCCCAGCGCGCGGGCCAGCCCGATCGCCTCTCGAACCGCCTTGCCCGCGGTCTCGGAGCCGTCGGTCCCCACCACGATGGTCTTGAACATGCCGCTCCCACGGTCGCCGGAGTGCCGCGACCGCGATGATACGCGGGGTGATCGACCTCCACGCCCACATCCTGCCCGGGCTCGACGACGGTCCGACGGACCTCGACGCGAGCGCCGAGATGGCCGCCACGGCCGTCGCCAACGGGGTGCGCGTGATGGCGGCCACGTCGCACGTCAACCGCGGCTACGGCCTGCGCGCCGCCCAGATGACGGCCGCGCGCGAGGTGGTGGCCGCGCGCCTGGAGGCCGACGGGATCCCGCTCCAGGTGGTCCAGGGCGGGGAGATCTCGATGTCGCGGCTGGAGACGCTCGACGACGCCGAGCTGGACGAGCTGACGCTCGGCGGCGGGCCGTGGCTGCTGCTCGAGTGCCCGCTCTCCCCCGGCGCCCCGCCGATGGACGCCGCGGTGGCGGGGCTGCGCACGCGCGGCTACGAGGTCCTCCTCGGGCACCCCGAGCGCTCGCCGGGATTCATGCGCGACCCCGACGCGCTGGAGCGCGCGCTCGGCCTCGGGGCGCTCGCGCAGGTGACCTCCGGGTCGTTCTCCGGCGAGTTCGGCGACACGGTCCGCAAGGTGGCGTTCACGATGCTCGAGCGCGGGCTCGTGCACATCGTGTCCTCCGACGCCCACGGCGCCCACCACCGCATCCCGGAGCTGCGCCGGGCGCTGACCGCGTTCGAGCGGCGTTACGACGACGCGGACGAGCAGTTCGAGTGGATGGTCGAGGCGGCCCCCCGCGCGCTGCTCGCCGGGACGCCGCCGCCGCCTCGTCCCGAGCCGCCGCAGTCACGCCGCGGCGGCCTTCTGCGCCGCCTCAGAGGCGGATGATCGCGATCACGCCGCTGATCACGACGCAGATGACGATCAGCACCTGAACCCAGATCCAGAACGGGGACACGCGCCCAGTCTAGACCGCCGCGCCCTCCCGGCCCTGGGCCGTGATGGTCGTGACCGGCAGGCCGAGCCCGGCCGCCTTGTGCGGGAGGTCGAGGTGCAGCCATCTCGACACCCGCTGGGGCAGCGTCGAGAGGATGATCTCGTCGAACCCCTGGACGTTGACGGCGTCCTGGATGGCCGCCAGCGGCTCCGGGTCGCCGATCATGCCGTCGACCGGGCCCCCGGCCGCCTTCTCGAGCAGCGGCAGCGCCATCTCGAGCGTCGCCTCGGCCTCGCTGCTGCCCTGGTCCTCGGGATCGACGATCCGGTGCAGCCCGCTCGCGCTGTTGGGCACGAGCAAGGTGAAGGTCGCCGGCCCTTGGCCGGCGCGCTCGCGGACGGCGTCGAGCAGCGGCGGGCGTCGCGGCGGTGCGGTTGGCCACGACGAGCACCCGGGCGGCGTTGGAGGACTCCATGCTGGAACTCCCTTCGTGCGGTGTGCCGCGAAGACTACGCCGGTTGTACGTCCATGGCCCACGCGGCGGGGCCGAGGTCCTCGAAGGCCGCGACCATCGCCGGGTCGAACTGCGTCCCGGCGCCCTTGCGGATCTCGGCGGTGGCGGCCTCGACGCTCCAGGAGTCCTTGTACGGGCGCTCGTGCACGAGCACGTCGAACACGTCCGCGACGGCGGCGATCCGCGCCACGGCCGGGATGTCCTCGCCGGCCAGGCCGTCCGGGTAGCCGCTGCCGTCCCAGCGCTCGTGGTGGTTGCGGACGATCTTCTCGGCGACCTCGAGAAGCTCGGAGTCGCCGCCCGAGAGCACGCGCGCGCCGAGCAGCGAGTGCGTCCGGACGACCTCGAACTCCTCGTCGGAGAGCCGCCCGGGCTTGAGCAGGATCGAATCCGGGATCGCGATCTTGCCGATGTCGTGCAGCGGCGCGGCCTCGCGCACCAGCCACACCATCCGGTCGCCGATCCCGATCTGGGCGGCGAGGAGCGCCGCCAGGTGCCCGACGCGCTGGGTGTGCTCGTGCGTGTTGTCGTCGCGGTACTCGGCCGCCAGCGCCAGCCGGTGCAGGCCGTCCAGCTGGGCCGCCTGCAGCTCGCGGCGGCGCGAGACGGCCTGGGCGGCGATCACGCCCTCCAATTCGCGGTTGCGGCCGCGCATCGTCTGGAGCTGCACGATCGCGCGCAGCCGCCGGGCGGCGATCGCGTCGAACGGCTCGCGCGGGCCGACGACCTCGAGCACCGGGACGATCGGCGGCCCGCCCTCGAGCCGGAGCGGGTCCAGCGCCCTCCGCAGCACTCCTTCGCTCCCGTCGAGCGCGATCACCGCGGAGAGCGGTTGACCCGCAGCTGACGCGGCGACGACGGACGCCGCATCAGCGGCGCAGACCTCGGCCAGAGCGCCAGCCGCCGCCAAACCGGAACGCGCGGCCTCGAGCGTCGCGGGGTCATTGCCGGCGACCAGTACCCTCAGTCCACTCAGGGCGTCCATAATCGAACGCATCATGGCGGAGACGAGCGACGACCCGCGTATCGGCCAGGTGATCGCCGGCTACCGCATCGAGGAGCGGGTGGGCCGCGGCGGCATGGGCGTGGTGTACCGCGCCGAGCACCTGAACCTGCGGCGGCGCGCCGCGATCAAGATCATCGCCCCGGATCTCTCCGAGTCCGAGGGCTTTCGCGAGCGCTTCAGCCGGGAGGCGCGGATCGCCGCCGCCCTGCAGCACCCGAACATCGTCACCGTCTACGACGCCGGCGAGGTGGACGGCCTCCTGTACCTCGCGATGCAGTACATCGAGGGCTTCGACCTCTCGGCGATGCTCCGCCGCGACGGCCGGCTGCGCCCATATCGCGCGGTCGACGTCTGCCGCCAGGTGGCGTCCGCGCTCGACGCCGCCCACGCGATGGGCCTGATCCACCGCGACGTCAAGCCCGCCAACGTCCTGATCGAGGGCCGCACGGCGTTCCTGACCGACTTCGGGCTCACCAAGCGGCTCGACGGCGCCCACACCGAGCTCACCCGCGCCGGCGACGTGGTCGGCACGATCCACTACGTGGCCCCCGAGCAGATCGAGGGCGGGCAGGTCAGCGCGCGCAGCGACGTCTACTCGCTCGGCTGCCTGCTCTTCCACTGCCTCTCCGGCCAGGTGCCGTTCGGGCGCGACACCGACGTGGCGGTCATCTACGCGCACCTGTCTGAGGAGCCGCCCAGGCTCTCGGAGGTCCGGCCCGAGCTGGCCGGCGGGCTGGACGCCGTGATCGCCAAGGCGCTCGACAAATCCCCCGACCGGCGCTTCCCAAGCTGCGGGGACCTGATCAACGCGGCGCGCGCGGTGATCGACGCCGCCGGGCCGCTGGCCGACACCGCGCCGCCGCGGACGGCGCGCGAGGCGGAGAGCCCGGCCGCGCTGGGCACCGACGATCGCGTCGGCTCGGCGATCGAGGGCATGCGCGACGCGGCGGCCGCCGCCCGGCGGCCACGCGTGCTGCTCGGCGGGGTCGACGCCAACACCCGCGCGGTGGCTCGGATCGCGCTCGGCAGCCGGGTCGACGTGATCGAGAGCTCGCGCGGGAGCGGGCTGGTGGAGCGCGCCCGTGAGACGCGCCCGGACTTGGTGATCCTCGACTTCGACGGGGTCGGGCAGCCCGCCGGCGCCGTGGTCGGCTCGCTCCGCGACGACGCCCTGACGCGCGACGCCAAGGTGCTGCTGCTGGTCGACTTCGCGCAGGCCAACGACCGCGAGGTCACCTCGGCGGGCGCCGACGAGCGCCTGGCGATGCCGTTCTCGCCGCTGCAGCTGCAGGTCAAGCTGCGCAAGCTGCTCGGACCGGAAGCCGTCGGCGGGTGACGACGGCCTTCGTGGCCGTGCTGGCGGGCGGGCGCAGCCGGAGGATGGGCGCCCCCAAGGCGCTCGTGCCGTTCGCCGGGGCGCCGCTGATCGCGCGGCCGCTGGCCGCCGCCGAGGCGGCGGGACTGGACGCCGTGGTGGTCGCCAAGGCGGGCTCCGAGCTGCCGCCGCTCGCCGTGCCGGTATGGCTCGAGCCCGACGAGCCCCGGCACCCGCTCACCGGGCTGGTGCGCGCGCTGGAGGGCGGGCGGCCGGTCGTCGCGGTGGCCTGCGACATGCCGTTCGTCACCTCGGGGTTGCTCGCGCACCTCGCCGGGCTCGACGCGCCCGCCGCGCCGCGGGTGGCCGGCCGACTGGAGCCGTTCCCGGGCCGCTACGAGCCGTCCGCCCTGCCGGCGTTGCGTACCGCCCTGGCCCGCGAGGCGCCCGTGCGCGAGGTGCTCGCCGCGCTGGCGCCGGCGGAGCTCGACGAGGCGGATCTGCGCGCGTTCGGCGACCCGGCCCGGCTCGTGCTCGGCGTCAACACGCCCGAGGAGCTGGCGGCGGCGGAGCGGGTCGCCGACTAGTCTCGCGCTGATGCCCTCCGCCGAGCAGTGGATCGAGGTCTACGCGGCCGCCCTCGGGCGCCCGGTGCCGAACGAGCAGGAGATCGAGGCGGTGCTCAAGCTCGCCTCCGTCGCCGCCCACGCGTCCGAGCGCAAGGCCGCGCCGATCGCGTGCTGGATGGCCGCCCAGACCGAGTTGAGCCTGGACGAGGCGCTCGTTCTCGCCCAGGAGCTCTCGGCCGGCCCGGACCCGTCGTGAGCGCCCCGGACGTCGCCGTGGTCGGGGGCGGCATCGTCGGCTGCTCGCTCACGGCGCTGCTCGCCGAAGGGGGCGCGACCGTGCGGCTGTACGAGCGGGAGAAGATCGCCGCGGCGGCGTCGGGCCGCAACTCCGGCGTGCTCCAGCATCCGCTCGACGAAGTGCTCGCCCCCGTGCACGAGGCGTCGCTGGAGCTCTACCGCACGCTCGGCCACGGCTTCATGTATCCGGAGGAGCCCGTCGGCGTGCTGGTCCTGTCCGACGACGGCGAGGAGCTGGCGGCCATTTACGCCGACATCGCGGGCCGGTTCGGCGAGCTGGAGGCCGAGTGGCTCGAGGGCGCCGCGCTGACGGCGTTGGAGCCCGGGCTGGGCGACGGCCTGTTCGCGTTCCGGCAGACGACGGGCCGTCCCGTGCCGCCGGCCGCGGCCTGCGAGGCCTGGGCGCGGCGCGCGCAGGAGGCGGGCGCCGAGGTGCGCGTCGGCGGCGCCGCCTCGGTCGTGGAGGGCGGCGTGAGGATCGGCGGCGTGACTGAGCCGGCGGGGGCGGTGGTGGTGGCGGCGGGCCCGTGGACGCCGGAGCTCGTCGACCCGTCGGGCGGCTGGCGGCCGATCGCGCCGCTGTGGGGCGTCAACGTCGAGGTCCGCCTGGAAGTCCCGCCGCGTCACGTGCTCGAGGAGTCCGGCGTCGAGGACATCGCCGAGGCGCCGGCCGCGGACTCGCTGTTCAGCATCGTCACGGCCGGCGGCGTGTCGGCCGCGGGCTCGACCTTCGTGGACGACGAGCCAGACGCGCAGGCGTGGGCGCCGCGGCTGCTCGAGCGCGGCGCGCGGTTCCTCCCCGCGCTGGGCGGCGGGATCCCGTTCTCGGCTCGTTCCTGCCCGCGACCGCAGTCGCGCGACGGGAGGCCGCTGCTGGGGCCGGTCGCGGACGGCCTGTACGTGGCCGCGGGCCACGGGCCGTGGGGCATCTCGCTCGGGCCGGGGTCGGCGAAACTGCTCGCCGACGCGATGCTCGGCGGCGCGGAGATCCCGCCGGAGCTCGCCGCGAGTCGGTTCTAGACGCTGGAGCCGGTGGTGGTCGGCGCGGTGTCGCTGACCGGGGTGGTCGTCACGGGCGCCTTGGCCTGCGGCGTCGCGTCGGCCTCGGTCTTGGGCTTGAGGCAGACCACGAGGCGGTCCTTGCCGGTCCCGTAGACGTGGAACTCCTTGCCGTCGCGCTTGACCAGCACGAAGGCCATGCCCTGGCGCTTGTTGCCGCTCGTGTTGAGGTACATGCCGTTGCGCGGGCCGGTGAGGATGTCGTCGTAGGCGTGGCCCTTGACGTCCTTGGTGGACTCGCCCTTGGGCGCCTTCTTGGCGTCGAGCACGGCGTTGTTCTCCGATGCCTTGGTCGTGGTGGCGTTCACGAGCGCGCCCGCGAAGGAGCCGCCCGTGGCGGGGTGGGCCTTCGAGTGCGGTGCGCGCGCTTGGGCGATCGACGCGACGACAGGGTTCAGCGACGAGACGGTCATCGGATGGCCCGGTGATCGGACGCTGCGGCGCGACCTTGAGCTAGACGGCCAGGAACAGCCATGTCTTGGGCCCCGCCGTGACGTCAGAGGCGGAGAGGTTGCAGATGCGCAGCGGCAGCTGGCCGGCGGTGCCGGGGGTGAGCGGCATCGCCATCAGCCCGGGCTCGAGGCCGGCGGGGGCGGTCAGGAACAGCCGGTCGCCGGCCTGGACGCCGGCCACGGCGACCGTCTGGTCGGCGCACGAGCCGGCGGTCAGCGTGCCGGGAGCGAGCGTGAACGGGCCGGCGGCGCCGAGGTCGTTGGCGGTCAGCGAGCCGTCGGCGACGGCGGCGGAGTCGACTGCGCCCAGCGCCAGCTTGGCGCTGGTGACCGCGCCGTCGCGCAGGTCGGCGACGTCCACGGTGCCGTCGGCGAGGCCGACGCTGTTGACGGCGCCCGTGGCGATCTTGCCCGCGATCACGGCGCCGTCGGCGAGCTTCGCGCCGGTCACCGCGAGGTCGTCGAGGTCGGAGTTGCGGACGCCCAGGGAGGCGATGTCGGCACTGGTGACGGCGCCGTCGCGGATGTCGTCCGAGGTGATCGAGTTGTCGAGGATCTTGTCGGAGGCCACGCTGCCGTCGGCCAGGATCATGCTGTCGATCGCGCCGTCGGCGATGTCCGAGGCGGCGATCGTCTTGTTGACGATGTTCAGCGAGGTCACCGCGTCGTTGGCGAGGTCGGCGGCGGTGACGGCGTTCGCCGCGATCTTGGCCGTGGTCACGGAGGAGTCGGCCAGTTTGGCGCCGGTGACGGCGGCGTCGGCGAGCTTGGCGCCCGACACGGCGGCGTCGGCGAGCTTGGTGAGGGTCACGGCGCCGTCGGCGAGCGCCGCATTCGTGACCGCGGCGGTGGCGAGCTTCGCGGCCGTGACCGCCGCCGCGCCGAGCTTGGCGGAGGTGACGTTGCCGTCGGCCAGCTTGGCCGTGGTGGCCGCGCCGTCGGCGAGCTTCTCGGTGGTGACGCTGCCGTCAGCCAGTTCGGCCGTGGCGCCGTCCGCGAGCTTGTCGGACGTGACGCTGCCGTCGGCCAGCTTGGCCGTGGTGACCGCGCCGTCGGCGAGCTTCTCGGAGGTGACGCTGCCCTCGGCGAGCTGGGCGGTGGTTACGGCGAGTGCGGCGAGGTCCGCGGTGGAAACGGTGCCGTCCATCAGCGCGGCGCTGCCGATCGCGCCGAGCGCGAGCGCCGCGGCGGTCACCGATCCGGCGCCGAGGTCGGCGTTCCCGATCGAACCGTCCAGCACCTTGGCGCCGGTCACGGAGCCGTCGGCGAGATCCGCGGTGGCCACCGCGCCGTCGGCGATCTGCTTGCTCTTGACCGGCTTCGGCTTGACCTTGGCGCGGGCCGCCTTGTCGGCGCGCTCTGCCAGGTGCAGAGCGCGGCGCGCGACGCGGAGCACGTCGACCTTCGCGGTGGCGGGCGGGACGACGATGACCAGGAGGAGGCCGGCAACGAGCACGGCAAGACGGGCACGGGACATGATGCCCTTGGGGATCGGTCGTGGCGGCGAGGTCTTTAGAACATCCGTCCGTGGACGCTGTGCCGCCGGCGTCTACTGCGGCCGCGTGGCCGGGGGCGCTGCGCCGGCGGAGGTCAAGGGCGGCTGGGTGGGGGAGGTGGAGGGGCCGGCCGGGCCGACTTCCGTCCAGTACGCGGCGTCCCAAAATCGAGTGGACAGAAACCGCCGGCCCCTCCCCAGCCGCCCTTGACCTGACGCCACGAGCAACGCCCCCGGCCACACGGTCCCAGCGAGACCCGAGCCGCACGAGGTCGCCCGAGCCACGGCGTACCCTCACGACATGCGGTGGTTGGTCGACGCGTCGAACGTCATCGGCTCCAAGCCCGACGGGTGGTGGCGTGACCGCGACGCCGCGGCGCGCCGGTTGATCGACCAGCTCGAGGCGTTCGCCAAGGCGTCGGGCGACCCGGTGACCGTCGTGCTCGACGCCGGCCCGTCCGAGCTCGCCCGTCAGCAAGGCGGCCTGGAGGTCGTGCTGGCCCGCCGCCGTGGGCGCAACGCCGCCGACGACGAGATCGTCCACGCGCTGGAGGCCGCCGAGGCCCCCGGAGACATCCGGGTGGCCACCTCCGACGCCGCGCTCGCGGCGCGCGCCCGTGCGCTGGGCGCCGAGGTGGAGGGGGCGCTCACGTTCCGGGAGCGGCTGGAGCCCGCTGGGTGAGCGAGCTCACGATCGACGAGCTGGCCCAGCGGACCGGCATGACCGTCCGCAACGTGCGCGCCCACCAGTCACGCGGCCTGCTGCCACCGCCGGAGGTCCGGGGGCGCACCGGCTACTACGGGTCCGAGCACGTCGCGCGGATCGAGCTGATCCGCCAGCTCCAGGACGACGGCTTCAACCTGGAGCTGATCCGGCGGCTGCTGGACAGCACCGGCTCGAGCGCCGCGGCGCTGCGCTTCACCCGCGCCATCCGCGCGCCCTTCGTGGACGAGGACCCGCAGGTCGTGACCGCCGAAGAGCTTGCCGAGCGCTGGGGCAGCACCGACCCCAAGCTCGCCCGGCGCGCCGAGGAGCTCGGCCTGATGCGCTCGCTGGGCGGCGGGCGCTACGAGGAGCTCTCCCCCGGCTGGCGCGCGTGAGCGGCGAGCTCGCGGAGCTGGGCGTCTCCGCGCAGCAGGCGCTGGAGGTGGCCGGTACCCTGCGCCGTCACGCCGATTCCGTCGCCCGCGCCTACATGAAGCTGTTCGTGGAGGCGGTATGGAAGCCGTTCGAGGCGGCCGGGCGCCCCGAGGATCGGTGGCAGGAGGTCTCCGACGCCCTCGAGCGGATGCACCCGCTGGCCACCGAGTCGCTGCTGGCGATGTTCGGAATGGCCATGGAGGACGCCACCGAGCGCACGTTCGGCCGTCAATTGGAGCGACTGCCGGAGCGCCGTAAGCGGTAACCACACGACATCAACCGGTGTAACTCAGATCGATGACAAGCTTGACGACGCGCGAGATTTCCCTCCACGGCAACCGGATCAGCTACCGGACCGGCGGCCAGGGACCCCTGCTCGTGCTGATCCACGGGATCACCAGCTCCTCGGCGAGCTGGGAGTCGGTCCTCCCGGCGCTCGCCGAGCGCTTCGAGATTCTCGCGCCCGACCTCCTCGGCCACGGCCAGTCCGACAAGCCCGCGGGCGACTACTCGCTCGGCTCGCACGCCTGCCTGGTCCGCGACATGATGCTGATGCTCGGCCACACGTCGGGCACGATCGCGGGCCATTCGCTCGGCGGCGGCATCGCGATGCAGCTCGCCTACCAGTTCCCGGAGCTCGTCGACCGGCTCGCGCTCGTCTCCAGCGGCGGCCTGGGGCGCGAGGTGAGCCTCTTCCTGCGCGCCGCGACGTTGCCCGGCGCGGAGCTCGTGCTGCCGGTGATCGCCTCCCGGCCCGTCGTCGACGCCGGTGATGCCATCGCTCGGGCGCTCGGCGTCATCGGGCTGCGGCCCCGCTCCGACCTCGGCGAGATCGCCCGCGGGATCGCCTCGCTGAACGAGGTGGGCGCCCGGCGCGCGTTCGTGCACACCGCCCGCTCGGTGATCGACCCCGGCGGCCAGCGCGTCGACGCGCGCGACCGGCTCTACCTCGCCCAGGCGATGCCGTCGCTGATCGTGTGGGGCGAGCGCGACCCGATCATCCCCGCCCGGCACGGCATCCGCGCGCATGAGCTGATGCCCGGCAGCCGCCTCGAGGTGTTCTCCGGCGCCGGCCACTTCCCCCACCTCGACGAGCCCGTCCGCTTCAGCGGGCTGATGAACGCGTTCGTGAGCGAGACGGAGCCCGCCGGAATCGGGCTGCGCGACGCGCGTGAGCTGATGCTGGCCCGCGCCGCGTAGATTTACCCCGATGGACCTGTGGGAGGGGCTGGCGCTGCTCGGCGCCGGATTGGTGGCGGGGGCGATCAACGCGGTGGTGGGCTCGGGCACGCTCGTGACCTTCCCCACGCTGCTCGCGTTCGGCTACCCGCCGGTGCTGGCCAACGTGACCAACAACATCGGCGTTCTGCCCGGCTCGATCACCGGCGCATGGGCGTACCGGCGCGAGCTGGCCGGCCAGAAGAGCCGCGTGATGCGGCTGGCGGGCGCCTCGGTGGTGGGCGGGATCGTCGGCGCGATCCTGCTGCTCGAGCTCCCCGAGTCGGCCTTCGAGGCGATCGTCCCGGTGCTGATCCTGCTCGCCGTCGGGCTGGTCATCCTGCAGCCGCGGTTGAGCGGGCTCCTCGCCAAGCGCGAGCACGCGCCCGCCCACGGCGGCCGCGCCGCGGTCGTCGCCACGGGCCTGTGCGGCGTCTACGGCGGCTACTTCGGCGCTGCCCAGGGCGTGCTGCTCATGGGGTTCCTGGGCATCCTCATCGACGAGACGCTCCAGCGCCTCAACGCCGTCAAGAACATCCTCACGGGCCTGGTCAACCTCGTCGCCGCGATCGTGTTCGTCGCCGTCAGCGAGGTCGCCTGGGACGCAGCCGCCGTGATCGCGGTGGGCTCCACGGTCGGCGGCCACTTCGGCGGCACGTACGGCCGCAAGCTCCCGCCGACACGTGCTGCGCGGCGTGATCGTCGTGGTCGGCACGGTCGCCGCCGTGCGCCTGCTCCTCACCTGACCGTCAGCCGCGTGCCCAGGAACAGGTCCGGCGTCGAGCGCAGGACGTCGAGCCGTGGGTCGGGCACGTCGAGCACCCGCTCGACCGCGAGGACACGCAGCGGCGCCAGGCGCGTGTCCTCGAGCACCTCCTCGATCGCCCGCCGGTCGCCGCCCGTCACCAGCGCATCCAGCGACGCGGCGTGCGGGAGCAGGACCCGCGCGGCGGTGTCGGCCGCCTGCTCGAGCGCCAGCCGCGCCTGCCCCTCCCGCCGGCGCTCGAAGCGACGCGCGCTCGAGCCGCCCTTCTTATGGCGCCCGTGCACGAGCCGGCTGCCGACCTTGGAGTCGACCAGCCGCCGCCCCTCGAACACCCCGGACGCGTGCCCGCCGAGCCGCACCAGCAGCACCCCCACCCGCCGCTCGCGCGACACGTGCTCGAGCAGCGGCCCCACCTCGAACCCCGCGAGCTCCCTCGGGGTCATGCCACCGATGACGGGCTCCGCCTCGAGCGCCTCGTCGAACCACACGCGATCGGCGGAGTAGCGCGAGCACGACACCCCCTCGTGCCGGAGGCCCACCGGTCCAGCCAGCGCCCGAGCCGCTCGGGCGGCAGCTCGTAGCGCTCTACGCCTCCGCCTCCTCGAGCTCGCGCTTGAGCACCTTGCCGGCGGCGTTGCGCGGGAGCTCGTCGACGAACACGAACTGCTGCGGCACCTTGTAGCCGGCCAGGTTGTCCTTGACGTGCTTCTTGAGCGCCTTCTCGCCGACCCCGCCGCGCTTGACGACGAACGCCTTCAGCGCCTGGCCCCACTTCTCGTCCTCGACGCCGACCACCGCCGCCTCGACCACCTTGGGGTGCTTCGCGAGGGTCTCCTCGACCTCCTGCGGGAACACGTTCTCCCCGCCGCTCACGATCATGTCGTCGTCGCGGCCCTCCACGAACAGGCGGCCCGCTTCGTCGAGGTAGCCGACGTCGCCGGTGGCCATCATGCCGTCGACCATGTCCTTGCTGCCGCCGCCGGTGTAGCCCTCGAAGAGCATCGAGTTCTTGACGAAGATGCGCCCGGTGTCGCCCTGACGGACCGGGCGGTCGTCGTCACCGAGGATCTTGACCTCGGTGCCGCGCGGCGGGCGCCCGGCGGTGCCCGGCGCGTCGAGCAGGTCCTTCGGCCCGGCGATGGCCACCCACGCGACCTCGGTCGAGCCGTAGAGGTTGTAGACCACGTCGCCGAACTCGTCCATGAAGCGCCGCGCGAGGTCGCCGGACAGCGCGGAGCCGCTGACGGGGACGGTGCGCAGCGAGTCGGTGTCGTAGCCGCGCCGGACGTCGTCGTCGAGGTCGAGCAGCCGCTGGAGCATCACCGGGACCATCGGCGCGCTGTCGATCCGCTCGCGCTCGATCGTCTGCAGCACGTTCTCCGGGTCGAACTTGCGGCGCAGCACCATCGTGCTGGCCGTGAGCATCGCCAGAGCGAAGTGCGCGAAGCCCCACTGGTGGAACAGCGGCGGCGAGACCAGCACCTTCTCGCGGCCGCGCAGCGGGATCGAGGACAGGATCGCGACCGCGGCGCCGATCCCCGGGGAGCCGCGCGACGCGCCCTTCGGCGTGCCGGTCGTGCCCGAGGTGAGGATCGTCTGGCGGCCCTCGACGTCGGGCGGCAAAGGCGTCTCGGGGTCGCCGTTGGCGATCAGGTCCTCGATCAGGGGATCGCCGACCTCCTCGTCCTCGTCCGCCCACGCCACGAAGCCCTTGCGCCGGAACAGCGCGTCCTTCAGAAGATCGGCGAACTCGGCGTCGTAGACGATCGCGCGCGGCTTCTCGCGCTTGACGACCTCGGTCAGCTGGGGACCCGCGAACGCGGTGTTGAGCAGCATCGCGTTCGCGCCGAGCTTGGACAGCGCGACGAGCGTGTCGACGAACCCGCGGTGGTTGCGGCACATCACGCCGACGCCGTCGCCCTCCAGCACCCCGGCGTCGGAGAGCGCGTTCGCGAGCCGGCTCGAGCGGTCGTCGATCTCCGCGGAAGGTCAGCGCGCCGCGCTCGTCGACGACCGCCTCGGCGTCCGGGTACAGCGCCGCGGCGGCCGCGTAGCCGCCGGCGGGCGTGAACCCCCAGCGCTGGACGGCGGCCAGCGCGCGCGGCGGCCGGTCGGGGCGCAGCGGGCGGACCAGGCGTGCGCGGGTGAACACCGTCGCCGCCGCCAAGCCGTCGCCGACCAGGTTCGCCCCGGAGGCGAGCAGGTCCAGCGGCCGAAGGAGTGCTCCGTCGTCGGTCATCGCTCCGGGGGAGTACCACGAACGCTCCTGCGCCACACCCGGCGGATCTAGAGTGCGCGCCGATGAGCTCGCGCCCGACCGCCGCCGACGCGTTCGCGCTCGCCAAGCGGCGCTTCCTCGGCTCCGAGCGCGTCGACATGAGCGCGATGGCGCTCGAGCTGGGTGTCAACCGCGTGACCCTCTACCGCTGGGTCGGCTCGCGCGAGCAGCTGCTGGTCGACCTCGTGTGGGCGCTCGCCGAGCGCACGCTGCGCGACGTCGAGGCCGAGACGCGAGGAGACCGGCGCCGAGCGCGTGGTGGCGATCGTGACCCGCTTCCTCGAGCACGTGATCGCCAACACCGGGATGCAGCGCTGGGTGGCCGACGAGGGGGAGCTGGCGATGCGGCTCCTGACCCGCCACGACAAGGGCTTCCAGCCGCGGCTGATCGACTGGATCCACCGGCTGCTGGACGACGCCGCGCTCGACCTGCCCGTCGACGACCGCGAGGTCGCCTACGTGATCGTGCGGGTGATCGAGTCCTACACGTACCTGGACCTGATCCTCGGCGAGCGGCCCGACGCGCGGCGGGCCGAGCCCATCCTCCGATTGCTATTGCGGTGATTGTGGTACGTCAACGTTCATGAAACCCGGGTTCAACGATGATCCGTGGACGGCTCGCCGCGTGGGAATCGGTGAATCCCGGTGAAGGCGGTCGTCACCGGTGCGACCGGGTTCCTGGGCGGTCACGTGACGCGGCTGCTGGCCGAGCGCGGCGACGAGGTGCGCGTGACGTACCGCAACGCGGACCGGCTGAAGCACATCAAGGGCATCGAGTACCGCCGCGCGAAGGCCGACGTCCTGGACTTCAAGGCGATGCGGCGCGCGATGAAGGGCTCCGACGTCCTCTTCCACACCGTCGGCTTCGTCGGCTCCAACCCGGCCGAGCTGGTGTGGCGGATGAACGCCCACGCGCCGGTGATCGCCGTCGAGGCGGCCGCCGCCGAGGGGCTCAAGCGCGTCGTGCTCACCTCGACCATCTCCGCGATCGGCCCGACCACCAACGGCCGCCCCGCGAACGAGGAGACCGAGTACCCGCGCGACTGGCTCGGCCTCGCCTACCCGGACTCCAAGCACGAGGGGGAGCTCGCCGCGGTCGAGGCGGGCGAACGGCACGGGATCGAGGTCGTGGTCGTCAACCCCGCGTACCTGCTCGGCGTGCCCGTCGACCGCGACCAGCCCGGGGAGACGTCCACGCGGACGGTCGGCAACTACCTGCGCTGCCGGCTCCCGGGAGTGATCGACGCCCCGATGAACTTCGCCGACGTCGTCGACGCCGCCGCGGGCCACCTGCTGGCCGCCGACAAGGGCAAGCCCGGCGAGCGCTACATCCTGGGCGGCGAGAACCTGAGCTGGCCCGAGCTGATCGACCACGTGGCGCGACGTGTCCGGCATCCACCACCCCGTGATGGTGATGCCGCCCCAGACCGCCCGCGTGGCCCAGATCCGCGAGGCGATGAAGCTGCCCGCGGCGCTGCCGGCCGAGGGCTTCGGGCTGATGTCCAAGGACTGGCGCTTCTCGTCGGAGAAGGCCAAGCGCGAGCTCGGCTACACCACCCGGCCGATCGACGAGACGATCGCCGAGACCGTCGACTGGTACCTCGAGCTGATCGCCGCCGGCGAGTTCTCCGACGACGTGCGCTCGAGCATGTCGACGATCGCCACCGGGCTCTACACCGCCAACTCGTTCGGGCTGCTGCACCCGATCCGGCTCGGGCAGCGCCTGTCTGGCCTTCGCGTCCTGGCCGGCGTGTGAGCCTCCCGCCTCCAGGTCACGACTCGACGTGCCTGATCACCGGCGCGTCGTCGGGGATCGGCGCGGAGCTGGCACGCGGGCTGGCCGAGCGCGGCCACGGCGTGACGCTCGTCGCCCGCCGCAAGGACCGACTGGTCGAGCTGGCCGAGGAGCTCGCCGACGCCCACGGTGTGCGCGCCGAGGCGATCGGCGCCGACGTCTCCAACCCGCGCAGCCGCAGCCGCCTGTACGGCGAGCTCAACCGCCGCGGGCTGACCGTCGAGGTGCTGGTCAACAACGCCGGCTACGGCAGCGGCGGGCGCTTCACCGAGCTCGACGAGGCCAAGGAGGCGGCGATGGTCGCCACCAACTGCGAGGCCGTCGTCGCGCTCACCCGCCACTTCCTCCCCGCCATGGCCGAGCGGGGTCGGGGCGCCGTGCTCAACCTCGCCTCGCTGATCGCCTTCCAGCCCGTCCCGTTCCAGGCCACCTACGGCGCGACGAAGGCGTTCGTGCTCTCGTTCACCGAGGCGCTGCACGAGGAGATGCGCGGCACCGGCGTCACGCTCACCGCCGTCTGCCCGGCCCGGTGCGGACCGAGTTCGGCGAGGCGGGCGGCTTCGGCGGCGCCGACGAGCTGATCCCCGACGTGGCGTGGCTCGAGGCCGACCAGGTCGCGCGCGACGCGTTGAAGGCGCTCGAGCGCGGGGACCGCGTCGTGGTCCCCGGCGCCGGGAACCGGATCGCGGCGCTGGCCGGGCAGCACGCCCCGCGCTTTCTGCTGCTGCCGCTCGTACGGCGGCTCTGGCCGATCAGCTAGCGGCGCAGCTTCACGCGGCGGGTGACCGTGGCGCGGCCGCCGGTCCCCTGCGCGCGGATCCGGAGCGACACCTTCGCGCTGCGCCGGCCGCTTAGCGCGCGCCGCCCGGCCTTCGAAAGCTTGACCTTGAGCGTCTTGCGCCCGCCCGCTGCGATCCGGAAGGCCGCCCGCCCCAGCCGCCGCTTGCCCTTCTGGAGCGTCACGTCGCCGCGGATCGCGAACGCATTGGCGTTGCGAAGCGGGATCCGCACGGCGCCGCGCTTGACCTTCAGCGCCTTCACCGTGAACCGCAGCCGCGTCCTCGCCGAGTCCCCGCCGGGAGGCGGCGGCGGGGGGCCGCCACCGGGGCCGGGCGCCGGACCGGGCGTGCCACCGCCGGCGCCGATCGTGCGCGTCGCGGTGGCCGAGCGCTGGAGCGCCCAGTCGATCGCGAACGCCTCGATCGTGTGCGGCCCCGGCGGGAGCGTGACCTCGTGCCGCGCCGAGGTGCCGGACGCCGGGACGATCGTCACCGCGCCGTCGACCACCACGTCCAGCGCGTCGAGCTTGCGGTCGTCCGCGGCCGTCGCGACCACGCGGCCGTCCTCCCCGGCCTCCAGCGTCACCGTCGGCGGTGCGGTGTCGCCGCGCAGGACGGGCGCGGCCGCCGGCGCGCCGGCCGGGACGCTGATGATCCCGTCGCCCGCGACCGGCTCGTCGTCCTCGGCCGCCATTCGCAGCGAGCCGTCATGGCGCGTGTCGTCGGAGGCCTGGGCGCGGCCGCCGATCGCGCCGCCGTTGAGCACGACGTGGCTCCAGTCCTCGCGCGGGAGCAGCGGAGAGTAGATCGGGCTGAGGCTGCCGGCCTCGTAGTTGGGCCGCAGGTCGAAGTTGACGTTGGCCTCCACGTCGGTGCCGGTCGGGCCGCCGGCGCAATCCCAGTCGACGGGCCCGGCGAGGTCGTCGATCTTGCGCAGCTCGGGCCGCGGCTCGAACGGGCGCGTCGAGAACGCCGGCGGGCAGACGAAGGCCGAGACGTACCGCGTCACGGACCCGGTCGCGCCGACGCCGCGCGTCTCGTCGAGGTGGCGCTCGTCGAGCGGGAGCAGCGAGCCGCCGGCCGCGGCGTCGGCGGGCGCGCCGGCACGCGAGTAGTCGAAGACGACCTCGTCGGTCCCGCGCTCGACGAGCCCCCACGTGAACAGCGGGTTGGCGACCGACAGGTAGTTGGGCTTGCCGCCGAACGGGTCGCCGCCCCCGCCGGGCCCGATGCCGAGCATCGTCCCGACGCCGGTCATGACCAGCCCGGCGTGCGCGAGCGGCGTGCGGAGATCGTCCTCGAGCCCGCCGTAGGTGGCGATCGCGGCGGTGTCGTCCTGGAACGTCCCGATCGCGAACGCGGACTGCGTGGCGCGCACGACGGTGTCACCCGTCTGGAGGAAGCCGTTCGCGCGGATCGCGCGCGCGGAGAGCAGGTAGTGGAAGAAGAACCGGCGCGACCACCGGAAGTGCTCGCGCTTGATCGCGTGCACGGGCTCGATCGACGCCCGGTCGGTGCCCAGGTCGAGATCGCGGACGTCGAGCGGCTCGTCGGAGGTCAGCACGTCGTGATCGCTGAGCCCCGCCCATGCGCGCCGCGCGCCGCCGTCGAGCGGCCGCGTCATCTCCGAGCCGGGGCCGTTGTCGAGGTGGATCTGCATGCCGCTGGTGCCGTCCGGGTTGTCGAGCGGCGCGTCCGCGAACGCCGCGCGCACCAGGTCGAGCCCCGCCTCGGTGACCGGGTTGGCGGGCATCGAGTCGATCTCCACGAACACGTCCTTGCGGCCGACCGTCGCGCCCATGTCGTCGAGCGGGACCTCCACGACGCCGTCGCCGTCGGGGTCGGCGCCGTCCTCCTCCCATGGGTCGTTGAGGCTGTCGCCGTCGGTGTCGCGGACGCAGTTGGAGCTCTCCGACGTCGTGCCCGATGCCGTCACCGCCGCGGCCGCGAGCGTGACGCGGTCGGCGGGCTGCGCGGAGAGGTCCAGGTCGGCCTCCCAGCTCCCCTGGCCCGCCGCGTCGAGCCCCAGCTTCCCGGACAGGACGGTGGCGGTTGCGAGCGGGATCAGATCCGAGGGCCGCGCGGGATCGGTGCAGGCGGTGGTCGCGTAGAGCACGACGCTCGGCAGCCGGTTCGGGATGCCGGTCAGCCCGCCGCCGCCCTTCAGCCGCCGGACGCCCGCGCGCGTCTCGATGCGCGCGGCGCTGACCACCGGCGAGTTGAGCAGCTCGTTCGCGCCGCCGTCGCCGTCGCGGTCGTCGTTGAGCGTGCGGCCGTCGGCGCCGAGCTCGATCGGCAGGCCGGCGTTGCCGGCGAACCGGTTCCAGGCGACGTCGTCGCCGTCGTTGGTGCCCACCGAGCCGACGGTCACGCCGTCGCCGCCGTTGTGGGCGATCACGTTCGGCTCGCCCGCCACCGCGTCGGAGGCGCCGTCGAGCAGGCGCTGGACCGAGCGGCCCACGACCACGCCCGCCGAGCCGTCGACGAGCACGCCGCTGCCGTGGTTGCCAAGCGTGCACGGAGCGGCGCACGCGACGGGGGCGCCGAGCACGTTGCCCTGCACGACCGCGTCGTTGGCCCGCACCCGCAGCCCGTGTCCGTCGAAGCGCCTGACGGCCAGGCCGTGGACCTCGCTCCCCGGCGCCTCGCGGTCGAGCGTCAGCCCGTCGACGTCCGGCCCGGCGGCCGCGCCGTCGATCCGTACGCTGCCGCCGGGCTGGGTGCGGCCGTCGAGCATCACGGGCCGGCGGATCGCGGGCAGTGCACGCTGCGGGCTGATCGTGGGCGTGCCGGCGCCGGTGATCGCGAACGAGACCGTGACGGGCTCGGAGTCGGTCGTCTCGTTGACCTCCTCGATCGCCGCCCGCAACGTGCACTGCTCGCCGTCGGCTGCGACGTCGGCATCGCACACGCCGTCCAGCGCCGCGTCATCGTCGTCGCCGGCGTCGTTGACCACGAAGGTGCGGTTGGAGAACAGGAACGCCGTCCTCACGCCGTTGAGGAGCCCGACGCCGGTGATGTCCCCGCGGTCGTTGATCGCCTGGGCGAACTGCAGCCGCCAGCCGGAGCCCGCCGGCAGCAGCGAGTCGAGGGTGACCACCGAGCCGTCGGGCCGCCACATCAGCGCCTTGATCGGGGTGCCGGTGCGGACCGTGCCGACGGCGTAGCCGGCGTTGTTGATCGCTCGGACGGCAATGAGGTCGGTCGTCCCCGCCGGGAGGTCCATGTCCGTACAGGTCCCGTTGTCCCAGCGGCGCGGGAGCTCGTGGTTCTCGTCGGCGCGCTCGACGACCACGCCGGAGTCGTTGAGCACGTGATTCAGCTGCCCGGCGGCGCCTGAGGCCAGGCACGTGAGGGTGGTCGGCGAGCCGCTCCGCAGGAGGACCGGGTGCAGGATCGCGTGGGGCTGGATGAGGATGTCGCCGGCGGCGTTGACGTCCCAGGCGCTGCCGCGCTGGCCGGTCAGGTCCTCGGGGCCGCCGTCGAACCGCACCGGGTGCGGCTCGAGGCTCGTGGGCGCCTCCACCAACGACTCCCCGACGACGACGCCGTCGGGTGCGATCGCCCATCCGTACGACCCGGTGTTGTCCTCGTCGAGCGTGCCGAGATCGGTTGGGACGCCGGTCGGGCTCCAGCGCGTCGCGCGCCCCCTGCCGAGGACGGTCTGCCCGCCGACCTCGCCCGCGTCGTTGATGTCGCGCGCCGCCGTCGTGCCTTGTCCCTCGACCAGTGGTGGCAGGACGCGGTAGTTGCCGCTACTCCAGACCACGCCGTGCTGCGGCCCGGACACGGTGGCCTGGCCGACGATCTGCCGGGCGTCGTTGATCGCCTGCGGGCTGAAGTTGCTGACCTCCGCCGACGGCTCGATCGCCACGACCTGCGCCGCGCGCGCCGGCGCGGCAACCGCCAGCGCGAGTAGCGCGCTCGCGGCCAGGATCGTCGTCTGTGACCGCACCTCATCATCAGACCGGAGCGCGCGGCCGCGGTCAATATGCCGGAAGGAGAACTTTCGTCGATGTTCGCTAGCTCGGCCGGTTGCGCCCCAGGAGGAAGCGCTCGATCCCGGGCTCGTAGTTGGCGGTGATCCACGCGCACGCCGCCGCCGTCGCCTTGCCGGTGAGGTTCTGGCCCGCCGCGTCGCCGGTCGTGTAGTCGAAGCTGCTCGGTCGCGCCGCGTTGAGCCGATCCCAGAGTTCGTCGCCGTGCTCGCGCAGGCCCGAAAGGATCGACCTCGCGTTGTGGAGCTTGTCCGCGGCCGACACGAGGAGCACATCCCCGCCGCCCCGCTGTGCCCGCGCAACGAGATGTACGCCGCCAACCTCCGCGACGCCTTCCTCAACGGCGACAGCCCGAGCGCTTCCCCGAGGAGCACTACGAGCGCATGTGGCCCGACCGCTTCCAGCCCGAGCAGCTCAACGACACCGGGCGGTGCGGCCTCGGGATCGGCTGAGCGTCAGAAGGACTGGCCGCCGACGTCGACCTGGCCGGTGGCCGCGAGCCAGCGCAGCGACTCGTGCATGGCGTCGAGCGAGGTGTAGCGCGGGCGGTAGCCGAGGACGTCGCGGGCGCGGTCGATGCTGGCGGAGATGCCGCGGGCCACGTGCTCGCGGGTCGCCTCGGCGTGCTCGGCGCCGACGCGCCGCGCGAACTCCGCCCACTCGACGAGCTCGATCACCGGCTCGCGGCCGAACCACCCCGCCACGCCGGCGGCCAGGCCGCGCAGCGTCATGGCCTGCTCGGACACGACGTGGAAGCTCGAGCCGATGGCGGCCGGCCGCGTCAGCGCGCGCTCGAAGGCCTGCGCGACGTCGTCCCCGTGCACGTGGTGCAGCACGCCGAGCCCGAGCTCCGGCAGGGGGAGCGGCTCGCCGAGGGCCAACCGCCGCCACACGTCGAGATCGAGGTTGCCCGCGGGCGTGATGACCGGCCAGGGGCCGCTGATGTGCCCGGGGTGGAGCACCACGCTCGGGAGGCCGCCGGCGATCGTCTCGCGGTGCAGCAGCGCCTCGATCGCCGCCTTGCCGGTGCCGTACTCGCCGATCGCGGTGCGCGGCTCGTCCTCCGTGACGGGCACCCGCGCGACGGGTCCGTGCACCCAGATCGTGCCGCAGTGCAGCAGCAGTGGCCGGGCCGGCCGCAGCGCGTCCACCAGCGCGTGCGCGGACTCGGGCGTGAAGCAGAGCATGTCGACGACGGCGTCCGGGCTGAGCGCGGCGATCCGCTCGCCGAACACCCCGGCGGCGTCCTCGGCCTCCCGGTCGGCCGAGACCCGTTCCACCCGGCGCCACTCCGGCGCCGGCACGTAGGGCTCGCGCTCGCCCCGGCTGAGCGCCACGACGTCATGGCCGGCCCGCACCAGCCGCGGGACCAGGTAGCTCCCGACGTGCCCGGTGGCACCGATGACGACTACGCGGCTCATCGCGCCACCCTACGGCTCACGCCACCGCGGTCGCGGCGAGCGACTGCATCCAGCCCTCCACGCCGGACTTCGACGCCGCGTAGGCGGTGCCGTACTCGAAGCCGTCGAACCCGGCCGTCGAGGAGATCGTCACGACGTGGCCGAGCGCTGCTTGCGCATGAGGGGGAGCACCGCGCGCGTGACGCTCATCGGGCCGGTGAGGCTGGTCGCCAGCTGGCGCTCCATCTGCTCGGGCGACAGTGGGAGTCCCTGTCGATGGTGGTATTGCACGCGCCGCGCTCCAGCCGCGACGCCAACGAGACCGTCGCCATCCTGCGCTGGGCCGCCGGCCGCGACCCTGTCAGGAGCTCGTCGGCGAGCTCGCCACGCAGAGCGAGGGGTTCCGCACCCGCCGGGCCGCGCACAACGTGCGCTTACAAGCCACCGCGGTCAAGCACTTCCGCCATCCCGTCGTCGGCGAGCTCTCCCTGAGCTTCAACCGGTTGGACCTCGCGGGAGACCACGGGCTGACGATCTCCACCTACGCCGCCGAGCCGGGCTCGCGCTCGGAGGAGGCACTCAGGCTCCTGGGCAGCTGGGCGGCCCCCGAGGCCGAGCAGGTGACGGAGACCTAGGCCGCGTCCCGGCGCTTCTCGAGCGCGTCGAGGATGAGGTCGAGGCCGTACTCGAACGAGTACGCGAAGTCGTAGCCGACCTTGGCGACGTGCCCGGCGACGACCTCGGCGAGGTAGGGGAACTCCTCCGCGAGCGCGGCGGACTGCTGCTTCTCCGCCTCCTCGGCGAATTGCCGGGCCTGCTCCTCGGCGACGGCCGCGCCGCCCTCGGCGTCGTCGAACGGCACGTGCTTCTCCTGGAGCGCGAAGCCGTAGATGTACGCGTCCTGGACCGAGTAGGCCTGGATGGTCATCTCGATCGAGAAGCCGGCTTCGCGGAGGCAGCCGAGGACGGCGTTGTGCAGCGCGAAGCTGGCAGGGCCGGGCGTCGCGCGCGACTCCATGAGGCCGACGGCCCAGCGGTGGCGGTTGAGCACCTCGCGGGTGGAGATCGCGCGCCGGCGCATCGCGGTCTTCCAGTCGACGTCCGTCGTCGGCAGCTCGATCTCGCTGAACACGATGTCGACCATCCCGTCGAGCAGCTGCTCCTTGTTGGGCACGTGGTAGTAGAGCGACATCGCTCCCGCGCCCAGCTCGTCGGCGAGCTTGCGCATCGACAGCGACTCGATCCCGTCGCGCACGGCGAGCTCGACGGCGGCCTCCAGCACGCGCTCCTTGCTGAGCGGCGCCCGCGTCTCGGCCCCTGATCCCGGTCGGTTCATCGGTGGTTCGGTTTACCCCCCTATCGGGATCGTACACCGTACGAATAAGGTCTCTCGTACAGCGTACGAACCCCTCCGAAGGAGGCTCCTCATGCAGTCCCGCAACCTCGCAGCACGTGCCGGTCGATGGAGCGCTCAGCACCGCAAGACGGCCATCCTCGGCTGGATCGGGTTCGTGATCCTCGCCGCCGTCGTGGGCGGGAAGGTCGGCCAGAACGATCTCGACGACTCGGCTCGCGGCAGCGGCGAGTCAAAGCGCGGCGACATGATCGTCAAGGCCGCCGGGTTCCCGGAGCAGTCGGGTGAGCAGGTGCTGGTGCAGGGCGAGGGTCCTCAGGCGACCGCGGCGGTGCGGGAGGTCGTGAGCCGGCTGGGGCGGATCAGGGGCGTGACGGGGATCGAGAGCCCGCTCGATCCCGCCACGCGCGCCGAGACCGTCTCAAAGGACGGCCGTTCGGTCGTCGTGAACTTCCAATTGGCCGGTACCGACGAGCAGGTGGAGAAGCTGGTCGCGAAGCCGCTCGCGGCGATCGCCGCCGTGCAGGCCGCCCACCCCGACGTGCGCGTCGCGGAGTTCGGTGACGCGTCCGCGGCGAAGGAGATCGCCGCGCGGGACAAGACCGACGGGCAGAAGTCCGAGCTCATCTCCTACGCCCTGCTGCTGATCATCCTGCTCGTGGCGTTCGGCGCCGTCGTCGCCGCCGGCCTCCCCCTCCTGCTCGGCGCGACCGCCGTCGCCGGCACCGTCGGGCTGCTCGGCCCCGTCAGCCACCTCTACGCGCTGCCGTCCGACGTCGCCGAACTGGCCGTGATCATCGGCCTCGCCGTCGGGGTCGACTACGCGATGTTCTACTCGCGCCGGATGATGGAAGAACGCGACCGCGGCCACACGGCCGAGGCGGCGCTGGAGATCGCCGCCGGCACCTCAGGGCGCGCGGTGCTCGTCTCCGGCATGACGGTCATGACCGCCATGGCCGGGCTGCTGTTCGCCGGCAACCCCATCTTCGTCGGCTTCGGGATCGGGACCATGCTCGTCGTCGCCGTCGCGATGCTCGGCTCGCTGACCTTCCTGCCCGCGATGCTCTCCGTCCTCGGCGAGAAGAACCGGCTCGAGAAGGGGCGCGTCCCCTACGTCACCAAGCGCCGGCATGCGGCGAAGGGCCAGTCGCGCGTGTGGGGGGCCATCCTCACCCGCGTCCTCAAGCACCCGCTGCTCTCGACCGTGATCGCCGGGGGCGTGCTCGTCGCCCTCTGCGTCCCCGCGCTGGGCATCCAGTTCAAGGAACCCGGCTACGACGGCTACTCACGCAGCCAGCCCGCCATCCAGACCTACGACCGCCTCCAAGCCGCCTTCCCCGGCGGCGCCATCCCCGCCACCACCATCATCAAGGCCGACGACGTCACCGCCGCGCCCGTCCAGGCCGCGATTCAGGACCTCCATGACCGGGCGCTGGCCAGCGGTCAGCTGTCCGAGCCCTACGGCGTCGAGATCAGCCCCGACAAGACCGTCGCCGTCGTCGCCCTGGCCGTCAACGGCAACGGCGCCGACGCCGCCTCGGAGCGCTCCCTGCAGGTCCTGCGCACCGACATCGTCCCCGCCACCGTCGGCAAGCTGCCGGGCGCCGAGGTCGCCGTGTCAGGCGTCACCGCGAGCTCCAAGGACTTCGTCGACGTCCTCACGTCACGCGCCCCTCTGGTGTTCCTGTTCGTCCTCACCCTCGCGTTCATCCTGCTGCTGGTCACGTTCCGCTCGATCGTGGTGCCGCTCAAGGCGATCATCCTCAACCTGCTCTCCGTCGGCGCCGCGTACGGGGTCCTCGTCCTGGTCTTCCAGGACGGTCACGGCGAGAAGCTGCTCGACTTCACCTCCGTCGGCGGCATCGCTCCCTGGATCCCGCTGTTCCTGTTCGTGATCCTCTTCGGCCTCTCGATGGACTACCACGTCTTCATCCTCAGCCGCGTCCGCGAAGCCGTCGACCGCGGCATGAGCAACGACGACGCCGTCGCCCACGGCATCAAGAGCACCGCCGGCGTCGTCACCAGCGCCGCGCTTGTGATGGTCGCCGTGTTCGGCTCCTTCGCGCTGGCCAGCGACCAACTCGCCCAGCAGATCGGCGTCGGCCTCGCCGCCGCGATCCTCATCGACGCCACCCTCATCCGCGCCGTCCTGCTCCCCGCAACCATGAAGCTCCTCGGCGAGCGCAACTGGTACCTGCCCAAGCGCCTGGGCTGGCTGCCGAAGTTCGAGCACGAGCCGGCGGCGCCGGCCCCCGCCTAGCGGCCGGCGTGCTCGGCGGACTCGAGCGCCGCGCGCAGGGCGTCGGCGCTCAGCTCCGCCAGCGGCCCGGCGAGCTGCTGGGCCACCGAGTAGGCGTCGCGGTCCTCGTCGCGCATGAAGCCCTGCTCGTCGCGATCGGCGACGAACACGTACAGCGTGTCGCGGAGCGCGACGAGCCGCGCCGGGTTGACGTCCACCGTGACCGCGCTGTCGTGGCCGGCGAGCGAGGTGAGCTCGTCGGCCAGCGCGGTCAGCTCGCGCATCGCCACCACGTCGTCGGCGGAGAGCTCCTCGTGGCGGAACTGCTCGGTGCGGGACACGTTGACCGCGTGCGCCGCGCCCTTGATCTCGACCTCGCTCAGGTCGAAGCGGGCGCGCACCTCCGGCGTGCCGTCCAGTGCCATGGTCGTCTGGATGCTGGCGTTCACCATGCCTACAAGGTGTACCCCATCGGCGACGTCGGCGACCCGAGAGAGGTGCGTTTCTCGCCCGCGGATCCCCGTAATTAGCGGATGTTGCTCCGCACCTGCTCGACCCACCGATGAGGGGATCTCGGTCATCCCGTGATCGTTGCGGGCGTGGTGGGCGACCTGCTGCATGATCTCCGCTCCGTTGCCCGCGGAAGACGGCGGTGCAACCGGGGACGATGTCGCCACAGGCGAATGACTTCATGGGGACTCCTCTGTTCTGGTGGTGTAGTCGCGGCCGAGACCGCGTGCGAGCTGCTCGAAGGACAGGACGCCGGTCAGCGACCCGGCCTCAGAGATGCAGCAGGCGGCAAGGAAGCGGGTCGGCGCGGCCTGCCGTTCGGAGTCGAAGCGGGCCAGGATCTCGAACCCGCACGCGAGACCGCGGGACCGGCAAGGGCGCTGTCCCTTGTCATCGGCATCGGGGCGACGCCGGGTGCGGCGGCGCGTCAGTCGTTCGCGGTGCGCGTGGTCATCGCCTTCGCCGCGCTACCGGCCATCACGCGCCGGACCAGCCTCGGCGCCACCACGCGCAGCACCGCGGCGAGTCCGTACGCGCGCGGGACGTAGCGCTCCGGGCGGCCGCCGAGGCCCGCGTCGACGATCGCCTCGGCGCCCTTCTCCGGCGTCGACACCGCCCAGCGCGTCAGGAGCTTGCCGGTGAGCTCCGCCTGCGGGAAGCCCTCGGTGCTGATGAAGCCGGGCAGGACGAGGCCGACGTGGACGCCGTTGCGGAGCTCCTCCGCGTACAGAGAGTCGCTCCAGCCCGCGAGCGCGAACTTGCTCGCCGAGTACGCGCCCGAGCCGGCGCGGGCAACGCGGCCGGACGTGCTGGAGACGTTGACGATCGAGCTCGGCGCCGCCGCGCGCAGCAGCGGCAGCAGCGCCTCGGTGAGCCGCACGACGGCGTCGAAGTTGACCGCCATCGTGCGCTGGACGTTCTCGTAGCCGCCGTCGGCGAACGTGGCGCGGAAGCCCGCCCCGGCGTTGTTGACCAGCAGCTTCAGCTCCCCGTCGAGCCCCTCGACGTGCTCGCGCACGCGCGCGGGCGCGACGTCGTCGGTGAGGTCGGCGGCGACGAAGGTGGTGGCGGGGAGCGTGTCGGCGAGCGCGCGCAGGCGCTCCTCGCGGCGGGCGACGAGCACGAGGTGCAGGTCGGGCTCGCGCGCCAGGCGGCGGGCGGTGGCCTCGCCGATGCCGCTCGACGCGCCGGTGATCACGGCGATGCGGGTCATGAGCCCACCATCGCATGCGGTGGGAACGGCGCGAGGTCGTTGACGAACCGCGGGGTGGCCTCGACGCGCTCCAGCCACGCGGCGACGATGTCGTGCTCGCGCGGGTCGGCACCGGCGTCGGCGGCGCAGTGCACGTAGGCGTACAGCGCGATGTCGGCCACCGTGTAGTCGTCGCCGGTGATGAACGGCCGCTCGTCGGCCAGCCCGCGCGCCAGCGCGGCGAGCGCCCCGCGGCCGCGGTGGAGCAGCCACTCGACCAGCGCCGCCGCCTCCTCGCCGCGGCCGGTCAGCACGATGAAGCGCGCCACCGCGAGCAGCGACTCGATCTGGTTCTGCTCGAAGAACAGCCACTGGTGCACGGCGGCCCGCGCGAGCCGGTCGTCGGGCAGGTAGGGCGAGCCCTCCGCGAGGTAGAGCAGGATCGCGCCCGACTCGGGGATCATCGTCCCGTCGTCGAGCTCGAGCACGGGCACCCGGCCGTCCGGGTTGCGCGCCATGTGCTCGGGCGTACGCGTCTCGCGCCGGAACAGGTCGACGACGACGGACTCGTAGGGGAGCTCCAGCTGGCGCATGAGGATCCGGGGCTTGAGGCAGTTCCCGGACGCGGGGTGGTCGTAGAGCTTCATCGCGGCTGGGAAGCTACCGACAATGGTGCGCCACGCCGACCCGGACCGCGACGCCGCGGCCTGCGCCGCGATCTACGCCCCCCACGTGCTCGAGGGCGTCGCCTCCTTCGAGGAGCAGCCGCCGTCCGTGCCGGAGATGCGCGAGCGGATCGCGACCACGTCGGAGGCGTACCCATGGCTGGTGGCCGAGCGCGACGGCGAGCCGGCCGGCTACGCCTACGGCTCCCAGCACCGCACCCGCGCGGCCTACCGCTGGGCGGTCGACGTCACCGTCTACGTCGACGCGGCCCGCCACCGCGGCGGCGTCGGCCGCGAGCTCTACGCGGCGCTGCTCCCCCTGCTGACCCGGCAGCGGTTCCAGATCGCGTGCGCGGGGATCGCGCTGCCCAACGAAGCCAGCGTGGGGCTGCACGAGGCGATGGGCTTCGAGCTGGTCGGCGTGTACCGCGACATCGGCTTCAAGGCCGGCGCGTGGCGCGACGTCGGGTGGTGGCAGGCGAGGCTCCTGCCGGCGGGCACGCCGCCGGAGGAGCCGCTCGCACCCCAGCGCCTCTAGAGGCGCTTGGACAGGAACTTCGTGGCGTTCTTCGCGGCCGCGTCGACGATGCCGCCGTGGCTGACGCCGTTGTAGCTGGTGTAGGTGACCGGGTTGCCGAGCGCCTTGTAGCTGTCGCGCAGCTGCTCGGTGAACGGCGGGAGCACGGTCGCGTCGGCGCTGCCCTGTTCGATCCGGACGGGCGTGCGGATGCGCAGCTCGTCGGGGTCGGTCGCGTCGATGGCGGCCTTGACCGGCGCCGGGATGGCGCCGTCGCGCAGGAACTCGGTGCCCTTCAGCCCGCCGAAGGACTCCGGCTTGGCGAGATCGCCGAGGCACGCGGTCAGCGTCTGCGGGTACAGCGCGAGCGCCCCGTCGCTGAGGCCGGCGCTGACGCCGAGCTGCGGGTTCACGGTGTCGACCGAGCGGAGCACCATCGCCGCGAAGGCGCCGAGGCCGCCGAGCGCGCTGTCGATGCCGGGCAGGACGTCGGCCTGCTCGCCGAGGTGCGACGCGGGCGCGAAGGCGACCGTGCCGCGCAGCTTGAGCTCCGGCGCCCACGATGACGCCAGCGACGCCGCCCACAGCGCCGCGTGGCCGCCCTGCGAGTGGCCGGCGATCGCGTAGCGCTTGCCGAGCGAGCCGTCCACCTTGCGCGCGGCGCGCACCACGTCGAGCATCGCGCGCCCCTCCTCGCGGCCGTTGAGGAACTCGTGATCGCCGGGCGTGCCGAGGCCCTGGTAGTCGGTCTGCACGACGGCGAAGCCCGCCTTCAGCCAGCGGTTGAGCAGCGGGTACGCGTAGTCGATGTAGGCGTGCGCGGGGTTCGACTTCGAGTCGCGCGACGGCGCGCACGCGTCGGCGATCCCGGTGGTGCCGTGGCCGTAGGTGATGACGGGCCAGCCCTTCTTGGGCTGCTTGCCCTTGGGCAGGGCCACCGACCCGGAGACCGCGATCGCCTTGCCGTCGGAGCCCGTCGAGCGGTACAGCAGCAGCCGGTGCGACTTCGCCGACTTCAGCTTGGCGCCCCCGGTCAGCGTGCGCGCCCAGATCGCGTCGCCGTGCTTGGAGCCGGGGAGCTTCGACGGCGGCTTGTAGAACGCCGTGCCCGCCGGGCCCTTGCGGACCTTCTTGGCGGCCACCGCGGGCGCGGCGGGAACGAGGAGCACGAGCAGGAGAACGGCAAGCAGGCGTGGGCGCATCAGCGCAACGTAACAGGGGGTCAGACCCCGATCCGCAGCGAAATGAAGTGAGGGGTCTGACCCCGCGGCGCCGTGGAATGAAGGAGTGGTGGGTCAGGTGCGTCGCGCGCGGGCGATGTGGTCGCGGTACCACCGCCCGCTGCGCTTCGGGAACCGCCGCTGCGTGGCGAAGTCCACGTAGACGAGCCCGAAGCGCATCGCGTAGCCGTGCTCCCACTCGAAGTTGTCGAGCAGCGACCAGGCGTAGTAGCGGCGGACGTCGACGCCGTCCGCGATCGCCCGGTCGAGCGCCGCGAGGTGCTCCTCCAGGTACGCGACGCGCTCCGGGTCGTCGACCACCCCCACCTCGGGACGGGCGTCCGGGTAGGCGGCGCCGTTCTCGGTGATGTAGACGGGGAGCGGCGGGTAGTCGCGCGCCAGCCGCACCAGCAGCTCGCGCAGGCCCTCGCCGTCGACCTCCCACCCCATCGCGGTGGTCGGCGTGGTCGGCGGAGCGGAACCCGCCCCGATCGGGACCGCGTCCGCGTCGGCGCGCACCCGCAGCGGGAAGTAGTAGTTGACGCCGAGGAAGTCGATCGGCCGCGACATCACCTGCGTCTCCGGCGGCGCGTGCGCGCGGAGCGCGTCGACGGCCAGGCCATGCGAGAGCAGCAGGTGATGCGAGACGCGCAGCGCCGTCGGCCAGTCGCGGATCCCCGGCGCCTTGGTCCCCTCCGCGTGGCCGAGGAAGGCGACGACCCACGGCTCGTTGTGCGTGATCCACTGCGGCACGACGTCGCCGAGCGCCGAGGCCATCAGCTCGGCGTACTCGGCGAACCGCTCGGCGGTGTCGCGCGCCACCCAGCCGCCCGCCTCCTGGCGGGCCTGCGGCAGATCCCAGTGGTAGAGCGTCGCCACCGGCTCGATCCCGCGCCGCAGCAGCCCCTCCACCACGCGCCGGTAGAAGGCGACGCCCTTCGGGTTCAGCGCGCCGCGGCCGTCCGGCTGTACGCGCGACCACGAGATCGAGAACCGGTAGCTCTCGATCCCCATCGCGGCCATCAGGTCGAGGTCGCCGCGCCACCGGTGGTAGTGGTCGCACGCGACGTCCCCGGTGTCGCCGTTGGCGACCGCCCCCGGACGACGGCAGAAGCGATCCCAGATCGACTCGCCGCGCCCGTCCTCGGACGCCGCGCCCTCGATCTGGTAGGCGGCGGTGGCGACGCCGAAGCGGAAGCCGTCGGGCATCCGCGACGCTGCGACGGGCTCGCGGCGCGGTTCCGCGGTGGTGGTCATCCCTTCACCGCGCCGGCCGTCAGGCCCTTGACCAGCCAGCGCTGGCTGGCGAAGAAGGCGATCAGCACCGGCAGCGTCGAGACCACGCCGGCGGCCATCAGCTGCGCCGTGTACTGCTGGTAGTTGCCGATGAAGGAGCGGATCCCGATCGGGATCGTCTCCGCGTTGCTCTGCGTGAGCGAGGCCACGAACAGCAGCTCGTCCCACGCGAACAGGAACGCGTACACGAAGCACGCCACCAGCCCCGGCGCGGCGTTGGGGAGCACGACGCGGATGAACGCGCCGAGGCCGGTGCAGCCGTCGACCATCGCCGCCTCCTCCAGCTCGCGCGGGATCGCGAGGAAGAACGAGCGCATGAACCAGATCGCCACCGGCGTGAAGAACGCCGTGTAGACGATGATCATCCCCAGGTGCGAGTCGTACAGCGCCAGGCCGAGGTTCTGCTTGATCCAGATGAAGCCGACGAACAGCGGCAGCAGGAACATCGAGCCGGGGATCAGCTGCGTGCCGATCACGGCCACGCCGAACGGCTTGTAGCCCGGGAACTTGAAGCGCGCGAGCGCGTAGCCCGCGGAGCTGGCGAACGCGGTCGCGGCCAGCGCCGCCGCCGTGCAGATGATCAGGGTCATCATCAGGTCCGCGTCGGGCCCGGGGTTGGTCCCGAGCATCACGTTGGGGATCGCGAACTGGTAGGTCGCGTAGATCACGCCGAACAGCAACTGGACCGCGATCAGCGGGCGCAGCAGCGGCAGCGTGATGTAGCGGAAGCGCTGCCACGGGCCGGCGCCGTCGAGCGCGGCGGCCTCGTAGAGGTCCTTCGGCAGGGACCGCAGGCCGGCGAGGAGGATCAGCATGCAGAACGGCAGGCCGCGCCAGATGCTGGGGATGATGATCGCCCACAGCGAGTTCGGCCCGATCAGCCACACCGGCCGCTCGCCGAGCAGCCCGGTCCAGTCCACGAGGACCTTGTTGATCACGCCGACGTCGCTCTGCCACATGAACTGCCGAGCACGGCGACCACGAAGCTCGGCACGATCCACGGCGTGAGCATCAGCGTGCGGGCGATCTTCTGCCCGCGCATCTCACGGTTGAGCAGCATCGCCACGGCGAGCCCGCCGCCGAGCGTCCCGGTCACCGTGAAGAGCGTGTAGACGGCGGTGTTCTGCACCGCCCCCAGGAACCCGCTCCGCAGCGGGTTCCCAGAGTCGAACAGGATCGCGTCGTAGTTGTCAACGCCCGTCCACGGCGCGCCGAACAGCTGCGCGAACGTGAACGTGTTGAGGTCCTTGAACGACAGCGTGAGGCCGCCGACCATCGGGAGCAGGTGGACGACCAGCATCAGCGCGACCGCCGGGGCGATCAGGCCGTAGGCGAGCCGGTTGCGCCGGTAGCGCAGCCGGCGCCGCCGGCGCGGCGGGTCCATCCGGACCGCCTCGCCCTCCACCGGGGGAGTGGGGAGGATCGTCGTGCTCATCAGCCGGCCGATTGGGCCAGTAGCCCGTCAGCCTCCTTGGCAGCCTCGTCGAGCTGCTTCTGCACCGACTCGGGCGAGTAGGCGCCCGCCTTGCCCGCCGCGCTGTCGAGGATGTTCCCGAAGCGCCCCTTGTAGGCGTTCTCGATCCCCGCCCACTGCGGGACCGGCGCGTACGTCCGGCCCTGCTGGATGGCCTGGAAGACGGCCTTGAAGCTGTCTCCGTTGGACTCCCCGTAGGCCTCCTGCGGCTCGACGCGGGCCGGGAACATGCCCTGGATCGCGGCGTAGTCGGTCTGGACCTGGTCCTGGGAGAGGAACTTGACCAGCTCCCACGCCGCGTCCTTGTTCGTGGAGCCCTTGAACACCATCAAGTTCGAGCCGCCCACGAACGTGTACGCCTCACCCGTCGGGCCCTTGGGCAGTCGGCCTGTGGATCAGGGCCGTTGGGCATGATCCACAGCTTCACGGTGCTGCCCTTCTTGATTGCGCCGGCGGCCTCTTGGCCACCGCTGTCGTCGTCGCCGCCGCAGCCCATCAGGACCACGAGTCCGGCGATCGCCATCGCGACGATCCAGAGCTTGCTTCGCACGTCTGTCTCCTCCTCGGTTACAAAAACGGTTTTGGGGAGCTGCCAACGAGAACGCGGGTGGTGGGGAGTCGGGCCGTTCACCCCCTCGGTGCAGGCGCGGTGGAGCCGCGCGCGATGAGCTCGACGGGGAGCACGACGACCTCTTCGGCCGCCGCATCGTCCCCTTGGATGATGCGGGCGAGGACGCGGCCCGCGGCGGTGCCGAGGCCGGCCTTGTCCTGGCGCAGCGTGGTGAGCGGGGGGTTCGCGTGGTCGGCGAACTGGATGTCGTCGTAGCCGACCACCGACACGTCGCCGGGGACCGAGACGCCGGCGTCGGCCGCGGCCCGGATCGCACCGAGGGCCATCATGTCCGAGGCGGCGATGACGGCCGTGGGCGGCTCGTCGAGGTCGAGCAGCGCGGCCATCGCCTGGCGCCCGCTCTCGGTGTAGAAGTCGCCGTAGGCGACCAGCTCGTCGCGGTAGGCGAGGCCGTGGTCGCGCATCGCGGCGCGGTAGCCGCGCAGGCGGTCCGCGCCGGGGCGCGTCTCGAGCAGCCCGGTGATCGTGGCGATCCTGCGGTGCCCGAGCTCGTAGAGATGGCTCACCGCCTGGCGTGCGCCGTCCACGTTGTCGGAGATCACGAACGTCGCGCCCGGCCCGGTCACCGCGGCGTCGACGCCGACGGTCGGCATCTCCGAGCGCACCAGGCGGCTCACCTCGGGGTCCTCGGGGTCGAGGCCCATGAGCACCACGCCGTCGACGTTGTGGTGGCGCGCGCGCTTCAGGTACGAGTGGCGGCCGTAACCGTTCCCGGGTCGCTCGGCCGCGAACAGGAGCAGGTCGAACCCGTTGGCGCCGATCTCGTTCTTGAGCCCGACCATGACCTCGTGGAAGAAGGGGTGCTGGAGGTCGGGGTGGCCCTCGCCGGTGTCGAGCACGACGCCGATCACGTGGGAGCGATGGGTGACCAGGCTGCGCGCCGCGGCGGCGGGCGTGTAGTCGAGCTCGCCGGCCAGGCGGATGATCCGCTCGCGGGTGTCGGGGTTGACGTCCGCGTAGCCGTTCAGGGCCCGCGAGACGGTGCCGACCGACACACCGCTGAGGCGGGCGAGCTCACGGATGGTGACGCGTTGCGAGTCCACTGTTCCGAAAACGGTTTTGGGACCGTTCGTGCGCAATCTGAACATACCTGCGGGCGGCTGTCAAGGGCAGCCGCCCGCGCTCGACCGCTACGCCGCCTGCGCGTAGGTCGACTGCTCGCCTGCGGTGCGCACTGCGGGGCCCTTGTAGGGGCCGGGCTTCGGACGCACCTTTCCACCCGGGAAGGCGAGCCGGATGATCGTGCGGTGCACCATCCCCAGCTGCTTCGAGAACGGCCCGGTGTTGTAGGGCAGCTCGTACTGCTCGCAGATCTCGCGCACCCGCGGCGCGATCTCGCCATAGCGCGTGCTCGGCATGTCCGGGTAGAGGTGGTGCTCGACCTGGTAGCCGAGGTTGCCGCTCATGACGTGGAACAGCGGGCTGCCCTCGATGTTGGCGGCGCCGATCAGCTGCCGGACGTAGCGCGCACCGCGCGACTCGTCCTCCACCTCGGACTCGCTGAAGGTGTACGTCTGGTCGGGGAAGTGGCCGCAGAAGATGATCGAGTGCGACCACACGTTGCGGATCACGTTGGCGGCGGCGTCGGCCGCCGCGGTCCGGCCGAAGGCGCGCGTGGCGGCATCGAGCGCGTGCTCGGTGCGCGACTTGCCGCGCCTGCGCAGGCGGTCCAGCCGGCTCACCCGCGGCGGGCCCACCGCGTACGCGGCCGCGCCGGTCGCCAGCGCGCTCATCAGCGGCCAGGCGATGTAGTCCTTCTTGATCTGCAGCCACGCCTTGCCCCAGATGCCCTTGAGGTCGTGGACGCAGCTCCTCGCGGCTCTTCTCTCCCGCACGTAGCGCCTCGAGGTCGAGGTCGTGGGTCGCCACGCCCCACTCGAACAGCAGCATCAGCAGCACGTTGTAGAACGGCTGCAGCAGGTAGACCGGGTGCCACGGCTGGTGCGGGTCGATCCGCATGATCTCGTAGCCGAGGTCCTTGTCCTTGCCGCGGATGTTCGTGTACGTGTGGTGCACGTAGTTGTGCGAGTGCCGCCACGCCTCCGCGGTCGAGGCGGTGTCCCAGTCCCACGCCTGCGAGTTGATGACCGGGTCGTTCATCCAGTCCCACTGGCCGTGCAGGACGTTGTGGCCGATCTCCATGTTCTCGAGGATCTTGGCCACCGACAGCGTCGCGGTCCCGAGTACCAGCGTGGGCCAGAACGTGGAGGCGAGCAGCTCCGCCCGGCCCATCAGCCCCAGCCGCCGGTGCAGCGCGATGATGCTGCGGATGTACTTGGCGTCGCGGTCGCCGAGGTCGTCCTTGACCTCCTCGTGCAGCTCGTCGAACAGCTTGCCGAGCTCCTCGAGTTGCTCGGGCGTGAGGCGGTTCAGGGGGTTCTCGGGCTCGGCCAGCTTGACCATGTGTCTCCTATAGCTCGATCTCGATCGGCCCCTCGGGGGCGTGGATGCAGGTACGGACGGTCTCGCCCTCCGAGCCGGTCACCTTGCCGGTCCGGAGGTCGCGGATCTGCCCGGTGCGCAGGGTCCCGACGCAGGTGTGGCAGATGCCCTCGCGGCAGCCGAAGCGGAGGTGGAGGCCCGCCTCCTCGCCGGCGACGAGGATCGGCGTGCTGCCGTCGGCCTCGGTCTTGCAACCGGACTTGGTGAAGTTGATCGTGCCACCCTCGCCCTCCTCCCCACCGCCGATCTTGGGCTGGAAGCGCTCCATGTGCAGGCGCTCGCTGTCGCCCTCGCGCTCCCAGTGCTCCTCCATCGCGTCGAGCATCTCGCCGGGGCCGGAGACGAACGCCACGCGCTCGTTCCAGTCGGGGCACAGGCGCTCGAGGTCGTCGGGTCCCATCCGGCCGTGCTCGCCGGTGTGCTGCTCGTGCAGGTGGAACCCGTCGTGCTTCTCGGAGAGCTCGCGCAGCTCGCCGCCGAAGATCACGTCCTCGGCGCCGCGGGCGGAGTGGAGCAGGACGACGTCGCCGAGCGCGTCGCGGTGCTCGAGGCTGCGGAGCATGCTCATGATCGGCGTGATCCCGCTGCCGGCGCTGATGAACAGCAGCTTGTCGGGCAGGTCGTCGGGGAGCACGAAGTCGCCCTCGACGCCGCCGAGGGAGATGATGCTGCCGGGCCGCCCGCGCCGCACGAGGTACGGCGACACCGTGCCCTCGTCGACGTTCTTGACGGTGATCGAGATGCACCCGTCGGGCCGCTCGGGGTCGGAGGTGAGCGAGTAGGCGCGCCAGTGGCGGCGGCCCTTGATGTCCAGGCCGACGCGCAGGTACTGGCCGGGGTCGTGGCCCTCCCACCGGTAGCCGGGCTTGATCAGCACGGTCGCGGCGTCGGGCGTCTCCTCGTCGATGCTCTCGATCCGCCCGCGCAGCTCGCGCGTCGACCACAGCGGGTTGATCATCTCGAGGTAGTCGTCAGGGAGCAGCGGCGTGGTCAGCGCGCCGATGATCGACAGCAGACGACGCTGCAGCCTCGGGACCTTGGGACGTGCTCCGGTCTCCGCCACGGGCGGGAACCGTAACACCGATCGATGTAAAGGTTCGCCGGTTAGGGGATCACGAGGTGGCTATCGCCGAACTCGTGCCACAGGTAGCCGTGCTCGAGCGCAGCCTCGTAGCTGCGCTCGAGCAGCGCGGGACCGGCGGCGGCCTCGAGCATCTGGAGGTGGGAGGCCTCCGGCTCGTGCCAGCCGGTGATCAGCCCGTCGACGGCGCGGAGGCCGCGCTCGGGGGTGACGACGAGCCGGGTCCAGCCCGCGCCGGCGACGACACGCCCGTCGTCGGCCGCGACGGTTTCGAGCGCGCGCACCACGGTGGTGCCGACCGCGATCACGCGGCCGCCCCACCAGCGGACGGCGTCCACCAGCCGCGCGGTTTCCTCGGGGACGCGCGTAGCGCTCGGGGTAGGGCGCCTCGCCGTGCTCCAGAGAGGAGACGCCGGTGTGCAGCACGAGCGGCGCGATCAGCACGCCGCTGCGACACGAGCCGCGCGACCAGCTCGGGCGTGAACGGGCGGCCGGCGCTCGGCATCTCGGCGCTGCCGGGCTCGGTGGCGAACACGGTCTGGTAGGCATCGAGCGGCCACTCGCGCTGGACGTAGCCGTAGCGGATCGGGTGGCCGTGGAGGGCGAGGTAGTCGTGCAGCGTGCCGGTGCCCGACACCCGCGCGAGCCACAGCCGCGTGCCGCCGGCGTAGGGCGCCACGAGCTCGACGGCGGCGTCGCCGGGCAGCTCGACGGTCTCTCCGGCGCGGCCCGCCCCGAGGGGCGAGGCGCCGTCGGCGCTGCGCAGCTCGACGATCCACCACGAGCCGCGGTCGAGGTCGGGGGCGGCGGTCGCGAAGCGCAGCTCGACCGCCTTGCCCCGGTGGCGGGCGGGGACGGCGGCGGGCAGCGTCGCGGAGACGTTGACGACCAGCAGGTCGCCCGCCCGCAGGTGGTCGGGGAGGTCGCCGAAGCGCGCGTGCTCGACGGTGTCGTCCTCGCGCGAGGCGACCATCAGGCGCACCTCGTCGCGCGCGACGCCGCGCGACTCCGGTGGCGCGGTGGCCTCCAGGCAGCTCGGCAGCTCGAACGCGAGCGCGTTCACACGCGCGCCCCGAGATCGGCGGCGCGGTAGCGCCCGCTCGGCAGCTCGCCGCCGATCAGCGCGAGCAGGCCGGGCACGCTCTCCTCCGGCAGCGGCCGGTCGGAGATGTCCTCGCCGGGGAACGCGTCCTGGTGCATCTGCGTGCGCATGTCGCCGGGGTCGACGGCGTAGATCCGGCGGTCGGCGTGCTCGGCGGCGAGGATGGCGGTCAGCTGCTCGAGCGCCGCCTTGGAGGACCCGTAGCCGCCCCAGCCCTCGTAGGGCTCGACGGCGGCGTCGGAGGTGACGTTGAGGATCGCGCCGCCGGGCGTGAGGCGCGGGAGCACGAGCTGGACGAGCGCGAGCGGCGCGAGCACGTTGACGCGGTACACGTGCTCGAGCGCGTGCGACGGGGTAGTCGGCCAGCGCGGGCTGCGGGCTCGGGCCGAGCACGCTGGCGTTGTTGACCAGCGCGTCGATGTCGGGTCCGGCGGCGTCGACGAGCGCCTCGCGGTGGTCGGCGTCGGTGACGTTGCCGCGGACGGCGACCACGTCGCCGAGGGCGGAGAGCTCGCGCACGGCGTCGTCGAGCTCGCGCGCTCCGCGGGCGTCGATCACGACGCGGCGGCCCTCGCGGAGGAGGGCGGCGGTCAGCGCGCGGCCGAGGCCGCGGGACGCTCCGGTGACGATGGCGGTAGGCATGCCCCCGAAGCTAGGCCGGGGGAGGTCGCAGATCCCAGGGTCAATTGGTCCTAGGACCGAGCCCCGCACGGCGTGCAGCGCCGCCTGCGTGCGGTCGGCGACGCCGAGCTTGGCCAGCACGTGGCCGACGTGCGTCTTGACCGTCTTCTCCGCGATCCCCAGCTCGCGCGCGATGCGCTTGTTCGAGAACCCGCGGGCGATCAGCTCGAGCACCTGGTGCTCGCGCGGCGTCAGCTCGTCTGGGGTCGGCTCGCCGGCGGGCCGGGCGAGCGAGGCGAGCAGCCGCGCGGCGACGTGCGGGTCGAGCAGCGCCTCCCCGGCGTGGGCGGCGCGGATCGCGCGGGCCAGCTCGTGCGGCTCGGCGTTCTTGAGCAGGTAGCCGGCCGCGCCGGCCTGCACGGCGGGCAGGAGGTTGTCGTCGTCGGCGAAGCTCGTCAGCACGATCACGCGCACGGCCGGCAGGCGCTCGCGCAGCTCGCGCATGGCGCCGACGCCGTCGAGCCGCGGCATCACCAGGTCCATCAGGACGACGTCGGGGCGCAGGCGCTCGGCGGCGGCCACGCCCTCGCGGCCGTCGCCCGCCTCGCCGACGACCTCGATCCCGTCCTGGAGCTCGAGGAACGCCCGCAGGCCCTCGCGCACCACGGCGTGGTCGTCGACGAGCAGGACGCGGATCATGCGGTCTCCAGCCGGACGGTCGTGCCCTCGCCGGGCGTCGAGTCGATCTCCAGCCGGCCCCCGATCCGCTGCGCGCGCTCCTCCATCGAGGTCAGCCCGAGGCGGCGGGAGCGCAGCGCCGGATCGGCGGCGTCGAAGCCCACGCCGTCGTCGGAGACCTCGAGCACGACGCGGCCGTCGCGTGCGGTCCAGCCGCACGCCGATCCGCCCCGCGCCGGCGTGGAGGACCGCGTTCTGCAGCGCCTCCTGGGCGATGCGCAGGAGCTCGCGATCGCGCGGGCCGTCGCCCGGCACCCCGTCGTCGATGTCGAGCTCGATCTCCAGCCGGTGCAGCCGCCGCACGCGCGTCGACGTGCTTGCGCAGCGCGCCGCACAGGCCGTCGCGCTCCAGCTCCGGCGGGCGCAGCTCGAGGATCAGCGAGCGCAGCTCGTCGAGCGCCTCGCGCGCGAGCGCCTGCAGCCGCGTCACGTGGACGCGCGCGGCCTCGTCGTCGCGGCCGAGCTGCGCGCCCGCCGCCTCGGCGGTGAGCACGAGGCCGAACAGCTTCTGGCTGACCGCGTCGTGGAGCTCGAGCGCGAGCCGGTTGCGCTCCTCGAGGATCGACAGCTCGCGGCTGCGCTCGTACAGGCCGGCGTTGGTGATCGCGATCGCGGCGTGCGCGGCGAGCAGCTCGATCATCTCCCGGTCGCTCGCGCCGAACCCGTCGGCGCCCTCCTTGTCGGTCAGGTAGAAGGCGCCGATCACGCCCTCGGGGGTGACGATCGGCACGCCGAGGAACGAGCGCATGTCCGGGTGCGCGGACGGCCACCAGCCGCGGAAGCGCGGGTGGTCGTGGATGTCGGGGTAGATGAAGGGCTCCGCGGTCTCGAGCATCGCGCCGAGCATCCCGTGCTGGCGCGGGAGCGGGCCGAGCTTGGCGATCAGCTCGTCGCTCATCCCCGAGACGAGGAAGCGCGTGAAGCCGCCCTCGCCGTCGGGCGTGCCCGAGCGCGGCGTAGCGCGCGCCGGCCAGCTCGCGCGCCCGGTGGACGAGCTGCTGGAGCACGTCCTCGACCGACTGCTGCGAGGCCACCGCGAGGACCGCGTCGCTGACGGCGCGCAGCGCGGGGCTCAGATGCCCGGCTCGGCCGATCATCGTGGATGGCTCGGCGCCGTGGGCCGAGTCAGAGTCGATCGGACGCTCACTCATGTCGTGGGCCACCTGGGTTTCCGGCCGATCGGCTCTGGCGAACGGCCACGGTGTCGAGACGCCGCGAGAATCGGTGGATCCGGGCTTCCTCCGCCATCCCCGCTGACGATAGTCAGCGCAGGGTCTCGGCCTGGCCGTCGCGCGTGTGTAGGCCAGGACGGCCGCGACGCGGCGGTGCGTCGCCTCGCGGCCGCTGAGCCCGAGCGCCCCTCGGCCACCTCGCGCACCGCTGCTCGACGACGCCGAGGCCCGGGTACTCCTCGCGCAGCCGGTGCGCGGCGACGATGCCCTCCATGTGGTGGCTGCGCGGCATGCGGATGTCGGTGATCACGACGTCGGGCACCGCGGCGGCGACCGCCGCGTGCAGCTCCGCCGGCGTCCCGGCCGCGGCGATCACCTCGACCTCGCCGGAGTCCTCGAGCAGCCGCCGCGTGCCCTCGCGCACGAGGAAGTGAGCCTCGGCGAGGACGACGCGCAGCGTCCCGCCCAGCGCGTCGACGCGATCCTCGAGGCCGCGCAAGCCGCCCAGCTCCGTCCGCTCGGGATCGAACCCCGCGCCGTCGTCGGAGACGTCGACGTCGAGCCGGCCGTCGCGGCGGTGCAGCCGCACGGTGACGCGCTCCGCGCGCGAGTGCTTCGGCGCGTCGGTGAACCCTTCGCAGACCAGGAAGTAGGCGGCGCCCTCGACCGGCTCGGGGAAACGCTCGTCGCGCAAGGCCGCGTGGCTGGTCCTCCAGGTGCGCCCCCGACGAACGCCTACCCGCACCCCCACACGATCGAGGACGGCGAGGGCAGTACGTCCTCGCCCAGATCTACGACTCGACGCGACGCCACGGCGGCGGCCGGCCGGGGGCGTTGGACGGCGCGGTCGGCCGGCTGCTCGGCCGCCACCGCCGCTTCGACGGTGCTCCCGAGCCGGTGCGCCGCTGAGCGCTCAGCGCCAGGGCTTGCCGCCCCGCCACGCGTGCCAGGTGTCGACCTCGATCCACGCGCTGATGCTGTCCCGCTCCCGGTCGCTGTACGCGGAGCCCATGTAGTGCGTGCAGAGGCGGTCGATGTCGCTCAGGTCGGAGTCGTCCTCGAGGGACACGACCTTGCCCCGGAGGCTGACGTGGTTGTACCAGGAGGCCTCGTCGAGGACGGTGAGCGACACGCGCGGGTCGCGGCGGAGGTTCTTCAGCCGCGCGCGGCTCGCGTCCATGTTCACGAGCACGCGCCCGTCGTCCCACAGGTACCAGGTGGCGACGGAGTTGGGCTGGCCGTCGGGGTTGAGCGTGACGATGACGGCGGGGTTTGGCTTGGTGAGGAACTCGGAGAGCTCGGCGGGGAGGGGTCCGGTGGGCATGCTCGAGGGATACCCGGACCGACCGTGCCAAACCGGAGCGAGATCCCGCGTCGCGTCGTCGGGACGATCTGGCGCCGCTCTCGCCCAGCTTCGGCGGGCTGGTCGCGCTCGCCGGGTGGCAGGCGATCTTCTTCGTCAACGTCGTGCTGGCGCTGATCGGGCTGCCGCCGGCGCTGCGCTTCCTGCCCCGCGATCCGCCGCGGATCCGGGGGTTCGCGCACGTGGTGCGGACGATCGACTGGGCCGGGATCGTGCTGTTCACCGGCGTGCCCGCCGGGCTGCTCGGGTTCCTGCTCTCGCTCGAGGACGCGCCGCCGTGGCCGCTGCTCGGCGTGGTGGCGATGTCGGGGGTCGGCCTCGTGATCCGCGAGCGCCGCACGGCGACGCCGATCGTCGACGTTGAGGTGGCGTCCAACCCGCGGATCGCCACCGTCTTCGCGCAGTACGCGGCGGTCAACATCGCGTTCTACTCCGCCTCTTCGGGCTGCCGCAGTGGCTGGAGGAGGTCCGGAATCTTGAACCGCAGCAGGCGGGACTGATGATGCTGCCGTTCGCGGGCCTCGGCATCGTCATGACGCCCGTGGCCGCGCGGCTATCCGCGCGCTAGCCGTCGCTGACATCGCGCCGCTGCCGCTGCGCTGCTGCTGGTCGGCGACACGAGCCCGCTGTGGATCGTGCTCGTGATCACCGCGGGCCTGGGGATCCCGAACGCGTTCAACAACCTCGGGCTGCAGTCGGCGCTGTACGAGCGCACGCCGTCCGAGCACACCGGCGCCGCCGGTGGTCTCTACCAGACGTTCCGCTACGTCGGCGCGATCCTCGCGACGGCGCTGATCGGCGTGTTCCTGGGCGGGCGCGCGACGACCGCCGGGCTCCACGAGCTGGCGTTCGCGGCGGCCGTCGTCGGCGCCGTCCCGGTCGCGGTCAGCCTGACCGGGGCGCGGCGGCGCATGGCATAGTCGTCGGCCTCATGGATGCCTTTGACCGCATCGGCCTCGCCGTCCACCCGCGCCGTGACCTGGAGAACGCGCTCGCCACGGTCCACGAGTGGGGCGCGCGCCAGGGCGCCGAGATCGTGCAGGTGGCCGGCCAGGACCGCGAGGTGGCTCCCGCGGGCGACGCGGCCGACTGCGACCTCGTGATCGCCCTGGGCGGCGACGGTACGGCGCTCGCCGCGCTGCACGCCGCCGCGCCCGCCGGGGTGCCGGTGCTCGGCGTCGCCTGCGGCAGCCTCGGCGCTTTGACCGCGACGACCGCGGACCAGCTCGACGAAGCGCTGGACCGCGTCGCTACGGGCAACTGGGAGCCGCGACGCCTGCCTTCGCTGGTTGCCCGGCGCGACGGCGAGACGCTGCGCGCGCTCAACGATCTCGTGCTCGTACGCGCGTCGGCGGGCCAGGTCATGCTCGAGGTGGAGATCGACGGCGAGCGCTTCATCCGCTTCGCGGGCGACGGACTCGTCTCGGGCACACCGCTCGGCTCGACGGCGTACAACCTCGCCTCCGGGGGGCCGATGCTCGCCCCCGGCGCCCTGGGTCTCGTGCTCACGCCGCTGTCACCCCACGGCGGCGTCTGCCCGCCGCTGGTGACCTCGACGTCCAACCGCGTCACGGTCACGCTCGATCCGGGCCACGGCGGCGCACGCGTCGAGATCGACGGTCAGGTCCGTGACGTGCTCGAGCGGATGGAGACGGTCACGTTCGAGCTGAGCCTCGAGCCCGACTTCGCCACGCTCGTGTCGCTCGGCGAGCAGGAGACGCTGATCGCCGGCCTCCGCCGGCGCGGCATCATCCTCGACTCGCCGCGGGTGCTGGCGCGCGAGGATCGCGCGAAGGCCGCGCCGTACTGAAGCCTGGATCCGCCGATTCCCGCCGTGTCTCGGCGCCGAGTCATGCACGGATCATCCGTGGATCCAGGCTGAGCGCGAAGTCGCCGCCGCCCTTCCATTCGAGCGCCTCGGTCACACCACCGGGGTCCTCGCCATTCACCACGGCGCGCAGTCGCGGCGCGGCGAAGCGCTCGATCGTCGCGGCTGAGGACTCGATCCCGATCCACCGTCGTTCGAGCTTGTGCGCGACCGCCGCCGTGGTGCCCGAGCCCAGGAACGGGTCCAGGACGAGGTCGCCCGGCTGCGTCGCCGTCTGCACGATCCGCGCCATCAGCCGCTCGGGCTTCGGCGTCACGAACGGCCGCTCCCCCGGGAACAACCGCCGCAACTCGGCGTTGGCCTCGGCGTTGTGGCCGACTTCCGCGTGCGGCCACCACGTCGACGGAACGAGGCCTCGGGCGTCGGCGAGGAACACCCTGCGCCGCGGCACGTTGTCGCCGTCGCGCCCGCACCACACGAGCCCTTCTTCGACGAGCGCCTCGTAGCGCTCGCGCGTGACCCGCCAGCACGAGCCGGGCGGCGGCTCGACCACGCGTCCCGAGGGGAGCGTGATCGCGTAGAACTGGCTCCGGGTGCCGTGCCCGCCCTGCGCCACGAGCGACACCGTCGACCACGCACCGCGCGCGTCGCCCTCCCTCCACGTGCCGGGCGGGTCGTTGCGAGGGAGCCGGTTGCGGTGGTGCTTCCACTCGCTCCCGGCGGGCGCGTAGACGTGGAGGTAGTCATGCGCCGGGCTGAACGCCCGCCGGTTCTCCCGCGAGTAGCGCCGCTGCCACACGACGGTGGCCACGAACGCTTGGCGGCCGAGCGCGTCGTCGGCGAGGACACGCAGCGCCGCCTGCTCGGCGTCGTCGCAGTGGAGCCACAGGCTGCCGTCGGGGCGGAGCAGGTTCCACGCGGCTTCGACGCGCCCGCCGATCCAGGCGAGCCAGGCGGTGCGGTCCATGGCGTCGTGGAAGTCCGCGAACCTCTCGCCGGTGTTGAAGGGCGGGTCGAGGTAGGCGAGGCGGACGCTCGGTTCGAGGTCTCTCATCGTGTGCAGGCAGTCGCCTTGGATGAGCCGGTTCATCGTCGCCGGACGGTATCGGCGGGTCCGGCCGTTTGACGGCGGTTAGTCCGAGCCGGGGGAGTCGCACCGCCCGGAGGTCAACTGCGGCTGGGTGGGGAGGTGGAGGGGCCGGCGGCGCCGCGGTCGACCAAACCGCAGGTCCCTCCCCCTCCCAGCCGCCCTTGAGCTGACTACGCGGAGGCAGCCGCCGCCGGATCCCCCCGATCCTCGCGCCGCGTGAACAACAGGTTCACGCACCACAGCACCAGCCCCAGCACCAGGAGCCCCCCGGCGCGCAGCCACACGTCCGCCTCCCGCTGCGTGAGCAACCCGATGCAGACGATCACGCCGACGATGGGCACCCAGGTCGGCACCACGAAGTGGTCGCCCTCGACCGGGTCCCGCCGCGCGGCGAGCACGGCCGAGTTGACGCCGATGAAGGCGATCAACAGCAGCGTGGTGGTGGTGTCAGCCAGCGCCTCGAGGTCGCCCGTGGCGATGAGGAACATGGCGATCAGCGTCGTGAAGACGATCGCGACGACCGGCGTGCGGCGGGTCGGGTGCACCTGCTTGAAGATCGCCGGGATCACGCGCTGCGAGCCCATGCCGTAGAGCAACCGCGAGGCGGTGATGAGGTTGATGAGGATCGTGTTGGCCAACGCGAACAGCGCGATCGCGGAGAACACCTTCGGGTCGACGGCGAGCGGCCCGAGCTTGACGACCTCCAGCAGCGGTCCGTCCGAGCCCGCGAGCTTCTCCGTCGGCACCGACATCGAGGCGACGATGGCCACCGTCGCGTAGATCAAGCCGCCGATCGCCAGGCCGCCGAAGATGGCCCGGGGATAGGCGCGCTGCGGCTCCTTGGCCTCCTCGGCGATGTTCACCGAGTCCTCGAAGCCGATCAGCGCGTAGAAGGCGAGCGAGGCGCCCGCCAGGACCAGGAACGGGATCGAGTCGCTGTTCTCCTTGAACTCGAACGCGCGGCCCGGGTCGCCGTCGCCCCCGGACAGGTACGCGATCCCGATCAGCGCGACGAGCAACAAGCCGCCGAGCTCGATGAACGTGAAGACGACGTTCAGCTTGACCGACTCGCCGATCCCGCGGAAGTTGACCAGAGCGATCAGCACGACGACGACAAGGCCCACGATCACGCTCGGCAGCTCCACGAACGCGCTCAGGTAGTCGCCGCCGAACGCGCGCGACAACGCGGCCGCGGACGTGATCGAGGACATCATCACCGCGAACCCGAGCATGAAGGTCACGAACGGGCGCCCGAAGCCCTTCTGCACGAACAGCGCCGCGCCGCCGGCCTTGGGGTACTTGGTGACCAGCTCGGCGTAGGAGCCGGCCGTGAACAGCGCGAGCACCAGCGCGAGGATGAAGCCCGTCCACAGCGCGCCGCCGACGCGGTCGCCGACCTCGCCGACGAGCGCGTAGATGCCCCCGCCGACCATGTCGCCGACGATGAAGATGAGCAGCATCGCGGGCGTCACGGCCCGCTTGAGCGACGTTTGGTTCTTGCTGTCTGAGTCCGCCATGAGCGCCGAGTACCCGAACCGCATACTCCCAGCGCATGGCGTGTGAGCGGCGTGCGAGCGGTCTGCGAGCGCCGCCTCCGGTGCGGGAGGGTGTCGTACCGGTGCTCGCCCGTGTCACCGCGCAGGACGGCGGCGTGCGCGGCCGCCGCTCCGGCGAGGGGGATCGCGCCGAGCTCGTCGTCGAGCCGAACGCGCATCCGCTCGTAGGCGGCGAGCGCGTCGGCCGGGCGGCCGACGGCGGCCAGCGCGGTCAGTTGGTGGGCGGCGAGGCGCTCGTCGAGCGGTTACTCAGCGACGAGCGTCTCGAGGTCGCCGAGCAGCTCGGCGCCGCGCCCGAGCGCGAGGCCCGCCACAGCTCGAGGGCAGCGTTCAGCAGGCCGGCGGCGCGGGTGGCGTCGCCGTCGCGCAACGCCGTGGCGCCGTCCGCCGCGAGAAGCTCGAACTCGATCGCGTCGACGGCCTCGGGGGTCGAGCGCGAGCCGGTAGCCGCCCGACTCCTGGGTGAGCGCGTCCGCCTCGAGCTCCCGGCGCAGGCGGGACACGAGCGTCTGAAGCGCGCGCAACGGTCGGCGGGGAGCTGCTCCACCCACACCGCGTCGATCAGCGCCGACGCGGGGAACGAGCCGGCCGCAGTCGAGCGCCAGCCGCGCGAGCAGCGCCGCGACACGGCGTCCGCCCGGGGCGACGGCGCCCCCGTTGTGGCGCAGTTCGAGGGGGCCGAGGATCGCGATCCGCACGGGGCAAGGGTACGGTGCCCGCATGAGCGCCTCACGCCCGGTACCGGCGGTGGGGATGCGCGTCGTGGTCCAGCATCTCGGCGCGCGGGAGGAGGCCGTCGTCGACGCCGTACTCGACGGCGGGCGCACGCTGGTCGTGGCCGGGGAGCGCTACGAGCTCAACCCGCTCACCGCGCACTACGTGCACGCGGACGACCCGTACTACGGGCGCCGGCTCGTGCTCACCGGCTGAGTGCCGCGTCGTCCTGCTCGACCTGCGCCTTCCACTCCGCCTTGGCGGCGCGCCACTCCTCGTCGGTCAGCGTGCGCTTCCAGTAGCCCGACACCGACAGCGCCTCGCGCGGCACGCCGCGGTCCGCGACCAGGTGCCTGCGGACCTCGCGCACGACCGAGGCCTCGCCGTGGACGAACGCGTGCACGTCGCCGGGCGGGAACTCGAAGCCGCGCAGGATCTCGGCGCTCGTGTCGCGCTCCAGCCAGCGGACGTGCAGGTCGCCGGAGCTGGTGAGCTCGACGCGGTCATCGTCGTCGTCGACCTCGACGAGCACGTGGACGGGGACGCCCTCGGGGATCCGCTGCAGCGATGCGGCGATCGCGGGCAGGACGCTGGGATCGCCGACCATCAGGTGCCAGGCGGCGTCGGGGTCGGGCGTGTAGGCGCCGCCCGGGCCCATCAGCTGCAGGATGTCGCCGGGCTTGGCGCCCGACGCCCACGGGCCGGCGATCCCGACGTCGCCGTGGACGACGAAGTCGAGCGTGAGGCGCCGGAGCTCGGGGTCCCACTCGCGCACCGTGTAGCTGCGGATGCGCGGGAGCTCCTCGCGCGGGAGCCGCTCGCGGAGCTCCTCCATGTCGAACGGCGCGCCGTAAGAGGCGCCGGGCGGCGGGAGCTGCACCTTGACGTAGTGGTCGCTGAACTCGCCCGCCTCGAAGCGCGAGAGCTCGTCGCCCCCGACCACGATGCGAACCATCCGCGGGGTCAGCCACTCGGTGGACTCCACGCGCACGCGGATCGGGGTACGGGCCATGCCTCCAGTCTACTTAGGGCTCCCTAACGCGATTGGGCGCGCCCGAGCAGGAGCTCGCGCTCGCGCTCGTTGCGCGTCAGCGAGGCGGCGCGCTCGAACTCCGCGCGGGCCTCGCCGGCGCGCCCCAGCTGCGCCAGCAGCTCGCCGCGCACGCTCGGCAGCAGGTGGTAGCCCGACAGCGCCCCGTCGTCCAGCGCGTCGACGGCCGCCAGCCCCGCCTCCGGGCCGAACGCCATCGCCAGCGCGACGGCGCGGTTGAGCTCCACCACCGGCGAGGGCGTGACCTCGGCGAGCGCGTCGTAGAGCGCCACGATCCGCACCCACTCGGTCTCCTCCGGCGTGCGGGCGCGGGCGTGCCAGCCGGCGATCGCCGCCTGCAGCGTGTACGGCCCGAACGCCCCGCCGAGCGACTCCGCCCGGACGAGCGCGGCGAGGCCGCGGCGGATCAGCAGCCGGTCCCAGCGCGAGCGGTCCTGTTCGAGCAGCAGCACCGGCTGCCCGGAGGGGCCGACGCGGGCTGCGGCGCGCGACTGCTGGATCTCCATCAGCGCCACGAGCCCGTGCACCTCGGGCTCGCGCGGCGCCAGCTCGGCGAGGATGCGCCCGAGCCGGAGCGCCTCGCGGCACAGCCCGGGCCGCATCCAGTCGTCGCCGGCGGTCGCCGAGTAGCCCTCGTTGAAGATCAGGTACACGACCTCGAGCACCGAGGACAGGCGCTCGGCGAGCTGGTGGCCGGCGGGGACCTCGAAGGGCACGTGCGCCTCGGCCAGCGTGCGCTTGGCGCGGCTGATCCGCTGGGCGACCGTCGGCGTCGGGACGAGGTACGCCCGCGCGATCTCCTCGGTCGTCAGGCCGCCGAGCAGGCGCAGCGTCAGCGCGATCCGCGCCTCGGTCGACAGCACCGGGTGGCAGGTGGTGAACACGAGGCTGAGCAGGTCGTCGCCGACGTGGTCGTCCATCGCGGCGTCGAGGTCGGGCTCGACGCGGTCCTCGACGTCACGCCCGATCTCCTGGTGCTTGCGCTCCAGCGTCGCGCGGCGGCGCAGCTGGTCGATCGCGCGGTGCTTGGCGGTGGCCATCAGCCACGCCCCCGGGTTCTCGGGGACGCCGGTCTGCGGCCACCGCTCGAGCGCCGCGACGAACGCGTCCTGCGCGAGGTCCTCGGCGAGGCCGACGTCGCGCACCATGCGCGCGAGGCCGGCGATCACCTTGGCGGACTCGATCCTCCAGACCGCGTCGATGGCGGCGTGGGTGGCCGCCGGCACGCGGCTACCGCGCCGTCGTCTGCTCGGGAGGCACCTGCGAAAGCTCGCCCGCCGCCTCCTGCACGTCGTCGGGGAAGTCGGACATCTCGGCGACCTGCCGGACCTCGACCTCGAAGTCCGTCGTCGGCGGTGGCGGGGACGCGCTTCGCCCACTCGACGGCCTCCTCCTTGGACTTCACGTCGATGATCCAGTAGCCGCCGATCAGCTCCTTGGCTTCGGTGAACGGCCCGTCGGTGACGGTCGGCTTGCCGCCGGAGAACCTGACCTTGGCGCCCTTGGCGCTGGGGTGCAGCCCGTCCAGGGCGAGCAGCACGCCCGCCTTGGTGAGCTCCTCGTTGTAGGCCATCATCGCCGCCACGTCGTCGGGGCCCGGCCCGTAGCCGGCCTCGTCCATGTCGCCGCTGGGCTTGATCATCATCATGAATCGCATGCTGCGCTCCTCGCGTCCGGGGGGCTCGGTGTTGCCCCCTCGTCTATCACGACGACGAACGAGCGGACGCGGATTCGACGAGGAACCCGGCGATCATCGTGTTGCACAGCTCGGGCTTCTCGACGAGGAACCCGTGGCCGGTGCCGGGCACGACGGCCAGCTGCGCGTCCGGGAGTGACCGGAACAGCTCGAGCGTGTGCTCGACCCTGGGCTCGTCGTCGTCGGCGACATCACGAGCGTCGGTGGGCGCACGCCGGCCAGTTCGTCGACCGTGAGCGTGGGCTCCTCGCGGTGCATCCGGGAGATCGGGCCCTCGACGTCGGGCGTGCGCCCGTGCCCCCGGCGGTCGGGTCGGTAGACGAGGAACCGCTGGGCGAGCCCGGGCACCATCGGCTGCCGCCTCGGCGGTCACGCGAGCGCCTTGCGGACGCGTGCGCCGATCCCGCGCAGCCGGTCGACGGGCTCGTTGGCGAACACGAAGCGCACGTAGCGGTCCTCGCCCTCGCCCCACCCGAGCATCGGCGTGGCGGCGATCCGCCCGCGCTCGAACAGCCGCTGCGACGCGTCCTCCGGCGCGATGCCGAGCGCGACCGTGTCGATCAGCAGCGACCAGCCGCCGTGCGGCGGCACCGCGAGCCCGCCCAGCTCGCCGAGCAGCACGTCGCGACGCGCCTCGAGCTCCCGGGCGGAGGCCAGCACGTCGTCGTCGCCCGCCTCCAGCGCCACCGCCACCGCCTCCTGCGCGATGCCGACCTGGCAGACCACGTTGGAGATCGCGACGAGCCCGATGTCGTCGACGATCGACGTCGGGGCGACCGTCCAACCGACCCGCCAGCCGATCATCCGCAGCTCCTTCGAGGCCGCGCCGACCGTGATCGTGCGCTCCGCCATCCCCGGCAGCCCGGCCGGGTGCACGAGCGGGCGGTCGTCGAACAGCAGCCGCTCCATCGCGGCGTCGTGGACGAGCCACAGGTCGTGCTCGGCGCACAGCTCCGCGACCAGGTCCCAGTCGGCGCGATCCAGCACGCAGCCCGACGGCATCGACGGGCTCATCATCAGCAGCGCGCGGGTCGCCGGCGTGATCGCGCCGCGCAGCGCGTCGTGGTCTAGGCGCCAGCCGTCGGGTCCCGGCACGAGCGGGGCGAAGCGCGGCGTCGCGCCGGTCAGCCGCACGCGGTTGGTCAGCCCGATGTAGATCGGGTCGGTCAGCACCACCTCGTCGCCGGGCTCGACGATCGCCAGCAGCGCGTTGAGGATCCCGTTGAGGCCGCCGGCGCTGACCAGGCACTGACGCTCCCAGTCGTACTCCACGCCCGACAGGCGCGACACGTGAGCCGCCGCGGCGCGCCGCAGGCGGGCATGGCCGGGGAACGGCAGGTAGCTGTTGGCCGCGTCGTCGTCGACGGCCGCCCGGGTGGCATCGAGGGCCGCCGCCAGCGGGCGCATGTCGGTGTCCAGGTTCTCGAGGCGCAGGAGCTCCGGGTCGCCCGCCGCGTCGGCGGCGGCGCCCATCCGGTCCACGCCGATCCCGGCCATCCCGGCGAGACGTGCGACACGAGCCATGCGGGAAAGCGTATTCAGGCGGCGACGGGCACGGCGTCCACGACCACGCGGTCGCGGCCCTCGCCCTTGGCGCGGTAGAGCGCGGCGTCGGCGTGCTTGTAGACCGCGGCCCACACGAACGGGCCGCCGGGCTTGGACGCGGCGACGCCGACCGACACCGTGGCCCCGACCCCGCCGGAGTCGCACGCGCTGACCGCTCGGCGGATGCGCTCGGCGAGCCCGGCCGTCGCGTTGATGTCGGAGCCCGCGAGCACGATGGCGAACTCCTCGCCGCCCAGGCGGTAGGCGAGGTCGTAGGCGCGCAGCTCGCCGCGCACGGTGGAGGCTGACTCGCGCAGCACGGCGTCGCCGATGGCGTGGCCGTGCGTGTCGTTGACCGACTTGAAGCGATCGAGGTCGAGCAGGATCACGCCCACCGGCTCCCCCGTGAGCCGCGACTGGTGCTCGATCTCCTCGGTGCGGCGCTGCAGCGCAGTGCGGTTGAGCATCCCCGTCAGCGGGTCGAGGATCGCGGCGCCGCGGTTCTCGATGTCAGAGTCGCGGTGAACGGCGGCGGCAGGCGGTGACCGCGAACAGGGCGACGAGCAGGAGCCCGAGCGTCAGCGGGTCCTCGCGCACGACGGCCGGATCGGCTCGCGATGATCGCCCCCGCCGACGAGAGCGATCGCGTAGAGCGTCCCGATCACGACCGCGCGCTTGTGGAAGCGACAGGCGAGCCCGACCACCGGCCAGGCCACCAGCGCGATCGCCGGAGTCTGCGCCGAGCCGTTGAGCGTGATCGCCGTGACGATCATCGCCTCGGCGCCCAGCAGGGCCGCGAACACCCACAGCTCGGGGCGTGCGAACCGCTCGGCCCTGCGCTGGACGATGCCGAAGAGCGCGACGCCGAGGATCCCGGGCAGCATCGCGCGCGGGTGGTCGATGGACCAGAAGCCCGCGGCGAGCACCGCCACGAGGACGAGCAGAACCTTCAGGTTGACGGGCAGCAGGCGACGATGGAGATCGAGGAAGCGCGCGCGCTCGAAAGCGTCGCGACAGATCCACGAGGAGCGCGGGGCTCCGACCTGGCCCACACTCCCCCATCGGCCGCAATCGCCGAGACCGACAGCGAAATCCGTCAGCGGCGCGCGTTGGCGCCGGCGGCGGCGACCAGCAGGCCCCCCAGCACGCCGATGAAGCCGGCGGGACCGATGTCGCCCACCTCGCCGATCGCCCGCCACGAGGCCACGATGACGCCGAGGAAGTGCAGCGCCCCGGCCGACCCGAGGGCGATCAGCAACCCGGACGCGAGCCGCGGCCGCGCGGCCATCACCACCACCAGGGTTCCCAGCACGGCCACGACCGCCACCGCGGGCCCGAGGAAGAACTCGGCGCTGTCGACCTCCCCGACCTCGCTCCACAGCGAGCTGAAGCCGTCGTAGCGCGTGAACAGGGCCGCACCCGCGAGCGCCGTTCCCGCTAGGCCGAGCACCAGCGTCGCGGGGTCGACGGTCTCGCGGCCGTCGCCGCGAGGGACCGTCCGCATGACCTCGAGGCCGGCCGTGAGGATCGCGAGCGCTCCGGCCAGGACGATGATCGCGAGCACCGCCGAGCCGGTGCCGAGCCGCTCGAACGCGAACTTGAGCAGGCCGATCGAGCCGGCCGTCGCCAGCAGGCCGAACCCGAGCAGGATGCCGGCGGTGAACGGCGCGGGGAAGCGCCCACGGGCGACGGTCCACGTGCCGAGCGCGATGCCCACCGCCTCCAGCGGCGATAGCACGGCGAACAGGTTCCACCGCTCGTCGCCCGGGGCGAGGATGGCGATCAGGACGACGGCGAGCAGCGAGACGGCGCCCGCGCTGGCGAGCGCCGGGGCCCGGTCGCCGTCGGGCACGTCCGGGCGGCGGGAGTACTGCTCCCGCGTGGGCTCCTCGTCCGGCGGCGGCGGTTGGGGCGGCGTCGGCCGCGGCTGCGCGACGGGCGAGGGCGTGGGCGGGCGGGGAGGCGGCGGCGGCGCGTAGGTCTCGAACACGCTCTCGTCGGCGGCCGGCAGCGGGTCTCCCGTGTCCGGACCGGTCCCTTCGAGGTCGACGCCCTCCATCGGCGGCGGGGTGCCGGGGGGCGGAGGCGGCGTCGCGGGGCCGGGCACCCGCTTCGGGACATCGCCCAACCGGGCATCGCGGCGCCACCGCGGGCCGACGACGCTGATGAGGATCTCCTCGAGGTCCTCCCACGCGGCCTCGGCCGAGGGCGGCCGCTGCTCGGGGTCCTTGGCCGTGAGGCGCTCGATCCAGGCGGACAGGTCGGGGTCGACGTCCGCCACCTGAGCAGCCGGGGTGAGCGGCTCGTTGATGTGGCGCAGGAGGATCGCCATCGGCGCTTCCGTGTCGGCGAACGGCGGCCGGCCGGTGACCAGGTCGTAGGCCACGCAGCCCACCGAGTAGAGGTCCGTCCACGGGCCGACCTTCTGGGCCATCGCCTGCTCGGGAGCCATGTACGGCGGGGTGCCGATGGTGGCCCCGGTGGCGGTCATGAACGCGCTCACCTCCGTCGACTGGGTCGCCTTCGCGATCCCGAAGTCGGCGATCTTGATGCGGCCGTCGGAGTCGACGAGGAGGTTCTCGGGCTTCAGGTCGCGGTGGACGATCCCGCGCTGCTCGGCCGCGGTGAGGCCGGCCAGCAGGCCCTCGAGGACGCCGCCGATCTGCGCGAGCGTCATGCGCCCCACGTACGGGCGAAGCGAGCCCCGCTCGACGTACTCCATCGCGATGTACGGCGTCCCTTTGTGCTCGAAGTAGTCGTACACGGTCACCACGTTCGAGTGGCCGACCGAGCCGGCCATCCGCGACTCGCGGATGAAGCGCCGCGCGAAATCCGCCTCGGCGGCGTGGAAGGCGGCCAGCTCCTTCAGCGCCACGAGGCGATCGAGGTCGACCTGCCGCGCGAGGTACACCACCGCCATACCCCCGCGGCCCAGCTCGCGGAGGACCTCGTAACGGCCCACGGTCTTGACGACCTCCGCCATGCCGCGACTCTAGCCGTCGCCCGGGGGGATTGCCCGCAGGTAGGCTCCGCCGGCGTGGGCTTCCTCGACTCGATCACGATCTTCGACTGGGACGGCCCGCGCTTCGGGATCGGCCTCCGCGGCCGCAGGCTCCTGGAGCGCGGAGAGCAGACGCGGGCCGTGATCGCGGGCATCAAGGTCACCCGCAGCGGCAGCGACGGCGCGGGCTCCAACACCCGCCACTACGCCTACGCCCTCGACGTCCGGGAGCCGCACGGCCAGCCCGTGCGGCTTGGCTGCCGCCAGCTCATCACGCCGTCGCGCGAAGCCGTCCACCTCGGGTCGGAGGTCGTGGTCCGGCGGCGCAGGCGCAAGGTGATCATCGACTGGGCGGCGACGCTCGACGGAATGGGGATCGAGCACGGCGACCTCGCCACCAGCGCCGACTTCTGGAAGCCGCTGCGCAAGCCACCGGCGGCCGGGGTCAGCGACGTCGAGCAGAACGGCAACCGGAAGCGCATCGCGCGCGCCCGGGCCGCGCGGGCGACCATTCTCCGGATCGTCGCCCTGGACAGCATGTTCGGGAAGCTCGAGAACGTCGACGTCGACGTGCAGCTGACGTTCGCCGACGACGGCTCGTCGCGCCAGGGATTGCTGCGGCGCGTGATCGCGCCCGACTACGCGGCGTTCCTGCTCGAGGTCGGCACCGTCCTGCCGGTGGGCGTCGACAAGGACGGCGAGCGCGTCACCGTCGACTGGGTCGCCGCCGCCAACGGCGGGACGACCGTCGACCCCGCGCCGCCCGCGGCCACCCGCGACCCGGCCGCGCCGCAGGAGCCGACGACGGCCGGGATGCTCGGCAACGCCCTCCAGGGGATGCTCGCCGGGGTGGTCGCGAAGGGCGGCCTCTCGACCGAGGCGCCCGAGGGCGCGGAGATCGACTTCGACACCTGGGTCGAGGTCAGCGCCGGCCTTGCGCGCGACGGTGTCCCGGAGTCCGAGCACGACGCGTACGCGACGGCGCGTGGCGTCCCAGCGGGGCGCTGGGCCGAGGCGAGCCGGGCGTGGCAGGTGCGCGCCGCGACCGACTGGAGCCTCGGCGCACGCTACGGCGACGCGTACCAGCGGGCGTTCCAGCGCGAACGCTGATCAGTTGGGCCGGCAGTGAAGGCCGACAAGGCCGTTGACCGGCGACCCCGCTGCGCGCCTCATCAGCGGCAACACCACAGCCAGCGTGCGATCGGCCTTCTTCGTCGGTGGGGGAGGCACCCGGGCGGGAACGCTCAGGCGTCGGATCGTCCAGAACAGACGAGCAGCTCAGCGCCGATATCGAGGTGCCGCGCTTGTCGTCCTCGCGACCTCGGTCGCCGCGGAAGCCGAGCGCTTGGGCGGAACGGGTGCCCGCTACGTCGTCCCGGCGGACTCTGCCGCGCGCATCTCCTCGATCGCCACTCGTACCGCTTCGCCGAACGGAATCGGCTCGATGCCGAAGACCTCGCGGATGGCGTTGCGGCGGACAAGGAGGTCCTCGTGCAGGCCGGCCATGAGCGGCTCGAGCAGTTCCCGATCCGCATCACTGACGACTGCGGCCGCCGCGCTCTCGACACGAGCGTCGCTCACGGGCAGCGGAAACGATCGGTGCGGACGACCGAGCGCCTCGGCGACAACCCTGGTCATCTCCTCGAAGCTCGGGGCCTCGTCCCCGGCGATCTCGTAGACCCCTGGCTCGACCGTGCGCGCGAGGGCCAGGCAGCGCACCACGTCGGCGACGGCGATCGGTTGCGTGTGCTGGTCGCGCCAGCTCGGCAGCGGCAGGACGGGCAGTCGGTCGACGATCTGCACGAGCGTTCGGAACGAGCCGCTGCCACCCCCCACGATCATCGAAGCGCGGATTCCGACGAACTCCGGCGTCGCCGTCGCGAGGATGTCCTCGACCTCGCGCCGCGAGGCGAGGTGCTCGCTGGCCGCTCCCTCGGGCGAGACGCCGCCGAGATAGATCGTGCGTCGCACGCCGGCCGCCGACGCGCACTTTGCGTAGTTCTGGGCCGCCGACCGATCGCGTTCGGCGAAGCCGCCCGCGACTCCGGGCTCCATCGAGTGCACGAGGTAGAACGCCTCGTCGACGCCCTCCAACGCCTCGTGCAGCGTGACCTCGTCAGCGAGATCGGCGGTGACAACCTCGAGCGCCCGGTCGGTCACGGCCTGAGGAAGCCGCGCGGCATCGCGTACGAGCGCGCGCAGAACGACCTGTTGGTCGAGCAGCTCAGCGAGCAGCTTGCCGCCGATGTAGCCGGTCGCGCCGGTAAGCAATACCGCACCCGAGTCATTGCCTGGCCTGGAGCTCATCGCTCGACAAGCTCCCTAGATCGCTTCAGCGCGACGACCGTCCCAGCGGGGTCGACGTTCTGGCCGGCGGCTTCGGGCGTCTGGCTGTACGTGGTGCCTTCTTTCAGGTTGTCGGGCACTCCGTCGGCGAAAGCGCGGTGCTCCGCGACCCATTCGTCTAGGCGGCCGAGGTCTGTAAGCACTGCCCACACGTCTTCGGGCCCGGCGACGTCGATGGTCTGGAGATAAGTCATCACCGCCACGCTGTACCCGCCTCTGCGGCGAGCATGCCGCGCTAGCGGCCGCGACCGGCCACAACGCTGCCCGTCTGGCTTTCGCCATGCGCCACTCCTGCTTTCGCTGACGAGTATGCCCGAGAGCGAACGTACCAGGCTCTGCTTTCGCCTGATAGCGATAGCGCGCGCGACGAGGCGATCGACTATCTCGACGGGGTCAAGCGAAGATCTTGGAACCTCAGCATGTCTGTCGACCCTGCTCTCCAGCTGCCATCGGGCCTCGTCGCGCGTTGGCATTCGCGCAGCCTGGCACGCAACTGCCGCTCGCGCCCGCCACCGTTCGCCCCGATCGGGGGAGCGGCGACATGGGCTCGAAACTAGGATCGCGTCGTGGAGAGGGCCAGCTCCGACGATCAGATCCGCTTGGCGGAGGTGATGGCGTCGCTCTCCCTGGCCACCGACCTGGGGCTGGGGCAGCCGCTCGAGCATGAGCTCGGGGTGTGCCTGTCGGCGCTCGAGCTGGCCGACCGGCTCGGGTGCGGCGCAGGGGAGCGCTCTGAGGTCTACTACGTCGCGCTTCTCGCCCACGTCGGCTGCACCGCAGCCGCCCCCTACTTCGCGAGCTGGGTGGGCGGCGATGAGATCCACTTCCAAAGCGGCGCGCAGGTCCTGGGTCCGGCCTCGGAGCCCGATGAGGACATCCGCTACCTCGTCCGCCGGCTGGCCGACGACCGCCCGCTGCCCGAGCGCGCCCGCCTGATCGCCAAGCAGCTCATCGGCGGCAAGAAGCAGTTCGAGCTCGCGGCGGCGAACCTCTGCGAGGGCGGGAGGCTGCTCGCCCGGCGCCTTTACCTGCCCGACGAGGTGGCCCGCGCGCTCGGCCAGGTGACGGCGCGCTGGGACGGCAAGGGAGTACCCGCCGATGTGGCTGGGGAGCAGATCTCGCGGCCGCTGCGCATCGTCCGCGTCGCGCACGACGTCGTCGCCATCGCCCACGCGCGCGACCTCGAGTCGGCGAGAGAGGCGCTCAGCCGGCGCCGCGGCCGCGGCTACGACCCGCAGGTCGTCGACGCCGTTCTCGCCGAGCCCGAGGCGCTGCTGGGCGCGGCCGATGTCCCCGACGCCTGGGAGCGCGTCATCGCGGCCGAGCCCGAGCCGGTGGCCACGATCTCACGCGCTGGGCTCGAAATGGTCGGCCGTGCCTTCGCCGAGTTCACCGATCTCAAGGTCGGCTTCCTGCGCGGACACTCGACTCGGGTCGCCGGACTGGCCGCCACCGCGGCAGAGGCTCTGGGCTGCTCGCGCCCGGAGTCCTCCGAGGTTCGCGCCGCGGGCCTCTTCCACGATCTCGGCAGGGTGTCGGTGCCGAACGGGATCTGGGAGAAACCCGGCCCCCTGAGCGCGGGCGAATGGGAGCGGGCCCGCCTGCACCCCTACTACACCGAGCGGGTGCTGGAGCGCTCGCCGGCGCTGGCACCGCTCGCCCTCCTGGCGGGGTCACACCACGAACGCCTCGACGGCTCCGGGTACCACCGCGGAGCCACCGCCGCTCAGCTCGGCGTCGGCGCCCGGCTGCTGGGCGCTGCCGACGCCTTCGATGCGATGACGCACGATCGCCCTCACCGGCCCGCTCTCGGCCCCGAGCGGGCGCGGGACGAGCTGGCCGTGATGGTGCGCGCGGGAACGATCGAGAGGCGAGCGGCGAACGCCGTCCTCGAGGCCGCCGGGTCGGCACCGACCGAGACCCGTCAGGGCTATCCCGCGGGCCTCACCGAGCGCGAGATCGAGGTCCTGCGCCTCCTCGCCCGGGGCAAGACGAACAGGGAGATCGCCGGGGCACTCGTGATCACGGAGAAGACCGCCGGCCACCATGTCGAGCACATCTACGCGAAGGCGGAGGTGTCCACGCGCGTCGGTGCAGCCCTGTTCGCCATGCGGCACGACCTGGTCGAGTAGGCGCAAGACCGGCAAGGCCGCCGACCGGCGCCCAGGATGGGGCGTTCACCCGATGCCGGGGCGACTTCCGGCGCCTAGCGTTCTGAGTCGGAAGTTCGGTCGCACCGCCGGCGCCGCCGACTGCCGCCGAAATGACGGCTCGGGACACGAGCGTCGCGATCGAGGCACCGTGACCGCGAGGAAGGAGCGAGCATGCCGGAGACACAGGCGAACGGGGTCAGGCTCTATTACGAGATCCATGGCAGCGGGGAGCCCCTCGCGCTGGTCCACGGATCGTGGGTGGATGCAACGCGCTGGCGCTTCGTGGTGCCCGGCTTGGCGGAGTCGTTCCGTGTCCTCGTCTATGACCGCCGCGGCCACTCGCGCAGCGAGCGACCCGGTACGCCGGGCAGCGTCGACGAGGACGGGGACGACCTCGCCGCGCTTCTGGAGACGCTCGGCCTCGCGCCCGCGCACGTCGTCACGAGCTCCTATGGCGGCAACATCGCCCTGCGATTGGCGACGAGGCGCCCCGAGGTCTTCCGCTCGCTCTGCTGCCACGAGCCACCGCTCTGGAGCCTGCTCGAGGGTGATCCCGAGAGGCAGGAGATCCTCCGGCAGGGCGCCCGCAGCCTCGCTGCGATCGGCCGGCGGATCGCCGACGGCGATCACGAGGGCGCCGCGCGCCGATTCGTGGAGGAGGTCGCCTTCGGTCCGGGTGCGTGGGAGAACGCGCTACCGCCGGAGATGAGGGCGATCTTCGTCCGCAACGCCCCGACGTACCTCGACGAGCTCGAGGACCCGAAGCAGCTCCTCATCGACGAGGACGCGCTCTCGCACCTCGAGCTGTCGGTGCGGCTCACGCAAGGATCCGAGAGCCCGCCCACGTTCCCCGCCGTGATCGAGCGGCTCATCGAGCTGATCCCACACGCCGATCGGGAGACGATCGATGGCGCCGGGCACGCGCCGCAGCTGACCCACCCCGAGCGCTACGTACAGATCGTGACCGGCGCCGCACGAGCGAAGGCGCCCGCGACCGAGGAGGTGCGCTGATGCCGGAGCACGTGGCAAACGGCGTCCGCCTCCACTACGAGGAGCGCGGCGAGGGCGCCCCGATCCTGTGCATCCACGGCGCAGGCAGCTCGGCGCTGATGTGGGCCGACGCGGCCGAGAAGCTCGCGGGCATCGGCCGTGTGGTCGTCTACGACCGGCGCGGCTGCGGGCGCAGCGAGCGTCCGGAGCCGTACGAGCGCACGAGCGTCGCCGAGCAGGCCGACGACGCGATGGCGCTGCTCGACGCCCTGGACGCCACGCCGGCGCTGGTCATCGGCCGCAGCTACGGGGGAACGATCGCGATCGATCTCGCGCTCCGCCATCCCGATCGCGTGCGGGCCGTCGTGGGGCTCGAGCCGGATGGTTCGCGCGAGATGGCACCCGCCGCGGCCACCTGGCTGGACGCCTTCGCCGACCGGTTGCGCGCGGTGGCGGCGCGGGACGGCGTCCACGCGCTCGGCGAGGCGCTGATCACCGAGGTGGCCGGGGACGAGGCCTGGCGCTCGTTGCCGCACGAGACGCGCCGGGCGCTCGCGGGCAACGGCCCGGCGATCCTCGCGGAACTGGCGGGCGAGTGGTGGCTTCCCGGGGACGCCGAGACCCTGGCCACGATCGCCCAGCCGGTGCTGCTGGTCTCCGCGGCCGACTCGCCCCCGGAGTTCCACGAGGCGCCGGCAGCGCTGGCGGCCGCGATTCCGAACGCCCGCATCGCCAAGGTGCGTGGTGGGCACCTGATCGATCCCGCGGGCCCCGACGTGCTCGCGTTCGTCGAGGAGGTACTTGAAGGCCGCTAGCGTGCTCGAGGCGCAAGAGCGGCCGAGCACACGTCGATGCTGCTTCTCGTCGCGAGCGATGCATATGCTCCGCGGGAACGGAGAACCTTCGCCACAGCAAGCCCTGCGGTCGAGTCGGGTTGCTGGTTCATCTGGTCAAATGCGATCCGGAGCGGGCGGCCGGACGCCCGGCGACGAGACACCGAGGTATCGATGAGCGAGTACGCGGTCACCCGCCTGGAGGACATCGACGAGGTCACCGACGGCCGCGAGCCTTGGCGTCCGGTGCGCCACCACTTCGGCATCACGTCTTTCGGGGTCAACGCCTGGACGGGTCGGGCGGTGGGGGACAGGATCATCAACGAGCACGACGAGGAGGGCGAGGACGAGGAGCTCTACTTCGTCCACAGCGGCCGAGCCAGGTTCGAGTTCGACGGCGAACCCGTGGACGCTCCGGCCGGCACGTTCGCCTTCGCCCGCCCGGGTGTGAAGCGGACGGCGTTCGCCGAGGAGCCGGGCACGACGATTCTCGCAACGGGGGCCAGGCCGGGGCACGTGTACGCGCCGACCGGCTGGGAGCTGTGGGCGCCGGCCGGACGGCTCTACCAGGAGGGAAGGTACGCCGAAGCCGCCGACCTCGCCGGGGAGCTGGCCGCGGCACACCCCGAGTACCCGGCGCTCCTCTACAACCTCGCCTGCTGCGAGAGCCTCGCCGGGCGCAAGGCCAACGCGATCGAGCATCTGCGGCTCGCGATCGAGACGGCGGACGGCACCCGGTCGTACCTGGCGGGGGACTCCGACCTCGACCCTCTCCGCGACGAGCCGGAGTTCCAGGCGCTCCTCACCGGCTGAGGCTCAGAGCAGGCGCTCCAGCGCCGCTCGCCGCTGTCAGGACTCGTCCCCGAGCGGCGGGTGGCTCAGCCCGCTCGTCGGCGACCCGCCTGTTCACGGTCGAGGAGCCTCGAGACCTGAGCTCGGCGGTGGCTCAGACCTGTGAGAGGTGCCGCTCGAGAGAGTTCGTCCAGCCGTCTCGGTGCAGCTCGCAGCGAGCTCGGGGTCGCCGGGCGCTCGACCGCCCAGACGCGCTCGATGTCCAGCCGCACCCGCCCCGCGCGACGACGGCGATCAGTCCGCGGCAGGTGCCGCGGCGCCGGTGATGTGGTCGAGCACCGGCTGGAACTCATGGGTCGGGGAGAAGTCGACGTACTCGCTGTCCTCGAGCGCCTCGGGCGCGTGGCCGGCGGCCCAGTAGAACGCCTCGCCGGCGCTGAAGTCGACGTGGCCGTCGACGGTGTGCATCCGGACCCGGCCCTTGAGCATGTAGCCCCAGTGCGGGCAGGGACAGAGGTCGTCCGGCAGGCCGGCGGTCGCGGGACGCAGGTCCGCGCCGGCGGGCAGCGAGACGAAGCCGACCATCATGCCGTCCTGGTCGAGAACGCGCACCTCGAGATCGCCGTCGGCGACCGCGACGGGCACGTCCTGGCGGGTGAAGGAGCGCATGGAAGACCTCCTGGGGTCATCGGTGAGACGAAGGGCCGCTGCTGCGGTGCGGCGACTGCGACCATCGTGCCGCGGCGCCGTTCCTCAGACGTTCCCTACGCGTGGGCGAGCTCGGCGCACCGATGCGCCTCGAGCGGCTGACCCCAGCGGCGGAACCCGCCGGCGGCCTCCGTGAAGTGCTCTCCGGCGTCGCCTGGCAGGCCGTGGGCGAGCGCCCCCCACCCGCGCGCCTCGGCCACCGCCGCCTGCCAAGCGGGCGGGAGCGCGATCATCTCCAGCGCGCGATCGCAGTCGCGGATGTAGCGATCGGTCCGCTCGAGGTCACCGCCGCGGGCCGACGCGATCGCCGCGGGCACCATGAAGGCGATGCGGCAGGTCGGGCACGTCTCGGCCGGGCCCTGGACCGCGCTCTCTGCCTCGCAGACCACCTCGACGCCGCGCGACGGGTCTGCGGCCGCTTCGACCATGGCGCCGTAGATGCGGTCGAGGGTGTGGTGGCCGACCTCGGACTCCCGCGCCAGCAGCAACGCGCGGGCCAGAAACGCATCGGCGTCAGCCGGCTGCACGCGATGGATGGCGACGTGCGCGCGCCCGAGCAGCGAGAGCGCCTCGCCCGCTGCGGCGCCGATCCGGCCGTGCAGACGCGCACCCTCGCTGAAGTCGTCGTCGGCCTCGTCCAGCCGCCCGGCCAGCACGCCGACCTCGCCGCGCAGGGTGAGCGCGAAGGCGCGACCGCGAGCCGCGCCGATGCGCTGCGCCTCCGCGGCGAGATGATCGGCGAACCCGACCACCTCCTCGGCGGGCAGCCCGCCATGCAGCATCCGCTCGGTGACGCACAGCTGCCCGTCGAAGAGTCTCATCGCGAGCTCGGGCAGATCGCTCGCGGAGCGCAGGTAGTCGCGGAGCCGTGCGGGCAACTCGCCCTTGGCGTGCGCCGCGAGCGCGTGCGCCCACGCGGCGTCGAGGATCGCCCCCGGATCGCCGAGCTCGGTCGCGAGGTCGTGCGCCTCCTGGGCCTTGGCCGCGGCGGTGTCCGCGTCCGCGTAGCGCCCGATGGCAGCCGCGGCGCTGAGCGTCAGCGCCTCCGCCAGCCGGCCGGCAGTCGTCTGCGGCGTGACGCTCTCCAGCGTCCGTAAGGCGCCGTCGGGGTCGCTGGCCTTCAGCTGGGCGAGCGCCTGCTGCGCGCGCAGCTCCCGGGCCTCGGGCTCGCCGATCGCGACGGCCGCGGTGGCGTAGGCCTCGGGCGCGCGGCCGTCGCCGAGGCCGTCGAGGATCTCCGCGCGCAGGCACAGCGCCTCGTGATGCTCGGGCGCGTGGACGAGCAGGCGCTCGACGTGGGTGAGCGCATCGGCGAAGGCGCCGACCGCGACGGCGCGGCGTGCTGCGGCCAGCAGCCAGTCGACGGCCTGGGCGGTCCGCGCGCCCCGCAGACAGTGGTCGGCGATGAGCGCCGGGGGCGCACCGGCGGCCGCCAGGCGCTCGGCGGCGTTGCGGTGCAGCTGCAGCCGCCGGTGCGGTGCCAGACCGTCGGTCAGCGCGTGGCGGACGAGCGTGTGGCGGAAGCGGTAGCGGGCGCCGGCGACGACGAGGATCCCGTTGTCGAGCGCGGCGTCGAGCAGCCCGAAGGCGTCCTGCTCGCCGAACCCCGTGAGCGCGAGCACGCTCGCGAGGTCGAGTTCGTCCTCGGCCACGGCCAGCGCGGTCAGCGCGTCGGTAATGGCGGGATCGAGCCCGACGAGCCGATCGATGATCGCGTGGCGGACCGTCGGCGGCAGGGGATCCTCCGTCCCGGGGGCCGATGCCCGAGCGAGCTCGAGCGCGAAGAACGGGCTGCCCTGGGCCGCTTCGACGATCCGTGCGACCGACGCCGCGGGCAGGTTCCCGGAAGCCGCGAGCCCGACCAGCGCGGCGATCTCACCGTCGGCCAGCGGGTCGAGCTCGAGCGCGAGGGTGCGCTCGTCGAGGGCGGCCGAGGCGAGGCCCCGCGGCAGTCGCGTCCGCACCCACTCGGCACGGTAGGGCAGCAGCACGAGCAGTGGGTCGGGGCCCGCGCCCGCGACGAGTTGGTGGAGCACGTCCGCGCTCGCCTCGTCGAGGAGCTGCGCATCCTCGGCCCACAGCACGGTCGGCACCGAGTCGCCCGCCAGCGCGAGAGCGCGCTGCAGCGCCGCAACGACCTGGTGGCGTGTCAGGGGGCCCTGAAGCGACGGGGCCGCAGGGGCGAGCGGCGTGAGCTCGGCGAGGATCGCTCGCGTGCGGTCCGGCAGCGCAGCGACCGCCCGATGGCCGCAGACCATGAGCTGCTCGACGATGCCGCCGATCGGGCCGTACGGCACGCCGGTCGCCGCGGCGGTCGCGCTGATCACACGCCAGCCGCCCGCGCTCGCGCGAGCGCAGACCTCGCGGCAGAACGCCGACTTGCCAAGACCGGTCGAGCCACGCACGAGCAGCGCCGACGCTCCACCCTCGCGGGCCGACGAAAGGTGCGCGGCAGCCGCGGCGAGCTCGGCCTCGCGACCGACGAACACCCGCTCGCCGAGCCGCACGCCCGCCGTGCAGCGGTCATACAGCTCGCGCGTCGCCGCGGACGGCTGCACCCCGAACTCGCGGGCGAGCGCGACTCGTAGGCGCTCGTACCACCGGATCGCGACGTGCCGCTGGCCGTCCGCCAGCGCGGCCGACATCAGCTCCCGGCATGCTGCCTCGTCGGCGGGGTCGAACTCCACGAGCCGCGCCCAGTCGCCGGCGACGCGCAGGAGCTCGGCGAGCCGGGCTTGGACGAGGCGCCGAGGCTCCTGTGTCCACGCCTCGTACGGGTTCGCGGGCAGCAGCTCGCCGGTGTAGTCGGCGGCGGCGCGCGCGCACGCCACGGGGTCCTGCGTCTCGAGCGCGCGCTCGGCCTCATGGAGGAAGGCCTCGGCGTCGACGACGACCTGACGATCCGGGAACAGCACCACCTGGCCGGCGCGCGAGACGACCGCGCCGGGATGATCCAGCGCGCGCCGCGCGTGATGGGCGGCCTTGCGGAGGTTCGCAGCGCCCGCGGCGGGATCGAGGTGCGGCCAGACCTGCTCGATCACCTGCTCGTGGGCCAGGCGGTGCCTCTCGGTGAGCGCGAGCAGCGCGACGAGCTCCGGCGCACGACGACCGGGCCAGTCAGGCTCGGTGACCTCGCGGTCATCGAACCTCACCCGGAAGTGCCCGAGCACGTCGATGCGCACGACATCGACGCTCGCCATCAGCCGCCCCGGACGTCGCGCACACGCCCCGGACGCCGGCGACGCGGGTGCGCTGAGGTCAGCATTGCGACGACCGTATCGCCGTCGGGTTCCCGCGCCCTAAAGGGCCACGCCGCGGGGCTCGCCCTCATGAACGCGGCCTCGCGTCCCTTCGGGCTCGTGGCTCCTCCCGTCAAGGGGCGCGGACCTCGACGATGGTCACGGCGTCGGCGAGACGTCTTGCTTCGACCCGTTCTTGCCGGAGCGCGTGTCAGATCTCAAAGGGCAAAGCCGCCGAGCCCCCACGCACCCCTCGCTCAGCGCCGCGTCGACCAGCAGCCGAGGACCGAGGCGCCCATCCTCCCGGTTGCCGCTCGAGTCCTTCGAGCCTGCGCACGATCACGGCGTGGCGCGACCACGGGCACGCGAGGGCGGCAGGGTGACGATGACGCACAGCGGGCGGCGGCGGCGTCTCGCTCGCACAGCGGCGTTCCTGAACGTGCCGTGGGGCAGGATCATCTCGCCGCCGAGTCGGCCCGCGATGCGGCGGCCCCGCCGGGCGCCGAGCGTGTCAACCGCGCTCAGCGCCCGCGCGCTCGCGGACGGCCGGCTGGATGTTCTGGTTCACGTGGAAGATGTTCGCCGGGTCGTATGCCGCCTTGACCGCGGTCAGCCGGTCGTAGTTGGCGCCGTAGTTCTCCGGCGCCCGATCGCCGTCGTCGTCCGCCATGAAGTTGATGTACCCGCCCTCGCTCCCCGTGTGCGGATGCAGATCGGCGTAGTACTCCTTCACCCAGCGGGTGTTGGCCTCGTTGTCGGCGGGGTCGGGCCACATGCCGGCGATCACAGGGGCGAACGTCTTGTCCCGGTGGCCGAACGCGGTCTCGTCCGCGCCGACCCGGTGCACCGCACCGTTGATCGAGTACAGGTGCATCGTCGAGCTCATGTGCGGCGTCCGCCGGCCGTGCTCGACGTGAGCGGCGATCGCCCCGTCGGTCAGCGCTGCGGCGAAATCCGCCTTCCAGTAGTGCTGCATCCCGGGCGGAACGAGCCCGTCGAACGCGCTGTTCAGTGCCGGGTAGGGCATGGCCCCGACGTGCTCGGCCTTGACCTCGGCGGCATCGCGCAGTGGCTTGATGACCTTCTCCCCATCGTCGATCGAGCCGTTCCAGCAGGTCACCATCGCGCAGAACAGGTCCCCCACGCGGTCCTCGGGGACGAACGGCAGCGGCGGGGCGATCTGCCAGGCGAAGAAGCAGCCGAGCTCCTCCGGCGCGTCCTCGATGTAGTCGCGGTAGCACTCCATCACGGCGACGGCGTCATCCACCTCGTAGAACAGCGGGCCGCCGAATACGTCGCCGACATCGTGCAGCTGGAACTCCATGCTCGTGACCACGCCGAAGTTGCCGCCTCCGCCGCGCAGAGCCCAGAACAGGTCCTCGTGCTCGTAGTCGCTGGCGATGACCTGGCGACCGTCGGCGAGCACCACGTCAGCGGACAGCAGGTTGTCGATCGACAGCCCGAGCCCGCGGGCCAGGTAGCCGATCCCTCCGCCGAGCGTCAGCCCCGCGACGCCGGTCGTCGAGATGATGCCGCCGGTCGTCCCGAGCCCGAACGGGTAGGTCGCGTGGTCCAGGTCACCCCAGGTCGCGCCGCCGCCGACGTGAGCCACCTTCTTGACGGGGTCGATCCGGACGTTCTTCATCTCCGCCATGTCGATCACGATGCCGTCGTCGACGGTGCCGAACCCGGGCACGCTGTGGCCGCCGCAGCGGATCGCCAAGTCGAGGCCTTCCTCGCGGGCGCTCCGGACCGCGGCCATGACGTCCGCGGCATCGCGGCACCTGACGACCGCGCGCGGTCGACGATCGTGCATCGCGTTGTAGACCGTGCGGGCCTCGTCATAGCCAGGGTCCTCCGGCGTGATGACGGACCCGCGCGCGGCTTGGTCGAGTAGCTCGAGCATGGCGGTCATGGTCTCTCCTGGTCGCTCGTCAGCAGTCGGAGACACGGTGCTCCGCGAGCGTTCCCAGAACGTTCCTCAGCCGGTTTCGCGCGGGACCGAGCTCGCTTCGCCGACCGGCGGGAGGTCGTCGACGCCTTCGAGATCCCGGACGACGCCGCCCACACGATCGAGCTCGCCCGCGGCCGGGAACCGGCGAGCGGCGAGCCGGGCGCGCGCAGCTCGAGCCACGCCGCTCGACGGCCGGCTGCCAGGTCTGGTCCGGCGCGTCCCGCACACACCGGATTGGGACCAGCGTCCCGTTCGGGCTTCGACTCGTGCCGACGCGGACCTGATCGCCTTCGATGGCGAGCACGCGTTGGGGCGGCCGGTCAGCGTGTCGATGGTCTGCCGACCAGGGCCTCGAGCACCTCGCGAGCGTCGTGCTGGCGATCCATGCGGTTCAGCGTAGGCGAGGTGGGTGCTCAGAGCCCCGACGCGACGGCGCTGAAGCGCTCGAAGCGCGCCCCCAAACGCTCGGGGTCCGGTCGGTCGCGGCGGTCGCGTGGCTGCTCGATCGTGCTCCCGTGGAATCCCTGCAGTCCGACGCGCAGCATCGCGCACAGGGCGATGCCGTTGACGACGCCGCCGCGCCCAGCGGGTCGCGGTCTTCGATGATGTGCGCGGCCTGCAGGAGCGGAGCCTCGCGGAGCGTGCAGACAGCGCAGCGCGTGCGGTACGCGCGGAGGACCCGCTCGCGGAAGCGGTGCTGGTGGAGACGGGTATGCGCCTCACGCGTGGCGTAGCGACGGGTGAGCTCGTCGGACGTCAGTCCCGCCGGCGTCGTGTCGGCGAGCGGAAGCGCCGCTTGGAGGGCGACGGTTTCCGTGACGGGGTTATCGCGCATAACGAACACGGGCGCCACTGGTGTGTACTGGCCCGGCGCGATGCCGCTGTAACGGCCTTCGGACTCGAGCTCGCCGAGGTCCGCGCCCGCGGCGACGAGCTCAACGCCCGCCGCGACCTGCAAGCGCTCGAGCGCCTCGGCGTCCTCGGACCCGAACGGGCGCGACGCCTCGACCGCCTGCGGAGCTGCGGCGGCTGCTCGTCCACGAGTACGCCACCGCCCCCGCCGAGCAGGTCCACGAAGCCGCGCGGCTCGTCGCCGCCGAGTTCATCAGGTTCTACAACGCCTACCGCGCGTGGATCAGCCGCGGCTTCAGTGCCCAGCGGTCCGAGTGAGAAGGACCGGCTGCGCGCCCACGACGCCCGCCACGTGCGCGAACGCCATAGCCCCGGGCCGGCTCATGGCGGGTCGGCGGCGTGCGGGGATCGCAGCCGCGCTGCCGGCGACTCGATGGCGAACGCGGCGGCCGCGAGCTCGGCTTCGTCGGGTCGCTCGACGTCGTGCAGGGACTTCACCGTGGTCGCGACGTCGGCGTGGCCCATCCGTTCCTGCACCGGCGGATGTCGGCCCTGGCGATCATGCGCGTGCCGAACGTGTGGCGCAGGGGGTGGAAGTGCAGCGGTCGTACGGCTGCGCGCTTGAGCGCGGGCCCCGTAGCGGCGCGCGAGCGCCGAGGTGGGAGCCCGTGACGCCGGAAAGACGCGCCCGAGAGGATTCGAACCTCTGACCTTCGGTTCCGTAGACCGACGCTCTATCCAGCTGAGCTACGGGCGCAAGCGGGACGACAGTCTAGCCACCGTCCACGGGTGCGCCGGGAGCGGAGAGGGCGGGATTCGAACCCGCGATGGAGCTTTTAGCCCCATACTCGCTTAGCAGGCGAGTGCCTTCAGCCACTCGGCCACCTCTCCGGGTACGGGCGACCTTGCCCGTCGAGCGGTCCAGTGTAAAGGCTTAGCGCCAAAGGCCGAGAAGGAAGACGGAGACCTATTGGATCCCCACCGCCGCAGCCCGCCTGACGCCATCCTCGCCGTGTCCCGCCTGCTCGCGCCTGCGGGTGGCTCCGCCGACCCCGCGGCCGTGCGCACCTCGGTCACCGAAGAGGCGCTGCAGTTCTTCGAAGCGCGCGTGGTCGTGCTGGTGGCGCTGGAGGACAGCGAGCGCCGTGCCCGCGCCGTCGCGCACGCCGGGGCGGGCGCGCCGACCGGAGAGCCCCACGACGTCTCGACATTGCCCTCGCTCGCCGAGATGGTGGCCGCTCGACCACTCCGGATCGCCGCCGATCCCGAGACCGCCAACGCGCTGGCGGGCGACGGGGACGCCCCGGCCGAGCTGCTCAGCGTCGGCACCGACGTGCTGCTCCTCGTCGGCGCGCGCGCCGCGACCGAGCCCGTCGACGAGCTGTTCGCCGCCGCCGCGGCGAGCGCGCTCGGCGCCGCGCGGACCGCGATGGCGCATGAGGCCCACATGAAGCGCCAGCTCGCCCTCACGCGCGCCGCCAAGACGCTCAACGAGTCGCTCGACCTGGCGACCGTGCTCGGCCGCATCTGCCAGGAGGCGGTCGGCCTGATCGGCGCCGACAACGCGGCCGTCTACCACGGGTCGATCGGAACCGGGTTCTACGTCGGGGGCGTCGCAGGCCTGCCGCCCGAGTACGTCGGCTCGCCGCTGGAGCCGGGCGTCGGCCTCGCGGGCCAGGTGATCAGGCATGGCCGCCCGATGCTCACCGACGACTACCCCGAGGCCACCGTGCTGCCGGCCGGCTCCCCGCTGAGCAAGGTCCGGGCGGCGGTCTCCGTCCCGTTCGGCTGGGACGACGAGCTGCACGGCGTGCTCAGCGTCGGCTGGGATCGCGCGCACAAGGTGAGCCCGGACGAGCTCACCGTGCTGGAGACCTTCACCGAGCTCGCCGGGGCCGCCTGCCGCAACGCGAGCGCGCACGCCGGCCTGGCGCGCGTCGCCCAGACCGACGCGCTGACCGGCTGCCTCAACCACGCCGCGCTGCACGAGGCGCTGCATCGCGAACTCGGCCGCGCCGCGCGCGAGGCCGTCCAGGCTCCCTCGCTGGTGCTGATCGACCTCGACCACTTCAAGCAGGTCAACGAGGAGCACGGACACCTGACGGGCGATGCCGTGCTGCGCCGGGTCGGGACCGCGCTGCGCACCGGGATCCGCCCCTACGACATCGCCGCCCGTTACGGCGGCGACGAGTTCGCGCTGCTCGTCTCCGACGCCGACGAGGAGGCCGCGATGGAAGTGGCCGCGCGCGCCGTGGACCGCGTCAGCGCCGCGATCGCCGAGTTCGTCGACGGGGCGTCGGCGGGCGCGACCGCCGGGGTCGGGACGTGGACCGACGGGGTCACGCCGTCCGAGCTCGTCTCGCGAGCCGACCGCGCCCTCCTGCATGCCAAGCAGACCGGGCTGCGCGGCAGCGTGCACCCGTTCACCGCCGTCCCGGCCGACTGGCAGCGCGGCCGTTTCGCGCGCGGCGAGGAGCACGGCGCCGCCGTGCCGGCGCCGCCCGTGACGGCCGAGGCCGCCGAGCGTGACGAGCGCCTGCTCAAGCGCACCCGGCAACTGGGCCTCGCCAACGCGCTCGGCGCCCGGCTCGCCGGCATGACCGACGTGCGGGAGATTCTCGAGGCGACCGTCGACGAGCTGCACCGCGCGTTCGGCTTCTTCTGCTGCGCGCTCATCCGCGACCACGGCGACGGCGAGGTCAGCGCGGTCGCGGTGCGCGGCGGGGCGTTCGTCCGGCTCGGCGGGCAGGACTGGCGCCAGCCGCGCGAGGCGGGCCTGATCGGCCGCTGCCTGGCGAGCGAGCGGTCGGTGCTCGTCAACGACGTCACCACCGAGCCCGACTACCTCCCGACGCCGGAGACGGTCGAGGTGCGCTCGGAGCTGATCGTGCCCTTGTGGTCCGGCGATGTCCTGTGGGGCGCGATCAACATCGAGGAGCTCGAGCCCGACGCGTTCGACGAGGACGACGCCCGTTTCGTGGAGACGGTCGCCGATCAGGCGGGCGCGGCGCTCCGCTCGGCGTCGCTGTACGAGCAGCTCGAGCGCGGGTACCTCGGGACCGCGCAGGCGCTGGTCGCCGCGCTGGAGGCCAAGGATGCGTACACGGCCGAGCACGGGCGGCTGATCGTCGCGCACTCGGAGGCGATCGGGCGGCGGCTCGGGCTCGACGAGCGGGAGCTGCGCGACCTGCGCTTCGCGGCCGTCTTCCACGACATCGGGAAGATCTCCGTGCCGGAGGCGATCCTCTCCAAGCCCGGCCCGCTCACGCCCGAGGAGCGCGAGATCATGGAGCGCCACACGCTGATCGGCGAGCAGATCCTGCGGCCGGTCGAGTTCCTGGCCGGCGTCTGCCGCCTGGTGCGCCACGAGCACGAGCGCTGGGACGGCGCCGGCTACCCGGACCGCCTCTCGGGCGAGGACATCCCGCTCGGCTCACGGATCATCCTCGCCTGCGACGCGCTGCACGCGATGACCAGCGACCGGCCCTACCGCAAGGCGCTCACCCACGACGTCGCGATCGACGAGCTGCGCCGGCACGCCGGCACCCAGTTCGACCCGCGCGTCGTCGAGGAGCTGCTCGCGCTGCTCGAAGAGCCATCGGAGGAGATCGCGCGCGGCTAGGCTCAGCGCCATGCCCCGCGTCCTCCTGCCCGCCCTCGCCGTCCTCGCCCTCGCGCTCCCCTCCGCCGCGCAGGCCAAGACCAAGCCCGCCTACTACGTCTCGCTCGGCGACTCCTACGCGGCCGGCTACCAGGCCACCGGCCAGGGAACCGGGCGCACGACCGCAACGGGTTCGCCTACCAGCTCGTCGACCGGCCCGCGGCGCGGCTACCGGCTGAAGCTCGTCAACTTCGGCTGCGGGGGCGAGACCTCGGATTCGATCCTGCGTCGCACCAAGCGCTGCGGCGGGCTCGGGCCCGGCGGCGAGAAGTACGCCGGGCGCACCCAGGCCGCGGCGGCCGCGCGCTTCCTGCGCCGCCACCGCGGCGAGGTCAAGCTCGTCACGGTCTCGATCGGCGGCAACGACGTCACGAGCTGCGCCGCCAGCCGGACCCGATCGCCTGCATCGGCCCGGCGATGGAGCGCGTGAAGGCCAACGGCAAGGCGCTGGTCAAGAAGCTGCGCAAGGCCGGCGGCAAGAAGATGCGGATCGTCGGCATCACCTACCCCGACGTGATCCTCGGCGCCTGGGTGTCGGGCGTGCAGGCGGACCGCGACCTCGCTTCCCTCTCCGTGGTCGCGTTCAAGACGCTGCTCAACCCGGCGCTGAAGGAGATCTACACGTCCGTCGGCGGGCGCTTCGTGGACGTCACGGCCGCCACCGGCGCGTACACGCCGCTCGAGCAGACCACCACGCTGGCGCCGTATGGGGAGGTCCCGGTCGCCGTCGCGGAGGTCTGCAAGCTCACCTACTACTGCGCCTACCGCGACATCCACGCGAACACGGCGGGGTACGGGCTGATCGCGAAGCTGATCGCGGCCACGCTGCCGCGGCGATGAGCGCCGCGCCCGAGCGCGACGACGTCCGCTTCACCTCCGGCGACGCCGACTGCGGCGGCTGGCTGTACCGGCCCGACGACGCGCCGGCGCCGCTGGTCATCCTCGGCCACGGGCTCGGCGCGGTGCGGGAGATGCGGCTCGACGCGTTCGCCGAGCGCTTCCAGGCGGCGGGCTTCGCCGCCCTCGCCTTCACCTACCGCCACTTCGGCGACAGCGGCGGGCGGCCGCGCCAGCTGCTCGACATCGGCCGCCAGCTCGAGGACTGGGCCGCCGCGCTGCGCTACGCGCGCGGCCTCGACGGCGTCGACCCGAAGCGGATCGCGATCTGGGGCTCCTCGTTCGGCGGCGGCCACGTGCTGGAGGTCGCGGCCGGCGACGACCGCGTCGCCGCCGTGGTCAGCCAGTGCCCGTTCACCGACGGGCTCGCCTCGCTGCGGAGCGCGCCGCCCCTGACCGCCGCCCGCATCTCCGCCCGCGCGCTGCGCGACGACCTCTCCCGCCTCGCCGGCCGCGGGCCGATCCGGATCCCCACCGCCGGCCCGCCCGGCTCCGTCGCGCTGATGACGACCGAGGACGCGGTGCCCGGCGTCGAGCGCCTGACCCGCGGCCTCGACGTCGACCAGGAGGTCGCCGCCCGGATCGCGCCGCGGATCACCCTCTACCGGCCCGGCCGGGCGCTGAAGCGCGTGCGCGCGCCCGTGCTGATGTGCCTTTGCGAGCACGACAGCGTCGCGCCCGCCAAGGTCGCCATCCGGCACGCCGCCCGCGGCCACGACGTGGACGTCCGCCGCTACCCGATCGGCCACTTCGACATCTACTGGGGCGAGTGGTTCGAGCGCGCGGTCTCCGACCAGGTCGAGTTCCTACGGCGCCACGTCTAACCTCCCGGCTCTTGGAGGGGTGGCAGAGCGGTTGAATGCGGCGGTCTTGAAAACCGTTGAGTCGGCGACCCCGGCTCCGGGGGTTCGAATCCCTCCCCCTCCGCTCGCATGAGGGTCTTCGACCTCGTGTACTGCTGCCGCCTCTTCGGCGAGGTGGCGCCGACCGACCCCTCGTGGGTGGAGCTGCACGAGCACACCGGCGGACGGGTCGACCTGCGCGACGGCGGCCACCGCCTCGCGACCGTCGTGTGGCTGCGCAAGTGGGGGTGCCGCAGCCTCGCGAGCGAGGACACCGACCTCACGCTCGCCGCGATGGCCGGGTGGGCGGAGACCTGGTCCGACCGTCTCCCCGCCGAGACGACGCTCGACCGGCTCACCGACGACGAGATCGAGGTGGCCGCCGACGCGTACGCCGAGCTCGCCGGCGCCCACGCAGCGCACCGGCGCGTGAAGGGGAAGCCGATCCCCGTGACGTTCGGCCCCACCGCGGCCGCGAAGACGCTGTACGCGCTGCGCCCGGAGGCGTTCCTGCCCTGGGACAACGCCATCCGCGCCGCCCTCGGGTTCGACGGGAGCCGCGATTCCTACCGCGACGCGCTGCTCAGGGCGCGCCGCGAGCTCGCCGAGGCCGTGCTCGACGCCGGCTGCACCGCGGCGGAGCTCCCGGCGTTCGTCGGGCGCCCCGGCTCATCGCCGCCGAAGCTGATCGACGAGCACGACTGGGCGCGCTACACGGCCCGCCACGAGCCGCCCGCGCTCGCCGAGCTGGACCGGTGGGTCAGTCTCCTACGGCCTTGACCGCGACCAGCGCGAAGTTCTTGGGCAGCCCGACGCCGGTGAGCTTGTGGCGGCCCTCGAGGCGCCCGAACACGCCCACGAGCCGCCAGGCCAGCGACCGGGTGACGCGCGCGCCGACGGCGATCGCGCGCCCCTCGAGCCCGCCGCCGTAGACGGCCGGGTCGACGGGGAGCTTGGTCGCGACCTTCGCCTGGTAGGAGAGCGTCCCGAAGTAGCCCTCGAGCCACTCCAGCCGCTCGACCCGGAGCCCGGCCGCCTCGCACAGGTGCCTGACCCCGAACTGCGTGTAGCGGAAGAAGTCGTAGGGCTGGTCGTGTTCCTCGTAGAACAGCGGCATCGTCGCCCACAGGTGACCGCCCGGCTTGAGGACCCTGGCCAACTCGTTGAGCACCGTGTGGGGCTCGGGCACGTGCTCGAGGACCTGCGTGAGGAGGACGAGGTCGTAGCGGTCGTCCTCCACCGGGATCGCGCTGAGGTCGCAGATCATGTCGTTCTCGGAGTACGTCTTCGTCGGCACGGCCTCGAAGTCGGCGGCCTCGTACTGAGCGCCCGCGAACAGCGGGCGATGGCGCCCGTCGCCGGCCCCGGCGTCGAGCACAAGCGCGCCGGCCGGGATCGACGCGGCGGCCTCGGCGATGAACGTGTGCAGCCGCGCGCGGCTGGGGTTCTGGCGCGCGACGGCGTCGAGATCGATGGCCGTGCTCATCGGACCGGCACGGTAGCGCGGGCGTTCACCCGGCCGGCTCCGCCACGTACGCCTGCAGCCCCTTCGGGGCGCCCTTCGGCCGGAAGCGCCACCGCCGCCGGGTCGAGACCTGGTCGGGATCGAGCCGCTCGCGGACGGCGTCGGACACCAGCACCTCGCCGCCGCCGGCCGCCGACGCCACGCGCGCCGCGACGTTGACGTCGACCCCGAAGTAGTCGCCGCCCAGCCGCCGCGGGCGCCCCAGATGGAGCCCGGCGCGCAGGCCCGGCTCGTAGATCTCGCCGACCGCCGCGCTCGCCTCGCAGGCGGCGCGCACCGCGGCCGCCGGGTCGTCGAAGGCGGCCATCAGCCCGTCGCCGAGGCGCTTGACCACGCGCCCGCCGTGGGCGCGGACCGGCGCCTCGACGGCGTGGCCCACCCGCCGCAGCAGGTCGACGCCCGCCTCGTCGCCGGCGTCGAGCACCCAGCCCGAGAAGTCCACGAGGTCGGTGAACAAAATCGCCACGTCGCGGTCGCCGTGACCCCGGCCCTGCGACTCGGCGACCGACTGCCAGACCTGCAGCGCGCTCAGCCCCACCTCGCGCAGCGCGCTGGGCTGCGCGTCGCCCAGCGCGGACAGGCGCCGCCCGAGCAGCTGCGGCGCCTCGTCGCCGGTCAGCGACAGCGGGTCGCCGTAGCGCGAGTCGCCCGGCAGCCGCTGCCGGGCGGCGCGCGCAAGCGCGATCAGCTCCGCGCGGGAGTCGAAGCGGCGCAGGGCCGCGAGCGCGCGACGCGTGCGGCTCATGGACGCTCTAACGGATCTGGCGCCCGGAAATGGCGCGCGCGACGACAAGCCGCTGGATCTCCGACGTGCCCTCGAAGATCGTGTAGATCTTGGCGTCGCGGTGCCAGCGCTCGACGGGGTACTCGCGCGTGTAGCCGTTGCCGCCCAGGATCTGGATCGCCCGCTCGGTTGCCCACACCGCGACCTCGCCGGCCTTGAGCTTGGACATCGAGCCCTCGGCGTTCTCGAAGCGCTTCCCCTGCCGGCCCATCCACGACGCGCGCCACACGAGCAGCCGCGCGGCGTCGATCTCCATCTTCATGTCGGCGAGCGTGAAGGCGATCGCCTGGTTGTCGATGATCGGGCGGCCGAACTGCTCCCGCTCGAGGGCGTAGGCGAGCGCGTACTCGTAGGCGGCGCGGGCGATGCCGATGGCCTGCGCGCCGACCGTGGGGCGGGTGGACTCGAAGGTCTGCATCGCGGCCTGGCCGCGGCCGCGCGTGCCCTCGCGGGCGCGCGCCATCTTCTCGTCGAGCTTCTCCTTACCGCCCAGCAGGCAGGAGCCGGGGACGCGGCAGTCGTCGAGGAAGACGTCGGCGGTGTGCGAGGCGCGCAGGCCGTGCTTCTTGACCTTCGTCCCCATGGTCAGCCCGGCCGTGCCGGGCGGCACGACGAACGCCGCCTGCCCGCGCGAGCCGAGCTCCTTGTCGACCGACGCGACGATCACGTGCACGCCGGCGATGCCGCCGTTGGTCGCCCACGCCTTCTGGCCGTTGATGACCCACTCGTCCTGGGCCTCGTCGTACACCGCGCGCGTGCGCAGCGAGGAGACGTCCGAGCCCGCGTCGGGCTCGCTGACGCAGAACGCCGCGACGGCCGGCTCCTCCGGCGTGCCGAAGCACTGCGGGATCCACTCGCCGGCCTGCTCGCCGGTGCCCTGGCCGAAGATGGCCGCCACGGCGAGCGAGGTGCCCATGATCGCCATCCCGATCCCCGCGTCGCCCCAGAACAGCTCCTCGTTGACGATCGGGAGCGTGAGGCCGCTCTCGTCCGAGAAGAACTGCGCCATCGCCTCGAAGCCGTAGAGGCCGATCTTCTGCGCCTCGGCGATGATCGGCCACGGCGTCTCCTCGCGCTCGTCCCATTCGGCGGCGGCGGGACGCACGACGCCCTCCGCGAAGCCGTGGACCCAGTCGCGGATGTCGCGCTGGTCCTGGGAGAGGTCGAGGGAGAACGGCGTCTCGGTCACGGTGGCGGCTTCCATGTAACCAATGGTTGCACACGCTGTCACACTCTGATGTGGCATGCCTCCGGCCGTCACCACCCGGCGCGAACGGGAGCGCGAGCTCGTCCTGGCCACGCGCGCCCTGTTCGACGAGCGCGGCCTCCAGGACGCCCCGATGGAGGAGATCGCCCGCGCCGTCGGCATCAACAAGGCGCTGATCTACCGCGTCTTCGCGTCCAAGGAGGAGCTGTTCGTCCTCACCGTCACGACCTACCTGGACGAGCTGCGCGAGCTGGCCCGGGGCGGGGACGACCTGCGCGACGCGCTCGACGCCTTCACCCACTTCTGCCTGCGCTACCCGGCGTTCCTGGACTGCGCGCTGTCGCTGATGCGCCGCCCGGCCGCCGAGCTGCGCGAGCGGGTCGGCGAGGGCGTGTGGGTGCGGCTCGGCCGCTCGATGGCCGCCTGCCTGGCGCCGCTGGCCGCCCTCCTCGAGGCGCGCGGCGTCGAGGAGCCCGACTTCGTGGCCAACCGGCTCTACACGCAGGTGCTGGGGACGATGCACCTCGCCCGGATCGGCCTCGGCGTGTGCGAGACGGCGCCCGGCGTCCCGGGGGCGTTCGCCCTCGATCCCGAGCGGGTGCGCCGCGCCTGCGTCGAGGACGCGCTGGCCCTGGCCGCACCCGGATAAGAAGTTGGGTCCGGCGGCTCATGCGCCGCCGGCCAACGCGCCCTGACTCGGCGCGATGGCTCCACGCGCGTGGACGCCGACCACGACGTCGGCACGCTCACGCTGCGTGTTGATGGTCGCCGGGCCGGACCGGGTCGGCGCGACCCGCGTGGGGTCGGGGCTGCGCAAGCTGCTCGACCGCGACGGGCGCACGCGCCTGCCGTCCGAGCGGGTCACGCTCGTGCTCAACCGCGTCACCGCCATCGGCGACGCCGCCGCCATGATCGAGCGCTTCCGGCGCACCGGCGTCGGGCTCGACGTCGCGATCCCGCACGACGACCAGCTCGCGGCGATGCTCGACACCGGCACCTTCGACACGGAGGCGCTCGTGCCGGAGACGCGCATCGCCGTCCGCGAGCTGGCGCTGTGCGCGATGGCGGGCGCCGAGGCGCCCGCCACCGCCGTGGCTACAGGTCGGCCTTCTGGAACTCGAACTTCTTCGCCGCCTCGGACTCGAAGTCGTACTTGAGCTTGGCGAGGCCGAACGGCTTCGTCGGGTCCACCTGGAAGATGGTCGACGTGCGCGGCGGGTTGCGGGACTCCGCCGGGCCGTACTCGTAGTCGCCCGTCAGGCCCGCGAAGCTCACCGTCCCGACCTCCTGGGAGGCCTTCATGATCCCCTCGTGGGAGAGGTCGCCGAGCTCGACCGCCTTCTCGAGCACCGCGGTCACCGCCGTGGCCTGGTTGTAGCCGAACGCGAAGTAGTAGTCGGGCTCCTGGTCGGGCTTGTACTTCTCGACCCGCTCGACCATCTGCTTCATGCCCTCGACGCTGTCGTCGCCCCACTCGGTGCCCTCGGCGGCGATCCACGTCGTCTTCTTCAGGTACGGCGCGAGCGGGGAGGTGCCCAGCTCGTCGATCCACGACGGCGACTGGCCGATCCAGCGCGGCGCGAAGCCGAGCTTGGCCGCCGTGCCCCAGATCGTGCCGGCGTCGGTCGGCGTCGCGACGAGGAACACCGCGTCGCACTTGGAGCGCTGCAGCCGCTGCACCTGGCCGGTCACGTCCTTGTCGCCCGCCTTGTACTTCTGCGTGTCGACGACCTCGAACCCGAGCTCCTGGGCCGCGAAGTCCACGCCCGCCTGGCCGGCCTCGCCGTACGCGTCGTCCTGGAGGAGCGAGCAGATGTTCTTGCCCTTGCCTCCCGCCTCGTTGATGAAGTAGTCGAGCGCGTTGATGGCCTGGATCTGGTACGGGCCGCCGACCGGGAGCAGGTTCTCCTCGCGCACCCAGAACGCGTCGAGCGACGCAGGCGCAGCGAGCATCCCGTCACTCTTGAGCTGCGGCAGCACGGCGAGCGTCGGCGCGGTGCCGAGCACCTGCGTGAACATCGCCACCTGGCCCTTGATCTTGTTGTACTGCTGGACGGTCTTCTCAGGCGCGTACTGCGTGTCCTGCTGCACGAGCTCGACCTGGTACTTGCCGGCGATCCCGCCCTTCTCCTTGTTGATGTAGTCGAAGTAGACCTCGTTGCCCGCCGTCAGCGGGTTGCCGATCACGGCCACCGGGCCCGACAGCGGCGTCAGCACGCCGAGCTTGATCGTCTTGCCGTCGAAGCCCGGGACGTTCTTCGGCGCTCCACCCTCGCCGCCCGAGTCCGAGGACCCCTCGTCCGCCGCGCCGCCGCAGCCCGCCAGCGCCAGCACCAGCACCGTCGCGAGCACCCACACGATCCGTCTCATTTGCGCCCCTCCTCCAGGAACTCAGTACGAGAATGGCCAGGACTTGAAGTACGCCTTCGCCCGCAGCCATATCGCGGCCAGCCCACGCGGCTCGAAGACCAGGAACAACACGATCAGCAGGCCGAAGATGGCCTGGTTGAGCGAGAACACCGAGATGAAGCCGCTGTCCCCGGCGCTCGTGGCCACGCCGGGGATCGAGGCCGAGTACTCGTCGATCAGCGCCGGCAGGCCGCCCAGGAACAGCGCGCCCAGCACGGCGCCGAACACGGTTCCGACGCCGCCCACGATGATGATCGCGATGTACTGGATCGACAGGAACAGCGAGAACTGATCCGGGCTGACGAACTGCTGGTAGGCGCCCAGCAGCGCGCCTCCCATCGCCGCCAGCCCGCTGGAGAGCGCGAACGCCCCGACCTTGTAGCGCCCCAGCTCGACCCCGATGATCTCCGCCGCCACGTCCCGGTCGCGAATCGCCTGGATCGCCCGGCCGGGGCGCGTGCGCACGATGTTCTTGGCCAGCAGCGCGCAGATCCCGACGACGCCCCAGATCAGCCAGAACCAGCTCTGGTTGCGCGTGTACTCGTCGCCGAACAGGTTCATGGCGGCGAAGTCGAGCGGGCCGAGCGTGGCGCCGGCCACCACCGACGTGCCGGAGTTGCCGCCGGTGACCGACTCGAGGTTGCGGAACAGGTGCTCGCCGAGGAACACCAGCCCGAGCGTCACGATCGCCAGGTAGTTGCCGCGCAGGCGCAGCGCGAACGGGCCGATCAGCGCGCCCACCGCCGCGCCGAACAGCGCCGCGGACGGCAGCCACAGCGCCAGCGGCCAGCCCAGCTCGCCGCCGACCTGGCCCGCCATGTAGGCGCCTGCGCCGATGAAGAACGCGTGGCCGAGCGAGACCTGGCCGGTGTAGCCGGTGAGCAGGTTGAGCCCGATCGCGCCGACCGCGGCGATGCCCGCGTAGTTGAGCACCGTCAGCCAGAACTCGTCGGCCACGAACACGGGCGTGGCCAGCCACACCACGATCAGCACCACCAGCCACGCCTTCGCCGAGCGGGTCCGGAACAGGCGCAGCTCGTCCTCGTAGCGGCGCGTCATCTGGGGGTGCGGAGAAGGCACTAGACCCTCCGGACCTCGCGCGTGCCATACAGCCCGTAAGGCCGCACGAGCAGGATGACGATCATCACGACGTAGGGCATGACCGCGCTGAAGTTGTCGCCCAGCCACGGCGCGATGTCCTGCTGGTAGCCGGAGGTCAGCGACTGGGTGAGCCCGATGATCACGCCGCCCGCGACCGCGCCGACCGGCGAGTCCAGCCCGCCGACGATCATGGCCGGGAACGCGACCAGCGCGACCGCGCCGACGGTCGGCGTCAGCGCCGCGGCGCCCGACGCCAGCGTGACCCCCGCCAGCGCGGCCAGGCCCGCCGAGATCGCCCACGAGACGGCATACACCCGCCGCGCGCTGATGCCCTGCGCGAGCGCGGCCTCCGGATCGAACGCCGTGGCCCGCATCGCCACCCCGAGCTTGGAGAAGCGGAAGAACGCGAAGAACGCCACCAGCACGAACGCCGCGATCCCGATCGTCCACAGGTCGCGGGTCGACATCACGACGCCGCCGACGTTCACGGTGGCGACGCCCCACGGGTCGCGCAGGTTCAGCGCGTCGAAGCCCCAGATCGCGGTGACGACCTGCTCGATGATGTACAGCAGGCCGATCGTGACCATGATCACCGCGAACGTGGGCTCGCCGACCATGTGGCGCAGCACGCTGCGCTCGACCGCGGCGCCGACCAGCGCGGCCGCCGCCACCGCGAGGATCACCGAGAGCACGAACGGCAGCTGCAAACCGTTGGAGAACGCGTACGTCAGGTAGGCGCCGATCGCCACCAGCCCGCCCTGGGCGAAGTTGATCACCCCGGTGGCGCGGTAGATGATCACGAAGCCGAGCGCCACCAGCGCGTAGCGCGCGCCCAGCGCCAGCCCCGCGAACACGAGCTGGAGGAACTCCTGCATGGTTACCTCCGCGGGGCGTCCGGCCCCGCGTCCTGACCGGGACGGTCGACATCCGGTCGACCGTAAAGGTCCTCGATCTGCGGCTCGAACTGCTGCTCGAGCGCCCGCCGCTTGACCTTCTGCGTCGCGGTCAGCTCGCCGTCCTCGTGGTCGAGCTCCTTCTCGATCAGCGCGAACTTCTTGATGCCCTCGACCGAGGCGAGATCGCCGTTGCAGCGCTCGACCCACTCGCCGATCAGCTCGCGCACCTCGGGCTTGCGGGCGAGGTCGCCGTAGGTCGTGAACGCGACGCCCTGGCGCGCGGCCCAGTCGCCGACGGTGTCGAGCTCGACGCCGATCAGCGCCACGAGGTGCTTGCGGCGGTCGCCGACCACCATCGCCTCGCGCACGTACGGGGAGACCTTGAGCTTGTTCTCGATCTCCGACGGCGAGATGTTCTTGCCGCCCGCGGTGATGATGATGTCCTTCTTGCGGTCGGTGATCCGCAGGTGGCCGTGCTCGTCGATCTCGCCCACGTCGCCGGTGTGCAGCCAGCCGTCGGCGTCGACGGCGTCGGCGGTCGCCTCCTCGTTGCGGTAGTAGCCCTGGAAGACGGCGGGCGAGCGGGTGAGGATCTCCCCGTCGTCGGCGATCGTGATCTCGACCTCCGGCAGCGGCTTGCCCGACCGTGCCGATGCGGACCTCGCCGGCCGGCATGAACGTGCAGATGGCGGTGTTCTCGGTCTGCCCGTAGATCTCGTAGACGGGGATCCCGAGCGCCCAGAACCACTCCAGCACCTGCGGGGAGATGGGCGCCGCGCCGCACACCGCGATCCGCGTGCGCGAGAGGCCGAGCTTGTCGCGCAGCGAGCGCAGCGCGAGCGCGCTCGCCGCGGCCGCCCGCACGCGGTCCACGGCCGAGAGCTTGCCCGCCATCCGCTTCGGCGCCAGCCGCTTGCCCTCGCGCAGCGCGTAGCGATAGCTCGCGCGCTTGAGCCGCGACGCGTCGGCCATCCGGATCTCGACCGTGGCGAGCATCTTCTCCCACACGCGCGGGACCGCCGCGAAGATCGTCGGCTGCACGTCGCGCAGGTCCTGCGGGAACGAGGCGCCGCCCTCGCCGAAGTTGACGACGTAGCCGGTGGCGGTGGCGTTGATCACCGAGCTGAGGCGCTCGGCGACGTGGCACAGCGGCAGGTAGGAGAGGATCTCGTCGTCGCTGGAGGTGTCGAAGGCCTCCTTGAAGCGCGCCGCTGGACCAGTGCAGGTTGCGGTGGGAGAGCATCGCGCCCTTCGGCGGGCCGGTGGTGCCGGAGGTGTAGACGAGGACCGCGGTCGCCTCCGGGTCCAGCTCCCCGACCGCGCGCTCGTAGTCCGCGAGGTCCCCCTCCGCCTCCAGCTCGGCGAACGTCGACACCATCGGGTCGTCGAGGCCGCGCACGTTGCGCGGGTCGATCACCACGACGTGGCGCAGGTCGTCGAGCCCTTCGCGGACGGCGAGCGCCTTGTCGAGCTGCTCCTCGTCCTCGGCGATCAGCACCACCGAGCCGGAGTGCGAGAGCAGGTACTCGACCTCCGCGGCGGGGCTGGTCGGGTAGATCCCCACGCTGATCGGCGCCCATGCCCTGGATCGCGAGGTCGGCGACCAGCCACTCGGGGCGGTTCTCGGCGTGGATCGGCCACCCGGTCGCCCGGCTCCACGCCCAGCGCGCGCAGACCGTGCGCGGTGCGGGCGACGCGCTGCGCGTACTCGGCCCACGTGAACTCGCGCCACAGCCCGCGGTGCTTCTCGCGCAGCGCGACCTGGTCGGGCCGGTCGCGGGCGTGGCCGAGCAGCAGCGCCGGCAGCGACTCGCGTCACGCGGCCCCTCCGCCCAGGTAGGCCTCGATGACGGACTCGTCGGCCTGCACGTGGGCCGGCGAGCCGGTGGCGAGCGGCCGCCCGAAGTCCATCGCCATGACGCGGTCGGCGAGGTCCATGACCAGGTGCATCTCGTGCTCGACGAGGATGATCGCGATCCCCAGCGCGGCCCGCGTCTCGAGGATGTAGCGCGCCATGTCCTCGGTCTCCTCGAGGTTCATGCCCGCCACCGGCTCGTCGAGCAGCAGCAGCTTCGGCTCCATGGCCAGCGCGCGTCCCAGCTCGAGGCGCTTCTGCACGCCGTAGGGCAGCAGCCCGGCGTGGGTGTGGCGGTGCGGCTCGAGCTCGAGCAGCTCGACGATCCGCTCGACCGCCTCGCGGTGCTCGACCTCCTCGCGCTTGGCCCGGCCCCACCACACCGCGCCGGTGATGAAGCCGGTGCGCATCAGGTGATGGCGGCCGAGCATCAGGTTGTCGATCACCGACAGCTGCGTGAACAGGCCCAGGTTCTGGAACGTGCGCGCCACGCCCGCCTTCACCGCGGCGACCGGCGGGCGGCCGATCAGCTCCGCGCCGTCGAGCAGGATCGAGCCCTCCTGCGGCCGGTAGACGCCGTTGATGCAGTTGAAGATCGACGTCTTGCCCGCGCCGTTGGGCCCGATCACGGCGAACAGCTCGCCGGGGAGGACGTCGAAGTCGACGCCGTCGAGCGCGGTCACGCCGCCGAAGCGCAGCGTCACGTCGCGGAAGGTGAGCAGCGCCTCGGGCGCGGCCTCGGGGGCTCCCGCCTCGCGGCTCTCGATGGCGGCGTGGCTCATCCGCTCCAGCGCTTCTTGCGCCGATAGGACTTCACGTCGCGGAACGAGCGCCGGCCCGCCTCGCCGACCCCGAGGTAGAACTCCTGGATGTCGCGGTCGGCCATCAGCTCCTTGGCCGGGCCGTCCTTGACGACCTTGCCGGTCTCCATCACGTAGCCGTGGTCGGCGATCGAGAGCGCCATCGCCGCGTTCTGCTCGACGAGCAGCACGCTCGTGCCCTGCTCGTTGAGCTGCACGATGATGTCCCGGATCGCCTCGACGAGCTTCGGGGCGAGGCCGAGCGAGGGCTCGTCGAGCAGCAGCACGCGCGGGTCGGCCATCAGCGCGCGGCCGATCGCGAGCATCTGCTGCTCGCCGCCCGACAGGTAGCCGGCGGTCGACTTCCGGCGCTCCCCCAGCCGCGGGAACAGGTCGATCACCCGCTCGTGCGACTCGCGCACCTCGGCCTTCGAGCGGCGCGTGAACGCCCCGGCGCGCAGGTTCTCCTCGACGGTCAGCTCGGCGAAGATCCGCCGGCCCTCCATCACCTGCGCGATGCCACGCCTCACGATGTCGGTGGGGTCGCGCCCGTCGACGCGCTCGCCCTCCAGCGAGACCGAGCCCTTGGTGATCTCGCCGCGGTGCACGCGCAGCAGCCCGGTGATCGCGCGCAGGAGCGTCGTCTTCCCGGCGCCGTTGGCCCCCAGCAGGGCCACGATCGCGCCGCGCGGGACCTCGACGCTGACGCCCCGGAGCACGAGCGCGACGTCGTTGTAGACGACCTCGAGGTTGCGCACCGAGAGAATCGCAGGGGCCGTTCCGGCGTCGCGCGCGCCCTGGATGCCACTCGCCTTTGCGGCCTGGCTCGCGTCCCCACCCCCTTGGGCGGAATGAGTACCAGAGGAAGCCGCGGCGCGTGCCGCTGCAACGCACCCGGGGGTGTGTTGCATCAGAAGTCGCGGGTGTTGCGTCAGCCGAGCGGCGCGAGGAGCGACTTCTTGCCCTCGAAGGCGAAGAACAGGAGGTCGCGCATGTCGAACGTCTGGTCGTCGGGGCCGAAGCTCGGCTTGAACGCCGGGTCGCGGAGGATCGACCACTTGCTGCCCTCGATCGCGCGGTGGATGGTCTCGGCGACGATCCGCGCGCCGACGCCCGCCAGCCGGCCGCCGTTGAACTCCGCCTCGCGCAGGACGTAGAACCACAGCGGCGTGCGCTCGAGCACCGCGTCGCGCTGCGCGCCGGACAGCGAGGTGAGCGCGACCCCGCCGCTGCCGTCGCGGATCTGGGCCTTCGTCAGCGGCGTCACGCTGACGCCCTTGGAGGCCAGCCGCGCCGCCATCCCCTGCCCCGTCGCGAGCTTGACCATCCGCGCGCGGGCGAGGTTGCGGAACGCGAGGTTGGCCACCAGTCGGTCGCCGGGCGGCTGCTTGGCCCCGAACGACCCGGGCGGCAGCTCGGCGAGGACGTCGACGAGCCGCGTGTCGATGCGCCGCGCGCGGTTGGACTTCGCCGCCGGGACCTTCAGCGCGGCCTGGTCGAACGCGTACATCCGCCGCCAGTCGGCGATCCAGTTGGACGGCAGCCGCGACCCCTCGCCGAGGAAGCCGCTCGTGCCCGAGAAGCTGAACAGGAAGTCGAGCGTCCCGGCGCCGTCGTCGAACTCGGCGTTCCAGTTGTAGGAGCGCCGGATCATGCTGTGGCCGAGGCGGAACGCGGCGATCGAGAACTCGATCGGCATCGTCGGCACCTGGGTCGCCGGGGCGCCGGGCTCGAACGCCTTGCGGCCGTTGGTGAACACGTCGTCGACCACCGCCGGATCGCAGATCCGCGGCAGGTAGTCGTGGCGGACCATCCACTGGTAGTGCTTGACGACCGCCTCCCGCGACCGGCGGAAGCGCTTGTCGGCCGGCACCGACGCGAGCTCGTCGACGACCCGGTTGTGGAAGCGCATCATCGCGAGGTGCGTCTGGGCGACCGCGAGGTTCTCGTCGTTGCGGGCGTCCGGGACGATCGCGTGCTTCTCGGCGTTGCGGCGCGGGAGGTCGAAGCCCTCCTTGGCGGCGAGCCGGCCGGTGCCCGCGGCCTCCGTCTTGCCCAGGTTGAGCTTGCGGCCGTTGGACTGGTAGAAGCGCTCCGACTTCGGGTCGCCCGGCCCGGCGCCGTATAGCGAGTCGAGGTCGAGCGCGGGCGAGCGGCCCTGGAGCAGGTCGGCGGGCGACACGCCGGTCCCGAGCGCGACCTTCGTCTTGTCGAAGGTCAGGTCGTGGTCGATGAACTGCCCGAGGTACGTGTAGCCGGCGGGGATGGTCCCGTCGGCGCTGCCGCCCGCCGTCATCGCCTGCGCGAGCCGCTTGCGGATCGCCCGGGACAGCGGCTGCCCGCCCTTCGGGCCCATGCGCGAGAAGCGGAAGGGCGGGGCGGCGGCTGCCGCAGCCGCCGTGGCGGTGACCGGCGCGCCCGCGCCGTTCGGGCGGCCGCCGCGACTGGCGGCGAGCAGCCCTTCACCCACGACGTAGAACGTCTCCGACCCATGGCCCGGCTGGACCCCGGAATCCGCCTCCGCGAGTTCGCGCTGCGCGGGCTGATCGCTCATGGCTCCTCCGTTCGTCTCAGGGCGCGGTCGTGATCTCGAATCCGTCGCCGTACACCCACCACTGCAGCGGCGCCGCGAGGTCGAGGTTGCCCTCGCGCAGGAAGCGGCGCTGGGCGGTCTCGATCCGCGTGACGTCCTCGTGCGCGGCCTCCTTGCGCATCTCGACGACGCGCTCGTCGAGGAACGCCTCGAGGTAGGCCGTCTCGTCGCCGCCCGCCGCCGGCGTGGCCGCCCGGGCGAGCGCGCGCTCGCGGACGCCCGCCATTCCCTCGAAGCCGTGGACGACGGCGGCGTCGTAGTAGGCGAACTGCCCGAGCGCGTTCAGCCCGTCGCCCTTGGCCAGCTTCACGGCCGGGTTGAAGTAGACGCGGTCGCGCTCGCGGTCCTGGGCGCGGCGCATCGCCTTGGTGCGCGAGGCCTTCCGCCACGCCTTCACGAACGGCTTGCCGAGGCCGGCGTGCGAGTCGGTGCCGTTGACCTTCTTCAGCGCGCGCCGGAAGCCGGTGAGCGTGCTGTGCGATCGCTTGCGCGCGTACGCGCGCACCACCTCGAGCATGTCGCCGGTGCCCGAGCAGAACCCGATGATCCCGCCCGTGTAGCCGCGGCCGTCGTGGATGTCCTCGATGTAGCGGTACTGCGCGCGCCAGTTCAGCGACGAGTTCTCGGCGCTGGAGACCAGCCGCATCGCGATCTCCTTCGACGACGACGCGGCGAGGTCGCTCGCCTGCGCGGCGGGCGCGATGAGGAGCGCCAAGCCGATGGCGATGAGGGCGATCCGCACCGCCCGACTCTATGCGGAAATCCGGGCCTTCGCTAGTCGGCGGCGGGCGGCTCGTTCTCGGGCAGGCCCGGGAGCGGGGCGTCCTCTTCGGGCATGCCGGCCGGAGGGCCGAGCGGCTGGTCGTCGACCTCCGGCGTGCCGTCCTCGGTGGGCGGCGGCTCGTCGGGGATGTCCGGGTTCTCTGGGGTGATCGGCGTCTCGCTCATTGCGCGTCGCCTACCCGCAGCGTCGCGGGAGCACCCCACTGGTGGAGCACGGACGGGATCGCCACCGTGCCATCCGCCTGCTGGCCGTTCTCGAGGATCGCGATCATGTGCCGCCACGTCACCGCCGTGCCGTTGAGCGTGTGGACGTGGCGCGGTCGGCCGCCGCCCGCGGGCCGGTAGCGGATGTCCAGCCGGCGGGCCTGGAAGTCGGTGGTGTTCGAGGTCGAGGTGACCTCGCGGTAGCGCTGCTGGCCGGGCAGCCACGCCTCGTTGTCGTACTTCTTGGCCGCCGACGTGCCGAGGTCGTCGACGGCGATGTTGACCACGCGGTAGGGCAACTCGAGCGCCTGGAGGATCTCCTCCTCGATGGCGAGGAGCCGCTCGTGCTCGTCGACCGCCTCCTCAGGGCGCACGAACGTGAACATCTCGACCTTGTCGAACTGGTGCACGCGGAACATCCCGCGCGTGTCGCGCCCGGCCGCGCCCGCCTCGCGCCGGAAGCACGGCGAGTAGCCCGCGTAGCGCAGCGGCAGCCGCTCGTCGTCGAGGATCTCGCCGGCGTGCAGCGACGCCAGCGCCACCTCGCTCGTCCCCGCCAGGTACAGCGCGTCGTCGGCCAGCCGGTAGATCTGCTGCTCGGTGTCGGGCAGGAAGCCGGTGCCGAACAGCGCCTCCTCGCGCACCAGCACCGGCGGGGCGACGGGCTCGAAGCCGTGCTCGCCCAGCAGCTCCAGCGCCCACCGCACGAGCGCCAGCTCGAGCAGCACCATGTCGCCCATGAGCACCGCGAACCGCGAGCCCGCGATCCGCGCGCCCGCCTCCATGTCGATCGTGGCACCGGCGAGCTCGAGGTGGTCGAGGGGTGGGTGGGGATGGGTCTCCTTGCCCGCCTCGCCGACCTCCCGCAACGTGGTGTCCTCGTCCGCCGCGCTCGGGTCGGGCGGGTTCGGCAGCGTCGCGAGCGCCTGGTCGAGCTCGGCCTGGACCCCCGAGAGCTCCTCGCCGAGCGCCTTGACCCTGCGCGAGACCTCCTGCATGGCGGCGATCGCCTCGCCCGCGTCCTCGCCGGCCTTCTTGGCGCGCGCGATCCCTTGCGAGGCCTCGTTCTGGGTCGCGCGCAGCGACTCCACCTCGGGGATCAGCTCCAGCGCGCGGGCGTCGAGCGCCAGGACCTCGTCGAGCCGGGCGTCGGAGCCGTCGCGCCGGCGGGCCAGCGCCGAGCGCACGGGTTCCGGATCGCGGCGGATCGCCTTCAGGTCGAGCATCGGTCCTGCGGGACTACTCCTCGGGCGCTTCGGCGTCCGACGGGGTCGCCGGCGGGTTGCTGCCCTGCGGGTTGGGCGGGCGCTCCGCCTTCTGCCCCGAGTACTTGGCGATGAAGTCGGCGATCTTCTGCGCGTCCTCGCCGGTCACGATCTGCTGGGGCATCGGGCCCGAGGAGAAGCCGCCGTTCTGGATCGCGTACAGGACGTCGTCGGCCGTCTCCGCGCGCTGGTCGAAGTTCGGCCCGTCCTTGTACTCACGGGTGCCGACGTTGGTCGCCGAGCCCTCGGTACCGGCCACCGAGAACGTGTGGCAGCCCGAGCAGTGCTCGATGAACAGGTCCGAGCCCTCCCGGAACTCGCTGCCGGTCGCGATCTCGTTGCCCTTCTGGCCGCAGGCGCCGAGCGCCGCGGCAGCGGCGCACAGCAAGAGGGCGAGAAGCGTCGGACGCAGAGAGCGGCGCATGAGCGGCGCACAGCATACGGAACAATGCCCCGGCTCCATGGCCCGCGGAACCGCTCTCGTCGCCGCAGCGCTCACGGCCTCGCTCGTCGCGGCGGGCTCCGGCTGCGCCGACGACTCCCCTCCTGCGCGCCCGCGTGACGGGCGCGTGAACATCGTGCTCGACGACTTCCTGATCAGCCCGCAGCGGATCCGCGCCGGCCCGGGCCGGATCACCTTCGAGGCCACCAACCGCGGCCGGGTGGGCCATACCCTGCACGTGCTACGGGGCGATCGCGAGGTCGTCGCGCTCAAGACGATGCTGCCCGGCGAGTCCGGGACCGGCGCCGGGCGCTTGGAGCCCGGCGACTACAAGCTCGTCTGCATCCTCGGCAACCACGAGGAGCTGGGCATGTACGGCACCCTGACCGTGCGACAAAGGCTCGCCCGATGAAGCCCGTCGACCCCGCCCACTTCCGCGCCGTCATGGGCAACTTCGCGACCGGCGTCACGGTCGTCACCGCCTCCGGGCCGTCCGGCCCGGTGGGCATGACGGCCAACGCGGTGGCCTCGCTGTCGCTGGAGCCGCTGCTGTTGCTGGTGGCATTCGACCACACCGCTCGCACGCTCTCGGTCGTCCGCGAGACCGGGCGCTTCGGCGTCAACGTGCTGGCCGCCGGCCAGGAGGACCTGGCGCGCCTGTTCGCCTCCAAGGAGCCCGAAGCCGCCAAGTTCGCGGGCGTGCCGCACACGGTCTACGACGGCCTGCCGGTCATCGACCGGACGCTGGCCTGGGTCGGGTGCCGGCTGGAGCGGCTCGTCGACGGCGGGGACCACACGATCGGCATCGGCGCCGTCGAGAGCGCCGAGTCGGGCAGTGGCCGGCCGCTGCTGTGGTTCCGCGGGACCTACCGGACGTGACCGCCTTCCACGCCGCACTGGGCATCGCCGTCGTCGTGGTCAACGCGCTCGCGGGCGGACTCGGCGCGTGGGCATGGTGGCGCGACAGCTACAGCCGCGCCTTCTGGCCGCTCCTGCGCGGCGGCCAGGCGCTGGTGGCGCTCGCGGCGCTCGACGGCCTCGTCCTGATGGCGCTCGGCCACGACCTCCCCGAGCTGCACCTCGTGTACGGGCTCACCCCGCTGGCGGTCAGCTTCCTGGCCGAGCAGCTGCGGCTGGCGTCGGCCGACTCCGTGCTGCAGGCCCGCGGGCTGGAGGACAGCAAGGCCGTCGCAGGGCTCCCCGAGGCCGATCAGCGCGCGGTGGTGCAGGCGATCGTGCGGCGCGAGATGGGGGTCATGGCCGCCTCGGCCCTCGTCGTGGTCGTGCTCGGACTGCGCGCCGGGGGGTGGCTGTGACACCCTGCGAACCCGCGACGGCGCGTGCAATTCCGCACTAAGTAACACAACCGCACAAGGTGCTACAACTCCAATCGTGATCCGCTCGTACCTCCCGGCACTGGTCTTCGTGGGTCTCGGAACGATGCTCGGGCTGGCGTTCGCCTTCGCGAACACGCTGCTCGGGCCCAAGAACTTCAAGCGCCAGAAGGCGACCGCGGATCCGTACGAGTGCGGCCTGCCGTCGGAGGTCAAGCAGAACTTCCGCTTCGGGATCAGCTTCTACCTGATCGCGATGCTCTTCATCCTGTTCGACATCGAGGTGATCTTCCTCTACCCGGTGGCGATCCAGCTCGAGGCCTTCGGCACGTTCGCGCTGATCGAGACCGTGGTCTTCATCGCGCTGCTGATGGTCGCGTTCGTCTACGTCTGGAGAAGGGGGGCGCTCGAATGGAGGTGAAGCGCCAGAAGCTCGGCAACGGGGCCGGTGGCGACTTCCGGTCTCGCCAGCTCGCGGCCCGCGCGATGCTGCGCGGGGAGCTGGAGGGGCAGGAGCTCGAGAAGCACGTCGAGGACAGCCTGCTGCTGACGACGCTCGACCGCGCGCAGAACTGGGCCCGCTCCAACGCCATGTTCCCCGCCACCTTCGGGCTCGCGTGCTGCGCGATCGAGATGATGGCCATCGTCGGCGCCCGCGTCGACGTCGCGCGCTTCGGCGGCGAGGCGTTCCGCGCCTCCCCGCGCCAGGCGGACATGATGATCATCTCCGGCCGGGTCTCGATCAAGATGGCGCCGGTGGTCCGGCGCATCTACGACCAGATGCTCGAGCCGAAGTGGACGATCGCGATGGGCGCCTGTTCGTCGTCGATGGGGGTGTTCAACAACTACGCGATCGTGCCGGCCGACAAGTTCATGCCGGTCGACGTCCACGTCCCCGGCTGCCCGCCCCGGCCCGAGGCGCTGATGCACGGCATCATCAAGCTGCGCACGGCGATCCAGTCGCACCCGGACATGGACTGGCGCACCCGCTACGGCGGCCGCGGCACCGAGGAGGTCGTCGAGTCCGCGGCCACGGATCCGGCGGCCGGCCATTCGATCGGCGTCTCCGGCGGCGGCAGGATGGGCACGAGTGCCTGACGCCACCGGCCTCGAGCTGATCGCGCAGGAGCTGCGCGAGACGGACGCGGACGGGGTGCTCGACACGGTCTTCTTCCGCGAGAAGGCCGCGCTCCTCGTCACCCGCGAGAGCGTGCAGGCCACGCTCGAGCACCTGCGCGGGAAGGGCTACGGCTTCATGGCCTCCGTGCACGGCGTGGACTACTTCCCCGAGGAGCCTCGCCTCGGCGTCCACTACGAGCTGCTCGACATGAGCACCGTGGACCGGATCACGGTCAAGACCCGCGTCACCATCGACGACCCGCACGTCCCGAGCGTGACCATGGAGTGGCCGACCGCCAACCATCAGGAGCGCGAGATCTACGACATGTTCGGCGTGGTCTTCGACGGCCACCCCGACATGACGCGGATCCTCATGCCCGAGGACTACGAGGGCCACCCGCAGCGCCGCGACTTCCCGGTCGGCGGCGAGCCCGTCTTCTTCACGCACAACGAGCCGCGGCTCCCGAGGTACACGCAATGAGCACGCCCGAGGTCCGCAAGTCGGGTCCCACGCTCTCCTACCGGGAGATGGAGGAGTCGGTCGAGCTCTCCCACATCGCCCACGAGGGCGAGGGCGAGCAGGAGCTGCTGACGCTCAACATGGGCCCGCACCACCCGGCCACGCACGGGGTGCTGCGGCTGCTGACCACGCTCGAGGGCGAGGTCGTGCGCGAGACCAAGCCGATCATCGGCTACGTCCACACCGGGATCGAGAAGACCGCCGAGGACAAGGCGTACTGGAAGGCCATCCCCGTCATCGAGCGGATGGACTACCTCTCCTACTACTTCAACGCGATGGCGTTCTGCGGCTCCGTCGAGACGCTGCTGGACCTCGAGGTCCCGCCGCGCGGCCAGTACCTGCGCGTGGCCCATCTGGAGCTCAACCGGATCGCCTCGCACCTGATCTGGCTCGCCACCGGCGCGCTGGACCTCGGCGCGATGTCGGTGTTCTGGTACGGCTGGCGCGACCGCGACCGCATCCTGGACCTGTTCGAGATGTCCTCGGGCCAGCGCATGCACACGCGCTACATCCAGGTCGGCGGCGTGATGGAGGACATCCCGGTCGGCTGGGAGCAGCGCGTGCGCGCGTTCTGCAAGGACTTCCCGAAGCGGATCGACCAGTTCGAGGACCTGATCGACAAGAACCAGATCGTGCTCCAGCGCCTGCGCGGCGTCGCGACCGTCGACGAGCAGACGCTGCTGGACTTCGGCGTCACCGGCCCGCTGCTGCGCGCGGCCGGCAACCCGTGGGACCTGCGCAAGGCCGCGCCCTACTCGAGCTACGACCACTTCGACTTCAAGATCCCGGTCGGGACGGTCGGCGACAACTACGACCGCTACCGCGTCCGGATGGCCGAGATGCGGGAGTCGATCAAGATCATCGAGCAGGCGCTCGACGGGCTGCCCGAGGGCCCGTACATCACGCCGGACCGCAAGTACGCCCTGCCGCCCCGGCACGAGCTCGCGACCTCGATGGAGGCGCTGATCCACCACTTCAAGCTCGTCACCGAGGGCTTCCGCGTCCCGCCGGGCGAGGCGTACTACCCGATCGAGTCCCCGCGCGGGGAGCTCGGCTGCTTCATCCGCGCCGACGGCTCGTCCAAGCCCGCGCGCGTGCACATGCGCGACCCCTCGTTCGTGAACCTGCAGGCGTTCCCGGCCATGGTCGAGGGCACCTACATCGCCGACCTGATCGCGACGCTGGCCATGCTCGACCCGATCCTCGGGGGCATCGACCGCTGATGGCCATCGATCCGTCACAGGTCAAGCGCTTCGCCCACGGCTCGCGCGTCCCCGGCTGGGACGAGTCCGTCGACCTCTCGAAGGACCCGGCTGGCGTCCCCGACCCGGCGTCGACGCCCGTGCCCGAGCTCATCCGCCGCGAGATCGAGGGCGAGATGGCCAAGTACCCCGACATCCGCTCGGCCGCCATCCCGGCCCTGAAGGTCGTCCAGCGCGAGCACGGCTGGTGCTCGCCGACCGCGATCGAGCAGGCCGCCTGCGTGATGCGGCTGACGCCCGGCTACCTGGCCGCGGTGGCGACGTTCTACGACATGTTCGACACGGTGCCCGTCGGCGAGCACCAGGTCTACGTGTGCACGAACATCTCCTGCTCGCTGCGCGGCGCCGACGAGGTGTACGACGCGATGCTCTCCGCCGCCGGCGACGACCCGCGCTTCAACGTGCGCGGCTTCGAGTGCCTGGGCGCGTGCGACATCGCGCCGATGGCGTCCGTCGACGGCGAGTACATCGGCCCGCTGGAGCTCGAGGACTGCCGCACGATCGTCGACGACGTGATCGCCGGGCGCCCGCCGCTGGAGGCCAAGCAGCTCCGCAGGCGCCCGAAGGCCGAGACGTACTGGAAGGAAGGGCAGTGAGCGCGACCGTTGAGATCCTCTACAAGGACCTGGACGAGCCGGGCCTCAACACCCTGGCGGTCTACGAGGACCGCGGCGGCTACGAGATGCTCAAGAAGGCGCTCGAGATGGAGCCGCAGGAGGTCCTGGAGGAGATGCTGGCCTCCAACGTCCGCGGCCGCGGCGGCGCCGGCTTCGCGATGGGCAAGAAGATGTCCTTCATCCCGAAGGGCCAGATGGACAAGTACCTCGTCTGCAACGCGGACGAGTCCGAGCCCGGCACCTTCAAGGACCGCGAGCTGATGCAGAAGAACCCGCATCAGCTGATCGAGGGCATCATCATCGGCGCCTACGCGATCGGCGCGAACAAGTCGTTCATCTTCATCCGAGGCGAGTACGCCCACCAGGCCGACGTGCTCGACGCCGCGCTCGCCGAGGTGCGCGACGCCGGCTACGTCGGCGAGCGGATCCTCGGCTCCGACCACACGCTCGACCTCGTCGTGCACCGCGGCGCCGGCGCCTACATCTGCGGCGAGGAGACGGCGCTGCTGGACTCGCTGGAGGGCAAGCGCGGCAACCCGCGCCTGAAGCCGCCGTTCCCGGCCATCCAGGGCCTGTACCGCGGGCCGACGCTGGTCAACAACGTCGAGACGCTGATGAACGTCCCGGTCGTGCTCGGGATGGGCGCCGCGGAGTTCTCCAAGATCGGCACCGAGAACTCGACGGGCACCAAGGTCGTCTCCGTGTCGGGCTGCGTCACGCGCCCCGGCAACTACGAGATCCCGCTCGGCACCCCCTCGCGCGAGATCATCTTCGGCCTCGCCGGCGGGCCGCCGGAGGGCCGTACCGTCAAGGCCTGGTTCCCCGGCGGCTCGAGCGCACCGGTGCTGACGGGCTCCGACGAGCACCTCGACCTCGCCTACGACTTCGACACGCTGGCCAAGGCGGGCTCGATGCTCGGCTCCGGCGCGATCATCGTCATCGACGACTCGATCTCGATGGTCGACGTCGCGCTCAAGACGGCGAAGTTCTACCGCCACGAGTCCTGCGGCAAGTGCACCCCGTGCCGCGAGGGCACGAACTGGACCGTGAAGATGCTCGAGCGGATCAAGTCCGGCGAGGCGACCCCGATGGACCTCGACATCATGGCCTCCGTCTGCGAGCAGATCATCGGCAACTGCCTGTGCGTGCTCGGCGACGCGATGGCGATGCCGATCGGCTCGATGATCAAGCACTTCCGCGAGGAGTTCGAGGAGTACATGGAGGCGGCGCGCGAGCGCAACGGCCTCGGCGCCGCGATCCCGCAGGTCAACCGCGGCCGTAACGCCGGCCCCGGCCCGATGCGCGAGCCGGCCGGCATCGACCCCACGGCGGCGGTCGCGTAGTGCCTCGCCCCGAAGTCCAGATGGTGACGTTCAGCATCGACGGCCGCGAGGTCACCGCGCCCGCGAACGCGATGCTGGTCGACGGCGCCAAGTACGGCGACGTCGAGATCCCCGTCTTCTGTTACGAGCCCAAGCTCGGCCAGCCGGTCGGCGCCTGCCGCATGTGCCTGGTCGAGATCGAGGGCATCCCGAAGCTCCAGACCGCGTGCTCGACGCCGGTCAAGGACGGGATGGTCGTCCATACGCAGACCGACCGCGTGCACCACGCCCAGCGCGCCGTCGTCGAGTTCCTGCTCATCAACCACCCGCTGGACTGCCCTGTGTGCGACAAGGGCGGCGAGTGCCCGCTGCAGGACATCACCTACGGCTGGGGCCCCGGCACCTCGCGCTTCATCGAGCCCAAGCGCCACTTCAAGAAGCCGCTCGAGCTCTCCCCGCTGATCGCCATCGACCGCGAGCGCTGCATCCTCTGCTACCGCTGCGTGCGCTTCTCGCAGGAGATCTCCGAGGACTACCAGCTGATCCTGCTCGAGCGCGGCGCGCACTCGTTCGTCGGCACCTTCGACGGGCACCCCTACGTCGCCCCGTTCAGCGGCAACATCATCGAGCTGTGCCCCGTCGGCGCGCTCACCTCGCGCGCGTACCGGTTCCGCGCGCGCCCGTGGGACATCGAGGGCGCCGGCACCGTGTGCACGCTGTGCCCGGCGCAGTGCAACGTCGAGTTGACCGTCCGCGACGAGCGCGTGATGCGCGTGCTGGCGCGCGACCACGAGGAGGTCGACGACGGCTGGCTGTGCGACAAGGGCCGCTTCGCCTACCAGCACACGCACACCGACGAGCGGATCATGCAGCCGCTGGTCCGCGAGGGCACGCTGCTGCAGCCCGCGAGCTGGGAGAAGGCGCTGGCCGCGGCGGGCGGCGCGCTGAAGAAGGCGGGCGCGCGGACGGCCGCCGTCGCGGGTGGGGAGACCACCAACGAGGAGGCGTTCCTGCTCGCGAAGCTGTTCCGCGACGGGCTCGGCTCCGGCAACCTCAGCGCCCGGCCGGGCGGCGAGCTGCCGCTCGACGTCACGCGCGGCCTTGCCGACCCCGCGCTCCAGGCCCGGGTCTCGGACCTCGAGTTCGCGCACGCGGTGCTGCTGATCGACTGCGACCCGATCGACGACGCGCCGGTGTGGGACCTGCGGATTCGCAAGGGCGTGCGCCGCAACGGCGTCCGCGTCGGCGTGGTCAGCGCGCGGCCGACCGCGCTCGACACCCACGCCGAGATCACGCTGCGCCACGCCCCGGGCGCCGGCGAGGCGCTGCTGGTGGCGCTCGACGCCGCGCTCACCGGCGACAAGGGCAACCTCGGCGGCGGCGCGAGCTCCGCCGGCACCAACGCGGACGCCGTGAGCGACCTGGCGACCTTCCTCCAGGGCGCCGAGGACCTCGTGATCGTCTATGGCGAGCGGCTGCTGGACGGTCCCCAGGCCGGCCGCGCGCTGCTCAACCTCGCGTCGCGCCTGGGCCTTGCCGAGCGCGCCGGCGCCGGGCTGCTGGAGGCGCCGTCGAGCGTCAACGGCCGCGGCGTGCGCGAGGCCGGCTTCGCCCCCGGCCACGGCCCCGGCTACGCCACGCTCGCCGAGCCCGCCGCCGGCGTCGACATCGCCGCACGGCTGGCGAGCGCCGACCTGTCGACCGTGTGGCTCCACCACGCCGACCCGCTGCGCACCCATCCCGGCCGCGCCGCCTGGGAGGCCGCGCTCGAGACGGCCCAGACCGTGATCGTCGTCGACTCGGTGATGACCGACACGATCCGCGAGCACGCCGACGTCGTGTTCCCCGCAGAGGCCTACGCCGAGAAGGAGGGGACGCTGACGCACCCCGACGGGCGCGTGCAGCGCCTGCGGCCGGCGATCGGGCGCCCGCGCGGCCGTGACGGCCAGAGCGGCTCGGGCGTGCGGCCGCTGTGGCAGGTCATCAGCGACGTCGCGGCGCTGGCCGGGCTGGAGCTGGGGATCAAGACCGGTCCGATGGCGTCCCAGCAGCTCTTCGACGCCGTCCCCTTCTACTCGGGGCTGACGCTCGACCTCATCGGCGGCCGCGGGATCCGCTGGCCCACCACGCTGGCGGGCGCGGCCTTCGAGGCGCCCGCGCTGGAACCCGCCAAGCTCGACGTCCCCTCCGGCGTGCCGTCGGGCGACCGCGGCTCGCTGCGCCTCGGGACGTTCCGCACGCTGTGGGCCTCCAAAGAGGTCGACGTCTCGCCGGCGCTGGCCTTCCTGCGGCCGCGCCAGGTCGTGGAGCTCTCGCCCGCCGACGCCGACCGGCTCGGGATCCGCGAGGGCGACCAGGTCGAGGTGGGCTCCAACGGCACGCGCGTGACCGGCCCGGTCAGGCTGCGCGCCGCCGTGCCCGGCGGCTCGGTGTTCCTCGCCGAGGGCACGCACGAGCAGCCGGTCAACGCCCTCACCGAGCCGATGGTCGAGGTTCGCCGCGTTGGAACGACCGAGCCCGAGGCGAGCGCCGTCGCCGCCCAGGTCGCGCCGGCCGCCGAGGGCCTGTCCGAGATGCCGCCGTCGGCGCCGCTGGACCTCCCGTCCTCCAACCAGCCCGAGAGCGGCGAGTGAACGCCGTCTTCGCCGAGGTCGGCTACTACGAGCCGTGGTGGATCCAGCTCCTCAAGGCGGTGGCGATCTTCGCGATCGTCTTCCAGCTCGTGCCGGTCGTCCTGCTGGCCGAGCGCAAGCTGCTGGGTCGCTTCCAGTACCGCTACGGCCCGAACCGCGTCGGCCCGTACGGCGCGCTGCAGCCGATGGCCGACATCGGGAAGCTGCTCTTCAAGGCGCAGTTCCGCCCCCGCACGTCGATCGGCTGGCTGTTCGCGATCGCCCCCGCGATCTCGATGCTCACCGCCGTTGCGACGCTGGCGATCATCCCGTTCTCGGACACCGTCGACATCTTCGGCACCGAGGTCGGGCTCTACGGCATCGACCCGAGCGTGGGGATCCTGTACGCGTTCGCGTTCGGCGCGATCGCCTTCTACGGGCTGATGCTCGGCGGCTGGGCGTCCGGCTCGAAGTACTCGTTCCTGGGCGCCATGCGCTCGGCCGCGCAGCTGATCTCCTACGAGGTCGCCCAGGGCCTCTCGCTGATCGGCGTGGTCATGATGGCCGGGTCGCTGTCGCTGACGGAGATCGTCCACGCCCAGGCCGACCACACCTGGTTCGTGATCCCGCAGATCGTCGGCTTCATCATCTTCCTGGTCGCCGGGTTCGCCGAGACCAACCGCCCGCCCTTCGACCTCGCCGAGGCCGACGCCGAGCTGGTGGGCGGCTACGGCACCGAGTACGGCGGCGGGCGCTTCGCCGCCTACTTCGCGGCCGAGTACCTCAACATCATCGTCATCTCGATGCTGTCGGTGACGCTCTTCTTCGGCGGCTGGCTGCTCCCGTTCGGGATCGACCCGCCCACGTGGGTGGACCCGATCGTGGTGCTGGTCAAGATGGTCTTCTTCCTCTTCTTCTTCATCTGGGTGCGCGCCACGCTGCCGCGGCTGCGCTATGACCAGCTGATGTCGCTGGGCTGGAAGGTCTTCCTCCCGCTCGCGACGGTGAACGCTCTTGTAACCGCGATCCTGGTGGTGAGTTTCTAGTGGCCCAACGCTGGAACCCCGGCGACGACGTGATCGAGGTGCAGCGGGCGCCCTCGCACAGCCCGGCCGCCGGCGCCTACCGCGCCTTCGGCGCGACGCTGAAGGGGCTGAAGATGACGATGGCGCGCTTCGTCGAGAAGCCCCAGACGATCCAGTACCCGGAGGAGAAGACGCCCGTCTTCCCGCGCTTCCGGGGCCGGCACAAGCTGCACCGGTTCGAGGACACGGGGCTGGAGAAGTGCGTCGGCTGCTCGCTGTGCGCGGCCGCCTGCCCGGCCGACTGCATCCGCGTCGTCGCGGCGGAGAACACCGCCGAGAACCGCGTCAGCGCCGGCGAGCGCTACGCGGCGGTGTACGAGATCAACCTCTCGCGCTGCATCTTCTGCGGCTACTGCGAGGTCGCGTGCCCGTTCGACGCGATCACGATGGGCCACGACTACGAGATGTCCGACTACAACCGCTCCGACCTGATCTTCACGAAGGAGATGCTCCTCGCCGAGCCCCTGGAGCGCGCGCCGCTCCGGACGGCGGACGAGTAGCTTCCGCGGGCGCATGTCGGAGGTCCTCTTCTTCCTGGCGGCGATCGGCGCCGTGGCCGGTGCCGTCGGCACCGTGACGCTGCGCAACCCGTTCTACGCGGTGCTCGCGCTCGTCTGCCACCTGCTCGCGCTGGCGGCGCTGTTCCTGCTGCTGCGCGCCGAGTTCGTGGCCGCCGCGCAGGTCGTCGTCTACGCCGGCGCGGTGATGGTGCTGTACGTGTTCGTGGTCGCCTACGTCGGCGGCCAGGACGAGCCGCTGTCGCGCGGCGGCGGGAACGGCCTCCGCACCGCCTCCGCGATCTTCGCGGGCGCGCTGTTCGTCGAGCTGTGCATCGCCGTGATCGGCTCCGGCCTGAGCGCGCTCGAGGGCGAGGGCGCCGGGATCGCGGGCACGCGCGGCGAGGCGGCCGACACCGGCTTCGGCACGCCGGCCGAGATGGGCCGGCTGTTCCTGACCAAGTTCCTCGTCGCCTTCGAGGTCGCGTCGCTGCTGCTGCTGGTCGCGGCCGTCGGCGCGGTCATCCTCGCGCGGCGCCGCAGCGGGCTCGAGGACCCGCGCGAGATCTCGGTGGCCGACGTCATGCGCGGCGACGGCGGCACGCGCATCGACGCGCCGACGGGCTCGATGATCGAAGCCGGGGGGCCGGCCGACCGATGAGCATGGAGTGGTACCTCGTCGTCTCGGCGCTGATCTTCTCGATCGGGGCCGGCGGCGTGCTCGTGCGGCGCAACCCGCTCGTGATCCTGCTGTGCCTGGAGCTGATGCTCAACGCGTCCAACCTCGCGCTGGTCACGTTCTCGCGCATGCACGGGAACGGCGACGGGCAGATCTTCGCGCTGATCGTGATGGTCGTGGCGGCCTGTGAGGTCGCGGTCGGCCTCGGCCTGATCGTCGCGCTGTTCCGGCGGCGGCTGCCGATCGACGTCGACGAGCTGCGGGAGCTCCAAGGATGACGACGACTCCGCCTGGATCGTCCTGCTCGCCCCGCTGGCGGGGTTCCTGACCATCTCCCTCACCTACAAGGTGCTGCCGTGGAAGGTCCACGGCTGGATCGGCACGCTCGCCATCGCCGCGTCGTTCGTGGCCGCGATCGCCACGCTGGTCGCGCTCGAGGGCCGCGGCGAGGAGGAGCGCCAGGTCGTCTCGGTGGCGTGGGACTACGCGGTGGCGGGCGGCGTCGACGCGCAATTGTCGATCCTGATCGACCCGCTGTCGGTGCTGATGATCTGCATCGTCTCCGGCGTCTCGATGCTGATCCACCTCTACTCGGTCGGCTACATGGCGTCTGATGAGGGCTACACGCGCTTCTTCGCCTACCTGAACTTCTTCGTGTTCAGCATGCTGCTGCTGGTCCTGGCCGCCAACTTCGTGGTGCTGATCATCGGCTGGGCCTTCGTCGGCGCCGCCTCGTACTTCCTGATCTCGTTCTGGTACCGGCGCAAGACCGCCACGTCGGCCGGCATCAAGGCCTTCGTCATCAACGTGCTCGGCGACGTCGGGCTCGTGCTGGGCACGTTCTTCATCCTGCGCCACACCGGGACCGTCGACTTCCTGGCGACGTTCGAGGCGGTCGGCGAGGACTTCTCCCGCAACGAGACCGATCTGGTGGTGGGCTGCATCCTGCTCCTGGTCGGCGCCTTCGCCAAGTCCGCCCAGGTGCCGCTGCACACCTGGCTCCCGGACGCCATGGAGGGCCCGACGCCGGTCTCCGCGCTGATCCATGCCGCCACCATGGTCACCGCCGGCGTCTACCTGATCGCGCGCATGCACCCGCTGTTCGAGCAGGCGCCGATCGCCGCCGACGTCGGCGCGATCATCGGCTGCGTGACGATGCTGATCGCGGCCACGATCGGCCTCGTCGTGACCGATCTCAAGCGCGTCATCGCGTACTCGACGATGTCGCAGATCGGCTACATGGTCATGGCGGTCTCGTCGGCCGCGTACGCCGCCGGCATGTTCCACCTGATGACGCACGCCTTCTTCAAGGCGCTGCTCTTCATGGCGGCCGGCTCGGTGATCGCGGCGATGGCGGGCAACCAGAACCTCGACCAGATGTCGGGCTTCCGGAAGGCGATGCCGTTCACGTTCGGCTGCATGGTGATCGGCGGCCTCGCGCTGTCGGGCATCCCGCCGTTCTCGGGCTTCTTCTCCAAGGACGAGATCCTGTCGCTGCTGCTGGCGCGCGACGACTGGCACATCGTGCTCGGCGTGCTCGGCTACGTCGGCGCGCTGCTGACCGCGATCTACACGTTCCGGATGATCTTCCGCGCCTTCTACGGCGAGCCCTGCGCGGAGGCGCGCGAGCTCGAAGGCGGGCACCTCTTCCACGCCGAGAAGCACACCAACCCCGCCACCGGCGAGGAGGAGGACACCGACGTCGGCTTCCCCGGCGCCGACCACCACATCGCCGAGCGCGAGGGCTCGATGAAGATCGCGATGGGGGCGCTGGCGGTGCTGGCGACCGTCGGCGGGTTCATCCAGGTGCCCAAGGCCAACGAGGCGCTGCACCACTTCCTCGAGCCGACGTTCCACGACTCGCGTATCTACGAGACGCTCGAGCCGTCCGACTCGCTGATCGTGATCGGCATGATCGTCGGCGCCGCGCTCGGCCTGCTCGGCATCTTCATCGCCTACACGCTGTACGTGAAGCAGCCCGAGCGCCCGCGCGCGATCCAGGCCCGCCTCGGCGCGCTGCACGGCTTCTTCGTGCACAAGTGGTACTTCGACGAGCTGTTCGACTTCATCATCGTCCGCCCGATGGCCTGGGTCGGCCGGTTCGCCAACTCCACGATCGAGCGCCTGCTCGTCAACGGCGCGCTGGTCGGCGGCACGAGCAGCGCGATCGGCGCCGCGTCGGCCGCGGTCCGCCGCGTGCAGACCGGCTACCTGCGCTATTACGCCGCGCTGCTGCTCGTCGGCGTCACCGGCCTCGGCGCCTACTTCCTGATCTCCGCATGACCATCCATCTGTCCATCCTCATCTTCTGGCCGCTGGCCCTCGCGGTGCTCGGCGCGTTCATGCCGCGCCGGGTCGCGCCCGCGTTCGCGCTCGTCGGCGCGCTCGTGCCGCTCGGCTACGCGGCGCTGATGCTGTTCGACTTCGACGCGGGCGCGCGCGGCCCGCAGTACGTGACCGACGACATGTGGATCGCCGACCTCGGCATCCACTACAAGCTCGGCGTCGACGGCCTGAACCTGTGGCTCGTGGCGCTGACCGGGCTGCTGTTCGCGGCCTCGGCGCTGTGGCTGACGTTCCGCCCGCCGGTGCGCGCGCCGCTGTTCGCGCTGCACTTCGGGATCGCCGAGACGGCCGTGCTGGGCGCGCTGCTGGCGCAAGACCTCGCCGTGTTCGTCCTCTTCTTCGACCTCATGCTGGTGCCGTTCTACTTCCTGGTCGGCATCTGGGGCGGGCCGGACCGCATCGCCGCGGCGGTGAAGATGGTCGTCTACACGCTGGTCGGCTCGCTGCTGATGCTGGCCGCCGCCGGCGCCACGGCCATCCTGAGCGCGCGCGGCGGCGGAGACCTGTCGTTCGCGTTCACCGACCTGGCCGCCAACCGCCTGCCCGAGAGCACGCAGAAGTGGATCTTCATCGCCTTCGCGCTGGCGTTCCTGATCAAGATGCCGGCCTTCCCCTTCCACGGCTGGATGCCCGACGCCTACCGGGCGATGCCGCTGCCCGCGCTGGCCGTGTTCTCCGGCGTGGTCTCCAAGGTCGCGGCCTACGGCTTCCTGAAGATCGCGCTCCCGCTGTTCCCGGCCGCCGCCCACGACTTCCAGACCGTCCTGCTGGTGCTGGCGGTCGTCTCGATCCTCTACGGCTCGGTGATGGCGTTCACGCAGACGAACCTGCGGCTGATCCTCGGCTACTCGTCGATGGCCCAGCTCGGGTTCATCACGCTCGGGCTGTTCGCCGTCGACGACGCGGCGGCCGGCGCGCAGGGCGCGCTGCTGCAGGCGGTCAACCACGGGCTCGTGGTGGCGCCGATGATCCTCGTCCTGGTGCTGCTCGCCGAGCGCGCGGGGGGCTCGGAGGACCTGCGTGACATGGGCGGGATCGCGTTCCGCGCGCCGGTGCTGGCGGGGCTGTTCCTGGTCGCCACGCTGGCCACGCTGGCGATGCCCGGCTCGGCGAACTTCGTCGGCGAGTTCCTGATCCTGCTCGGGGCCTTCGAGTCCAAGATGGCGTTCTCGTTCATCGCCGCCCTCGGCGTCGTGCTGGCCTCGGTGTACGCGCTGCGGATGTACATCCGCTCGATGCACAACCGCACGGGCGCGGCGGTCGAATCGTTCGAGATGACGCTGCGCGACGGGGTCGTGCTGGTCCCGCTGATCCTGGCCATCGTCGCCTTCGCGCTGCACCCGGCGCAGGCGCTCGACGATGCCGAGCCCGCCGTGAAGTCCGCGGTGCGGCCGGTGCTGCAGCAGGGCGGCGGGGCGCAACAGGCGGCGGAGGTGGCCCCGTGATCGGGCTGTTCGCGCAGGCCAAGGTGTCCGGCCCACCCATCGACTGGGAGGCGCTCGCCCCCGTCGTGGCGCTGACCACGGCCGCCTGCATCGTGCTGCTGGTCGGGCTCGCGCGCGCGCCCTTCGTGCGCATCCGCGTGGTGCCGGCGCTGGCCATCGTCGGGCTCGGCGTGACGATCGGGCTGTGCGTGTGGCAGTGGGGCGAGAACGAGCTGATCGTCGCCGGCGCGCTGGCGATGGACGACCTCACGCGCACGCTCACCGTGCTCTTCTCGATCGCGGGGATCGCCACCGTCGCGCTGTCGTGGCGCAGCGCGGCGGTCGCCGAGGCGGGCGAGGGCGAGTACTACGCGCTGATGCTGGCCTCGATCCTCGGCATGGTCATCCTCGTCGCGGCGGAGAACTTCGTGGTGCTGTTCCTCGGGTTCGAGCTGCTCTCGATCCCGCTGTACGTGCTGTGCGCGACGCAGATGCGCCGCGAGCACTCGCTCGAGTCGGGGCTCAAGTACCTCATCATCGGCTCGGTCGGCTCGGCCACCCTGCTCTACGGGCTCGCGCTGCTCTACGGCGCGACCGGCTCGACGGACTTCTCCGGCGTCGCCGAGATGGCCGGCGAGGTCGCCGACGACACGCTGTTCCTCGCGGGCCTCGCGCTGGTGGTGGCGGGGCTTGCCTTCAAGGCCTCGGTGGCGCCCTTCCACCAGTGGACGCCGGACGTCTACGAAGGGGCGCCGACGCCCGTGACCGCGTTCATGGCGGTGGCCACCAAGGCGGCCGCGTTCGGCGTGCTGCTGCGCCTGTTCGACTCGGCGCTGATCGGGGCGTCGGGGACGTGGGGGCCGGCGCTGGCGACCTTGGCCGTCGTCACGATCATCGTCGGCAACGTCGGCGCGCTCGGGCAGTCCTCGCTGAAGCGGATGCTCGCGTACTCGTCGGTCGCCCAGGCGGGCTACATGCTGACCGGCGTGGTCGTCTCCACGCGGCTCGGCGTCCAGGCGACGGTGTTCTACCTCGGCGCCTACCTGGTCATGAACCTCGCGGCGTTCGCCGTGATCGCGGCGCGCGAGCGGGAGACCGACGCCGGCGACGACATCTCCTCGCTGTACGGGCTCGGCGCCGACCGGCCCGCCCTGGCGTGGCCGATGACGATCGCCATGCTCGCGCTGGCCGGGTTCCCCGCCACGGCGGGGTTCTTCGGCAAGCTCTATCTGATCGAGGCGGCGGTCGACAACGAGTACGCCTGGCTGGGCGTCGCCATCGTGCTCGGCTCGGCGATCTCGCTCGTCTACTACCTCCGCGTGATCGCGGCCGTGTGGATGCGCTCGCCCGCGGACGCCCCGGAGCGGGTGCGGATCGGCGCCCCGGCGCGGCCCGTGATCGCGGGCGGGTCGCACGAGGCCGACGAGGAGGACGCGGCGCGCGTGCCCGTCGACGCGGAGGCCGAGGAGGTCGCCGCGGCGACGGCGTCCGCGGAGCCGCCGCGCGGCTCGCGCATCCGCCAGCCCGAGGTCGTGTTCGTCGCCGTGGTGGCCGCGCTGCTGACCGTGGCGCTGGGGGTCTATCCCGATCCCCTGTTCGACGTCGCCCGCGAGGCTGGCGCGTCGATCGCCGGGCTCGTCTGAGGCCGTCGACGCGCTGGCGCCGTCGGAGGGGGCCGGTCCCACGACGCGCAGGCGCGTCGATCGCCGGGCTCGTCTGACGCGCTGGGCCGGTCCCACGACGCGCAGGCGCGTCGATCGCCGGGCTCGTCTGACCCTCACCGGCGGGGGGCGAGTTTTCTTGGCGCGCGCCTCTCATAGGCGGTGTCTCCCCCTCACCCCCGACATCCCACCGCCGGCCAGAGCTCGCTCGAGTACCTCGGCGTGCTCACCGTCGTCGCGGCCGTGCTGGCCGCGGCCGGGCCGGCGGCGGGCCTGTCGGGCGTCGGCACCGCGGTGGCCGGCGCGGTGCGCACGGGCGTGTGCATCGTGGGCGGCGACGTCTGCCGCCGCTCCGACGCTGCGGCCGCCGGGCTCGGCCCGTGCCTGTTGTCCGACCAGCGGCGCGGCGGCGGCGGCGCGGTCACGGTCTTCTCGGTGCGCCTCGGCGGCGGCGAGGAGGTCACGATCGCGAAGCGGTCCGACGGGTCGGTGCTGGTCGCGCGCGCGGACTCTCGTGACGCCGGGTTGAGCGGCGGCCTCGGGCTGGAGGCCGGGCCGCTGCGGGTCGGCGCCGACGCGACGGTGGGGACCACCGTCGCCCGCGCCAAGGGGTGGGAGTTCCCCGACACCGCGACCGCCTCGCGGTTCCTCCACGCGCTCAACTCGTGGGACGACCCGGTGCGCTGGCCGCCCGCCTGGCGCTCCGGCGAGGGCACCTCGCCGTGGACGGCTGGGCCGGGCTCGGCGTGCAGTTCGGGAACGGCGAGGACGCGGTCGGCGGCGATCTCGTGGGCGTCGAGGCGTCGGCCGAGGCCGCGCTGGGCGCGCGCATCGGGCGCGGGGAGACCACCGTCTACCTGCGGGCGGAGACCGACGGGCCGAAGCTGGCCGACGCGTTCGGCCACTCGGTCGGCCTCGGGTCGACCGGGCCGGTGGTCGCCGAGTACACGCGCGACCGCGGCGGCCCGCGCGAGCTGGCGTTCCGCGTCGCCGCCCCCGGCTCCAGGCGCGGCGAGGTGGTCGAGACCGTGGCCCGGCTGGACCTGCGCGTCCCGGCCAACCGCGCCGTCGCCGAGCGGATCCTCCGCGTCCGCGCACCGTGGCCGACCGAGATGCAGGAGGACCTGCGCGCCGTCATCCGCCACACCGCCGCGGTCGGCACGATCGAGCGCAGCGTCTACGCCGTCGACGACGGATCGGCCGACTACGAGCTGGCCGGCCGCCTCGGCCTGGAGCTCGGCCTCGAGATCGAGCGCACGGACGTGGACCGCCGGCTCGTCGCCGCCTCGGCCTGGACGGCGGGCTCGCGGGAGCGCCTGCGCGAGGACTGCCTGCCTTCGGCGTGAGAGCGGGCGTGCGCCGCGTAACCGTCGGGCGGCGCAAACGTATCTTGTGCGCTTACACACAAGCCGTCGCACTACACAAGGAGGTAGCGATGGAACTCATCAAGCGCACCGAGTCGATCTGGCTCGCGCTCGCCGTCATCGGCGCCCTCAACTGGGGGATGGTCGGCCTCTTCGACACGAACGTCGTGGCGGAGATCCTCGGCACCGGCACGGTCGCCGATGTCGTCTACATCATCGTCGGGTTCGCTGGGCTCGCGATGCTGCCGCGGTTGTTCGAGGGCCTGCGCCTCGGCGCCCACGGGGCTCACCCCACCGGCGCCTGACGCAGTAGCCGAGACGGGCCGGGGGTGCACACCCGGCCCGCGAGGTCCAAGGCGCCGCGCGTCACGCTCCGAATTACGGGGTAGTGACCCGACTTCGATGTCACGGAACGACGACGACAGCCACGCGGACCACGACGAGTCCGCCACGGGCCACGAGCCCGCCGCGCCGGCCCGCTACGAGCCGCTCGCCGAACGGGCCAAGGTCGCCGTCGCCGTCCTCGCCGTCATCATCGTCGCCGACCTCGTTGCCTTGTGGTCCGGCGTGCTGGAGCTGCGGCTGCTCGACCGACTGATTGCCGGGGAGACGGTCTCCGACTCGGAGGCCACGAGCAACGACAACCGGCAGTCGCTCGTCGGGATCGCCCAGCTCGTCCTCTACATCCTCGGCGCGGTGGTGTTCATCCGGTGGCTGCACCGCGCCTACCGCAACGTGGACGCCGTCGACCCCGCCGAGCGCCACCACGGCACCGGCTGGGCGATCGGCGGGTGGTTCGTGCCCGTGCTCACCCTGTGGCGCCCCAAGCAGATCGTCAACGACGTGTGGCGGGCCGCGACGCCGACCGCGCATCCGGAGGATCGCTCCCCGGCGTACTGCTCGCGCTGTGGTGGCTCGCGTTCTGGATCGGGAACATCCTCGGCCAGGTCGCGGCGCGCATCGGGCTCGCCGACGACGCCTCGACGGACGAGCTGCGCGGCGGCACGATCGCCTATCTCGCCTCCGACTCGGTCGACATCGTGGCCGCCGTGCTCGCGATTCTCACGGTGCGTGCGGTGACTCGCCGGATGGAGGCGAAGGCCGCCGGATCGGACGCTAGTGTGGCCGCTCCGTGGAGTACCCCGCCGACGACCTGACGCCCGACGAGCGCACGCGGATCGCGCCGCATTTCACCGATCTCGAAGGCCCGGTGTTCGCGCTCACCAACCTGCCCGAGACGGTGAAGGGCGCGCTGTTCGCCCGCTACTCGCGCTACCCGGGCACGCTGCGACGACTGTTCCTCGTCGAGTTCGCCGACTCGATTCCGGAGGGGGTCGGCTACGACGGCGAAGAGGGCCGCCGCGCGGCCGAGCTCTACGAGCGCATCTTCGTCGGCTACGGCGACGACTCGGTGGCCCAGCTCGGCGGCGCCCACGTGGCGTGCGAGTGGACGTCGAACATCCTCACGAAGATCCTCCAGCGCCCGCGCCTCGGCGCCTATCTCGAGCAGTCGACGCGCTACATCGCCTACGACGCGCCGATGCCGAACGGCGCCTACCGCTACTACCGCGACGCGGAGCTCGGCCCCGACTATGAGGCCGCGATGGACTTCCTGTTCACCACGTACGCCGACTCGTTGCCGCGCGTGCGCGCGTGGGTGGACTCGACGTTCCCGCGCGCCGACGGCGAGGCGCCCGCCGCGCGGGCCCGGGCCGTGAACGCCAAGGCGCTGGACCTGCTGCGCGGGCTGCTGCCCGCCGCCTCGCTCTCGCACATGGGCATCTACGCGACCGGCCAGGCGTACGAGCAGCTGATCCTGCACCTGATCGGCCACCCGCTGCCCGAGGCGCGCCGCTACGGCGAGCTGATCCTCGCCGCGGTCAAGGCCGTGATGCCGAGCTTCGTCTCCCGCGTCGAGCGGCCGGACCGCGGCGGTGCGTGGGCGGCCTACCTGCAGCAGCGCCGCGCTGCCGCCGAGCACTGGACCGCGCGGCTCGGCCTCGAGCGCGAACGCGACGCCGAGGACCGCCCGTCGGTGCGCCTGCTGCGCGTCGACGGCGACGAGGACCGGCTCCTCGCCGCGCTGCTGTTCGAGTCGGCGGGCACCTCGGAGGTCGAGACGCTGGCCGCCGTCGGCGACCTCGGCGACGACGAGCGGGCGCGCATGCTCGCCGACCTGGTCGGCGAGCGCGAGAACCGCCGGCACCGGCCGGGACGCGGCTTCGAGGCACTCCGCTACCGCTTCGAGATCGTGTCCGACTACGGCGCGTTTCGCGACCTCCAGCGCCACCGCATGCTGACCGTCCAGTGGCAGGCGCTCACCCCGGACCTCGGCGCCGGCGTACCCGGCGAGGTCACCGAGGCCGGCTGCGGCGACGCCTACCGCGCCGCGCTCGACCGCTCGCGCGAGGCCTACGAAGCGCTGGTCGCCGGCGGCCACGCGGAGGCCGCGCCGTACGCGCTCTGCCTCGGCTACCGGATGCGCTACGTGCTGGACTGCAACGCCCGCGAGGCCATGCACCTCATCGAACTGCGCTCCGGCCGCGAGGGACACCCCGGCTACCGCGCGGTCGCGCACGAGATGCACGCCCGGATCGCCGAGCACCACCCCGCCGTCGCGGCGGCCATGACGCACGTGGACACCAGCGCCGAGCCCCGGCTCGAGCGGCTCCTGTCCGAGATGCGCCAAGAGCACCGTCGCGCCGCAACCCCCCTCTGACGTCCCACCCGGACGTCGGTTGTCGGATCTCCCCCCTCTACGGGGGAAAACCCGACAATCAACGCCGCGCGATGAGGGCGGCGAGGCCGTCGAGGACTCGCTCGAGGCCGAACGCGTAAGCGCGGTCGGCGTTGTACGCGGCGCCCTGCGCCTCGCCGGCGGCGGAACCGACGCGCGACGCCAGCGGGTAGCGCTCCGGATCGAGGACGCGCTCGAGCAGCGGCCCAGCGTCCGCCCACCACTCCTCGTCGTCCGCCGGCGCGTCGGCGCTCGCCGCCACGCCCTGCACGAACGAGAGGACGAAGGTCAAGGCGGCGTCCATCTCGACGTCGCCGAGGCCGAGCCCGTCGAGGGCGCCGAGCTCGTGGTCGTACTTGCCGATCAGCCCCGGTCCGAGCGGGGGACGTGCGGTCGAGACCTCGGCCGCCCACGGGTGCGCCAAGTACAGCGCACGGTTGGCCTCCGCGACCGTCCGCAGCCGCGCCCGCCAGCCCTGGCGGCGCGGCCACGGCTCGCGCGGCATCTCCAGGTACAGCGCGTCGAGCATCAGGTCGAGCAGCTCCTGCTTGCCCGGGACGTAGCCGTACAGCGTCATCGCCGACACGCCCAGCCGCTGGGCCAGCGCGCGCATCGACACCGCGTCGAGGCCGTGCTCGTCGGCGATCGCGATCGCGCCGTCGACCACCGCGTCGATGTCGAGCCGCGGGGCCGGGCCGCGCCTGACGGCCCGCGACTCGCGCCACAGCAGCTCGAGCGTGCGGGCGGGATCGCCACTGCTCGTCCTGTGCGCTGGCACTCTGTACAGTGTACGGAATATGGAGATCACCGCATCCGCCATCTCGCTGAACGTCGACGACCCCGAGGCCTCGGCCGCGTTCGCCCGGACGCACCTCGGCTTCGAGCAGGACATGGCCGCCGACGGCTTCGTGTCGCTCTCGCGGCCGGACGCCGGCTTCAACCTCATCTACCTCCGCACCGGCCTCGAGTCGTTCAAGCCGCCCGCCCTCGCCGGCCACCGCGCCGACGGCCTGCTGGTCGCGTTCGTGGTCGCCGACATCGACGCGGAGTACGAGCGGATGCGCGGCGAGGGCGTGGAGATCACCACGCCGATCGAGACCGAGCCGTGGGGCGAGCGCTACTTCCAGGTCACCGACCCCTGCGGGGTCGTGCTCCAACTGGTCCAGTGGGTCTAGCGCGGGCGCGGCGGGAGCGCCCAGAACGTCCGTAGCCGTCCCGCGAACCCGAGGCCGCGGGCAAGCTCGCGCCGCAGCGCGCGGCGCTGGGCGTTGGTGGGCGGCGCGGCCGAGGCCGCGTAGCGCCCGGCGCTGACCGCGCGCAGGTACGCGGCGGCCTCGCCGGACAGGCCGAGCCGGCGCTCGAGCTGGCGCAGCGTCATGCCCGACGACGTCTCGCGGCCGGAGCGGCGCAGCGCGGTCTCGAGCTCGAACACCGCCAACTCGAGTGGATCGTCGGGCCGCAGCCGCCGGCGCCGCACGAACAGCGCGCCGGCCCCCGCCGACAGGAGCAGCGCGAAGGGCAGCAGGGCCCACAGCGGCACACCGCCGCCGCCCGCCGCGCCGCCGCCCTCCTCCTCGGCCTCGCCGCCGCCGCCCCGCAGGCGGTTGAAGAGCTCCTCGCGCGAGCCGGCGGCGCGTGGGTCGGCGTCGCCGCCGCCCTCCGCCGCGTCGGCGGCGGCGGCGTCGGCCGCAGCGGCGTCGGCCCCCGACGCCGGCGCCGACAAAGCGGCGATCTGCGAGCGCGCCGGGGTGGCGGACGGCGTCGGGTCGACGGTCACCCAGCCGAACCCCTCGAACCACGCCTCCACCCACGAGTGGGCGTCGGTGTCGCGCACGATCCACGCCCCGCGGCGCTTGGAGTAGCCCCCGGGGGAGAAGCCCGTCGCCACCCGCGCGGGGATCCCGCCCATGCGCAACAGCAGCGCCATCGCCGCCGAGTAGTGCTGGCAGTAGCCCGCCTTGGTGTCGAACAGGAACCACTCCAGCGGATGCGTGCCCAGCGGCGCCTCGGGCGGGCGCTCGGTGTACGTGAAGCCGCGGCGCAGGTAGGCGCTCGTCGCGAGCAGGTACTCGTACGGCGTCGACGTGCCCGCCTTCAGCCGCTGCGACAGCTCCCAGGTGCGCGACAGGTCGGACGCCTCCAGCGCCGACTCGCCCTCGCCGCTGACGCCGTAGGCGCGGTACTCGGCGATCGGGCTGCACACCCACGCGGCCGAACGGGGGGAACTCGATCGAGGCGTTGTCGGGTGGGCTCCCGTCGATCGTGCTGCGCGGCACGTCGTCGGGGAGCGCGTTGCCCTCCTCGAACGTCAAGTCGCCGAGGGAGACCCGGATGCGCAGGTCGTTCTGCCTGCTCGGTCGACGGCGCGGCCGGGACCGCGCTCAGCTGCTCGGCGGTCGGTCGCGGCACGTAGACCTGCGCCCGGTAGGAGTCGCCCGCGCGCAGGTCGCCGGCCGACCGCCACTCGCCCGGCGCCACGCCAGGCTCGATCCGTCGCGTCGCGTCGGAGATGTCCACCGTGGTGCCGGCGCCGACCACGTCGGTGCCGCGCATCCGCTGGACCGAGACCTGGATGCGGTCCTGGAAGCGGGTCTGGCGCTCCCAGTCGGCGGGGAGGTCGAGCGAGGGGTCGTCGCTGAAGCGGTCGAAGCCGCCGGAGTCCCAGCCGCGCCCGTCGAAGTCGTCGAGCGTGCGCACCTTCCAATAGGCCGGGCGGCGCGCCCGCACGCGCACGACCTCCGCGCCGCTGCGCGACCACGAGATCGGGCCGTAGTCGCCGTGGCCCCAGTCGAAGCGGACCGGGTCCTTCGGCCCGAGCCCCTCGGCGAACGACTGGTAGTCGAACCACGGCTCGCCGCGATCGGCGGCCGCCGCCAGCGGCAGCGCGCCGGCCAGCGCGAGCCCGATCAGGGCGGCGACGCCGAGCCCTGGCCGGAGCGGCAGCCGCTCGAGCCACAGGAAGCAGACGGTCAGCAGCGTCAGCGCGGCGCCCAGCCACAGCGGGCGCGTCCCGCCCAGCGCGACCACCGGTGCGGCGGCGAGGATGAGCATCACGGCCAGCGCGAGGAACGGGATAGCCACGCCCGCTGCCCTCACCGCGCGGCCAGAACGCCAGCAGCGCGGAGACCATCGCCAGCCCGGCGCCGAGCGCCTGCAGCGCGAGCGCCGGCCACGGGTCGGCGCCCTCGTAGGGGAGCCGGACCGTGCTCAGCGCCTGCGCGCCGCCGCCCAGCCCCGAGCCGAGCTCGTCGAGGCGGCGGGGGCGCAGCAACCCGAGGTCGAGGCCGGCGGCGAGGTAGGCGGCGAGCAGGCCGACGAGCGCGGTGCCGAGCAGCGCCACGACCCGGGCCCGGCCGGGGAGCCGGTCGCACGCGACCACCGCGATCGCCACCGCGACGGCGAGCGCGACCCACAGCAGCGCGCGGCCGGTGGACAGGCCGGCCACCATCCGCTGCCACTGGGCGACCCCGAGGCACGCGAGCGCCGCGAAGCCGACGAGCCGCGCCACCCACACAGGCAACAACGCAGCGGGACCGCGCTCCCTCGCTCGCGCAGGCGCACTGGCGGCGGCAAGGCTCACCGCCCAGATGATCGCACGGCGCCTAACGCCCGCCTCAACTCCAAGCCCTGATCCACCGATTCCCGCGGCGCCTCGCCACCGTGGCGTTCGCCACGGCGCCGAGTCATCCACGGATGATCGACGGATCAGGTTGGCGGCCTCCAACTCGGCCTGGCGCAGCTCGATCCGGCGGATCTTGCCGGTCAGCGTCTTGGGCAGCTCGTCGACGAACTCGATCTTGCGCGGGTAGGCGTACGCGGACAGCCGGTCGCGGACGTGGCCCTGGATCTCCTTGACCAGCTCGTCGGACTCCTCGTGGCCCTCGGCGAGCACGATGAACGCCTTGACCACGCTGCCGCGGCGCTCGTCGGGGGAGGCGACCGCCGCCGCCTCGGCCACCGCCGCGTGCTCGAGGCAGGCCGACTCGACCTCGAACGGGCCGATCCGGTAGCCGGCCGCGATGATCACGTCGTCGGCGCGGCCCTCGTACCAGACGTAGCCGTCCTCGTCGAGCGAGGCGGCGTCCTTGGTGTGGAACCACTCGCCGCCGAAGGTCTCCTTCGAGTCCTCCTCGTTGTTCCAGTAGCCGAGGGGGTAGTGCGGGTTCGACCGCGCGCGCAGGCAGATCTCCCCCCGCTCGCCCTGCGGCAGCGGCTTCTCGTCCTCGTCGAGGATCGCCACGTCCCAGCCCGGGCATCGGCTTGCCCATCGAGCCCTCGCGGACGTCCATGAACGGGTAGTTGGCGACCAGCGGATAGGACTCGGTCAGCCCGTAGTAGTCGAGCACGGTGACGCCGTACTGCTCGCGGAACCAGCGGATCGCCTCCGGGTTCAGCGGCTCGCCGGCCGAGCAGACGATGCGGAACTTCTGCGGGTAGGTCTTGCCGGCGTCCGGGATCGACATCATCGAGCGCATCGCGGTCGGCGTGGTGAAGACGTTGGTGACCTCGTGGCGCGACAGGGCGTCGAGCTGCTTGCTGCGGGTCGAAGCCGCCCTTGCGCTGGTAGACGAACTGGACCGCGCCGAAGCGCCACGGCCCGAGCAGCGGCGCGATGCCGGCCGCCCACGCCCACTCGCCCATGCCGTGGAACAGCTCCCCGTCCTGGACGTCGTGGCAGTAGAGGAACTCCTCGTGCGCGAGGAGGTAGCGGTGCGCGTGCACGATCCCCTTGGCGAGCCCGGTGGTGCCGGAGGAGTAGTACAGCTGGGCCGGATCGTCGGCGGAGGTGTCGACGGCGTCGAACTCCGGGTCGCCGCTCGCGAGCAGCTCGTCGTCGAGCAGCAGCACGTGCTCGACCAGCGACGGGTCGACGCGGTCCTTGTTGGCCTCGTTGGTGACGAGCACCTTGGCCTGGGAGTCGGTGACGCGGTGGCGGATGCCGTCGTCGCCGTAGAGCACCGACATCGAGAGCAGGATCGCGCCGCTCTTGTAGGTGCCGAAGAAGGCGGCCGCCGTCTCGGGCGTGGGCGGCAGCAGCATCGCGACCCGGTCGCCCTGCTCGACGCCGTGGGCGCGCAGCACGTTCGCGAACCGGTTGGACTTCTCCTGGAGCTCGCCCCACTCCACCTTGCGGACGTTGCCCTCGAAGTCCTCGTGGATCATCGCGAGCTTGTCGGGCGGGTGCTTGTCGCAGCAGTCCTGGGCGATGTTGTAGCGCTCCGGGACGTTCCACTCGTGCTGCTCGACCGCCTCCTCGTAGGAGCTGAAGCGGGTGCTCTCCATGGTTTCCCTTCCTCCTGTTCTACCTTGACGCGCGATGCCTGCCGGTGACCTGCGCTGCTCCGACGCCGACCGCGACCGCGTGGTCGACCTCCTGCGCGGCCACGCCGCGGTCGGCCGCCTGACGGTCGACGAGCTTGACGAGCGCAGCGCGGCGGCGCTCTCCGCGCGGACGAACGGCGAGCTGTCGGCGCTGCTGCGCGACCTGCCCGACGGGCCCCCGCCGACCTCGTCCCTGCCGGCCCGCAAGCCGCCGCGGCTGCCCGGCAAGTACCACTTCGCCGAGACGTGGCGGGCGCCGAGCGACCCCCAGACCACGATGACCGAGCTGATGACCTACGTCGCGCCGCCGCTCGCCGTGGCCGGCTACCGGCTCGTCGAGCGAGGCCCGTACCGGCTCGTGTTCTCCAAGTCGCACCGCCCCGTGTGGACGATCGCGGTCGCCGTCCTGGTTTCCCGATCGGGCTGCTCGCCCTCCTTCACCAGGACGAGCAGCACATCGTGATCGACCTCCAGCCCGCCGGGAAGGACACGCTGGTCAGCGCGACCGGCATCGCCCCGCTCGAGGTCAGGCGCGCCTTCGCGACCCTCGAGGCCTAGACGCTCATTCCTCGTCGCTCTGGCGCTCCTTGACCTTGTCCTCCAGCTGGGACACCACGTCCGGGTCGCGGAGCGTGGTGACGTCGCCCAGCTCGCTGCCCTCGGCGATGTCGCGCAGGAGCCGCCGCATGATCTTCCCCGAGCGCGTCTTGGGCAGGTCGTCGGCCCAGATGATCCGCTTCGGCCGGGCCAGCTTGCCGATCCGCTTGGCGACGTGCTCGCGGATCTCGGCGACCATCTCGTCGCCGCCCTCCTGGGTGCCCGAGAGCGTCACGAACGCGGTGATCGCCTGGCCGCTGTCCTCGTCCTGCTGGCCGATCACCGCCGCCTCGGCGACCTTCTCGTGGGAGACGATCGCCCACTCGACCTCGGCGGTCGAGAGCCGGTGGCCGGACACGTTGATCACGTCGTCGACGCGGCCGATGATCCAGTAGTAGCCGTCCTCGTCCTTCCGGGCGGCGTCGCCGACGAAGTAGGTGTCGGGGCCGAACTTGTCCCAGTAGGTCTCGATGAAGCGGTCCTCGTCGCGGTAGAGGGTGCGCAGCATCCCCGGCCACGGCTTGTTCAGCGTGAGCAGGCCCTGGTCGGTGCCGGCGTCCTCGCCGTCGTCCTCGTTGACGATCCGCGCGTCGATGCCCGGCAGCGGCTTCCCGGCCGAGCCCGGCTTGGTGGCCTGACGCCCGGGAGCGTCGTGATCATGATGTGGCCCGTCTCGGTCTGCCACCAGGTGTCGACGATCGGGCAGCGCTCGCCGCCGATCACCTTGTAGTACCAGAGCCACGCCTTCGGGTTGATCGGCTCGCCGACCGTGCCGAGCAGGCGCAGCGACGAGAGGTCGTGCTTCTCCGGGTACTCGGCGCCCCACTTGATGCAGGCGCGGATCGCCGTCGGCGCCGTGTAGAACAGCGACACGTCGTAGCGGTCCACGAGCGACCACCAGATGTCCTTGTCCGGGTAGTCGGGCGCGCCCTCGTACATGACCGACGTGCAGCCGTTGGCGAGCGGCCCGTAGACGATGTAGGAGTGCCCGGTGACCCAGCCGACGTCGGCCGAGCACCAGTAGACGTCCTCCTCCGGCTTGAGATCGAACACGTACTTGTGCGTGAACGCGACCCCGGTCAGGTAGCCGCCGGTGGTGTGCAGGATGCCCTTCGGCTTGGCCGTCGAGCCCGACGAGTAGAGGATGAAGAGCGGGTGCTCGGAGTCGAACGGCTCGGCCTCGCACTCGTCGTCGGCCTCCTCGAGCGCCTCGTGGTACCAGACGTCGCGCCCGTCGGTCATCGGCGCGTCGTTGTCGGTGCGCTTGACGACGAAGATCGTCTCGATCGACTGAGGTCGCCCATCACCTCGTCGACCTGCTCCTTGACCGGCGCGGTCTTGCCCTTGCGCCGCGCGCCGTCGACGGTGACCAGCACCTTGGCGTCGGAGAACTCCATCCGCTCCTTGACCGACTCGGCCGAGAAGCCGCCGAACACGACGTTGTGCGACGGCGCCGATGCGCGCGCACGCGAGCATCGCCACGGCGACCTCGGGGATCATCGGCAGGAAGATCCCGACGACGTCCTCGGGGCCGACGCCGCGGTCCTTGAGCGCGTTGGCGAACTTCTGCACGTCGCGGTGGAGGTCGGCGTAGGTGACGTCGAGCTCCTCGCCCTCCTCGCCGCGCCAGTGGAAGGCGACCCGGTCGCCGTTGCCCGCCTCGACGTGGCGGTCCACGCAGTTGTAGGCGACGTTGAGCTTCCCGCCGACGAACCACTTGGCGTTCGGGGGATCGGACCAGTCGAGGACCTCGTCCCACTTCTCGGCCCAGTCGAGCGCCTCGGCCTGCTCGGCCCAGAAGCCCTCGAAGTCCTCTGCGGCCTTCTCGTGCAGCGACTCGTCGGAGACGAGCGCCTCGGAGACGAAGTCGCTCCGACGGGGGGAAGGTCTCCTGATCGAGCAGGTCGCCGATCTGGGATTCGAGCGTCGCTTCCTCTGCCATGTGGCCTCTCCCTCGCGATGATGTCCCCGGCGCCGGCCGCTTGACGGCCGGCGCCGGATGATTCTCTCAGTTACCCGGTAGCGGCCGCTCTGCGCCGAGCCCGGTCTCCGAGCGGACGTACAGCTCGTGGAACGTGTGCTCCGCGCCGTGCTCCTTGGAGAGCACCGTGCCCAGGTAGCAGCCGAGGAACCCGAGCGGGATCGAGAGGATCCCCGGGTTGGCCAGCGTCCAGCCGATCGGCGACCCGGTGTCGCTGTCGGCGCCCGGCCACACCTTCGGCGAGACGAGCACCAGCAGGATCGCGCTGGTCACGCCGATCAGCACGCCGGTGACGGCGCCGGCGGTGTTGAACCGCCGCCACGTGAGCGCGAGCAGCAGCGCCGGGAAGTTCGCGCTCGCGGCGACCGCGAACGCGAGCCCGACCATGAACGAGACGTTCAGGCCCGTCGCCGCCGATGACGGCCACGACGATCGCGATCACGCCGATCGAGACCGCGGCGATCCGGGCCACGACGACCTCCTCGTGGTCGGACTCCTTGCCCTTGCGGACGATGTTCGACCAGATGTCGTGCGAGACGGCGGCCGACGCCGAGAGCACGAGGCCCGCCACCACGGCGAGGATCGTCGCGAACGCGACGCCGGCGATCAGGGCCAGGAACAGGTCGCCGCCGAACGTGCCCTCGCCGCCGCCGAGGAACGTGGCGAGGTTCGGCGCCGCGAGGTTGCCGCCCGTGCCGGCCGCCTCGACGCCCTCCTGCCCGAGGAACGCGCGCGCGCCGAACCCGATGAACGTCGTCAGCAGGTAGAAGAACCCGATGATGAACATCGCCCACACGACCGAGGACGCGGGCGGCCTTGGCGTCCGGGACGGTGAAGAACCGCATCAGGATGTGCGGCAGCCCTGCCGTGCCGAGCACGAGCGCGAGGCCGAGCGAGACGGTGTCGATCGGGCTCGTCAGGAACGTGCCCGGGCCGAGCGAGAACGTCGACCCCTCCGCCTTGCCCGCCTCCTCGGCCCGGTTGAACAGCTCGATCGGGCTGCCCCCGACCTTGGCCAGGACGAAGATCGACATCACGAGGATGCCGAACATCAGCAGGCACGCCTTGATGATCTGCACCCACGTGGTGGCGACCATGCCGCCGAAGATCACGTACATGAGCATGAACGTGCCGGTGAGGATCACCGCGAGCGAGAAGTCGATGCCGACGAGCGCCTGGATCAGCACGCCCGCGCCGACCATCTGCGCGATCAGGTAGAAGGCGACCACGGCGAGCGTGCCGAGCGCCGCCGCGGTGCGCGCGGGCCGCTCGCGCAGCCGGAACGCCAGCACGTCGGCGATCGTGTACTTGCCGGCGTTGCGCATGCGCTCGGCCAGCAGGAACATCACCGTCAGGAACGCGACGAGGAACCCGATCGAGTACAGGAACCCGTCGAAGCCGAAGATGTAGATCAGGCCGGCGATGCCCAGGAACGACGCCGCCGAGAGGTAGTCGCCGGAGATCGCCAGCCCGTTCTGGGGGCCGGTGATCTGGCGGCCGGCGGAGTAGAAGCCGACGGCGCTGCCGGCGCGCTTGGACGCCCAGTAGGTGATGCCGAGCGTGATCGCGAGGATGATCGCGAAGATCACCACCGCCTCGACGTTGACCGCCGCGAAGAGGATCATCGGGCGTGGTCCTTACCCGCGAGGGCGACGACCTTCTCGGCGAGCGGGTCGTAGTCGCGATCCGCGCGCTTGAGGTACATGAGCCCGAGCACGAGCACCATCAGGAACTGCGTCAGCGCCAGGCAGTAGCCGACGGTCAGGCCCTCGTACACGGACGAGCCCATGAAGTCCTCGGCGTATCCGCAGAGCAGGATGAACGCCATGTAGTAGGTCAGGAAGAAGGCGGTCGCCGGCAGCACGAACGACCGCCGCTTGTGGACCAGCTCCTGGAACTCGGGCGATTGCTCGATCCCCTCCCAGTCGATCTTGCTGAGCTCTCGCTCCTGTTCGTCGGGCGCGTCGGGCGCGCTCGTCGTCTCGGCCATGCTCTCCCCTCCTCAAGTAGAAGAACGTGCGTTCCGCTCCTTACACCCACAAATGGCCTCCCTCCAACGCGATTCGGTGGGTGGCGACGACGGATCGATGAACGGCGGCTGAGGCGCGACGAACGGCGCCCGTCCACCGCGCTCGCCTCTATGCTCGCCCGCGGTGGACGTCGCGCTGGGGATGGTGCTGGGCGTGGTGCTCGCGGCCTCGCTCGCGGCCGGATGGCGGTTGGTCGCCCGGCCTCGCCGGGTCATCGCTCCCGAGAGCTCGGCGATGCACGGCGCCGTGCACGCCGCCACCGCCGTGCTGCCGCACCTGCGGCAGGGGCTGACGGCCCGCAGCGCCCCTCCCGCCGCCGTCCACCTGCGCACGCTGACGGGCGCGCAGGCCGTCGCCGTGGCCGGCCTCGAGGGCCTGCTCGCGTTCGACGGGGTGGGCTCGGGGCATCACCGGGCGGGCGACGAGCTCGAGGCGCTGGTGGGCGACGCCCGCGGCGACCGCGTCCGCGTCGAGCCCCGCCTGCGCTGCGAGCACCCCGGCTGCACGCTGCGCTCGGCGATCGTGGCGCCGCTGGTGGTGCAGGAGCACCGGGTCGGCACGCTTGTCGCGCTGTACGACCGCCCGGGGCGGGTCCGCCTCGAGGAGTCGCGCGTGGTCGCCGAGGCCGCGGCGCTGGTGGCGGCCATGATCGAGCTCTCCGAGGTCGAGGCGCAGGGCGAGCGGCTGGCCAGCGCCGAGCTGCGCGCGCTGCGCGCGCAGATCTCGCCGCACTTCATCTACAACGCGCTCGCCGCCGTCGCGTCGTTCATCCACTCCCGCCCGGAGGAGGCGCGTGAGCTGCTGATCGAGTTCTCCGAGTTCATCCGCTACGGGTTCGCCCGCCAGCGCACCTACGTCACGCTCGCCGACGAGCTGCGCTACGTGGAGAAGTACCTGCGGCTCGAGCAGGCGCGCTTCGGCGAGCGGCTGCGGGTGCGCGTGCAGGTCGACCCCGCGGTGCTGCAGGCGGTCATGCCCGTGCTGTCGCTCCAGCCGCTGGTCGAGAACGCCGTACGCCACGGCGTCGAGTCGCGCCCCGAGGGCGGCACGGTGGCGATCGAGGGCGTCGACCTCGGCTCCGACGTCGAGCTGCGGGTGATCGACGACGGGGCGGGCATCGACCCCGAGCGCGCCGCGGCCGCGTTGGCGGGCCGCGGCGGCGGGATCGGCCTCGCCAACGTGCACCGGCGGCTGCGCTCGACGTTCGGCGAGGAGTACGGGCTGGAGATCGACGGCCACCGCGGCACCAGCGTCGTGATGACGCTTCCGAAGTTCCGGGCGGGGGTGCGCGCGGCGTGACCGGCCTGCGCGTGCTGGCTGTCGACGACGAGCGCCCCGCGCTCGAGGACCTCGTTCGGATGCTCTCCGCATCGCCGGGCGTGGGCGCCGTCGAGGCGGCCGCGTCGGCCGAGGACGCGCTGGTGGCGCTCGGCGCCGGGCGCTTCGACGCGCTGTTCCTCGACGTCCGCATGCCGGGGCTCGACGGACTGGAGCTGGCGCGCGTGCTTCGGCGCTTCGAGCGCCCGCCGGCGCTCGTGTTCGTCTCCGCGCACGACGACTTCGCGGTCGCCGCCTTCGAGCTGGCGGCGCTCGACTACCTCGTGAAGCCGGTCTCGCGGCAGCGGCTGGACGAGGCGGTCGAGCGCGTGCACGCGGGCCGCGGGAGCCGCCGCGTCCGACGTCTTCTCGACGACGACGTGCTGCCCGTCGACGCGCTGCGGGGCGGCGGCACGCGGCTGCTGCCGCGCTCCTCGATCCTGTTCCTGCAGGCCCACGGCGACTACGTGCGGGTCTCGGCCGACGAGGGACGCTTCCTGCTGCGCGCGCGGCTGGGGGAGCTCGAGGAGCGCTGGGCGGCGCATGGCTTCCTGCGCGTGCACCGCGGGTTCGTGGTCAACCTGCGCCGCGCCGTCGAGGTGCGCCCGCGGCTGAACGGGACCGCCGTGCTCGTGATGGCCGACGGCGCCGAGGTGCCGATCGCGCGCCGGCAGGTCGGCGAGCTGCGGCGGAAGCTGAGCGTGTGAGCCGGCCGCCCCGCCGGCTCCCGCGCGACGAGCTGGCCGAGACCACCGCCCACGGCGGGCTCTACCTGCGGCGCCTGATCCGCTCCCAGCTCGCGCTCAGCCTGCTGGCCCTGGTCGCGTTCGGCGGGATCGTCGGCTCGCTGCCGCTCGCGCTCTACCTGCTCCCCGGGCTCCAGGACGTGCAGGTGCTCGGCGTGCCGCTGCCGATCGTCGTCATCGTCTGGCCGCCGTTCCCGCTGCTGGTGGCGATCGGCTGGCTGTATGCGCGCCGCGCCGGTGCGCTCGAGGAGTCGTTCCGCGACCTGGTCGAGCCGCCGTCTTGATCGCCCTCGGCGCCGTGCTCGCCGTCACGACGGCGACGATCGGGCTCGGCCTCTACGGGGTGCGGCTCGCGCGTACGACCTCGGATCTGTTCGTCGCCTCCCGCGCGGTCACGCCGTGGTGGAACGCGGCCGCGATCTCCGGCGAGTACCTGTCGGCCGCCTCGTTCCTGGGGATCGCGGGCCTGCAGATGAAGATCGGGTCGGCCGCGCTGTGGCTGCCGCTCGGGTTCACGGCGGGCTACGTCGCGCTGCTGCTGTTCGTGGCGGCGCCGCTGCGGCGCTTCGGCGCCTACACGATCTCCGACTTCGCGGAGGCCCGGCTCGGGAGCCCGCGGATCCGGCTGCTCGCGGCGCTCGTCGTGCTCGGCATCGCCGGCTTCTACCTGGTGCCGCAGCTCAAGGGCGCCGGGCTCACGCTGGGCGAGGTGACGGGCGCGCCCTACTGGGTCGGCGTGGTGGCGGTTGGGGCGATCGTCGCCGTCAACGTCGCATCCGGCGGGATGCGCGGCATCACCTACGTGCAGGCGTTCCAGTACTGGACCAAGACGTTCGCGATCGCGCTGCCCGCCTGCCTGCTGCTGATCCACCTCGGCGGGCTGCCGGAGCGCGCGGCGCTGTTCGGCACCGAGCTCCCGCGCGCGCCGGCCACCGGGCTGAGCGTCACCCTCGACGCGCCGCAGCAGGTCACGTTCCCGGAGACGACGACCTACGCCGTCGACGGGCGCGAGGCGAGCGCGTCGGCGGGCGAGGAGCGCACGATCGGGCCGGGCGAGGTCACGCTGCCGGGCGGCGCGGTGGTGCCGGTGGCCGAGGGGACCGAGGCGCAGACCGGCGAGGACTGGGCGCGCCCGGTCTCCGACGACTCGGGCTCCTCGCCCGTGTTCGTCTACTCGCTGCTGCTGGCGACCTTCCTCGGGACCATGGGGCTGCCGCACATCCTCGTGCGCTTCTACACCAACCCGGACGGCCCGGCGGCGCGCCGCACCACCGTCCGCGTGCTCGGGCTGCTCGCGCTCTTCTACGCGTTCCCGGCCGTCTACGGGGCGCTCGGGCGCGCGCTCGTGCCGCAGCTGTACATGACCGGGGAGACCGACATCGTGGTGCTGGCGCTGCCGCAGGCGGCGTGGCCCGGGCTGCCGGGCGAGCTGCTCGGCGCGCTGGTGGCGGCGGGCGCGTTCGCGGCGTTCCTCTCCACCGCGTCGGGGCTGATGGTGTCGGTCGCGGGGACGATCTCCTACGACCTCCGCCGGCGCGGCCCGCGCGACGTGGCCGACCGCCGCAGGCGGTTCCGGCTCGCCGGGCTGATCGGGGTGGTGCCGCCGATCGCGCTCGCGCTGGCGGCGCGCGAGCTCGACATCTCGGTGCTGGTGGGCTGGGCGTTCGCGCTGGCGGCGAGCACGTTCTGCCCGCTGCTCCTGCTCGGGATCTGGTGGGAGGGGCTGACCGCGCGCGGCGCGGCGGCGGGGCTCATCCTCGGCGCGGTCGCCGCCTCGGGGATCATCCTCGCGGGGCTCGTCGTCGAGGGCGGGCACCCGACGGTCGACGCGCTGATGAGCCAGCCCGCGGTGCTCTCCGTCCCGCTCGCGTTCGCGACGATGGTGCTGGTCTCGCTCGGAGACGGCCGTAACCGGCGCCCGGCGAGCGCCTCGAGCTGCTGGCCCTGCACGCCCCGGAGGGCCTGGCCTCCGTCGAAGAAGGGCGACCCGACCGGTGGGCGATCCGGCGCCGCGGATCCGCGTCGGCGTGTCGGTTCTGACGGCTCCTCAGTTGCGGCGCTTGCGCTTCGCTTGCCGTTCGACGAGGGCTCGCCGCCGGCCGCCGGGATCGGGCTCCGGCTCCTGCGTCCTGCTCGGCGCGGCGCGCGTTGGCGGCCTCGCGGCGGCTCTCGGCCATCTCGCGCTGGCTCGGCCACGGCTCCTCGCGGCCCGTGCGCCACGCCGGCAGCTCGCCGCCCTGGCGGCGGCCGGGGAACAGCAGCGCGAGCGCGAGGAACCAGAACGTCTGCACGAGCGGGAGCGGGCCGACGCGGACCACCTGCAGGGCGCCGACGATCGCGCCGAGGATGCCCATGAAGCGCGTCAGCAGCCCGGCCCGCATCGCGTTCAGCGAACCAGCAGCAGCGCGGCGGCGAGCGCGAGCGACCGCGGGTAACGTGATGCACCTCGGCGACGAGGCTCACCCCGCCGCAGGCCGATGTCCTGCGCGGACGTCGACCGTCCGCGGCCCGTCGAGGAACGTGTTGACGTCGCCGACCCGGCCGACGGCCGCGGGCGATCGTGGAGACCCCCATCAGCACGCCGCCGATGGCCGGGCAGGTACAGCGCGAGCTTGACGAGCTCCGGGCGGCGCGCGCGGGTGGCGGCGGCCAGGAAGGTCAGCGCGTAGGCGAGCGCCAAGTAGCCGAGCCCCTCGACGATCGACGGCAGGACGAGGCCGAGCACGTGGTCGTGGAGGAACTCCGCGGTGGCGATCTGGAGGCTCTCGCGGTCCTCGACCGCGCCGGGCGCCTGCAGGCTCTCGAGCCCGTCGAGGAAGCCGGCCCGCGGCGCGTCCTGCAGCGCGAGCTGGCGGCCGATCTGGCCGCCGAAGACGAGCACGCCGGCGAGCGCCGCGGCGACGGCCGCGCGGGGGCGCTGGCGCGCCTCCCAGGCGAGTTGCTCCTGAGGGTTGTCGACACCGACACGGGCGGTGATCCTAGCCGCGCGGCTCGGCCGCGTCGGTCGGGCCGTCGAGCGACGTCCGGGCGCGGCGGCGCGCCAGCCGCGGCGGCTCCACGTCGGGATCGTTGCGCCCGGCCACGCGCGCGACGCGCTCGCCCGCGAACAGGATCAGGTCGAGCACGGGCGCGACGACGCCGATCACGGTCTCGACGCGGCGGCGGTTCGCGAGCTGGGCTCGGGGTGCGGTGTGCCACGGCGCGCGATTGTAGACTCGCGCCGCGATGCTGATCCGCGAGGTCATGACGGGCGAGGTCGTCACCGCGGCGCCCGAGCGGACGGTGCGCGAGATCGCCGAGCTGATGCGCGAGCGCAACGTCGGCTCCGTGGTGCTCGTCGAGGACGACACGCCCGTCGGGTTCGTCACCGACCGCGACCTCACCCTGTCGGTGATCGCCGACTCGCGCGACTTCGGCGATCACGTGGCCGACCATGCCTCGTCGCCGGTGATCACCGCGGAGCCGGCGATGGGCGTCGAGGAGGCGGCCGAGCTGATGGTGCGCCACGGCATCCGCCGGCTCGTGGTGGTCGACGCGGAGCGGCTGACGGGCATCGTCACGCTCGACGATCTGAGCTCCCGCACCGGCGACGCCGGCCTGGCTCCGAGCTGTCGGCGCGCGTCACGCGAGCCGTGATGCCCGACTTCTTCTTCCACGAGCGCGGCGGCGGCTGAGCCCCGGGGGCGCAAGCCCCTGTGTTGTCTCGGGTTAGCCGCACTGCCCCTTCGGGGGACTACCCCCCGCGGCGTCGAATCCTGGGGTCCAGACTGCCCGTATGGCCGTGGCCGCCCCCATCAACGCCGACCTGCCCGCCGAGGACACCCTCGTCCCTCGGCGGCATCTCTGCCCGCAAGGCGCTGCTCCTGGTGGGGGCGGCCGCGCTCATGCTGGGCTCGCTCGTGCTGCTCGCGCCCGGCCTTCGCCGACCTCCCCGAGGCGTGGCAGCGGCTGAAGAGCGGCGACGTGAACTGGCTGATGCTGGCGCTCGTCTTCGAGGTGCTCTCCTTCCTCGGCCACATCGTCCTGTTCAGCGCGGTCGCCCAGGACGGCGGCTCGCGGATCGGCCTGTGGGCCAGCACCCAGATCAACCTCGCCGGCCACGCCGCGACGCGGCTGTTCGCCAGCGCCGGCGCCGGCGGGATCGCGCTGACCGCGTGGGCGATGCGCCGCTCCGGCATGGAGCGCGCCGACGTCGCCTCGCGCATGGTCACCTTCCTCGTCCTGCTCTACGGCGTCTACATGGGCGCGCTCGTGGTCGGCGGCATCGGCCTCTACACCGGCCTGCTGCCCGGCGGCGGCTCGTTCGCCATCACCGATCGTGCCCGCCATCTTCGGCGGCGCCGTGATCGCCGCGGTCGCCGCCGCCCAGTGGGTCAAGCCCGGCGAGGGCCGCGTCCGCCGCGTGATGGCGCCGATCGGCCACGGCGTGCGCGACGCGCGCCGCCTGCTGCGCACCGGCAACGCCGGCCTGGTCGGCGCGCTGATGTGGTGGGGCTTCGACATCGCCGTGCTGTGGGCGTGCTTCAACGCGTTCGGCGAGGCGCCCTCGTTCGCCGTCATCACCGTCGCCTACCTCGTCGGCATGCTCGCCAACACCCTCCCGCTCCCGGGCGGCGTCGGCGGCGTCGACGGCGGCATGGTCGGCGCGCTGATCGCCTTCGGCGTCGAGCCCGAGCTGGCGCTGCTCTCCGTGCTCGGCTACCGCGGCTTCGCGTTCTGGCTCCCGATCATCCCCGGCGCCGTCGCCTACTTCGGCCTGCGCCGCACCGTCGCCCGCTGGGCGGCCGAGGACGCGGACCCGCTGGCCGTCGACCGGCACACGGTACGCTCTAGGACATGGAAGGTTTCGGCGGTTTCTTCAACGATCCTGAGCTCCAGAAGCGGCTCCAGGAGATGGCAGAACAGATGCAGGGCGCCCAGAACCTCGCTTGGGCCGACAACGCCATCAAGCTCGCCGTCGACATGACGGTCGCGGCCATCGATCGCGTCAACGTCCAGGGCACCCCCGAGCAGCAGGCCCAGCAGATCCGCGCCGTGATGGCGACCGTCTTCCCCGAAGCGGTCACGCTGGTGCGCGAGGCGCGCCAGGGCTCTGACGCTAGACCGCCGCCTCCTCCTCCTCGCGGAGGCCCGCCCGCGGGCGATGACCTCCTTGAAGGAGCGGAAGCGGAAGATGTAGACGAGCGCGGCGAAGCCGATGCCGAACGTCAGCGCCGCGATCGCGATCTGCTGGCCCACCGAGTAGGCGGCGACGGTGGCGCCCGCGGCGGTGCCGGCGAACACCTTCGCCAGCAGCGCCTGCTGCACGCCCGCCCCGCCGGGGGTGAACGGCACCAGCGCCGCGACGGCGTTGACGCCCAGCACGAGCAGCACGTTGCGGACCGAGCCGCCGACGCCGAACGCGTCCAGCAGCATCCAGAACGCGAAGAAGCGGAAGCCCCACCCGGCGAACTGGACGAGCCACACCTCGCGGAAGTAGCGGCGGCGGTCGAAGATGATCGTCAGGCCCTGGCGCACGCGCGCCCAGAACGCCCGCACGCGCGCCGACAGCAGCGCGAAGCCGGCCAGCACCGCGATCGCGAGCACGGTCAGCAGGAACAGCGTGAAGCGCGGGTGCTGGGCGAGGAACGCGAGGTCGAAGGCGGGCAGGTCGGAGAAGTCCGGCGGCTTCGGGAACACGCCCTGGCTGAACGCGAACCCGAGCACGGGCACCGCCATCGTGAGGTCGAAGATGAACTCGAGCGAGAACGCGGCGGCGATCGCGGGATAGCTCGAGTTCGGCACCGCGGTCTTGGTCAGGAACAGCCGCACGATGTCCCCGCCGCGGGCCGGCACGACGCTGTTGAAGCCGTAGCCGGCCATGTACGCGCCCCACACGGCCTTGAAGCGGATCACCTCGTCGGGATAGGCGGCGCGCAGGATGTGGAAGGACGCGCGCGCCCGCAGCGTCAGGTAGACGGCGAACGACACGAGGCCGAGCAGCAGCGGGATCCAGTGGACGGCCGCGATGTTGCCGGCGAAGTCCCCGACCGCGTCGAAGAACGCCGAGAAGGAGTCGGCGATGGTGGCGGGCGGCGGCACCACCCCAACGCTAGCCGAGGCGCTGGGATCCGCGACAATGCCCGCCATGGCCGACCACACGATCGTGAACCTCAGATCCGTCGAGAACGCCGCTGAGAAGTTCGGCATGCCGCCGGAGCTCGAGGCCCGCTTCGCCCGCTCGGCGCTGGGACTCCAGAAGAGCGGCGTCTCGCTGTTCAAGGCCGGCCCCGGCTTCCAGGTCCCGTGGGGCCATCGCCATCGAGACCAGGAGGAGGTCTACCTGGTGCTCAGCGGCAGCGCGATCGTGCAGTTCGAGGACGAGGCGGTCGAGCTCGGCGAGTGGGACGCGGTCCGCATCCCGGCCGACGTCGCGCGCGCTTTCCAGGCCGGCCCCGAGGGCGCCGAACTGCTCGCCTTCGGCGCGGGCGAGCAGGGCGACGCGGAGATGATCCAGGACTTCCAGCCGGGTTAGCAGCGCGCGCGGCGGCGCCGGCGGGCGCGGTGGAGGCCGAAGGCGATGACGGCGCCCACGGCGGCCGCGGCGTAGAGGTAGGCGTCGACCGACTCGATGGCGTGGGTCGCCTCGCGCCAGCGTGAGCCGAGCGCCCAGCCGCCGCCGAGGAGAGGTCCTCAGCCTAAGCGGCGGCGCCCAGCCCGCGCAGCGCCTCGAGCACGACGTCGTCGTGCGTCTTCGGCGACACCTTCGGGAACACGCGGGCGACGGTGCCGTCGGGCGCGATCAGGAACGTCGAGCGCTGCGCGCCCATGAAGGTCCTGCCGTACATCGACTTCTCGCCCCACACGCCGTACAGGTCGCAGACCGCGTGGTCCTCGTCGGCGAGCAGCGTGAAGTTCAGCGACTGGCCGCCGTGGAACTTCTTGACCGCCTTGACCGGGTCCGGGGAGACGCCGAGCACGACCGCGCCGAGCGCGTCGTACTCCGCCGAGTGGTCGCGGATGCCGCACGCCTGCGTCGTGCAGCCCGGCGTGTCGGCCTTGGGGTAGAAGTACAGGACCACGGGACGGCCGGCGAAGCTCCGAGAGCGAGGTGTCCTCGCCGTCCTGGTTCGGGAGGGTGAAGTCGGGTGCTTGCTGTCCGGTGTCGATCATCACAGGCAACTTACTGCCAGGATCGCCGCGGCTGGATGCGCGGCGCCCGTCGCCCATCCGCTCCACAGGTGCTACATTTGTGCGTCATGGAGCGAGTCGGGGTCCGCGAGCTGCGCCAGAACCTCAGTGTCTACCTGCGCCGGGTCCGACGCGGGGAGAGCCTCGAGGTCACCGAGCGCGGAGAGCCGGTAGCCGTCCTGCAGCCGACTCCGTCCACCGCTGATCCGCTCACGGCGTTGGCCGCACGCGGGATGGCGATTCGTCGCGGGAAAGGCAATCTCGCCGACCTCCCCGCGCCAGTGACCCTTCAGCTCGACCGCTCGGCGTCGGAAGCGCTGCAAGAGCTCCGCGAGGATCGGCTCTGATCTACGTCGACTCGTCGGCGCTGGTCAAGCTCGTCATCGAGGAGGCGGAGACTGGACCGCTGCGCCGGTTCCTTGCCGGCGATCCGGACCAGGTCTCCAGCACGATCGTCGAAGTGGAGGTCGTGCGTGCCGTGCGACGCGTCGCACCCGAGCTGACGAAGAACGCCGACGCGGTCGTGGCGCACGTCAGCGTGATCGAGGTCGGCGAGCCGATCCGCGCCCGCGCCGCCTTGCTCGAGCCCGCAACCGTCCGATCGCTCGACGCGCTCCACCTCGCGACCGCCATCGAGATCGGAGACGCACTCGATGCGGTCATCACCTACGACGCACGGATGGCCGAGGCCGCCCGATCGCTCGGACTCGTGGTCAGCGCTCCGTCATAGCCCGGTTACGCCTCCAGCGCCCCGGCGTGTCGGCCTTGGGTTAGAAGTAGAGGACGGCCGGCGACGTCCGCAGCGAGGTGTCCTCGCCATCCCGGCTCGGGAGGGTGAAGCCAGAGGCCCGAGCGCCTTCTTCGATCATCGGGGTCTTCCTCTCACTTGAGCAGCCGGGAGAGGCGACGGTCCTTCAGGACGCGGCCCTCCGTCTGGCATGCGGGGCAGTAGGTCATCACGTAGTCCTCGTAGAAGACGGCCTCGAGGACCGTCTCGCAGCGCGGGCATGGCTCGCCCTGGTGGGCGTGCACGCGCGTCGGCTTGGGGAACTTCTCGGGGAGCGGGAGCTGGACCGTCTCCTCGTAGTGGTCGATCACGCGGCCCAGTTCGGAGGCGATCGCCTCGCGCAGCACGCCGACCTCCTCGTCGGAGAGGTCGTCGCCGCGCTTGAACGGGGACAGCCGGGCGGCGTGCAGGATGTCGTCGACCCAGGTGCGGCCGATGCCGGCGATCACCTGCTGGTCGCGCAGGAGCGAGTGCAGCGGGCGCGGGGAGGCGAGCACGGCGCCGAGGTCCTCCGGCGGCTCCGGCCACGCCTCTGGGCCGAGCGTGCGGAGCACGTCCTCGGCCTCCAGCGCGTCCGGACGCAGCAGCTTCACCCACGCCGCCTGGCGCGTGCCGAACTCGCGCAACCGCAGCTCGCGGTCCTCGGACAGCCGCAGCAGCACGCGAGACGTCCGGTCGCGCATCGAGGCGCGCTTGGCGTAGAGCTGCAGCCGCCCCGCGCTCATCAGGTGGGTGAGCAGCGTGAGCGGCTCGCCGGCGGCCGTGTCGAGCTCGATGAAGAGGATCTTCCCGCGCCGCTTGACGCCCGTGAACGTCCCGCCGTCGATGGCGTGCAGCGGCGGGTCGAACGTCTTGAGCACGTTCAGGCCCGGCGTCATCGCCGACTCGATCCGCTCCCCCGGAAGGATGCCGTCCAGCCTGCGGGCGGTGATCTCCATCTCGGGAAGCTCCGGCACGGCATCTGAGGCTAGTAGGCCCGTCCGCAAGAACTGGACATGATCCGGGCCTGCCGGAATGTCCAGGGCTTGCGGACGGGTCTACTAGTAGCTTGGCGTCGCATGGACGCATGGGTGCAGACGGGCGCGGAGGAGATCGCGCGGCGCGCGGTACGCCATCTCGAGGCGCTCGTGGCCGTCTCCTCGCCCTCCGGCGACGTCCACGGCGCCGAGGAGTGCGCCGCCGTGTGCGCGGCCCTGCTGCCCGACGAGGCCGAGGTCGAGCGCATCCCGTGCTCGAGCGAGGGCCACGCGCCGGACCTGCTGGCGCGCCTGCGCGGCACCGGCACGCGCCGGATCCTGCTGCTCGGCCACCTCGACACCGTGGTCGCCCACGAGGAGCACCGCCCGCTCACGCGCGACGGCGAGAAGCTCTACGGCTCCGGCTCGGTGGACATGAAGGGCGGCGTCGTGCTCTCGCTCGGCGCGATGCGCCAGCTCGTCAAGCGCCCGCAGGACTACGCCGAGATCGCGCTCCTGGTCGTGTGCGACGAGGAGTGGCGCAAGGGGCCGCTGCTGCACGTCGAGCGCTTCGGGGGCTGGGACGCGTGCCTGTGCTTCGAGGGCGGCGAGCGCACGACGGACGGCGACGACGCCGTGGTGGTCCGCCGCAAGGCGGCCGGGACGATCCAGGTCATCGGCCACGGCCGCGCGGCGCATTCGGGCTCCGCTCCGCACAAGGGACGCAACGCGCTGCTCGCGCTCGGGGAGGCGGCCCGCGCGGTGGCGGCCTGCCACGACCCCGACGGGCCCTCGCACCTGACGGCGGTCCCGACCGTGATGCGCTCCGGCGACGCCTTCAACGTCGTGCCTGGCCACGGCGAGCTGTTCTGCGACCTGCGCGCCGACGAGATCGACGCCATCGAGGCCGTGGTCGACGCGGTCCCCGCCGAGCACGAGGGCGTGCGCCTGGAGTCCCAGCTGATCCGCCGCTGGCCGGGGATGCACTCCGAGGACGCGGTGGGCGCCCTCCTGGAGCGCGCGTCGGCCGCCCTCGGGCGCACGATCGTCCCCGCCTCCCGCGGCGGGGCGAGCGACGCGAGCCACATCGCCTCCGCGGTGCCCGTCACCGTCGACGGGCTCGGCCCGCGCGGCGGCGCGGCCCACAACCCGGAGGAGTTCGTGCTCGAGTCCTCGCTGGCCAGCCGCGCCGAGGTGGCGCTGGCGGTGATCGCGGCGGCGCTGGACCCCGGCTAAGCCTGGATCCAGGCTAAGGGCGCGCCAGCGACTCGAGCTCGCGTGGGCGCAGCATGACGAGCAGCTCGCCGCCACCGCGCTCGACCCGGACGGCGGCGATCCCGCCCTTCTTGAAGTCGACGCGGCCACCCGTGAGGTCGAAGACGACCTGGGAGAAGTCCGGCTCGTGGCCGACCACGAGGACTCGGGCAGAGTCGCCGTGGGCGTAGAGCAGCTCGAGCGCGTCGTCGCGGTCGAAGCCCTCGGTCAGGGAGCCGGTCTCGACCGGCTCGACGCTGAGCACCCCGCACGCCAGCCGGGCGGTGTCGCGCGCCCGGACCTTCGGGCTCGTGTAACAGGCGCTGAACTCGACCCCGAGGCGCGCGAGTCCCTGCCCGGCGGCCAGCGCCTGCCGCTCGCCGCGTGCCGTCAGCTCCCGCTCGTCGTCGGGCTTGGAGTCGTGCGGCACGGCTTCGCCGTGCCGGAGGAGCCAGAGCTGGAGGGCCATCGCCCCCAGCAGGCTACAAGTGGGCCGCGTGGCCCGCGACCGCGGGCTCCTCCCAGAACCAGTAGGACTTCGAGCGCCACGGGTCCTCGTCGGGATGACGGCCGCTGAGGTCCGGCGAGTCCTCTATCTGCCGGCGCGTGAACGAGGCGACGAGGCGGCCGTGCTCCAGCCGCAGATCCGAGACCGCGAGCATGCGACGCTCTCCGAACCGGCGCAGGCGCAGGACGATCATCTCGAGCTCGCCTCCGCCGTCGAACGGGTACGTGTCGACGACCTGACCGAGGGTGACGCCGCTGGCGTCGGTGACTTCGAGACCAAGAAGATGCATGCGCAGGGTTCTCATCGTGTTAGGGGAATCGGCGGGCAGCCATGTTCGGCGTACCGGGTCTAGACCCCAATCGGACGTCCGTCCGAAATACAACGGATGTCCAGTGGACAGTCTCAACCCCCTCGTGAGCGAACCGGGGAGGCCGAAGGCCTGATCCGGGCGCTCGTCAGTACGCGCGGACCGAGGCGCCGGAGTACGTCTTGCCGCTCGGCGAGGTCCACTTCACGCGGTAGCGCCGGCCGTCCACGTGGGCGACCCGCAGCGCGTACACGCCGCTACCAGTGGCGGACACCGTGCGCAGCTTGCGGAAGCCCTTCTTGCCCGGCGGGTCGATCTCGATCGTGACCTTGGTCGCCGCGCGGTGCTGCCGCACGAGCCCCCACAACACGTCGCTCCTCCCGTAGCTCTCGACCGCCAGCGGCAGCCGGAACGCCTTGTAGGCCGGCTTCTTCTTGCCCTTGTTCGTGCGCAAACCGCTCTCGAACCCGGCGTAGCGGTTGAGCTCGGAGGCGCGCTGGGGGTCGTCGGACATCAGGTACTGGGAGAACGAGCGCACGCGCGGGTTGACGTAGGCCATGTGCTCGGCGATCGAGAGGTACGCCGCCTGCTTGGCGAACGTGACCCCCTGGATCCGGTCGGGGCGCGACTGGATCCCGAATTCGGTCAGGTAGACGGGGAGCCCGCGCGGGAGCGCCTTGGCCTTGCCGGCCTTGTCGAGCGCGACCACGAGCCGCGACAGGACGCCGAGCGTGATGTCGCGCCGGTCCGGCGGCACGAAGCGCGGGCCCTTGGCGGTCGTGTAGGCGTGATGGGCGTAGCCGTCGGCGTCCAGCGTGCCGCACTTCTTCTCCTTGCGGTACTTCGAGTCCAGGCACAGCGTGCGCCGGAAGAAATCGAGCGGATACACGACCTTCGAGTTGCCGCGCGGGGAGGTCTCACCGAGCAGGAACGTGTCCTTGGCGTTCTCGGGGTTCGCCTTCAGCCCGCGCACGCCCACCTGGTAGAGCCGCCGGTACAGGCCCGGCGAGTACGGCTTGCCGTTGCGGTACTGCGGCGCGAGGAACTGCGGCTGGTTGGGCTCGTTCCAGATCGACCACGTGTCGACAGCCGCGCCATAGCGGCGCCCGACCGCCGTCGCCCAGGCCCGGAACTCCTTCGGGATCGGGCGCGTGACGTTGTCCCGGCGCGCCTTCGTCGCCCACCTCGGCACCGGCCCGGTGAGCGTGAAGTGCAGCGAGATCCCGCGCTCGCCGGCGGAGGCGACCAGCTCGTCGAGCCGCGCCCAGGTGCCGCTCGGGTAGCTGTCGGGGTTGGAAGCGTCGAAGCGGCTCGGCTTGGTCTTCGACTTTGGCCGCGGCGAGAAGCTCTTCCAGTAGACGAGCTGGCGCACCTGGGTGACGCCGAAGTCGCGGATCTCGTCCAGCGTGCGGTCGCGGTCGTCGGGGCTGAGCAGCTCGCGCGGCGCCTCGAAGGCGACCGGCTGGCGCGGCGACGCCGAAGCGGCGGCGGGCAGGGCCGCGAGGAGGACAAGGGCGAGGATGAAGGGTCGGCGCATAAGTCCCACTACCAACGCGGCCCGGCGGGGAGGGTTGCGGTCACCGCCTACGATCCACGGCCATGGCGAGCGACCGCACCGCGCTGATCGTCGACTACGGCGGCGTCCTGACCAGCGACATCTTCGCGTCCTTCCGGGCGTTCTGCGAGGCCGAGGGCCTGGCGCCCGAGGCCGTGCGCGAGCGCTTCCGCGAGGACCCCGAGGCGCGCGAGCTGCTGTTCGCGCTGGAGACCGGCGAGCTGACCGAGGCGCAGTTCGAGCCGCGCTTCGCCGCCGTGCTCGAGGTGGAGTCCGAGCAACTGATCGACCGCCTGTTCGGCGGCATGGTGCCCGATGCGGTGATGCTCGACGGCGTGCGCGCCGCGCGCCGCGCGGGGATCCGCACCGCGATGCTCTCCAACTCGTGGGGCAAGGACCGCTACGAGATCGGGCAGCTGTCCGAGCTGTTCGACGCGTGGGTGATCTCCGGCGAGGTCGGGCTGCGCAAGCCGGACCCGGCGATCTACGAGCTGGCCGCCGAGCGGATCGGCGTCCCGCCCTCGGCGTGCGTGTTCGTCGACGACCTGCCCGGGAACCTCAAGCCGGCGCGGGCGATGGGCATGGCCACGGTGCTGCACCGCGGCGACGCCGAGGCGACGCTGGACGAGGCCGGCGAGCACCTCGGAGTCACCCTGCGCTGATCGCGGCGACTGCGGCGAGCGTCACGACGACGCCGATCTCCTGCGAGCGCGCGACCCGCTCGGCGAGCACCACGCGCGCGAGCACCACGGTGACGGCGGGGTAGAGCGAGCCGACCACGGAGACGATGCTGAGGAGCCCCTGGGTGGTGGCGAGCGCGAAGAACGCCGTCGCCAGGTAGTCCAGCGCGCCGATCAACAGCAGCGGGCTCGCGTCGCGCAGGCCGCGCGGCATCCCGGGGCGCAGCACGAGCGCGACCGCGCCGAGCAGCAGCCCCTCGCCGACGCGCACGAACAGCAGCGACCACGCGGCACCCCCGTCCTCGGTGGCGGCGTCGATCAGCACGAAGAAGCTGCCGAAGCCGATCGCGGCGAGCAGGGCAAGGCCCACCGAGGCGTGCAGGTTGCGGCTCGGCTGACTCCCGCCGGGCTCGCGCGCAGCGAGCACGATGCCGAACAGAGCCAGCACGATCCCGGCGACCTGGATCGGCCCGGGGCGCTCGCCGCCCAGCACGCCGACGAGCACGGGGACGGCGGCGCCGGTGGCCGAGACCGGCGCGACGATGCTCATGGTGCCGATCGCCAGCCCGCGGTAGAAGGCGGCCAGCGCTCCGCACCCCGCCGCACCGGCGAGGAACGCCAGCAGGGCCGGCTGCGCGTCCGGGAACGGGTCGCCGGAGGCGACGACGTAGATGGTGGCCAGCGTCGCCGCGACGAGCTGCGCGACGAGCAGCACGGTCACCAGCGAGCGGCGCCGCGACTGCAGGCCGCCCATGAAGTCGGCGGTGCCCCACGAGAGCGAGGAGGCGAAGGCGAGGGCGACGGCGAGCATCCGCCCTGAGCCTAGAACGAGCTCAGCGGCGGGCAGTTGCCGCCGTCGCGCGGGCGGGAGGGCGGGCGAGCTCGGCGAGCTCGAAGCTCGGGTCCTCGCCGAACGCGCGCCGGAAGCGGCGGCGCACCACCTCGTAGCGGCGCGTCGCCTCGCTGCGCCGGCCGCAGCGCAGCAGCAGCGTCAGCATCTGCCGCTGGGCGTCCACGTCGAGCGGCTCGAGGTCGGCGAGGCGCTGGAGGCTCTCGCTGGCGGCGTCGAGCTCGCCGGCGCGCACGTGCAGCCCCGCCAGCGTTCGCAGCACCCGCCCGGCCAGGGCGCGCAGACGGTCACGCTCGGGAATCGCCCAGTCGGCGTCCGGCTCGTCGGCCAGGAACTCCCCGCGGTACAGCGCCGCGGCCCGCGCCAGCGCCGCCTCGGCGCGCGCGTTGTCGCCGTCGCGCAGCGCCAGCAGGCCGGCCTCGGCCGCCGCAGCGAAGGCGTCGGCGTCGACCAGCACGGCGCCGGCCGCCAGCTCGTAGCCGCCACCGCGGCGCCCGGAGACGTAGCGCGACGGCGTCTGGCGCTCGCGGCCGGTCTCGAGGCGGTCGCGCAGCGCGTGGACGGCCTGGCGGACGTTGGTGGCGGCCGGCGGGCCGTCCTGGTGCGGCCAGAACGCGTGCAGCAGTTCGGACGACGCGACGGGCTGCCCGCGCTTCGCGATCAGGTACTTGAGGATCTGACCGGGCCGGTGCGCGAGCCAGTCGCCCTCCAGCACCGCGCCGCCGATCTCCAGCCGCATCGCGCCGAGCGCGCGGATCCGCAGCCGGTCGTCGGCGCCGCCGGCGACCTCCGTGGCCGGCCGCAGGTGCAGGACGACGCCGCCGTCGTCGCCCAGCGGCGCGCCGGTCAGCCATGCCTCGCCGCCCGGCGCGTGCACGAGGAGCTCGCCCACCACGTCGCCGCGCGTCCGCACCGTCTCGGCGATGCAGCGGTTCGCCAGCGCCGTCCCAGGGCGGCGGCAGCCGAGGACGTCGCAGCAGCGGGCGACCCCGTCGGCGGGGACCGGCCCGAGCAGGCGCTCGGCCGCGGGGTTGCCGGCGGCCAGCCGGCCGTCGGCGTCGAGGACGACGACGCCCGCGGGAAGGTGCGCGAGCACATCCGCGGCGGTGGGCTGAGCGGTCATGGCGGCAGGAACGACGGCCGCGCCTCAAGCCTGCGCCAAATCGGGAAGATTTCTCAGTCGCGCTTCCCGCGGCCGTAGAGCAGCCGCACGGCGCGGCCCAGCAGGCCGGTCGTGCGCGCCTTGTACGGGAACATGTGCACGTCGCGCTTCGGCGCGAGCCGCGTGACCAGCAGCGACTGCTGGCGCGTGTACTTGCGGATCCCGCCTGCGCCGTGACGGGTGCCCAGGCCGGAGGCCTTCCAGCCGCCCATCGGCAACTCGAGCACGACGTAGTTGAGCTGCGCGTCGTTGACGCACACCGCGCCGGCCTCGATCCGGCGGGCGATCTGCTCGCCGCGCGAGACGTCGCGCGTCCACACCGAGGCGCCGAGGCCATACTCGGAGTCGTTGGCCAGCCGCAGCGCCTCCTCGGCGTCGGCCACGCGCATGATCGGCAGCGTCGGCCCGAACGTCTCCTCGGTCATGCACGCCATCGAGTGGTCGACGTCGACGAGCACGGTCGGCTCGTAGAAGCGCCCGCTGCCCTGACGCTCGCGGCCGCCGGCCAGCACGGTGGCCCCGGCGTCGCGGGCCGCGTCGACGTGGCCGGAGACGATGTCGAGCTGCTTCGGGAACGTCATCGCGCCCACCTCGACGCTGCCGGGCCCGGTCGGCGGCCCCTGGCGCAGCGCGTGAATCTTGCTCGTCACGCGCGTGACGAACTCGTCGTAGACGGGCTCCTCCACGTAGGCGCGCTCGATCGAGATGCAGGTCTGCCCGCTGTTCTGCATCGAGTAGTAGACGGCGGCGTTGGCGGCGCGCTCCAGGTCCGCGTCGGCGAGCACGATCATGGGGTCCTTGCCGCCGAGCTCGAGCGACACGGGCGTCAGCGTGCGGGCGGCGCGCTCGGCGACCTTGCGGCCGGTCGCGGTCGAGCCGGTGAACATGACCATGTCGACCTCGTCGACCAGCGCCGCGCCCGTCTCACCGAGGCCGGTCGCGACCTGGAAGACGTGCTCGGGCAGCCCGCACTCGCGCATCGCGCCGGCCATCAGCAGCGAGGTGAGCGGGGTCACCTCCGACGGCTTGAGCACGACGGCGTTGCCGGCCGCCAGCGCGGGGATCGCGTCGCCGAACGAGTTGGTCAGCGGGTAGTTCCAGGGGCCGATGATCCCGACGACGCCGAGCGGCGCGTAGCGCACCACGAGCTTGCGGCCGGCCACGAACGGGTTCGCGGAGCGGACCTTCTCGTCGGCCAGGTAGCGGGGCGCGTGCTTGGCCCAGAAGCCGAACGCGTTGGCGGCGTAGGCGATCTCGGCAAGTTGGGCGTCCTCGTGCGTCTTGCCCGTCTCGGCGACGATCGTCTCGATCACGCGGTCGGCGTTGTCGAGCACCCATTTCTGCGCGCGGCGCAGCACGCGGCCGCGGCCCTCGAAGCCGAGCGACTCCCAGGCGGGCTGCGCGTCGCGGGCGCGCGCGACGATCTCCCGCACCTCCTCGGGGGAGGTGATCGGGACGTGGCGGATGACCTTGCCGGTAGCGGGGTTCTCGACCGCGAACCGCGCGGTGCTCTCGCGCTCGACGGTCGCCATCAGGCGGCGAACTCGAGCTTGTCGATCGTCGCCGCCTCCCGCGGGCGGTCGCGACCGTCGGTGTCGAGGCCCTCGAGCGCGTCGACGACCTCCATGCCGGACGTGACCCGCCCGAACACGGTGTGCTTGCCGTCCAGCCATGGGGCGGCGTCGATGGTCACGATGAAGAACTGCGAGCCGTTGGTGTTCGGGCCGGCGTTGGCCATCGCCAGCGCCCCGCGGATCACCTTGTGCTGGTTGAACTCGTCCTCGAACGTGTAGCCGGGGCCGCCGGTGCCCGTTCCCTCCGGGCAGCCGCCCTGGATCATGAAGTCCTTGATGATCCGGTGGAACGTCAGCCCGTCGTAGAAGCCCTTCTCCGCGAGCGTCTTGAAGTTGTCCACCGTCTTGGGCGCGTCAGCGTCGAACATCTCGAACTCGATCGGCCCATGGTTGGTCGTCATGGTCATCGTCGACATCGGTTTTCCCCCCTGGAATTAGCTGCCGCGGACTAGCTCGAGCGCCAGCTTGCGGCCGTGCACCGTCGTGCCGTTGACCGCCGCGACGATGCGCTCGGCCTCGGCGGCCGGAACTTCGACGAGCGCGAAGCGCTCGAGTACACGGACGTTACGGATCGCCTCGCCGTCCAGCCCGCCGCCCGCGGCGACGGCCGCGATCAGCTCGCTCGGCTCCAGCCCGCCCGCGCGGCCCGTGTTGGCGATCAGCTTCGTGTAGACGACGCCGTTGGCGTCATCGTCGTCGTGCGGCTTGCGATGGCGGCGCGGCGGCTCGGCGATCTTGGCCGGGCTCACCTTGGCACCCTCCGACCACGGCGCGATCTTCGTGTTCGCGTGCCGCTCGATCGCCTCGAGGTCCTTGCGCTGGCGAGCCTCGATGAAGGTGATGGCGCGGCCGGAGCGCCCGACGCGGCCGGTCCGCCCGATGCGGTGTACGTACACGTCCGGCGAGGTCGGCACGTCGAAGTTGATGATGTGCGTGACCGAGGCGATGTCCAGCCCGCGGGCGGCGACGTCGGTGGCGACGAGGATCGGCACGCGGCCGCTCTTGAAGGAGATCATCACGCCGTCGCGCGAGCCCTGGGACATGTCGCCGTGCAGCGCCTTGACGTTCATGCCCTTGTCGCGCAGCGTGCGGTACAGCTGGTCGGTCCGGATCTTCGTGCGCGTGAAGACGATCGCCTGGTCGGGCTTCTCGGCCTCCAGCACGCGGACGAGCGCCTCGTTCTTGTCCGGGCCCTTGGTCTCGAGGTAGAACTGCTCGACGGTGTCGATGGTCAGCGTCGCGGACTTGACCGTGACGACGACGGGCTCGTAGAGGTGGCGGTCGGCGAGGCCGCGGATCTCCGGCGGCATCGTGGCGCTGAACAGCGCGGTCTGGCGGCCCCCGGGGGTCATCGAGAGGATCTTCTCGACGTCCTCGAGGAAGCCGAGGTCGAGCATCTCGTCGGCCTCGTCGAGGACGAGGTAACGGCACGAGTGCAGCATCAGCGAGTGGCGCGAGATCAGGTCGAGCACGCGGCCAACAGTGCCGACCACGATCTGGCCGCCCTCCTTGAGCTGCGCCTGCTGGGTCCGGATCGGCGCGCCGCCGAACACGGCGACGGGCTGGATGCCCTTGCGGGCGCCGTAGGCACGGAGCGCCTGGGTCACCTGGATGCACAGCTCGCGCGTCGGCGTGAGCACGAGGGCTTGGACGTCCGGATCGTCGGGATCGACGAACTGGAGCATGGGCAGCCCGAACGCGGCGGTCTTGCCGGTGCCGGTCTGCGCCTGGCCGATTACGTCGCGGCCCTGGAGGAGTTCGGGGATGGCCTGTTCCTGGATGGGACTCGGCTTGTCGTAGCCGACGTCGTGGAGCGCATCGAGGAGGGGCTCGGACAGGCCGAGGTCTTTGAAGGTCGTCACTAAGCAGGAGAGCTTAGAGTGCGTCCCGGAATCGGCGGTGCGACCGGGGCCGCGGATCGGCCGCATCCGGGTGTGCCGACGTCCGGGACGCGCTCTTAGCCTGGATCCACCGATCACCGTGGATGCGTCGCCACCGTGGGCCGCGGGAATCGGTGGATTCAGGCTTAGGACGCGCGCTCGCAACGGGCCTTCAACCCGTTCGCGAACTGCTCGAACGAGGGCCCGAGGTCTGGCATCGAACGCCAGATCAGCGGCAGCATCGGCCCGGTGTACTCCTCGCGCATGGCGAACCTGGTGGCTTCCCCCTCGCGCGAGAGCGTGAAGGTGCGCACGCCCTTGAACAGCCCGAGCGGCATGCCGCCGCTCCACACCATCCGCTCGGACGGCGAGAACTCGGTGACCTTCACGGGGAAGGCGCGCTTCGGGTTCGCCTCGGAGGTGACCTTGATCTTCTCCTGCGGCGCGATCCGCCCCTCGACGGCCACCACGCCCGAGTCCCACTCCGCGAAGCCGGGGGCGTCGGTGAGCACGGCCCAGATCGCCTCCGGGCGCGCGTCGATCAGTGATGTGGCCTCGTAGGACTTCATCCGTAAAGCGGACGTTACCGTAGCAGGACGGTTACCATCGGGGCAGGATGAACCCGTTCGAGGCCCTCGGCGATCCGAACCGGCGCGCGATCGTCGAGCTGCTGCGCGACGGCGACCGCTCCGTGCAGGAGCTCGCCGACGCGCTGCCGATCAGCCGGCCCGCCGTCTCGCGCCACCTCCGGCTGCTCAAGGGCGCCGGGCTGGTCAGCGACCGGCCGGAGGGCACGCGGCGGCTGTACCGCCTCCACGACGAGGGGATCGAGGAGGTCCGCCACTATCTCCAGGACGTCTGGGGCGACGCAGCGGCGCGGTTCACGATCGCGGCGGAGAACACGCGGCGGTGACCGAGCCGCTCGTGCAGGCCTTCACGGTCGCGTGCGCGCCGGAGCACGCGTTCTCGATCTGGGCCGAGCGCACGTCGCTGTGGTGGCCGGCGGGGCACTCGGTGTCCGGGGCGCCCGAGGCCGTGGTGTTCGAGCCGCGGCCGGGCGGGCGGATCTACGAGCGTGCACCGGGCGGCGACGAGCACGAGTGGGGTCGCGTGACCGCGTGGGAGCCGCCGCGCCGGCTCGCCTACTCCTGGCACCTGCGCCAGGACCGCGCCGACGCCACCGATGTCGAGGTCACCTTCGCGCCCGTGCCCGACGGGACGGCGGTGGCGATCGTGCACAGCGGCTGGGAGCGCCTCGGCGCGCAGGGGCCGGACCTGCGCGAGCGCAACACGCGCGGGTGGGCCGGGCTGCTCGGACACTTCGTGGCTGCCGCCGAGGCCGAGAAGTCCGTTGAAGAATGATCGGCCCAGCCAGCGTCATCTCCCCCGGAACATCGGGCCGCGGACCGCCCGGCTGGAGCTCAGCGCGAGGGGTCGAGCACGAGCTTGCCGGACGTGCGGCGCGCCTGCAGATCCTCGTGGGCGCGGCGGACCTCGGAGAGCCCGTACGCCTCGCCCTCCACTACGCGCAGGCTCCCCGCGGCGGCGCGCTCGAACAGGTCGGCGAGCGGGCCGGCGACCATCTCGGGGTCGCGAAGGCAGTGCATGAGCCAGAAGCCGACGACCGCATGGCTGCGCCGCATCAGGGCGCCGCTGCGGACCTCGTTCTGGTCGCGCGAGGCGATCCCGTAGGTGACGAGCCGCCCGAACGGCGCCAGCGCCTTCATCGACTCGTCGAAGATGCGCCCGCCCGCCATCTCGAAGATGGCGTCGACGCGCTCGCCCCCGTTGGCCTCGATCAGCGCGCCCGCCAGGTCCTCGGCGCCGACGTCGACCGCGGCGTCCGCGCCGAGCTCGAGCGCCAGGTCGCGCTTGTCCTGCGTGGAGGCGGTGGCGATCACGCGGCCGGCGCCCATCGGGTGCCCGAGCTGGACGGCGATCGAGCCGACCCCGCCGGCCGCGGCGTGCACCACGACGCTCTCGCCCTCGGCGAGCTTCGCCGAGGTCCGGTACAGGTGCCACGCCGTGAGCCCCTGCAGCAGCAGCGCGAGCGCGGTCGCGTCGCTCACGTCGGCCTCGATCGGGAAGGTGGTCGACGCGTCGGCGGCCACGTACTCGGCGTAGCCGCCGGTGCCGACGAGCGAGACGACGCGGTCGCCGGCCGAGAACCCGCCGCCGTCACGCTCCACCACGCCCGAGACCTCGGCGCCGGGCGTCAGCGGCAGCTCGTAGCGGGCCAGGTAGGAGTTCTCGCGGGCGTGGGTGTCGGCGAAGTTGATGCCCGCCCGCTCGACCCGGATGAGCACCTGGTCCTCGCCCGGCTCGGGGACGTCGGCGTCCTCGACGAGCTCGAGCACTTCGGGCCCACCCCACTCGGAGATCCTGATCGCGCGCATGGGCCGAAGATACCCGGGCCGCTAGGCTGGCCCGCCTTATGAGCCTGACCGTGGTTGGATCGATCGCGTTCGACGCCGTCGAGACCGAGACAGAGAAGCGCGACCGCCTGCTGGGCGGCGCCGCCGTCCATTTCGCCCTCTCCTCGTCGTTCCTCGCGGAGACCCGCGTGATCGGGCCGGTGGGCGACGACTTCGGCGACGACGAGTACGCCGTCCTGCGCGCGCGCGGGGTGATCACCGACGACATCGAGCACGTCGAAGGCGGCAAGACCTTCTTCTGGTCCGGCCGCTACGAGCGCGACGTCAACCTGCGGCACACGCTGCAGACCGACCTCAACGTCTTCGAGACGTTCGAGCCCAAGCTCTCCGACGCTTCGCGCGCCGCCGAGACGCTGTTCCTGGCCAACATCCAGCCCGACCTCCAGCGCGCCGTGCGCGAGCAGTGCGACGCCGCGCGGTTCACGGCGCTGGACTCGATGAACCTGTGGATCGACATCGCCCGCGACTCGCTGGTGCGCACGATCGGGATGGTCGACGCGGTCCTCCTCAACGACTCCGAGATCCGCGAGCTCACCGACGAGCCGAACCTGGTCCGCGCGGCCGCCAAGCTCCTCGACATGGGTCCCCGCGTGGTGGTGGCCAAGCAAGGCGAGTACGGCAGCGCCATGTTCACGCGCGAGGGCGTGTTCGGGCTGCCGGCCTACCCGACGCCCGACGTGATCGACCCCACCGGCGCGGGCGACAGCTTCGCCGGCGGCTTCATGGGCTACGTCGCCGCCCACGCCGACGAGGAGATCAACGACGAGCTCCTGCGCACCGCGATGGCCTACGGGACGGCGCTGGCGTCCTTCAACGTCGAAGCGTTCGGCACCGAACGGATGCAGACCCTGTCCGGCGACGAGATCACCGGACGCGTCGAGGCGCTGCAGAAGATCAGCCGCTTCGAGACCGCACCTCTCGCACTCCGCGGCTAGCCGAGGGGGATCACTTCCCCGTCGTCGTCGGTGTGCGCGCCGAAGGCGATGAACTCGAGGCCGTCGGGGCCGGCCGCGAACGAGCGGACGGCGGTCGGCGCGACGCGGAGCGCGCTCCACGGCTCGAGCGGGATCGGCTCGTCGTCGACGGTGGCGGTGCCCGAGCCGGCGAGGACGACGTAGACCTCCTCGTCGGCCTCATGGCGGTGGGCGAAGGCCTGGCCTGCGCCGGCGTCCAGGCGCTGCAGGCTGACGCCGATCCGCTCGCAGCCGAGCGCGTCGCGGGCGAAGCTGGCGCTGTAGCCGGCCCCGAAGCTCCCGTCGTCGTTGGCGTCGGGTAGCTCGCGGAGTCCGATGAGGTTGTGCGTGGCTTGGTTCATGCCCTCAGCGTCGCGAGGACGGCGCATCGCGACTAGGAATAATGCGACGGCATGCCCAGGCCGCTCGCCACCCCTGAATCGGCCGCCAGGGTGACCGGCGTCGCCTACGTCGCCCCGCATCCGGGGCTGGCGGCGATCGTCGAGCGGCACTGGATCGTGGCGTGGGACCACCGGGGCATCGAGCCGGTGGTGCAGGAGGTCCTGCCCGACCCGTGCGTCAACCTCGCCGTCGAGCCCGACGGCGTGCTGCTCCACGGCGTCACGAAGGGCCGTTCGGCCCACGTGCTGGCGGGCGCCGGGAGCGTCGTGGGCACGAAGTTCACGCCGGGCGGCCTCTCGGGCCTCGTCGAGGGCGACGTGCAGGCGCTGACCGATCGCGTGGTGCGGCCGGGCGAGGTGTTCGGCCCGGCGGGCGATGCGCTCGAGCGGGCGCTCGCCGAGGCCGAGCGGACCCAGGACCTGATCGCGCTGATCACCGAGTTCCTGCTCGCCCGGCGCCCTCCGGCCCGACCCGGGGCGTGCTTTGGTCGCCGACGTCGTGGCGGCGATGCGCGACGCGCCCCCCGGCACCCGGGTCGCCGACGTCGCCAAGCGCTTCGCGATGTCCCAGCGCACGCTCCAGCGCCTGTTCACCAGGCACGTCGGGGCGAGCCCGAAGCAGGTCCTCCAGCGCTTCCGCCATCAGCACGCGGTCGATCTCCTGGACGCCGAGCCGCCCAGCCTGGCGCGCGTGGCCGCCGACCTGGGCTACTTCGACCAGTCACATTTCGTGCAGGACTTCCGGGTCGCGACCGGGCGCGCGCCCTCGCACCACCTCGCGCTGGGCACCTGACGCCGAACTTCGGGCGCGCAACCGCGCCGGGCGGGAGTACCATCCGGCAGGTGGAGTGGGCGATGCTGTTCCTTTTCGTCGGGTTGAAGATCCCGCTGCTCGCCCTGTATTGGCTGATCTACTGGGCGATCAAGCAGGAGCCGGACACCGAGGACACCGGCGGTGACGGCGGCGCGCGCAAGGAGCGCGCGCACCCGACGCCCACGCTGCCGCGCACCCCGCGGCGCGGCCCGCACGGTGACCCGCTGCCGCTGCCTCCGCCGCGCGTGCGCCCGGTGAAGGCCAAGGCGCGCCAGCTCAACTAGCCGCCGGGCCTGCTTGGATATCGGTCGTGCCGTCCTCCGTCCTGTCCGACGGGACCATCCGCCGCTTCGTCGAGGAACGGCGGATCGTCATCGAGCCATGGGACCCCGCGCTGGTCCAGCCCGCGTCGGTGGACCTGCGCCTCGGCGACTCCTTCCGGGTCTTCCACAACCACCGCACGGCGGCCATCGACTTGCGCGACCCGCCGACGAACCTGACCGAGGAGGTCACGGTCGCCGACGGCGAGGTGTTCGTCATCCACCCCGGCGAGTTCGTGCTCGGGCGCACGCTGGAGTGGGTCGAGCTGCCCGACGACGTGGTGGCGCGGATCGAGGGCAAGTCGAGCATCGGCCGGCTCGGGCTGATCGTGCACGCCACGGCCGGCTTCGTCGACCCCGGCTTCAAGGGCACGCTGACGCTCGAGATCACCAACCTCACGCGCGTGCCGATCAAGCTCTCGCCCAACCTGCTGATCGCGCAGCTCTCGTTCATGACGCTCGACGCGCCCGCCCTGCGCCCGTACGGGTCCGAGGAGCTGGGCTCGCACTACCAGGGCCAGATGGCCGCCACCGAGTCGCGCTACATGCGGTAGTTTGCCCGCCGTGCTGTACGCGCTGATCACGTTCGCGCAGGTCGAGGCCGAGGCCGAAGAGTCCTCGAAGACGCTCTTCTACGTCACCGGCGGCCTCCTCGTGGCGTACGCCATCATCGTCTCGGTCATCGGGATTACCCGCCATGACACGTTCCCGCCCAGCCAGGGCGCCGCGCGCGGCCTGTACGCGCTGGGCGCGGTACTGGTACTGGCCACCATGGCCTCAGCCGTCATCACCGGCTAGGAGTCCGGCGAAGCAGGGCGACGATCGGATCCCGCCCACCCGCCCGAGCCGTGGATGCCGATCCGGCGCCGCGGATCGGCCGCATCCGGGCGTCTCGGCTGCTTCGACGCGCTCCTGATCGCCTCTCATCAGGCCTGGAGGTGCTCACCCGTCATGATTCGGGGTACAGACCTGACCGGAAACGGCGAGATGGACGGGAGAACCATGGGCACCGAGGAGCAGACCAGCGACGGAGGGGGTGTGGCCACGGCCTCCGACTCCCTCACGATCACGGACAACCGGACGGGCAAGTCCTACGACGTACCGGTCGAGGACGGCACCGTACGCGCCACCGCGCTGCGCGACATCAAGGTCAACGAGGACGACTTCGGGGTCATGTCCTACGACCCCGCGTTCATGAACACGGCGTCGTGTCGCTCGGCCGTCACGTTCCTGGACGGCGAGGCCGGCGTCCTGGAGTACCGCGGCTATCCGATCGATCAGCTCGCGGAGAAGTCGACCTATCTCGAGGTCGCCTACCTGCTGATCCACGGCGAGCTGCCGACCCAGCCCCAGCTGGACGAGTGGACGCACCAGATCACGATCCACACGTTCGTGCACGAGAACGTCAAGAGCTTCATGCAGGGCTTCCGCTACGACGCGCACCCCATGGGGATGCTGCTGGCGTCGACCGGGGCGCTGTCGACGTTCTACCCCGACGCGAACGAGATCCACGACGAGGAGCTCCGCTACATCCACATGATCCGGCTGATCGCGAAGATGCCGACGCTCGCGGCCTTCGCGTACCGCCACGCCATGGGGCAGCCGTACGTGTATCCCGACAACGACCTTCGCTATCCCGGCAACTTCCTCGGGATGCTCTTCAAGATGACCGAGCTGAAGTACCAGCCGGATCCGCGGCTGGAGCGCGCGCTCGACATCCTGTTCATCCTGCACGCCGACCACGAGCAGAACTGCTCCACCAACGCGGTGCGGGCGGTCGGCTCCTCGCAGGTCGATCCCTACTCGGCGGTCGCAGCCGGCGTGGCGGCGCTCTACGGCCCGCTGCACGGCGGCGCCAACGAGGCGGTCCTGCGGATGCTGCGCCGGATCGGCACCAAGGAGAACATCGCCGATTTCATGCAGGGCGTGAAGGACGGCAACGAGCGCCTGATGGGCTTCGGCCACCGGGTCTACAAGAACTACGACCCGCGCGCGAAGATCATCAAGAAGGCCACCGACGAGGTCTTCGAGGTCACGGGCATCAACCCGCTGCTGGAGATCGCGCTCGAGCTGGAGAAGATCGCGCTCGAGGACGAGTACTTCGTCGAGCGCAAGCTGTACCCGAACGTCGACTTCTACTCGGGGCTGATCTACGAGGCGCTGGGCATGCCGGTCGGCATGTTCCCCGTGCTGTTCGCGATCCCTCGCACCAGCGGCTGGATCTCCCAGTGGCTGGAGATGATCGACGACAAGGAGCAGAAGATCGCGCGGCCGCGCCAGATCTACACGGGCGTGCGCAACCGGGACTACGTCGCGGTGGGCGACCGCTAGCCGGTCGGGGAGGTCGCCGGGCGCCTGCGGGGCTAGGCTCACCGCGGGCGCCCTCTCTCCCCGTGCCCGCACGGAAATTGCCTGCCCAGCGTCCACCCTCGCAGTCGTTCGCCGGACCGTTCCGGCGGTGGGCCGACGCCGTCGACCCGGACGTGCTCGACGACGAGCTGCAGTTACCGCACGCTCGTCGAGCAGATCCAGGCCATCACCTACGTGGCCGAGTGGGCGCCGGGGGCGCCGTTGCGCTACGTCTCGCCCCAGATCGAGCCGCTGCTCGGCTACCCGCCGCAGGCCTGGATCGAGGACCAGACGCTGTGGGAGCAGCGGCTGCACCCCGACGACCGGGACCGCGTGCTGGCCCACGAGCGGCGCACCCACGAGCGCGAGGAGAGCTTCGACGCCGAGTACCGGATGATCGCCGCCGACGGCTCGGTCGTGTGGTTCTGGGAGCGCGACTCGATCGTGGTCGACGACACCGGCCGGCCGCGCTTCTCGCAGGGCGTGATGGTCGACATCACCGCGCGCAAGCTCACCGAGGCACGCCTGCAGGAGGCCGAGTCGGCGCTGCGCGAGGAGCGCGACCGTGCGCAGGCGGTGCTCGAGGTCGCCGGCGCGATCCTCGTCGTCCTCGATCCCGACGGCCGCGTGCTGATGCTCAACCAGCACGGCCGCGAGGTGCTCGAGGACCCCGACGGCACGCTGGTCGGCCAGGAGTGGTTCCTCGAGGCCATTCCCGAGGACGAGCGCACGGCCATGACCGAGATGTTCGCGCAGCTGACCTCCGGCACTGGCGAGCGCTACGTCCGCCACGAGAGCGACGTGCTCACGCGCTCCGGCGAGCGCCGGCGGATCGCGTGGCAGAACACCGTGCTGCGCGACTCCGAGGGCACGATCGTGGCCACGCTGTCCTCAGGGCAGGACCTCACCGACCGGCTGCGGGCCGAGGAGGAGGTCCGGCGGCTGGCGTTCCACGATCCGCTCACCGACCTGCCCAACCGCGCCCAGCTCGACGTGCGGCTGCGCGCGGCGGTCGTCCGCGCCCGGCGCCGTGGCCGGGCCGTGGCGCTGCTGTTCATCGACCTCGACAACTTCAAGCTCGTCAACGACTCGCTCGGCCACGCGGCGGGCGACCGGCTCCTGCGCCGCGTCGCGCGGCGCCTGCACGGCTCCCAGGAGCCCGACGGCCTGCTCGCCCGCCACGGCGGCGACGAGTTCCTGATCCTGCTCGACGACCTCGAGCCGGGCGTGGCCGAGGCGAACGCCCGCGCCACCGCCGACGACGTCGCGGTCCGCCTGGCCAAGCCGTTCCAGATCGCCGGCGCCGAGTTCCACGTGGAGGCCAGCGTCGGCATCTCGCTGTTCCCGGGCGACGCCGACGGCCCCGACACGCTGCTCCAGCACGCCGACGCGGCCATGTACCAGAGCAAGGGCCGCGGGCGCGCGGCCTCGACGGTGTACGCGCGGATGACCCACGACCCGCTCGAGCGGCTGTCGCTCACCTCGCGGCTGCGGCGGGCGATCGTCAACGACGAGCTGGAGCTGCACTACCAGCCGATCGTGTGGACGGCGAGCGGGCGGCTGCACTCGATGGAGGCGCTGCTGCGCTGGAACGACCCCGAGCGAGGCCTCGTGCACCCCGACAACTTCATCCCCGCCGCCGAGGAGATGAGCCTGCTGGAGCCGATCGGCGACTGGGTGGTCGCCGATCATGACGCGCCAGATGCTCGAGTGGGAGGCGGCGGGCCTGAAGCCGCGCGTGTCGTTCAACGTGTCGCCGCGCGAGCTGCATCGCCCCGACTTCGCGCTCGAGCTCGCCGAGAAGCTGACCAGCGCGGGGGTCGACCCGGGGCGGCTGACGATGGAGCTGACCGAGTCGGCGACGCTGCGCGAGCCGGAGCGGATCGGGCCGCTGCTGCGCGAGCTGCGCGCGATCGGCCTGCAGATCGCGATCGACGACTTCGGCGCGGGGTGGTCCTCGCTGTCACGGCTGCGCCAGCTCCCCGTTCAGATCCTCAAGATCGACCGTTCGTTCCTGCGCGACATCCCCGAGGACCCGGAGTCGGGGGCGATCGTGCGGGCCGTGATCGCGCTCTCCGACGCGCTCGGGATGACGACGGTGGCCGAGGGCGTCGAGCTGCCCGTGCAGCAGCACTTCCTCGCCGCCCAGGGCTGCGCGCTGGCCCAGGGCCGGCTGTTCGGCGGCGCCGAGCCCGCCGCGGCGATGACGGCCCGCCTGCACGCCGAGCTGCGCGCGGCTGACGAGAGGAGCGTTCGGTCAACCGGCCCGACGCGCAACGCCGCTGACTCGACAAGCGTCCCATCAAGCGGCCGGACGCGCCGCCGATGCAGGTCTCGTGAGATCGCACCGCTCCCTGCGCGCCCTGATGGTCGATGTGCCGGCGTCCTACGGGGGCCTGCTGGCGTCGCACCTCAAGGAGGACGGCTGGAGCGTCGAGCGTACGCACGCCGACGGCGCCGACGCGCTGTCCGTGGCGCTGCAGCGCGGCGGCTACAACGCGGTCCTCTACGGCGGCGACGGCCCCGGCGCGGTGCCCGCTCGCAAGGCGCTCGCGCTGGTGCGGCTGGCCGACCCGTACCTCCCGTTCCTCGTCGTCTCCCCCAACATCCGCCGCGGCTCGCTGTCCTCGGTGGTGCGCGGTCCCGACGACGCCGCGCGCGTCGTGTCCGATCCCAAGCTGCTCTCGGCGGCGCTCACCAAGGAGCTCGAGGCCACCCGCCTGCGCCGCCGCGTGGGCAACGTGCACCACCTGCTGCTCGCCCAGCAGTCGATCGGCGGCCACCTCGCCGCCGGCCTGGAGCCCGACGCGTTGTGCGAGCGGGTCCTCGCCACGCTCGGCGAGGCGCTGGGCTGGAGCATGGGCGCCGTCTGGCGACCAGCCGGCGACGGCGCGATGCTGACGCTGCTCCGCCGTCTGGCACGCCGCCGACGCGCCCGAGGAGGTCGTCGCGTTCGCCCGGTACACGCAGGAGCAGCGCTTCGCGCCGGGTCAGGGCATGCCCGGCCGCGTGTGGGCGTTCCGGCGGCCGGCGTGGGTGCCCGACGTCTCCGTTGACGCGCGGATGCCGCGCGCGGCGGCCGCGCTGCGCGCCGGGCTGACGACCGCCGTGGCGTTCCCGCTGGCGGCCGGCGACGACTGCGCGGGCGTGATCGAGTTCTTCACGCGCGGCGTCAACGAGCGCAACGGCGAGGTCTCGGCCATGTTCGCCACCGTCGGCGGCCAGCTGGCGCAGTACCTGGCCCGGCGCCGCACCGAGCGCGCCGAGCGGGACCGCGCGCGCGGGCTGCTCGACGCGGCCGGGGCGCTGATCGTGGTGCTCGACGGCTGCGGGCGGGTGCTGCTCGCCAACGCCCGCGCGTGCGCGGCGATCGGGCTGCCCGAGGCCGAGCTGCTCGGCCGCGACTGGTTCGCGCTGGCCGTCCCGGAACCGGGGCGCGCGGCCGCGCGGGCGGCGTTCGAGCGACCTCGCGGGCGGCGGGCTCGAGCACGGGTTGCCGGCGGGCCGCTCCGTGACGTGGCAGGCGACGCCGCTCGACGACGGCGGCGGCGTGCTGCTGCTCGGGCATACCCGCGCCGCCGTGCAGCGCGTCGCGGTGTGACGGATCCCCGGCCCGCTCGTAGTGTGGGGGTGATGGCACTGCGACTCACCCTGCTCGTCCTGGTTTCCCTGCTCGCCGCGGGCTGCGGCGCCGAGGACGAGGCCGGGGCACCGGACTCGACCGGCCCGGAGCCGCTCGTCGAGCTGGTCGTGCGCGTCGACGCCGACGGCAAGGGCGCGGCGCCGGCCAAGGAGCTCAGCGTCCGCTGCGAGTCCGCCGGCGAGAGCCCCGCCTGCTCCGCCGCCGACGCGCTGAAGGCCGCCGACTTCGCGCCGGTCCCCGCCGACAAGGCGTGCACGCAGATCTTCGGCGGCCCGCAGACGGCGTCGGTCACCGGGAGCCTGCGCGGCGAGGAGGTCGACGGCGGCTTCTCGCGCCAGAACGGCTGCGAGGTGGCCCGCTGGGAGGCCGTCGCGGCCCTGCTCGACCAGGTCAAGTGAGCGAGCCGTTCCGGATCACGTTCCGCCGCGGACCGCGCGTCGAGCGGCTGCCCGCCGGCACGCTGGAGGAGGCGCTGGCGCTGCTCGAGGCGCGCTGTCGCGCGGCAGCCGCCGGCCCCGGCCGCGTCACCGTCGACCTGCACGTGCGCCGCTTCGAGCCCGTGCAGCAGGTCGCCGCCCGCGCCGAGCTGCGCGGCGCTCGCGTGCGCGCGGGTATCGACGTCCGCGGCGACGGCTCGGCCGAGGCGTGGACGGGCCGCGTCCGGCGCACGCCGGTGGCCCAGGAGGCGGGCGAGGACGCCTACGCCGCCCTGCCGCCGGGCGCCGTCTCAGAGCACCAACGTGGAGCCGTAGCGCGCACGGCGCCCGGCGTGCCTCAGAGCACCAACGTGGAGCCGTAGCGCCGCAGCCATGTGGCGTGCTCGCGCCAGGGCACGCGCGACTCGAGCAGCGCCCAGAAGCGCGGCGAGTGGTCCATCACCTCGAGGTGGCAGACCTCATGCTCGATCACGTAGTCCAGCACCGCCTCGGGCGCCAGCAGCAGCCGCCAGTTGAAGGACATCCCGCCGGCCGCCGAACACGAGGCCCAGCGCGTGCGCTGGCCGCGGATGGTCAGCCCCGCGTAGCGGGTGCCGGCGCGGGCGACCGCGGCGTCCAGCCGCGGCGCGAACTCGGCGCGGGCGCGGCGGCGGTAGTAGCGCTCGATCGCCTCCCGCGCGTCGCCGGCCGGGACGAGCAGGTCGTCGCCCCGGCGGTGCACGCGCTCGCGCCCCGGCTCAGCCACCACGCGCAGCGGGGTGCCGAGGTAGGGCAGCGTCCCGGGCTCGCGCGCGACCTCCGCCGCGGCGAGGTTCAGCGCCTGCCTGCGCCGCTCGATCCACGGCCGCAGCTCGCGCACCGCCTCGGCCGCTCGGCGCTCGGCGGCCTTCTTCGGCAGCGTCACGATCACCTCGCCGCCGGCGTCCACCGTGACCCGGACCCGGCGGGCCCGGGCGGAGCGGCGGATCGAGTAGGGGATGTCGGACTTCAGGGGCGCCATCGGGCAATTCAGCCTACGACGCGATTCGGCGGTTGCCATGATGCGGCGGAGATGGCCGAATCCCGCGTCCGCCTCCCGAGAGGGGTCGGAGACACCTACACCGTCTACCTCAACGGCGTGCGCCAGGAGTTCGGGCGCGACTACCGCGTGGAGCAAGGCGTGCTGGTGTTCCCCGCCGACCTCGTCAAGGAGGGCAAGCTCGGGTTCTGGGCCTGGTTCTGGGGCGCCTGGGGGATCGGCACTTACAAGAAGAACGACCAGGTCGACGTCGCCTGGGAGGTCGAGGGCCGCCCGCGCGTGGCCCACGCGCTCGACATCGAGCGGGCTGCCTAGACCCGGAGCTCGGAGGGCTCGACGGCCGGCAGGCCGTCGATGCTCGCGGTGTTGTGCTCGTGCTGGTAGTGCTCGTAGGCGTCCGAGCCGTTGACCCGGACCCGCTTCTGCGAGGACTTGACCTGGTGGGGGCGCTCGCCCTCGTAGGCCATCAGCGGCACGCCGTAGCCGCACGAGTCGGCCACCCGCGTGACGTCCACGAGGACGATCGAGCGGTGGGACTCGGGCGACCTCGAACGGCTCGAAGCCGCCCTGCTCGAGCAGCTCCTCGAAGCGCGGGTCGTTCGCGTGGACGACCTCGCCGCGGCCGTGGAGGCGCAGGATCCGCGGCGGGCCCTGGAAGGCGCACAGCATCACGACGATCCGGCCGTTCTCGCGGAGGTGGGCGATCGTCTCCGCGCCGCTGCCGACGATGTCGAGGTACGCGACCGTGCAGTCGTCGAGCACGCGCAGGCTGCCGATCGGCCCCTTCGGCGAGACGTTGATGTGGCCTTCGCCGTCGAGCGGCGCGCTCCCCACGAAGAACATCGACTGGCGCGCGATCCACGCGCGCTGGTGCTCGTCGATGCCGTCGTAGACGCGGCCCATGCCTAGACCGGAACCGCCCCGGCCCAGGGGGACATGGCGCGCAGGGCGGCGAGGATCGCGCGGGTCGCCGGCGAGCGGTTGAGCGTGTAGAAGTGGATCCCGGGCGCGCCCTTGGCCAGCAGGTCCGCGCACTGCAGCGTGGCGTAGGCGACGCCGAAGTCGGTCACCGCCTGCGGATCGTCGCCACGCAGGTCCAGCTCGGCGACCAGGTGGGCGGGGATCACCGACCCGCACATGCTCGTGATCCGCTGGATCTGCCGGTAGTTGGTGATCGGCATGATCCCGGGGATGATCGGCACGTCGATGCCGATGTCGCGCGCCCGCGCCACGAAGTCGTAGTAGAAGGCGTTCTCGTAGAAGAGCTGGGTGATCAGGAACCGCGCCCCGGCGTCCACCTTCTCCTTGAGGTAGCGCAGGTCGGTCTCGGCCGACTCGGCGTGGATGTGCACCTCGGGGAAGCACGCGGCGCCGATCGCGAACCCGGGGTACTCGTCGCGGATCATCTCGATCAGCTCGCGGGAGTAGCGGAGCCCGCCCTCGGTGGCCGTCCACTCGGTCTCGCCCTGGGGCGGGTCGCCGCGCAGGGCCAGCACGTTCTCGATGCCGGCGCGGCGCATCCGGTCCAGCGTGGCCCGCAACTCCGCGGTGGTCGCGTTGACGCACGTGAAGTGCGCCATCGCCTCGAGCCCGAAGTCGGCCTTGATGCCGGCCACGATGTCGATCGTCTTCTCGCGCTCGCTCGACCGACCCGCCGGCGCCGTAGGTGACGGACACGAAGTCGGGGTCCATGCCCGACAGCTCGTCGAGCGCGGCCGCGAGATTGCGCGCGCCGTCCTCGGTCTTGGGCGGGAAGAACTCGAAGGAGAAGGCCGGCTGCGCCCCCGCGCCGATGCGCTCGTCGATCCGCATCGCGCCAAGTTTAGGAGCCCGACGAAGAAGGGCGACCGTCACGGGCGTGTCGGTTTCCTCGTCGTGCTCCTAAGCCTGAATCCAGGCTAAGCGGCTACGCGATCCAGCCACTGGAGGAGCAGCGCGGTCTCGGCCTCACCGAGCAGCTCCGGGCGGTCCTTCAGCGCCGCGCGCAGCGCGACGGCGTGCACGGCGGCCCCGTCTCTGCGTTCCCGTCGGCCGACACGGCGGCGAGGACGCGATCGCGCGCCCGCGCCGACAGCTACAGGTCTCGCTCGTCCTCCGGGGTGGCGATGAGCCTCAGCGTGATCCCCACGCCCGCCGCCGAGACGAGCTCGACGGCTGTCTCGACCGGCACGCGCAGGCGGCCCATCGCGGCGGCGCGCTCGAGCATCGCGGCGAGCATGCGCCGCCCCTCGAGCGCCACCGCGTGGCCCGGCCGCACCGCCCCGTACATGAGGACGTAGAGCCCCGGGTTGGCGAGGCCGAACTCGACGTGGAGGTCCCAGCCCCTGGCGACGTCGGCGATCGGGTCGTCGGAGCGCAGCTGGGCCTGCTTGCTGGCGAGGTAGGTCCCGAAGCCGTGCTCGGCGACGGCGTCGAGCAGGCCCTGCTTGTCGCCGAACAGGCGGTACAGCGTCGGCGCCTGGACGCCGGCGGCCGCGGTGACGGCGCGGGTCGAGGCGGCCTCGACGCCGCCCTCGGCCACCAGCTTCGCCGCCGCGTCGATGATCCGCTGTCTCGTATCGACCATGTGTTAGCAATGCTACCGCTCCCGTCGGACTGTGCGCTACCATCGGTGCTAACGCGAAAGTTGTTAGCGGTGAAAGGAACCACAAGTGCAGACGCGCACGCTGGGAACCGAACGGTCCGACCGTCTCCGCCCTCGGCCTCGGCCTGATGGGCATGTCCGACTTCTACGGGCCGGCCGAGGAGGCCGAGTCGATCGCCACCATCCACGCCGCGCTCGACGCGGGGATCACCCTGCTCGACACCGGCGACTTCTACGGCATGGGCGCCAACGAGCTGCTCCTGCGCGACGCGCTCGAAGGGCCGCCGCCGCGAGGACGCCGTGATCAGCGTCAAGTTCGGCGCGCTGCGCGACGCCGAGCGGCGGCTTCATCGGCTACGACTCGCGGCCGCTGGCGGTGAAGAACTTCCTCGCCTACACGCTGCGTGCGGCTCGGCACCGACTACATCGACATCTACCGGCCCGCCCGGCTCGACCCCGCGGTCCCGATCGAGGAGACCGTCGGCGCGCATCGAGGAGCTCATCGACGCCGGCCACGTCCGCCATCTCGGCCTCTCGGAGGTGAGCGCGGAGACGCTCCGCCGCGCGCACGCCGTGCACCCGGTCGCCGACCTGCAGATCGAGTACTCGCTGCTCTCGCGCGGGATCGAGGACGACATCCTCCCCACCGCCCGCGAGCTGGGCGTCGGCGATCACGGCCTACGGCGTGCTCTCGCGCGGGCTGCTCTCCGGCCACTGGAGCCCGGACCGCGAGACCGCGGCGGGCGACTTCCGCGCGTTCAGCCCGCGCTTCCAGCGCGAGAACCTGGACCGCAACCTCGCGCTCGTCGAGGCGCTGCGCGAGGTCGCCGAGGGTCGCGACGCCACGGTCGCGCAGGTCGCGATCGCCTGGGTCGTCTCGCGCGGCGAGGACATCGTGCCGCTGGTCGGCGCCCGGCGCCGCGAGCGGCTCGACGAGGCGCTCGGCGCCACGGAGCTGGAGCTGTCGGCCGGCGACCTCGAGGCGATCGAGCGCGCGGTGCCGGCCGGCGCCGCCGCCGGCGCGCGCTACCCGGAGGCCCAGGTCGCCCACCTCGACTCCGAGCGCTGACCCGCTCCCCCGCGTTGATTGTCGGATCTCCCCCCGTAGAGGGGGATGAGCCGACAATCGACGCCTGGGGTCAGGCCCGCGACCAGGTCTCGGGCTCGCCGCCGGAGCGCTGCGCGGCTCCGAGGCGCTCGAGGTGCGTGAGCCAGGCGAGCGTCATCGAGAGCGCCCACCTGGCGGTTGCCTCGTCGAAGTCGTCGCCGGCCAGGCGCCGCGTGAGATCGAAGGCGGTCGCCCCGCCCTCGGCCAGCGCGGCGCGGATGGCCTCGAGGCGCTCGGCGACGAGCGCGCGATTGGCCTCGACGTGGCCGTGGACGTCGGTGAACGGGCGCCCGTGGCCGGCCAGCGCGAGCCGCGCGTCGAGCACGTCGACGGCGTCCAGCGAGGTGAGGAACTCGCCGACCGGGTCGGGCGTGTGGCCCTGGTCGAAGTAGGGCGAGACGCGCCCGAGCAGGTGGTCGCCGGAGATCAGCAGCCGCCGCTCGGGCTGGTGCAGGCAGATGTGCGAGGGCGCGTGGCCGGGCGTCTCGATCACCTGCCAGTCGCCGAGGTCGGAGTGCACGACGACGCCCGGCACGAGGTCGCGGTCGACGGTCAGCTGGCCGGACATCCCGCTCCCCGACGTGAGGCGCTGCTCGGCCCAGCGCCGCAGCGGCGCCTCGGGCACGCCGCTCTGGCGCGCCACCTCGAGGCGGCGGGCGAGCATCTGCTCGGGGTCGTCGGTCAGCGCGGCGAAGTGATCGCGGTCCGGGTGGATCCACACCTCCGCCCCGGTGCGCTCGCGGATCGCGGGCGCTTGGCCGCAGTGGTCGAGGTGGGCGTGCGTGCAGACGACCAGCCGCACGTGCCCCAGACGGAGGTTCGCCTGGTCGAGCGCGCGCTCCAGGTGGGCCATCGAGCCCGGCTCGTGCATGCCGGTGTCGACCAGAACGACGCCGTCGCCGGACGCGAGCGCCCAGGCGTTGCAGTGGGGCACCCCGGGCCAGGGCAGCGGCAGGCGCAGCCGCCACACGCCGGGCAGCACGCGCTCTCCCCGCCCCACCTCGCGATTGCGGGTCGGCTTGCGCACCCGGTGGACGCTAACGTGCGGCCGATGGGCAAGCGCTCCCGGCGCCGCGGCGCCGAAACCCTGAAGGCGCCGGAGTCCGAGTACCGCTCCCCATCCGGTGACGTGCTCGCGCTGCGCGGCGCGATGACGCCCGCCACCCGGAGCGAGTACGCCGCGGCGATGGGCGGCTCGCCGCTCTCGCAGGAGGACGCGTGGCAGCGTGGCGTCGAGTTCCTCTTCGAGCGCCTGGCGGTGCGCTGGGAGATCGCCGGCACCGAGCCGATCACGCGCCAGAAGGAGCTGCTCGGCCGCTACCGCTTCGCCACCCAGGAGGAACGCCAGTGGATCCGCGACGCGCTGCGCGAGCACCTCGCCGCGCACTTCCCCGACGTGCCTGCGCCATGACCCCGACGGGCTCGACATCGCCGGGTCGTCGCGCCGCACGCACGCGGAGCTCGACGCCGTGACGCCAGATCCCGCCCGCTTCGCGGCGCTGCTGTGCGACTACTGCCTGGAGGTCGAGCCGGGCCAGCAGGTCGCCGTGCGCTCCACCACCCTGGCCGCGCCGCTGCTGCTCGCGCTCCAGGAGGCGCTGCTCGAGCGCGAGGCGTGGCCGGTGATCCGCGCCGCGCTGCCCGGCGCCGAGGAGGTGTTCTGGCGCGCCGCCCGCGATCGCCACCTCGACACCTACGCGCCCCACGAGCTCGCCGAGGCGGAGGGCACCGACGCCTCCGTGCGCATCCAGGCCCCGGACAACACCCGCGCGCTGGCGGGCGTCGACGGCGCGCGGATGGCGCGCGCCGCCCGCGCCCGCGGAGCGGTGCGCGAGGCCGCGATGCGCCGGCGCTGGTGCGTGACGCTGTGGCCGACGGCGGCCGGCGCCCAGCAGGCCGGGATGGGCACGACCGAGTTCGCCGCCTTCGTCGAACAGGCCCTGTTCCTCGACCGCGACGACCCGAGCGCGGCGTGGCGTGAGCTGCGCGAGTTCCAGGCCCGCCTCGTGGAGCGGCTCACGCCGGCCCGCGAGCTGCGCATCGAGGCGGAAGGCACCGACCTGACGCTCAACGTCGAGGGCCGCACGTGGATCAACTCCGACGGCAAGCGCAACATGCCCTCCGGCGAGGTCTTCACCGGCCCGCACGAGAGCTCGGCCGAGGGCCGGATCCGCTACACGATCCCGTCGGGCCCCGGCGGCGTCGACGTGTCGGACATCGAGCTCGAGTTCCGCGAGGGGCGCGTGGTGTCGGCCCGCGCGGAGCGCGGCGAGGAGTACCTGAAGGCGACGCTGGCCACCGACGACGGCGCCTCGCTGCTGGGCGAGATCGGCATCGGCACCAACTTCGGGATCGACCGCCCGGTCGGCGCGATCCTGTTCGACGAGAAGATCGGCGGGACCGTGCACCTCGCGGTCGGCCGTTCGTACCCGGAGACCGGCGGCACCAACGAGTCAGCCGTGCACTGGGACATGATCTGCGACCTCCGCCGCGGCGGCCGCGTGAGCGCCGACGGAGAGACGATCCAGGAGAACGGCCACTTCCTGGTGTGACCAGCGCCGCCGCGGGCGCCAAGTGGTACAAGCTCAGCCGATGTCGTGTTCCGGACCCCGCCGCGCGGCAATCGCGCTCGCCGCCGCCGCCCTCACCTCGCTCCTCCTCCTCGCCGGTCCCGCCAGTGCCCAGGCCCAGGGCTACACCTGCGAGGCCAGCGCACTCGCCGCCACGCTCGGCCCGAGCCCGCGCACCGAGCCCATCACCGCCAACAAGGGCGAGCCGGCCTGCAAGGCGGCCTCCGCCGGCGGCAACACCCCGGCCTCGCCGCTGCCGATCTCCGGCAGCCTGCTGTCGGCCACCACGAGCCTCGAGCCGGCCACCGGCTCGCCCGCCGCGCAGACGGCGACCGCCGCCGGCGGCGTCGGCGCCCTCAGCATCGCCGGGCTGCCGATCCCCCTCCAGCGGCCCGACACGAGCGCGCTGCCTGGCCCGCAGGAGATCCCGGGCGTCGGGACGATCGACATCCGCGGCCTCGTCGAGTCCCTCGTGCCGGAGAACTTCAACGCCGAGCTGCTCAACGTGCGCGCGCTGCGCGCCGAGGCGACGGCGAAGTGCGTCAGCGGCGCGCCGCAGCTGACCGGCACCTCCGCGGTGGCCGGGATCAGCGTGCTCGGCAACGAGCTGCCCGTCGACCGCGTGAGCTCGCAGACGGTCAACCTCGTGGACTCGACGAGCATCGACCCGTCGAACCTCAGCCCGAGCCAGCTCGGGGTGCCCGGCGCCGACATCACCGTCCTGCAGCCGGTCCTCGACGCGCTGCCGACGATCAGCGTCCCCGCCACCGCCCTGCAGCTGCGCGTCGAGCCGGGCCGCAAGACCGTGGCAGGCGGAAAGCTGACCCAGCACGCGCTCGACGTCACGCTCACCGTGGGCGGCCAGAACGTGGTCGACCTCACCGTCGGCGAGGCCACCGTCGGGGCGACCAACGTCAACTGCGGCGGCGTCGCCGACCTCGCGCTCGAGTGCACGGCGCGGTCGCTCGTCCTGATCGACGTCGTGCGCCGCAACGGGAAGGTCCACATGCTGGGCGCCGCCAGCCGGCGCTTCGCGGGCAAGCGGGTGAAGATCCGCTTCCTGGGCAACGGCAAGGTCGTCGCGCGGCCGAAGGTCCGCACCAGCGGGCTGTTCACAGCCACCGCCAAGCTCCCCAACCGCAAGCTGCGCTCCACCAACCGTGCGCGCTACCGCGCCGAGATCGCCAAGCAGAAGTCGCTGCGGCTGAAGCTCGTGCGGCGGCTGCTCGTATCCCGCACCACGACGCGGGGCAAAAAGGTGACCATCGCCGGGCGGGTCGTGCGGCCGCTGGGGCGCCCCGTGCAGACCGTGGTGGTCAAGCGGAGGCTCTCGTGCGGGCGCTACAGGGTCGTCAAGCGCTTCAAGCCGCGCGCCAACGGGACCTTCCGGATCACCGTCGGCGGCCCCACCAAGAGCAAGGCCGCCGTGTACCGGCTGTCCACGCGGGTGCGCAAGTTCACCACCAACCCGAAGACGTTCCCCACGTTCACGCTGCCCCGGTACGTGGACCTCGGATGAGAGCCCGGCCGCGGTTGGCCTGGATCCACCGATCATCCGTGGATGCCCCGGCGCCGTGGGCCGAGTCAGTGCCGATCGGCCGCGATCTCATGTGGTCACCCACCTGGTTCTCGGCCGATCGGCACTGGCGAACGGCCACGGTGGCGGGGCGCCGCGGGAATCGGTGGATTCAGGCCTGAGCCGTGGCCGAGCGCTCCAGTTGAGTACCGTGCGGCGAAGATGCGCCGCCGCACCAAGATCGTCGCGACCATCGGTCCGGCCTCGCGTGACCCAGAGGTCCTGGTCCGGATGGTCGAGGCGGGCATGGACGTCGCCCGGCTGAACTTCTCCCACGGCAGCGCCGACGAGCATGCCGAGACGGCCGCGCTGGTGCGGCAGGCGGCCGGGCGGGCGGGCCGCCAGGTCGCGGTGCTGCAGGATCTCCCGGGCCCGAAGCTGCGGATCGGCGCGCTGCGCGACGGGATCGCCGAGCTCAAGCCCGGCGACGACACGACCTTTGTGTGCGGTGAGAACTCCGCCGAGGGCGACGCGCGGCGCATGTACATCACCTGGGCCGGGCTGGCCGACACCGTCGACGCCGGCGAGATCATGTACCTCGCCGACGGCACCGTGCGCCTGCGCGTGACGGCGACGCGGCCCGGGGACGGCGAGATCGACGCGGTGGTGGAGGTCGGCGGCAGCGTCGCCTCGCGCCAAGGGCTCAACATCCCCGGCGAGACCGCCGCGCTGCCCTCGGTGCCCGAGGAGGACCTCGTCCACCTGCGCGTCGGCGAGCGGATCGGCGTCGACCTCGTCGCGCTCTCGTTCGTGCGCCGCGCCGAGGACGTCACGTCCCTGCGCAAGCACACCCGCCTCCCGCTGATCGCCAAGATCGAGAAGCCGCAGGCCGTGCACCGCGCCGAAGAGATCGTGCGGGCCGCCGACTGCGTGATGGTCGCGCGCGGCGACCTGGGCATCGAGATGCGCATCGAGGAGGTCCCGATCGTGCAGAAGCAGGTGATCGCGCTGGCCGGCGCGCTCGCCCGCCCCTCGATCACCGCCACCCAGATGCTCGACTCGATGGTCGCCTCCTCGCGCCCCACCCGCGCCGAGGTCACCGACGTCGCGAACGCCATCCTCGACGGCACCGACGCCGTGATGCTCTCCCAGGAGAGCGCGGTCGGCGCCTATCCCGTCGAGTCCGTCGAGATGCTCGCCGCGGTCGCCGAGCGCACCGAGATGACCGCGCCCTACGAGGTGTGGAACGAGAAGCGCGTCCGCCGCGATCGTCGCGACCCCGCCTACACGATCGCCTACAGCGCGTGCCGCGCCGCCCGCGAGCTGGGCCTCGCGGCGCTGGTGTGCCCGACGCTCTCGGGGCGCTCGGCGAGGCTGATCTCCTCCCACCGCCCGACCGTGCCGATCTTCGCCCTCTCTCCCGGCCGCGAGACCGTCCGGCGCTGCGGCCTGATGTGGGGCGTGCAGGCGGCGTCGCTGCGGCGCTACGAGACCACGGAGGAACTGATCGCCGCGTCAGCTCGCCGGGTCGTGGAGCTGGGATGGGTCAAGCCCGGGCAGCGGATCGGGATCACGGCGGGGCTGCCGAGCGGAAGGCCCGGCACGACCAGCCTGTTCCAGGTCCAAGAGGTCTGACGCGGCCGGGCTACGCCGCCCGGCTCGCGCGCACGTCGCGGGCGACGAGCAGGAGCCCGAGCGTCCCCATCCCGATGAGCACCGCCACGGCGATCACGGCCTCGGGGGCGCGCAGGTTGCCCAGCGAGCCGCCCAGCGCCGTGTAGGCGAACGCGCGCGGAGCCGTGCCGAGCGCGGTCGCGGCGCAGAACACGAGCAGCGGGATCTTCGTGAGGCCCGCGGCGTAGTTGACGAGCGTGTACGGCATGCCCGGCGCGATGCGGGCGTAGAGCACCGACACGAAGCCGCGGCGGCTGACCACCTCGTGAATCGACAGCAATCGCGGCCCCGCCAGCTGGACGACCGCGTCCCCCGCCACCCAGCGGCTGATCGAGAACGCGATCGCGGCCCCGAGCACGGCCGAGGCGAGCGTGACCGGGAAGCCGAGCCAGATCCCGAACAGCAGCCCGCTGGCGCCGGCCAGCAGCGGGCCGGGGAACATGAGCGGCGTCAGGCAGGCGGAGACGGCGATGAAGGCCAGCGGGCCGAGCACGCCGAGGTCGTCGACCCAGCTGCGCACGTCGGCGACCGTGTCGCGCATCGCGCCGGGCGAGGGCTGCACGACCAGCAGCACGACCGCGATCGCGATCGCCAGCGCCAGCGCGAGCGCCCCGATCCGCGCCGTGGCGGCCCGGCGATCAGCGGGCGGCGGCCCAGAACTCGGACTCTTCACGCCCCAGCTCCGTGACCGGCGGATCGTCGTACATCCACTCGCGCGCGACGCGGTGGAAGTTGCCGCGCGCCCGCAGCTGCGAGAGCACGGCGAGCGTGAGCATCTCCACACGGCGGCCGAACAGGTGGTCGGCCGGCAGGGTCTCGTGGCGCATCTGGCCGAAGTGCGAGGAGCGCGGGTCGGACATGTCGATCATCACCTGGGTGGCGATCTCCGGCTCGAGCTCCATCTCCTCGTCGAGCACGTACCACCACGTCGCGTCCAGGAACTGCGCCAGGAGCTTGTCGGGTCGGAAGCGGTCGGGCTGCTGCAGGAAGCCGGTCTCGGTCCAGATCTGCTTGAGCCGTTCGCCGTCGCCCTCGTGGCCGGCGCGCTGGCACTCCAGCTCGATCTTGATCAGCTCGTCGGGCATCACCTTGAACAGCCCGAAGTCCAGGAACGCGACCTTCCCGTCGGGCTGGAGCAGGAAGTTGCCGGGGTGCGGGTCGCCGGAGAACTGGCGATGCCGGTACATGCACCCGAAGAAGAAGCGGAACACGATCTCGGCGACGCGGTCGCGCGACTCCTGGTCCATCGCCTTGATCGAGTCGAACCCCGCGCCGGTCACGAACTCGCTGACCATCACCTTCTCGCGCGAGAGCGCGGACACCACGTCGGGGACGACGATGAACGGGTGCCCGCGGTAGATGCGCGCCATCGTGCGCTGGTTCTGGGCCTCCAGCTCGTAGTCGAGCTCGTCGCCGATGCGCCCGCGGATCTCCTCCGCGGTGGCCTTGACGTCGAGGCCCGGCGCGACCCGCTTCATCAGCCGCAGGATCATCCCCAGGTTCTGCATGTCGGCGCGCACGGCCTGCGCCACGCCGGGGTACTGCACCTTGACCGCCACGTCGCGCCCGTCGTGCAGGCGGGCGCGATAGACCTGGCCGATCGAGGCGGCGGCGATCGGCTGGTGCTCGAAGGCGGCGAAGATCTCCTCGAGCGGCTCCTCGAGCTCGGACTCGATGACCTTGCGCATGTCCGAGAAGCGCACCTTCGGCGCCGAGTCGCGCAGCTGGCCGAGCTTGCGCTGGAACTCCTCGCGGTGCTCCTCGGGGACGAGGCCGACGTCGAGGAAGCTCATCACCTGCCCGAGCTTCATGGCCGCGCCCTTCATCGTCCCCAGCGCGGCGACGATCTGCTCGGCGGCCTCGAGGTGGCGGCGCTCGAGCGCCTTCTCGCGGCCCTCCTCGGTGCGCGCGACGTTGGTCGCGCGCGTGCCGAGCTGGCGCGCCGCCTGGCCGGCGGCGAGGCTGGAGACGCGCGCGGTGCGGGCCAGCCGCGACGTCGGGATCCGGTCCTTGGCCATCGCGCAGAGGATGGCAGGGGCCGGCTCGTGCCTTTACGGAGTCGGCACCGGGGTGGCGGCGGCCGGCGGGGTCGGCGTCGGCGTGGCCTGCACCGCGGGCGTCGGCGTCGGAGTGACCTCCACCTCCGGCGTCTCGGTCGGGGTCGGCGTGGCCGACTCGTCGTCGTCAGGCGTCGCGGTCGGCGTCGGCGTCGGCGTCGCGTCCTTCTTGTCCTGGTCCTTGTCGGTGCCCCCGGTCGAGGACTTCGCCTCGCCGCCGAAGACGCTCGTGCGGCGCTCGCCTCCGGAGACCGACCCGCCGGCCGCGAGCTCCGTGATGGTCACGAAGCCCGCGCCGATCACGAACGCGATCAGCCCGGTGGCCACCGCGATCCGCCAATGGCGGGTGATCGGCGGCTTGTCCGCGGCACGCAGGCCGAACGGGTCGTCGCCGCGCACCGGCGGCTCCTCCCCGGGCGGCAACGGCTCGAAGCGCTCCGGACCCTCGCCCCGGGCGCCGACGCGCGCATGATCGCGCGTTCGGGCCGCGTCGGGCTCGTAGCGGCGCACGGCAGCCCCGGTCCCGCTGCGCCGCGTCACGACCTTCGGCGCCACGGTCTTGACAGTCTCCACGGGCTTGCGCAACGCCTCGGAGATCACGGCCACCAGGACCGGCGTCATCGCGGTCGCGAAGATCGTGCCCCGTTGCCAGAACATCGGGACTATCGTGGCCGCCGCCGCAGCGGCGCAGGCCGAGATCAACAGGGTCTGGAGCGACAGGCCTCCGCCTTTTTCCTTCTGCTCGGGCATCACCATTCACGCTAGCGAGAACGTCGACGTGCCAACAGAGGAGGGTTCATGAGCCACCGCTTCGTCCATACCTGCATTCGCGTGCGCGACCCGGAGGCTTCACAGCGCTTCTACGGCGCACTCGGGTTCGAGCCGCGGGGGCGGCTGAACTTCGCCACCGCGTACAACATCTACCTCGGCCTACCGGGCGACGGAGACGTGCTCGAGCTCACCGTCAACGTCGGCCAGGAAGCGCCCTACGACCTGGGCACGGGCTACAACCACATGGCGCTCACGGTCGAGGACATCCACGCGGTGCTCGCCGATCTGGAGCCGCTCGGCGTCGCCCCGGAGAAGCCCCCCTACCACCCGGGCGACCGGGAGGAACTGCCCCTGATCGCCTTCGTCGCCGACCCGGACGGCTACCGGATCGAGCTCATCGACGGCGGGGAGTTCCCGACGCCGCAGGACGCTGCGTCTTAAGAGGTCTTCACCTTCGAGCCGGGGACGATGTCGTCGGAGCCGTCGGGCCAGCGCACCCACGCCTTGTGGCCGCCGTCGTAGTCGTCGCCCAGCAGGATCAGCGTGGCGGGCTCGCCGAGGGCGGTGCACTCCGCGTCGCCCTCGGGGTCCACGCCGCGCCAGATCCGCACGAAGCGGTTGCTCTTGAGCTCGTCGCCGACCGTGGTGTGGTCGGTGTGGCCGGGGCGGATGATGGTCTCCGGGGGGAGCCGGAGGAGCACGTCCATGATCGAGTGCTTGAGGTCGGCGTAGGTCGTGCTGCCGGGCGCGCGCACGCCGCCGACGGAGCCCTTGAACAGCGTGTCGCCGGTGAAGACGTCGGTGCCGTCGATGAACAGCGAGATCATCCCGTTGGTGTGGCCGGGCGTGTGCAGCGTCTGCACGCTGAGGCCGGCGATATCGAGCTCGGCATCGGGCTCGAGATCGCCCGTCGCGCCGCTCACGAGCTCGCGCTCATCCGGATGGATGAGCACCTCGGCGTCCGGCCACTGGTCCTTGGCGGCGTCGAGTTCGGCGACGTGGTCGCCGTGATGATGGGTGAGCAGGATGTGGGTGACGGTGAGGTCGTGTTCGTCGGCGATGGCGAAGAGCTCGTCCATCGGACCACCCGCATCGACCAACAGGGCTTCGCCACCGGCCTCGGCGGCGACCAGGTACGTGTTGGACAGCCAGTCAGGCGTCATGGCGCGCTCGATGATCATGGGGCTGGACAGTAGCCTCAGGCGCCATGGAGCTCATTCACACCTGCTACCGCATCGGAGACATCGACCGCTCCGTCGCGTTCTACGAGGCGCTCGGGTTCGAGGAGCGCCGCCGCATGCCGATCCGCGAAGAGGCGATCAACGTGTTCATGGGCGTCCCCGGCGACGGCGACCGCCTGGAGCTCACGCACAACTTCGGCGTCGACTCCTACGAGCTGGGGACGGGCTACAACCACATCGCGGTGACCGTCGACGACCTCGATGGCACGCTCGCGGATCTGGCCGGGAAGGGCATCGAGCCCGAGAAGCCCCCGTACCAGGTACGCGCGGGCGGGAGCCGGATCTGCTTCGTGCGCGATCCGGACGGCTACCGCATCGAACTGATCGAGAAGGGCTAGCGCCCCGCACTGCTGCCGCGGGCCCGGCTAACGTGCCGGGCATGGCAGCCGTGGACGGCGACGGGACGCGGCGGCTCGCCGTCATCGACCTCGGGTCGAACTCGTTCCGCCTGGTGGTGTTCACGTGGGTCGAGGACGCGTGGTGGCGGCGGACCGACGAGATCCACGAGCCCGTGCGCGTCGGCGAGGGGCTCGACGCCACCGGCGAGCTCCAGCCGGCGCCGATGGAGCGGGCGCTGGAGACGCTCGAGCTGTACGCGCACTTCTGCCGCGCGATGGGGATCGACGAGATCCGGCCGGTGGCGACGTCGGCGATTCGCGAGGCGACCAACCGCGACGAGTTCCTGACCGCCGCGCGCAAGCGCAGCGGCCTCGAGGTGCGCGTGCTGTCGCAGGAGGAGGAGGCGCGCTTCGGCTACCTGGCGGCGGTCAACTCGACCACGCTGGCCGACGGCGTGGCGCTCGACCTCGGCGGCGGCTCGATGCAGCTCACGCGCGTCGAGGGCCGGCTCGCGGCCGACCACCGCTCGTGGCCGATGGGCGCCGTGCGAATGACCGAGCGCTTCATGCCCGGCGAGCGCGTCAAGGGCAAGCAGCTCAAGGCGCTGCGCGCCCACGTCGAGTACGAGCTCGCCTCAGCCGACTGGCTGGAGCGCGGCGGGCGCCTCGTGGGGATCGGCGGCACGGTCCGCAACCTCGCCTCCGCCGCGGAGCTGGCCGCCGAGCTGCCCTCCTACGGCGTGCAGGGTTTTCACGTGAAACGCTCCGCGCTCGACAACCTGGTCGACCAGCTCGCCGAGCTGCCCGCCTCCGAGCGCGCGTCGGTGCCGGGGATCAAGGCGGCGCGCGCCGACCTGATCCTGGCGGGCGCGGTGGTCGTGCAGAGCGTGATGGAGATCGGGGGCTTCGAAAGCCTGGAGGTCACCGAGGCCGGCCTGCGCGAGGGGGTCTTCTACGAGACGCTCCTCGCCGGCTCCGACCCGCCGCTCTTCGAGGACGTCCGCCGCGCGTCGGTGCGCAACCTGGCCTGCGCGTACGGCGCGGACTTCGCCCACACCGACCACGTCGCCCACCTCGCGCTGGTCCTGTGGGACGCCTTGGCCGAGGGCGGCCTCCACAACGGCGACCCGATCGAGCGCGATCTGCTGTGGGCGGCGGCGATGCTGCATGACATCGGCACGGCCGTCGACTACGACGACCACCACAAGCACTCCCGCTACCTGATCCTCAACGCCGGGCTCCCGGGCTTCACCCCGCGCGAGACGGGCCTGATCGGGCAGATGGCCCGCTACCACCGGAAGGGCTCGCCGGGCCTCGGCGAGTTCTCCGCGCTCGCCCGGGACGGAGACGAGGAGCTGCTGGCCCGCTGCTCTGTCGCGCTCCGCCTCGCCGAGCAGCTCGAGCGCCCCCGCGACCAGTCCGTCCGCGACATCTCCGTCGAGGTCGGCAACGGGCGCGTCGAGCTGACCCTCGAACACTCAGAGGACGTCAGCGTCGCCCGCTGGGCGGCTGCGCGCGAGCGGGATCTGTTCAAGAGCGCGTGGGACCGCGAGCTGCGGGTGAGTGACTAGCGGGCTGTCGCTCCCGCGCGACCCCCGGCAATCGGAAGGGCGGCTCCGCGCCGCGTGACGACTGGCCCCGGCGATTGAACGGCGGCATCGGGAAAAGGTCCGGCCGCGGCGGGGGGTCGACGTCGAAGTGCCCCGGTCGTGAGGGGGCGGCTCGACGTTTGCGACGCATACGGTGGTCAACGTCGAACTGAGCCCCCGACACGCCCGGCCGCTCCACCTCCCCACCCAGCCGCGGTAAACGCCCGCGGCGCGAAAGCGGCCCGAGGACTAGCGCGGACCGCCCGGCTCCGAGTGCGGCGTGGTGGTGACGAGCTCGCGCTCGGAGACCGCCTCGACGACCTCCTCGACCTCTTCCTCTTCGGAGTGGTCGTCGTCGGGCTCGGCGTCGCAGGTGACGCGCATCATGCCGGTGGCGACGCGCTCGTCGCCGACGACGACGAGGCCGCAGATGACGTCGCCCTCCTCCCAGCCCATCCGCTCGATGTCGAACCAGGAGAGGTGGACCGCGGTGCCCTTGCCGCCCCACGGGCAGGTCTTGTCGTGGTGCTCCTTGGCCTGGCACACGGCCTGCATGTTCTTGGCGGAGGCGTCGATGCTCATCTCGCCTCCCAGAGTACCCCCGGGTTGAGCAGGCCGCGAGGGTCGAGTTCGGCCTTTGCGGCGCGCATCGCGGCCGCGAACGGATCCGGCCGCTGGCGGTCGTACCACGGCCGGTGGTCGCGGCCGACCGCGTGGTGGTGGGTGATCGTGCCGCCGGCGGCCAGCACGGCGTCGCCCGCCACCGGCTTGATCGCCGCCCACTGCGCCTCCTCGTCGCCGCGCCGCGCGGGGGCGAGGACGGTGAAGTACGGGGCCGCGCCGTCCGGGTAGGCGTGCGTGAGCCGGCAGGTGACCTCGCCCGCCCCGCCGAGCGCGTCGATGACCGCACCCGTGACCGAGGCGACAAGCGCCGGCAGCCGCTCCCACGTGACGGCCGTCTCGAATGTCTCGCTGACGATGCCCGCCGCCACGAACGTGTCGCGCAGGTACGGAGCCCGGAGAAAGGCGTCGCGCCACGCGCCCGAGCCGCCGCCGCGGCCCTCGCGCACCCGCCCGCCGTGCCCCCGGCACAGCTCGAAGGCGCGGTCGGCGCCCTCGACGACGTCCTCGAAGCCGAGCACGAGCAACGCCGACGACCCGTCGCCGGCGAACGTCAGCGCCGCCTCGCGCGCCGAGATCAGCCGGCAGTTCGCGGGCCGCAGCCCGGACTGGAGGATCGCGCGGACGGCCTCGCAGGCGCCCTCGAAGGACGCGAACGCGACGGTGGCCGAGCGGCGGCGCTCCGGCCGCGGGCGCACGCGCACCCACGCCTCGGTGATCACGGCCAGCGTGCCCTCGGAGCCGAGCAGCATCCGGTCCGGCGACGGCCCGGCGCCCGACCCCGGCAGCCGCCGCGACTCCCACACCTCGCCGCCCACGGTGAGCGCCCGCACCGACTCGGTCAGGTCGTCGATGTGCGTCGGCCCCGTCGCGAAGTGCCCGGCCGCGCGGGTGGCGATCCAGCCGCCCAGCGTCGAGCGCTCGAACGACTGGGGATAGAAGCGCAGCGTCAGCCCGTGCTCGCCGAGCTGCTCCTCCAGCCGCGGCCCGCTCGCGCCCGCCTGGATGCGCGCGGCGCGCGAGACCGGGTCGACCTCGAGCACGCGGTCCAGCCGGCCGAGGTCGACCGACACGGCGCCCGCGTGGCCGGGGCCGGGGATCGGGTCGACGCCGCCCACCACGCTCGTACCCCCGCCGTACGGGCGTCACCGCCAGCCCGGCGTCCGCGCACCACTCGAGCACCCTCGCGAGCTCGGCCTCGTCGCCCGGCGTGGCGACGGCGTCGGGCGCGTGGGGGAAGCGCCCGCCGAACGCCCGCACGACGTCCGAGTAGGAGGCGCCGTGGGCGTGCAGCGCCCGTTCGTGGTCGTCCTGCGTGCAGATCCCGGCCAGCGCGGACGGCACCTTCACGCGCGCGGGCGCGAGCGCGAGGGGCGCCGGCGCCTCCGGCTCGGCCGATCCGAAGCCCAGATGCGCGACGAGGCCGGCCGCCGCCTCACGCAGCTCGCCGGACGAGGGCTGTTCGTCCTCGAAGCCCCATCCCCAGTGCTTGCGGCGTCGACTTGGCAACGCAGAGCGGTCTACCAGTTCAAGGCACCACCCGTCGTGCCGAATTCAAGGGGTGATGCCGAGCACGGCCTTCCGACGTCCGCACGCCGATCTCCCCGATCGAGGAGATCATCCGCGACGGCGCCGTCCGCGCCGTCTACCAGCCGATCGTGTCGCTCGCGACCGGCGAGGTCGTCGGGTACGAGGCGCTCGCGCGTGGCCCCGAGGGACCATTGGCGAGCCCGCTCGCCCTGTTCGCGGCCGCCCGCGACGCCGGCCTCGTGACCGAGCTCGACTGGGAGTGCCGCGCCGCCGCGATCCGCGGCGCGCTCGCCGCAGGCCTGCCGAGCACCATCGCCCTGTTCGTCAACGTCGAGCCGAGCCTCGTCGTGAGCTCCCCGCCGGCAGCCATGACCGAGCTGCTCGAGGAGGCCCGCGGCCGCCTACGGATCGTGTTCGAGATCACCGAGCGCGCGCTGACCCAGCGCCCGGCCGAGCTGCTGCAGCGCGTCCGCCGTCCTCCGCGCACTGGGCGGCGCGATCGCCGTCGACGACGTCGGCGCCGATCCCCGCTCGCTCGCGCTGATGCCCTTCCTCGAGCCCGAGGTCGTCAAGCTCGACATGCGCCTGATCCACGAGCCCCCGTCGGCCGAGGTCGCCCGCGTGATGCACGCGGTCAGCGCCGAGGCCGAGCGCTCCGGCGCGCGCGTGGTCGCCGAGGGCATCGAGAACGAGGCCCACGCGCACCGGGCGCTCGCGCTCGGCGCCGACCTCGGGCAGGGGTGGCACTTCGGCCGCCCGGGCCCGCTGCCCGCCACCTTCGGCGCGCCGCCGCTCTCGTCGCTCGTCCGCCTCTCGCCGGAGCCGGCGCGCGGCGAGACGCCGTTCGGCGTCGTCGCCGGAGCCCGCGAGCTGCGCGTGGTGTCCAAGCACCTGCTGCTGGACATCTCGCGCCAGATCGAGGCGCGCGCCGCCCAGGAGGGCGCCGAGGCCGTCCTCGTCGCGACCTTCCAGGAGGCCCGCCACTTCACGCCCGCCAGCGCGATCACCTACGCCGGACTGGCCCGCTCGGCCGCGTTCGTCGGCGCGCTCGGGCACGGGCTCGGCAGCCAGCCCATCCTCGGCGTCCGCGGCGGCGACCTCGCCGCCGACGACCCGCTGCGCGCCGAGTGGAACGTCGCCGTCGTCGGCCCGCACTTCGCCGCCGCCTTCGTCGGCCGCGACCTCGGCGACGAGGGGCCCGACATGGACCGCGGCTTCGAGTTCGCGATCACCCACGACCGCGCGCTCGTGATCCGCGTCGCCGCCGCGATGATCGCCCGCATCACCCCGCTGTCGCAAGCCTGAGCCGAGGCTGAACTACTCTCAGTTGCCGGTGACCTTCGCGCCCGGCATCCTCGCCCGCGGACCCTGGCAGGCCGGCCAGGTCGAGGCCCGCTGGCGTGACGAGCCCTACGAGCCCTCGCCCGAGCGCGCCGCGGCCGCCGACCGCGCGATCGCCGCCCTCGAGGACCGCGGGTCCCCGTCGCACGACGGCCTGGCGGCGCGGCTGGCCAGCTTCGAGGCCGCCGACGGCGAGCTGAGCATGGAGCTGCAGCCGATGCGCTGGTCGCTGCGGCTCGTGCGCGAGGACGCGTCCGCGTCGCTGGCGACGCTGTGCGTGGTCCGCGACACCGACGGCCGCTGGCTCGCCGGCCGCCGCGCGCCGTGGGTCGCGAGCTGGGCCGGCCGCTGGGCGCTCGGCGCCGGCGGCGCCGTCGAGGTCGGCGAGCAGCCCGCGCACACGCTGACCCGCGAGCTCGCCGAGGAATGGGCGGTCGAGCCCGAGCGCGAGACCGTCGAGGCGCTCGTGCTGCCTCCCGAACCGGATGATCATGCTGGTCGGCCAGGCGTGGCTCGCCCCCGGCGCCGAGGTCAGGCGCGACCCCGAGCACGACGAGCACGCGTGGTGGCCGCGCGACGTCGACGCGTGGCCCGCGGAGGCCGACCCCGCCCTTCGCCACATGGCGAGGCTGCTCGACGCGTGATCACGTTCACGCGGCTCAAGTACCTGTCGTTCGCGCACTCGGCGATCTACCTGACGCTCCTCGCGCTGGCGATCGCGGACCTGCCCGCCAAGACCGTCTTCGGGTGGGCGCACGGCATCGGCTGGATCGTCATCTCGCTGCTGTGTGTCTACGCGGTGAGACAGCGGATCATCCCGCTGTGGCTGGGCATCATGGTCGCGATCGTGGGCGGTCTCGGGCCGTTCGCGGGCAGCGCCGGATTCGTCGTGCAAGAACGCCGTCAGCGCAGGCAGGAACTGCGGCTCGAACGCGGTATGGTCTGAACAAGACATGGCGGTCAACACCACGGTGGAAGTTGTCATGCCGGCGATGGGTGAGTCGGTTTCCGACGGCACCATCCTGGAGTGGCACAAGCAGGAGGGCGACACGGTCGCCGAGGACGAGACGATCGTCGAGATCTCGACCGACAAGGTCGACGCGGAGGTCCCGTCCCCCGCCTCCGGCACCGTCGTGAAGATCCACGCCGCCGAGGGCGACACCGTCGACGTCGGCAGCGTCCTCGCCGAGATCTCGCCCAACGGCTCCGGCAGCGCCAATGGCGGCGCGCCAACTTCTGAGCGCCGAGGCGCCCGAGGAGGCCCCGGCCGAGGCCAAGACCGTCGACATCACGATGCCCCAGATGGGCGAGTCGGTCTCCGAGGGCACGATCCTCGAGTGGGCCAAGGCGGCCGGCGACAGCGTCGAGATCGACGAGACGATCGTCGAGATCTCGACCGACAAGGTGGACGCCGAGGTCCCCTCGCCCGCCTCCGGCACGCTGACCGAGATCCTCGCCGAGGCCGGCGAGACCGTCGAGGTCGGCCAGGTCATCGCGCGCATGGACGCCGCCGCCGCCACCCGGGAGCCGTCAAGACGGCGACACCCGCGCCCGAGCCGACCTCCGCGCCGCGACCCGCCGGCGACGTGCCGTCGGCGCCCGACGACGCCAACGTCACCCCCGTGGCCGCTCGCGTCGCCGCCGCCCACGGCGTCGATCTCAACGCCGTCAAGGGCAGCGGCCCCTCCGGGCGCATCTCCAAGGCCGACGTGCTGGCCGCCGCCAACGGCGACACCAAGGCGGCGCCGGCCACCAACGGCAAGCCCGACGGCGCCACGCTCCTGAAGGGCGCAAGCGCGATGCTCGCGCGCTACATGGACGAGTCGCGCTCGATCCCGACCGCGACCTCGTTCCGCACGATCACGGTCACCACGCTCGACGGCCGCCGCAAGCAGCTCAAGGACGCCGGCCAGCGCGTCTCCTTCACCCACCTGATCGCCTACGCGATCGCCCGCGCCGCGACCGAGCAGATGCCGGTGATGGCGCGCTCGTTCGCCGAGATCGACGGCAAGCCGCACGTGGTCGACGTCGGCAAGGTCAACCTCGGCATCGCCGTCGACGTGGAGAAGAAGGACGGCGGGCGCACGCTGATGGTCCCCGTGATCCGCGACGCCGGCCGGCTCACGTTCCCGGAGTTCCTTGCCGCGTTCAACGAGCTGATCGCCAAGGCGCGCGAGAACAAGCTCACCGCCGACGACCTCCAGGGCGCCAACGTCTCGCTCACCAACCCGGGCGGCATCGGCACGATCGCCTCCGTCCCGCGCCTGATGAGCGGCCAGGGCACGATCGTCGCCACCGGCGCCATCGGCTACCCGCCGGGGCTCGGCAACATCGGCTCGGCGATCGGCGCCGAGAAGGTGATGACGATGACGTCGACCTACGACCATCGGATCATCCAGGGCGCCGAGTCCGGCCAGTTCCTGCAGGTCGTCGAGGCCTACCTGCAGGGCGACCACGAGTTCTACGAGACCGTCTTCAAGGACCTCGGCGCGCAGCTCGGCTCCTCGCCGCAGCCGCCCGCTCCGGCGCTGACCGCCGCCAAGACGCGCGACGGCGCGGGCCCGCAGAGCGACCGCGTCACCGGCGCGGAGCCCGACGAGGCGATGCTCCAGGCCGTGCAGGCCGCCGTCTCGCTGCTCAAGGCCCACCGCATGCACGGCCACCTGGCCGCCCGCCTGGACCCGCTCGGCGGCGAGCCCGAGGGCGACCCGGCGCTGGACCCGGAGCCGCTCGGCCTCACGCCGGAGATGATGTCGCGCATCCCAGCGCGGATCCTCCGCACGCACGTCCCGGGCGCCACGCTCGCCGACGCGCTGCCCCACCTGCGCGAGACCTACTGCGGCACGATCGCCTACGAGATCGAGCACATCGCGTCGCACCGCCAGCGCACGCTGGCTGCGGGAGAAGATCGAGTCCGGCGCGTTCCGCAAGCCGCTGACCAACCAGGAGGAGAAGGCGCTGCTGCGCCGGCTCACCCAGGTCGACTCGCTCGAGCGGTTCATGCACAAGGCCTACCTGGGCCAGAAGCAGTTCTCGGTCGAGGGCCTGGACATGACGGTCCCGATGCTCGACGAGATGATCCAGCTCTCGGCGGCCAACAGCGCCCGAGAGGTCGTCATCGGCATGGCCCACCGCGGCCGGCTCAACGTGCTCGCGCACAACCTCGGGCGCGCCTACGAGACGATCTTCCGCGAGTTCGAGGGCGCCTCCTCGATCGAGGCCGTGACCACGATCCCGCAGGGCGGCACCGGCGACGTCAAGTACCACCACGGCGCCCAGGGCACCGTACCAGCTCGGCGACGACGAGTCGATCATCGTCCGGCTGGAGTCCAACCCGAGCCACCTCGAGTACGTCTCGCCCGTCGTCGAGGGCGCGACCCGCGCGGTGCAGACCTCGCGCCAGGGCCCGCACGCCCACCTGGACGTCAACGCCGCGGTGGCGATCATCCTGCACGGCGACGCCGCCTTCCCCGGCCAGGGCGTGGTGGCGGAGACCTTCAACCTGCAGGCGCTCGACGGCTACACGGTCGGCGGCGCGCTGCACCTGATCCAGAACAACCAGGTCGGCTTCACGACCGATCCCGACGACGCGCGCTCCACGCGCTGGGCGTCTGACCTCGCGAAGGGCTTCGACGTCCCGATCATCCACGTCAACGCCGACGACGTGGCCGCCTGCATCTCCGCCGTCCGGCTCGCGTTCGCGTTCCGCCAGGAGTTCGGCCACGACGTCGTGATCGACCTGATCGGCTACCGCCGCTACGGCCACAACGAGGCCGACGAGCCCGCGTACACGCAGCCGGAGATGGCGGCGAAGATCAAGAACAAGACCTCGGTGCGCGAGATCTACGCGAGCCAGCTGGTCGAGCGCACCGTGCTCTCCCAGGAGGAGGCCGACGCGGTCGGCCAGGAGATCTGGGACGGCCTCGCCACCCGGCACCGCGAGCTCAAGGAGGAGCTCTCCGCCACCGACGCGGAGCAGCCCACCGGCGGCTACCAGCTCGACCGCTCGCCCTCCCCGGAGGTCAAGACCGCGGTCTCGACCGAGCGGCTGAAGTCGCTCAACGAGGAGCTGCTGAAGGTCCCCGAGGGCTTCACCGTGCACCCCAAGCTGCTCAAGCAGCTCGAGCGCCGCCGCGAGGCGGTCGGCCCCGACGGCGGCATCGACTGGGCGCAGGCCGAGGGCCTCGCGTACGCGTCGCTGCTCACCGAGGGCACGCCGGTGCGCCTGACCGGCCAGGACGTCGAGCGCGGGACGTTCTCCCAGCGCCACCTGGTCCTGCACGACGCCAAGACCGGCCAGCGGGTCTCGCCGATCCAGTCGCTCGCCGGCGCGCTGGCGCCGATGGAGCTGCACAACTCGCCGCTGAGCGAGATCGCGTGCCTGGGCTTCGAGTACGGCTACTCGATGGAGGCGCCCGAGACGCTCGTGCTCTGGGAGGCGCAGTTCGGCGACTTCGTCAACTCGGCGCAGGTCGTCGTCGACCAGTTCATCGTCTCGGCGCTGGCCAAGTGGGGCCAGACGACGCGCCTGACGCTGCTGCTGCCGCACGGCTACGAGGGGTCGGGCCCGGAGCACTCCTCCGCGCGGCTCGAGCGCTTCCTCACGCTCGCCGCCGAGGGCAACATCCGCGTGGCGAACCTGACCACGCCGGCCCAGTACTTCCACCTCCTGCGCCGCCAGGCGCGCGTCGCCAAGCAGCGCCCGCTGGTGATCATGACCCCGAAGTCGCTGCTGCGCCTGCCGCAGGCGACGTCGCGGATCGAGCACCTCTCCGAGGCGCGCTTCTTCCCCGTGCTGGCCGAGCCGCGGATCGACGAGGAGAAGGTCACCCGCCTCGTGCTCTGCACCGGCAAGGTCTACTACGACCTCAAGGGCCACGCGACGCGCGAGAACAACGAGGGCGTCGCGATCTCCCGCGTCGAGCTCCTGTATCCGTTCCCGCAGGAGCAGATCATGGACGAGGTCACGCGCTACCCGAACCTCCGCGAGGTCGTGTGGGCGCAGGAGGAGCCGCGCAACATGGGCGCCCGCGCGCACATGTCCCCGCGCCTGCTCCAGATGCTGCCCAGCGCGATCGAGTTCGGCTACGTCGGCCGGCCCGAGCGCGCCTCGCCGGGCGAGGGCTACCCGGCCGCGCACACCATGGAGCAGAACCGCATCATCCGCACCGCGCTGGATCTCTCGATCCCGGTGTCGGTCAACCCGGCCAAGCAGCCGGGCGAGCGCTGACAGCGCCGTTGCAGCACTGACCTCTCGCGGGACACCACCGCAACCCCCGCGGGGTCCGAGGTGTCGCAGCACGAAGAACGCCCAACGAAAGGAAGGCAGTCTCTTGCTGTCACGATCTTCCGGCCGCTACGCGGTCGCCGCAGCGCTGATCCTCGCGATCGGCATCCCGTCAGTCGCCGTCGGCTTCGGCGAGGGCCGCGACACGAAGCTCGGGAAGCGCAACCCCAGCCGCTCGTCGCTCAGCACCGAGACGCAGATCATCGCGAGCAACGGCTCCTACGGCACGCGCCAGTCCAACAAGCGCGACGGCGACGGTGGCGGCGCCATCTACGGCTGCCGCTCCAGCGCCGGGCGCGAGCCGTGCATCCGCGCCAACAACCTCAAGGGCGGCCGCGCCTTCGAGTTCCAGACCGTCGGCAAGGAGGCCGGCGCGATCACAGGTCGGCGACACCACCGCGCCGCCGTTCTCGACTAACGCCACGGGCAAGGTCGCGAACCTCGACTCCGACAAGCTCGACGGCAAGGACTCGACCGAGTTCGCCAACGCGGGCGACCTCGCGTTCGCGGCCGTCGCCGTCGACGGCGCGCTGGCGGCCGGGCGCGGCGCGACCGCGTCGGCGCTCTCCAACGCCGGCACGAACACCTACACCGTGACGTTCGGCAAGGACGTCTCGAAGTGCTCCTTCACCGCCAGCGCGGTGGGCGCCTCGAGCAACGCCGGCGGCCTCGGCGTCGTCGCCCGTGGTCGGCCAGCCCACCCAGGTGGCCGTCGACGAGCCCGACGATGCGGGCGGCGGCGAGGGGCGCCCGTTCCACCTCCAGGTGATCTGCTGAGCTGATCGCCTGACCGCAGCATCCGGAGCCCGCGGCCCTGGCCGCGGGCTCCGCTGCGTATAGAGACCAGGGTGCGCCGCCTCGCCGTCCTCATCACGTTGTTGCTGCTCGCGCCGGCGGCGTCCGCCGGCGCGTCGCCGAACATCGTGATCGTCGAGACCGACGACCAGACCGCCGAGTCGATGCGGGTGATGTCGCGCACGCAGGCGCAGGTTGGCGCTGGAGGGCGCGACGTTCGCGAACTCGTTCGTCTCGCTGTCGCTGTGCTGCCCGTCGCGCGCGACGCTGCTCACGGGCCGCTACGCGCACAACCACGGCGTGCTCGACATCGTGCCGCCGCTCGGCGGCTACGAGCGCCTCGACCACTCCGAGACGCTCGCGACGTGGCTGCAGCGCAGCGGCTACGCCACCGTCCAGCTGGGCAAGTACCTCAACCACTACGGCCGCCGCGACCCTCGGGAGATCCCGCCGGGGTGGACCGAGTGGCACGGCCTCGTCGACCCCTCGACCTACTCCTATTACGGCTACGTGATCAACGACGACGGCGTGCTGACCCGCTACGGGAGGGAGCCGGCCGACTACCAGACCGACGTCATCACGCGACGGGCCGAGGCGATCATCGACCGCCGCGCCGCGGCCCCCGAGCCCTTCTTCCTGTGGGTGGGCTACCTGGCGCCGCACAACGGGCTCCCGCGCGAGCCCGGCGACCCGCCGGGGCCGACCCCGGTCGCCGCGCCCCGCCACGCCGGCGTGTTCGCGGGCACGGGCTTCCCGGCGACGCCGTCGTTCAACGAGGCCGACGTGCGCGACAAGCCGCCCGCGATCCGGCGCCGGCCGCGGCTGACGTCGCGGCGGCGGGCGGCGATCTCCAGCCATTACGAGCAAGAGCTCGAGTCGCTACTGGCCGTCGACGAGGGCGTCGACCGGATCGTCGAGGCGCTGCGGCGCAGCGGCGAGTTGGAGGACACGCTGATCGTCTTCACCTCCGACAACGGCTTCATGCACGGCGAGCACCGTGTGCCGGGCGGCAAGGTGCTGCCCTACGAGCCCTCGATCCGCGTGCCGCTGCTGATGCGAGGCCCGGGCGTGCCGCGCGGGGTGCGGCTCAACCAGCTCGCCGCCAACGTCGACCTCGCACCGACGATCCTCGAAGCCGCCGGGGCGCAGGCGCCGTGGACGCCCGACGGCGTGTCCCTGTACGGCTTCCTGCGCGACCCGAGCCTGCTGCTCGAGCGCGACATCCTGATCGAGGGGCCCGCGCGGCGCCGCGGGGGTGGGCTGCGCTTCACCGGGCTGCGGGCTCGCACGGCACCTCTACGTCGAGCGCGACACGGGCGAGCGTGAGCTCTATGACCTGCGGCGGGATCCCGTATGAGCTGCGCAACCTCGCGGGACGGCGGCGGGCTTTGGAGGCTCGCCTGGCGGTGCGTCTGGCGCGGCTGCGGGGGTGTGCGGGCGCGGGCTGCTCCTTGCCGGCGGGGGCGTTGCGCCGGCGGACGTCAAGGGCGGCTGAGTGAGGGTGGAGAGGCCGGCGGTGGCGTCGACTCCGGCGTGGGACCGGCCCGCGCTACCGCCCGAGCTCCCGGCGAACGGCCTCCCCGGCCGGCGCGAAGTCGGGCGAGAGGCGGTCGAGGAGCACAAGCCAGTTGGGCTGAACGTCCGCGGCACGGCGGACCGCCGCTGCGCCCTCGACCACATCGCCCGTGTGGGCGACGGCGAGGCCGGCCCAGAACAGCAGCTCGTCGGAGCCGGGTGCAAGCTCGGCGGCGCGGCGGTAGAGGGCGCCCGCCTCGTCGGCGCGCCCGGCCGCCATCAGCTCGTCGGCCGAGCCGGCCAGCTCGTAGGCGCGCTGGAGCACGAGCAGCCGGTCGAGCTCGGCGAGCGGGTCGGTGTGGTCCTCGACGCGCAGGTCGACCCGCGCGCGCCACGCCTCGCCCTCGGCGGGGGCGACGAGCAGCGCGGCCGACTGGCGGCCGCGGATGTCGCCGCCTTCGGCCTGGGCGCCATGGAGCGCCGCCATCAGCCGCGCGGCGAGGTCGCCGTCGGCGGCCTCGAACGCGGCGGCCATCCCGGCCGGGACCGTGTCGCGCTCCATCATGTTCGCCTGGCAGCTGAAGCCGTCGCCGCGCGCGTCGCCGGCGTGCGCGATGCAGTCGGCGCCGGTGGCGACGGCGACGCCGCCCTGCGCGTCGACCACCCCGACCTGGCGCACCGCGCGCAGCGGGTCGGCGGCGAGCAGCTCCTCGAGCGCGTCCCCGGCGGCGGCGCCCGCCTGCCATCCGGTCGAGCGCGTCCGGGCCGTGGGCGGGCTCGACGACGGACTGCGTCGCCACCGCCCCGGACCCCGGGGCGGGTCCAGATGCACAGCGAGCCGACGGAGAACCAGTGCGACTGCACGGCCGCCCCCACCTCCCCGGTCCGCGGGTCGTGGGCGACGATCGAGAAGGTGCCGTAGCGCATCGCAGGCGAGCTTAGTCGTGGGACGTCGGGGGCATTACGGCGGCGTGGCGCATGGCGCGCGAGGATAGAGGCGTGCCGAGCCGCCGCGACATCGTCCTCCGGCGCATCCGGGACGTCCCGCCCGGCTTCGTGCGCGCCTACTCCGACGTCTCGCCCGGGGCGCCGCGGTTCGCTGGTACCGTCCTCGCCGGCTGCGACGATCCCGACGTGCCGTGGCATCGCATCGTGCGAGCCGACGGGTCGCTGGCCAAGGGCGACCGTCAGCGGCGGCTGCTGGAGGAGGAAGGTGTGCCGTTCAGAGGGGAGCGGGTGGACATGAACGTGGCGCGGATCCCGTGGTGACCTCCCAGCGGAGGATCGCGTTGGCGACCGCCGTCGTCGCGGCGGCGGCGTTCGGCGCGGGCGCGGCACAGGGCACGGCCGAGGTGAGCGCCGCGCGCGTCGCGACGTTCCCGACCCCGGGCTCGCAGGTGGTCCGCCCCGAGGCGCAGGTGACGTTCCGCGGCGCGCCCGCCGAAGAGCTCGGCCCGGTCACCGTGACCGGGGAGCGCAGCGGCGCGCACACCGGCACCCTGCAGGCGCACTCCGACGGCAACGGGGCGAGCTTCGTCCCCGAGCAGCCGTTCCTGCCCGGGGAGCGCGTGATCGTGCGCACCCAGCTCGACATCGCCGGCGGCCGCGACGGCGCCATCGCCTTCACCGTCGCCCGCCGCCCCACGCCGGGCCAGGTGAACGACGGCACGCTGGCGCTGCCGACCCTTCCCCCGGCGGCGGTGGACCGCTTCCGCTCGCGGCCCGGCCTGCAGGCCCCGGTGGTCCGGATCACCCGGCGCGCCGGGCGGACCGCCCCCGGCTACATCTTCCTCGCCCCGTTCTCGCCGAAGGGCAGCCCGCGCCCCGACGGGCCGCTGATCACCGACAACCGCGGCGACCTGGTCTGGTTCAAGCCGGTCCGCCGCGGCACGGCCGTGACCGACCTCAAGGTGCAGCAGCTCGACGGCCGGCCCGTGATCACGTGGTGGGAGGGCCGCTTCGCCATCGGCTGGGGCTACGGCGCCTACAAGGTGCTCGACTCCGAGCTACCGGCAGGTCGCCTCGATCAGCCCGAGGAACGGCTACCAGGCCGACCTGCACGACCTGCAGCTGACCGATCGCGGGACCGCGCTCCTGCTCGCCTACGACCGCGTGCGGCGCGACCTGCGGCGGGTCGGCGGACCCCGCAACGGGATCGTGGTCGACAACGTCGTCCAGGAGGTCGACCTCAAGACCGGCCTCGTGCTGTTCGAGTGGCACAGCCTCGGCCCCGTGCCGCTGGAGGAGAGCCGCTCGCGGCCGGAGGGCCCGCGCTCGTGGGACTACTTCCACGTCAACTCGGTCGAGGAGGACACCGACGGGAACCTGATCGTCTCGGCGCGTAACACCTGCACGCTCTACAAGCTCAACCGCGCCGACGGCTCGATCATGTGGCGCCTCGGCGGCGCCAAGAGCAGCTTCCGGATGGGCAAGGGCACGCGGTTCTGCTTCCAGCACGACGCGCGGCGCTCGCGGCCGGGGGAGATCTCGCTGTTCGACAACTCGGCCGGTCCCCCGTTCCTGCGCAAGCGGTCGCGCGCGCTGCGGCTGCGCGTCGACGAGCGCCGCAAGCGCGTGTCGCTGCGCCGCTCCTTCGTGCACCCCGGCATCCTGGCTCCGAACCAGGGCAGCACGCGCGTGCAGCCCAACGGCAACGTGTTCGTCGGCTGGGGCGCCGCCCCCGTGTTCTCCGAGTTCAGCTCGAGCGGCCGCCTGCTGCTCGACGGGCGCCTGACCAGGGGCAAGGGCAACTACCGCGCCGTCCGCGCCCCGTGGACGGGATCGCCGACCACCCCGCCGTCGATCGCCGCGCGGCGCGACCAAGCGCGGCCGCGTGCTGGTCTACGCCAGCTGGAACGGCGCCACCGAGGTCGCGCGCTGGCAGGTCCTGGCCGGGCCCGACGCCGAGCACCTGCGCGGCGTCGCCTCGACGGCCCGCACCGGGTTCGAGACCATGATCACGGCGAAGACGCGCGCGGCGCGCGTCGCGGTCCGGGCGCTCGACGGCCGCGGCCGCGTGCTCGGGACCTCCGCGGCGGAGCGGCCCCGCTCGTAGGCGTGTGGCTCCAGCGCGAGATCACGCTGCGCGCCCGTGAGCGCGGCTTCCACCTCGTCACGCGGGAGGTGCTCGAGGCGCTGCCCGAGCTCGGCGACGTGCGCGCCGGGCTGCTGCACCTGTTCATCCGCCACACGTCGGCTTCGCTGACGCTCAACGAGAACGCCTCGCCGGACGTGCGCGACGACTTCGAGGCCTACTTCAACGACGCGGTCCCCGAGGACGCGCCGTACTGGACGCACACGATCGAGGGGCCCGACGACATGCCCGCCCACATCAAGGCGTCGCTGCTCGGCCCCTCACTGACCCTGCCGGTCGCCGGCGGGCGGCTCGGCCTGGGCACCTGGCAGGGCGTGTACCTGTGCGAGCACCGCGACCGCGGCGGCGCCCGCAGCCTGCTCGCCACGCTCCACGGCGACTAGCGGCCGCGCCAGACCGGGTCGCGCTTCTCGGCGAACGCGGTCGCGCCCTCGCGGGCGTCCTCGGAGCTGGAAGATCGGGTCGGAGATCGCGACCTGGCGCTCCCACGCCTCGCCCTCGCTCCAGTCCTGCGCGGCGACGATGATCTGCTTGCTGCCGCGCGATGGCCAGCGGGCCGTTGCGGGCGATCGCCGCAGCCAGCTCCCGCGCCGTCGCCACGGCCTCCCCGGGCTCGGCGAGCCGGTTGACGATCCCGATCGCGTGCGCGCGCTCGGCGGAGATCGGGTCGCCGGTCAGCGCCAGCTCCATCGCCAGGTGGTAGGGGATCCGCTTGGGCAGCCGGATCAGCGCGCCGGCGGCCGCGACCAGCCCGCGCTTGACCTCGGGGATGCCCACCTTCGCGTCGCGCGCGGCGACGATCAGGTCGCAGGAGAGCGCCACCTCGAACCCGCCCGCCACGGCGTAGCCCTCGATCGCGGCGATGATGGGCTTCTCGGGCGGGCGCTGCGCGATCCCGGCGAACCCGCGGCCCTCGGCGTACGGGCGCTCGCCGGCCACGAACGCCTTCAGGTCCATCCCGGCGCAGAACGACGAGCCGGCGCCGGTGAGGATCGCGACCCGCAGGTCGTCGTCGCCGTCCAGCCGGTCCAGCGCGGCGGCGACGCCCTCGGCGACGGCGGCGTTGACCGCGTTGCGCGCCTCGGGGCGGTTGAGGGTGATCAGCAGGACGCCGTCGGCCGCCTCGGTGAGGACGGCCTCGCTCATGACCCGAACAGTGTCAGGGCCGGCTCGCGCTCGCCGCGCAGCTCGGCCAGGTCGACCTCGACCCACGACAGCCCGCGCGCCTCGGCCAGCACGCGCGCCTGCGGCTTGACCGTCTGCGCGGCCAGCACGCCGGCGCAGTCGGCCATCGCCGGGTCCAGCCGGATCCGCTCCAGGTAGCGGGAGAGCTGCTCGACGGCGTCGATCGTCCCGACGCGCTTGATCTCCACCGCGATCCAGCCGTCCTCCTCGTCGCGGCACATCAGGTCGACGGGCCCGATGTCGGTCGGCCACTCGCGGCGCACGAGCCGGAAGCCCTCGCCGCAGCAGCCCGGCGCGTCGGCCAGCAGCTCCTGCAGGTCGCGCTCCACGCCGTCCTTCTCCAGCCGCGCCGCGTCCTCGTCCATCAGGTGGTCCACGTCGGCGAGCACCTCGTGGAGCGTGATCTCCAGCCGGTCCTCGCCCTTGAGCTTGCGGACGACGATCAGCTCGCCCTCCTCCTCGATGACCGTGGGCGGCGTCATCCAGTTGAGCGGCTTGTAGCCGCCGGCGTCGGCGTGCACGAGCACCGAGCCGTCGGCCTTGAGCATCACGAGGCGCAGAGCCTCGGGCAGGTGGGCCGTGAGGCGGCCGGTGTAGTCGACGGAGCAGCGGGCGACGATGAGGCGCATCTCCATACAACCGTAATCCGCCGGGCGGATCGAACGCAGTATCGTCGTGAGTGGGAGATGAGTGAAACGGGTGAGCAGGCCCGGGAGCCCCTCGTGGAGTTGCGCGCGGTTCGCAAGAGCTTCGGCGACAACCTGGTGCTCGACGGGATCGATCTGGAGATCGGACGCGGCGAGGTCATCGTGATCGCGGGCCCCTCCGGCTCGGGCAAGTCGACGATGCTGCGGTGCATCAACGGACTGGAGACGGTCGACGAGGGCGAGGTGCGCTTCGACGGGCAGTCCGTCGATCGCGCGGGCCGCGCCCTCAGCCGGCTGCGTGCGGAGATCGGGATGGTCTTCCAGCAGTTCAACCTGTTCGCCCACAAGACGGTGCTCCAGAACGTGGTCCTGGCGCCGGTCGAGGTGAAGGGCATGTCCAAGGCCGACGCCGCGCGAGCGAGCCGGAGTGCTGCTCGAGCGCGTCGGGCATCTCGGAGAAGGCCGGCGCCTACCCGGCGGACCTCTCGGGCGGCCAGCAGCAGCGGGTGGCGATCGCCCGTGCGCTGGCCATGGAGCCGAAGCTGATGCTCTTCGACGAGCCGACCTCGGCGCTCGACCCGGAGATGATCCGGGAGGTCCTCGACGTCATGCGCGACCTCGCGCGCGACGGGATGACCATGGCCGTCGTCACCCATGAGATGGGCTTCGCGCGCGAGGTGTGCGACCGGATCGTCTTCATCGACGACGGCCGCATCGTCGAGCAGGCGCCTCCAAGGAGTTCTTCGAGGCGGCCAAGAGCGACCGCGCGCGGGACTTCGTCGACAAGATCATCCACCACTAGGAGGCGACGGCAATGACGATCACACGGTGGCTGGCGGTGCCGGCGTTGGCGCTCGGGCTCGCGCTCGCGGGCTGCGGCGACGACGAGGAGTCCGGAGGCGGCGGCGGCGAGGCCACGCCGGCGGCGGACATCGAGAAGTTCGAGCCCGGGACCCCGCTCGGCGACATCCAGGAGAAGGGCGAGATCGCGATCGGCGTCAAGTACGACGTGCCGCCGTTCGGCTTCAACAACCCGCAGTCGGGCAAGGTCGAGGGCTTCGACGTCGACCTCGGCCAGGCGATCGCCGACAAGCTCGGCGTCGAGCCCAAGTTCATCGAGGCGATCTCCGACAACCGGATCCCGTTCCTGCAGGACGGGACCGCGGACGTGATCCTCTCGACGATGACGATCAACGAGGAGCGCGTCGGCGAGATCGACTTCTCCGACCCGTACTTCATCGCCAAGGGCCGCATCCTGGTCAAGAAGGACAACGCGGAGATCACCGGCGTCGACACGCTGGCGGGCAAGAGCGTGTGCACCGCCCTGGGCTCGACCTACGAGGCGACGATCAAGCAGCAGGCGCCCGACGCCAAGCTCAAGCTCGTCGACTCCTACTCGGAGTGCCTGGAGTCGCTGCAGAACGGCAGCGTCGACGCGATCTCGACCGACGACGTGATCCTGACCGGCATGATCATCCAGGACGACACGCTCCAGCTGGTGGGCGACGAGCTCACGCAGGAGCCCTACGGCGCCGGCATCAAGAAGGGGAACACGGAGCTGCTCGACTTCGTCAACGAGACGTTCGAGGCGTACAAGACCGACGGCCGCTACGACAAGAGCTTCGAGAAGTGGATCGGGCAGTACACGGACATGGAGCCCGAGGCGCCGACGATGTCCGTCGACGAGGCCGTCGATCTGGTGAAGCAGAACGCCGGCTAGCCCGGCGCCGCACGCGTGCCCTTCGCGTTCGTCGACACGCTGACGGACAACTTCGACGCGTTCGTGTCGGGGTTCTTCGTGACGGTCCGGATCGTGGCCGTCTCGTTCGTGATCGCGATGGCGGTGGGCACGCTGGTGGCCGCGCTGCGGGCCGCTCCGAACAAGTGGCTGCAGCGCGCGGGAGCGCTCTACGTCGAGAGCTTCCGCAACGTCCCGCTGCTCGTGCTGCTGTTCATCTCCTACCCCGGCCTGCGCAGGGCCGGGGTGGAGATCAGCGCGATCGTGGCGGGCGTCGCCTCGCTCGGCCTCTACACGGCGGCGTACGTCGCCGAGGCGATCCGCTCGGGCGTCTTCTCGGTGTCCAAGGGCCAGATCGAGGCCTCGCTGTCGCTCGGGCTCAGCTACTCGCAGACGATGCGCAAGATCGTGCTCCCGCAGGCGTTCCGGACGGTCATCTCCCCGCTCGGATCGCTGATCATCGCGATGATCAAGAACTCGGCGATCCTCGGCGGCTCGATCCTCGCGCTCGACGACCTGCTCAAGACCGGCCGGGTGATCGCGTCGCGCTCGTTCGAGGTGATCCCGGCGTTCGTGTGGGCGGCCAGCGGCTACCTGATCCTCACCGGCCTCGCCACGCTCGCGATCCGCCGCCTCGAGACGCGCTACGCGGTGCGCCGATGACGGTCGCGGCCTTCGAGTGGCTCGGCTCGGGCAACAACCTCCGCTTCATCCTGGAGGGGCTTCCTGATCAACCTGCAGATCGCGCTCGTCGCGATCGTGCTGTCGCTGGCCGCCGGGCTGGCGCTGGCGCTGGCGCGCCTGTCGCGCAACCGGTTCGTGTCGGTGGTGGCCGGGGCGTGGGTCGACGTGTTCCGCAACCTGCCGCTGCTGCTGCTGATCCTGTTCCTGTTCCTGTGGATCCCGGAGAGCGCCCGCACCGCCTGGGAGCGCGTCATCCCGGGCTGGGCGCCCGAGGCGTGGCAGTCGGGGCTGATGCTGGCCGGGCTGTCCGGGCTCGTGCTCTACAACAGCGCGGTGCTGGCGGAGATCATGCGCGCCGGCATCCTCTCGCTGCCGCGCGGGCAGGCCGAGGCGGCCTCGGCGCTCGGGCTCAGCTACCGGCAGTCCATGTGGCACGTGATCCTGCCCCAGGGCCTGCGGCGGATGGTCCCCGCGACGGTGTCGCAGCTGATCACGCTCAACAAGGACACGACGCTCGTGTCGATCATCGCCATCATCGAGGTGATGCGGCGCGCCCGCACGGTCACCGCGACCTCGGGCAACCCGTTCACGGGCGGCGGCGTGGAGGCGCCGATCCTCGAGGTGTTCCTGTTCGTGGGCCTGCTGTTCATCGTCGTGAACTTCTCGCTGTCGCGGCTCTCGAAGCGCCTCGAGGTGCGCGAGCGCGCCCGCACCGGCGCGGCGCCGAAGCCGAAGGTGCGCGGGCTCGAGGAGCAGGTGGCCTAAGCCGCGGTGCGGCCGGTGAGCTCGCGCGGGGCGGCCGCGATGACCTGGTCGCGCAGGTCGCGGACCTCGGGGTCGTCGGCCAGCTCGAGCGCGCGCTCGCACGCCCGCAGGCAATCGGTGACGCGGTCGGTGCGGGCGAGCGCGTGGGCGTAGCGCGCCCAGGCGGCGGGCGACTCCGGGGCGATCACCGTCGCCTGCTCGCAGGCGGTCACCTCGGCGCCGACGTCGCCGGACAGGTTCGCGACGAGCGCCAGGTCGAGCAGCCCCTGCTCGCTCGGGCCCAGCGTCCGGGCGTGCTCGAGCGCCTCGCGCGCGCCCTCGCGGTCGAACGCGCGCAGGCGCAGGCGGCCGAGGCGCTCCCACGCCGACGCCTCCGTCGGGCGCGGCGGCGCACTCCTTGACGGTCTCGTCGAGCGCCTGGGTGAGCGCGCCCATGTCCTCGTAGATCCGCGCGGCGGTGCGGTGCGGCGCCGGGCGGTTGGGCTCCTCGCGGATCCAGTCGCGCACCGCGCGGGCGGCGGCGGGGTAGTCGCCCGACTGCCAGTACGCGGTCGCCAGCAGCCGCAGCACGGCGGTGTTGCGCGGCTCGGCGTCGCGGGCGAAGACGAGCCGGCGCGCGGCGAGCTTGAAGTCGCCCTCGGCGAGCGCGTGCTTGGCCGCGGTCATGAAGCGCTGCACGCGCTCCGCGCCGGGGTCGGGCTTGTGGAAGTCCACGAACTGCAGCGAGCCGGCCGGCACCGTGCGCACGCCGACCTGGAAGCTCACCCGCGCCCACTGCTGGATGTCGTCCTCCTCGCCGGTGAAGTAGATGCCGTTGACGCTGCCGACGCCCCACTCCGGATACGACAGGCAGCGGGCGTAGCGGTGCACGACCGAGTGGTCGGGCACGCGGGAGGCGAACGGGTCGTGCTTGCGCTGCTCCTCGGTGTCCGCGCGGCGGCGCTGGTCCTCCTCGTAGGCGCGCGCGCCCTCCTCCGCGCGCCGGCGGCGCGCGGCCTGGCCGGCGACCTTCACGGCGTTGCGCGAGACCTTGCCGCCCCGCGAGTCCTCCGCGAGCCGCTCGAGGCGGTCGGCGGCCTCGTTGACCGCCTTCAGATGGCGCTCGTGCTCGAGCTGCTTGCCCGGCGGCGCGATGTCGGGGTGCCACTGCTTCGCGAGCCGCCGCCGTGCGAGCTGGATGTCTCGCTTGTCGAACGGCGGATCGACCTCCAACAGGAGGACGGCCTGCTCGATGTCGACGACTTGTGGCACGTCGTCCTACGGTAGCGGCGCGGGCCCTAGCCTGGATCCAGGCTTAGAACGAGGACCGCCGGCGCACGGAGGCGCCGGCGTCATCGTCGTGAGTCCTGTGTGTGGTGTCGGCCCTTCCCCTTGGCCGGCCGTCTGGTGCGTTCTGGCGCTATCAGGCCCGGCTGGACCTCCGTGACCGCCGGGCCAGCCGTCTGGAACTAGTTCTTCCAGCCCATGCTGACCCTCCCATTGATCGGTCTTGTTCTCCGGTGCAGCCACTATGCGTGGCACCAGATTCTGAAGTGATTGGCGGGTGGCGTGCAACCGTTCGGGAGCGGAGCATCCCAGCTCGGTGGGGTGCGTACCCGATTGGCGCTCTGCCCTCCCGCCTACTACCTTCCATCTTGTGATCGTCTGGCTTGCCGTCGTGCTGTGGCTGGTCATCGTGGGCTGGTCCCTCGCGCTGATGCGCGCCGCGGGCGCCCCCGAGGAGCCTCCGCGCCTCGGCCCGGCGCGGCCCGAGCGGGCCCGCCGAGCGCCCGCCCGCGCGGATGCAGCCGAGCCGCCGGCGCCTGCTGGTGATCGTCCAGGCGGTGCTGCTCGCCTCCTCGATCGGCGTCGCCGTGCTGGTCTCCGACCGGGAGCAGTGGCAGCCGATCGAGCTCGTGGGCCTGCTCGCGGTGCTGATCGTCGGCAGCGACTTCCTCACGCTGGAGGCCAAGCGCTTCCGCATCTCGGGCTCGTTCCTGGGTCTCGTGCTGGCGATGGCGCTGCTCGGCCCGGCGCCGGCGGTGGCGATGGGCATCGCCTGCTCGCTGTCGGACGCGGCCCGCAGCCGCGCGCGCGGGATCTACCTGCTCAACAACGTGACCACGTACGCGACGTTCCCGCTGCTCGGCGGGCTCGCGCTCGAGTGGATCCAGAGCAGCGGCGTCACGCCGGGCGCCGGCTACGCCGTCGCCGTGTTCGGCGTGTTCATCGCCATCAACGCGCTCAACTTCACGATGATCGCCGGCCACACCGTGCTGCTGCGCGGCGGCTCGCTGCCGCAGCTGTTCCGCTCCGTCTACCTGCCGGTGCTGCCGTGGGAGCTCGCCACCGCGTCGCTGACCGCCATGGCCGTCTACGGCTTCGAGGTCTACGGCGCCGGCGTCGTCGGCCTGTTCGCGCTCGCGCTCGGCGTCTGCCAGCTGCTGCTGCGGGCGCTCCTGGAGGGCCAGGCGCACGGCGAGGAGGTCGAGCGCCGCCGCGACCAGCTCGACGTCCGCCACGAGGGGATGCTCGGCCTGCTGCTGGAGACGCTGTCGCTGCGCGACCCGAGCGCCGCGCGCCACGCCGCCGCCACCGCCCACTACGCGATCGAGCTGGCCCGCGCCGCCGGGCTCTCCGACCACGAGCAGGCGGTCGTGCACACGGCCGGGCTCCTGCACGACATCGGCAAGGAGGCGCTGCCCGATCACGTGCTGAGCGGCCGCGCCCCGCTCAGCGAGGAGGAGCGCCGGTTGCTCGAGCGCCACCCGGCCGACGGCGCGCGGCTGCTGCTGCGCGTCGAGGGGCTGGGCGAGGTCGCCACCGCCGTGCTCGCCCACCACGAGCGGACCGACGGCCAGGGCTACCCGGACGGCCTGTCCGGCGACGGCATCCCGATGGCGGCGCGGATCCTCGTCCATCGCCGAGGTCTACGACGTGCTGACCGCGGTGGACACCTACCGGACCCCGCTCACCGCCGCCGAGGCCGAGGACGAGCTCCGCCGCGTGGCCGGCACCCAGCTCGACGGCCGGCTCGTGTGGCTGTTCGTCACCCAGGTCCTGCCGGGACGCCTGCTCGAGCACGAGCACCTGATCGCCGACCTCGAGGCCGAGCTGCAGGTGCAGCGCCGCGTGCGCGGCGCGCTCGACCACCCGCTGGTCCTCGGCCCGCCGGTCTAGCTACGTGATCAGGCGGCGGCCGGTCGCCCAGATCGCCAGCCGCCACAGCACCAGGCCGAACACGACGAGGATGCCGAGGTGGGCGATGTCGACCCAGCCCTCGAACCCGAACGACAGCGTGGCGCACGAGCTCGACGCAGTGGTACAGCGGGTTGAACCAGGCCGCGATCTGCGCCCACTGCGGCAGGCCGTCGATCGGGAAGAACGTGCCCGCGACGAGGAACATCGGCGTGATCAGCGTGCTCGTCACGTAGGAGAAGTTGTCGATCGACTTCAGCAGCGCGGAGATCAGCGTGCCGACGGAGGCCCACCCGAAGCCGGTGATGAAGCAGATCCCGGGCACGAGCAGCATCCCCCACGCCGGGTCGAGCCCGAACAGCATCGACACCAGCAGCGGCGCGCAGCCGTACACGGCCGCGCGCATGGCGATCCACAGCACCTCGCCGGTCACCAGCTCCTCGGTGTCGACCGGCGCGGCGAGGATCGCGTCGTAGGTGTGCTGGAACTCGCGCTTGATGAACGTCCCGAACATGGCGGTGAACACGGACGCGAACAACACCGCGGTGGCGACCGTGCCGGTGCCGACGAACTCGACGTAGTCGTAGCCCCCGACCTTCGAGACCAGCGAGCCGAACCCGAAGCCGAACGCCAGCAGGTAGATGGTCGGCTCGACGGTCGAGGAGAACGTGACCGAGCGCCAGTAGGAGGCGAAGTTGATGACCTCGCGCACGAGCACCCCGGCCAGCGCCGGGCGCTCGAGCCGCCCGAGGCGACGGCGGCGGGTCGCACGTGGCGGCGCTCATGAGTCTGCTCCGCGTGCCGCGACGGCGCGACCGTCGTGTCGACCCGTTGCGCAGCGTCATGAGATTTCTTCGCCCGTCAGCAGCACGAACACGTCCTCGAGGTTGGCCGGGCGGCGCTCGCCCTCGGGCGGGCCGCCGTTGGTCGCGTCGTCGAGCCGCAGGATCGCCACCGAGGTGCCGGTCCGGCGGGTGCTGAAGCCACCGGCGCGCGCGACTTCCTCGACCTCGCGCAGCTTGGCGGGCGACCCGTAGACCTCGACCGCCTCGCTCCCGGCGTGCTCGCTCGACCAGCTCCGACGGCTTGCCGGTCGGCCACCGCCTTGCCGTGGGACATGATCGTCACCGAGTCGGCGAGGCGCTCGGCCTCCTCGATGTAGTGCGTGGACATCAGGATCGACGTGCCCTCGGAGCGCAGCGCGTCGATCAGCGCCCACAGCTCCTGGCGGACCTGGGGGTCGAGGCCGACGGTCGGCTCGTCGAGCAGCACCAGCCGCGGCCGGTGCACGAGCGCGCGGGCGATCAGCAGCCGGCGGCGCATGCCGCCCGACAGCTTGTCCGCGCGCGTGTCGCGGCGGTCGGCCAGGTTCGCCATCTCGAGCGCGCGCTCGATCGCGTCCCGGCGGTCGGCCCGCGGGACCCGGTACAGGTAGGTGAAGACGCGCAGGTTCTGCTCGACGGTCAGCGTCGTGTCCAGGTTGTCGAGCTGCGGCACGACGCCCATCTCCGCCCGGGCGACCTTCGACTCACCCGGAAGCTTGAAGCCGAGCACCTCCAGCTCGCCCTCGTCGGCGATCGACTGGGCGGTGAGCATCTTCATCGTGGTCGACTTGCCGGCGCCGTTGGGGCCGAGCAGGCCCACGCACGTGCCCTCGGGCAGGTCGAGGTCGAGACCGTCGACCGCGGTGATCGCCCCGAAGTGCTTCACGACTCCGCGCATGCGGATGGCGGACTCCCGTGCCATCCACCCAGGATGGCGCACGAGCAGGTTCGAACCCGTGCGGCTAGCCCTACTCCATCGCTAGGCGGCGACGCGCAGCGCGGGCGCCGCGGCGCTGACCAGCGCCTCGAACAGCCGCCCGTCCGCCAGCGTCTCGGCGTGCCACTGCACGCCGATCGCGAACCCGGCGCCCTCGATCGCCTCGATCGTGCCGTCGCCCGCGCGCGCGGCGACGCGCAGGCCGGTGCCGAGGCGGTCGACCGCCTGGTGGTGGAAGGAGTTGACGGCCAGCGTGCCGGTGCCGAGCAGCGCGGCCAGCCGGGTGCCGGCGAGCACCTCGACGTCGTGCGTCGGATGGGGTCCGGGCTCGCTCTGGCGGTGCCCGGGGAGGTGCTGGTGCAGCGTGCCCCCGCAGGCGACGTTGAGGGCCTGCGATCCGCGGCAGATGCCCAGCAGCGGGATCCCGCGCTCCACGCGCGGCGCGCGCGAGGGCGAGCTCGAAGGAGTCCAGCGTCGGCTCGGTCGGGCCCAGCTCGACGTGGCGCTCGCGGGCGCCGTAGGCGTCCGGGTCGAGGTCGGGGCCGCCGGACAGGCAGATCCCGTCGAGGCGGGAGATCAGCGCCTCGAGGTCCGAGACGCACGGCGGGAGCACGACGGGAACGGCGCCGGCGCGCTCGATCGCCTGCAGGTAGGTCATGCCGAGGGCCATCTCGGGATGCGGCGGCTCGCCCTGGCGTCGCAGCGTCGACAGGCCGCTGGGACGGAGCTCCGAGGTGGTCACGCCGATCAGGGGCCGCATGTCACTCCTGTTATCGACCAATTTGCGCGGATCCAATATGGCCAACGCGGACAAAACCCGCCCAAACCGGCTCGCCGCGCTGGGCGATCTATCCTCAGAGGCCGTGTCGAGCCAATACATCTTCACCATGTACAAGCTGAGCCGGACGCACCCGCCGGACAAGCAGGTGCTGAAGGACATCTCGCTCAGCTTCATGCCGGGCGCAAAGATCGGTGTGCTGGGCCTCAACGGGTCCGGCAAGTCCACCTTGCTCCGGATCATGGCCGGCACGGACACCGAGTACCGCGGCGAGGCGCAGCTGGCTCCCGGGGCCACCGTCGGGATCCTCGAGCAGGAGCCCCACCTCGACGAGACCAAGGACGTGCGCGGCAACGTCGAGGAGGGCGTGGCCGAGGTGCGCGCGCTGCTGGACCGCTTCAACGAGCTGGCCGCCAACTACTCCGACGAGACCGCGGACGAGTTCGGCCGCCTGCAGGAGCAGATCGACGCCGCCGACGCCTGGAACCTCGACACCCAGCTCGACACGTCGATGGACGCCCTGCGCCTCCCGCCCGGCGACGCCGACGTCACGACGCTCTCCGGCGGCGAGCGCCGCCGCGTCGCGCTGTGCCGGCTGCTGCTCTCCGCCCCCGACCTGCTGCTGCTCGACGAGCCGACCAACCACCTCGACGCCGAATCCGTCGCGTGGATGGAGCGCCATCTCGAGGAGTACAAGGGCACCGTCGTGGCCGTCACCCATGATCGCTACTTCCTCGACAACGTGGCCGGCTGGATCCTCGAGCTCGACCGCGGGCAGGGCCTCCCGTTCCGCGGCAACTACTCGTCCTGGCTGGAGCAGAAGCAGGAGCGCCTCGCCCAGGAGGACCGCAAGGACTCCGTCCGCAAGCGCACGATCGCGCAGGAGCTCGAGTGGGTGCGCGAGAACCCGAAGGGCCGGCGCAAGAAGGCCAAGGCGCGCCTGAACAACTACGAGCGCCTGCTGGCCGAGGACCGCAACGTCAAGCTCGACGAGGTCCAGATCCACATCCCGCCGGGCCAGCGGCTCGGCAACCAGGTCATCGAGGCCGGCGACGTGCGCAAGGGCTTCGGCGAGCGGCTGCTGATCGAGGACCTCTCGTTCACGCTCCCGCCCGCGGGCATCGTCGGCGTGATCGGCGCCAACGGCGCCGGCAAGACGACGCTGTTCCGGATGATCGTCGGCGACGAGAAGCCCGACGCCGGCAAGATCACGCTCGGCGACACCGTGGACCTCGCCTACGTCGACCAGAGCCGCGACGCGCTGGACCCGGAGAAGACCGTCTGGGAGGAGATCTCCGACGGCTACGAGCACATCAAGGTCGGCGACCGCGAGGTCAACTCGCGCGCCTACGTGGCGGGCTTCAACTTCAAGGGCTCCGACCAGCAGCGCAAGGTCGGGGTGCTCTCCGGCGGCGAGCGCAACCGCGTGCACCTGGCCAAGCTCCTGCGCAGCGGCGGCAACGTGCTGCTGCTCGACGAGCCGACCAACGACCTCGACGTCGACACGCTGCGCGCGCTCGAGGAGGCGCTGCTGGCGTTCCCGGGCTGCGCGGTGATCATCTCCCACGATCGCTGGTTCCTGGATCGCGTCGCGACCCACGTGCTGGCCTTCGAGGGCGACTCGCAGGTGACGTGGTTCGAGGGCAACTTCGAGGCCTACGAGGAGCACCGCCACGAGAAGCTCGGCGCCGAGGCCGACCGCCCGCACCGGATCTCGTACAAGCGCCTCGCGCGTACGTGACCGTCCTCATCCGGCACTACACGGACCCCAGCTGTCCGTGGGCGTTCTCCGCCGAGCGCCAGCGGTTCCGGCTGCTGTGGCTCTACGGCGACCAGATCGCGTGGGAGCTGCACATGGTGGTGCTCAGCGAGACGCCGCCGGAGGAGTTCACGGTCGAGCGCTTGTCGAGCGCGTACCGGGGGCTGGCGCTGAAGTTCGGGATGCCCATCGACTGGAGCGAGCGGATGCACGTCGCCCCGTCCGTGCACGCCTGCCGCGCGGTGGTGGCGACGCGGTTGCGCTGGCCCGACCGCGAGGCGGCGCTGCTGCGCCGGCTGCGGGTGCTCAACTTCGCGGGGCCGCTGCTCGACGACTCCGACACCCTCGAGCGAGCGGCCGCCGAGGCCGGGCTGCCGGTGGACGAGCTGGCGGCGTGGGCCGACGCGCCCGAGGTCGAGGAGACGCTGCGCGCCGACATGAAGGCCGCGCGCACGCCTTCGCCCGCCTCCCGCGCGCAGGACTACAAGCTCGGCGGCCCCGAGGAGGAGCGCCGGTACACGTGCCCGTCCTACGAGCTGATCCGCACCGCGCCCAGCCCGGCCGACTGGCCGACCTCCGAGCGCGTCGACCTGCCGGGCTACCGGCCGGTGGAGGCGTACGAGACGGCGATCGCCAACCTCGCGCCCGAGCTGGTGCGGCGGCCCGACCCGGAGTCGGTGGGCGAGGTGCTCGCGTGGGCGGAGATCCCGCTGGCCACCGTCGAGGTCGCCGCCGTGTGCGACCGCGACGTGGCCGACGTCCGGGGCGAGTTGGCGCGCGGGGCGAGCTTCACCCCCGTGGGCGTCGACGGCTACTGGTCCGCCTCCTAGGCGGACTGCGCCGGGCGTTCAGGTCCATGCGCTAGGTTCGCCGCGCCCCATGGTCTCGGTCGTGCTCTCCCTCGCGCTCGCCGCGGTCCTGCTGGTCTCGGCCGGTATGAAGCTGGCCGCCGGACCTGCCGGGCGCGCCGCGTTGGCGACCTACGGGATCCGCGGTGAGCCGCTCGCAGGGATCGCCTGGGCCGCGCTCGGCGCGCTGGAGGGCGGGCTGGCCGTCGGGATCCTGGCCGGCGCCGACGGCGCCGCCTTCGCCGCCTCCGGGCTGTTCGCCGTGTTCTGCGCCGCCCAGGTGAACGCCCTGATGCGCGGGCGCGCGGGCGCGCCGTGCGGCTGCTTCGGCGCGCGGGGCCGCGTGAGCCGCGTGTCCGCGGCGCGGGCCGCGCTGCTGGCGGTGGCGTTCGCGGCCCTGCCGTTCTTCCCGGAGGGGGCGCTGACCACCGAGGAGTGGCTCGCGATCGGGCTCGGCGTGGCGCTGGCCGGCGTCATCGGGCTCGGGGTGGCGATGCTCGGACTCGCCCGCGAGGTCGGCGCGCTGCGCATGGCGATCGCCCCACAGGGCGCGCTGGAGATCCCCAGCGAGGGCCCCGAGGTGGGCGGGCGCACCGCGCTCGCCGACGCGTTCGGGCCGATGGCGCGCGGGGTGCTGGGGCTGGCGGTCTTCACGTCGGAGTCCTGCCACATCTGCCGCGCGCTGGAGCCGGCCGTCGCGTCGTTCGAACGCGACCCGCGGGTGATCGTGCGCCGCTTCGACGAGGTCGAGGACGCCGACGCATGGGCGCTGGCCGACGTCCCGGGCAGCCCGTTCGCGGTCGCGCTGGGCGAGGACGGCACGGTTCTGGCCAAGGGCACGTTCAACTCAGGCGCGCAGCTGGAGTCGGTGCTGGCCACCGCGGAGCGCCGCCGGGGTGCGCTGAGTGGCTGAGCGCGAGCGGGTCACCGACCGTCTCGCGGCCTCCACGTCGCGGCGCGGGTTCCTCTCGCGCGTCGGCGCGGGGGTGATGGCGCTGGCGGGCGCGCAGACGGCGGGCGCGCTGATCAAGCCCGGCGAGGCCGAGGCGTACCACTTCTGCGGGCACATCTATACGACCGACTCCTGCCCGCATCCCACCGGGCTGCCGCGGATCGACTCCCGCGGGCTGCCGCTGCGCGCCAAGGACGGGCACCGGGTCGACGACCTCGGGCGGCTGGTCGACCGGCACGGCGCCCCGGTCGGCGAGGACGGCCGCCCGCTCACGGACCCCGACGGCCGCGCGCTGCCGCACGCGAGCCGCACCGCGGTCTGTGATGCCGTCGCCGAGCAGTTCGACATCCGGACGAGCGTCGACGGCGCGTGGTACCGCTGCTGCGGGGGCCGCGTGCGCAAGCTCGTCGACTGCTGCTCGTACTCGCGCAAGCGGATCAACGGCGACAGTCGCTGACGGGCTACTGCTACAAGGGCCGGCGCGTGTTCTGCGTCATGTACTTCCAGACCAAGGTGCCGTGCTAGAGGCCGTCCTCCTCGTCGCCGGGCTGGTGGCCGGCGTCACCGGCGCCTGGTCGCCGTGTGGCTTCTCGATGGTCGACACGCTGGCCCCGCACGGCTACGCCGGGCGGCTGCGCACGACGCTGGTCGCATGCGGAACGTTCGCGGCCGGCGCGCTGGTGGGCGGGCTCGCCACGTTCGGCGGGCTGGCGCTGCTGGGCGATGCGCTGGGCGCCGGGTCGCTCGCCGTGGCCGCGGCGATCGCGCTGGCGGCGGCCGCGGGGAGGCGCGGGGCGCGCGGATCGTGCCGCAGGTCCGCCGCCAGGTCCCCGAGTCGTGGCGGCGTGTGCTCCCCCTGCCGCTCGCGGCCGGCCTCTACGGCGTGCTGCTCGGGCTCGGCTTCACGACCTTCATCCTCTCGTTCGCCGTATGGGCGCTGGCGGGTGTGAGCGTCGCTCTCGGCGACCCGAGCCTCGGATTGCTGGTCGGGCTCGGGTTCGGGATCGGGCGCGCGCTGCCCGTCGTGCTCCTGTCCCCGCTGGCGGGGACGGAGCGGGGCTCCGGCGCCCACGCCGCCATGGCGGAGCAGCCACGCATCCTGCGCGCGCTACGGGCCGCTGACGCCGTGGCGCTCGTCGCCTGCGCGGCCGCCCTGTGGGCGGCCCCGGCGCAGGCGCAGACGCAGGTGTTCGCGAGCCCGGGGACCGACCCGAGCGCCGACGTCGGCGTGGTCGCCTTCCAGGCGCCCGGGAGCGGCGGGGTGCTCGCTCTCGCCGGCGGGCGCCAGCCCGCGCCCGGACCTCACCCCGCCGTCGGCGGCGGGCGGCTGGCGTGGATCGGCGCCGGCACCGTCGAGGTGCGCGCCCCGGCCGACCCGGCCTTCGTGGTCAGCCTGCCCGCGGCGGGCGCCGACAGCGTCGCCGTCGGCGCCGGCTGGGTGGCGTGGCGCGCCCGCGAGGGGGACGCCGACGTGCTGATCGCCTCGCCGCTGCCCCCGGCCGCGCCCGCTCCCCGGCGGATCGCCTCCGCCCGCGCGCCCGTCACAGCTCGGCCGCCCCGCGCTGTCCGGCGACCGGCTGCTGTTCCACGTCGCCGGCGGCAGCGGCAGCCGGATCGACCAGGTGGTGCTCCCGACCGGGCAGCGCAGCACCCTGCGCCGCGAGCCGCGGGCTTTGCTGCTCAACCCGTCGGCCGGCGGCGGGGGGCTGCTGTACGTGCGCTCGACCTACCAGCGCCAGCGGCTGAAGCTCGGCCCGCTCCGCTCCCGTGCTCCTAAGCACGACCGCACGCTGTACTCCACCGTGCCGACCGGCCGCCGCGACGCGGGCCATGAGCCCGGCAAGGAGCACCACCGCCACGGCCATCCCCAGAAACTCCCGCCGCGGCCGGGACGGGGCGTCGGGATCACGCTCTGGAGCACGGCGCTGAGCCCGGAGGCCGCCTTCGTCACACGTCTGCGCCAAGACACCGGCAAGCCCGTCGTGGCGACGTTGCTGCGTATCCCCCGCTGACCCGGGTACGTCAGGGCAATCCGAGGGTTGGAGGCCCCATGAGTCGCAGTTCCCTTCGCCTGGCGCTGGTGGTCGCCGGGCTCACCGCACTGCTCGCCGCTCCGGGGGTGTTCGCCCAGGAGAAGACCCCGACGGCGCGCGGTACCGGCGGCGCGGCCGCTACGGCCGACGCGCTCGCCACCAAGGCAGCGATCGACATCCTTGACGACGGCGGCAACGCCATCGACGCCGCGGTCGCGGCGGCCGGCGTGCTGGGCGTGACCGAGCCGTTCTCGTGCGGCATCGGCGGCGGCGGGTTCATGGTGATCCGGACCGCCGACGGCGACGTCACCACCATCGACGGCCGCGAGAAGGCGCCGCGGGCGATGAAGCCGGACTCGTTCATGGAGGGCGGCAAGGCGCTCGCCTTCGAGCCCGCCCGCTTCAGCGGCCTCTCGGCCGGGGTGCCCGGCACCCCGCTGACGTGGGCGCGGGCGCTGAAGAAGTACGGCACGATCTCGCTGCGCGAGGCGCTCCGGCCGGGCATCCGCGCCGCCACGCAGGGCTTCGAGGTCGACCAGGTGTTCTTCGACTCGGTCCAGGCCGTGAGGACGTACTTCGACGACATCCCCGCGACGGCCGCGATCTATCTCGACGCCGACGGCACCTCCAAGGACGTCGGCACGACATTGCGCAACCCCGACATGGCCAAGACCTACCGGCTGTTGGCTCGCGAGGGCGTACGCCAGGGCTTCTACCGCGGACCCGTGGCGGAGGCGATGGCCGCCGCCGCGACGAAGCCGGCCGTCGCCGCGACCGCGGACCACACGTGGCGCCCGGGCCTGCTCACCACGGCCGACCTGACCCGCTACACCGCCCCGGAGCGCGCGCCGATCGCGTCCCGCTACCGCGGGCTGACCGTGTACGGCATGGGGCCGCCGTCGAGCGGCGGCATCGCCGTGGCCGAGGTGCTCAACATCCTCGGCGGTTATCAGCCGGCCGGCGCGTCGCGCACCGAGATCCTGCACCGCTACCTCGAGGCGTCGCGATACACGTTCGCCGACCGCAACGCCTACCTCGCCGACCCGGCGTTCTTCAAGGTCCCGGTCAAGGGCCTGGTGTCGGACTCGTTCGCCACCGAACGGCGCGGGCTGATCGGCGACGTGGCGGCCAAGGGCAGCGTCCCGGCCGGCAACCCGTACGACGACCAGGGCGAGTCCGCCCCGACGGCCGCCAACGCCGCGACGATCTCGCACCCGCGGCAGTCGACCACGCACCTGACGGTCGCCGACCGCAAGGGCAACGTCGTCTCGTACACGTTCACGATCGAGTCGACCGGCGGCAACGGCATCGTCGTCCCGGGCTACGGGTTCCTCCTCAACAACGAGCTGACCGACTTCAACTACGAGTCGACCACGCACCCGAACCGCCCCGAGAGCGGCAAGCGGCCGCGCAGCTCGATGGCGCCGACGATCATCACGCGCAACGACAAGCCGTACCTGGCCCTCGGCTCGCCGGGTGGCTCGACGATCCCCGGCACGGTGATGCAGACGATCGTCAACCGGATCGATCTGCACGAGCCGCTGCTCAACGCGCTGGCGCTCCCGCGCGTCGTGGAGCGCAACACCGCGACGGCGCAGGCCGAGCAGGCGTTCATCAACTCGCCCGAGGGGCTGGACCTCGCGAACGCCTACCAGCACAAGTTCGCGCCGCCGCCCACGCCGGGTGAGATCGGCGCGGCGACCGCGATCGAGTTCCGCAGTGGCGGGCGCTTCGTGGCGGCGGCGGAGCCGCAGCGGCGTGGCATCGGCACCGCAGGGGTCGTCCGCTCGCGCTGACCGCAATACGCGGCCGCCGGGATCCACGTCCCGGCGGCCGCGGCTACGCGTCGAAGCCGCGAACCGACCAGCGACCGCCGCTACCGTGTCGGGCCGTCGGGACACTGTCCCGGCGTCGCGCGCCGCGCTGCGGGTCGCGACTACTTCAGGCGTTGAAGCCGTCTTCGGACTGCGAGGCGCGGAACTGGATGACTTCGCACGTCGCGACGCCGCTGGTGACGAACGGGTCGGTCGCGGCGATGCGCTCGATCTCCTCGCGGTCGTCGCCGCGCGCGAGGATGACGCCGCCCGTGCGTGGGATCTGGCGTCCCGAGACGACGAAGCGGCCGGCGTCGTACTGCTCGTTCAGCCACGCCATGTGCTTGCGCATGAGCGCGTCGACCTCGGCGAGCGGCTTGGTGTAGGTGAGCACCAGCACGAACATCGGCGGCGACGTTACAGCCTCTAGATTCATAGGCCGATGTCCGTGTCCATCGACTCCACCCTGCGCGCGCTGGCCCGCCAGCCGTTCCGCGCCCGCTTCCACCTGCGCGGCCGCGACGCCGCGACCGTCGAATTGCGCGGCATGGAGGCGACCTGGATCAGCACCACGCCCGTGAGGAGGGCGCCGACGCCCGCGAGCCGGAGCGGTGGGATCGGGCGGCGCGGCAGGCGGAGGAGCCCGAAGCGGTCGACGAGCACCGACGCGGCCTGTTCGGCCGCCGACGGTCAGCGCGATGGTGGGCGCCGCGCCGATCTCCGGGATCAGCGAGAAGACGGAGGTGACGTAGAGGGCTCCGGCGAGGCCGCCGAGCCAGCCCCACCACGGCATCCGCCGCAGAGGCTCGAGGCGGGGCCGGGGCGCGTGGGCGAGCGAGAGCGAGGCGGCAAGGGTCAGGCCCATCGGCGGTCGCGACGACGAACGAAGGCGCCTGACCGCGATCCTGGCGTCGAGCTCGGAGCGCAGCTCCGCGTTGATCGCGCCCTGCACCGGGAGCGCGGCCCCGGCCAGCACGCGCGAGCAGGGGCCAGCCGCCTCGCTCGCGCGGCGCGCCGCGCCCGGCCGGGCGCCGGACGATCAGCGCGGCGCCGATCAGCACCGCGAGCGCCGCCGAGCGATCTCCGCGGCGCCCAGCGGCTCGGCGGCCACTCCGAGCCAGCCGAAGCCGTCGAGGACGAGCGAGGCGAGCATCTGCCCCGAGATCCAGAGGCCGACCGTGAGGACCGCCCCGAGGCGCGGGAACAGCACGATGCCGGAGGTGATGTAGATCGCGCTCCCGAGGCCGCCGACCAGTTGCCACGGCTCGGCCCGGTCGAGCCCGCCGAACGCGTCGAGCGAGCCGGCGACGACGGTCGCCGCGAGCAGGAGCGTCGCGCCGATGGCGAGCTGGAGCGTCGAGGCGCCGAAGGGGCTCCCGGTGGCGGTGCTGAGCTGGACGTTGGCCGCCGCCTGGAGCGCCAGCAGCGCGCCGACGAAGAGCAGAAAGGGGATCGCGAAGGCTTCCATCGTGTGCCTGTCTCCTGTAAGCGGACGTATGCGTCCGGTTAACTGTAGCGATAGACGGACGGAGCGTCCGCTTAGTGGCTACGATGGACCGTGGAGCTTCTCCGCAAGCGACCTCGCGCCCGAGCGGGCCGACGCCGCCCGCAACCGCGCCCGCGTCCTCGCGGCGGCGGAGCGGCTGTTCGCCAGAGCGGCGGCCGAGGTCACGATGGAGCAGGTCGCCGCGGCCGCCGGGGTCGGCAAGGGCACGCTCTACCGCCGCTATCCCGACGTCGCCTCGATCGCCCAGGCCCTCCTCGACGAGCACGAACGGGAGCTGCAGGACGCGGCTGCTGCGCGGCCCGCCGCCGCTCGGCCCGGGCGCGCCGCCCGCCGAGCGCCTCGCGGCCTTCTACGCGGCGATGGTCGAGTTGCTCGAGCGCCACGGCCACCTCGCCCTCGCCGGCGAGACCGGCGGGCGCCGCTACCGGACCGGCGCCTACGGCGCCTGGGCCCTCCACGTCGCCGGCCTGCTCGAGGAGGCCGGGCTCGGCGAGCGCCCGGCGCTCGTCGACGCCCTGCTCGCCCCCCTGGCCCCCGACGTCTTCGCCCACCAGCGCGCGGCCGGCCTCTCCACGAAGCAGATCGCCGACGATCTGGCCACGCTCGCGAGGCCGGGCGCTGACCGCGTACGAGAAGGCGATCCGCCGCGCAGACGGCTCGGTCTAGAGCCAGTCCTCGAGCACGGGCAGCAGCGCGCGGGCGTCGTCGGCGACGGCGTCGGCCTCCGCGAGCTGCTCGACCGCGAACGGGCCGGTCGCGACGGCGGCCACCCGCACGCCGTCGGCGCGCGCGCACGCGATGTCGCGCGGGGTGTCGCCGATCACGACCGTGCGCTCGCGCGGCCATGGCGGGTCCGACATCCGGGCGCGGGCGATCGGCGGGAGCTCGGCGCGGGAGCGGTGGTCGGAGCCGAAGCCGCCCTGCCCCTCGGGGAACCAGTGGCCCGACCCCGGCGCGTGCCGACTTGAGCCGCGCGATCGCCTGCAGGTTGCCCGTCACCAGCGACAGCGCGAACTCGTCGGGCCGGCCCGCCAGCGCGTCGAGCAGCTCGGGCACGCCGGGCGCGACGCGCGCCGAGAGGTCGGCCGGGCACAGCCCGGCGTAGGCGTCCACCGCGCGCGCGGCCGACCTCGGCGGCGTGCGCGTCGATCTCGGCCTCGTCGACGCCGGCGGCCATCAGCAGGCTGCGCGCGATCGCGAGGTCGGTGCGCCCCGCCGCCTCGACCGGGTGGCGGCTGAGGTCCTCGACTCCGTGGACCTCCTGCGCCGCCTCGACGATCGCCCGCGCGTGCTCCCGAGAGGCGCGCTGGAGCAGCGTGCCGTCGATGTCGAACAGCAGAAGAAGCGGCTTCAGCGCTTGAAGTCCGTCTGCGGGTCGAGCCGCTGGGCGAACGCCGCGATCAGGCGCGCGGTGTTCTCGACGTCGTCGAGCTGGACCATCTCGACCGGCGAGTGCATGTAGCGCAGCGGGACGGAGACGACCCCGGTCGGCACGCCGCCGCGGCTCGCGTGGATGGCGTCGGCGTCGGTGCCCGTGAGCGCGCGGAGGCGCTGACCGTGAACGGGATGCCCTCGGCTTCCGCCGTCTCGACCAGCGCGTCGAACACCGCCGGGTCCAGCGTGGAGCCGCGGGTGATCGCCGGGCCGGAGCCGAACTTGTGGCGGCCCAGCTCCTTCTCGTCGGTGCCGGGCGCGTCGGTGGCGAACGTGACGTCGACGGCGATCGCCACGTCGGGCTGGAGCGCGTAAGTGGTGGTGCGGGCGCCCGCGAAGGTGATCTCCTCCTGGGCGACGGCGGCGCCGTAGAAGTCGCCCGGCGCGCCGCCGGCCTCGGCGACCAGCCGCGCGGCCTCGAACGCCACGAAGACGCCGATCCGGTTGTCCATCGAGCGCGAGACGAGCCGGCCGTTGGGCATCTCCTGCGGCTCGCCGGCGATCACGGCGACGTCGCCGATCCGGACACGCGAGCGCGCGTCGTCGCCGTCCTTGGCCCCGATGTCGATGTGCAGGGCCTTCAACTCCGGCGCCTTCTTGCGCTCCTCGGGATCGCGCAGCAGGTGGATGGGCTTCTTGCCGACCACGCCGTGCACCACGCCGTCGCGGGCGACGACATCGACCCGCTGGCCGACCAGGATCACGGGGTCCCAGCCGCCGACGCCGGTGAACCACAGGAAGCCGTCGTCGTCGATGTGGTGGACGATCAGCCCGATCTCGTCGATGTGGCCGACGACCGCCACCGACTTCCCGCCCGCGGTGCCGGGCACGCGAGCCACCGAGGAGCCGACCGCGTCGAAGCTCACCTCGGCGAAGGCGCCGGCCGCCTCGCGGAACACCGCGGCGGGTGCCTGCTCGTAGCCCGACGGACCGGGGGCGGACAGCAGCTTGATCAGCGTCTCAGGAGCAGGCATGGCGGGCGAGGTTACCGGTGCCGCCGCGTCAGTCCGCGGCGACGAGCTGGCGGAGCACGAACTGCAGGATGCCGCCGTGCTTGTAGTAGTCGCGCTCCTTCGGGGTGTCGATCCGCACCCGCGCGGTGAACTCGGTGTCGCCCGCGTGGACGGTGACCTCCTTGGCGTCGCCGCCGTCGATCCCGGAGATCGAGATCTCCTCCTCGCCGGTGAGCCCGAGCGACTCCGCGTTCTCGCCGTCGGCGAACTGCAGCGGGAGCACGCCCATGCCGACCAGGTTGGAGCGGTGGATGCGCTCGAAGGACTCGGCGATCACGGCCTTGACGCCGAGCAGGCTCGTGCCCTTGGCGGCCCAGTCGCGCGACGAGCCGGAGCCGTACTCCTTGCCCGCGATCACGATCAGCGGCGTGTCGTCCTCGGCGTACTTCATGGCGGCGTCGAAGATGGGCATCTCGTCGCCCTCGGGCTGCTTGAGCGTGAGCCCGCCGATCAGCTCCCGGCCGCCGATCTCGTTGCGCAGGCGGATGTTCGCGAACGTGCCGCGCATCATCACCTCGTGGTTGCCGCGGCGGGCGCCGTAGGAGTTGAAGTCCTTGTTCTCGACGCCGTGCTCGTTGAGGTACTTGGCGGCCGGCGAGTCCTTCTTGATCGCGCCCGCGGGCGAGATGTGGTCGGTGGTCACCGAGTCGCCGAGCACGGCGAGCACGCGCGCGCCCTCGATGTCGATGATCTCCGACGGCTCGGGGTCGAGGTCCTGGAAGAACGGCGGGAGGCGCACGTACGTCGAGTCGTCCGCCCACGCGAAGTTGTCGCCCTCGGGCACCTCGAGCGAGTGCCAGCGCTCGTCGCCGTCGTACACCTCGGCGTAGGAGGAGGTGAACATGTCGCTCTGCACGGCGTCCTCGACCGTGTGGGCGACCTCCTCCGCGCTCGGCCACAGGTCCTTGAGGTAGACGTCCTCGCCGTCCTGGTCCTGGCCCAAGGGCTCTTCGAGCAGGTCGATGTCCATCGTGCCCGCCAGCGCGTAGGCGACGCACAGCGGCGGCGAGGCGAGGTAGTTCATCTTCACGTCGGGGTTGATGCGCCCCTCGAAGTTGCGGTTGCCGCTCAGCACGGAGACGACCGCGAGGTCCTCGGCGTCGACCACCGCGGAGATCTCCTCCGGCAGCGGACCGGAGTTCCCGATGCACGTCGTGCAGCCGTAGCCGACGAGGTGGAAGCCGAGGCTCTCCAGCGGATCGACGAGCTTCGCGCGCTCGTAGTACTCCATGACCACTTTCGAGCCGGGCGCGAGCGACGTCTTCACCCACGGCTTGACGGTCAGCCCCCGGTCGACGGCGTTGCGGGCCAGCAGGCCGGCGGCGATCATCACCGACGGGTTGGAGGTGTTGGTGCACGAGGTGATGGCGGCGATCACGACGTGCCCGTGGTCGAGCTCCGTCTCAGTGCCGTCCTCCAGCGTGACCGGCGCGGGCGCCTCGACGCGATCGGCGACCTGGGCGCCGCCGGTGCCCGAGCCGCCCTCCTCGTGGGCGTGGCTGGGCGAGTGGCCGTCGCCGCCGTTGGAGGCCGGCGCGTCGGAGGCGGGGAAGCTCTCGGCGCTCGCCTCGTCCTCCGCGTCGTCCTCCTCGTCGGGCATGTAGTCCTCGAGCGCCTTCCGGAACGAGGCCTTGGAGTCGGTGAGCGAGACGCGGTCCTGCGGGCGCTTGGGGCCGGCCAGCGAGGGCACCACCTCGCCGAGGTCCAGCTCCAGCGTCTCGGAGTACGTGGGCTCCTCGGAGTCCTCGTCGTGCCACAGGCCCTGCTCCCTGGCGTAGGCCTCGACGAGCTCGATGCGCTCCTTCGAGCGCCCGGAGAACTCCAGGTAGCGCAGCGTTTCCGCGTCGATGGGGAAGATCGCGCACGTCGAGCCGAACTCGGGCGACATGTTCCCGATCGTCGCCCGGTCGGCCAGCGGCAGGTTCGGGATGCCGGGGCCGTAGAACTCGACGAACTTCGACACCACGCCGTGCTCGCGCAGCATCTGGGTGACGGTGAGCACCAGATCGGTGGCGGTGGCGCCCTCGGGGAGGTCGCCGTGCAGCTTGAAGCCGACCACGCGCGGGATCAGCATCGACATCGGCTGGCCGAGCATCGCCGCCTCGGCCTCGATGCCGCCGACGCCCCAGCCCAGCACGCCGAGGCCGTTGATCATCGTGGTGTGCGAGTCGGTCCCGACCAGCGTGTCGGGGTAGGCCTGCACCGGGCCGTCGGGATCGTGGCCCGCCGTCTCGTCGCTCGTGAACACCACGCGCGAGAGGTACTCGAGGTTGACCTGGTGCACGATGCCGGTGTCGGGCGGTACGACCTTGAAGCCCTCGAAGGCGCCCTGGCCCCAGCGCAGGAACGCGTAGCGCTCCTTGTTGCGCTCGAACTCCTTCTCGGCGTTGAAGCGGAAGGCGTCGCGGGTGCCGAAGATGTCGACCTGCACCGAGTGGTCGATGACCAGCTCGGCGGGCACCAGCGGGTTGATCTTGCTCGCGTCGCCGCCCAGGTCGGCCATCGCGTCGCGCATGGCGGCGAGGTCGACGATGGCGGGGACGCCCGTGAAGTCCTGCATGACCACGCGAGCGGGCGTGAAGGCGATCTCCTTGGAGGGCTCGGCGCTGTGGTCCCAGGTGGCGATCCCCTCGATGTCCTCGGAGCGGATGCCGACGCCGTCCTCGTTGCGCAGCAGGTTCTCGAGCAGGACCTTCAGGGAGAACGGCAGGCGCGCGACGTCGAACTTGGACTGCAGCGCGTCCAGCCGGAAGATCTCGTACGTCTTGCCGCCGACCTCGAGATCCGCCCGTGCGTCAAAGGAATTGTCAGCCATACCTCCACATTACCCCGGCACCCGCAATGCACCCTCCCCGTAATCGACCACCGCGGGAGTGCCGTCCTTGGCGTGCCAGGCGACGGTCAGCGGGACCGTCTGGCCGGGGCGCAGGAACGCGATCCGGCCCGTGCGCACCAGCTCGGAGTCCGGCAGCTCCGCTGGCCCCCGGTCGCCCGGCCAGAGGCTCTTGCCGAACGTGTCGAGGAACACGGGGACGGCCGAGACGCGGTCGCCGTTGCGGGCCAGCACCCGCACGTCGGGCAGGTCCACCCGCACCCGCCGCACGGAGTCGTTGCGCAGCATGCCGGTGAGGATCCGGTCGCCGGGGAGCGTGTCGGGCGTGAACAGCAGCGGCTCCTCGGCCCACTTGAGCGGGCCGGAGCCGCCGCCCGCCACCTTGCCGTCCGAGCCGCCGCAGCCCGCCAGCGTCGCGGCGGCTGCGAGGACGAGGAGCGCGAGCGGTCTCACGCGCCCGGAAGCACCGTCGGGACGGGCACCGCCGGCGCGGTGCCCGAGCCACCGCCCGGCGCCGCGCCGTTGGTGCCCGTGCTGTCGTCCGGCGGCTCGGCGGGGCGCACGAACCAGTCACACCCGGGCGGGTCGCTGTTCTCCATCGGATCCCAGGTCGAGCACGACGCCTGGCTGGCCGTCTTGGCGTTGTTGCCGGGGCTGACCACCGTGGAGCCGGGGCAGTCGGGCAGGCCGATGACGACGTTGCTGGACGGCTTCAGACCGCTGTGGCTCGTGTTCCCGCTCCAGCAGTTGCCCTTGCCCTGCTCGTCCCACCAGACGTCGTTGCCGTTGGCGTCCGGCGTCCCGTCGGGGCGCACGCCCATCTTGTTCTGCGCGAACAGGTTCTCGAACGACGTGTCCACGCCCTTGTCGGGCTCCCCTCGGAAGGTCGCCGGGACGTAGAGCAGCTTGATGCCGTCCCGCCAGTTGTCGTAGATGTAGTTGTTGCGGACGATGTTCCCGTTGCCGCCGAAGATCCCCAGGCCGGTGCCGACGGGGACCTGGAAGGTCGGGCACACGATCGTCGGGTCGCGCTTGTCGATCGGCGTGGCCTTGCAGTAGGCGTCGCGCTCGTCGTTGAAGTAGTCCTCGTTGTTGGAGTAGATCTGGTTGTCCTCCCACTTCATGCAGTCCTGCGGCATGCCCGGATGCCCGGCGGCGAACGAGTCCGTCGTCAGGCCGGTCGAGTTGTGGTGGAAGCGGTTGTGGTGCGCCCACACCCCGTTGCCGGCCGTGCCGGAGTAGCCCATCGTGTTGTGGTGGGAGTTGACGTTCTTGATCTCGATCCCGTAGCGCTCGCAGTGGCCCTCGGGCCCGGAGCCCGGGTAGACGCCGCTGTCGCCGGAGCCGAACGCCTCGAGGCGGTTGTAGAGCCCGTGGTCGGAGGTGAAGGAGAGGAACCCGTACTCGCGCGAGTACCGCGACTGGATCCGCTCCATCCGGAACCCGTTCGTCTCCAGGATGTAGATGTTGTTGAAGTCCGAGAACTCGGCGGTGAAGTTGCGCAGGTGGATGCCGTCGGCCCGGTCGGCGCGGATCAGGTTGAGCTTGGTCCGCTGACCGGAGATCACGACGTCGCCGCGCCTGCGCCCCATCCCCTGGATCTGGATGTTGCACTTGAGGTCGCACACCCGGTCAGGGTCGTCGGAGTCGCCGATGATGGCGATCAGGTTCTGCGCGTTGGGGCACTTGCGCTGGTACTCGAAGTTCGCGACCCGCGCGCCCTTCTTGCCGTAGCCGCCGGTGGCCACGAGGTCGCCGCCGATCGTGTCGTAGTCGTTGGCGCAGCGCGGGTCCGGCTCCGGGTTGGCCCGGCTCGGCTTCTCCCGGTAGGTGCCCGGCATGATCCGGATGATCGCGCCGCTGTGGGCGCGGTTGACCGCGCTCTGGATGTGACGGAAGCGGCACTTCTTCAGCTGCCGCAGGCGCGTCTTGCGCTTCTTGGTGAGCTGCTTCGAGCGCCCCTTGAAGGACTTCTTGACCAGCCGCTTGGAGTTGCTCTTGCAGACCGTCAGGATCTGCGGCGCCTTGGTGCGGAACGCCGGCACCTGGCCGGTGCTCCCGTCGGGGAAGAACGCGTGGCGCTCAGGGTGCGCCACCGCGGTCCCGGCCAGCATCACCACGGCCGCCAACAGGGCGCCGAGACCAACTCCTGCGCGCGTCATCGAACTCCTCCGCTCCGGTTTCCGGTCAACCTACTGTGCGGCGCCGGAGCCCGCGCCGGTTTGGCCCGCCCCCGTGTTCCGTCACCGGAGGGGCGGGGTAGGAATTTGCCCATGGCCGCCAACGCCATCACTCGCAGCCGCCTCCGGCGCCTCGCCGGGGTCCGCCCCGAGCGAGGGCGCGTGCTGTCCGTGTTCCTCAACCTGGACCCGTCCGAGCTCCCCACGCCCGCGGCGCGCTCCTCGGCGATCACCTCGATCATGACCGAGGCCGCCCACCGGGCCGAAGGCGCGGAGGGCCTCGAGCACGACGAGCGGGTGGCGCTCAAGGCCGACGTGGAGCGCGTGCGCGAGGCGCTGAGCGGCGACGTCGCCTCCGAGGGCGCGCGCGCCGTTGCCGTGTTCGCCTGCCAGCCCGCGGGCCTGCTGGAGGTCGTCTCGCTGCGCCATCCGCTCGGCTCGCGGGTGGTGCTGGACCGCACCGCCCACGTCGAGCCGCTCGTCTACGAGGGCGCCGCCGAGCGGTGGTGCGTGCTGCTCGTCAACCGCCGCGTGGCGCGGCTGTTCACCGGCGGCGGCGAGGAGCTGGTCGAGACCGACCGGATCGAGGACGACGTGCACAGCCAGCACGAGACGAGCGGCTGGTCGCAGGGCAACCACCAGCGCAGCGTCGACAAGGACAAGCTCGACCACCTCCAGCACACGGCCGACGTCGCGTTCGAGCTCTACAAGCGCCAGGGCTTCGACCGGCTGCTCGTCGGAGCCCCGGAGGAGATCGTGCCCGAGCTCGAGAGCCGCCTGCACAGCTACCTGCGCGAGCGGCTCGCGGGACGCGTGACCTGCGACGTCGAGCACGCCTCGGTCGAGGAGGTCCGCGCGTGCGCCGGCGAGCCGATCGCCGAGCACGCCCGCCGCACCGAGCGCGAGACGCTGGACCGGCTCACGGAGGGCGTCGGCCGCGGCGAGCGCGGCGTCGGCGGCTTGCCGCGCGTGCTCGATGCGATCAACGAGGCGCGGGTCGCGACGCTGCTGATCGAGCGCGGGTTCTCCGCCCCCGGCTTCCAGGACAAGGACGGCCTTCTGTACGCCGCCGCGCTCCCCGACGCCGAACCGGTCGACGACGTGGTCGAAAAGGCGATCGAGAAGGCCATCGAGCAGTCCGCGACGGTGGTGGGCGTCCGTTACCACGACGATCTCGGGCCGCTGGGCAACATCGGCGCGATACTCCGGTACTGATGGTCGTCGCAATCCTGGGCACCGGCATCATGGGCGCGCCGATGGCGCGCAACCTCGCCGCGGCCGGGCACGAGGTGCGGGCGTGGAACCGCAGCGCCGAGCGAGCCGCGCCGCTCGCCGGCGAGGGCGTGACCGTCTCCGAGACCCCACAGGAGGCCGTCGGCGGCGCCGACGTCATCGTCACGATGCTGTCCGACGGCGCCGCGGTGGAGGGCGTCATGCACGGCCTCGAGCTGCCCCAGGGCTCGGTGTGGGCGCAGATGAGCACGGTCGGGGGCGAGGCCACCGAGCGGCTGATCGCCCTCGCCTCGGTGCCGTTCGTGGACGCGCCGGTGCTCGGCACCCGCGCGCCCGCGGAGCAGGGCAAGCTGATCGTGCTGGCCAGCGGCGAGCCCGCCGCCCGCGAGCGCTGCGCGCCCGTCTTCGACGCCGTCGGCGCGCGCACCGTGGACCTCGGCGACGAGCCGGGCGCCTCCACGCGGATGAAGCTGGTCCTCAACTCGTGGCTGCTCGCACTGATCGAGGGCCTGAGCGAGTCGATCGCGCTCGCCGACGGTCTCGGCGTCGATCCCGCGAAGTTCCTGGAGATCATCGACGGCGGGCCGATCGGCCCGCCCTACGCGAAGATGAAGGGCGCGATGATGATCGAGCGCAGCTATGAGCCGAGCTTCTCGCTGGCGCTGGCCGCCAAGGACGCGGGCCTTGCGCTCGCCGCCGCCGAGGACGCCGGCCTCGAGCTGCCGGCCCTGCGGGCGATCCGTGCCCAGCTGGACCTTGCGGTCGAGCAGGGCCTCGGCGGCGAGGACATGGCCGCGGCGGTGGAGGCGCTCCGGCCGCGATGAGCGCCTCCGGCCACGCGCTCGTCATCGTCGACTACCAGAACGACTTCACGCCGCCCGACGGCGCGCTGGCGGTGCCGGAGGGGGACACGCTCGCCCCGCGGATCAACGAGCTCGCGCGGTCCGGCGACTACGACCTCGTGGTCGCCACGCGCGACTGGCACCCGCCCGACCACGGCTCGTTCAAGGCGCAGGGCGGGATCTGGCCCGTGCACTGCGTGCAGGACACCGAGGGCGCGCAACTGCACCCCGCGCTCGACGCCGCGGCCGTCGACGTGATCGTCGACAAGGGCCAGGACCCCGGCACCGAGGGCTACTCCGGCTTCGACGGCACCGACCTCGCCGGGCTCCTGCGCGAGCGAGGGATCGCCCGGCTGACGGTGGTCGGCCTCGCCACCGACTACTGCGTCAAGCAGACGGCGCTCGAGGCGCTGCAGGAGGGCTTCACCGTCATCGTCGACACCAGCGCGGTGCGCGGCGTCGAGGTCGAGCCGGGGGACTCCGAGCGCGCGCTGGCCGAGATGCGGGCCGCCGGCGCCAACCTCGCGTAGTGGGCCCGGATCGCCTGCTGGCCGAGCTGCGGCAGCGGGTGACCGACGAACGGGTGCTCGCCGCGTTCCGCGACGTGCCGCGCGACGCGTTCGTGCCGCCCGAGCTGCTCGGCGACGCGTGGGAGAACGTCGCGCTGCCGATCGGCTGTGGGCAGACCATCTCCCAGCCGCTCGTGGTGGCGCGGATGTGCGAGCTGCTGGCGCTGCGCGGGGACGAGCGGGTGCTCGACGTCGGCACCGGCTCCGGCTACCACGCCGCCCTGCTGGCGCAGCTGTGCGCGCACGTCTACAGCGTCGAGCTCGTCCCGGCGCTGAGCGACCGCGCGGCGCGCTGCCTGGCCGCGGCCGGCGTCGAGAACATCACCCTGGTCACCGGCGACGGCACGGCCGGACTCCCCGAGCACGCGCCCTACGACGCCATCAACGTCGCGGCCGCGGCGCGCGGCTCCGTCCCCCAGGCGCTCGTCGCCCAGCTGGCCGACGGCGGGCGGCTGGTCGCGCCGGTCGAGGACGGCGACCAGCGGCTCGTGCTGATGCGCCGCGCCGCGGGCGGCCTCCTCGCCACCACGCTCGACCGCGTGCGCTTCGTGCCGCTGATCAGCGGACGGGGCTGAGCCGCGGGTTCGGCTTCAGCTCGCGCCCGACCTTGCCGCACGGGCGCCCGTCGACCATCACCACGTCGGCGGTGAAGTCGTTGGCTCCGCGGATCAGCGACGAGCCGACCCCGTAGGCGTCGACCGGGACGCCGTCGGCCTCGAAGGCGTGGATGCGCTCGGCGGTGAAGCCGCCGGAGACGACGATCTTGACGTTCGGGAAGCCCGCGTCGTCGAGCGCCTCGCGCGTCATGCGCACCAGCTCGGGCGCGACGCCGGTCGGGGCGTCGTCGCCGTGGAGGCGGCGCAGCGACTCGTCGGCCAGCTTGTCCGAGGTGTCCAGCCGGACGCCCCACAGGTCGTCGCCGAGCGCCTCGGCGACCTCGAGCGCGGTCGTCACCGAGTCGTTGGCGAAGTCGACCAGCACCGTCACGTTCATGTCGTGGCCGAAGCGCTTGGCGAACAGGCGCGAGGCGCGGACGGTGTCGCCGCCGTACGCGGCGATCAGCCCGTGCGGCACCGTCCCCACGCCGCGGCCGCCCCACCACGACGCCTGCGCGTCGGTGGAGACGCCGATCGCGCCGGCCACGTGCGCGGCCCAGCCGTCGCCGGTCTGCACGAGCCAGTGGTCGTGGCGGGCGGGGAAGTACAGGATCGGCTTCCCCTGCGCGGCCTCCACCACCTCGTGGACGTTGCGCATGACCAGCGTGCGGCGGGCCATGCAGCCGAGGTAGACGGTCTCGAGGTGGGCGAAGAGCGAGTAGTCGCCCTCGATCGTGGCCACCGTCTCCCACGGCAGGAGCGTGTCGCCCTCGTGCAGGGCGTGGACCTCGAGCTCCTTGAAGCCGTTGATCCAGCGTCCGCTCGGGTCACGGCGCCCGGAGCACTGCTTGAGCACCGCGATCGCCTCGTCGACGCCCCCGAGGAGCGAGTCCTTGCGCTGGAAGACCTGCATCAGGACGTGCGGGTGGTCGTCCTCGGCCTCCAGCAGCGCCTTCGTGTGGTTGAAGTACGCGTCGGAGTAGTAGCCGTCGCGGATCTTCTCGACCGGCAGGCGGAAGACCGACGGCGCCAGGCGCGCGCGCTCGCTGACGCTCATGCCAGCAGGCTACGAGATCGCGCCCGCCGCCGTGAGCGCGATCACGAGCGACCCGAGCGCGACGCGGTAGACGACGAACACCGCGGTGGAGTGGGAGGTCAGCCAGCGCAGCAGGAACGCGATCGACGCGTAGCCGACGATGAACGCCAGCAGCGTGGCGATCGCGGTCGGGAACGGCGCCGGCGCCGTCCTCGTCGCCGATCTTGCGCAGCTCGAAGAGCCCGCTCAGCACCACGGCGGGCACCGAGAGCAGGAACGAGTACCGCGCGGCGGAGGTCCGGTCGAAGCCGAGGAACAGGCCGGCGGTCAGCGTGGCGCCCGAGCGCGACACGCCGGGCACCAGCGCGGCCGCCTGCGCGAAGCCGATCACGATCGCGTCGCGGCGCGTGATCCTGTCCAGCGGACGGTCGTGGCGGGCGACTCGCTCGGCGGCCAGCAGCAGCAGGCCGAGCACGATCAGCGTGGTGCCGATCAGGTACAGCGAGCGCGCGCCGTCCTCGATCTGGTCCTTGAAGACGAGCCCGAAGACGGCGATCGGGATCGTGCCGAGCCCGATGTACCAGCCCATCCGCGCGTCGAGGCTGCCGCGCAGCTCAGGGTCGCGCAGGCTCTTCGCCCACGTCGTCGTGATCCGCCACAGGTCCTCGCGGAAGTACACGAGCACCGCCGCCAGCGTGCCGAGCTGGGTGACCGCGGTGAACGCCGCGCCCGGATCCTCCCAGCCCAGGAAGGCCGGGACGATCCGCAGGTGCCCCGTGCTGGAGACGGGCAGGAACTCGGTGAGGCCCTGGACGATGCCGAGGACGATGGCCTGGAAGGCGTCCATGCGGGCGGCGACGATAGCCGAGCGCCGCGGCCCGATCAGCGGCGTCCGCTTGCACAGGTAGCCGCCCCTGGTCGAGCGCGGGACCGGTGCGTCCCGCCCGGCGCGCTGCCTTCGACACCACCAGCCTGCCCCTGGTACGCGCCGGGCGGCGGACCTTGCCGAGGCGGCAGCCCGCCTCCTTGAGCCTCTGCTTCGCCTTCGCGAGCGTGAGGCTTCGCAGCTCTGGGCACGCGGCATCGCCTCGTGGCCACGGGCGCCTGCGTCGTGACGGGCGGCACGGGACCGGGCGGGCGTGGCCGGCGGCGGTCGTCGCCGTCGTGGTCTGTCCGTCGTGCCGTCGACGTAGCGTCACGTTCGTCGCACATGAGCAGCTGGTCGGCCCGGTCGGCGCGGGCCGTGTCGCCGCCCCCGCCGCAGTAGACGTCATCGCGCGCCCCGTCCGCGGCGTCGATCACGTCGGGCTCCGAGCAGGTGTAGGAGGAGCAGTCGTCGGCGTAGATCTCGTCCGCGCCGGGGCCGCCGGTGATCGCGTCCGCGCCGTCGCCCGTGCGATCTCGTCGTCGCCCTCCCCGCCGCTCACCGTCGTCGCCCCCGTCGACGCAGTTCGGGTAGCAGGTCGTGTTGAGCAGGTCGTCGCCGGCGCCGCCCGACACGGTGTTGCGGTCGGCGAGGCCGTTCATCACGTTGCGCGACCTCGCTCCCGGCCACCGATGAAGCGGCGCCGCCGACCGCGCCGTCGTGACGTTCTCGACGTCCGAGCCCACGTCGTCGCGCTCGACCGAGGCGCCCGTCCGCCTGGTTCGCCTCGCCGTCGTTGGCGATGTCGTCGAGCGTGATCGCGGTCAGCTCGTAGCGACTCGTCTCTGGTAGCCCATCCCGTCGATGCCGGCGCCGCCGATGATCGTCGTCGGCGCCCTCCGTCGGCACCGAGGCGGAGGCGTCGGCCTCGAACAGGTCGTTCCCTGCGCCGCCGTCGAGCGCGGTCGTCGCCCTCCCCGCCGGTCAGCCCGTCGCCGCCGCCCTCGCCGAACAGCAGGTCGTCGTTCCGGGGCCGCCCGACAGCTGCCGTCAGCGTCGTCGCCGCCCAGCAGCTCGTCGGCCCCGGCCTCGCCGGTGAGCGTGTCGCCGGCCGGGCCGCCGCGCAGGCTGTCGGCGCCGCCGCGGCCGCGCAGCGAGTCGCCGCCCGCGCCGCCGTCGAGCTCGTCGTCGCCGTCGTCGCCCTCCAGCGAGTCGGCGCCCTCGCCACCGGTGAGCGTCGCGGCGTGGGTCGCGGTGCCGGAGCCGCTGTACGCGTCGAGGAAATCGTCCCCGTCGCCGCCGTCGAGCGTCACGCCGCCGGGGAAGGCGATGAAGACCTGTACCCAGTCGACGCCGCCGCCGAGGGTGCCGGTGATGCGCCGCAGGGCGGTGTCGGTGGCGGGGCAGCGGACGTGCACCTGGGTGCCGAGGCCGTCCTCCACGCAGCGCTCGCCCGCCTCGAAGTAGTCCGCCGTGTCCATCGCCGGGTCGAAGGTCTGGCGCAGCACGACCGCGTCGCCGTCCGCGGTGACGGTGAGGTCGGAGGGGTCCCCGTTCCCGCTCAGCGCGAGGACGCGGCCGTCGGCCGACAGGGAGACGGTGGTGGTGGCCTGCGCCGCAGCGGGCGCAGCGAGGACGGCCGCGACGGCGGCGATCACGATGCGGGCTCGGGTGGTCATGGCGCGCAGGCTCGCGCCCGACCGTCCGGAATTCGTTACGGCGCGCTCAGAGCGTGAACGTCGCGACCGCTCCCGCCGGCAGCTCGTAGGACACCGTGCGGCGCCCGAGCCGCAGGTTGAAGCGCTGCGAGCCGGTGCCCCAGTCGTCGTTGACCGCCAGCACGACGATCCTCGCCGCCCGGGTTGCGGAAGGCGACGGTGTGGATCGTGCCCTCGACGGTGGAGGCGATCCGCACCGCGCCGGGCCGGACGAACCGCGTCACGTGGCCGAGCACGTAGTAGTCGGCCTCGCGCGTCACCGCCCCGGAGGCCGGATCGATCGTGACGACGCCGGTGCAGGTGCCGCAGCCGCCGTTGTGCGGGCCGCCCTCCGGGTCCAGGGCCAGGTTCCACGTGATCACCGTCTTCGCCCAGTTGCGCACGGCGCCGACGGTCAGGAACCGCGTGTGCCAGTGCAGCGTGTCCGCGAACGTCGTCGACGGGTCGCTGGACTCGGTGCCCGAGCACTCGGTGAAGTAGATGTCCTTGTCCGGGTGGGCGTCGTGCAGGACCGACTGCGCCTCGGGATCGCCCGAGTAGCAGTGGAAGGCGGTCCCGGCCAGCCACCGGCGCGCGCCGCGGTCGTCGAGCAGGGCCTTGGCGTAGTCCGGGTTCGCCTCGTCGCCGGGCGGGCCGCCGTCGTTGGGGTGCAGCGACCAGTTGTGGTCGTAGCCGAGCAGCTTCGTGCGCAGGCCGGCGCGCTTGAGGGCGGGCCCGACGGTCTCGATCAGCCGCGCCTCCTCCTGGTCGCGGAAGTCCATGCCCGGGTACGCGTCGGGCGTGCGGTTCTGCGGCTCGTTCTGCAGCGTCAGGGCGTCGACGGGGACGCCGGCGCGGCTGGTACGCGCGGACGAAGTCGACGAAGTAGCGCGCGTACGCGTCGTAGTAGCGCTGGTCGTCGATGAAGCGGCCGCCGACCAGCGACTGGTTGGTCTTCATCCACGCCGGCGGGCTCCACGGCGTGCCCATCACCTTCAGGCCGCGGTTGAAGCGGACCGCCTGGCGCAGCAGCGGCAGGATCTCCCGCTCGTCGTGGGCGATCGAGAACCGCCGCATCCCGAAGTCGGTCGACCCGGCGGGGAGATCGTCGTAGGTGTAGTGCGGGCCGGCGGTGAAGTCCGAGGCGCCCATCGGCTGGCGCAGGTAGCTGAGCCCGAGGCCGTGCCGGGGGTCGAACAGGTCGCGCATGATCGCGTCGCGCTTCGGCGAGCGGGCGAGCAGGTGCGCCGAGGAGTCGGTGATCGAGGCGCCGAAGCCCTCGATGCTTCTGGTAGCTGCGGCGCGGGTCGACCGCGATGGTCGGGAGCCCCTGCGCGGGTGGCGACACCCTCCCCTCCCGGAGCAGGTGCTGCTGGTCCCCCGTCGTGAGCCACACCCGCGGGCGGTCGTTCGCCTGTGCGGGCGCCGCGCAGAACGCCGCCACCACGGCGGCAAGAAGCATCCGGCGCATCTCTTCCCCCTGTCGTTGCGCTTGGCGCGAAGGTAGCGCCTAGGCGAGCGGCTGGAGCAGGCGGTGGGGCTCGCGCAGGGTCAGGCTGATGGGGTCGTCGCGGAGCGGCGGGCCGGCGCCGGGACCGGGCCGGGTCTCGATCTCGTGCGGCTCCGGCTCGCGGCCGCAGGCCGGGCAGGCGCCGGAGGCGTCGAGCGTCGCGTCGCAGGCGATGTGGAGGAACACGCGGCGGGGGCCGTCCTCGGTGCAGTGCTGCTCGCCCCACTGCATCAGCGCGTGGACGGCGGGCCACAGGTCGCGCCCGCGGGCGGTGAGCACGAGCTCGCGCTGGGCGGTGCGCTCGACGATGCCCTGCTCCTCGAGCGTCGCGAGCCGGGCGGCGAGCACGGCCTTCGGGATGTCGAGGTGCCGCTGGAGGTCGGTGAAGCGGCGGACGCCGAACAGGAGGTCGCGGACGATCAGCAGCGTCCAGCGCTCGCCGACGATCTCCAGCGTCCGCGCCATCGAGCAGCTCTGGCCCGCGTAGTCGCTTCCCAGCGGCATGGCCGGGAACCTAGCACGTCTAGTTCAATGATTGAACCACGTGTGGTAGCTTGCGCGGCCGATGCGAACGTCGTGGCGCACCCCGACCGTGTCATCCTGGCCGGCTGCACGATCGCGCTGGTCACCTTCGGCACGCGGACGAGCTTCGGGCTGTTCACGGACCCGCTGTCGGTGGCGCGCGGGTTCGACCGCGAGACGTTCGCGCTCGCGATCGCGCTCCAGAACCTCCTGTGGGGGCTCGGGCAGCCGTTCGCCGGCGCGGTGGCCGACCGCTACGGCGCCGGGCGCGTGCTGGCGGTCGGCGGGTTGATGTACGCCGCCGGGACGCGCGCTGATGTCGCAGACCACCAGCGGGACCTCGCTGGCGCTCACCGGCGGCGTGCTGCTGGGGCTGGGGCTGGCGGGCGGCTCGTTCACGATCGTCCTCGCCGCCTTCGCGCGGCTCGTGCCGGAGGACAGGCGCTCGTGGTCGATGGGCCTCGCCACCGCGGCCGGCTCGCTCGGGCAGTTCCTGTTCGCGCCGCTCGGGCAGTCGTTCATCAGCGCCTACGGCCCGCTCACCGCGCTGCTGCTCCTCGCCTGCTTCGTGGCGACCGTCCCGCTGCTGGCGACCGCGCTGACGGGACGCGGCGACGACGAGGCGGACGCCGAGCCGGAGGTGTCCACGCGCGACGCGATCCGCCGCGCGATGGCGCACCCCAGCTACCTGATGCTCACGGCCGGCTTCTTCGTGTGCGGGTTCCACATCGCGTTCATCACCACGCACCTCCCGCCGTATCTGACCGACGCCGGGCTGAGCGCCGGGCTGGCGGCGTGGGCGCTGTCGCTGGTCGGCCTCTTCAACGTGATCGGCGCGTACACGGCCGGCGTGCTCGGCGGCATCCACAGCCGCCGGCTGCTGCTGAGCGGCATCTACTTCTCGCGCGGCGTCGTCTTCATCCTGTTCGTGCTCGCGCCGCCGACCACGGCCGTCGTGCTCGCCTTCTCGGCGGCGATCGGGCTCCTGTGGCTCTCGACCGTGCCGCTGACGTCGGGCCTGGTGGCGCTCATGTTCGGCACCCGCCATGTCGGCATGCTGTTCGGCTTCGTGTTCCTCTCCCATCAGGTCGGCGCGTTCATCGGGGTCTGGCTGGGCGGCGTCGTCTACGAGGCGACCGGCGCCTACGACCTGATGTGGTGGCTGTGCGTGGCGCTCAGCTTCGCGGCGGCCGCCGTGCACCTGCCCGATCCACGAGCGCGCGCAGCTGCTCGCCGCTCGCCGCGCGCGTCGCGGCGACCGTCTCGCGGATCCCGCCCGCGGCGTACCGCGCGCCGGCCATCCGGGCCGCGAACTCCTCGCCACGCTCGCCGGCGAAGACGAGGTGGGTGTGGCTGTCGACGAAGCCCGGGATCACGCAGCGCCCGCCCGCGTCGATGCATCTGTCGGCGCCCGCGCCCGCGCCCGCGCGCGCCACGGCGGCGACGCGCTCGCCGTCGAACACGAGCGCCGCATCGCGGATCGTCCCGAGCGCGGCATCGTTCGTCACGAGCAGGCCGATGTTGTCGATCGCCAGCGTGCTCATCGGGCGAGCACCTCGCGCAGCTCACGCGCGACGTCGATCGCCACGTGCGCGCCGCCGCGCACGACCCAGCGCCCGCCGACCATGACGTCGCGCACGTCGGCGGCGCCCGCGCAGAACACGGCCCCCTCGAGCGGTGGCGTGCCCGCCAGCCGCACGGAGTCAAGCGCGATCGTCGTCAGGTCGGCGAGCGCGCCCGCTGCGATCCGCCCGCCGTCGCCGCCCAGCCCGAGGCTCGTGTAGCCGCCCGCGGTCGCCGCACCGAGCAGCTGCGCCGCTCCATGGCGCCCGCGCTCGCCGGATGCCAGCCGCTCGTCGAGCTCGACGGCGCGCGCCTCCTCGAGCAGGTCGATCACCGCCTGCGAGTCGCTGCCGAGCGCGAGCCGCGCGCCCGCGCCGGCGAGCGCGCGCGCCGGCCCGATCCCGTCGGCGAGGTCGCGCTCGGTCGTCGGGCACAGGCATACCGTGGCGCCCGCGCCGCCGAGCATCGTGATGTCGTCCGCGCTGGGGTGGGTGGCGTGGATCGCCGTGAAGCGCTCGCTCAGCGCGCCCGCCCGCTCGAGCAGCGCGGTCGGCGTCGCGCCGTACGTGTCGGCCGCGAACGCGTTCTCGGCTTGCTGCTCGGACACGTGCGCGTGCAGCGGCGCGGCGCGCGTCGCCGCCCAGCCCGCCACGAGGCTGGCCGCGTCGGGGTCGACCGCGCGCACGCTGTGGATCGCCGCGCCCGCGCCGTCGAGCTGCGAGACGCGCTCGGCCCAGGCCTCGGCGCTCGCGTCGCGAAAGCGCGCGCTGCCGCCGTGCAGGTAGCAGGCATCGAGCAGGACGATCCTGATCCCGGTCTCGGCGGCGGCTGCGATGACCGCGCGGCCGAGCTCGTTGGGGTCGGCGTACGGCGCGCCGCCGGGCGCGTGGTGCAGGTAGTGGAACTCGCCGACGATCGTCACGCCGGCCAGCGCCATCTCCGCGAACGTCGCGCGCGCGAGCCGGTGCAGGCCGTCGGGGTCGATCGTCTCAGCGAGCGCGTACATCTGCTCGCGCCACGACCAGAACGATCCCGCACCCTGGGCACGTCCACGCAACGCGCGCTGAAAGGCGTGCGAGTGCGCGTTGGCGAGGCCGGGAATCGTCAGGCCGTTCAGGCGCTCGGCATCTCCAGGCGCGACGCCCGCGTGCACGTCCGCGATCCGTCCGCCCTCGATCTCCACGCGCACGCCGGCTGCGGCCTCGGCGCCGCCGAGCCAGGCGTGCTCGCACCACAGCGCCGTCATGCGCCCACGCCTACTGCTCCCGCATCGGGATACGCACGCCGCGCTCGCCGGCGACCTCGATCGCGCGCGCGTAGCCCGCGTCGGCGTGGCGCATGACCCCGCTGCCGGGATCGGCCGTCAGCACGCGCTCGAGCTTCTGCGCGGCCAGCGCCGTGCCGTCGGCGACGCACACCATCCCGGCGTGGATCGAGCGGCCGATGCCGACGCCGCCGCCGTGGTGGATCGACACCCACGACGCGCCGCTGGCGGTGTTGACGAGCGCGTTGAGCAGCGGCCAGTCGGCGATCGCATCGGACTCGTCGGCCATCGCCTCGGTCTCGCGGTACGGCGACGCGACCGAGCCGGCGTCGAGGTGGTCGCGGCCGATCACGACCGGCGCGCGCAGCTCGCCCGAGGCGACCATCGCGTTGATCCGCAGCCCCAGGCGCGCGCGCTCGCCGTAGCCCAGCCAGCAGATCCGCGCCGGCAGACCCTGGAACGCGATCCGCTCGCGGGCGTGGGCGATCCAGCGCGCGAGCGCCTCGTCGTCGGGGAACTCGTCGAGCACCGCGCGGTCGGTCGCGGCGATGTCGGCCGGGTCGCCCGACAGCGCGACCCAGCGAAACGGGCCCTTGCCCTCGCAGAACAGCGGGCGCACGTAGGCGGGCACGAAGCCGGGGTAGGCGAACGCGCGCTCGAAGCCGCCCAGCCGCGCCTCGGCGCGCAGGCTGTTGCCGTAGTCGAACACCTCGGCGCCGGCGTCGAGGAAGCCGACCATCGCGGCGCAGTGCGCGGCGATCGACGCGCGCGAGCGGCGCAGGTACTCGGCGGGGTCGGCCGCGCGCAGCTCGGCGGCGTCGGCGAGCGACATGCGGCCCGGGACGTAGCCGGCGAGCGGGTCGTGCGCGCTCGTCTGGTCGGTGACGATGTCGGCCCTGAAGCCGGCACGCAGCAGAGCCGGCAGTGCGTCCGAGGCGTTGGCGAGCACGCCGATGCTGACCGCGCGCCGCGCGTCGCGGGCGGCGAGCGCGCGCGCGACGCCGTCGTCGAGGTCGGTGGCGACCTCGTCGAGGTAGCGCGTCGCGACGCGCCGCTCGATCCGCTCGGGGTCGATCTCGATGCACAGCGCGACGCCGCCGTTCATCGTCACCGCGAGCGGCTGCGCTCCGCCCATCCCGCCGAGCCCGGCGGTCAGCGTGATCGTTCCCGCGAGCGAGCCGCCGTGCCGGCGGCGCGCGATCTCGGCGAAGCATTCGTAGGTCCCCTGCACGATGCCCTGGCTGCCGATGTAGATCCACGAGCCGGCGGTCATCTGCCCGTACATCGTCAGCCCGAGCTGTTCGAGCCGGCGAAACTCATCCCACGTGCCCCATTCGGGGACGAGGTTGGAGTTGGCGAGCAGGACGCGCGGCGCCCATTCATGCGTGCGGAAGACGCCGACCGGCTTGCCGGACTGCACGAGCAGCGTCTCGTCTCCCGCGAGCGTGCGCAGCGTGCGGACGATCGCGTCGAACGCCTCCCACGAGCGCGCCGCGCGCCCGGTGCCGCCGTAGACCACGAGATCGTCGGGGCGCTCGGCGACGTCGGGGTCGAGGTTGTTGTGCAGCATCCGCAGCGCGGCCTCCTGCGGCCAGCCGCGGCAGGAGATGTCGGTGCCCCGCGGGGCTCGGACGGGTCGTGCGCCGGCGCTCACCCGAGCGCGCCGATCGCCGCTTGCACCGTGTCGACGATGGCGCCCTCGCGCACGAGCTGCTCGGCTGCCGCAAGCTCGGGGGAGAGCCAGCGGTCCGGTCCGGCGCCGTCGATCCCGGCCGCCCGCAGGCACGCCAGCGCGGCGCCGGTTCCCGCCGCGGGGGTCAACGGCGCACGCAGCTCGACGGCGCGTGCGGCGCAGACGAGCTCGACGGCGAGGATCCGCGCGAGGTTGTCGACGACCGTGCGCAGCTTGCGCGCCGCGGCCCAGCCCATCGAGACGTGGTCCTCCTGCATCGCGCTCGTCGGCAGCGAGCCGACGCTCGCGGGCGCCGCGAGGCGCCGGTTCTCGGCGACGATCGCCGCCTGCGTGTACTGGGCGAGCATGAGCCCCGAGTTCACGCCGGCGTCGGGGGCGAGGAACGGCGGCAGGCCCGACGAGCGCGACGCGTCGAGCAGCCGATCGGTGCGCCGCTCGGCGATCGCGCCGACCTCGGCGATCGCGATCGCCAGCGCGTCGCAGGCGAACGCCAGCGGCGCGCCGTGGAAGTTGCCGCACGACTCGACGCGCCCGTCGGGCAGCACCATCGGGTTGTCGATCGCGCTGCGCAGCTCGTTCGCGGCGACGCCCTCGGCGTAGGCGAGCAGGTCGCGCGCGGCGCCGCTGACCTGGGGGGCGCAGCGCAGCGAGTAGGCGTCCTGCACGCGGTCGTCGCCGGTGCGATGGCTGGCGACGATCGGCGAGCCGTCGAGCAGCGCTCGGAGGTTTCGCGCGCTGAGCTGCTGGCCGGGCTGGGGGCGCAGCGCGACGAGCGCGGCGTCGAACGCGCGATCGGTCCCGAGCAGCGCCTCGACCGACATCGCGGCGGCGACGTCGGCCGTCTTGAGCAGGGTTGCGAGGTCGTGCGCCGCGAGCACGAGCATCCCGAGCATCCCGTCGGTGCCGTTGATCAGCGCGAGGCCCTCCTTCGCGATCAGCGTCAGCGGCGCGATGTCGTGCTGCGCGAGCGCGTCGGCGGCCGTCGTGCGCGCGCCGTCGGACAGCTCGACCTCGCCCTCGCCGAGCAGCGCCAGCGCGCAGTGCGCGAGCGGCGCGAGATCGCCGCTCGCGCCGAGCGACCCGTGCTCGGGCACGACCGGCGTGATGCCGGCGTTGAGCAGCGCGATGATCCGCTCGGCGACGACCGGACGCGCGCCGGAGAGACCCATCGAGAGCGTCCGCGCGCGCAGCACCATCATCGCCCGCACGACCTCGCGCTCCACGGGCGACCCCATCCCCGCGGCGTGCGAGCGCACGAGCGCGCGCTGCAGCTCCTCGCGCCGATCGGCGGGGATGACGATGTTCGCCAGCGAGCCGAACCCGGTCGACACGCCGTACGCCGGCTCCGGCGCGTCCAATGCGCGCTGCACCGCTGCGGCGCTCGCATCCATCAGCTCGCGCCCGCGCGCGCCGAGCCGCACGACCGCGTCGCCGCGCGCGACGGCGACCACCTCGGCCGGCTCCAGCCCGCCACCGCTGAGCTCCACGGTCGTCATCGCATCGCGACGTTAGTGGTCCGGCGGCGTCGAAGCCATGGCTAGATTCTGTGCACGATGGTGGCGCGCATGACGATCGATGAGCTGCTCGCGCAGGCGCGCGCAGGGCTTGCCCGCGTGCAGCCGCGCGAGGCGCGCGAGGCGATCACCGCTGGCGCCCTCATGATCGACATCCGCTCGGAGTCGCAGCGCGCCGCCGACGGGATAGTGCCGGACACGATCTGGTTTGCGCGCAACGTGCTCGAGTGGCGCTGTGATCCCAGCTGCGACGCGCACGACGACCGCGTCGGCGACCTCGAGCGCCGGGTCATCGTGATGTGCGACGAGGGCTATCAGTCGAGCCTCGCCGCGGCGACGCTGCAGCAACTCGGATTCGCCTACGCGACCGATCTCGCCGGCGGCTTTCAGGCCTGGCGCGCCGCTGGACTTCCGGTCGTGCCGGCAGCGTAGGCCGGCGTCGCCTCAGCGGCGGTCGGGCTCAGTGATCGTCGAGGCCCGAGTCGACGTTCTCGAGCGCCGCCTCGAGCTCCTCGATCACGAGGCGCTTGCGCGTCTCGGCGACCGTGTCGCGCGGCGGCTTCGGCAGCTTGAAGGTCGTGATCCCGAAGTGACCCGCGAGCTCGGCCTGCGCCGCGTCATATGCGGCCCGAGCGCGGGTCCAGTCGCTGCCGTAGCCGTTGAGCTGGAGCCGGTCGCCGCTGTATTGCAGCGTCACGCGCGCTTCGTCCTCGGCGAAGTGCGAGACGATGATCTCCATCGAGCGGACGCGGTGGCTCGACAGGTGCGCGCGCGCCTCCTCGAGCGTGTCGACCGTGAAGGGGTCGTACTCTTCGTCGAACAGGACCTCGCAGATCGGCGGATCGAACGGTCCGGCCTCGATCGCCGCGCGGGCGGCGTCGAAGATCACGTCGACGCCTTTCCAGTTGCACCACCGCTCGCTGAGCTGAAAACGGTCCACGGCGAAAGAATAGGCGCTGATCGCCGCGGCGAGAACCCTTGCGGATCCCTGCACCGGCGGGTGGCGGCCTCGACGGCGTTAGTCTTTCCACGCGTGGGAACGCTATGAACGTCGTGCTCAGGGCATGAGCCGCGACGCGGGTCTTGCGACACGCGGGGCGGGGCGCCTGCGAACACTCGACGATCTCGGCGACCTCGCCGGCGCCCGCGTCCTTGTTCGCGTCGAGTTCAACGTGCCCTTGCGCGCCGACGGCGAGGTGGCCGACGACACCCGCTTGCGCCTCACGCTGCCGACGATCAACGCGCTGCGCGAACGCGGCGCGCGCGTGCTGCTCGTCGCCCACCTCGGCCGGCCGCGCGATCGCGAGCCGTCGCTGTCGCTGCGACCGGTGGCCGCGCGCCTGTCAGAGCTGCTCGGCGAGGACGTCGCGCTCGCACCCGATCTCGACCACGTTGTCGACGGCGACGTCGTGATGCTCGAGAACATTCGCTTCGAGCACGGGGAGACCGACAACGATCCGGCGCTCGCGGCGCGGCTCGGCGCGCTTGCCGACGCCTATGTGAACGATGCGTTCGGCAGCGCACATCGCGCCAACGCATCGACGGAGGGCGTCGCGCATCACGTCGCCCGCTCGGCCGCGGGGCTGCTGTTCGAGCGCGAGATCATGATGCTGCAATCGGTCCTGCGGTCCCCGGCTCGGCCGCTCGTGGCGGTGCTAGGAGGGGCCAAGGTGACCGACAAGATCGGCGTCATCGAGCGCTTCCTCGAGCTCGCCGACGCGGTCCTGATCGGCGGCGCGATGAGCTTTCCGTTTCTCGCCGCGCAGGGGCATGGCGTGGGCGATTCGTTGTGCGACGCGGAGGGTGTGGCTGTCGCGCGGCGCGTGCTCGAGCGCAGCGACCGCCTGCACCTGCCGGTCGACGTCGTCGTCGCCGACCGCTTTGCGGCCGACGCGACATCGCGTGTCGTCGACGCCGACGGGATCGAGCCGGGCTGGATCGGGCTCGACGTCGGGCCGCGGACGTGCGCTGCCTACGCCGACGTGATCGAGCGCGCCGGCACCGTGTTCTGGAACGGCCCGGTCGGCGCGTTCGAGCTCGAGCCGTTTGCGGCCGGCACACGCGCCGTCGCCGAGGCGATCGCGCGCAGCGACGCGACGACGGTCGTGGGCGGCGGCGATCTCGTCGCGGCGCTCAATCGCTTCGGGCTCGCCGACCGCGTGACGCACATCTGCACCGGCGGCGGCGCCGGCCTCGAGTTCATCGAGGGTCGCGTGCTGCCGGCGTATGCGCCGCTCGTCTCGTGAGCGGACGTCGCGAGCGGCCAGCGAGTGCGGGTACTTGTAACGGCCCGCCCCGAGCCGGGACGATGTCCGCGTCGACCACTACAGGAGGCTGCCATGGCAGGTGTGCAATCACGCGATTTCGACTCGCCTGACGAGACGCGAACGCCGGACAAGACGAAGGTGGACATCGTGCGTATGGGCGCGGCGACGGTCGGGCGCTTTGCGTTCGACCCCGGCTGGAAATGGTCGGACTGCATCAAGCCGGTGGCGGGCACCGACAGCTGCCAAGCGCGCCACGTCGGCGTCGTCCACTCCGGCCGCCTCGTCGTGCAGCACGAGGACGGCACCGAGGTCGAGATCGGTCCCGGCGACGCGTACACGATCGAGCCGGGACACGACGCCTGGGTCGTCGGCGACGAGGGCTTCGTCGGCTACGAGTTCGAGACCAAGTCGGCGGAGGAGTACGCCAAGGGTTAGCCGCGGCGGCCCGCGGGTCAGGCGACGCGCACGTCGACGTCGAGTTCGCCGGCCGAGGCGGCGACGCTCCCGTACAGCGGACAGCGACGGGCGACACCATCGACCAACGCTGCCGCCTGCGCCTCGCTGACGCCCCCGATCGTGAACGTCATCCGGACGCGGTTGAAGACCGTCACGTCCTCGCGCACGGGATTGTCCGGCTCGACGACGCCGTGGATCGAGACGTGCACCTTGCCGACCTCGACGCCGTCGCGCGCGGCGAGCACCTGCGCAAGCTCGACGCCACACGCCGCGACGGCGGCCAGGAACGCCTCACCGGGGGTCAGCGCCTCGCCGGGACAGTCGTTCCAGGGCGGCCCGTCGATCACGAAGTGCTGCTCGCGCGCGCTGCACAGCACGCGGCCGAAGACGTCGGTCGAGCGCGCCTCGGCGTTGTAAGTGCGTACGTCGCCGATCGCGGCCACTAGTGGCCGTTGGGGTGGCGCGGCGGGCGCCCGGCGTGCATCGTGTCGATGATCTTGCCATCCGGGTGGCGCAGGTATGCGACATGCGAATCGTCCTTCCAGACGGGAGACCGCAGGCCCGCGAACAGGATCAGATCGCCGCTGCGCGTGAGCTGGCTCTTGCCTGTCCCGCTGTAGACGTAGGCGGTCTGGCCGGCGGCGAGCTCGCCCTTCGGGAACGTGTAGACGTGCTCGTGGTGCTGTCCGGCGCAGTCGGTCAGCTCGAGGCCCGTCACGGGCACGGGCTTAGCGCCGTCGTTGACGACCTCGACGTGCTCGCTGGAGGAGCCGGATCCGCGCTGCACGACCGCGCAGATGTGCAGTCCCATGCCTCCGGGGCGCTCGTGCTGAGCATCCAGTGGGACGTCGGTGCCAAGCCATGCTTCGGACACGCACATAGGGTATCTCGGCGAACCCGCCGGCTACCCGACCGCGTCGCGAGCCCCGGCTGCTCGATGCGCGTCCTAGAGGACTGCCGCACGGGTAGAACGGTCGCCGGGCCATGCTCCCTGTTCGCGGCGTCGTTCTCGCAGTCATGCTCGTCGGGTTGGTCGCGCTCGCGCCCGCGCCCGCGGCGGCGCGCGATCTGGCCGTGGCGTCATTTGACGGCACGCCGATCGTCTCGCATTTCTTTCCCGCCGGCGGGCTGCGGCCGGGCGAGCGCCGGGCGACGGTGATCGTAGGGGGCGCGTACGCGGCGCCTGGCTCGAGTGATCCCGGCGACAACAGCGGCGACAGGATCGGGATCGGCAACCTTCGCGACGCCGGATTCAACGTGCTGACGTGGGATCCGCGCGGCTTTGGCGGGTCCGGCGGCGTGACGGAGTTCGATTCACCGGACTTCGAGGCCCGCGACGTGCAGGCGCTGATCGACTACATCGCGACGGTGCCGGAGGCGCTCCTGGACGGACCGGGCGACCCCCGCGTCGGCATGGCAGGCTCGAGCTATGGCGGCGGGATCCAGTTCGCGACCGCGGCGATCGATCAGCGCGTCGACGCGATCGCTCCGGACATCGCATGGCACTCGCTGGCGACGAGCTTTGCCAAGGACGGCGCCTTCAAGGCCGGCTGGATCCTGGGGATCTGCGCCAGCGGCGAGATCCTCGGTCTCAGCGATGGGGTGCTCGAGGGTCTCGGCGGGCCGGCCGGCGTGCAGCTGGGCAGCACCGCCGCTCGGCTGCGAACCTTGTGCCTGGAGGGCAGCGCGCTCGGGTCGCTGTCGGCGACAAGCCGCCGATGGCTGGCCGACCGCGGTCCCGGCGCCCTCGTCGGCGCGATCCGCGCTCCGACGCTGATCACACAGGGAACCGTCGACACGCTCTTCTCGTTGGGTGAGGCGATCGCCAACTACGAGCAGCTGCGCGCCAATCAGGTGCCGGTGAAGATGATCTGGTACTGCGGTGGACACGGCACGTGCACGACGCCGGCGGGTGACAGCGCCGGGATGCTGCGCCGCGCTGGGCTGACGTGGCTACGACGCTGGCTGAACGCCGACCCGGCGATCGACACCGGTCCGCGCCTGCAGTGGATCGACGACCGCGGCGCGTGGCACGCGGCCGACGACTACCCGCTCGATCGCGCTGGTGCACTGGACGCTTCTGGCGCCGGGGCGCTCACGCTCGCGCCGTCGCCGTCCGTCACGCTCGGCCCGATCTCGCTCGGCGCTCCCGCGCTCGACGTCGTCGAGGTCCCCTACGCGGCGCCCGCAGCCGAGGTCGACATCGTCGGTGAGCCCACGCTCACGCTGAGCTATCGAGGCAGCGCGCTGCCCGCGGCGACGTTTCTGTACGCGCAGGTCGTCGATGGCGCGACGCAGCGTGTCGTCGGGGCGCAGGTGACACCGATCCCGGTCATCCTCGACGGCCTGCGGCGCACCGTCACGCGCAAGCTCGAGACGATCGCCATCCATGGTCAGCCGGCCTCGCAACTGCGCCTGCGGCTCGTGCCGAGCACGAACCTCTACGGCATGCAGCGCTCGATCGGAGCAGTCGACCTGAGCGCGATCTCAAGCGCGCTGCCGCTCGCCGGCAACCCCTGATCGGCACGTGCGCGTCGCGGCGCGCAGCTGGGTGAGACACCCGTTCCGCCGGGAGCTCGAACATCTCGTGCGAGCCCCTCGGTTACCGGAATCGGTTAGCGTCGTCATGCATCGAACTGGGGTGGTAGGGAGGAGCGAGCATGGGATCTGAGGCGATCGACCCGGTCGGCTTCCGCGAGGCGCAGCACAAGCACTGGGACTCCGCTGCGGTGGGATGGATGGAGTGGAGCGAGTTCAATGACCGTGCAGACCGGCACATCAGCGAGCGGCTGGTGGAGCTTGCCGGCGTGCAGCCGGGAAGCCGGGTCCTGGACGTCGCCGCCGGCTATGGCGAGCCGGCGCTCACCGCCGCGCGCAGGGCCGGCCCGGAGGGCCACGTCGTGGCCACGGACATCTCCCCCGAAATGCTCGCGTTCGGGCGTGAACGCGCGGCGGCGGCCGGCTTGGCCAACGTCGAATTCGTGGAGTCGGACGCCTCCAGCCTCGATTTTCCGCGCGCGAGCTTCGACGCCGCCGTCTCGCGCTGGGGGATCATCTTCGAGCCTGACGCGGAGGCCGCCGCGGGCCGAATCCGAGGCTTCCTCAAGCCGGGCGCGCGGATGGCGATCAGCTCGTGGGGCGAGCCCGATCAGGTCCCCTTCCTCTCGATTCCGATGAGGACGACGATGAAGCGGCTGGACGTGCCCCCGCCCCCGCCCGGAACGCCCGGGCCCCTCTCCCGGCCCACCCCCACCGCGATCGGCGGGTTGCTCGAGGGAGGTGGGTTCTCGGACGTCGCCGTGGAGCAGGACGAGGTCACGTACGAGTTCGACTCCGCGCAGCAGTTCACCGCCTACATCAGGGCGATCTCGGCCCCGATCCGGGCGATGATCGAGCAGCACGCAGGCGACGCCCAGGAAGCGGCCTGGGACGCGATCACGCAGGCCGCAGCGGACGCGGCGGGTGGCAGCACGCCGCTGCGCTTCTCGAACGTCGTGCTGTTCGCCTCGGCAACCGCCTAGCGGAACCCGAGCGCGGCTTACCATCCCTGCTGAACACGATGAACGCGTACGTCAGGTTTCTCGGCGATATGCCGCTGCCGGCAGGATTCGCCGTCGTTGGAGCGACCGCGGGCGGCGCGATTGGCGCGATCGCCGGGCTGATGATCGGCATCCATGCCTACGCGCCGACCGCGCCGTTTGCCGTTGTGGAACTCGGTCTGCCGGCGACGATCGCCGGTGGGCTCGCCGGCCTGATCACCGGCCTCATCGCCGCACTCGTCGGCAAGACCGCCCGCCGCATCAACCGGCGCCCGCCGTTCGGCTCGCGCTCCAGCTAGAACGGCGGCCGGCGCGGGCCGGTGTGCCGGAGTGCGCGAGGAGCAGCGCTCCGCGAGGGGCGCTCCTCGCACGCGGAAGGGAGCGGCGTGGCGACGGCGTCAGCTTCTCGGGTGTGCCGCGAAGACGTGCGCGACGGCTCCGCCGCTGAACACGATGGTGCTCGTCGGATCGATCGTGAGCGGTGCAAGGAAGAGCCGCTCGCCGCCACCGAGGACTACCGGATGGATGACGAGGCGGTACTCATCGATCAACCCGGTCTGGACCAGCGATCGGGCGAACCGAATCCCGCCTTGGGCGAGCAGGTACCCGTCGGAGCGCTCCTGCTTGAGTCGCGTGACCGCTGGGGCCAGGTCTCCGGTGGCGATCGTCGTCGGGCCCCAGTCGGCGGAGGCGAGCGAATCCGAGAACACGATCTTGGGGATCTCGTTCATCGGCTTGGCGAACGGCCCGGTGGCGTTGGGCCAGTAGTCGGCCCATCCCGCATAGGTGGCGGCACCGATGAGGTGCGCGCCGGCGTTGCTGACGGTCTCGAGCGTCCAGCTGGCGCCGTCGTCGGAGCGTCCCGCGGTGATCCAGTCGGTGCTCCCGTCGCTCGGAGCGACGTAGCCGTCGAGCGATACGGACATCTTCAGAACAAGCGAGGCCATGCGTCGCTTCCTTCCGGGATCGATGACATACCGCTATCGACTGCGCCGGCTTGGAAAACTCATCGGTGGCGAGGCCCGCCCCCCACGGCACGGCGCGGCCCACGACAGCAGGAGTGGACATGGCGATTCAGCGGATGGACAACGTTCTCATCGTTGTCGAGGATCTTCAGGCTGCCAAGGCGTTCTTCGCCGAGCTGGGGATGGAGTTGGAAGGCGAGACCGAGGTCGAGGGGCCATGGGTTGGCCAGGTGGTTGGGCTCGACGACGTCCGTGCCGACATCGCCATGCTGCGCACCCCGGACGGCCACGGCCCGGAGGGCATCATCATCGGGCTGGCCGAGCAGCTCAGCTGAATCACCGTCGAAAGGGTCGCGATGCCAGACACCACCTGCCACATGTCGATCTCGCTCGACGGTTTCGTCGCCGGGCCGGACCAGAGTCGCGAGCACCCACTCGGAAAGCGCGGAAGGGAGATCCACGGCTGGCACCTCGGCGACGAGCGCGCAAACGAGGCCGACGAGACCGCGACCGGCTGGCTCATGCGCCCGCGCGGCGCCTACCTCATGGGCCGCAACATGTTCGCGCCGACCCGCGGCGAGTGGGAGGAGGACTGGCGCGGCTGGTGGGGGCCCGAGCCGCCGTACCACGCACCGGTGTTCGTGCTCACCCATCACGCCCGCGAGCCGATCGAGATGGAGGGCGGGACGACGTTCCACTTCGTCACCGGCGGCTTCGACGCCGCCTACGCACAGGCGCGTGAGACCGCCGGTGACGACGGCGTAGACATCGCAGGCGGCGCCTCCACCGTTCGCCAGGCGCTCGTCGCCGGGGTCGTCGACGAGCTCACGCTCGACATCGCCCCAGTCCTGCTCGGATCCGGCGAGCGGATCTTCGACGGCGTCGAATCTCTCGGGTTGGAGCCCGTCGAGGTACTGCATTCGCCGCTCGCCACGCACATCCGCTACCGCCGGGCGAGCTGAAGGCGCGCGCATGGTGTACCCGCGCCACCGGTGCGTCTGAGGCCGCCGGCGCAAGTGGGCGTTTCTGCGTCGCCGCCCCTGGGAACGTCGGGACGCGTGAGCGATGTCGATGTGACGTTGCGGATCAACGGGTCCGCGCACGACCTGACGGTCGACGTGCGCACGACGCTGCTGGACGCGCTGCGCGAGCGCCTTGGGCTGACCGGGACGAAGAAGGGCTGCGACCGGGGCCAGTGCGGGGCGTGCACGGTGCTCGTCGACGGCCGGCGGATCAACAGCTGCCTGGCGCTCGCGGTCGCATGCCAGGACGCCGAGATCGTGACGATCGAGGGCCTGATCGACGGGGACGACCTGCATCCGCTGCAGCGCGCGTTCGTCGAACACGATGCGTTTCAGTGCGGCTACTGCACGCCCGGCCAGATCTGCTCGGCGGTCGCGCTGCTCGACGAGGCGCGGCGCGGGTGGCCGAGCGCGGTGACGGCCGACCTCGCCGTGACGGAGATCGCGCTCGACGACGACGAGATCCGCGAGCGGATGAGCGGCAACCTCTGCCGCTGCGCCGCCTACGTCAACATCGTGGCGGCGGTGCGCGAGCAGGCGAGCGCGTGAGGCCGTTTCGCTACGAGCGCGCTGACGATGCCGCCGCGGCGGTCGCGCTGCTGACCGCCGAGCCGCGCGCCGCGTTCCTCGCGGGCGGCACGAACCTCGTCGACCTCATGAAGCTCGACGTCGAGCGCCCGGAGCTGCTGATCGATGTGACGGGCGTCGCGTCCGACGTCATCGAGGCGCTGCCGGACGGGGGCGTGCGGATCGGCGCGGCCGTGCGCAACAGCGACCTGGCCGCCGACCCGGCGATCCGCGCGCGCTACCCGGCGCTGGCGCAGGCGCTCCTCGCCGGCGCCACCTACCAGCTGCGCAACCTCGCGACGACAGGCGGCAACCTCATGCAGCGCACGCGCTGCGTGTACTTCCAGGACGTCACGAAGCCGTGCAGCAAGCGCGCGCCCGGCTCGGGCTGCGCGGCGCGCGAGGGCTATCACCGCGGCCTGGCGGTCGTCGGGCACTCGCAGTCGTGCGTCGCGACGAACCCGTCCGACATGGCCGTCGCGCTCGCTGCGTTCGACGCAGTCGTTCGGGTCCAGGGCCCCGCCGGCGTGCGCGAGATCGCGCTGACGGAGTTTCATCGCCTGCCCGGCGAAGAGCCGCAGCGCGACACCGTGCTCGAGCGCGGCGAGCTGATCGTCGCCGTCGACCTGCCGGCGCTGCCGATCGCCGCCCGCTCGCGCTACCGCAAGGTGCGCGACCGCGCCTCCTACGCGTTCGCGCTCGTGTCGGTCGCCGCCGCGATCGACGTCGAGGACGGGGTGGTGCGCGACGTGCGCATCGCGCTCGGCGGGGTGGCCCACAAGCCGTGGCGCGCGACGCACGCGGAGGCGCAGCTGCGCGGCGCCCGCGCCGATGAGGAGTCGTTCGGGCGGGCGGCGGACGCCGAGCTCGCGGCGGCCGAGCCGCTGCCCGCGAACGCCTTCAAGGTGCCCCTCGCGCGCGCCACGATCGTCCGCACGCTGCTCGACCTCCTGGAGCAGCGGTGAGCACCGCGGCGCGCGTGCTCGGCGCGCCGATCGACCGCGTCGACGGGTCGCTGAAGGTGACGGGCGCGGCGCGGTACGCGTACGAGCATCGGGTCGATGGCGTCGCCTACGCGGTCGGCGTGCAGAGCACGATCGCCAGGGGCCGCATCGTGTCGCTCGACGCGACCGCCGCAGAGGCGCTGGACGGCGTCGTCGGGGTGCTGTGGCACGAGAACGCGCCGCGCCTGCAGACCGACGACCCCGAGCTCGCGGTGCTCCAGTCCGCTGCGGTCGCGTTCCGCGGCCAATTCGTCGCGGTCGTCGTCGCCGGCACGGCGGAGGTGGCCCGGCACGCCGCGGCGCTGGTGAAGGTCCGCTACGAGGAGGAGCCCCACGACGTGCTGCTGAGCGCCGATCGCGACGACCTCGAGGCGCCGCCCGACGACAGCGCCGACAGCGACGACGGCGACGTCGAGGCCGGGCGCGCGCGGGCGAGCGTCGTCGTCGAGCGCACGTACACCACCCCGGCCGAGCACAACAGCCCGATCGAGGCGCACGCGACGATCGCGATCTGGGAGGACGGCGACCGCCTGACGCTCTACGACGCAAACCAGGGATCGCATTCGATCGGCGGCGACGTGGCCGACGCGTTCGGACTGGAGGGCGAGCAGGTGCGGGTGATCTCGCCCTACGTCGGCGGGGCGTTCGGGTCCAAGCTCTACACACACGCGCACGTGGTCCTCGCCGCGCTGGCCGCGAAGGCGCTGGGGCGGCCCGTGAAGCTCGAGCTGACCCGGGCGCAGATGTTCTCCGTCGTGGGCTACCGCACGCCGACGATCCAGCGGGTATGCCTGGCGGCCGGCGACGACGGGCGCTTGACGGCCGTCGAGCACGACGTCGTGCTGCAGGTGTCGACGATCAAGGACCTGACCGAGGACCTCGCGGCCAGGCCGACGCGGATGATGTACGCCTGCCCGAACCGGCGCACGACGCACCGCATGGCCCGGCTCGACATGCCGCCGCCGACGATCATGCGTGCCCCCGGCGAGGCGCAGGGGTCGTTCGCGCTGGAGTCGGCGATGGACGAGCTGGCGATCGCGTGTGGCATCGATCCCGTAGAGCTGCGCGTTCGCAACGAGCCGGAGAAGGATCCCGGCAGCGGCCTGCCGTTCTCCAGTCGCGGGCTCGTGGAGTGCCTGCGCCGGGGGGCCGAGCGCTTCGGCTGGCAGCCGCGCGAGGGCGCGCCGCTGGGCGTGCGGCGCGACGGGCGCTGGCTCGTCGGCACCGGCGTTGCGGCGTCGGCCTACCCCGCCGGCCGCGGCAAGGCGACGGCGACCATCCGCGCGCTCGACGGCGGGCGCTATCGCGTGCAGATCGCCGCGTCGGACATCGGCACCGGCGCGTGGACCGTGCTCACCCAGATCGCCGCCGACGCGCTCGACGTTGCCATCGACGACGTCATCCTCGAGATCGGCGACACGCGGTTGCCGCGCGCGCGTCCGGCCGGCGGATCGCAGGGCACCGCCTCGTGGGGAACCGCGATCGTCCACGCGGCGCGGAAGCTGCGTGCGGACGGTGCGTCGGAGGCGACCGCCGACGCCGGCGAGAACCCGTACGCCGAGCAGTACGCCATGTACGCCCACGGCGCGCAGTTCGCCGAGGTCCGCGTCGACGCCGACACGGGTGAGATCCGCGTCCCCCGGATGACCGGCGTCTTCGCGGTCGGCCGCGTCCTGAACGCCAAGACCGCCCGCTCGCAGCTGCTCGGCGGGATGGCCTGGGGCGTGTCGATGGCGCTGCTGGAGCAGAGCGTCGTCGACCCCCGCTACGGCGACTTCGTCAACGCCGACCTCGCCGAGTACCACGTCGCCGTCAACGCCGACATCGGCGAGCTCGACGCGACCTGGATCGACGAGGACGACCCCTACGTCAACCCGATGGGCGCCAAGGGCGCCGGCGAGATCGGGATCGTGGGCGCCGCGGCTGCGGTCGTCAATGCGGTGTACGACGCGACCGGGCTGCGGGTGCGGGACCTGCCGGTGACGTTGGAGAAGGTGCTCGGCCTGTGCCCGGACGGGCGCGGTTGACGCGTTCGAAGCGCAGCTCTGAGGCCGACACGTCTCGAACCAGCGCGCGGGTCAGCCGCTGACGCCCGGTGGCTCCGCGACGGCCGTCACGTGGCGCTCGATCATCGCGCGCAATTGTGCGGGAGGGACGGCGCCGACGAGCCGGTCGGCCTCCTGGCCGTCCTTGATGACGATGAGCTGCGGGATGCTCTGGATGGCATAGCGCGCCGCGATCGCCGGTGCTTCGTCGATGTTGAGCTTGACGACCTTCAGGCGGCCGGCGTACTCGCGCCCGATCTGCTCGACGACGGGTGAGACCATGCGGCATGGGCCGCACCAGGGTGCCCAGAAGTCGACCAGCACGGGGATCGACGCGACGATTTCCTCGTCGAATCCGCCGGCGTCGGTCTCGACGATCCAGGGCAGCGCCGCATGGCAGACGCTGCAGCGCGGGATGCCCTCGGCGCGCGGGCGTACGCGGTTCTTCGTGCCGCAGTTCAGGCAGGTGATGATCGTCGGTTTGGCAGCCATGAGGTAGATGGCAATGTAGGACGCCGGCTGGGCCGGACAACCCGGCTTGAACGCGCGGTAGCGATGGCCTACCGCTCGCTCTCCTACCCGCGAGAGGAAGAGCTGCCGCATGCCCACGACGCCCCAGCCCGCGCTCGAGGAGACGCCCGACCTTCACGGGGCCTACCCACGACTGAGCCCTGAGCAGATCCAGGCGCTCGCGGCGCTCGGCGAGCGCCGCGAGGTGCGTGCCGGCGACGTCCTCTACGGGGAGGACGACACGAGCTGTGACTTCTTCGTCATCCTCGAGGGCAAGGTGGCGGTCGCCGAGCGCTCCGGTGACGTCCTCGCCGTCCATGGCCCGGGGCGCTTCGTCGGCGAACTCGGGCTGCTCACCGGCCAGCCGGTGTTCCTGACCGCGTCCGTGCGCGAGCCCGGCGCGGTCGTCTGCATCCCGACCGAGCGGTTGCGCGAGCTCGTCGCCAGCGACGAAGCACTCGGGGACCTGATCCTGCGCGCGCTGCTGCTGCGCCGCTCGATCCTCGTCGGCCTCGGCACCGGCTTTCGCATCGTCGGCTCGCGCTACTCGCCCGACACCCGCCGCCTGCGCGAGTTCGCGTCGCGCAACCGGCTGCCGCACCGCTGGATCGATCTCGAGGAGGATCCCGGCGCGGAGCGCCTGCTGGAGATGTTGGGGATCGGGCCCGACGAGACGCCGGTCGTCATCCTGGGCGGCTCGCAGGTCTTGCGAAACCCGTCCAACCAGGAGCTGGCGCGTGCGCTCGGTCTGCTCGACGCGGCCGAGGGCGACATCAGCTGCGACCTGCTCGTCGTCGGTGCCGGCCCGGCGGGGCTCGCCGCCTCGGTCTACGGCGCTTCGGAGGGCCTGCGCACGATCGCGCTGGAGCGGCTCGCGGTCGGCGGCCAGGCGGGCACCTCGTCGCGGATCGAGAACTACCTCGGCTTCCCCGCGGGGATCTCGGGCGCCGAGCTCGCCGAGCGCGCCGAGATCCAGGCCCGCAAGTTCGGCGCGCGCTTCGAGGTGTCGGCCGAGGCGACGGCGATCGAGCCGCGCGACGGCGGGTATGCCGTGAGCTTCGGCGATGCTGACGGCGACCGCATCAAGGCGCGCAGCGTCGTCATCGCTGCGGGCGTGCGCTACCGGCGGCTGCCGATCGAGCGCCTGGAGGAGTTCGAGGGCGTCAGCATCTACTACGCCGCGACGATCGCCGAGGCGAACATGTGCGCCGGCGATCCCGTCGCCGTCGTCGGTGGCGGCAACTCGGCCGGGCAGGCGACGCTGTTCCTATCTCAGTACGTGCCGCTGGTCCACCTCGTCGTCCGCGAACCGGATCTGAGCGTCGGCATGTCGCGCTACCTCGCCGATCGCATCGAGCGCACGCCGAACGTCAGGATCCACACGCGCACCGAGGCCCGCCGGCTGCTGGGCTCCAAGACGCTCGATGCGGTCGTCGTGGAGCACAACGCGACCGGGGAGTACGAGACGCTCGAGGCCCGCTCGATGTTCATCTTCATCGGCGCCGCGCCGCATACCGACTGGCTTGGCGGGCTCGTCGAGCTCGACGACGGCGGCTACATCCGCACCGGCCGCGATGTCGCCGTCACGGGCAACGGCGCGGGGCCCGGGCGCGAGCCGCTGCTGCTGGAGAGCTCGCAGCCGGGCGTGTTCGCCGTCGGCGACGTGCGCAGCGGGTCGGTCAAGCGCGTTGCGACCGCTGTCGGCGAGGGATCGATGGCCGTGCGCCTGGTCCACGAGCACCTCGCCGGACGTCAGACGAACGCCGCATCCACGTAGCACCAGCGCCAGCCCTCACCGGGTTCAAACGATTGCACGATCGGATGACCGGTGGCGTGGGCATGGCGGCGGGCATGGCGGTTGGGCGAGGAATCGCAGCAGCCGACGTGGCCACATGTCAGACACAGCCGAAGATGCACCCACGGCGATCCGGTGAGCAGGCATTCCTCGCAGCCCTGCGGCGTTCGCGGCACGACCGGCCGGATCATCGTGGTGTGCGGGCAGACGACCGTCTCGGGGATCGATGGCGTCACGCTCACGCAACCCGGATGTAGGGCGCTTCGGTGCGTCGGCAAGGTGTCCTGAGCTTGCCGCCGTCCGGCCTCGGCCTATCGAAGCGCCGGCACACCGTCTCAGGAGGGAGCCGTGACCAGTCTGATGCTCGAGCATTTCGCAGTCCCGTCGAGCGCCCAAGACATGCGCCTGCGCGAGCGCGCCCGCAGCGAGGCGATCGACGGACTGGCCGGGCGCACCGTGTGGTGCGCGGCGGCGCTCCCGCAGCGCCGGTCGGCAGCGGAGGCGCTGCGATCACGCCTCGGCGGCGCGGGCGCCGTTGACGCCGGCCGGCTGGACATCGCCGCCGACGGGCCGTTGCGTGACCTCATCCGGCAGCTGGACGCGATGCTCTGCGGCCATGCGCGCGGGCAGCGCCAGCTCGACGCTGAGCAGCACGAGATCTATGCCGGCGGCTCGCGTGACGGCGAGACGCTGATCGGCGACGCCGTCCGCCCCGACGACGTCGTCGTCATCAGCGATCCGTTCGTCGCGGTGCTCGCCGAGGCCGTCCGCGAGCGCGGGGCGATCGTCGTGTGGCAGCTCGAGCTGTGTCCCCGGCGTGCCTCCGTCGCCCGCGCGTGGAGCTTCATCGAGCGTTCGTCGCCGCCGATCGACGCCTACGTGACGAGCTGGAGCGCGCCGCTGCCCGGCAGGCGGCTGCGGTCCGGCGTCGCCGCGTTCATCGTCAGCGCCGACACGGTTGCCGCGAAGGAGCAGAAGACGGCCGCCGACGACCCGCCGTGGGACGAGGAGCTCGGTTGGACCCGGCTGCTCGGCGACATCGTGCGGGCCGGGCGCGAGGAGCACGTGGGCGGCATCGTGCATGCGCGACCGGTGATCGCGGTGCGCTGAGCGCCGCTGCTGACCGTCGCGCCGCCGGGTCGCTGATCGCCGACCTTGACGCCTCCGTGCCGTGCCCTATCTCCATCTCCGAGGGCGTGCGGGCCACGAGCCCTGCCGTGCCCATCACCTTCACTCGCGACTGAGGAGGAGCGGTAATGCCCAAGGCGGTTGGAATCGATCTCGGCACGACCAACTCGGTCGTGGCAGCAACGATGGAGGGCGGCCAGGCGGAGGTGATCCCCAATGCCGAGGGCCAGCGCACGACGCCGTCGGTCGTCGCGTTCACCGAGGACGGGCAGCGGCTCGTCGGCCAGGTCGCCAAGCGCCAGATGATCCTCAACCCCGAAAACACGATCTACTCGATCAAGCGCTTCATCGGACGCAAGTGGCAGGAGGTCGAGGAGGAGGCCGGCATGGTCTCCTACAAGGTCGTCAAGGGACCCAACGACGCCGTCCGCATCGAGGTCCGCGGCAAGCAGTACTCGCCGGAGGAGATCTCGGCGATCATCCTGCGCAAGCTCGCCGAGGACGGCGCCAAGGGCCTGGGCGAGAAGGTCAACGAGGCCGTCATCACGGTCCCGGCCTACTTCAACGACGCCCAGCGCCAGGCGACGAAGGACGCCGGCAGGATCGCCGGCCTCGACGTCCTGCGGATCATCAACGAGCCGACCGCCGCAGCGCTCGCCTACGGCATCGACAAGAAGGGCTCGGAGACCGTCCTCGTCTTCGACCTCGGCGGTGGGACGTTCGACGTCTCCGTGCTCGATGTCGGCGACGGCGTCGTCGAGGTGCGCTCCACGAGCGGCGACGGGCACCTCGGCGGCGACGACTTCGACAAGCGGATCGTCGACTGGATGGCGCAGGAGTTCAAGCGCGACCAGGCCATCGACCTGCGCAGCGACCCGCAGGCGCTGCAGCGCCTCTACGAGGCGGCGGAGCGAGCCAAGATCGAGCTGTCGGCGACGACGTCGACGCAGCTCAACCTGCCGTTCATCACCGCCGACGCCAACGGCCCCAAGCATCTGAACATGAGCCTGACGCGAGCGAAGTTCGAAGAGCTCGTGAGCGACCTCATCGAGCGTACGCGCGGCCCGGTCGAGCAGGCGCTGTCGGACGCCAAGCTGAGCGCCGGCGACATCGACGAGGTCATCCTCGTCGGCGGCTCGACGCGGATCCCGGCCGTCCAGAAGCTCGTACGCAGCCTGACGGGCGGCAAGGACCCGAACATGTCGGTCAACCCCGACGAGGTCGTCGCGCTCGGCGCCGCGCTGCAGGCCGGCGTGCTGAAGGGCGAGGTCGAGGACGTCGTGCTGCTCGACGTCACGCCGCTGTCGGTAGGGCTGGAGACCCTCGGCGGCGTCATGACGAAGGTCATCGAGCGCAACACGACGATCCCGGCACGGCGTACCGAGACGTTCTCGACCGCCGCCGACAACCAGACCGCGGTCGACGTCGTGGTCCTCCAAGGCGAGCGGGAGATGGCGCAGGACAACCGCCAGCTCGCGCGCTTCCGCCTCGAGGGCATCCGCCCGGCGCCGCGCGGCACGCCGCAGATCGAGGTCACGTTCGACATCGACGCCAACGGCATCCTCAACGTCTCGGCGCGTGACAAGGACACCGGGGCCGAGCAGCGGGTGACGATCGAGGAGTCGACGAACCTCGACCAGGGCGACATCGACCGGATGATCCGCGAGGCCGAGCAGAACTCGGCGGCCGATCGCCGGCGGCGCGAGGAGATCGACGCTCGCAACGAGCTGGACTCGCTGGCCTATCAGGTCGAGCGCCAGCTGGGCGAGCTCGCCGACAGGCTGCCCGTGCACGACAAGGCGCGCGCGGAGCAGGCGATCGCCGATGCGCGCGCCGCGATCTCGGAGGAGGCCGGGCTGGATCGCGTGCGGCCGCTGATCTCCGATCTGCAGCAGCTCGCCAGCAGCCTCCCATCAGCCGCCGCGGCGGCCGGCGCGACCGCCGGCGGCAACGGCGCCGGCGGCAATGGCGCCCGCGCCGAGGATGCCTCGGCCGAGGAGGAAGAGGAGGTCGTCGACGCGGAGTTCACTCGTGACTGATGCCCCCGATCACCCCTACGCCACCGGGCCTCGGACGGCGCCGACCCGGCAACCGCCCCCGGATATGCGGACGCCGCACGGCGCGCCGCCCGAGCCGGGGGGATCGACGTCCGCGCCCACGTCCCCCGGCAACGGCGCGGCCGACCAGAGCGCGGAGCTCGCGCGCATGGAGGATCGCTACAAGCGCGCGCTTGCCGACCTCGACAACTACCGCAAGCGCTCCGCGCGCGAACGGCAGGCGGGCGTCGAGCAGAGCCGCGAGGCGCTGCTGCGCGACTGGCTGGAAGCCGTCGACAGCGTCGAGCGGGCGCTGCAGATGGGCCACGGCACGCCCGGCGCCGACGGGCTGCGAGCGCTGCTCGAGCAGATGGAGTCGATCCTCGCGCGCCAGGGCGTGCAGCGGATCGGCGCCGCCGGCGAGCAGTTCGATCCAGAGCGCCACGAGGCGATCGAGGCCCGCGTGACGAACGAGGCGCCGGACCGCACGATCCTCGAGGCGGTGCGCTCGGGCTGGGCGATCGGCGACCGTGTCCTGCGGCCCGCGCTGGTGATCGTCGCGCGCCGCCCTGAGCCCGCCGCCGGCTGATGGCCGTCGCGTTTCGTGACTACTACGAGACGCTCGGCGTCCCCCGCGACGCGAGCAACGAGGACATCCGCAAGGCCTACCGCAAGCTCGCGCGCGAGAACCATCCCGACGTCAACAAGGAGCCCGGCGCCGACGACCGCTTCAAGGAGATCTCCGAGGCCTACGAGGTGCTGCGCGATCCCGACAAGCGCAAGCGCTACGACCAGCTCGGCGCGAACTGGAAGGCCGGCCAGGACGTTTCCAGCGCGCCCGGCTGGGAGGACGTCTTCCGCCGCGGCCGGCAGCGCGGCGGCGGCGGAGCCGGTGCCGGTGCCGCTGGTGGTGGCGCCGGGTTCGGTGACGGCGTGCGAGTCGAGTTCGGCAGCGATTTCGACGGCGCGGACTTCAGCGAGTTCTTCGGCGATCTGTTCGGCGGCGGCGGCCCCGGCGCGGGCGGGCGCTCGAGCATCTTCGACAGCTTCGGCACCGGCAGCAGCGGCCGCCGGCGCAGCGCCGATCAGGAGGCGATTCTCGAGTTGTCGCTCGAGGAGGCGGCCGCCGGCGGCAACAGGCGCCTCTCGGTCGACGGCCGCGAGCTCGAGGTCGACCTCCCGCCGGGGGTGCGCGACGGCCAGCGTCTGCGCGTGCGCGGTGGTGCCTCCGGCGATGGCGACGGCGATCTCATCCTGCGCATCCGCCTGCGCCCGCACCCGCGCCTGCGCGTCAAGGGCGACGACCTCCAAGTCGATCTGCCGATCGCGCCCTGGGAGGCCGCGCTCGGCGCGAAGGTCCCGGTGCAGACGCTGACCGCCACCGTGCAGGTCACGGTCCCGCCGGGCTCGTCGAGCGGGCGCCGGCTGCGCCTGCGCGGCGAAGGCCTGCCGAAGGAAGGCGGCGGCAAGGGAGACCTCTACGCCGTCGTCTCGATCAAGGTGCCCAAGAAGCTGACGCGAAAGGAGCGCGACCTGTTCGAGCAGCTGAGCAAGTCGTCCAAGTTCGACCCAAGAGCGGCGGGCTGATGGCGCTGACACCACAGCGCAGCCGCACGCAGACGACAACGCTCGCGCTCGTCGTTCGTCCCGGCGTGACAGGACCACTGCTCTCGCTCGACGCGCTGGCGCGCGAGTCCGGCCTGCATCCGGAGCTCGTGCGGCGCTTCGTCGCGCTCGGGCTCGTCGACCCCGCCGCCGGAACCGCCGCGGCGCCCCTGTTCACGCGCAGCGACGCTGCCGCTCTCGCTCGCGCCGCCAGGCTGCGACGCGACCTGGGCATCGGCTACGCGGGCGCCGTGCTGGCCTGCGAGCTGCTCGCCCGCATCGACGTCCTCGAGCGGCGCCTGGAGTCGCTGCGAGCGCAACCCGTAACCCGCCCGAGGAGCCAGTGATGGACATCAACCGCCTGACCCAGAAGTCCCAGGAGGCCGTGCACGACGCCCAGACCAAGGCGCTGCGCTTCGGCCACACCGAGGTCGACGTCGAGCACCTGCTGCTCGCGCTGCTCGACCAGTCCGACGGCCTGATCCCGCGCCTGCTCGAGCGCGCCGGCGTCGACGTCGACGCGGTCCGCGCCGACGTCGACAAGGCGCTGGAGTCGCGCCCGCGGGTGTCCGGCTCCGGCGCGGGCGGCGACGTGCGGATCACGCGCACGCTGTCGGCGCTGCTCGAGGACGCCGAGAAGGAGGCCGGACGGCTGAAGGACGAGTACGTCTCCGTCGAGCATCTCCTCCTGGCGATGCTGCGCTCGCGCGCTCCGGCAGGCAAGGTGCTCAAGGACCGCGGCCTGACCGCCGACCGCTTCCTCGAGGTGCTGACCGAGGTGCGCGGCGCGCAGCGCGTGACGAGCGCGACGCCCGAGACCGCCTACGAGGCACTGGAGAAGTACGGCCGCGATCTCGTCGACGAGGCGCGCTCGGGCCGGCTGGACCCGGTCATCGGCCGCGACGGCGAGATCCGCCGCGTGATCCAGATCCTGTCGCGCAAGACGAAGAACAACCCCGTGCTGATCGGCGATCCGGGCGTCGGCAAGACGGCGATCGTCGAGGGCCTCGCGCATCGCATCGTGCGCCAGGACGTGCCCGAGAGCATCAAGGACAAGACGATCTTCGCGCTCGACATGGGCGCGCTCGTCGCCGGCGCGAAGTACCGCGGCGAGTTCGAGGAGCGCCTGAAGGCGGTGCTGACCGAGGTCAAGGCCGCCGAGGGCCGGATCCTGCTGTTCATCGACGAGGTCCACACCGTCGTCGGCGCAGGCGCTGCCGAGGGCTCGATGGACGCCGGCAACATGCTCAAGCCGATGCTCGCTCGCGGCGAGCTGCACTGCATCGGCGCGACGACGCTCGCCGAGTACCGCACGATCGAGAAGGACGCCGCGCTGGAGCGCCGCTTCCAGCCGGTGACCGTCGACGAGCCGTCGCTGGAGGACACCGTCTCGATCCTGCGCGGCCTGCGCGAGCGCTTCGAGGTCCACCACGGCGTGAAGATCCTCGACACCGCGCTCGTGGCGGCGGCGACGCTGTCGACGCGCTACATCGCCGATCGCTTCCTGCCCGACAAGGCGATCGACCTCGTCGACGAGGCCTGCGCCGTCGTGCGCACCGAGATCGACTCGATGCCGGCCGAGCTCGACGAGATCACCCGCCGGATCATGCGGCTGGAGATCGAGGAGGCGGCGCTGCGCAAAGAGAAGGACGACGCCTCCAAGAAGCGCCTGGAGACGCTGCGCAAGGAGCTCTCCGAGCTGCGCTCGCGGGCCGACGCGATGACCGCCCAGTGGGAGGCCGAGCGCGCCGCGATCCGCAAGCTCCAGGCGCTGCGCGAGGAGCTCGAGCAGCTGCGCCGCGAGATCGAGCAGGCCGAGCGCCTCTACGACCTCAACCGCGCCGCCGAGCTGCGCCACGGCCGCCTGCCCGAGCTGCAGCGGCGCCTGAAGGGCGAGGAGGAGCGCCTCGCCGACAAGCAGGGCGTCACGCGGCTGCTGCGCGAGGAGGTCACCGAGGACGAGATCGCGCAGGTCGTCGCGCGCTGGACCGGCATCCCCGTCTCCCGCCTCGTGGAGGGCGAACGCGAGAAGCTGCTGCGCCTCGACGAGGTGCTGCACGAGCGCGTCGTCGGACAGGACGAAGCGGTCCGGCTCGTCGCCGACGCGGTCATCCGGGCCCGCGCTGGGATCAAGGACCCGCGACGGCCGATCGGGTCCTTCCTCTTCCTCGGCCCGACGGGCGTCGGCAAGACCGAGCTCTCGCGCGCGCTCGCGCAGGCGCTCTTCGACACCGAGGACAACATCGTCCGGCTGGACATGTCCGAGTACCAGGAGCGCCACACCGTCTCGCGGCTGATGGGCGCGCCGCCCGGCTACATCGGCTACGAGGAGGGCGGCCAGCTGACCGAGGCCGTGCGCCGCAAGCCGTACTCGGTCGTGCTGTTCGACGAGGTCGAGAAGGCGCATCCCGACGTCTTCAACGCCCTGCTGCAGATCCTCGACGACGGGCGCCTCACCGACGCCCAGGGTCGCACGGTGAACTTCCGCAACACCGTCATCATCATGACCTCGAACATCGGCTCGCTGTACCTGCTCGACGGCATCGACGAGCTCGGCCACATCACCGACGACGCGCGCGACAAGGTCTTCGCCGAGCTTCGCGGGCACTTCCGGCCAGAGTTCCTCAACCGCATCGACGAGACGGTGCTCTTCAAGCCGCTGACGCTGCCCGAGATCGAGCGCATCGTCGAGCTGCTGCTGGCCGACCTGCGCCAACGGCTGATCGACCGCCGGATCGCGCTGGAGCTCAGCGAGGGCGCACGCGTGCTGATCGCGCGCAACGGCTATGACCCCATCTACGGCGCGCGACCGCTGCGGCGCTACATCCAGCGCGAGGTCGAGACGCGCATCGGGCGCGCGCTGCTGTCGGGTGAGATCCTCGACGGCGCGACGATCACCCTGGACGCGGATGCGAACTCCGACCAGCTCGCGGTGCGCTGGCACAACCCCGAGGCGACGGCCGCACAGGACGCCGCATCCGCCGACCAGGAGGGCGCGGACGAGCCCGTCGGCGCGACGGCATGACGCGCCAGGGCCCCGGTCTTGATCGCCTACGCGCCGCCCGGGTGCGACGACGTTAAGCGCGCCGACCCGCTGTCGGGCTCGACCGCTCCGAGGAACTCGCGGTCGGCGACGACAAACAGCCCGGCGACGATGAACGCGAACAGGCTCAGCACGCCGAGCACGCGCGTCAGCGGCCGGTCGAAGCCGATCATCAGCACGAGCCCGGCGATGCCGGTCGCCAACACGAGCCGGCGCCGCGCGCGCGGGCTCACGACCGCTCGCTGCGCAGGGCGGTGGCGCTCGGCGGCGGCGCGAAGCGGCGGTCGATCTCCTCCAGCGGCTCCCCGATCTCCCCGCGCGCGGTGAGACCGTAGAGCGCGACGAGCGCGGGGGCCACCAGCGCCAGCCCGACGGCGACGGCCGACAGCAGCGCGACGAGCGTCGCGTGCGGTGCCGCCGCCGTATCGATCGAGAGCTGGCCCGGCAGCAGCTCGGGGTACTGCGCCAGCGCCCAGCCGATCGTGATCGCGGCGACCGCCGCGGCGGCCACGTAGCGCGCCGTAGCGTGGCGCCCGCGCCAGACGAGGGCCAGCGCCGCCGCGCCCGCCAGCGCCGAGGCGAGCACGCACGCCAGCGCGCCCCCCGACACCAGCTCGCCGTACAGGCGCGGGGCGTCGGAGCGCAGGAGCGCCAGCGCGCCGAGCGCGGCCGCTCCCGCCGCGAAGCCGGCGGCCAGCGCGCGCCGGCGAAACGCGCGCCGAAGGTCGTCCAGCCCGTCGCGCGCGGCGTCGGCGGCGAGGAAGACGGCCGCGAGGAACGCGGCGGCCAGCACGGCGAGCACGCCGAGCGCGATCGAGGTCGGGTTCAGCCATGAGCCCAGCGCCGAGCCGGCGGCGTTGCCGACCGGCACGCGGCCCGAGCCGATCGCACCGGCGGCGGCGCCGAGGCAGAACGGCGTCAGCACCGACGCCACGGCGAACGCCGCGCCGAGCACGCGCGCCTGCGCCACCGACGTCGCGACCTCCCGCAGGGCGTAGCCGGTCCCGCGAACGATGATCCCGGCGGCGACCGCGAGCAGCGGCACGTAGAGCGTCGACATCACCGATCCGAACGCGACCGGGAACGCCGTCCACGAGACAACGAGCACGAAGACGAGCCAGATGTGGTTGGTCTCCCACACCGGTCCCAGCGAGCGCTGCACGAGCGCGCGCAGCCGGTGCCCGCGGGCGGCGCTGCCGGCGGTGAGGTCCCAGAAGCCCGCGCCGAAGTCGGCCCCGCCGAGCACGAAGTAGGCGGTCATCCCGACGACGATCAGCGCGAGGCAGGCATCGGCGAGCATCAGGCGGCGACCTCCTCGATCGGGTCGCGCGCGATGCGCCGCAGCAGCCAGTAGATCGCCGCGGCGAGCGCCGCGTAGACGACCACGAGCGCGGCGTAGGCCGGCAGCAGTCCGCCGGCGTTCGTGACCGCGTCGGACGTCCGCATGACGCCGAAGGCGACCCATGGCTGGCGGCCGACCTCGGTCGTCGTCCAGCCGGCCAGCAGCGCCACGACCGACAGCGGCCCCGCCGCGATCACGGCGCGGTAGAACCAGCGCGAGCGTGGCAGCCGCCCGCGGCGCCACCACAGCACGAGGTAGCCGAGCCCCAGCAGCGTCAGCGCGGTGCCGATGGCGATCATCGTCTGGTAGGCGACGCGCACGACGTACACGGGCGGGCGGTCCGCGGCCGGGACCGTGTTCAAACCGCGTACGAGCGCGTCGCTGTCGTGGTAGGCCAGCAGCGAGAGTCCCTTCGGGATCCTGACGCCGACGACGTGCAGCGGGGCGCCGTGGCTCGTCTCGTACAGCCCCTCGAACGCCGCGAGCTTCGTCGGCTGGTCGCGGGCGACGGTGCGCCCGGCCCAATCGCCAACGACGATCTGGACCGGCGCCACCAGCGCCGCCACCGTCAGCGGGACGATCAGCGCGGCGCGGACGTAGCGGTCGCGGCGCCCGCGCAGCCACGCGCGCGCGTAGACCGCGGCGACGACGAAGCCGACGACGAGGTAGCCGGCGAGGTACATGTGGATGAGCTCGTGCCAGAGGTGCGCGTTGACGAGCGCGCCAAGCGGCTGCACGTCGGTGACCGTGCCGGCGACGACGTCGAAGCCCTGCGGGTGGTTCATCCAGCCGTTGACCGAGATGACCATGAACGAGCCGAGCAAGCCGGCGATCACGATCGGCGCGCCGAGCAGCAGGTGCGCGCGCGGGCTGTAGCGCTCCCAGCCCAGCACGTAGATCGCGAGGAAGATCGCCTCGACGAAGAACGCGAAGCCCTCGATCCCGAAGGCGAGGCCGAAGACGGAGCCGAACGTCGCCATGAAGTTCGGCCACAAGAGGCCCATCTCGAAGGACAGGATCGTGCCGCTGACGACGCCGACGGAGAACAGCACGACCACGACCTTCGACCAGCGCCGGGCGAGCTCCCGGTAGACGGGGTCGCCGGTACGCAGCCACAGCCCCTCGACGAACAGCACGAGCGCCGGGAAGGCGATCCCGAAGCACACGAGCGGGATGTGGAACACGAACGAGAGGGTCTGCATCTGCCGCGCCTGCAGCAGGTGCTTCTGCACCGGCTCGCCGAGCGCGCCCGAGAGTTGCCCGCCGGCAAGGATCACTTCGTGTCGCATGCGGAGCCCGGTCCGGCGGTAGGCCGGGCGGCCCGTGCGTCAAGCGCAGGCGCCTTGCTCAGCTCGAAGGGCGGCCTAGGAACCTGCTCGTCAGCAGCACGGGCCGGCGGCCCGCACGCGGATCAGCAGCGCGGCGTGGACGAGATGTGTGAGCGGCACCTCCTCGACCTCGACCACCGCGACGCGGTCGGGATGCGCGCCCGCGTCGATCGCACGCGCGAGCGCCGCGGCGCGCACTTCGTCGAGCACGGACTGGCGTGTCTCGGGCCTGTCGAGGCAGATGCGCGCGAACTGCCCGCTCACGGACGCGACCGCCGCCCCGATCGCGTGCGCGAACTCCCCGTCCTGCGGGCAGATGACCTCGCTGACGCCCTCCAGCCGATCGGGGACAAGCCGCTGGCCGGGACCGACGACGACGAGCGGCACGACCGGCCGCGCCGCCTGCGCCCCAACGAGCGCATCCGACAGCGTCGTGTCGGCACCCATGAGCGCCCGGATGAACGCCCGCCGCTGCGCCGGGGAGGCATTCTCGGGAGCGACTGGCGAGCCAGACCCGGTGGCGTTCGTGATCGAGCGCGTGCCGACGGCGACGCCACGCGCGTCGGGCAGGCGCAGGCTCGCGCGTACACCCACGATGTCGGTTGGACCGACATGTTCGCGCGGGATCCCGTTGACGAGCCCGCCGATGGAGGTCGTCCGTTCGCCGACCGCCATGACGACGGCGTCGCCGACGCCGCTGAGATGGGCGGCGCCGCCGATCGTGGTGCCCGACCCGCTGGCGATCATGAGCGCCGGGAAGCGCCGGGCGTGGTCGAGGCCCATCAGCGTGCCGTCGTTTTGCGCGAACAGCAGCTCGGCGTCGATCCCGGCCGCGACTAGCGCCGAGCGGGCCGCATCGCCGAGCCGCTTGGCAGCCTCGCCGAGGGCTGCGTTGAGGACCGTCGCGTTCTCGCGTTCGAGCAGGCCGAGGCTGCCGATCTCGTGGCTTTGCGAAACGTGGATGAGGGCGCCGAGCTCGCGCCGTGCGATCTCGGCTGCCGCAAGCTCGTGCGCGGGCGAGACGGGTGCGAACACGCCGCTGATCGCGATCGCCTGCGCGCGGTCGCCAACGGCGACGAGAAAGCGCGCGATGGCGTCCGCGTCGAGCGCGACGGTCGTGCGCCCGTCGTACTCCGACCCGCCGTCGACGACGATCTCACCGGCCGAGACGGCCGCGCGCAGCGCCGGCGGCCATGTCGCCAGCGGTGGAACGGAGGTCGTCAGGGGGCCGCCGATTCGAACGACCGCCACCCTGCACACATCCTGCGCCGCGGCGACATCCTCGAGCACGTGACCGGTGCCGAACATGACCCAGCGCACGGTCTCGGGGTCGACGGCGCCGTCGGCGACGATTGCGCGGATCGCCGCAGCGACGTCGTCTCCGATCGCGTCCGTGGTGGGGACGCCAGCGGTTGCGAGCAGGCGATAGCGCGCGTCGAGCGCGACGGCGTCGGTGGTGGACTCACCGCGGACGACGCCGATGCGCAGCTCAGGCACGTGCGCCGCGGCCACCGTCGATGGCGTCGTAGCCGATCTCGTACCCGAACGCCCGCGGACCGACGAGTGCCAACCCGTCGGCGCTGTGCCAGACGTCCGCCGCCGGCGCCGCGACGACCGCCACGCTCTGTCCGTTGCGCAGCTCCTCGGTCGGGATCGCGGCGCCGCTCACGGTCGAGAGCACGCAGATGAGATCGGGGACGGCCGCCCGCAGCGCGCCGTCCTCGAAGGCGAGCAGGTACTCGTTCTGCATCTCCAGGCGCAGCTGGCGCGTACCCGCACAGGCGCCGGCACCCCGCACGGTCGCCCAGCCCGTCGGCGTCGCACCGCCCGAGCGGCGCTCGACGTCGACGACGCGACCTTCGATCAGCAGCGTCGCTGCGAGCTCGTCGAGCAGCGCTTCGATCACCCCGCCGATGCCCTTGCCGTGCATGGTCGTGCCGAGCCGCAGCGCGAGCGACAGCGAGCCCGCGACGACAGCCCCGCGCGCCCGCCCGACCCGCATCCCGCAGAGGGCGGCGGCGCAGACGCCGCCCAGGCTTGTAGCGGCCTCGCGCGCGAGGTGCCCGGCCCAAACGTCGTCCGCGGCGCGCAGAACGAGTGAGTTGCCGCGCCCGTCGGTCAGCGCGACGGGCGAGATGCTCACGCCGGCGACGTGCATCGCCTGCTGATGAGGCTCGGAGAACGCGCGCCCAATCCCGTCGGCGTCCAGCAGCGGCAGTCCGCAGCGCGCCGCCCACGTGAGCGGCAGCAGCCCGTTGGCGCCACCGATCTGAAAGCACATCAGCGCGGCGACGGGGGCGCCGTGCAGCTCTTCGAACATCCGCCGCAGCACGTTTCCCTCGTCGCCGCTCCAGATCCGCTCGGTGGCGATCGCCGGGGCGCCGATCATGCCGCACGGCATGACGCGCATGTCGTCGTCGAGCTCGTCTAGTGCGACCACCCGCAGAATGCCATGGCGGCGGAGGGCCTCGGCCGCCATGACGACGCCGAGGCCGGCATCGCCGCCGCCACCGGAGCCCAGCACTGCACACCCGCGCGCGAGCGCCGGCAGATCGGACGCGTCGAGGTGCAAAACATGCCCTCTGGTTGTGAGATCTGCAAATAGCATACGCGTGTGGCCTCGCTGCGCCAGCTCGTGAGCTCGCCCGCCCTGCATCCGCTGCTCGTCTATCTGGCCCGTCCAGGCTCGGATCCGGAGGTCGAGCACGTTGCGCTGGTCGAGGATCTCGCTGAGCTGGAGCGCGTCGAGCCGCACGCGATCGTCCTGCTGACCCATGCCGCTTCGGCGACCGCCAGCAGCTACCGCTTCGACATCGCGCTCCGCCTGGCGGGAACCCGGGACGTCGCGGCCATCGTCCTCTCGGCGGGCCACGTGGACAGCATCACCACGACGTCGTCTGCGATCGCGCACCGGGCCGGGGTCGCGATCCTGGCGACCGGTGAGGGCGTCGACCTCGCCGAGGTCGCGATCGCGACCGCACGCGAGCTCGCCGGCGGCGCCGACGTCGCGCTGCTGCGCGCGCACACCGCGCTGCGTGCGATCGACGCCCATCCCGACGGGGGGGCGCCCGAGGCGCTCGTCTCGCGTGCCGGCGCGGCGCTCGGTGTCGCGCTGCGATTCGTCACGAGCGAGCCGCCGCAGCCGAGCGCGATGGTCGTCGTCGACGACCACGTCGAGGGCTGGATCACGGGCGCGCCCCAGGACGGCGACCTCGCGATGGCGATGGAGATCGTCCTGCGCGGGACGGCGTTCGGCGCGGCTGGCGCGATCGCGAGCGCCCGGCGCGAGCAGGAGCTGCCGATCCGCTCGCGCGACGAGGTGCTCACCGAGCTGCTCTCGGCGCCGCCGCAGGGTCGCCTGCCGATCATCCAGCGCGCGCGCACGCTCGGCTTTCCAATCGACGACTGGCATGTCGCCGTGCAGCTGGACTTCGAGAACCTCGCCGATCCGGTCGAGGGCCAGGAGGCGGCGGCCTACGACGCACGGACACGCTTCGGGCAGATCATGCTGCAGGCACTGCAGAGCAGCGGCGAGAGCTGGCACAGCGCCCGCGCCGGGCAGGCGCTCGTGCTCGTGCGCTCCTACGATGCCGATCCCGGAATCGCGGCGGCGACGAGCGTCGGACAGACGGTCGAGCCGGCGCTTGCCGAGGCGCGGTCGCGACTGCCCACGACGCTCATCCGCTGCGGCATCGGCAGCGCGCGCAACGGTCCCGCGGGATTGCTGTCGACGGCCGCCGAGGCCCGGGCGGCGGTGACGATCGCCCGCGCGGCGGGGCGCCTGAACACACCGGTGCCGTTCGACAGCCTCGACCTGCGGCGCACGCTGGTCGAGTGGTACGCGTCCGACACCGCCCAGGAGGCGGTGACGACGGTGCTCGCACCACTGACGAACCTCAGCGGCGCGCGCGGCGAGCGGCTGATCCAGACGCTGCACGTCTACCTCAACCAGCAGTGCTCGATGAGCAGGACGGCGGAGCGGATGAACATGCACCGCAACACGGTGAGCTACCGGATCCGCCAGATCTTCGAGCTGCTCGACGTCGACCCGGAGAACCCCGACGACCTGCTTCTGCTGCAGCTCGCGTGCCGCGCCCGCGAGCTGGCGTGAGCGGTCACGTCGCGCTGGACGCGGGCGCTCGCCCACCCTTGCCGTGCGCGTCGATGACAGCGCTCGTCTTGGCCGCCAGCCGCAGCTCGGCCTCGGTCAGCCCGGCGTGGTGTGAGTTCACGATCCTCAGCCGGACGCGGTTGAACTGCGAGATGCTCATGTCGGGCCGGCGCAGGTAGTCCACCGAGAGCCGGCCGATGCGCTCGACGAGGCGCAACGCCTCGTCGAAATCGCGCATCGACAGATCGCGGATGAGCGTCTCGCCGACACGTCGCCAGCCGGGATGCCCGGCGAGCGCCCGGTCGAACTCGTTCGGGCTGGGAGCCACTAGATGGTTGGCCGCCCCGGCTACGTCGTCGCCGCGGGCTCGGCCGTGGCGCCGTTGCCCGAGGCCGAGGGGGTCTGGATCTCCACGCAGCGCGGGCGGGCCTGCTCGGGCGCGACGACGCGCCGCGCCGGCTGGGGCATGTCGTCGTGCGTGGTCATCGGACTGCTGTTCATGGCTCACCTCGCTCGCTGTCGATGTCCCGGGGACACCGAGGGTGCGTGTGGCACATGCGGTAGGACGTGCCACCAACGCGACAAGCCGCCTTGCGAGCGCGTGCCCGCGCCCTACGGCAGCTCGCGATGGCGACGGCGCCGTCAGACGAGTTGCAGATCAGCGTCGCGGTCGGCGACGTGGCGCTCGCGAGCCTGCTCACGCTCCCGCCCCGCGCGCGCGGCATCGTGGTACTCGCGCACGCCGGCGACGGCGATCGTCGCGAGCACGACGTCGCGGACGTCCTCCTGCCGGCCCGCCTCGGCACGCTCGTGGTCGATCTGCTCACCCCCCGGGAGGAGGCGGAGGGCCGGCGTAGGGGTCGCCCGCCGGTCGACGTCGCTGCGCTCGCCGATCGTGTCGTCGCGGCGATCGACTGGCTGGACGCCGATGCCGCCGTCGGCGAGCTTCCGCCCAGGATCGTGGCGCTCCCGGTCGGCTGCTTTGCGGCGGGTGGCGAGGCGCCTGCCGCGCTGCTCACGGCGGCGCGGCGACCGCGGCGCGTCGCGGCCGTCGTGTCGCACGGCAGGCGGTCTGACCTCGTGGGCGAGGCGCTGGCGCAGGTGACGGCGCCGACGTTGCTGATCGTCGCGCACGACGACGGCGAGGGCTTGCGGCGCAACCGCATCGCGCAGCCGTCGCTGCGGGGCGAGACGCAGTTCATGGAGGTGCCGAGCGCAGGCCAACCCGTTGCGGAGCCCGCAGCGCGCGAGCAGGTCGCCGCGCTCGCGCGCGACTGGTTCACGCGCCACCTCGCGGGGGACGAGAGCGGCCGCGGGTCGGCCTGACGCGGCCGCGGCAACGGCGACCCCAGCACCTGGTACATCTTGTCCGCGTAGGTCCAGGAAGGCTGGAAACGTCTAGGAGGCCGCGACTGCGGAGATGTCGAGCAGTAGCCCGACCTCCTCCCCGACGAGCAGCCCGCCCGAGGCAAGCCGCTGCTGCCATGTCAGGCCGAATTCCGTCCGGTTGATCGTGCTGCGGATCTCGATGCCAGCGCGCTCGTTGCCCCACGGGTCCTCGGCAACGCCGTGGACCGTCGCCCACGCCTCGACCTCGCGTGTGACGTCCTTGATCGTCACGTTGCCGAAGACGCGGTACGTCCCGCCCTCGACATGCTCGATGCGCGTGCTCTCGAAATGCGCCTCCGGGTAGCGCTCGACGTCGAAGAACTCCGGCGAGCGCAGGTGGGCGTCGCGGTCGGCGTTGCCGGTATCGATGCTCGCGACCTTCACGCTCCCGTACGCGCGCGACTCGGTGGGGTCCTCCTCGGCTTCGAGCGTGCCGTCGAAGTCGCCGAAGATGCCGCGCACGTTCGCGATCATCATGTGCTTGACCTCGAAGGTGACGCTCGAATGGGCGGGATCGACCTTCCAGGTGCCGGCCGGGACCTTCACGATTCCCTGCTCGGTCTGCAACTGAGTCATCGGTTCTCCTTCTCGTGTCTCTGCGACACTCGGAACTAGGCCGTTCGTCGCGCGCGGCAAGCGCGGCCTGCGGTAACTACGGCGTCACGCCGTACGTGCCGGAATCGCCAGATCGAGATCCTGGCTCTCGTCGGCACGCGGACTCTTCCGTCTGCGGCGACCGTTCATACAACCCGGAGCCGCACGGCATCAGCCACCTCAAACGCGCTAGGGCCGGGCACGGGTTCGCCGGCCGTCGCGCGTCCAGGCGGTGGCGAGGTCGACGAGGGCGTCGACGATCGGGTTGTCGCGCTGGGAGTGCCAGACGAGACGGGTTCTGACGTGCGGGGCGTCGCGGAGCGGGAGCGCGATCACGCCCGGATGTGCGAGACCGTCGGCGATCCATGTGGGCGCGGTGCCGATGGCCCGGCCGGCGGCGATGACCTCGAGGCTATCTTCGGCGCATTTGACGTCATCGGCGGTGCAGGTCGCAGGGCCGCCACGCTGTTCGTCCAGCGTCCAGAACGCGGTCCACTCGGGATTCAGGCTCGGGCCGCCGGGAAACGGCCTGTCGAGGATGTCGGCCACGCGCAGCTCGGGATGCTGGGCGAGGCGATCGCCGGCCGCAACGATCAGCACCATCGGGCTGACATCGAGTGTGAGGGCGCTGCGGCCCGCCTCCGGCGGCGGCTCGACGAACAGCCCAGCGTCGGCGCCTTCCAGCAGCGAGCGCCCGCAAATCGGGAACCCGGTGGGTTGCCATTCGAGACGCAGGTCGGGATGCTCTAGGAGGAAGACGTGAAACAGCGGCCCCCAGCGCGCAGTTGGCAGCTGCGCATCGAAGCCGATCCTGAGTCGCCTCGTGGCGTCGCGAGCGGTCATTTCCCTCGCCCGAGCCGGCGACCATGGCTGGTGGCGCTGACCTGAGTCATATGCCCCAGGTCATTCTAGGACTCGAAGTCGTGGTTTCAAGAGCGGGCGACCGACTTGACGAAGCCCGTGGTCCAAGTTGGCGCGCGCGGAGTGCGGACCGCGGGTTGGGCTCGTGAGCTCGTTTAGCCCGCATGAGTTCCTCGGCATGGGCGTCGAGGAAGTGCTCGGCCAGATTCCCGCCGCGGTCGTGGTCGTCGAAGCCGGGTCGCGTCGAATCGTGTACGCGAACCTCCGCGCCCAGCAGATGACCGCGCAGCTCGATCGGTCGGTTCCGCCGGATCTGACGGAGGACTGGGAGATCTTCCATCACGACGGGCGGCCGTACGACGTCGACGAGTGGCCGCTGGTCCGCTCGCTCGCGACCGGCGAAGAGGTCGTCGACGAGGAGTACTTCAATCTGCGCGCGGACGGTAGTCGGCTGTTCGTGCGCGCCAGCTCGGCCCCGATCTTCGGCGACGCCGGCGCGATCGTCGGCGGCGTGCTCGTGATGTCGGACCTGACCGAGCAGAAGGCCGAGGCTGAGCGACTGACGCACCTGGCCGGGCTGCTGGACAACACCGAGGACGCGATCGTCGCGCTCGACGCCGAGTGGTTCGTGACGCTGTGGAACGCGGCCGCCGAACGGATGTACGGCTGGACGGCGGACGAGGTGCTGGGTCGTCACACGCTGGAGGTCGCTCGGCTGGAGATGAGCTACGAGGAACGGGCCGAGGTGCGCAGCGCCGTGGCCGAGCACGGGCGCTGGCGTGGCGAGGTCGTCGCGCACCGCAAGGACGGCACCCCTGTGTGCGTCGAGTTGATCACCGTCGCTCTGCGCGGCGAGCGGGGCGAGATCACGGGCTATCTGGGGATCCACCGCGACGTGAGCGAGCGCAAGCGGGCCGAGGAGGACCTGCGCGAGGCACGGCGGCGAGGCGAGGCGATCCTCGACAGCATCAGCGACGAGTTCGTCACGCTGGATCGCGAGTGGCGCTACACGTTCGTCAACGAGCACGCTCTGGCTGGCATGGGAAGGATCCCGGGGTGGAGCCTAGGGATCGCGCAATTGCTGGGCGCGAACATCTGGGAGCTGTTCCCGGAGTCGGTCGGGACGACGTTCTACGAGGAGGCTCATCGCGCGCTGCGGGAGCAGGCTGTGGTGGAGTTCGAGACGCGCTCCCCGGTCTCGGGGCGGTGGCTGGCTTTCCGCATGTACCCATCCGAAGCGGGGCTGTCGATCTGCGTGCACGACATCACCGAGCGCAAGCGGGCCGAGGAGGAGCTGCGCCGGCGGGCCGAGCAGCAGGCGCTCGTCGCCGAGCTGGGGCGGCGTGCGTTGGCCAGCGACGATCTGCAGTGGCTGCTGGAGGAGGCGGTCGGCCTGCTGGTCCGGACGCTGGGCGTCGAGTTGGCGTGCGTGGCGGAGTTGCCGGCGGACGGCGATGCGGTGATCCTGCGCGCGGGGGTGGGGTGGCGGGAGGGCTACATCGGGCGGCGCTTCGAGAGGGGCCGCGACTCGCAGGTCGGGTTCACGCTGCTGCGCGGCGAGCCGGTGATCGCCGAGGACCAGGCAAACGATCCGCGGTTCAAGCGCAGTGCGCTTGCGGACGAGCACGGCGCGGTGAGCGCCCTGACCGTGATGATCGAGAGCCCGGACGAGCCGTTCGGCGTGCTGGAGGCGCTGTCCACGCGCCGGCGATCGTTCTCGCCCTCGGAGATCGCCTTCATGCAGGCGGTCGCCAACGTGCTGGCGAGCGCGGTCGAGCGCAGTCGTGCGCACGAGCGGCTGCTCGAGATGCGCGACGCCGAGCGGCGCCGGATCGCGCGCGACCTGCACGACGAGGCGCTCCAGGACCTCACGTACGCGCTGGCGCTCGCCGGGCGTTCCCGCAGCGCCGGCGGCGCCGGCGCGCCGCCAGACAAACTGGCGGCGGCGCTCAAGCGCCTGGGCGAGCAGCTGCGCGCGGCGATCTACGACCTGCGCCTGGGCGGCGAGCAGCGCACGCCGTTCCCGCAACTCGTGGAGTCGCTCGTCGCCGTGCACCGCGCGATCGCGGTCGGCCCCGAGATCGAGCTGGACCTGCGCAGCGGGACCCCGGCCGGTCCGCTTGGGGCAACCGGCATCGAGACGCTGCACATCCTCGGCGAGGCGCTGACGAACGCCCGGCGCCACGCGCGTGCTCGGCGCGTCCGCGTCAGCGTGTGGAGCTCGGATGGCAAGCTCCACGCCGAGGTGTCCGACGACGGCCGCGGATTCGATCCCGCCGAGCGGCCGGCGCGCGCCGCCGGGCATGGGATCGCGGGGATGCGCGAGCGCGCGGAGCTCCTCCACGGCCGCCTGGACATCGTCGGGGAGCCGACGACGGGCACCACGGTCCGCTTGGAGGTGCCGCTCCCGCCGGCTCACGACCGCGCAGCCGAGCACGTGCGTGTCCTGCTCGTGGAGGACCACTCCGCCGTGCGGGAAGCGATCGCGGGCACGCTTGAGCGCGAGGCCGACTTGACCGTCGTCGGCCAGGCCGAGTCGCTGGCCGCGGCCCGCGAGCTGCTGCACGGCGTCGATGTCGCGGTGCTCGATCTCGCGCTGCCGGACGGCGACGGCATCGCGTTGATCCCGGAGCTGCGGGCGGCCAGCCCGGGGGCTCAGGTGCTCGTGCTGAGCGCCAACCTGGCCCGCGCGCAGATCGCCCGCGCGATCGACGCTGGCGCCGCCGGCGCGCTCGACAAGACGGCCGACCTCGACCAGGTCGTCGACGCCATCCGGCGCCTACGTGCGGGCCAGGCCCTGCTGGCCAGCCACGAGATCGTCGAGCTGCTGCGGTTCGCCGGCCACCGCCGCGAGCAGGAGCGCGAGGACCGTCAGGCGATTTCCAGCCTGACGGACCGCGAACGCGAGGTGCTCGAAGCCCTCGCCGCGGGTCTCGACGGCCAGACGATCGCCGACAGGCTCGGGATCAGCATCCGCACCGAGCGCAACCACGTCGCTCGCATCCTCAACAAGCTCGGCGTCCATACGCAACTCCAAGCTGTTCTCTTCGCCCTCCGCTACGGGCTGATCGACGAGCCATGAGGGCCACGCGCCCGCCGACGCGTACCCCCGCAGCCGGGAGCCCTGACGCTCAGGGGACGAGCTCGGCGACCGCGGCGGCGATCGTCTGCGGGTTCGCCGGGACCGGCATGCCGGCGACGAGCACCGTCGGCGTCCCGCCGACCCCGCGCTCGACGGCGAGCTCGGTCACGAAGCGCACCCACGGCTGGTAGGTCCCGCTGAAGACCGCGTCGGCGAAGCGCGGGTCCTCGATGCCGACCGAGCGGCCGAGCTCGACGAGCTCCTCGTCGTCGAGGCCGGGGCCGCCCTCCTCCGGCTGGTTGGCGAACAGCGCGTCCTTGTAGGGCAGGAACATGTCCGCGTCCGACGCCGCCGCAGAGGCGGACGCGGAGCGCGTCGAGTAGCCACCGGGCGACGACAGCCGGTCCAGGAACCCGAGCGGGTGATAGACGACCGTCGCCACGTGGTCGTCCATGAAGCGCTTGAGCAGGCTCCCGGAGCGCTCCTCGAACTGCCTGCAGAACGGGCACAGGAAGTCGACGAACGCGTCGATCTGGACAGGGCCGCTGCCGACGACGATCCCGTCGCCGCTGGACGTCGCGTGGGCCGGGACCGCGACGTTATGGGGTATGGCTGGATGTGTTCGCGTGCTCATGGCCCTGCCCATAGGCCGAGCCCGTGCATGTCAAGCGCAAAACGGCCGCGGGATCGCGGCACACTGGCGGCGGCCGCACCCCTAGCGCAGCGTGCGGCGCAGGACCGCGGACGTGCACATCGCCTGCACCGAAGCACACGGAGCAACCGGGCGCTCGCGCGTTGTGCAGGAGGGACAAGTTCAACCCGCTGTCTGTGTGAGGTGCCGAAGACACCGCCGGCGCGCGACGTCAATGTGACACCCACGACATAGGCGCTTCAGGGGGCGGCGCGCTACGCAGCACGCGGGCGGACACGTCGATGCACGACGGCGTTTGGACGACGGCGTTTGTACACCGACGGAGCGAGGAGTGTCGTTTCTATGGCTGCTTGTGTCGTTGACGTGACTACGTCGCGGGTGATTGGTGGGTGTGGGCGTCGTCGTCGTGGGCGTCTGCGTGACCGTGGCGGTGGCGTGGGTGAGAATCCTCGTGAGCGGCTTGCGGCGGTCGCGGAGCGTGAGCTTGTGCTGGCCGCCAAGCAGGGTGGTGGCGCCGAGCGCGAGGAGCTGGTGCGGGCCTTCGAGCCGCTGGTGGGCAGCGTCGCGCGGATCTATCGCAGCCGTCCTCAGGTCGACCGCAGCGAGCTGATGCAGGAAGGCGTCGTCGGGCTGTTGCGTGCGCTGGAGCGCTTTGATCCGCAGCTCGGCACGCCGTTTTGGATGTACGCCTCGTGGTGGGTGCGTCAGGCGATGCAGCAGCTCGTCTCCGAGCTGGGCCGGCCGATCGTGATGTCCGACCGCGCGCTACGCAAGATCGCGCGGATCAAGGACGCCCAGCGCGAGCACCTGCAGCGCTACGGGCGCGAGCCGACTCTGTCGACGATCGCCGAAACGATCGGCGTACCGCGCGCGCAGGTCGAGAGCCTGATCGCAGCCGAGCGCAACCCGCGCGCGCTCCAGGAACCCGTCGGCGGTGAGCCCGGTGCCGCCATCACGCTCGGCGAGTTGCTCGACGACCCGCGCGCCAGCGAGGCCTTCGATCGCGTCCCGCTGCAGATCGAGCTTGAGCAGTTGCCGCGGGTGCTTGCGGTCCTCAACGAGCGTGAGCGCACGATCATCTGCGCGCGCTTCGGCCTCGACGGGCCCCAATCGACGCTACGCGAGCTCGGCGAGCAGCTCGGCGTCAGCGCCGAACGCGTACGCCAGATCGAAGCGGTCGCGCTCGACAAGCTACGCCAGACGATGACCTAACGCTCGATGGCAGCCATCGCCGCACGGGCGGCGACGGGCTGCCATCACGACCCGCGCGGCTCGCCGGCCATCACGGGGTCGCCCGCGCCGGTCCGGTCGAGGGCCTTGGCCAGCGCCGAGTCGATCTCGTCCTCGCCGGCGCCCACGTAGAGGACGCGGTGCGCCGAGCGCGGCTCGTGCAGGATGGCGTGAAGGACCCCTGCGACATCGTCGCGCGGAACGTGCTCGCGAAACGGCCGCGGGTCGATCCGCACGCGGCAGGTGCCCTGATCGTCGGTCAGCAGGCCGGGCCTGACGATCGTCCACTCGCGGTCGGATGCCATCAGCGCCTCGTCGGCCTGCGCCTTGGCACGCAGGTAGACGCTGAAGGTGTCCGCGCCGTCGGGCGGCTTCTCGGCGCCGATCGAGCTGATCATGAGGTAGCGGTCGACGCGCGCGCCGCGGGCCGCCTCCATCAGCTTGATCGCACCGTCACGGTCGATCGTCAACTTGCGCTGGGGACCACTCCCCGGTCCCGCGCCGGCGGCGAAGACGACGGCGTCCGCGCCCGAGATCGCGCGCGCGATCTCGGCGACGCCGTCGTGCTCGAGGTCGCAGACGACGGGCTCGGCGCCATCGCCGCGCAGCTCCGCTGCGTGGTCGGGGTTGCGGATCAGGCCGCGCACCTGTTCTCCGTGCGCGACGAGCAGATGCGTCAGCCGGCGGGCGATCTTGCCATGGCCGCCGGCGATGGCTACGAGCATCGCGTCACCGCCGTCAACGCGCGACGACGCGCTTGAGCAGGCTTGCCGCGACGAGCGCGCGCGTGCCCCAGAAGACGAGGTTCACACCGACGATCAAGCCGATCGCCCATCCCGCGGAGCTCGGCAGATCAAGCGCGATGAGCGCCGCGAGCGCGATCGCGAGCACGCCGCCGAAGACCATCCAGCCGGCTCCCGGCAGGCCCCGCAGCTGGCGCGCGGCGGCAAGCTGCAGGCCGCCGCTCATGACGAACCAGATGACGAGCAGGAGCGTGAGCGAGAGCGCGCCCGCAGCCGGGATCAGGACCATGTATATGCCGATGACGAGGGCCAGCAGCGCTTGCAGAGCGCGCTCCCACGTGCGGCCGGCGGCCCGCTGCGTCCAGGAGTGAATTGCCATGACGACACCCGCGTAGACGAGGATCCATCCGATGAAGAGCGTCATCGTCAGCGTTGCGATCGCTGGGACGACGATCGCCGCCGCGCCGCCGAGGAGGGCGAGGATCGCGGTTACGACGAGCCACCTGCGTGCTTTCCTGATGTCGTCGTCGGACAAACGCAGGTCGTTGAACCACGCCGTCATGATGCCCGCGGGCGCGACGTCGATGTGGGCAAAGCGTTCAGTCCAGGGCTGGGCCATCGCGGGGTGCCTCCTGTGAGTGACGGGGTCGTTCAGGCTCAATAGGCCGGCGCGATACGAGGGCCAGAGCCGCAGCGATCTACGCCCGGTCAGCCACCCTGCTCGGCGACGGCCGTCCTGTCGTCGCCGGCCTCCTGCGAGGGCCTGTAGCCGTAGGCGGCCTCACGGACCGCCAGATCGCTCTCGACCAGCGAGCCCAGCGCCCCTGCAAGCGTCGCGAGCGATGTCGCCAGCCACGCAAGCCGGAGGTAGTCCACCGCGGCGGCCCGGTGGATCTGCGCGCTCAGGGCCCCTTCCGGGATGAGGCTGAACGAGCCGACCACGCAGAACGCCAGGAGCGCGAGATACAGCGTCAGGACACCGATCGCGATCGTCAACGCGGTGACCGCATTGAAGAGCACCACCCGCTCGCGCGTGTGCGGGTCGGCGCTCTGCTCCCAGAGGTTGTGGGCGGCGATCAGCGCGACCGATGTCGTCACCAGCGCGGCGAGCGCGAGGCCGAGCAGCCGCGGCCACGTCATGTAGCTGGCGAGCACCCAGAAGCCTGACGAGGCGAGCACGTAGGCCGCGGTGCCGAGGGCCGCCACGAGCGCCCGCGAGAGCTTGGCGGTGACCCGCCACGGATGGTTGGCCCGCACCATGCCGATGAGCAGGCGCAGGTTGCCCCGCAGCACCGCGGTCGAGAAGCGGATCGTGTCGTCGTCGACCTGCGCCATGCCGATTGGTGACGCGAGCTCGTGCAGGCGGTCGCGAACGCTCTCGTGGTCCTCCTCGTTCCAGCCGACCAGAGCGGCGATGAGATCGAGCGCCGCCTCCCGGACGCGCTCCTCGAGAGCGATCGCGCCGAGTGCGGGAACCGAGATCAGGCCGACCCCGTCGGTCGCGCTCGCGATCGCCGTGAGAGGCCGGTGGCCGTCAGAGCGCAGGGGGATGTCGGTCAGGCAGATGACGAGGTCCCAGCGGTTGTCGAGCAGCAGCCGTCGCGCGTCCTGAACAAGGTCGGCGATCCTCGCCTGGGGGTTCTTCGGCGCGCCCTCGCCGAGCTCGACCTGCCACGCGATCCCCGGGAAGCGACGCTCGAGCCCCTCGCGTAGATCGTCGACGATGCGCTCGGCGAGGTTGCGTAGCTGCGGCTCGGCGTGAAGCCCGACCCGCAGGGTGCGCGTACCCTTCCCGGGCTGGCTGCTGAGATCCGCCACGGTATGGCTCACGTAGCCGCGGGCAACCTCCGATAAACCCGCGATGTCGGCGGGTTGTGGCGCGCGCACCGCGGTCTATTGCTGTGCCCGATGGAGCCAATCGCGTGAGTGGGCAGACCGCGGGGTACGTCGACGCGGGACCGGTCATCGCCGGCGCATTGCGGGAGCTGGCCACCCTGCGGCCGCCCGTGCCCGTGCTGAGCCTGTACCTCGATCTCGATCCCCGTGAATTCGGCACGCCACCGGCGCGCCGTAGCGCGGTCACGTCGCTGCTCGACACGGCGCACAAGCGGATCGAGGAGTACGACACCGACCACCGCGGGCGCGTGTCCCTACGTGCCGATCTCGAGCGGGCGACGGCGTTCTTCGACGAGTTCTCGCCCAAGCGGTCCCGTGGCGCGGCGCTCTTCGCGGCCAGCGAGGCGGACGTCTTCCGGCCCTACCGGCTGCCGCGCCCAACCCCCACGCGCGTCGTCATCGACGATTCGCCGTTCATCTCCGCGCTCGTGCGAGCGGCGGACATGCGCGACTGGCTGATCGTGCTCGTCGACACCCGCCACGCGCGCCTCATGCACGGCAACACCGACCACATCGAGGAGATCGAGCGCGTCAAGGACAGCGTCGCGGGCAGGCATGAACGAGCCGGACCGAGCGACCACCAGCGCCACGTCGAGAAGGCGGTCGACGTCCACCTCGAGCATGTCGCCCACGAACTCGAGGCCCAGCTCGCGACCCGCCGCCACGAGCGCGTGATCCTCGGCGGGCCGCCCGAGATCGTGCCGCGCTTGGAGTCGTCGCACATCAGCAACCCGGCCCGGGAGCACGTCGCTGGTCACATCGAGATCGAGGTTCAGACAGCGGTCGCCGACGAGGTCCGCCGCGCCGCGATCCCGGTCTTCGAGGAGGACGAGCGTCGCCACGAGCACGAGCTGCTCGACCAACTGGCAGCGCGATTGGCGCGCGGCGAGGGCGCCGTGGCGGGCCTGGACGAGGTGCGCGACGCGCTCGTGCAGCGACGCGTCGAGACGCTGCTCTACGACGAGCGCGAGGTGCCGTCGACGTCGGCCTTGGAGAGCGCGATCGAGGAGGCCGTGGTCCAGTCGGCTGCGATCCTGCCGGTCCGCCACGCATCGGGGGCGCTGGACCAGCACGGCCACATCGCCGCCCTTCTGCGGTTCTGACCACGGCGGCAGCGCAAGCGCCAGCCGCTCGATTGGACGCCGAAACGAGGAGCAAGCCAGATGCTGCGTTTCCGCGGGGGCGAGCAGCGCGCCACGAGGGTCGAGCTGTTCTTCGACCTCGTCTTCGTCTTCGCCATCACGCAGCTGTCGGCGCTGCTCATCTCGGACATCTCGTTCGCGGGCGCGGCGAGGGTCCTCTTTTTGCTGCTCGTCGTGTGGTGGGCCTGGATCTACACGACGTGGATGACGAACTGGTTTGACCCGGCGCACCTGTCGGTCCGGCTCGTGCTGATCGCCTGCATGCTGGCGGCGTTCGGGATGGCCGTCGCGATCCCCGACGCGTTCGGCCATCGAGCGGGCCTGTTCGCCGGCGGCTACGTGGCGCTGCAGTGGGTCCGCAACACGTTCGTCGTGCTGGCGACCGACGACAGCGAGCCCTTGCATGCCTCGTGGGTGCGGATGTGGATCGGCTCGCTGTGGGTCGGGCTGATCTGGATCGCGGGCGCGATCGTGCCCGACGAGGGCGCGCGGACGGCGATCTGGATAGCGGCGCTGGTGTTCGATTACGGCGGCCCGCTGGCCGGCTTCTGGGCCCCCGGGCTGGGTCGCACCGAGGCGACCGGGTGGGAGCTCGAGCACGGCCACTTCGTGGAGCGCTTCGAGACGTTCGTGATGATCGTGCTGGGCGAGTCGATCGTCGTGACCGGGGCGGCGGCCTCGCAGCTCGGCCTGACGCCCGCGCGCTCGGCGGCGCTCGTCGTGGCGTTCCTCGGAACCACGGTGTTCTTCTGGCTGTACTTCGACGAGGTCGCCGATCGTGCGGGCGAGCGGCTCGCCAACGCGGGGGCCGAGCGCGGCAGGCTCGCGCGCGACGCGTTCACGTACCTGCACATCCCGATCGTCGCCGGCATGCTCGTGACGGCCGTCGGCGACGAGCTCGTCATCGCCCACCCTCTGGACCCGCTGCACGGCGAGCAGGTCGTCGCACTCATGGCGGGCCCGGCGCTGTACCTGCTCGGGCACGTCGCATTCGAGCTGCGGCTGACGGGCGCGCTGCCGCGCCAGCGCTTCGTCGCCGCGCTGGCCGTGCTGGCACTGGCGCCGGCGGCCTCGGTGCTGCCGGCGCTCGTGACGTGGACGCTCGTCTACGGCATCCTCGGCGTCGTGGCTGCGACGGAGACGCACGCGCGGCTCTGGGGTCGTCCGGAGGGCGTGGGCCGGCCGGGATGGGCCGCAGCCGGCCCGCGGCATTCGCGGGCGCTGCGGGGACTGCGAAGAGGCGGCTGAGGCATGGTCTGCGCGCGGGCGCCGGCTCGCTGCCTGCCGCGAGCTTGACCGCCGGCGCCAGCGATCTATCTGCCGCGACATGAACCCGCCCGACGACGCCACCGCCACCGCCGAGTTCGCCGTCCGCCCGCCGCCGCGGATCGGGCCGATCCTGATCGCGTTCGACGGCACGCCGGCCTCGGAGTATGCGCTGTGGGAGGCGGGCATGCTGCTCGGCGGCCGGCGGGCGCTCGTCGTCACCGTGTGGAAGCCGGGGCTCGCATTCGAGCTCATGGAGCTGCCGACGGCGACGCTCGGCCTGCCGCCCGCGCAGCTGGACATCCGTACCGCGGTGGAGATCGACCGCCAGGCCTACGAGGCCGCGCAGCGGATGGCCGAGCGGGGCGCGGCGCTGGCGCGCGAGGCGGGCTTCGAGGTCGAGGGCCTCGCGGTCGCCGAGGAGGTCGAGGTCACGATCGCCGAGACGATCCTGCGCGTCGCCCTCGAGAACGACTCGGAGGCGATCGCGGTCGGCATCGAAGGCCGCGGCAGGCTCGGCGAGGTTCTCCTCGGCAGCACGCCGCGGGACATCATCCGCCACGCGCCGTGCCCGGTCCTCGTCGCGCGGATGCCGCCCAAGAAGAGGAAGAGCAAGACCTAGAGAGCGGGCGGGCCGTGGTGCTTTGCGGTTCTACGGGCCGCTCCCGACCGGGCACGACGCGACGAGGAGCTACGTCCGCGCCGGGACCAGTGCGCTGACGTATTCCTGCGGCAGCTGCACCGTCACGTCGAAGAACTCGTCGTCGTCGACGGCCTCGCGCAGCGTCGCGAGGACGGCGCGCGCGTGCGCCACCGCGAGAGCCGGCGCCGGCACGCCCTCGCGCGCGGCGATCAGCGCGACGAACCGCTCCAACGGCATCGACCGCGCGACGCCGCCGCCGCGCTCGCGCCCGCGCTTCAGCGGCGCGTGCAGCTCGGGGTCCAGGCGCGCGACGAGGTCGTCCACCTCGCCCCCGGCGATCCGTTCGGCGAGCGCCTCCAGGACGGCCTCGGTCGCGCGGCGCGCGCTCTCGGCGCCGATTCCCGCCCGCTCGGCCACGCGCGCGAAAAATGCGCCTGCCGGCATTACCTCGCTGCGCGACCCGCGCGGCAGCAGCAGGCCGTAGTCCTTGGGTAGCTCGGAGGCGACGTCATCGAACTCGCTCGGTTCGATCGCCTGCGCGAGCACGGCGAAGACGCTCCGTGCGCGCCGCAGCGCGGCTTCCTCATCGGCTCCGGACCGTGCCGCGAGCCGGCGCAGGAACTCGTCGACGTCGAATCGCTGGGAGCGCTCTTCCACGTTGAGCCACGGCGCGAGCTCCGGCGGAAGCTGCGCCGCCAGGTCACGCGCCTCGCCCGCCGAGATCCGCTCGGCGAGGGTGGTCAGCGTTGCCCGCACGGCGCGCTCGGCGTCGTCGCGGTCGATCGCGGCGGCACGCATCACAGCGTCGACGAAGGCGTCGTGGTCCATGGTCCGGGCTGTAGCTCGCAGACCGCGTAAATCAACCGTCGCCCCGACACCGATGACGTCCACGGCCTTGAGGCGTTGTGCGATCCGCACAGGATTGCAACGCGCCTCGTCGAGATTGCCGTAGACGAGCGCTCAACGGAGCCCACTAGGGGTGACATCAAACTGATGCTCACCCCCAAGGTCGCCCAGAACAGCGCTGGACGGCGCACCCGAGCAAGCCGGACGCACCTCGCACCGGTGTGCCGCGCGCGGTGACGAGATGACCTTCTCGATGCGTTGGGAGCAGTGCTGTGCGTCCGAGGGTTGCACGAAGCCGGCGCGCCACGGTGCTCTGTGTGTCTCCTGCTTTCTCGCGACATCGCCGGCGCGTCGCGCCGCCGAGCTGCTTGGTGACGAGCCTGCCACGGTCGCGTGGGAGGTTCCGGCGGACGGCTACGTCAGCGCCGACGGCCGGGCATGGCTCGAGGAGTTGTGGGCTGCGTAGCTCATCTGCCGTCGCTCTTACCCGACGAGACGCCGCTCGGCGACTCGCCCGAGCTGCACGACGACATCACGCCGCACGACGTCCCCCGCGGTCACCCCGGCCGCAGGCGGCTCGCCCTCGGCGATCCACCCGAGCGGGCCCGCAAGCCACGCCGGCGCGCTTGACCCGCAGGCCGCTCGGCCTACCGAGCGGCGCAGGGGATCCACGCGCGGCGCCGGCGACGGCGAGCGCGCGGCCCTGCCCGAACGACAACCGACAACCGTGAGAGGACGAGACCGATGGTCACGAAGGCACTGTTGACGACAGGCGATGCGCACACGATCTGCGCGATGGCGGGCATAGCGCCATGACGACCGAACTCGTCGTGCAGGATGGACACCCCACGCTTCGCCACGAGGAGCGCCATGCGCTCGGCGTGATCCTCCAGCGCACGCTGGTCGAGCTCACAGATCTTGCGTTGATCGGCAAGCAGCTGCACTGGAACGTCCAGGGGCCACATTTCCGTTCGCTGCACCTTCAGCTCGACGAGCTCGTTGACGCCTGGCGCGCGCTCGGCGACCGCGTCGCCGAGCGGGCGGTCATGCTCGGCGTCGCACCCGACGGGCGCGTGGCGACGATCGCCGAGCACACGCCGTTTGACGCGACCGAGATCGTCGGGCCGCTCGAGGACGTGCTCGTGGTCGACTACCTAACCGGTGTGCTGGCGGAGGCGGTCGCGCTGGCGCGCAAGTCGATGGAGCAGAGCGGCGAGCTCGACGACGTCAGCAACGACCTGCTCATCGACGTGGTGAACACGCTCGAAGAGCAGCTCTGGATGGTGAGCGCCCAGCGCGCATGACATGCCACGGCGGGTCGTGCTCACGCACGTCCCGCCGCTCGGCGGGACACGAGGCCGCGCCGCATCACGCGCGACGGGCCCGCTGCAGCCGCTCCTGCTGGTGCACGATCTCCCTGAGCCGATCGATCGCATTGCGCAGGCTGCGTGAAACCTGCATCTGGCTGATCCCGAGCGCGGCGCCGATCTCCGTCTGCGTCATGTCTGCCCCGAAACGCAAACGTATGACCTCGCGCTCCCGTGCCGGGAGCAGCGTCATGAGGCGCCCGAGCAGCGCGCGCGACTCGGCGCGGTCGTAGCCGTCGTCCTCCCGGCCGCACTCGTCCTCGAGCGCCGGCCCCAGATCTGCGCGCCTCGGCGCCTCGAGCGACAAGGCGCTGCGCGCGACGCGTGCGCGCTGGGCCTCGAGGATGTGCTCGACGTCGCGGTCGAGCGCTTGCGCGATCTCCGCGACCGTCGGCTGGCGATCGAGTTGCTGCGTCAGCGATCTCGTCGCGCGGTCGACCCGCAGCGACAGCTCCTGCAGGCTGCGCGGCGGGCGCACCGCCCAGCCCCGGTCGCGGAAATGGCGTTTGAGCTCGCCGACGATCGTCGGTACCGCGAAGCTCGTGAAGGCGCAGCCACGGTTTGTGTCGAAGCGATCCACGGCATGGATGAGCGCCAGGGAGGCGACCTGGTTGAGGTCCTCGGTCGGCTCGCCGAGATTCTCATAGCGGCGCGCGATCGAGCGGGCCAGCGGCAGGAAGCGCTCGACCAGGGCGCCGCGTGTCCACGATTCGCCAAGCTCGGCATGGCGCTCCCACAGCGCCTGCTCACTCAGGTCGACGGCGTTCCCGCCTGGGACCTCAGCAATGCCGCGATATGCGGGTGCGCTCATCTGTGTGCCCCTCGTCCGCTCTCGGTCACCCCACGTTCGTAGGTCGTGCGACTGGGCGGTCAATACGGCAGACGACAGCAGCATCGCCGTCGTGCTCTCGTGGCGTCGCGCTTGGAGAGTCCCGGTGGGGGCCTACCGCAGACGGCATGGTGCTGAAAGCGGCCGCGATCGTCGCCCTGCTCGCCGTCGGCGCCGTGCTCGTGATCACGTCGCTGGTCGGCGGCGATGCCTTCTCCTACGACGAGCCGTTCGAGCCGCTACCGGCGCCGGCCGAGCAGGGCGATGGAGAGGAGGTCGCGGCGGCTCCGGATCTCGAGCAGGAGCTGGTGGCCTTCCTGCAGTTCGTGTCCGACGACATCCAGAACTTCTGGAGGGGCGCGTTCGAGCGCAACGGCCGGGAGTACGTGCCGGCGCAGGTGGTGAGCTTCGACGAGCGCGTGTCGACCCCGTGCGGGCCGGCCACGGACGCGACCGGTCCGTTCTACTGCCCGCTCGATCGCCGGGTCTACCTGGATCTCGAGTTCTTCCCTCGGCTTGCGGTGGAGTTCCGGGCGGGCGGCGATTTCGCCCATGCGTACGTGATCGCCCACGAGATCGGCCATCACGTGCAGAACATCACCACGACCATGGCCCAGGTGCAGCGGGCGATGATCGATCGGGTGGAGCAGCCGCAGGAGCTGTCGATCGCGTTGGAGCTGCAGGCGGACTGCTACGCCGGCGTATGGGGCCATTCGACGTATGAGCGCGGCATGCTCGAGCGTGGCGACCTCGACGAGGGGCTGCGCGCGGCGGCCGCCGTCGGCGACGACCGGATCCAGGCGCGCACGAGCGGCCGGGTCAATCCCGAGACGTGGACGCACGGGTCGTCCGACCAGCGGCGCGAGTGGTTCGTGCGCGGCTTCGAAAGCGGCGACCCGAACGACTGCGACACGTTCTCGGCGACGTTCTGATCCGGCACTGGACTCCGCGTCGTGGCGCCCACCACGCAATCATTTGTGGGGCCCGGTCGCCGGCCGATCACTTCGACCAGTCGCGCCGCGGTGCTGAGGTGCAACGTGCCGGCGGCGGCTTGCACGTTGATGCCGGGAGTGCCGATCGCGGCAGCCCGTGCGGGGAGGAAGCCGCGCTTGCAGGACTGCTTGCCAGCGGGGTCGCAGTTGCGAGCGCTGCCGGGTCACGGCTCAGCGGACTCGAAGAGGCGCAGGATGCCGGTGGCGTCGAAGTTGGACGGGTCCCCGTGGTCGCCCTGCGTCGTCGTCACCTCGACGCGCGCGCCGCGGCGACGGGCCAGCGCGGCGCATGCGTCGGTGTTTGGGCGCTTGGGGATGACGCGATCGCCGGGCGAGGCCCAGAAGCGCATCGGCAGCCCGGGCGGCGGGTTCACGTCGACGGGGCTGCGCCCGCGCGTGGCGGCCGCGGCGGGCTCTGCATCGTCCAGGCCGTGGGCGGCGCGGATGTCGCGTGGGTACAGCCCGCGGTCATAGACGGAGTCCAGGTCGCAGGCGGGGAAGATGCCGGCCCAGGCCTTGACAGGGACGCGACCGAGAAGCTGCAAACCGTTGAACCCGCCCATCGACAGCGCGAGCACGTAGACATCGCGTAGGCCGCGCCTGCGCAGTGCGTCGGTCAGCGCCAGGTAGTCGCGCTCGCTGGCTGTGTTGCCCCAATTGTCGCCGTGCGCGTCGTTGGCAGCGAGCGCGTAGCCGGCCTGCAGGAGCGTCTTGAAGATCAGCGCTTTGGCCTGGTCGCGGAAGATGTTCTCGACGGTCTCACCCGCCCCGTGTGAATACACGACAACCTTCCGGGTGCTCGCGGCCGGCGTGATGACCACGGCGGGCTGGCGATTGACCTCGAAGCGCTCGATCTTGGCCTGGCTGGCAGCGGGCGACGGCGCACTGGGCTCGTCGCCACAGCCCGCAAGGACGACGAGCAGCACGACGACGCTGAAGGGGACGCAGACGGAGCGTATGCCGGGAGGTTGCCAGCTTCGGGCGCCAGCCAGCGCTGGCCTGGACCTGCCTCGCGGGCCCTCAACCTCGGCGGATCCGTCCATAGGCGTCCCAGGCGTGACATGCGTCCAGCGCTTCGCGGTTTCTGGGATGGATGGGACGTGGTGGACGCATGTCGACGACGCCACTTGTCACCCGGGTGTCGCGGTGGTGGTGTCACGGCACTCCAGTCGGCCCGCCGGCCCGCCGGGTTGTCCGGGAGGTCGTCGAGAGTTGCGCGAGGTGTCAGTCGTCTGTGGCGCGTACGAGCGCACGGGCGTGCACAAGCAGCTTGCCGGTCAGGGCGGGGC
>CAVXSJ010000003.1:0-370022 GCA_963764385.1 uncultured Solirubrobacteraceae bacterium | reverse complement strand
GACGGTGAAATCCAGCCCATTTGCGGAGAGCGGTCCCGTCAGCACTCGCTCGATTCTGTCGATTGCCGCGTTTTCGGCTGCCGCGGCACACGAGCAAGTTCCGTGCGATTTAGCATCTGCCTCGCTTGCGGAATTGCCTGTTTCGTTGGTCAAGGACTTGTCAGCTGCCATTGCCGGTTTTGTGCGTGGGCTGGGCCCGGGAGCACCACCTTCGTCAAAAGGATTGTCCTTTGGTGCCGCTGCGATCAACACCGATAACAGCACCCCAACAAGCGCAATCACGCCAATACAAATCGCAAACGATCCATAGTCCGGCCTTTTCAAAAACTGGATTTGCTTTCGAACAGCGTGCCGCCCACCCATGCCGAATCACTCAACGGCCGAACTCTATTTCGGTGCACCTGGCTCGGGTGCGGGCCGAGCGAACTTCGCCCCACCGCCAAAGCCTCCCGTCCCGGGAATTGCGCCCGGCGCACCAAACCCGCGGCAATGCCCCCGTTTACTCCGCCCCCTCCACCACCTCGGCCGAACGCACGATCGGCAGGGGTGGCGATTCCACTATCCGAGAGAATTTTCTGCACCTTTTCTTGCACGGTGGGTGTCTGCCGCACCACGACACGATCCGGAAGAGCCGTAACAGAAACAGCTTGGCCATCGTCGAGTCGCCCGGCCCATTTTTCGTCGGGCAACGCGTTGACAATTAGCTCCCGAAGCTGCGTGCCAACAATATTTGCGTTTTCAATCGAACTGTATTGGAAACAGTATGCCTTCGTAACCACATCTTCGTTCGACGAGTCGTTCGCATGCGGCGCCGCAATAGCTACTCCCGGCGATTTCTCGCGCAATTTGCGGATCGTCGCCAGTAGTCCGCGAATTTTTTCGTGCACGTCCGGTGACTGCGAGATCACGAGCAGTCCCGGCTTCACGGTGCGTATCTGCGCTTGCGAGCCGCCGTTTTCCGCCCACGTTTCAGTAGCAACACAGGACGTAATGGTATCGACCAATGATTCAATCGCTTTGTCACTGTCGCCGGCAACGTCGTGAACGTTGTACACGCAGGTGGTGGGATGCCTTTCCAAGGCGGCAGGAGTCGTGATCATCAAAATGTCGTTCCGAATGACATACGTCAGCTGCAGATGCTCGAGCATCAGTCGGATTGCTGGCACAACGGAATGTTGTGGAGGTTCACAGGAAACCTGCTGGTCGAAGTTGACGCCAACTTCGTCGAGTGCGGCATGATCGATTTGAATAGGTATCCGGTTGATCAGTCGCGAGAGCTTCGACCACATCTTTCAGCGGAGTTTCAACAAAATCGAGGCCATTAGAGCGAAGAGGTGCATGCAGCGTCCGCTCGATTTGTTCAACAGACTTTGGATCCGAATCGCTCACACGTTTGTACATCCATTGTGGCAGCAGTTGATAGCCGCGTCGATGGAGGGGAAACCACCTGTTCAGGCGGGCTGTGACGCCGGCCAGTCAGCCTGCAGTCGGGAGGGCGCGACGCAGGAAGACCTCGATCTCCGCGCGGGGAGGTGCCTGGCCCTGCAGTATCGACTTCAGAAGGATCCCATCGTAGACATACGCCAGGGCCTGTGCTGTGACTGGATCGGTGTGGAGAGCGAGCATCTCCGGCAACGCGTTCGCCCAACTCAAGCTCAACTGCCGCAGGGACGGTCGGCGCAGTGCAGCTATGTAGAGCTCTACTCGACCACTGAGCGGGGCTCATCCCTGGCCAATCGAGCAAGTTGTGCTGAGAGCACCTCGATCAGATCGGCTCCGGTGGCAAGCGCCGCGGAGACTTGTTCAAGCTCGGCGTCAGTGATGACCTTGGCCCTGTTCAGGGCGGCTGAGAGCAGATCCTCAAGCGACTTGAAATGGTACGTCGTAGACCCGAGCGGCACTCCTGCGACCGCTGCGACGGCGCGGTGGGTGAGCCCTTCGACTCCCCTTTGTTGAACAACCACCAGCGCGGCGGCCGCGATGCGGCTCGCGCGTTCAGGATCCTGCGTTCCTTTGGGCATTGCTCAGCCGCCCACGTGGGCTGGGTCACTCCTCGACTCTCCCGGCTGCGCGCCGCCTTCGCAGGTCAGCCTCGAGGAGAAAACGAAACACATGGCCAGTCCTGTCGCATTCGTTGTCGGCGCTCGTCCGGGCATCCTCGCCCATGAGCGTTCCGTCAGCTGCGGGACGTACTGCACCACCTTGTATACCTTTTCGACTCGTTCGTGCTGGTCGGTGCAAAACGTCGATCTCGGCGAGATTCTCCATACCGTAGACGAAGCGATAGCCCTCGGTGTGCGGCGGTCGCGCCGCAGTCGTGTGATCGTTGTCGTCCAGTGCATGGCGCTGGCGGAGGACATGGGTCACCGCGGGGTCGCACAGGAACGCGACGGCCTATGCCACGTCCGAGAGCTCACCAGGGCGCTCTTTGCGAGACGGCCATCGCCTTTGTCAGGCCCAGGGGTCCGGCCTTCGCGGCGTGTACGAAGCGAAGTCGACCTCGGCGGCGAACGCCTTGTCAGGGGAGATCTGGAAGATCCGACCGCCGTCGCCGCTACCCGCCCGCCGGCCAGATCCCGTAGGGGCACGCCCTACATCCGGGCCAGGGCAGCGGCGCCCTTGGTCGTGATCAGATTGCTGTTGAGGACCACGACGTCGCGCTGCGGGAACGACGCCCGGTGCAGCTCGTAGGCAGCCGAGACGATCGTGCAGCCGATCACGACCGACTGCACGTTGCCGCGTTGGGCGATCATGTCCACCAGGTCGTCCACAGCTTGGGCCGCTCCCCAGGTGTCATCCAAGATGGCGTCACCGTCCCAGCCGATGGCCGTGACCCCGGCGCATGACGCGCCGTGCCCGTAGGACTCGACGAGACCGGCGATGATCGGCTCGGCCTCGGGCACGTCGGTGATGACGGCGAAGGTGGGGCCGAACTGTCTGGCCAGGCCGGTCGTCAGCTCGAGGGGGGCCACCACGGGAACGGCCGATACATCCCGGGCCGCCTGCACTGCCGGATCGTAGTAGCACGCGATGACGATGACGTCGTACCCATGGCCGTCAGCTTGTCGGACGGCGTCGATGAGGGCGGCCTCCTGGTCCGCGTCGTAGGTCGCGACTTCCCGTTCGAACGGGGCGAGATGGCTTGCGACGACCTCGTGCTCGACATGCCCGGCAAGCACCCTCTCCACCAGGCGATCGAAGTCGTCGTCGTGGGCGGCTGTGCCGAAGTGGAACGGTGTCAGGAAGAGGACCCGTGGAGGTCGATCGACGGGACGGCGATCCCTGATCGCTGCCATGGGCTGTCAGTTCCCTTCGGGCTCGTCGTCGTGGATCAGTCAAGCGGTTCTCGCATGCACGGTAAGTCCGTGGCACATGTGGACGATCTAAGTGAGAATCACGAATCTTCGGGGGATCTCCGGAGTTGGCACGCTCGACCGCTGTCCAACGAAGGCAAGCCGGAGTTGAGTCCACGGGCGTGGTGTGTGACGTGGTGACCGGCAACTGCGCGTGACGTGGGTGCAGTCACCGCGTGATTTGTGAGAGAGATCTTCCACAACCCACTCGAAGAGGGACACGACGATGACCGCGAAATCCAGTATCGACCCGCGGAGTTCCTGCACGAGCACCTGTCCCAGGCCAGTCCCGATCTGCTGCGTGATTTGATGCAGAGCTTCGTCAACACGCTGCACTCCGCCGATGCCGACAGCGTCTGCGGTGCTGCCTACGGGCACATGCGCCGGAACAGATCAACCAGCGCAACGGCTACCTGCACCGGATCTGGACAGCCGTGCTCGGAGCGTCGACGCGGCGGCCTGGGTGCCGTTCGGTGCGAACTGGCAGCAGTCATCCGACAGCCTTGGGGTGGCGGGATCGCCCGTGGTCCACCTCCACCATCGGGAGAGGACCTTGGTCGGCCATCATCAGGGCCTTGGTTCTCCGGCGGTCAGTCCGGCCGGATCGGCCTCTGCGGCGCGCAAGGCAGCCCATCCGTCTCCTGCGTGTGCTCCGGTGGCGGACGGCTGCCTTCCGGCGCCTCCCGGCCCCGTCCTGCTAGAGCATCTCGCGCAGGGTGTCGTGGTTCACCCCTTGCCCAAGATCGTGTTGATCGCGACCGTGGCGTTCTGGCCGCTGTCCATCGCCCCTTCGATCCACGCACGCCATGCCGTGTCCGCCACGTCGGTGCCAGCGAAGACAATCCTTCCCTCTGGCCTGCTCATCTCCTGAGGAACTTCAACGAGTCGCCCGGGCGGTCCACGTGGTGTGTGCCGTTGAAGAGTGGGTCGTCTCTTCCAGTCGTGAACGTCCACCGCGAGAACCTCGGCGTCCGGGAAGTACTCCCGAACCGCACTCTCCAGCTCTTCTCGTGACGTGGGGTCATCGATCCCGGTCCGGTTGCCGAATCCCATGATCAGACATGTCCCGTCGTCGTACTCGTACCCCAGGCACAGAGACTGCAGGCGGCCAAGGCCCAAGGCGAATGGCCGAGGCGGGATGTTGCGCACCAGCATCGACGGTTTGCAGAGGTTTCCCAAGTGGTCCTGCGCAAGGAGACGCTGCTTGTCCTCACTCAGGCCCGGCTTGAAGTCGACGTGCCGCAGCACGTTCGTCGGGATGGCCATGACGCACGACCGAGCACGCACGCTGATCCCGTCCTTCGTCCGGATGACCAGCGCCTCCTCGCTCTGTTCCACCTGGACGACATGGTGCCGGAGCCGGACGTCGAGCCGTGAACCGTCGACCATGAGATCCAGCAGCTCTCCGGCCCCCCCGACGAACCGCTCCGTGAGCGCGCCGAAGAATCCGTAAGGGCTGTGTCCGAACGCCGCTGTCTGGGCGATCATGCTGAGGATCGACGCGCTGCCGGGGTCCGCTCCGTAGCACCACGCCACGGTCGCGTACACCAGATCGCGCGTCGCCGGCCCCACGTCGAGTGGCGCCAGGAAGTCATCCACGGAGATGTCGAGATCCTGCAAGGGCTGAGTGCTCAACCGCTGCGACGGAGCGACGCGCTTCGACGCGTCGCGCAGGTGACCGATGAGACGCTCCAGGTCGCCGATCTCCTCCGGCTGGGACGGGGAAGGACCGGCGGACGCCTCCGGTGATGAAAGCCGGACTGACAGGCATGAGGTCCTCGGTCAGACGAGCGCCGTACCTGGCGACCTCTGCCCGCATCCACGGCTGCAGGTCGCGATTGATCCAGCTGCCGCCGAGCTGGGCGGTGATGTGTTCGTGCCCTGCGAACGGTCGCGCGTAGGTCCGACCGCCCATCCGTTCGCCGGCCTCGAGGACAACGACCGATCGGCCCTGATCAACGAGATTCCGAGCGGCCGTGATGCCAGCGAATCCTGCCCCGACGACGACTGTGTCGTAGACGATGTCTGCCATATCAGCCCTATTCGTTTGAATGATGATGGTGGTCCGTGTTCGGCACATCCCGCCCACCATCTCACTGGCCGCTCACTCTGACCAGGCCTTGCGGAAGTCGAGACTATCGGCATAGTTCCAGACCACCCCGTGGACCTTGGCCCCGTCGCGAAGGCCGCGTCGGCGTAGACCGGGATCACGTAGCCGAACTTCTCACGAGCCCTGCAGGAGCGCCTTTTGGGTGAGCGCGATTCTCTTGGTGTCGTCGACCTCGGCCTGAATGGCTGCCACCATCGAGTTCAGCTCGGGGTCATCGAACCTGGTCTCGTTGAATATCGCGCCACCCTTGTAGAAGAGGTCGAACAGCCCTTCGGGTGTGTAGTAGTTCCAGTAGTCCATGAACGCAGGTGTCGCCATGAACGCGTCAGTCCAGTACGTGCTGAGCGGGTACTGCTTGAGCTTGACGTTGATCCCGGCGGCCTTGACCGTCTGCTGCCACGCTTGGGCGACGTCGAGCATTCCTGGGAGGTCCGGGTTCGTGCTCAGCTCGATGTCCAGACCATTGGGGAAGCCTGCCTCCGCGAGCAGCGCCTTCGCCTTCGCCGGGTTGTTCTCCGGCTTGAGCCCCTTCGGGTAGTACGGAGAGTCCGGATTGACCGCGACGTCCGCAACGACGACACCATGGCCCTGCAGCGCCGTTTTCAAGATCGCCTCGCGATCGGTGGCGAGCTTGAGCGCCTCGATGACCCGCGGATCGTTGAACGGCGCCTTCCACTGATCAAAGGAGAAGATGAAGGTGTTCTTGGCCTTGATCGTCTCCAGCTTCGCGTTCGACGAGCCCTTCAGAGCCGGCCCACAACGAGATCGGGATGGTGTCGGTGACATCCGACGATCCCCCAATGATTCCCTGCAGCTTCGCTCCCTGGTCGGGAGTGACTGTCGCCTGCAGCCCATCCAGGTATGGAGCACCACCCCAGTAGTCGTCGTTTCGCACAACCGACCAGCTCGTTCCCGGCGTCCACGCCGTCAGCTTGAACGGCCCGGTGCCGATCGCGGTCTTCACCGTGAACTTCGTGGTGCCAGCCTTCGTGATCTTGTTCGCGAAGTTCCCGGCGATGGCACCCGGAAGTGCCGCATACGGCGCCTTGAGCTTCAGCACCACCGTGGAGGCATCCGGGGCGGAAATCCCGCTCGCATCAAGATAGGCGCCCCGCCAGGCGCTCGCCGACGTCCGCCCACAGGTCGCCGGCCATCAGGAAGCCGTGGACGAAGACGACGGGCCGCCCGTCCGCCGGGCCCGCCTCGCTGTAGTGGATGGTTCCCTGCTCGAGCTGCACCGTCGGCATCGCTGGTCCTTTCACTTACGTACAGGCTGCCGGTAACTTACAGACAGACTGCATGGAAAGCAAGCGCCGAACCCAGGCGGAGCGCTCCGCCGCCACCACCGCCGCGCTCGTCGACGCGGCCCGCGGGCTGTTCTCGCAGCGCGGCTACGCCGACGTCGGCACCCCCGAGATCGCCGCCGCCGCGGGCGTGACGCGCGGCGCGCTGTACCACCAGTTCTCCGACAAGGCGGCGCTGTTCGGCGCGGTGGCGGAGGCGGTCGAGAGCGACGTGACGCGGCGCCTGGGCGAGTTCGTGGCCGCCAGCGGCGCGAGCGACCCCGCCGCCGCGCTGCACGCCGCCGTCGACGGCTGGCTCGAGGCCTGCGAGGAGCCCGAGGTCCGCCAGGTGCTGCTGCTCGACGGGCCGGTCGTGCTCGGCTGGGACGGCTTCCGCGACATGGCGCTGCGCCACGGGCTCGGCCTCACCGAGGCGATGCTGCAGGCCGCGATCGACGCCGGGCAGCTGGCGCCGCAGCCGCACCCGGGGCCTTGCCCACGTGCTGATCGGGGCGCTCGACGAGGCGGCGATGTACGTCGCGACGGCCGAGCGACCGCGCGGCGGCCCGCGACGAGGTCGCGCGCGCACTGCACGCCCTGCTCGACGGGATGCTCGGTAGGGCCTCAGCTGCCGGCGGTGGAGCCGGGCCCGGGCCGCCGGACCCGCGCTGGCGCAGGAAGCGCTGGAACTCGCGGGCGAGGAGGTCGCCGGAGGGCAGCGGGCCCTGCTCCTCGGTGGACTCCTCCTCGTCGGCGGCGCGCTCGAGGCGCTCGACGAACGCCTGGACCTCGGGGTCCAGCTCGACCGCGCGGGTGACCTGGCGGTCGTAGTCCACGGCGGCGGTCTCGAGCTCCATCGCGTCGACGGTCACGCCGACCAGGCTCTCGAGCCGGCGCAGGAGCGCGAGCGCGCCCTTCGGGTTGGGCGCGACGGCGACGTAGTGGGGCACCGCGGCCCACAGGGAGCGCGGACGGGATGCCCGGCGTCGGCGCAGGCGGCGTGCAGCACGCCGACGATCCCGGTCGGGCCCTCGTAGGTCGGCGCCTGCAGCCCGAGGCGGTCGATCAGCGCCTGGTCGGAGGCCATGCCGGTGATCGAGACCGGGCGGGTGTGGGGCACGTCGGCGAGCAGCGCGCCGAGCGTGACGACCATCTGCACGCCGATCGCCTCGGCCATCTCGATCACCGTGGCGCAGAACGTGCGCCAGCGCATCGCCGGCTCGGGTCCGCTGAGCAGGATCAGGTCGCGCGGCGCGCGCGGCACGCGGGCCTCGTAGAACTCGAACTCCGGCCACTCGATCTTGCGCGACAGGCTGTCGGTGAGGCGGACGCTCGGGCGCGTCGACTGGAAGTCGACGAACTCCTCCGGGTCGATCACCGCGAAGCGCGAGGCGTCGAGGCCGGCGCCCATGAAGGTGAGCGCTGAGGTGGCGGCCTCGCCGGCGTCGTTCCAGCCCTTGAACGCGCAGACCAGGGCCGGGGCGCGGAGGCCGTCGGGACGGCGTTCCCAGCGGAGCGGCTGCATCCCGGTTCACGGTAGCGGAGTGCGTCCGGCGCCCCGACCATGATCGACGGGTGATCGCTGATGCTGACGCCCCCACGGTCGCCGGACTGCGCGCCGGCGACGACGTCGACGGCGGTCTTCGCCTGCTCGCGCAAGGACCGGCTGACCGCGCGCTCGGGGTCGCCGTACCTGGCCGTCGAGCTGCGCGACCGCACCGGCGCGATCCAGGGCCGCGCGTTCCGCGACGCGGACCTGCTGGCGGGGCGCTTCGAGCGCGGCGAGCTGGTTCACGTGCGCGGGCGCGTGGAGCGCTTCCGCGACGAGCTCCAGGTCGAGGTGCGCACGATCGAGCGCGCCGAGGCGGCCGACCCGGCCTCCTTCCTGCCCGTCGCCTACCGCGACCTGGACGAGCTGGACGGCTTCCTCGAGCACCTGGCGCGCGAGGTCCACGACGCCGAGTACTCCGCGCTGCTGGAGACGCTGCTCGGCGACGACGCCCTGCGGGCCGAGTGGCGCCGCGCGCCGTGCACCCGCGGCGGCCATCACGCCTACCTCGGCGGGCTGCTCGAGCACACCGTGGCGGTCGGCACGCTGGCGCTCGAGGCGTGCCAGCTGCACCCGCGCCTGAACTCGGACCTCCTGATCTGCGCCGCGCTCGTGCACGACCTCGGCAAGACCCGCGAGTTCACCTACGGCGCCGACATCGCGCTCTCCGAGGAGGGCCGCCTGCTCGGGCACGTCGTGCTCGGCCAGCAGATGCTCGAGCAGCGCGCGGACGGGCATGAGCGCGGAGCACCGGCTCGCGCTCGCCCACTGCGTGCTCACCCACCACGGCGCCGACGCGGCGCCGGGGCGCCGCTTCGGCTCACCCGAGGCGCTCGCGCTCTACCGCCTCAACGCGCTCGACGCGAGCGTCAAGGGCGCGCTGGAGCACGGGCTCCCGTAGCGTTGGGCGCCATGGCCTCCTACGAATACGTCACCGCCGCCATCTCCCACGGCCTGCTGGGCCGCAAGAGCGAGGAGGTGGACCGCGCCGAGCTCGAGAAGGTGCTCAACGAGCACGGCGCGGAGGGCTGGGAACTCGACAAGCTCGTCCTCGACGTCGCGATGCACAACGACAAGGACGGCCACCTCGTGATCTTCAAGAGGGCTACGGGATGAAGCTGATCCGGAACGGCTGGTCCTCGCAGCAGGCCTCGAGCGCGTTGCCCATCACCGAGCCCGCCCCGCGGTTGTCGGACGGGTCGACCGCCCTCGCGTGACATCGCGGCGGGTACTCGTCGCGGTCGTAGCCCGCGCGGCGGGAGTCTCCAGCGACTTCGCGGTGAGGCGCTCTCGCGGTCGATTGCAGCAGCGGCGATCGCGTCGCTGAAGTGGTCGGTCGTCTCCGGGTAGCGACTCCGCGAGAGCTCGACGTACACCGAGCCCTGTGCCGCTGGCACGCCGCCGCCGCAGCGGCCGCCGCCCGTTCCGGTGCGATCGCCTGCCCCGCGCCGCCCCACAACAACGTGGCCGCCACGAGGGAGGCGACCGGCATCACCTTGCGCATGGAGTCTCCCGTCTCCCGCTATATGCCCTGCCGGACAGGGCTCCCGACCCCGCCCGCGCCCGTTACTCGTCGCCGCGGCGCGTTGACCGGCGGCTTGGAGCTAGGCGATCCGGCGTGAGAGGGGCAGGCGGCTCGGCGTCACGAGCGCGGCGACGAGCACCGCCGCGAGCGGGACCGCGAACGCGGTCAGCAGCAGGTTCGTCCACGGGACCACGAACTCCGGCGACCCGGTCGTCGCTCGTGCCGCGAACGCGACGTAGCTGCCGAGCGCCAGGCCGAGCAGGCAGCCGACGCCGGCGACCAGCAGCGCCTGGCTGGCGGCCAGCGCGCGCCGGCGGCTGGGCGGCGCGCCTACCGCGGCCAGCGTGGCCAGGTCCGCACGGCCCTCGGCCGCCGACAGTGCGACCGAGATCGCGACGCCGACGAGCGTCACGAACCCCGCGATCGCGGTGATCGCGAGCAGCAGCGCGTCGGGCGGGCCGGTCACCGCGCGCTCCACCACGGGGACCGCGCCCGTGTCCTCGACGGCGCCGGTGGCCGTGTCGAGTTGGTCGGCGGTCGCGCCTCGGCCGAACGTCACCAGCACCTGGGCGGGAGTACTGGTCCAGCGGTACCGGCGAGCCAGGCTCGCGGGGACGAGGCCGGACGGGAGGTGGCTGTACGCCACCGGCCGCCGGATCGCGTGCGCCGCGAGCCGCACCGGGTGCTCGGTGTCGGGGCCCGCGCGGACCGCGATGCGGCCGTCGGTCACCAGCTTGGGATCGAACACGACGACCTCGCCCCGTCCCAGCGCCGCGCGTGCCGCCGCGTCGAGCGGCGTACCCGCCGCGAGCGCGTTCTGCGCGGCGTCGCCGGCCGGTGCCAGCGGACCGCCGCCGCTGCAGCCGTTCTCGCATCCCGTCGCCGGGAACTCCGGGTACAGCGCGCGCTCCTCGAGCTCGATGCCGCCCGGCCGCTGCATCCAGCGCAGCTCCTGGATCCGAGCGGCGGGCAGGATCGCGGCAGCGCGTTCCGCGGCGCGTCGCGCCGTGGCCACATCGGCGTCGCCCTGGGCCACCGCGAGCACGCGCGGCGGGACCTCGGGCACGTGCCGTAGCTGATCGGCACGGAAGGTGCCGGCGACCATGAACGCGAGCACCACGGAGCCGGCCACCGCGACGGCGATGGCGCTGGTCGCGGGGCCGGTGCGGTGACGGTTGCGCGCGGCGTCGCGCACCGCCAGGCGTGCCGACACCGGCAGCCGGGCGCCGGCGCGGGCGCACGCGTCGATGAGCACCGGCGCGAGCAGCACGACGCCCGCCAGCATCACGAGCGAGCCGAGCACGATCACGCCGACGGGTCCGGCGGGCGACGGCGGGCTCGCAACCGCGCCGGTCTCCCTGACCCGGGCCAGCACGCGGGCGTAGGCGTCGAAGTCCTCCGCCAGCAGGCGGTTGCCCAGCAGCGCGAGCGCGCCGCCCGCGACGAGCAGCCCGGCGGCGAGGGGCGGGCGGCGGCGGGCGGCGGCGCGGCTCACGCGCGTCCGGTCGGCCAGCGCGTCGACGGGACGCAGCCGCCCGGCGGCCACCGCGGGGACGATGGCCGCCGCCAGGCCCGAGAGCAGACCGACCAGCGCCGCCGCCGCGATCTCCCACGGCCCGAACGACCACGAGCGGATCGCGCCGTCCGCGAAGCGCTCCCACAGCGGCCTGGCACCGAGCGCGAGCGCGAACCCGCCGGCGACGCCCGCGACGGCGCCGAGCGCACCCAGCGTCAGGCCCTGCGCGAACACGATCCGCCGGATGTGGCGCGCCGTGCCGCCGCCGGCCGCGACCAGGCCCAGCTCGCGGGTCTGGCGGCGGGCGCCGACCGCGAACGCGGTGCCCGCCAGCAGCACCACCTCGAGCAGGCCGAGCCCGGCGACCAGGAGGCTCAGCGCGGCCGCGCGCAGCGAGTCGACGCTCGCGTCGCCCAGATGCTTCGCCGGCAGGTAGCGCTCGGGGTGCAGCGCCGCGTCGCGCGGGGTGAGCGCGACGCCCTGCCGCGAGAGCTTCCGCCACAGCCCGGTCCCGGGGCGGTCCGCGCGGCAGGTCGACGAGATACGACCGTGCTGGGGCTGAGTCGGGGTTCGGGCCCGCGGCGACCGCGGCGGCGCGCGCGAGCGGCGAGCGGGGCTGCGCGAAGAGGGCGGTGGTGGACAGGCCGTACGGGGCACGAGCGATCCCGGTCACCGTCACGGGCGGTCCGCCGGCGGGGGTGAGTCGCGTGCCGTGCACCCGGTCGGCCAGGGCGGGCGAGACCAGCACCTCGTCCGCGCGCTGCGGCGCCCGGCCGGAGACGAGCTCGACGGCGTGGCGGTGCAGCGGCTCACGGGCGTCGGCGACCACGAGCTCCGCTCGCACGCTGCGCTCGCCGTCGCGCAGGCGGATCGCCGAGCTGCTGCGGATCGTCGACGACCCGGGTCCCCGCCGGGAGCAGCCCACGGACGTCGACGCCCGCCGGATCGCGGTCCGGCTTGCCGGCGCCCGTCCAGGCGCCGGGATACGGCTGCGGCGCGAAGCCCTCCAACGCCCGCCACGGGGTGACCTCGACGCGCGCGTCGGCGCTGCCGATCTGCCGGTCCGCCTCCCGCCCCGGCGCCGACAGCGTGCGCCCGACGACGTCGACCATCACCGCGCCGGCCACGGGCAGCGCCACGAGGGCCGCGATCAGCGCCGAGCGCCCGCGGGCGCGGACGACGCTGCGCCGCGCGATCCGCAGCGCGGGGCGCCAGCCGCTCACGCTCCGGTCCGCTCCAGCAGCGCCTCGACCGGCGTCGCGCGCCCGGTGTCGTCGACCATCGCGCCGTCGCGCAGGAACACGACGCGGTCGGCCCACGCGGCGTGGCGCGCCTCGTGCGTGACCAGGACGCCGGAGGCGCCCGCGTCGCAGCGGGCCCGCAGCAGCCGGAGGATCCACTCGCCGGTGTGGCTGTCGAGCGCGCCGGTGGGCTCGTCGGCCAGCACGAGCCGGCGCGGGCCGACGAGCGCGCGGGCGATCGCCACGCGCTGGTGCTGGCCGCCGGACATCTCGTCGGGGAAGCGGTCGGCCGACGTCGGTCGAGGTCGACCTCGTCGAGCGCGGCGAGCGCCTCGCGGCGGGCGTCGCGCCCGCGGACGCCGTCGAGCTCGCGCGGCAGGGCGACGTTCTCGGCGGCGGTCAGCGCCGGGATCAGGTTGAAGTCCTGGAACACGTAGCCGACGCGCCGCCGGCGCAGCGCCGCGACGCCCGCGCGCGAGAGCGTCGCGAGGTCGGTGCCCTCGACCAGCACGGCGCCCGCCGGTCGGGATCGTCGAGCCCGCCGGCGAGGTTGAGCAGCGTCGACTTGCCCGAGCCCGACGGCCCCATGACCGCGACCAGCTCGCCCGGCGAGCACGCCGAGCTCGACGCCGCGCAGCGCGTGCACCGCGGTCTCGCCGCTGCCGTGCACGCGCGTCGCCTCGCGCAGCTCGAGCACGAACTCGGTCATCGGACGCTCTCCCGTTCGCGGTCGTCGCGGACGGCGCGCGGTCGCGGCCGGCGCGCATCGCGCCGACGCCGCGACCTCGCAGTGGTCGAGCCAGCGCACCTCGGCCTCGGCGGCGAAGATCATCGATTCGAGGACCAGCAGCCACGCGGCGTCGCGCTCCTCGTCGGCGCCCGCCTTGAGCTGCGTGAGCTCCTGCAGCGAGCGCAGCGTGGCGGTGCGCTGGGCCTGCATGACGGCTGGGACGTCGACGCCGGGCGTCGTGATCGCGAGCGCGAGCTTGATGGCCAGCTCGTCCCGCGGGCGCCCGCGGCGCTCGACGGGCGAGGCGAACCACCCCGCCACCTCGCGCCGGCCCTCGTCGGTGATGCGGTACGTCGTGCGGCCGTCACCGTCGGCCTCGCCGATGGGCTCGACCAGGCCGTCGCGTTCGAGCCGCCCGAGCGTCGTGTAGACCTGGCCGATGTTCAGCGGCCAGGTCGCGCCGGTGGCGGCGTCGAACTCCGCTCGCAGCTGGTAGCCGTACATCGGGCCCCGCTCCAGCAGGGCGAGAAGACCGTTCCGAATCGCCATGCATACAGAGTATGCATACTGCGTATGCTTAGTCAAGGTGCAACTGCTAGGTTGCGCGTATGCGCACCCTGATCCTTGGCGGGACGGTCTTCCTCGGGCGCCACGTGGCGGAGGCGGCGCTGGCCCGCGGCCACGAGCTGACGCTGTTCACCCGCGGCCTGCACGGCGCGGAGTTGTTCCCCGATGCCGAGCATCTGCGCGGCGATCGCAGCGCCGACGTGTCGTTGCTTCGGGGGCGCGAGTGGGACGTCGTGATCGACACCAGCGGGTACCAGCCCGCCGACGTCGCCGCGTCGAGCGCGGCGCTGGCGGGCTCTGGCGCCCACCTCGTGTTCGTCTCCTCGGTCAACGCCTACCCGGCGTGGCCGGCCGAGCCCGTCGACGAGGACAGCCCGGTGTGGGAGTCCGACGACGACGAGTACGGCCCGAACAAGGCGGCGTCCGAGCGTTTGGCCGAGGCCGCGTTGCCCGGCAGAGTGGTGTCCGTGCGCGCCGGGCTGATCGTCGGCCCCTACGACGGCGTGTTCCGGCTCCCGTGGTGGATCCGGCGGATCGCGGCCGGTGGGGTGGTGCCGGCGCCCGGCGACCCGGCGCGCGAGTTGCAGATCATCGACGCGCGCGACCTCGCCGCCTGGATGCTCGACCTCGGCGAGCGGCGGCTGGCGGGCGCGTTCAACGGCACCGCGCCGATCGGGCAGACCACGATGGGCGAGGTGCTCGGCGCCGCGGTCGAGGCGACCGGCTCCGGCGCGCGGCTCGAGTGGGTGTCCGACGAGCGCCTCCGCGCGGCGTCCGCCGAGCCGTGGACCGAGGTGCCGCTGTGGGCGCCGGAGGACGAGATGGCGGGCGCGTGGCGCATCGATACCGCGCGTGCCCAGGCCGCGGGGCTGCGCTGCCGGCCGGTCGCCGACACGGTGGCCGACGTGTGGGCGTGGCTGCGCGACGGCGGCGAGGCGTCGCTGTCGGACTGGGGCTCGCACGCTCGGCCGGAGCCGATGAGCGCCGAGCGCGAGCTTGCGCTGCTCAGAGGTCCAGCGACTTGAGGGTGCCGTCGCCGAGCGTCCAGTAGAGGCGGGGGCCGAAGCCGGCCTGGTTGTCGTCGCACACCATCACCGCCTCGCGGTGGGTCTCCTGCATGCGCAGCTTGAGGTCGCGCTTGACGATCCGCACCTTGCCGTCCGCGGTGCCGCGTTCAACGGGCCTCGCGCGCCGTGGTCGCGGGTCAGGCCAGCGGCGGGTCGTCGCGGATCGACTCGAGATCCTCGTCGCCCGCCGCCCACCGCCTGGTCTCCGGGTTGCCCGCGTAGGCGAGCTTGAGGTGCTCGACGGCCGCCTCGCCGGACAGCACGACGTAGAGCTCCTCGTGGCGGCCCGCGCCGACGCTGTTCTCGTCGTGGGTCTCGATCAGCTCGTCGCCCTCTGCGTCCGCCGTGTAGGCGTTGATGCCGAACGCGGTCACGCCGAGGGCGCGGCGGATCGGGCGCCACCAGCCGGCGCCACCGGCCTCGATGCGGTCCAGGTCGTCGAGATGCAGCAGCTTGTGGGTCATGCGCACTTGCGCCCCGGGGCGCACGCCGGGACGATACCGGCGAGATGCCGCTCGAGCCCGGCCCCCACGTCGAGGAACTGGAGGCCGCGGTGCGGCTGGACGGCGAGGGCCAGCGGCTGCTGCTCGTCGGTGACGAGCCCGCCGGCACGGCGCTCCTGCTTGCGGCGGCCGAGCGCTACCGCCGCTCCTGGGAGCTCGCGCCGCCCCGCAGCTTCGGGCGGCTCGTGGGGATGCTCAAGGCGGCCGTCATCGCCGGCGAGGCGGGGCCTGCCGCCGCGTACGCGCGCTCTCAGGTCAGCGAGCCGGAGTCGCCGCCCGCCCACTACGTCGTTGCGATGGCGGCGCTCGTGGAGGGCGACGACGCTGCGGCCCGCGCCGCCGCCGAGGGCATGCGCGCCGGCTCCCCCGCGTTCGGCCGCGCAGCCGCAGCGATCGAGGCGCTCGCCGACGGGGACGCCGACCGCTACGCGGGGGCGCTCCGCGAGATCGTCTCCGACTTCGAGGGCCGCGCCGAGCACCTCACGGGCGTGGCGATCGCCGACACGGCGCTCATGCTGGAACGACTCGCCGCCGCCCGCGGCCTCGCCGCCCGCCCGGAGAGCGCGCTCCTGCCCTAGCCTCGGCGCTCCCGGATCGCGTCGCCGATCTTCGTCTTGGCGTTGAAGGCCGCCTTCAGCGCCCGGTCGGCCGGGGAGCCGTCGGCCGGGAGCAGGCCCATCTGGCGGCCGACCTCCATCTGGTCGAAGATCACGAAGTTCGCGACGAGCTTGCCGTCGCGGACGGTGAAGTGGTCGGTGCCGTCGAGCGCGATGCGCGCGCCGGTCGGCTCGATCCCGGACCACGCCGCTCCGGTGTGGGTGCCGGTCAGGTGCCAGCGGGCGAACACGTCCTCGCCGTCCGCGACCACGTGGAGAGCCTCCATGTGCACGTCGGGCACGGCGGCGAACAGCTCGACGAAGTACGCGGCGATCTCGTCACCGCCGGTGTACGTCCGGTCCGGGAACCGCTCGACCGTCTCCGGCGTCCAGTACGCGCGCGCCGGCTCGATGTCGTGGGAGTTGATGACGTCGAACAGCCATCGGACCAGCTCGGCGTTGGTGGCGTTGGCGGGGGGAGGGGAAGCGGTGGCGGCCATCCGCCCACCCTACGCGCCGCGGCGCCGCAGTCGCACCACCCGCGCCGCTTCGATGACTTCGACGCGCCCGTCGTCGTGCTGGAGGACCCCGCCGCCGCGGCGAAGCAGGCGTCGCGCGCCGGCCGGGCCCGACAGCAGCGCCGCCTTGGCCAGCACCTCCGCCTCCAGCGCGCCACCGGCGGCCACGGCGGTCACCGCCACCAGGCCGGTCCAGGCGGGCGTGCCCGCGGCCGGGTCGAGGAGATGGTGCCCGTAGCGCCCGGCGGGATCGCGCCACAGCCGGTGGTGCACGCCGGAGGTCGCCACCCCGCCACCGCTGAGCCGAAGCCGGTGCGCTGGCGCGCCACCCCACGCGCTCGCCACATCGACGTCAACTGCGCCGCCGCGCTCCGTGTCACCACCCGGCGCGGTCTCCACGTCGACTCCACATGCAGCGCCGCGCGCCACGCCACCGCCGCGGGCACCCTCCACATCGACCTCCCACTCGCCGCCGAGCGCCAGGTCGCCGCCGCACGAGATCGCGTAGCGGACGCCGGACGGGAGCCCGGCCGCCGCCTCGTCGGCGGCGAGGCCCTTGCCGATCCCACCGGGATCGATCCGCAAGCCGGGCGGGCGCCGCACCACACCTCCGGGGCCGACCGCGAGCTGGGCGTACCCGCGCCCCGCCGACGGCCGCGCCACGCGGCGCTCCGGCGCAGCGGCCAGCGCCTCTTCGAGCGAAGCGGGTTCCACCCCGACGCGCGAGCCCACGTAGCCCGCGCGCTCCAGCTCACCCAGCAACGTCGCGTCGACGAGCCCACCGCTCCGCTCGCCGGCCCAGCGCGCCGCGAGCACGAGCCGCGCCAACAGCGGCGAGACCGGCACCGCCCCGCGCGGGTCGGCGTTCAGCCGCGTGAGCTCCGAGTCGGGAGCGAACCGCGTCAGCCGCCGCTCGGCATCTTCGAGCGAGGCGCGCACGGCCGCCGCCAACGCCGCGAGGTCGTCCTCGTCGCGCGTCGCGGATTCCAGCCGCACGTGGGCGTAGCTGCCCATCGACGGGAACCGCAGCTCGGCGGAGGAGCGGGATGCGACTGCGCTCGCCATGATGCGACTGTCGACCCGGAACCTCGGGGTCGGCTCGGAGTTCCCTGGGAGATTCCCTGGAGCGGCACGGGGCTGGTGCCCCACCCGGTCTTCAAAACCGGTTGCCCGTCGTAGCCCGGCGGGGGGTAGGTTCGATTCCTGCGCCGCTCCGCTTCGCAGGCCGCCGCCTCTTTGCAGGCGCTTTTGGAAGGGATTCGTAGGACACTGGACACGATGCGTTTGCCGCCATGGGCCGCTCAAGACCGGACCCAGGCCCGAACGACTCAGCGCTTCAAGCGCAGCGAACGGCGCGCGGGCGTCGAGGTCCCGCCGATCGTCGTGTTCGTCCGCAACGTGACCCGAGCGCGCCGCATCCGCCGGAATCGCTGCGGGCCTTCTTACGACCTTGAGCGTCACCTTGGCGTCGCCGGCGCCGGGCAGCGTGCCGCGGCCGCGCGCGAGCACGCGCGAGCGGCCGAGGCGCAGCTTTCGGGCCGTGCGCTTGTTCACGCGCAGCTCCGCCGTGACGGTGCAGGCCGCCGGGCAGGCGACCTCGATCGCGAGGCCCTTCGAGGCGATCTTCTTGATCGACCGCCGGCCGAGGACCTTGGGGTCGCCCGGCTTGACCGGCGGGACGCAGCAGACCGACCCGCGGTCGACCAACTCGCAGCTCGGGTCGACGACATCCGCCGCGTCGACGATCGCGCTGTCGGATCCGATGCCGCAGTTGACCTGCTCGGCGAGCCCGTCGCGCGCGCGGATCGTGTCGTTGCCGGTCGCGATCACGTCGCGCTCGGTCTTGTCGCCGATGAACTGGTCGACGCCCCCGCCGCCGTCGAGCACGTCGGGGCCGAAGCCGCCCTCGAGGTAGTCGGCGCCTTCACCGCCCTCGAGCGTGTCCGCGCCGTCGGCGCCGATCAGGCGGTCGTCGCCGCCGAGCCCGCGGATCGTGCTGGTGGTGCCGGTCGCGATCAGCTCGTTCGGACCGTCGGTGCCCGTCATCGTCACGTTCCGGCCGAGCGCCTTGACGCGCTCGACGTCGGGCATCACGTTGTCGCCCTCGCCCGGCTCGCCGTCGTTCGCGACGCCGTCGAGGGTCGCCGTCATGTCGGCGTTGGGTTCGCTGAAGTCGTTTCCGGTGCTGACGTTGCCGCCGATCGAGTCGAAGCCCTCGCCGCCGATGTAGACGTCGGCCGCGTCGCCGCCCGCCTCGGCGCTCAGCGAGTCGTCGCCCGCCCCGCCGTCGACCGTGTCGGCGCCGTCGTACGCGTCGAGGACGTCGTTGCCGGCCTCGCCTTTCAGCTCGTCGTTGCCGTTCCCGCTCGTGAGCCGGTCGTTGCCATCCCCGCCGGAGATGGCGTACGCCGCCGCGGACGGGCCCGTCGACACAGCGCCGTCCAGGGAGTCGTCGCCCGCCTCCCCGAGGATCACGCCCGTCGGGGGGCTGCTGCACAGCCCGCACATGTCGAGGCTGACGCGATCGTTGCCGCTCCCGCCGAAGGCGAGCACATACGTGATGCCGGCGGCGGGGCATTCGCCGGTGCTCTCGGTGGCCGCCGTGCAGGGGGCGACCGCGCTGACGTTGACGCTGGCGGAGTACGTGAACTTGGCCGAGCTCTCGTCGTAGTAGATCGAGATCGCGTCGTTGGCGCCGTCGCCGCCGAACTCCAGCACGTTCGCGTTCAGCTGCGGGTGGTTGGGGACGATGCCGATCGCGCCCGCGGCATGGGCGCTTGCGGCCGTCGACAGTGCTGCGGCGCCGGCGACGAGTACGGCGACAAGCATCCTGCGCATGACTGACTTCCTTTCAGGCATCCGTGACCATCGTGGGCTCCGGCGGCGTCGCCACCCCGCTGATGCGCTCGAAGCGCAGGCCCGCAGCACGCGCCGCATCGCGCACGTCGTCGGCCGAGGCGGCCTCGACGAGCAGGAAGCACAGCTCGTCCTCGGGAACGAAGATCGAGCGGACCGTCGTCTCGAAGGCTTCGGCGGCGCGCCGAAGGCCACGAGCATCGGCGCGCGAGACGTACAGCTCTACGAGGAACTCCGCCACACGGCGACGGTACGGGCGCCGCGCGCTCCGCGAAATCGCGGAAACCCGCAATCCTCGAGGCGCCTAACCCTGAGCCGCGAGCCGCCCCGCGAGCTGCGAACGCGTACGTACGCCGAGCTTCGCGTAGGCGTGCGTCAGATGCGCCTCGACCGTACGGATGGAGATGAACAGCGTGCCGGCGATCTCCTTGTTGGAGAGCCCGTCGGCCGCCAGCTCGACCACGCGGCGCTCGGCGGCGGTCAGCTCGCCGGGCGCGGTTCGCGGCGCGACGCGCACCAGGTCGGCGCGCGTACGCTCCGCCCATTGCCGGGCGCCGAACTCCTCGAACAGCGCGAGCGCGCGCTCGAGCGAGTCCCGCGCCAGCCGCTTCTCGCGGCGGCGGCGCCTGACCTGGCCCTGCGCGAGCAGCGTGCGGGCGAGCGCGAACCTCAACTCGAGCCGCTCGTGCCCGGCCACCGCTTGATCCAGCTGCTCCTGCGCGCCCTCCAGGTCGCCCGACGCGGCGTACAGCAGGCCGCGGCAGCGCGCTGCGCCCGCGAGGACCCAGTTCCGCTCGAGCTCGCGCCCCCGCTCCTCGAAGCGCTCCAGCACGCGGCTCGCCCGGTCGAGCTCTCCGATCGCGATCAGGGCCTCGAACGCCTCGGGCGCGAACCCGACCGGGCCGACCCCTCCCGCCTCGATGCGCTGGACGAACACGCCCATCGCCTCCCACGCGGCGCCGGGGTTTCCGACGGAGAGCTCCAAGACCCCCAGCGCCGACGCGACCCACAGCATCGGCTCGTACGCTCCGAGCGCCTCGCATGCCTCGTGCGCGGCGGCGCAGTCGGCCCGTGTCCCGGCGGCGTCGCCGAGGTGTGCCCGCACGAGCGCGCGCTGGGTGAGCGCCCATGACCGGTCGCGCTCGCTGTCGGTCAGCGCGGCCTGGTGCAGCGCCTCCTCGGCGTGAGCGGCGGCGGCCGCGAGGTCTCCGGCCAGCGTCTCCAGCCACGCGAGCCATACGTCCACGAGCGCCAGTTCGCTGACGTCGCCCGCGTCGACGAGCTTGACGCGCAGTGCGGTGAGCCGCGCCCGGGCGTCCGCGAGTCTCCCCTCGCCGAGCTCGAGCTGCGCGGCGAGGATGCTCGGCCGCAGCTGGAGCGGGAGCAGCCGGCCGCTGTCCTCGCCGGCGAGCGCTCGCTCGACCATGCTCCAGTCGGTGCGGCGCGCGCGCATGAAGTCGATCATCGTGCGCATCGCCAGTGCCTCCGCCAGCAGCCCGCGGTCGCCCAGGGCCGTCGCGTGGGCGAGCGCGTGATCGGCGTGGACGTCCGCACGCGCGACGTCGCCGAGATAGTGGCAGCGGACGTAGCAGAGGAGCAGCTCGATCGTGATGCGAGGGTGCGATCGTCGAGGCCGACCAGCGCCTGGTCGAGCAGCTCCGCGGCGTCGGCGAAGCTGTCCTCGTGATAGCTGATCTCGGCCAGCAGCCGCAAGCCGTCGCTACGCGTCGTGTCCCGCGGCGCCGTGGCGACGATCTCCTGGAGCAACGCCCGCGCGCGCGAGCGATCCCCGGCATGGATGTGATGCTCCGCCGCACGCACGCCGCGGCGGCGCGCCTCGCCCGCGTCGTCGGTCAGGCGCCGCGCCTGCTCGAGCAGGTCGCCCGCCGCGTCCCACGCGCCGCGCGTGCGTGCGTGCGCCGCGGCGTCCTCCAGCGACGCGGCGACCTCCTCGTCGGCTCCCGCGGTGGCGAGCGCGAGGTGGCGCGCTCGCTCCTCGGGGTCCGTGACGAGCTCCGCGAGCCGGGCGTGCACCCCGCGCCGCTGGGCGCTCGCCGCCGCCGCATAGACGGCGGCTCCGTACAGCGGGTGCGTGAACGCCACGCGGCCACGGTCGATATGCAGCAGCCCCGCGCGATCGGCGGCGTCCAGGCCGGCCGCCGATGAGCCCTGCACCACGACGTCGACGGCGGCGTGCGACAGCGCGGCCACGACCAGAGCGACTCCCGCGCAGCGGGCGGCAGCGACGCGACGCGCGCGGCGACCGCCTCCTGCAGGCTGGCCGGGACCGGCACCGCGTCACCGGGCTCAGGAACCGGCCCGAGCGCGCGTGAGATTTCGAGCGCGAACAACGGGTTCCCGCCCGTGACCCGTTCGATCCGCATCAGTACCGGCCGCCGGTAGCGGTGCCCCAGACGGCGCTCCAGCATGACGCCCAGCGCGCCCAGGCTCAGCGGGCCGAGCCTGACCCGCGCGAACGCGCGCCAGCGCCCGCTCGAGGCCCAGCACGTCAGGCGACCGCAGCGGCGCGCGCACGGTAGCGAGCACGCCGACGCGATGACCGTCGAGCCGCCGCGCGACGAACGCGAGCGCGTGCATGGTGGCCGCGTCCAGCCACTGCACGTCATCCATGGCGACGACGACCGGCCGCTCCCGCGCGGCTTCGACCAGCACCGAGCGCAGGGCCATCGCGACGGCCCTCGGCTCCGGCTCGCGCCCCGTGCTGGGCTTGCGCAGCAGTGCGACCTCGAGCGCCTCGCGCTGGGGCGCGGGCAACGCCGGCAAGAACTCGTCCGCCGTGTCCCCGATCAGGTCGCTCAACCCGACGAACGACAGTCGCGCCTCGGACTCCTCGCCTGTGCAGCGCAGCACGCGACAGCCGCGTATCGCCGCTTCCTCGAGCGTCGCGAGCCATACGGCCGTCTTGCCGATTCCCGGCCTCGCCCTCGACGACGAGCGCTCGCGGACCGCCGCCCACCCCGTCGAGGAAGCCACGTGCGAGCGCCAGTTCCTCGTCGCGTCCGATGACGCCGCGGTCCATGGTCCCGCGAGACTATCCGGCGCGGTCCGCGGAGTCCTGATCAGCCGCCTTGTCCGCGGTCGCCAGGCCCGTGGCGGACCGAGCGCCACGCGGAGCATCTGCCGGAGCAGCTCCATGGGGCGGACAGCCGCGCCCGCTTACCGGACCCCACCAGTTGCCTTCAGATCGCGGAGTTTGATGGTCGCCCGATCGCCGCCGCCTCGTGCTCGGCACCGGTGCGCACCGCCCGCGCCGCGGCGAAGACAGGCGTGCCGCAGCGCTCAAGAAGGGCGCCAAGGAGTCCGCGCAGCTCGCGCTGACGGGCACCAACGGCAACGGTAAGGCCAGCGCGAGCGCCAAGCTCGCGCGGCTCGAGCGCTAGAAGGGCGGCGGCGGCACCGCGAACGGCGCCTGCGGCACGGTGAGCTTGGTCCGCCGCGCGGCGTAGAAGCTCGTGAGCGCGTTGTACGCCGGGTGCTTGGCCCCCTGCAGCGTGATGAGGCCGGTGCGGAACACCTGCGACATCGCCGGGTCGACCAGCTGGTAGTAGAGGAGCTGACGGACGTTGGGCGCCTTGAGCGCGAGCTCGAACGCCTGCTTCGTCCACGCGGCGCGCTTCTTCTCGGTCTGCGCGTTCGGGCCCGTGGAGTAGTAGGCGAACTCGGTCAGGTAGAGCGAGTTGCGCGCGACGCGGATCCGCTTGTGCTGCTTGCGCAGGATCTTGGAGAGCTTGCCGATGTTCGCGAGCGTGATCTCGTCGGACGCCTTGCGCTTCTTGTTCGGCGCGCGGTCGAAGGCGTAGGGGTGATGGGCGTAGCCGTCGGCGCGCAGGCGTTGCCCTTGCAGCCCTTGACGACGCCGTCGACGCAGATCAGCTGGCGCAGCCAGGCCAGCGGCGCGGTCGACTGCTTGCGCCGGTTCACGTACGGGTTGGTCTCGCCGATCCACACCGGCATCGTGGGCGCGACGCGCTTGATCGCCGTGTAGGCGGCGCGGTATAGCGCGCGGTAGCGGCGGGCCGAGGTCTTGACGCACACCTTGCGCTTGACCTTCTTGCGCTTGACGACCTTCTTGCCCTTGACCTTCGCCTTGACCTTCTTGATCTTGGTGACCTTGCCGCACAGGCGCTCGGGCTTGAGCAGGCCGTGCCAGTTCGGCTCGTTCCAGATCGAGACGGCGCGGACGCGGCCGGAGAAGTGGCGGGCCACTGCGGCGGTGAACGCGGCGTAGAGCGCGGGGTTCACGCGGTCGGTGCCGAGCTTGTGGTCGCCGGTCGCCCACGCGGGCGCCGGCCCGGCGAGCGTGAGCTGCACGCGGATGCCGTGGAGGGCCGCCTCGTTGACCAGCCGGTCGAAGCGCGTGAAGTCGTACAGCGGCGCGGCGGGCGCGGTGCTGCGACGACGGCTGGTCGACGACGCGCGACCAGGAGACGTTGGCGCGCAGCGACGAGACGCCGAGCGCGCGGGCGTGCGTGAACGCCGCGGCGCGGATCTCAGCGTGGTCGGAGAGGAACTGCTCGTCGTCCTGGGCGGCGATCTCGAGGCCCTTGGCGGCGAACGTGGCGGGGGCCGCCAGCGCGAGCAGGCAAGCGGCGAGGAGGAGGCTGAAGAGGGTGCGACCGCGGAGGTTCATGGGATCGCATCGGCAGCGACGCCACTGCTGATGACCCCCAGATGTCAAAAAACCTACCGCGGTCGCCGGCCACGCCTGCCGTGGCCGGCGCCGCTGAGAACTTCTAGAGGACGGTGACGTTGGTGGCGTTCGGGCCCTTGGGCCCGGTCTCGGCGTCGTAGGACACCTTCGCCCCCTCGGCGAGCGTCCTGAAGCCCGAGCCGGCGATGCCGGTGAAGTGGACGAACAGGTCCTTCCCGCCGTCCTCGGGGGTGATGAAGCCGAAGCCCTTCTCGTCGCTGAACCACTTGACGGTTCCGGTGGGCATGCGGTTGGTTCCTCCGCGGGTCATGTGAACTGCGAACGCGGAGGTGCTCCAAGCAACGTCTGCGGCGCTGAACACTGCTATGCCGGATTCCCTTGTATCCAGCCTTACGGCGCCGGAGAGTACCAGCGAAATCCCTGCGTGTCCCCGCCAATGTGGCCAGGGCGTGAACGTTCAGTCCGGCTACCAGATACCGGTAAGAACTTCCACTCGCTCCTAACGATCCGGGCTGCCACCCTGGGCGTCGTGAGCAGCTCCTCCGTTCGCGTCGGCAGCGTCCTCTGCCTCGCCTCCGCCGTCGCCTTCGGCTCGCTGGCCATCTTCGGCAAGCTGGCCTACGACGCCGGGGTGGGCGTGCTGACGCTGCTGTTCGTGCGCTTCGCGATCGCCGCCCCCGTGCTGTGGGCGGTGCGCGCTGCAGCGCCGGCACCGCGTCCGCGACGCCCGCACGCTGTTCACCGGCCTCGGCGCTTGGCGCGATCGGCTACGCGATGCAGGCCGGGCTGTTCTTCACCGCGCTGGAGCGGATGGACGCCTCGCTGCTGGCGCTGGTGCTCTACACCTATCCCCGCCTTCGTGACGCTGGCGGCGATCGGGCTCGGGCGGGAGACGCCCAGCCGTCGCCGGATCGGCGCGCTGCTGGTGTCCTCCGGCGGCCTGGCGCTCGTGCTGCTCGGCGCGGGCGCCGGCGGCTTCGACTGGCTGGGCGCGGCGATGGGCGTCGGCGCGGCGCTGAGCTACACCGGCTACATCCTCATCTCCGACCGGGTGGGCGCCGGCATCGACGCGCTGCCGCTCGCGGCGCTCGTGACGACCGGCGCCGCCGTGACGTTCGGCGTCGTGGCCGTGGCGTCCGGCTCGTTCGACGCGGGCTTCGAGGGCGAGGGCTGGATCTGGCTGGCCGCGCTCGCGCTCGTCTCCACGGTCACGCCGATCGTGCTGTTCTTCGCCGGGATGCAGCGGGTCGGGCCGTCGATGGCCGCGATCCTCTCCACGCTCGAGCCGCCGACCACCGTCGCGCTCGCGTTCCTGGCGTTCGGCGAGACGCTGACCGGCGTGCAGATGCTGGGCGCCGCGCTCGTGCTCGGCGCGGTCGCGGTGATGCACATCCGTCCGGCGCGCGCCGCGACGGCGTGAGCCCCGACTACGCTGCCCGCCATGCGAGTTCTCATCGTCTCGGTCTTCGCCGCGCTGGTGCTGGCCGCGCCCGCCCAGGCCGCGCCCCCCGACATGCCCTCCTCGACCAAGGGCACCAAGCGCTGCGGCGTCGCCAACAACGGCTTCGCCGACTTCCGCGTCTTCGTCACCAAGGGCAAGAACCGGATCAGCTGCAAGAAGGCCCGCGAAGGTCGTCAGCGTCCCCGGCCCCAGCGCCCCGAAGCGCTGGACCTACTGGGACTGGACCAAGGGCGGCAACCCGCCGTGGAGCGACGTCTGGCGACGCAGGGACCGCAAGGTCGTGATCGGCGCGATCGTGAAGCTGTAGCTACTCGCTGGGCAGGACGATCCAGAGCACCGCGTAGATCAGGATCTGCGGGCCCGGCAGCAGCATCGAGAGCACGAACAGCACGCGCACGACGGTCGGCGACAGGTCGAACCGGTGCGCGAGCCCCGCGCAGACGCCGGCCACGATGCGGCCGCGCCGGGGACGCGTGAGGGCGGTGGAGGCCATCAGGCCGTCTTCGCCTTGTCCTTGGGCTTCGGCGCGGTGCGCGGCTCCAACTGGATCTCCTCCTCGGCGGGCTCCCCGGCGTCCAGCTCGCGGCTGCGCTCCAGCTCGGCGTTGAGCTCCGCGCCGAACAGTACCGCCAGGTTGGTGATCCACATCCAGACCAGGAAGGTGATGACGCCGCCGAGCGCGCCGTAGGTCTTGCTGTAGGAGCCGAAGTTCGCGACGTAGAAGGCGAACAGCACCGAGGCGAGGATCCACACGACGACGGCGAGGATGCTGCCGGGGGAGATCCACTTGAAGCCGGGCAGCTTCGCGTTCGGCGAGGCGTAGTAGAGGATCGCGAGCATCACCATGACCATCACCAGCAGGACGGGCCACTTGGCCCACTGCCACGCCGTCACGGCGGTGCTGCCGAGCCCGATCGCGCTGCCGATCGCCTCCGCCAGCGGGCCGCTGACGACGAGGCCGACCACGACGAGCGCGAGCATCAGGACGAGGATCAGCGTCACGAAGATCTGCAGCGGGCGCAGCTTCCAGAACGGCCGCCCCTCCTCGATCTCGTAGATGGAGTTGGAGGCGCGCATGAACGCGCCGATGTAGCCGGACGCGGTCCACAGCGCGCCGGCGAGGCCGATGATCAGGCCGAGCCCGGCGCGTGCTCTGGTTGGCGGTGATGTCCTCGATCGGGCCCTTGAAGGTGTCGACCGCCGAGGCCGGGCCGAGCGGCGCTGATGGTGTCGGTCAGCACCCGCGTGATCGTGGCCGGGTCGGCGACGAGGCCGACGATCGAGAGCAGCGCGATCAGCGCCGGGAAGACGGACAGCACGGCGTAGTACGTGAGCGCCGCCGCCCAGTCGGTGAGGTTGTCCTCCTGGAACTCCGTGAAGGTCCGCTTGAGCGTCTGGATCCAGGAGCGCTTGGGGAGATCGGTGGGGTCGGAGGCCGCCATGCCGACGAGGCTGCCCGGCGAGCCCGCCGATCTATGCGACCAGGGCGCCGTTCGCTGACCAGCCGCCCTCGTAGGCACGTACGCACCCGTCGTTGACGTGCACGATCCGGTCGGCGATGCGGTCGAGGAAGTAGCGGTCGTGGGAGACCGCGACGACCGTGCCGTCGTAGTGCTCGAGCGCGGTCTCCAGCGCCTCGATCGACTCGACGTCGAGGTGGTTGGTCGGCTCGTCGAGCACCAGGCAGTTGGGCCGGTCGGCCATCAGCAGCAGGAACGCCAGGCGCGTGCGCTCGCCGCCGCTGAGCGTCGCGACCGGGCGGCGGACCTGCTCGTAGTCGAACAGGAAGGCCATCAGCCGGCGCACGGCGTCCTCCTCGGACATCGAGCGCCCGGCGCGCAGCGCGTCGATCACCGTGGAGCGCGGGGTCGATCCCGGCGGCGGCCTGCGACAGGTAGCCGACCTCGATCCCGGCGCCCGCCCAGCGCGTGCCGGCGCCGGGCTCCAGGTCGCCGGCCAGCACGCGCACCAGCACGGTCTTGCCGGCGCCGTTGGGGCCGACCACGCCGACGCGCTCGCCGCGCGTCACGACGAGGTCGACGTCGAGCAGCACGGGGTCCTCGCCGAACGCGACGTCCACGCCCTCGAGCGCGAGCACGCGCTGGCCGCCGCGCACGCCGCTGCGCAGCTGCAGCGCCATGCGGCGGCGCTCGAGCACCGGGCGCTCGACCTTGTCCATCTTGTCGATCTGCATCTGCTTGACGCGGGCCTGCTTGGCCATGCGCTCGTTGACGGTGATGTGGGCCCAGTGGCGGAAGCGGCGGATCGCCTCCTCCAGGCGCGCGATCTCCTTCTGCTGGGTCACGAACTGCTGCTGCTGGCGCTGCAGCTCGAGCTCGCGCGCGACCGTGTAGGCGGAGTAGGCGCCGGGCCAGATCCGGATGCGCCCACGGTCGAGCTCGGCGATCTCCGAGACGCACTCGTCGAGCAGATGGCGGTCGTGGGAGACCATCAGCACCGCGCCGTCGAAGTCGGCCACGAGGCGCTCGAGCTGGTCGCGCCGCCGCATGTCGAGGTGGGCCTCGGGCTCGTCGAGGAGCAGCACGTCGGGCCGCCGCGCGAGGCAGGCGGCGAGCGCCACGAGCTTGCGCTGGCCGCCGGACAGGGTCCGGGTCGGCACGTCCTCGTCGATGCCCATCTCGCGCAGGTGCATCCGGGCCTCGCCCTCGGCGCGGGCGCCGCCGAGCTCGTCCCAGCGCGGCGAGCAGGCGCTCCTGGTGGGCGAGCGCGCGGCGCCATCGCGTCCAGGTCGGCGGCCAGCGCGGGGTCGGCCAGGCGGCGCTCGGCGGCGGCCAGCTCGGCCTCCATCGCCGCGACCTCCGGCCGCGCGGCGAGCACGGTGGCGAGCGGGGTGCGGTCGTCGCCGGAGACCTGCTGCGGGAGGAAGGCGTGGACGAGCCCGCGGCGGCGCGTGACGGTCCCGGCGTCGGGGTGCTCGACGTCGGCGAGGATCCGCAGCAGCGTCGACTTGCCGCCGCCGTTGGGGCCGAGCACGCCGATCCGCGCGCCGTCGGCCAGCTCCAGGTCGAGGCCGTCGAGGATGCGGCGGCCGCCGAAGGACTTGACGAGCCCGCGCGCGGAGAGGAGGGGGACGCTCGCCATGGTTCAAGCGTCGCGGGGCGCAAGGACCGCGGCAAGGCGGGTAGCACCATGATCCATGGCCGAGCCACCCGTCATCCACATCCCGTCCGACGACCGCCCCGACCTGCGCGCCGCCGTCGAGGAGAGCGGCGGGAGAACCGGTCCGCTGGAGGAGGCCGACGGGCTCGTGTGGCTCGGCGGCGACCCCGAGAAGCTGCCCGAGCTGCCGGACTCGGTGCGCTGGGTGCAGCTGCCGTCGGCCGGGCGTCGAGCAGTGGATCAAGTCCGGCCGCCTCGACGGTGGCGCGGACGTTCACCTCGGCGACCGGCGCGTTCGGGCTGCCGGTGGCCGAGCACGCGCTGGCGCTGCATGCTCGCCGTCGACAAGAACTTCCACGCGTTCGCGCGCGCCCGCACGTGGGACGGCGAAGGCCGCCACCGCGTCCACGCGCTCGAGGGCGCCACGGTGGCGATCGTCGGCGCCGGCGGGATCGGGCGAGCGCTGATCTCGCTGCTGGCGCCGTTCGGGGCCGAGGTGATCGCGGTCACGCGCCGCGGCCGCGACGTCCCGGGCGCGACGCGCTCGCTCCCCGCCGACCGGCTCGACGAGGTGTGGGGCGCCGCCCACCACGTCGTGCTGGCCGCGCCCGCCACCGACGGCACGCGCCACCTCGTGGGCGCCCGCGAGCTGGACGCGATGCGCGAGGACGCCTGGCTGGTCAACATCGCGCGCGGCTCGCTGATCGACACCGACGCCCTCGTCGAGGCGGTGCGCTCAGGCTCGATCGCCGGCGCGGCGCTCGACGTCACCGACCCGGAGCCGCTGCCCGACGGCCACCCGCTGTGGGAGCTCGACAACGTCCTGATCACCCCGCACGTGGCGACGCCGCCGGGGGCGGAGAAGCGCCACTTCGCGGCGCGCGTGCGCGAGAACGTGCGGCGGTTCGCGGCCGGCGAGCCGCTGGAGGGCGTGATCGACGCCGACGGGCGGCTACTGAGCGCCGGCTCAGGCCTTCGGCCTCCCCGCGCTGCTCACGAGGGGGTTGTGATTTCAGGTCGCGTCAGCCCAGCGCTGACGGGCAGCGTCGACGATCTCGAGCGCGCACTCGCGGTTCTCCCACCCCTGGATCTCGACCGGCTTGCCCTCGGGCTCCTTGTAGATCGACCAGAAGTGCTCGATCTCGGTCTTCAGCGTGTCCGGGATGTCGTCGAGCTCTTCCATCGAGTTCCAGTTCGGATCCTCGTGCGGGACGCAGAGCAGCTTGTCGTCCTGCCCGGCCTCGTCCTTGGTGCGGAAGACCGCGATCACCTTCACCGGGATCACGATCCCGGGGAACGTCGGCGCCCCGACGCAGACCATCGCGTCCAGCCCGGAGCCCTTCTCGGTCAGCGTCTCCGGGATGAACCCGTAGTCGGTCGGATAGTGGACCGACGAGAACAGGAAGCGCTCGAGCTTGATCGCCTGCAGGCGCTCGTCCCACTGGTACTTGTTGCGGGAGCCCTTGGGCACCTCGACGACGCAGTGAAGGGTCTCGGACGCGGCCATCGAAGACGGCGAGCATAGTGCTCAAGGAATTCCGGGACTTCATCCTGCGGGGCAACGTCGTCGACCTCGCGGTGGCCGTCGTGCTGGGCGCGGCGTTCGGCGCCGTCGTCACCGGCTTCGTCGCGAGCTTCGTCACGCCGCTGATCGCGCTGATCGTCGGCGAGCCGGACTTCGCCTCGATGGTGCTCACCATCAGCGGCACCGACTTCACCTACGGCGCGTTCTTGAACGTCCTGATCGGGTTCCTGGCCGTCGCCGCCGTCATCTTCTTCCTCGTCATCAAGCCGATGAACGCCGTGATGACGCGGATCAAGCGCGACGACGAGCCGGCCTCCGACGCGCCGGCCGAGGACGTCCAGTTGCTCACGGAGATCCGCGATCTCCTCCGCGAGCGCGCGTAGCTACCGCCGGACCTCGCCCTCGGGCAGCAGCCCGTCGCGGCCGACGTAGCCGCCGGCGCCGCCCACGCACACGTAGACGGCCTCCTCGGCGTCGGACACGTTGCGGTAGCCGCGCACGGTCTGCGGGTCGACGCGCGCCAGCCCGCCGGGCCCGAGCACGCGGGCCTCCTCGCCGAAGCGGAACTCGATCTCGCCGCGCAGGACGATGTAGAGCTCCTCCTGGCGCTCGTGGTAATGGCGCCCCGACTGGTACCCGGGCGGCAGCACCACCGCGTTGACACCGAACGCCTGCACGCCAAGCTCGGCGCGGATCTTGCGGAAGCCCGGGCCCTCGCCGAGCCCGTCGACGCTTCCCACGCTCCAGCCTTCGCCGCGCTCGGTGCTCGTGACGGTGCTCACGTCCACGTCCTCCTCCGAATTCAGGGCTCGCCATACTAGGCGCGTGTCCGAGCCCACCGCCACGCTGCAGGACCTCTTGCGCCCGCTGAAGGCGGAGCCCGAACGCTCGGCGGTCCTGCTCGACGTCGACGGCGTGCTCGCGCCGATCGTCCAGCATCCCGACGACGCGCACATGCCCGAGACCACGCGGCGGCCGCTGATCGAGATCGCCAAGCGCTACGGCGTGGTGGCGTGCGTGAGCGGGCGCCGCGCCTCCGACGCGCGGCGGATCGTCTCGCTCGGCTCGATCGCCTACCTTGGCTCGCACGGCTCGGAGGTCCTCAAGCCGGGCTCGATCCAGCCGGAGATGGACCGCGAGCTGCAGGCGTGGACGCGCCGCGTGCAGGACTTCGCGCACGAGGCGTTCGGCGAGAAGCTCAAGCAGCTGCGCGTGCGCCTCGAGGACAAGGAGGCGATCGCCGCCCTGCACTGGCGCGGCGTCCCCGACGAGGAGGACGCCGAGGCGGCGGTGCGCGAGGTGGCGGAGGCCGCCGAGAAGGCCGGCTTCACGACCCACTGGGGCCGCAAGGTGCTGGAGATCCGCCCGCCCGTGCGGATCGACAAGGGCGCGGGCATCGTCTCGCTGCTGCGCGACACCGACCTCGCCGCGGCGGTCTACGTCGGCGACGACGTCACCGACCTCGACGCCTTCCGCGGCCTGGGCGAGCTGCTCGAGATGGGCCGGCTCGGCTCGGCGATCCGGATCGGGGTGCGCTCCGACGAGGGTCCCTCCAAGCTCCGCGAGGAGGCGGACTGGATGGTCGAGGGCACCGACGGGGTGCGCGAGCTCCTGAAGTCCCTGCTCGACTGAGCGGGCCGTGCGGTTCGGCGACTTCCTCAGGTCCACGGTGCTGCTGAGCGCCGGCTGCGCGACGCTCCTCGGCTGCGTGACCGTGCTCGGCATCACCCGCGAGGACGACCGGACCGTGATCTACGTGACCGCGGCGTGGTGGGTGGTGGCGACGCTCTACGGCGTCCTGCTCGGACGGCGCGCCGAGACCTCCGCCCCGATCGCCCGGCTGTTGGCCGGGGCGCGCGCGCAGACCATGCTCCCCGAGCTCAACCCGACCACGACGCTGCTCAACCGCCTGTGGCCGCTGCTGATCGCGACGATCGGGGCGAGCGTCGCGGCGTTCGTGGAGCCGCAGGTGGCGTCGGTGGCGACGGGCTTCACGATCATCTGGGCGCTCGCGTGGCGGCGGCAGCACCGTGCGGTGATGGCGATCGAGGAGCGCGACGGCGCGCGCTTCTACGTCGATCGCACGTCGCCGCTCTCCCCGATCCAGCTGATCCGGACCCCGGGGTTCGGCGGCAACTACCTGCCCACCTGAGCCGATGACCGACGTCCTCCTCGTGTCCCTGGGAGGGACCGCCGGCCTGCGCGACGCCGACGCCGAGCTGGCGGCCTCGATGCGGCGGGCGGGCGCGACCGTCGAGGTCGCGGCGGTGGAGCGGGTGCGCGAGTGGCGCACGATGGCGGCGATCGAGCTGGCGTGGGCGGTCTCCGCGCGTCGCGCGGCCGCCGCCGGGATCGCCGCGGTCGAGCCGCGGGCGGTCCTGTACTCGTCGGTCACGGCCGCCCTGCTCGCGCCCGCGCCGGGGGCGATCCGGTTCGACGCGCCGGCGGCGGGGAACCGTCCCGGGCGCCACGGGGTGTGGCAGCGCCCGGTCGAGCGGCGGCGCCTCGCGAACGCGCCGCTGCTGGTGCCGTGGAGCGAGGGCGGGCTGGCGGAGGCGCCGACGCCGCGCGCGGACGCCGTGGTGATCCCGGTGCCCGTCGCCGCGGGCGGGCCGGCCGGCGAGCGCGACATCGCCGCCATCACCTACGGCGCGCACCCCGAGAAGAAGGGCCTCGACCGCGTGCTCGCGGCGTGGGCGAGCGCCCGGCGCGGCGACGAGGAGCTCGTCGTCGCGGGCCTCGACGAAGCGGGCTGGCGCGGCGGCCCGGCCCCCGCGGCCGAGGGGGTGCGCTTCACGGGCATGCTCCCGCGCGACGAGTACCGCGCGCTGCTGCGGCGCTCGCGCGTGTTCGTCACCGCGCCGCGCCGCGAGGACTACGGGATCGCGCAGCTGGAGGCGCTCGCCGACGGGTGCCTGCTCGTCACGACCCCCTCGCCGGGCCCGTACGCGGCGCTCCCCCTCGCCCGCGCGCTCGACCCGCGGCTCGTCTCGACCGACCTCGCCACCGCGGTCCGCGCCGCGCTCGACACGCCGGTGGAGGGCTATGCGCAGCACGCCGCCGACGCGCTCGCGCCGTGGCGCCCCGAGGCGGTCGACGCCGCCGTCGCGACGGAGCTCCTGCCCCGCCTGCTGCGGTAGAAGGAGCGGGCGACTAGCCTCCTTGCCGGCCACCCGGGGAGGAAACCGCTTTGCTGCTGGCGCCGCTGCACGAGCTCGACGACAAGCACGCCGTCTCGGTCGGCGATTCCGCGCTGTCCTACGGCGAGCTGCGCGAAGCCGCCGGCGCGCTCGCCGCGCAGTTCGGCGACGCCCGTCGCGTGGCCGTGTGGGCGGATTCGACGCTGGAGACGATCGTCGCCTCGGTGGCGGTGCTGGAGAGCGGCGCCGCGCTCGTGCCCGTGAACCCGAAGCTCGGGCGCCAGGAGCTCGAGCACGTGCTCACCGACAGCGAGCCGGACGTGATCGTCGGCGCGCCCGGCGAGCTCCCCGTGGAGATCCGGCGCCTCGCCGCCGACCCGAGCGCGCGCGGTGGCGAGCTCCCGCGGATCGACGCGGATGACGACGACCCGGCGCTGGTCGTCTACACGTCGGGCACCACCGGGCGGCCCAAGGGCGCGGTGCTCCCCCACCGCGCCGTCGCCTCCAACCTCGACGGGCTCGCCGACGCCTGGGAGTGGACCGGCGACGACGTGCTCACCCACGGCCTGCCGCTCTTCCACGTCCACGGGCTCGTCGTCGGTGTGTTCGGCCCGCTGCGCCGCGGCGGCGAGCTGCGCCACCTCGGACGCTTCGAGCCGGCGGCGGCCGCGGCGGCGCTGACGGACGGCGCGACGATGCTGTTCGGCGTCCCGACGATGTACCACCGGATCGCGCGCGAGGCGGAGGGCGACGAGTCGATCGTCGCGGGCCTGCGCAGCGCGCGGCTGCTCGTGTCCGGCTCCGCCCCGCTCCCGTCGCCCGTCTTCAAGCGGGTCGAGGAGCTCACCGGCCAGCAGATCGTCGAGCGCTACGGCCTCACCGAGACGCTGATGAACACCGCGGTCCGCGCCGACTCCCAGCGCCGTCCGGGATACGTCGGCGTGCCGGTGCCGGGCGTCGAGGTCCGCCTCGTGGCCGACGACGGCTCCGACGTCGAGGAGTCCGACGACGAGACGATCGGCGAGGTCGCCGTCCGTGGGCCGAACGTCTTCACCGGCTACCTCAACCGCCCCGACGCGACCGCCGAGGCGCTCCGCGACGGCTGGTTCTTCACCGGCGACATCGGCACTCGCGCGCCGGACGGCTACTGGCGCATCGTCGGCCGCCGCTCCACCGACCTGATCAAGACCGGCGGCTACAAGGTCGGGGCGGGCGAGATCGAGGTCGCGCTGCTCGAGCACCCCGGCGTCCGCGAGGCCGCCGTCACCGCCGCCCCCGACGACGACCTCGGCGAGCGGATCATCGCCTGGGTGGTCGCCGAGGACGACTCGCCGCAGGAGAAGGACCTCATCGACCACGTCGCCTCGGAGCTCGCGCCGCACAAGCGCCCGCGCGAGGTGCGCTTCCTCGGCGAGCTTCCCCGCAACGCGATGGGCAAGGTCGTGAAGGCGCAGCTGCGGGACGAGTCCTAGCGAGGCGTACCCTTGAAGGCATGAGCCTGTCGCAACCGTCACGCACGATCGTGGTGGAGCCGGTGCAGGCGTCGACGCCCGCGCCCCGGCAGGTCGGAGACGTAGGCCCAGCCGCTGCCCCCGTGCAGCGACCGCCGGCCGAGCCCGCGCCGGCCGCGCCGACGCAGGCGGCCGCCGGGAGGCCGTGAGCGAGGCGCCCGACCTCGCCGCCGCGGTCGTGGCCTTCCGCTCGTGGCGGCTGGCCGGCGGTCGGCTGATGTCGCCGTTCATCCCGTGCCGCTGGGAGGACCGGCTGATGCACGCGACCTGCTTCGACGCGAACCGCCGGCTGACCCGCGGCATCGGCTGGCTCGCCGAGCCGCACGATTCGCCGCACGAGGCGTGCCAGTGCGGGATCTACGCCTACCACACGCCCGGCCCGCGCTCGTGGTTCGGCGAGGCGTACTGGTGCGAGGGCGTCGTGTCCGCCTGGGGTCGCCTGGTCGTGCACAACGACGGGTTCCGGGCCGCGCACGCGCGCGTCGAGGCGCTCGCCGTCCCGGGCGAGCTGCCGCTTCGGCGCCGAGCTCGTCCATCGCGCCGCCGCGGCGCTGGGCGTCCCGGTGGTGGCGCACGACGCGCTCGAGCGCTTCGCGGCCGCCCTGGGCGGCGGCGTACCCGCCGCGCTCCGGCCATTGGACGGCACCGGCGATCAGGCGTAAGGTCGGGGCGCGGGCGACGCCTGGGCCACCCGCCGAGTTCCTGCACCTGCGTCCAGTCGAAGGAGCGTCTCCTGTTGGGAAGCCGCACCCGCCGCCTGCTCCCCGTCCTCGCGGCGTCCGCCGTCGTCGCCGGCGGGCTCGCCACGCTCGCGCTGGCCGCCGGCCCCGGTGGCTGGGATCACCTCGGGCAGTGCGCCCGGAGTCCCGCCGACCGACTCGTTGAACCTCGTCGCCTCCGCGCTGGCGGTCGAGGGGAGCACGCTCTACGTCGGCGGCGAGTTCACCGACGCCGGCGGCAACCTCGACGCGGATCGCATCGCCACGTGGAACGGCAGCAGCTGGGGCGCGGTGGGCTCCGGGAATCTCGAACGGGCGCGTCTCCGCCATCGCGGTGTCGGACGGCAAGGTCTACGCGGGCGGCAGCTTCCAGAACGCGGGCGGTGACGCCGAACGCCGACGACCTCGCGGTGTGGGACGGCACGAGCTGGAAGCCCTTCTGCAACCGGGCCGTCGGGACCGGCCCGTCGTTCGCCGCGAACGTGACCAGCCTGGAGATCGTCGGCGGGAGCCTCTATGTCGGCGGGGAGTTCCAGAACGGCGCGGGCATCGAGTCCGCCGACTACCTGCTTGCCTGCGATCTGGCCGGCGGCGACTCGCACTCCACGGTCATCGATGAGCTCCACGCCTTCTCCGGCCCCGTCTACTCGCTGGCGGCCGACACCGAGGACACGCTCTACGCGGGCGGAGGGTTCACGACCTGAAGGACTCCGCCGCCCCCGACAACGTCGCCTATCTGCCGTCGAGCGGCGGCACGTGGCAGCCCATGGACATCGGGCGCGGTCACCGAGCTTCGTCCGCGGCCTCACCACGATCGGGACCGACGCGTACATCGGCACCGACGCGAACGACGTCGGCGGCATCGCGCAGGCCGACCACGTCGCGAGATGGGACGGGACGGAGTGGAGCGCCGTCGGCGCCGGCACCAGCGGAGCCAACGGCTGGTTCTCGACGACCACCTCGATCAACGCCCTGACCAGCTTCGGCTCGCGCCTCTTCGCCAGCGGGCTCTTCCAGAACGCCAACAGCGACGATCGCGCCGACAACATCGCCTTCTTCGACGGCACCGACTGGCATCCCGTCGGGTCCAACGGCGCCGGTGACGGCCCGTGGAACGGCACCGGCCTCGCCCTCGCGGTGGTCGATCGCCAGCTCTACGCCGCGGGGAGCTTCACCAGCGCCGGTGGCGACGACCAGGCGCGCTCCGCCGCGTCGTTCTCCCTCACGCAGATCATCGCGTTCCCGACGCCCACGGTGACCGCGGGCCCGAGCCCCGTCCCGACGCCCACGGTGACCGCGGGGCCCCGGCCCGGTCCCCACGCCCACGGTCACCCCCAGCCCCGCGCCGGCTCCCGACAAGGTCGCGCCCGTCACGTCGCTCCCCGGAGCGAAGATCAGCAGCGAGAAGCGCAAGGCGACCTTCAGGTTCGGCTCCGGCGAGTCCGGCTCCAGGTTCCTCTGCAAGCTCGACAAGAGGAAGTTCAAGCCCTGCACCTCGCCGAAGACCTACAAGAAGCTCAAGCCCGGCAAGCACGTGTTCCGGGTGAAGGCGCGCGACGCGGCCGGCAACCTCGACGCCACGCCGAAGGTCAAGCGCTTCAGGATCAAGAAGCGCTAGCCGGAGGTCCGACTCCGGCTCGCCGTATCGAAGCCGGCGGTCGGCGTACCTACCGTCGGTCGTATGCCCACTTACGTACTCGCGCACATCCACCACACGACGATCGGGCCGGACATCGTCGATTACGTCGAGCACATCGAAGCCACGATGGCGCCCTTCGGCGGGCGCCACATCGTCCACGGAGGCCTCACGACCGTGCTCGAGGGCGAGTGGCCCGGCGACACCGTGATCCTCGAGTTCCCCGACCGCGCCGAGCGCCGAGGCGCTGGTACGCCTCGGATGCCTACCGGCGCATCCTCCCGCTCCGGACGGCCAACACCGAGGGCTCGGTGATCATCGTCGACGGCGTGCCGAGCTGGGTACCGAGCGACGGACCTGCTCGTGTCACGGGCCTAGGCCGCCTTCGCCGCTCCGAGCTCGATGGTGCGGTCCAGCCCGACCGTGTCGAGGAGCTGGCGGTCGTGGGTGACGAGCAGGAGCGTGCCGTCGTAGGCGTCCAGCGCCGTCTCGAGCTGCTCGATGGCCGGGAGGTCGAGGTGGTTCGTCGGCTCGTCGAGCACGAGCCAGTTCGCGCCGGACGCCATCAGCAGCGCGAGGCTCGCGCGCGTCCGCTCGCCCGGTGAGAGCGACCGCGCGGGGCGGGTCACCGCGTCCTGCTCCAGGCTGAACTTGGCCAGCAGCGAGCGCGCGTCCTGCTGGGTGAGCCCGCTGTGGGCGACGAAGGCGTCGAGCAGCGCGGCGGGGCCGTCGAAGCCGCGGCGCGCCTGGTCGAGCACGCCGATGCGCACGCCGGGGCCGATCCAGCGCGTGCCCGCGCTGAGCGGCAGCTCGCCGAGGAGGCCGTCGACGAGCGTCGTCTTCCCGCTGCCGTTCGGGCCGACCAGCGCGACCCGCTCGCCCCACGCCAGCTCGAGGTCGATCGGGCCGAGCACGAAGTCGCCGCGGCGCAGCTCCGCCCCCTCGAGGCGCACGGTGACGTCGCCCGAGCGCTCGCCGCCGCCGAAGCGCAGCTGCAGCTCCCAGCGCTGCCAGGGCTTGTCCACCTCGCCGAGCCGCTCGATCGCCTTCTCGGTCGCGCGCACCTTCGACGCCTGCTTCTCGGAGCGTTCGGTCCGGCGCGCGCGGATCGACTTGTCCGGCTCGTCGTCGGCCGACGCCTTCGCCTTCCGCACGCCCGTCTCCGACCACTGGCGCTGGCGGCGGGCGCGGTCGGTCAGGCGGTCGCGCTGCGTGGTGTAGGTCTCGAAGCGCTCCTCCGCGTGGCGGGCGGCGGTCGCGCGCAGCTCCAGGTAGCCGGCCCAGCCGCCGCCGAACTCCGACGCGGTGTGGGCGACCTCGTCGAGCTCGAGGACCCGGGTCACCGTGCGCTCGAGGAACGCGCGGTCGTGGGAGACGATCACCGCGCCGCCGGGGCGCTCGGCGACGAACCGCTCCAGCCGCGCGAGGCCGTCGAAGTCGAGGTCGTTGGTCGGCTCGTCGAGCAGCAGGACGTCGAAGCGCGAGAGCAGGATCGCGGCGAGCGAGGCGCGCGCGGCCTGGCCGCCGGACAGCGCCGCGGTCTCCAGGTCGAGCAGCGCGGGATCCAGCCCGAGGTCGCGCAGGACGGTCTCCGCGCGCGCTCGCAGGTCGCCGCCGCCGAGCGCGAGCCATGACTCGAACGCCTCGGTGTACCGCTCCGCGGCGCCGGGCACGTCGGCCGCCATGTCGTCGGTGGCGGCGTGCACGCGCACGTCGGCGTCGGCGACGCCGGTGCGCCGCGCGAGGTAGTCGTGCAGCCGCTCGCCGGGGGCGCGGTCCGGCTCCTGCGGCAGGTAGCCGGCGGCGCCCGGCGGTCAGCCGCACGCTGCCGCGGTCCGGCCGGTCCAGCCCGGCGAGCAGGCGCAGCAGCGTCGACTTGCCCGCGCCGTTGGGGCCGACCACGCCGAGCACGTCGCCGGGCGCCACGGTCACGGAGACGCCGCCGAGGATCGTCGCGGCGCCGTGCGCCTTGTGCAGATCGCGCGCGATCAGGGTTCCGGCCACGTGATTGAGCGTACGAGGCCGCTCCGCGAGCCACCGGTTCGCGGGGCGGCCGTCGTGACGCTTCAGACCGGGGCCTTCTCCAACGACTTCCCGAGCGCGTTGAGCAGCTCGCCCGTGCCGTGCTCGCGCTGGTCGGGGGTGTCGAGCCCGTCGAGGTACGCGTCCTGCTCGGTGTAGGTGAGGCGCGTGCCGTCGCCGTCCGCCTCGAGCTGGACGGTCGCCGGCGAGACCGAGATCCGGGCGTCGTCCATCTTCATCTCGTAGCTGTAGACGATCCGCTCGTCGGGCACGATGTCCTGGTAGATCGCCTCGAGCGAGAACACCATGCCGCTGTCCATGCGGCCGATGTTCACCTCGCGGCCACCGGTACGGAAGTCGAGGTCCCACTGCAGCTCCTCGCCGCCGCCGAACCATTGGGCCTTCGCGTCCTTGTCGGCCCACGCCTTGAAGACACGGGCGGGCGGAGCGTCGTAGGTGCGCTCGAGCGTCCAGGTCGAGTGCGTCACGGAACGGGTCATGGGTGACCTCCTTAGCCTGGATTCAGGCTCAGTCCTCGGGGTGTTCGGCGAGGAAGTCGCCGAGCTTGTCGAGGCGGCGCTCCCAGGTGGACCGCCGCTCGCTGATCCAGTGCTCGGCCGTGCGCAGCGCGGCCGGTTCGATCGAGCAGGTGCGCACCCGCCCGACCTTCTCGGTGTGGACGAGCCCGCTGGACTCGAGCACCTGTACGTGCTGCACCACCGCCGCGAGCGACATCGGAAACGGCTTTGCGAGCTCGCTCACCGAAGCCGGTCCGCGCGTCAGCCGCTCGACCATCGCGCGGCGGCTGGGGTCCGCCAGTGCATGGAAGAGCTGGTCGAGCGGGACATCATGGTCAAGCATATGCTTAAGCGTTGCGGGGCGCTGAATGAAAGTCAAGCGAACGCTTGACTATCCACCGGCGGCCGCGCGTGGTAATCACGGGCCTGCATCGGCTAACGAGGGGGATCGTGGTGCCACCCAGCAGCGTCCATTTCAACGGCTCGGTCAACCTGCCCGACGCCGAGACCGTGATGCAGGAGATCAGCTCGCGCATCCCGACCGGGGTTCGCCGGATGACCGACGGCGAGACCGGGGAGCGCAACTACTGGATCCATTCCAGATCCAGAAGTTCCTCGCGATGCCCGAGTTCGAGTCGGTGCAGGTCGTGAAGGCGTACGAGACCGACGACGACGCACCGGAGATGCACCAGCTCCGCCTCGCCGACGGCGCGTCCGCCGACACGATCGACTGGCCCAACCTCGGCTACGCCGACGCGTACGCGGAGTCGTTCGAGGTCTTCGACCGGCTGCAGAAGGACGGGACGATCCCGGCCGGTGTCCGCTTCCAGGTGCAGTACCCGACGCCGCTGGCGTCCGTGGGGGGCACGATCGTGCCCGAGGACATGCCGGCCGTGGCCGCCGCCTACGAGCGGGCGCTGTTCGCCGACCTCGACGAGCTCCTGGAGCGGTGCCGCACGACCGCTGCGCGGTGCAGTGGGACGTCGCCGTCGAGTTCGGGCTGCTCGAGGGGGCGATGGGGCCCGGCTCGGCGATGCCGATGGAGCACATCACGCCCGCGCCTCATTCGCTGCGTGGACCAGGTCCCCGCGGACGTCCCGGTCGGCCTGCACCTCTGTTACGGCGACTACGGCCACCAGCACTTCAAGCAGCCCGAGTCGGTGCAGATGCAGGTCGATCTCGTCAACGCGGTCACCTCCGGCGCGGCGCGGACGGTCGACTGGGCCTCGTTCACCGTGCCGCAGGCTCGAAGCGACGCCGACTACTTCGCGCCGCTGCGCGACCTGGCCGCCGGACCCGAGACCGAGCTCTACTTCGCGCTCGTCCCCTACCACCCCGACGATCAGCCCGACGGCACGACCGCCGCGCAGACCGAGCACATCGACGCCGCGCTGGCGGGGTCCTCAGCCGGGGCGCGCGAGTGGGGGATCTGCACGGAGTGCGGGATGGGACGCGTGGACGGCGACGACGTGCCCAGGCTGCTCGACCTCCACCGGGAGATCCTCGCGGCCTGAGCCGGCGGACCTAGTCGACGATCTTCCAGAACGAGTCCTTGCGGCTGATCTTGCCGTCGGTGAACTCGAACAGGTCACACCCGCGCACCTCGATCGGCTCGCCCGTCACCTGGGTTCCGCGGATCGTCCATTCGGATGCTCCGCGGTCACCGCACACCCAGTGGCGGGCGTCGCCGTACACGATGTCCGGGATCCCGTCGAAGCGCGACTGAATTCCCTTCCGGACCTCCTCTTTGCCGACCATCCGGCGCCCGCCCGGGGCCGGTCCGCGCGGCATGTCCAGGATGCAGTCCTCGGTGAAGAACTCGAGGACGGCGTCGGCGTCGTGGGCGTTGAACGCGTCGAGCAACCCATCGAGCGATGGCGTCGTGGCCTCTGTGCTGGACATTCGTGGCCTCCTCGGTCGGGAGGGTGAGCCTCGCGCACCGGGCGGCGTCGCGCAAGCCGTGGCATGTTCGGTCGTATGCGACCGCCTGTCCCGCCGTTCACCGCGGAGACCGCCCGCCGGAAGTTCCCGCTATCGACGTGGCCGACCGGAAACCATGTGATCGGGCAGGGCGCGTCTAGGAGGGAATAGATCCCTGATCTCGGCGTCCCAGTGGATGAGCCGCACAAGGAGACCACCGACGTCTCGGCGACCGCGGTCACGGACTCGACCCGCCCGACGGCTTCACGAAGGAGCCCCATGCACCGTTCCGTTGCACGTTCGTTCTCTCTCCTCGGCGTCTTCGCCGCGTTCGCCATCACCGCGGCGCCCGCGCACGCATTCACACCCCCGATCGGGACCGACAAGGGGTCGGTGGTCGCCAAGAGCGTGCCGTCAGCGCCCGCTCAGCCCCCGGCCAACGGCATCATCGCGATCCTGATCGGGCTATGACCATGCTCGGCATCAACAAGCACTCCCTCGCCGCAGTCGCCGTCGCCGTCGGCGTGCTCGCCTCGGCAGGATCGGCGAATGCGGGCACTCCTCCGATCATCTACAACGGGCACGCCGGGCTCGGCGTCACGGACGGGACCTCGAACACGATCATGTTCGGAGCCATCGCGTCAGACGGACGCGGGGTGGACCCCATCCTGATGGCAGACATGGGACCTGTCAGGTCACCTCCTTCGGCATGCCGACGTTGAACGAACTCGGGCTGTCGGTGGAGCCCGTCGGCGGCGGTCACGCGGTTTGGTGTTCCGGGTCGCCGGCTGGCGCGAGGTTGGGCGTGGGCGTAGAGTCGGCGCATCGGGCGGAACCCTCCCACGGAGGTAGACATGTTGAAGGCGCTTGTACGCCGACTGCGCGGCCACGAGAGCGACTCGCAGCCTGTTGTATATGTCGGGAGCCACGAGGACAGGCTCGCGCACATCGAGCCGGTCCACGTCGATCCCGATGACGACCAGCCGACGCGCGAAGACCGCGAAGCGGAGAAGGCCGCCCGCCGGCCACCGCCGGGATCAATCGGCTAGCTCCCGTTCGCGGCTTCGACCACGCTCGGCGCCTAGACCTCGCTCGTGGACGCCCTCACGAAGTCGATCGACAAGATCGCCGCGTCGACCGCCTTCTCGGGCGTCGTCCGCATTGATCGTGACGAGGATTCGTCGTTCGCCATAGCCTACGGCCTGGCGCACCGCGGCCATCGGATCGCCAACACCGTCGACACGCGTTTCGGCCTCGCGAGCGGGACCAAAGGATTGACGGCCGTGACCGTGATGACGCTCGTCGAGAGCGAGGAACTCGAGCTGACCACGACCGCGCGGTCGGTATTGGGAGGCGATCTGCCCCTGATCGACGACCAGGTGAACGTCGAGCATCTGTTGACGCATCGATCCGGCATTGGCGACTACTTCGATGAGGATGCTGTCGCGGACCCGACCGACTTCGTGATGCCGGTGCCCGTCCATGTGCTGGCGAGCACGGAGGACTACGTGGGTGTGCTGGCCGGACAGAGGCAGGTGTTCGCGCCGGGCGAGCGCTTCTCGTACAACAACAGTGGATTCGTCGTGCTGGCGCTCATCGCCGAGCGCGTCAGCGGGATCCCCTTTCACCGACTCGTACAGGAGCGCACATGCCGGCCCGCCGGCATGCTGGACACAGCGTTTCTCCGCTCAGACGAACCGACCGCTCGCACCGCCCTTGGGTATCTCGGTGTCGATGGCTTGAGGACCAACGTGCTGCACCTTCCGGTCCTTGGCAGCGGAGACGGCGGCATCTACTCGACGGCGACTGATATCCGTGCATTGTGGGTGGCGCTGTTCTCGGGCAGGATCGTGTCCATGGATCGAGTCGCGGAAATGGTCCAACCGCGCAGCCACGTGGCGTCGGAGTCGATGCATTACGGCCTGGGGTTGTGGCTTCACGGCACCAGCAACGCCGTGGTGCTCGAAGGGTCGGACGCAGGCGTGTCCTTCCGGACCGTCCACAACCCGGCTGCGCGAGTCACCTACACGGTCGTGTCGAACACGACAGGAGGCGCATGGCCGATCGCCCGACACCTTGAGGAGCGACTGGCGTCCTGAATCATGTGCGGCGTCGCCCGGGCGACCGCGGATTCACTTCTTAGTGAAGCTCAGCAGGACGAACGATGCGCCGTGTGCGTCCGGTGCGCCCTCCGGCAGCTTCTCCGGCCCCTCGGAGCCCATCGCCCAACCCCAGCCGGCCCAGCGCGGCGTACCGCCGGTCGCGCACAGCAGGATCCCTCCCCCTAAGGTGGTGCTGATGGCGGGCCGGGACGAGCGGCGGCAGCTGGGTCAGTTCATCCCGATCCAGTACCACTTCAACATGCTCGATGACGAGCGGCGGACGGGCGCCTTCGAGGAGGCGATCGACGCGGTCGTGGGGCCGGGGATGAAGGTCGTGGAGCTGGGCGGCGGGACGGGTGTGCTCTCGTTCCTCGCCGCTCGCGCGGGCGCTGTGAAGGTGTGGTGCGTCGAGTACAACCCGGAGCTGCTCGAGGTCGCGACGGCGCTGATGCGACGCAACGGAGTCAGCGGCACCGTCTCGGTGGTGGACGCGGACGCGCTCGAGTATCTCCCGCCCGAGCCGGTCGATGTCGTGATCTGCGAGATGCTGCACGTCGGGCTGCTGCGGGAACGCCAGGAGCAGGTCATCAACTCATTCCTGCGCCGCTACCGCAACCGCTTCGGCCCGGCGGTGCCCCAGTTCGTCCCTGAGGCTGTCATCCAGGCGATCCAGCCGGTGCAGCAGGACTTCGTCTACCGCGGCTACGAGGCACCGACGGTGCACTTCCAGGACGGCTTCGTCGACCAGCGGCGCACCGTCGAGCTGGCGCCGCCGGCCGTGTACCAGCTCGAGCGCTACGAGGACGGGATCTCGCCCGAGATCTCGTGGTCCGGCACGTTCACGGCCACGACCGGCGGCACGTGGAACGCCGCGCGGCTGGTCACGAAGAACGCACTGGCGATCCTGACCGGCGAGGACCGGACGATCGACTGGCTGATGGACTACCTCGTGATCCCGCTCGAGCTCGAGCTCGATGTCGCGGCCGGCGACGTGCTCGAGCTGGCGCTCGACTACCCGCTCGGCGGTGGCTGCGACGAGGTCCGCCTCGGCGCCCGCAGTGCGCGCGTCGACCTGTAGGGATTCAGCTCGAAGTGAGGTTGGCGGACGTGAGCCGGCCGACGTAGCAGCCGGCCCAGAAGCTGCCGCGGGATGTGCCGGTCGTTGGTGCGAGCTGCTCCTTCGCCATAGGTGATGTCCGAGAAGACCCTCTCGCGCCAGCCGCCGAGCACCTCCCCGGATCCGCGATACGGCCCTTCGCCCGATGACGTCGGTGCGTTCTATGCGGTCGTCGTTCAAGCTCGCCTGCCGTTGACCTGACCCCCTCGTGCTCAGGGTCGGCGGGCGGACCGGTCATGGCCGTCCCCCGACGCGCGACGTGCGACGGGCGCAAGCGAGAACCGGAGACGACGATGACCCAGCGGCCGGCAGATACACCACACGCTCGCGCCGCCGCACCCGCACGCTGGCGATCCTGACCGCCGCTGCGACCGCTCTGATCAGCGGCGCACTCAGGCGCGAGCCTGCGAGTCGCCGCGCCGGGAGGACGTGACGGCACCCCGACCCAAGCCGACGCCCCGGGCAGCCATCCGGCCGCCCGGGGCGCAACGACCTACAGCCAGCCGGGCACCACGAAGATCAGCCAGGCCACCGGCGGGGCGATGACGACCATGCTCATCCCCCACTGCATCAACCGCTTGAACACGAAGTCCCGGTGGTCCTCCGGCGTGTTGGCGACCGTCAGCGCCCCCGAGGTCGAGAACGGGCTCGAATCCACCACCGAGGAGGAGATCGACAGCGCGATGATGAGGCCGACCGCGCCGACCGCGCCCGTCTCCAGGAACGGCACGGCGAGCGGGATCAGCGCGCCGAGGATGCCCGTCGTGGAGGCGAACGCCGACACCACGCCGCCGACGTAACAGATCAGCAGCGCCGCCAGGAGCGCGGCGTTGATGGTGGCGACCTGCTCGCCGAGCCAGTCGATCGTCCCGATGTTCTCGAGCAGGCCGACGTACATGACGATGCCGCAGATCAGCAGCACCGTCGGCCACGCGATCTTGTTGACCGCGTCCTTCGTCAGCCCCGGTGAGAAGAGCGAGAGCACGGCGGCGATGGTGAGCGCGACGAAGCCGACGTCGACGTCGAACGCCAGCGCGACGACGACCAGCGTCACGACGCCGATCAGCGTGAGGATCTTGTCGCGGTCGAGCGAGGGCAACTCGCCGACCGCCGCGGCGTCCGAGCCGGCGATCGGCGCCCGGCGCTCGGTCTCGGCCTCCGCATGCTTGCGGCGCTCGAAGCGCGCGCTCGACTCGTCGCCGCCGTCGAGCTCGACCGTCCTCCCGAGCAACTTGCGACCGCCGAAGATGATGAACACGATCACGCTGAGGATCAGGTTGAAGAAGAACGAGCTGGCGAACAGGAGCCCGGCGTTCTCGGCGAGGTCGTTGCGCTCCACCACGCCGTTGACGATCGAGCCGAACACGCTGATCGGGGAGAAGCCGCCGGCGGTCGCGCCGTTGATGATCAGCAGGCCCATCAGCACCGGGTTGATGCCGTACTGGACCGCGAAGCCGAGCCCGATCGGCGCGATGATCGCCACCGCGCCCGGCACGACTGCGCCGCTCGCGGTGAGGATCGCGGTGACGCCGAACATCACCCACGGGATCGCCCACGTCGCGCCCGCCGACGGCTTTCACCGCCGCGTGGATCAGCCAGTCGACCGTCCCGTTGGCCGACGCGATCGCGAACAGGAACGTGACGCCGACGAGGATCACGAACAGGTCGCCTGGGAACCCCGCGAAGATGTCGTCCTCGGAGACGCCGAGCGCCGTCCCCAGCCCGAACGCGGCGACGATGCCCAGCACGCCCATGTTGATCCCGACCGTGGTCGCGACCAGGAACACCGCGATCAGGATCAGGATCGAGATCAGCTCGTTCGACACTGCACTCCCCTCCCACCTTGTTCGCTCAGGCGACGAGCGCCGCCCGCACCAGCTCCGCGGGATGCCACGCCCGCTGCCCCACCCCATGGCCGATCTGCTGGCGGCATGACACCCCTGTCGCCGCCACCAGAGCGTTCGGCGCGGCGGACCGCAGCGCCGGGAACAACCGTGACTCGCCGATCTGCATCGAGAGCTCGTAGTGCTCGGCCTCGAAGCCGAACGACCCCGCCATCCCGCAGCAGCCCGGCGTCGAGCTCGGTGACCTCGCGCCCGGGATGCGCTGGAGCAGCGCCACGGTCGCCGCCGTCCCCGCCAGCGCCTTCTGGTGGCAGTGGCCGTGGAAGACGATCGGCCGGTTGGCGACCGGCGACCCGGGTCCAGCCGTAGCGCGCCCTCGTCGATCGCCTCGACGAGCAGCTCCTCGACGAGCTTCGCCTGCGCGGCGACCGCCTCCGCGCGCGGGTCGCCGGGCAGCAGCTGCGAGGTGCTCCTCGCGCAGCGTCAGCAGGCACGACGGCTCGCAGCCCACGATCGGCACGCCGCGCTCGGCCTCCGGCGCGAGCCGCCCGACCATCGCGGACGCCATGTCGCGCGCCTGGTCGAGCAGGCCCTTGGAGATGCTCGAGCGCCCGCAGCAGCCCGCGCTCTCGAGCCGCACGCGGTAGCCGGCGGCCTCCAGCAGCTCGATGGCGGCGCGGCCGATCGCGGGCTCGCTGTAGGTGGTGAACGAGTCGGCGAGGAACACGACGTCGCCTCGGACGCCGCCGCCACCGGCCCCCGGGCGCGACCGGCGACGATCCCAGCGGACGAGGTGCTCGCGGGCGAAGCGCGGCAGCGGCCGCTGGCGAGCGATGCCGGCCGTGCGCTCGAGCAGCCTCCGCGACGGCGGGCATACGGCCCGGCAGGTTGGAGAGCGGCGCGGTCGCCGCGCCGAGCCGGTTCAGCGGCCGGATCGCGCCGAACAGCCGCGAGCGCAGCGGCACGCCGTGCTCGTCCTGGTAGTGCGAGAGGAACTCGGACTTCATGCGAGGCCATGTCGACGCTCAGCGGGCACTCGCTCTTGCACGCCTTGCACTCCAGGCACAGGTCGAGGATCTCGTGCAGCCGCTCGTCGCCCATCGCCTTGCGCGGGTCGGGTGAGGAGAGCGCCTTGACGAGCGCGTTGGCGCGCCCGCGCGTGGCGTGCTCCTCCTCGCGCGTGGCCATGTAGGACGGGCACATGACGCCGCTGCCGGTCTTGCGGCACACGCCGATGCGCTGGCAGCGGTCGGCGGCGCCGCGCATCCCGCCCTCGCCGAAGTCGAAGCCGCGTCTGCAGCGGGCCCGCCGGCGGCAGCGCCGGGTCGCGCAGGTTCACCGTGATCGGCGAGGCGTCGACCATGATCCCGGGGTTCATGCGGCCCTCCGGGTCGAACAGGCGCTTGACCTTGCGCATCGCCTCGTAGAGGTCGTCGCCGAACACGCTGCGGGTTGAACGGGCTGCGCACGCGGCCGTCGCCGTGCTCGGAGGAGTTCACGCCGTCGAACTCGGCCACCAGCGAGGCGATCTCGCCCGCGACGGACTCCATCGTCTCGACCCCGCCGGGCGCGGTGAGGTCCACGAACGGGCGGATGTGCAGGCAGCCGACGGAGCAGTGCCCGTAGAAGCCGGCCTGTCAGCTCGTGGCGGTCGAGCACCTCGCGGAAGCGCGCGACGTAGTCGTTGAGCCGCTCGGGAGCGACCGCGGTGTCCTCGACGAACGCGGCCGGGCGCGGGCGCCCTCGCTGGCCGCCATCAGCAGCCCGAGGCCCGCCTTGCGCACCTTGGTCAGCGCGTCCTGCTCGGCGGCCGTCTCGGCGCGCAGCGTGTGGTAGCCGTGGCCGTGCTCCTGCCACGCGGCCTCGAGCTCGTCGAGCTTGCCGCGCACCTCGTCCTCGGTGTCGCCCGCGAAGGAGACGAACAGCAGCGCCTCCGGGTCGCCCTCCAGCGTCTCGGAGAGCTTGCGGTACTCGAGCTTGGAGCGCGAGAGGCCGAGGATCGTGCGGTCGATCATCTCGACCGTGCGTCGGGCCGAGCTCGAGCGCGTCCGCCGGTGGCGGCGATCGCGCCCGCCAGCGAGTCGAAGTGGCCGACGGCGAACATCGTCGCCTTCGGGCAGCTCGACCAGCCGGCACCGTCGCCTCGGTGATCGCGACCAGCGTGCCCTCCGAGCCGGTCACGAAGCTGGCGAGGTCGAACTCTCGGCGAGCCGGTCCAGGCGGTAGCCGCCGGACTGGCGCCAGTGCTTCGGGTAGTCCTCGGCGATCGCCCGCGCGTGGTCGCGCAGGATCTCCGGGAGGCCGCGGTAGATCGCGCCCTCCAGCGTGTCCGCCTGCGCGCGCCGCTCGCGCTCGGCCTCGTCGACCGGGCCGAACGTGGCGCGCGAGCCGTCGGAGAGCACGACGTCGAGCTCGAGCACGTGGTCGATCGTCGTGCCGTGCACGATCGACTGGCGAGCCCGAGGAGTTGTTGCCGATCATCCCGCCGATCGTGGCCCGGTTGGACGTCGAGGTGTCCGGGCCGAAGCCGAGCCCGTGGCGGTGCGCGGCGCGGTTGAGGTCCTCCTGCACGACGCCCGGCCCGACCCGCACGCGACGCGCCTCGGGGTCGAGGTCGCGGATCCCGTTCAGGTAGCGCGAGGTGTCGAGCACGATCCCGCGCCCGCCGGCGGTCTGGCCGGAGAGGCTGGTGCCGCCGCCGCGCGAGACCGACCGGCACGTCGAAGCGCGCGGCCACCGCGATCGCCGCGGCGATGTCCTCGGCGCCGCGCGGGAACGCGACGAGCAGCGGCTCGACGCGCGTACATGCTCGCGTCGGCGGCGTACAGGTGGCGCGTGTACGCGTCGTCGCGCACGTCGCCGCGCAGCTCGCGCCGCAGCGCGGCGCTGAGCTCACCGGGCTGCGCGTCTCCGCGCACCCGGTCTCGGATGTCCTCCCCTGTGCGGATCGACACGTGCCCGCTCCCCCTGCAGACTGTGCATACCACGAAGCGGCCGGTCGCTACCCTGGCGACGCGTGAGCTACCGCAGCGGACGGCACTTCCTGCAGATCCCAGGGCCGACGAACGTGCCCGACCGGGTCCTGCGCGCGATCGACGCGCCGACGATCGACCATCGCGGCCCGGACTTCGCGAGCCTCGGGCTGGAGATCCTCGAAGGCCTGCAGCACGTGTTCCGGACCGACGGGCCCGTGGTCGTCTACCCGGCGTCGGGCACCGGCGCGTGGGAGGCGGCGCTCGTCAACACGCTCTCGCCCGGCGACCGCGTGCTCGCGTTCGAGACGGGCCACTTCGCGACGCTGTGGCGCGGCGATGGCCGAGCGGCTCGGGCCTCGAGGTCGTGTGGGTCGAGGGCGACTGGCGCCACGGCGCCGACCCCGAGCGCGCGGAGGAGGTCCTGCGCGGCGACCCGTCGATCCGCGCGGTGATGGTCGTCCACAACGAGACCTCGACCGGCGTCACGAGCCGCGTGCCGGAGATCCGCGCCGCGATCGACGCGGCCGGGCTCGGACGCGCTGCTGCTCGTCGACACGATCTCCTCGCTCGGCTCGATCGACTACCGCCACGACGAGTGGGGCGTCGACGTCACCGTCGGCGGCTCGCAGAAGGGCCTGATGCTCCCGGCCGGGCTGAGCTTCAACGCCGTCTCCGACAAGGCGCTGGCCGACGCCGAGGGGATGGCGCGCTCCTACTGGGACTGGGCGCCGATCATCGAGGCCAACAAGGCCGGCTACTGGCCCTACACGTCGGCGACCAACCTGCTCTACGGGCTGCGCGAGGCGCTCGCGATGCTGCGCGAGGAGGGGCTCGAGAACGTCTTCGCCCGCCACGCCCGGCACGCCGCCGCCACCCGCGCCGCCGTCGAGGGCTGGGGCCTCGAGGTGCTGTGCGCTCGACGCGCGCGAGTTCTCCGGCTCGCTGACCGCCGTGCTGTGCCGACGGGTCGACGCCGACGAGGTCCGCCGCGTGATCCTCGAGCGCTTCGACATGTCGCTCGGCGCGGGGCTCGGCAAGCTCGCCGGGCAAGGTGTTCCGGATCGGCCACCTGGGCGACTTCAACGACCTGATGCTCGCGGGAACCCTGTGCGGCGTCGAGATGGGCCTGCGGATCGCCGGCGTGCCGCTGGCGGGCAGCGGCGTCGAGGCCGCGCTGGAGCACCTCGAGCTCGATCCGACGTCGACGGCGAGGACCCCGCCCGGTGCGCCAGGCGGCCGCCGAGCCCGCCGTGACCGGGGAACGCTCGCCCGGGGAGGACCGGACGCTCGCGGGCGATCGACCTCGCCCGGGGGGCGAGGTTCCCTTGCGGGTATTCGCCCGGAGGGCGAACCCGCGGAGCGCTCGAGGGGCTGCGGGTCCTCGAGCTGACCCACGTGATGGCCGGGCCGTTCTGCGGCCAGGTGCTCGCGGACATGGGCGCCGACGTGGTCAAGATCGAGCCGCCCGGCACCGGCGACTCGTCGCGGCGCTCGATGGGTTCGTGCGCGCGGACACCGCCGCGTTCCTGGCCGTCAACCGCAACAAGCGCTCGGTCGCGCTGGACCTCAAGGACGACGCCCACCGCGCCGCCTTCCTGCGCCTCGCCGACGACGCCGACGTCGTGCTCGAGAACAACCGCCCCGGCGTGGCCGAGCGCCTCGGCGTCGACTACGAGACGCTGTCGGCGCGATCAACCCGCGGCTGGTCTACGCGTAGATCTCCGGCTTCGGGCAGACCGGCCCGTACGCGCAGCGCGCGGGCTACGACCTGATCGCCCAGGGGCTGTCGGGCGTGATGAGCGTCACCGGCGAGCCCGGCGGCGACCCGATCAAGTGCCGGCATCCCGATCGGCGACCTCTCCGCGGGGCTGTTCTGCGCGATCGGCATCCTCTCCGCGCTCGCCGCGCGGGACACGACGGGCCGCGGGCAGCTGGTCGACACCTCGCTGTTCGAGGGCGCGCTCGCGCTGTCGGTCTGGGAGGCGGCCGAGCTGTTCGCGACGGGGCGCGTCCCGGGCAAGCTCGGCTCGGCGCACCGGCTGACCGCGCCCTACCAGGCGCTGCGCACCAGCGACGGGTACGTCACGGTGGGCGGCAACAACGCAGCGCCGTGGGAGCGGCTGTGCGCGGTGATCGGCCGCGAGGAGCTCCTCGCCGACCCGCGCTTCGCCACCAACGACGACCGGATGGCCAACCGCCCGGAGCTCGCCGCCGAGCTGGAGGCCGCGCTCGCCGCTCGCACGACGGACGAGTGGGTGGCGGCGCTGATCGAGGCGGGCATCGCCCGCCGGACCGATCCACGACTACGCCGAGGTGTTCGCCGACCCGCACACGCAGGCGCGCGAGATGGAGGTCACGATGGAGCACCCGGAGGAGGGCACCGTGCGCGGGCCTCGGGATCCCCGTGAAGCTCAGCGACACGCCCGGCTCGATCCGCCGCGCCGCGCCGCTGCTCGGGCGAGCACACCGAGGAGATCCTGCGCGAGGCGGGCTGACCGCGAAGAGATCGAGCGCTGTGAGCGTCGACTACGAGGTCCGCGGCCCGGCGGCGTGGGTCACGTTCAACCGCCCCGAGGCGCACAACGCGATGACGTTCGCGATGTACGAGGAGCTGTTCGACGCCTGCGAGCGCGCCGACGCCGACGACGACGTGCGCGCGCTCGTGCTGCGCGGCGCGGGCGGCAAGGCGTTCGTGGCCGGCACCGACATCCGCCAGTTCACGGACTTCTCCTCGGCCGAGGACGGCGTCGAGCTACGAGGCGACGATCGACCGCATCGTCGGGCGGCTGGAGTCCGTGGGCAAGCCGACGGTCGCGCTGGTCGACGGCTTCGCGATGGGCTCGGGCCTGGCGCTGTCGGCGACCTGCGACCTGCGCATCTGCACCCCCGCCGCGAAGTTCGGGCTCCCGATCGCGCGCACCGTCGGCAACTGCCTGTCGATGGCCAACTACGCGCGGCTCGCTGCGCTGCTCGGGCCGGCGCGGTTGAAGGAGATCGTGTTCACCGCGCGCACGATCGAGGCCGACGAGGCGCTGCGCGATCGGCCTCGCCACCGAGGTCGTCGACGACGCCGAGGCGCGTGTGGCGGAGCTGTGCGAGACGCTCGCCTCGCACGCCCCCACCACCCTGCGCGTCACCAAGGAGGCGCTGCGCCGCCTGCGCGACGCCGGGACCTGCCGGACGGCGACGACCTCGTCCGCGACGCCTACTGCCAGCCCGGACTTCCGGGCCTCCGTGGAGCGCTTCCTCCCAATAGCTACTTGCGGTCGGGGTTGACCGCGTCCTTGATCTTGTCGGACGCGCCGCCGACGGCGTCCTTGACCTTGCCCGACCCGCGGTCGACCTTGCCCTCGTTCTTCAGGCTCTTGTCGCCGGTGAGGTCGCCGGCGGCCTCCTTGGTGCGGCCCTTCAGGTCGTCCTTCGTCCCGTCACCCATCGGTGGTTCCTCCTGCTTCGGGGTTCAGTGCTGGCCCGAACGTTCCCGTTTGCGCAGCTTCGCGAACTCGGCCCACGGGCGGGTGTTGGCGATCGTCCTCGGGGGTCAGCCACGCGCGGCGCGCGGTGGCGACGCCGTACTCGAGCAGGCGCAGGTTGCGCGCCGAGTGGGCGTCGGAGTCGATCAGGATCGGCACGCCGGCGCGGGCGGCCTCGCGGGCGTGGATCTCGTTGAGGTCGCGGCGGTCCGGGGCGGAGTTGATCTCCAGCATCGTGCCGGTGCGCGCCGCCGCCTCGATCACGCGGTCGACGTCGAGCGCGTAGGGGTTGCGCGTCTCGATCTTGCGGCCCGGTCGGGTGCCCGATGGCGTCGATCAGCGGGTGCTCGATGGCGGCGACCATGCGGTCGGTCATCTCCTTGGCGCCCATCTGGAAGGAGGTGTGGACGCTCGCGATCACCCAGTCGAGCTGGCTCGAGCAGGTCGTCGGGGTAGTCGGGCGAGCCGTCGGTGAGGATGTTGCTCTCCGTCCCGATCAGCAGCTCGATCCCCTCGAGGCGCTCGTTGAGCGCCCGGATCTCCTCGATCCGCGCGCGCAGCTGGTCGGGGGAGACGTCGTTGCCGAACCCGTGCGAGGCCGAGTGGTCGGTGATGGCGATGTACTCGAGGCCGCGCTCGCGCGCGGCGATCGCCATCTCCTCGGCCGTCTGGCGGCCGTCGGAGGCGGTCGTGTGCGATGTGCATGTCGCCCTTGAGGTCCTCGAGCGTCACGAGCTTCGGCAGCGCCCGGGTACCGTCCCCGGCACCGCGCGGCCTCCAGCTCGCCGCGGCCCTCGCGCAGCTCGGGCGGGATCCACGCCAGGCCGAGCTTCTCGTAGACCTCCTCCTCGGTCGCGCAGCGCAGCGTCTCGCCGGTCGCGTCGTCGAGGATCCCGTACTCGGACACGTGCAGCCCGCGGCGCACGGCCGACTCGCGCAGCGCCACGTTGTGCGCCTTGGAGCCCGTGAAGTGCTGCAGCACGTTGCCGAACTGGTCGGGCTCGACGACCTTGAGGTCGACGCTTCATGCCGGTGTGCAGCGTCACCCGCGCGCCCGCCTCGCCGGACTGCTGCACGGACTCGACGAGGTCGAGCTCGCCGAGCGTGCTCGCGAGCGCCTTCGGGTCGCTGGCGGTGGCGATGATGTCGAGGTCCTTGACCGAGTCGGCGCGGCCGGCGCAGCGAGCCGGCCACCTCGACGCGGTCCGACGCCGGGTGGGCGCGCAGCACGCCGACGATCTGCTCGGCGACGGGGATCGCGCGCGAGAGCAGCACGCGCGGCGCCGGCCCGCCGCCGTCCTCGTGGTCGGCGAGCACCTGCTTGAGGTTCTCCTCGACCTTGGCGCCGAAGCCGCGCAGCCCGCGGATCTGGCCCGCCTCCGCCGCCGCGCGCAGCGCGTCGAGCGAGTCGACGCCGAGCTCGTCGTAGAGCCGCCGCGCCCGCTTGGGCCCGAAGCTGGGCAGGTGCATCACCGAGATCAGCCCCGCCGGGAACTTGGCGCGGAGCTTCTGGGCGGCGGGGATGTCGCCGGTCTCGTCGAGCGCGCGGAGCTTCTCCTCGAGCGTCTTGCCGATGCCCGGGACGTCGGTCACGCGCCCCTCGCGCGTCATCGCCATCACCGACACCGAGGAGTCGCGCACGGCCTTGGCGGCGTTGCGGTAGGCGATGACCCGGTAGCTGACACCGCGCCGTCGAGCTCGTACAGGTCCCCGAGCTCGTCGAAGGCGGCCGCGATCTGGGCGTTGGTGAGGTCTGCCATGCGTTATCCGTAGGCTACGCGGCCGCGCATGCCCGGTCCCGCCTGGATCATCGTCCCCACGTACAACGAGGCCGAGAACCTCGAGCCGCTCGTGGCCGCCGTGCGCGAGGCGGTGCCCGACGCGCGGATCCTCGTCGTCGACGACAGCTCGCCCGACGGCACCGGCGAGCTGGCGGACGCGATCGCCGCGCGCGACGAGCGGTCGAGGTGCTGCACCGGCCCGGCCAAGGCCGGCCTCGGCCTCGCCTACGTCAACGGCTTCGCGCACGCGCTGCGCGCCGGGCGCGGGCTACGTGGTCGAGATGGACGCCGACCTCTCCCACGATCCCGCCGACCTGCCGCGCCTGCTCGAGCGCGCCGAGGCCGGGGCCGACCTCGTGCTCGGCTCGCGCTACGTCGACGGCGGCGGCGTCCAGGACTGGGACCTGCTGCGCCGCGTGATCTCCCGCGGCGGCTGCCGCTACGCCCGCGCCGTGCTCGGCGTCGGCGTGCGCGACCTCACCGGCGGCTTCAAGTGCTTCCGCGCGGCCACGCTGGAGGCCATCGACTTCGAGACCGTGCGCTCGGAGGGCTACGCGTTCCAGGTCGAGCTGACCTACCGCGCGCTCGCCCGCGGCCTGCGCGTCGAGGAGATCCCGATCACCTTCCGGGACCGCAGCGCCGGCGAGTCGAAGATGTCGGCGCGGATCGCGGTGGAGGCGATGTGGCTGGTGCCGGCGCTGAGGATCGCGCGCCGCCGCGACGGGCTGCCGGAGGCGCCCGGCTCAGGAGAGCCGGGCACGCTGCCGATCCAGTCTGCATGAGGACAGAAGCAACTCGCGGTCGTCCAGGGCTGGGCCGACACGCGCGCGACGCTGCGCCGCTGGAACGTCCATCCCTCGTCGGTCCTGCTCCCGTGGGCGGCCGCCAGCGCCGCGGTGGCGGTCCTGCTGCTGGCCGCGACGTGGCTGGTCGCCACGAGCGTCGCCCCCGACCCCTTCGGCGCCTACTTCCCTGGCGTCACACAGCCGGCGACCGTCGGCGACTACGGCTTCGTGCTGTTCCGCAACGGCCTCGTGCTGTTGCTCCACGCGCTCGCCTGCGTGGCCGGGTTCATGGCCGGCTCGTCGATGCCGCAGGTGGCCGAGGGCTACTCGGGCGTGTGGCGCCGCATCCACGAGCTGGCGGGTCCGCTCGCGATCGCCTTCGTCGCCCTCGCGACGCTGTTCTCGCTGTTCACCCAGGCGTACGCGCTCGGCCACGGCGCCTCGACGCTGGCCGACGAGCTCGACGTGTCCCCGGTCGTGCTGATCATCGGGCTGCTCCCGCACGCGCTGCCCGAGCTGTTCGCGCTGTTCCTGCCGCTCGCCGCGTGGACGCTCGCGAGCCGCGCCGGTCGCTGGGAGGAGCTGCTCGCCGCTACCTTCGTGACCACCGCGATCGCCGTCCCGATCCTGCTGGTGGCGGGCGCCGTGGAGACCTGGATCTCGCCCCGGCTGCTGCTCGCGCTGTCCTAGACCCCTCGCTATACTTTTTGAAGCGACCGAACCGAAGAGGAGCATCAATGGCGGGCATCACCGAAGTCACCGACACCACCTTCCAGGCCGAGGTCCTCGAGTCCGACGTCCCGGTGCTCGTCGACTTCTGGGCTCCGTGGTGCGGTCCGTGCCGCGTCGTCCAGCCCGTCCTCGAGGAGATCGCCGGCGAGCGCGACGACCTGCGGATCGTGAAGCTCAACACCGACGACAACCAGCAGACGGCCGCCGCCTACGGGATCATGGCGATCCCCACCATGCTGCTGTTCCGCAACGGCGCCGAGGCCCACCGCATCCAGGGCGCGCTGCCCAAGAAGCGGCTCGAGGCCGAGCTCGATCCCGCGCTGACCGCCTAGCACCCGTACTCCCCGCGCCGCCGGTCCCCCCGGCGGCGGCGCCGTCCGTACGCTTCGCGCCGTGGCCGACCGCAAGACGGCGATCCTGGACGCGGCGATCGCAGCCATCGCGAGCCGCGGCGTGCGCGGCCTCCGCGTCGAGGAGGTCGCGCGCGAGGCGGGCGTCGCCGTCTCGCTTCTCTACTACCACTTCGGCACCCGCGAGGGCCTCGTCCGCGCGACGCTCGAGCACGCGAACGACCGCGCCGTCACGGCGGCCCCCGTCGACGCCGCGACCGGGTTCGCCTCCGTCGAGCGCACGCTGCTCGCCGAGCTCGACGAGGAGGCCCGCGACACCTCGGTGGTGTGGGGCGAGATCCTCGCCTCGGCGATGTTCGAGCCCGGCCTGCGCGACCAGCTGCGCGCCGCGAACGCCACCTGGGTGGATCTCGTGGCCGAGCGCATCCGGGCGGGCCAGGCCGACGGGTCGATCCGTGCCGACCGCGAGCCGCAGGCCTCCGCCGAGCGCCTGACCGCGCTCGTCGACGGGCTCAGCGACCGGTGGCTCGCGGGCCTCTACGAGCGCGAGCGGGCCGTCGAGCTCCTCGCCGAAGCGGTGCGCACCGAACTTCTTGACTGAATTTTCAGTCTAAGGTACGGTGGGCGCCATGAGCGCCGTCACCGTCCCTGCCGTCACCACCGTCCCGGATCGCGCCGGGCGCGTCGAGACCCAGGGGGTCGAGTACATCCCCGAGGCCGAGCGCGACTCGCGCCCCGCCAACGTCGCCGCCGTGTTCCTGGGCGGCAACCTCGCGCTGTCGGTGATCGTGTTCGGCTGGCTGCCGATCACGTTCGGGCTCGGCTTCGCCTCCGCGATCACGGCCAGCCTTGCCGGCCTCGCGCTCGGGACGCTCATCACCGCGCCGCTCGCCCTGCTCGGCACGCGCACCGGGACCAACAACCCGGTCTCCAGCGGCGCGCACTTCGGCGTGCGCGGGCGGATCGTCGGCTCGGCGCTGACGCTCGCGTTCGCGCTGGCCTTCGTGGCGATCTCGGTGTGGACGGGCGGCGACGCACTGGTCGCCTCCGCCGCCCGGCTGCTCGGCACGCCGGCCGGCGACGGCGCGCTCGCGGTCGGCTACGCGCTGATCACGCTCGCGATCGCCGGCGTGGCGCTGCTCGGCCACGCCACCGTGGTCGCGGCCCAGAAGCTGCTCGTTCCGGTCGTGGGCGTCCTGCTGCTGGCCGGCGTGCCCGCGTTCGCCGGGAGCTTCGACGCCGGTTACGCGGGCGGCGACTACCTCCTGGGCGGGTTCGGATCGACATGGATGCTCGCGTTCGTGGTCGCCGCCGCCGGCCCGATCTCCTACGCGCCGGTGCTGGGCGACTACACGCGGCGGATCTCACGCGAGCGCCACGGCGACCGCAGCGTCGTCGGCGCCGCCGCCCTCGGCGTGTTCGGCGGCCTCGCGGTGGCGACGCTGTTCGGCGCGTTCACCGCCGTCACGTTCGCCGACCCGGGCGAGTCCTACGTGCTCGACCTCGTGGCGGGCGCCCCGGGCTGGTACGTGCTGCCGATCCTCGTCATCGGGCTCGCGGGCAGCGTCGGGCAGGGCGCGCTGAACCTCTACGCGCACCGGGCTCGACACCGCCTCGCTGGTCCCGCGGCTGCCGCGCGTGCGGGCGACCGTGCTGACCTCGCTGGTCGCCGCCGCCCTCGTCTTCCTCGGCACGTTCGTGCTCGACGCCGTCGATGCGATCACGGCCGCCTCGCTCGTGCTCAACGCGCTCGCCGCGCCGTGGGCGGCCGTGCTGCTGGTGGGCTTCATCGCCTGCCGCGGCCGCTACGACGCCGCCGACCTGCAGGTGTTCAACGAAGGACGCACCGGCGGGCGCTACTGGTTCACGCAGGGCTGGAACGCCCGCGCCGTCGGCGCCTGGGCGGCGGGCTCCGCGTTCGGGCTGCTGACCGTCAACACGACGCTCTACACGGGGCCGCTGGCCGACCTCGCGGGCGGAGTGGACCTCAGCATGCTCGGCTCTGCCACCATCGCGGCGCGCGAGCCTGGCGCTGTGCCGCGCAGCGGCACGCGCGCGTAGGCTTCGTCGCATGATCGACCCGCTCAACCGCTGGGCCGACTACGGCGAGAAGCCCGACTACGCGGGCCTGCTCACGTTCTCCGGCGCTCCCCTACACGGAGGACCCGGCCGAGCTCGTGGGCGTCGACGCCGCGATCGTCGGCGCGCCGATGGACGACCTCACCTCCGACGCGCCCGGCACCCGCTTCGGCCCGCGCGCGATCCGCGCCGCGAGCTGCCCGCCCGGCCCGCACATGGAGTCCGGCGTCGACGCGCTCGGCAACGTCCTGAAGGTCGTCGACTTCGGCGACGCCCCGGTCCTGCCCGCCGACCCCGTGCGCTCCCACGAGGCGATCGAGGCACCGTCGGCCAGGTGCTGGCGGCCGGCGCGATCCCGATCGTGCTGGGCGGCGACCACTCGATCGCCGAGCCCGACATCCGCGCCTGCGCCGCCGTCCACGGCCCGATGGGCCTGGTCCACTTCGACACCCACACCGACACCGGCAAGACCGTGTTCGGCGTCGAGCTCTCGCACGGCACGCCGATGTACCGGCTCGTCGAGTCCGGCCACGTCGACCCGCGCCGCTACGCCCAGATCGGGCTGCGCGGCTACTGGCCCGGCGAGCGAGGAGTTCGCGTGGCAGCGCGAGCGCGGGCATCACCGCGCTGCCCATGCACGAGATCCGCGACCGCGGGATCCGCGCCGTGGTCGACGACGCGCTGGCCGCGATCGGCGACGGCCCCGTGTTCCTGTCGGTCGACGTCGACGTGCTCGACCCGGCCTACGCGCCCGGCACCGGCACGCCGGAGCCCGGCGGGATGACCTCGGCCGACCTGCTGTGGGCGTGCCGCGAGATCGCCTCGCGGCGTGCGCGCTGGTCGGCGCCGACGTCGTCGAGGTGATCCCCACCCGCGTCGGCTCGGCCGACATCACCGCGCTGGTCGCCGACCGGATCGTGCGCGAGATCCTGACCGGGGTCGCTCAGTCTGATTCGCCGAGCATCGTGGATGACTCGGCGCCGTGGGCCGAGTCACAGACGAACGGCCACGGTGTCTGAGGCGACCTCCGCGAGTCAATCGGCTCTCGAATTCCACGACTGCGAGGCGCCGCGGAATCAGCGCTGGCCGGCGGATCGCCGATCGAGAGCTGACGGCCCTCGATCGTGGCCGACGGCCGCCCGCCGTCGCCGTAGGCGACGGACACCGCGAGCGTCTCGGCGGCGATGTAGTCCTCGTGCGCGCGGGCGGCGGCGAGCAGCTCGTCGTCGCCGCCGAGCGTGAGCGGATCCGGTCCTCGACGCTGCAGCCCCGCGGCCTTGCGGGCGCTCTGGACGGCGTGGACGATCTCGCGGGCGAGGCCCTCGCGGCGCAGCTCCTCGTCGAGCTCGAGCTCCAGCGCCACCGCGTGCGAGCCCTCGCGCTCGAGCTGGTAGCCCTCGAGCGGCTGCATCGCCAGCATCAGGTCGTCGGCGCCGAGCTCGTGGTCGTGCCCGTCGATCGAGATGCCGACCCGGCCGCCGTCGCGCAGCGCCGACGCGACGTGCTCGGGGTCGAGCGCGGCGACCGCCGCCGCCACCTGCGGCATCTGCTTGCCGAAGCGCGGGCCGAGCGCGCGGTAGTTGGGCTTGACCTCGTAGGAGCCGAGCTCGTCGGCCTGCGAGACGTAGCGCAGCTCCTTGACGTTGAGCTCCTCGAGCGCGATGCCGGCGAGCCGCTCGATCGCCGCGCGCTCCTCGCCGGCCGCGACCACCACGGCGGCGCGCAGCGGCTGGCGGACCTTGAGCTTGGACTGCCCGCGGGCGGCGAGGCCGAGCCGGACGGTCTCGCGCACGACGCCCATCGCGCGCTCCAGCGCGCGCGTCGACCGGCCCGGCCTCCGGCCAGTCCTCGAGGTGGACGCTCCCCAGCGAGCCGTCGAGGTTGTCGTAGATCTCGTCGGCCATGAACGGGCAGAACGGCGCCAGCAGCTTGGACACCGTCACGAGGCAGTGGCGGAGCGTCGCGAAGGCGGCGGGATCGCCGTCCCAGAAGCGGCGGCGGGAGCGGCGGACGTACCAGTTCGAGAGATCGTCGACGAACGCCGCGAGCGCGTGGCCGCCGCGGGTGGCGTCGAAGTCGTCGAGGCGCTCGGTGACCGTCGTCGACCGTCGCGTTGAGGCGCGAGAGCACCCACGCGTCGAGGTCGTTGGCCGGCTCGGCGGCGACGTCGCGCTCGACCCCGTTGACGTTCGCGTACATCACGTAGAAGCCGTACGTGTTCCACAGCTGCAGCAGGAACTGGCGCAGCGACTCGCCGACCGCGTCGGTGGAGAACAGGTAGCCGTCCCACGGCTGCTTGGAGGTGAGGAAGTACCAGCGGAACGCGTCGGCGCCGTGGCGGTCGATGACCTCCCACGGCGGGATGATGTTCCCCAGCGACTTGGACATCTTCTTGCCCTCGGCGTCGGCGATGTGGCCGAGGCAGAGGACGGTCCGGTACGGCGACTGGTCGAACAGCAGCGTGGAGATCGCGATCAGCGAGTAGAACCAGCCGCGCGTCTGGTCGATCGCCTCGCAGATGTAGTCGGCGGGGAAGCGCGCCTCGAACTTGTCCTGGTTCTCGAACGGCGCGTGGTGCTGGGCGAACGGCATCGCGCCCGAGTCGAACCACACGTCGATCACCTCGGGCACGCGGCGCATCTCGCTCGCCGCACTCCTCGCACGTGTACGTGAGGTCGTCGACGTAAGGCCGGTGCGGGTCGTCGACGCGTCTGCCCCGACTTGGCCTCGAGGTCGGCGAACGCGCCGATCGCCTCGGCGTGGCCGTTCTCGCAGCGCCAGATCGGCAGCGGCGTGCCCCAGTAGCGCTCGCGTGAGATCGCCCAGTCGACGTTGTTCTCCAGCCACTTGCCGAAGCGCCCGGTCTTGATGTGCTCCGGGTGCCAGGTCACGGTGTCGTTGGCGGCCAGCAGCCGGTCGCGCAGCTGGGAGGTGCGGATGTACCAGGACGGCTTGGCGTAGTAGAGGAGCGGCGTCCCGCAGCGCCAGCAGTGCGGGTAGGAGTGCAGGTAGCGCTCGCTGCGCAGCAGCCGGCCGCGCGACTCGAGGTCCTCGATCAGCTTCGGGTCGGCGTCCTTGACCCACAGGCCGGCGTACGGGCCGATCCGCTCGTCGTAGGTGCCGTCGAGGCGGACCGGGTTGATGACGTTGAGGCCGTGCTCGGCGCCGAGCCGGAAGTCGTCCTCGCCGAACGCGATCGCGGTGTGCACGATGCCGGTGCCGTCGTCGGCGGTGACGAAGTCGGCGGGCAGGACGGTGTGGCCCTTCTCGCCGTACTCCTCGGCGGCGATGAACGCGAACGGCGGCTCGTAGCGGGCGCCGAGCATGTCGCGCCCGTGGAAGCGGTCGGCCACCTCGCGCGTCCTCGCCGAGCACGCGCTCGACCAGCGCCTCGGCCAGCACCTCGCCGTTGGCGGTGCGCACGTAGGCGAGGTCGGGGTCGACGGCCACGGCGGCGTTGGAGACCAGCGTCCACGGCGTCGTCGTCCACACCAGCAGCACGTCGCCCTCGCGCAGCGCGCCGGCCGGCTCGAGCACTCGGGAAGCGCACGAAGACCGACGGGTCCTCGACGTCCTTGTAGCCCTGCGAGACCTCGTGCGAGGACAGCGCGGTGCCGTCGCGCGGGCAGTAGGGGACGACCTTGTGGCCCTCGTAGAGCAGGTCGCGCTCCCACAGCTGCGCCAGCGCCCACCACACCGACTCGATGTAGTGGTTCGTCGAGCGTGCGGTACGGGTGCTCGAGGTCGACCCAGTAGCGCGATCCGCTCGGTCAGCCGCGTCCAGTCGTCGAGGAACTCGAACACCGACTCGCGGCACTTCTGCGTTGAACTCGGCGATCCCGTAGCGCTCGATGTCGGCCTTGGAGGTGAAGCCGAGCTGCTGCTCGACCGCGATCTCGACCGGCAGGCCGTGGCAGTCCCAGCCGGCCTTGCGCTCCACGTAGCGCCCGCGCATGGTCTGGTAGCGGGGGAAGATGTCCTTGAACACGCGCGCGAGCACGTGGTGGGAGCCCGGGCGGCCGTTGGCGGTCGGCGGGCCCTCGTAGAACACGAACGGCTCGGCGCCCTCGCGGCGGCGCATCGACTCGCGGAACACGTCGCGCTCGCGCCAGCGCTCGAGCACCTCCTCCTCGAGCTTGGGGAAGGAGACGTCCTTGGGGAGGGGGCGATGCGGCGTCGGCCACGGGATCGGTGATTCTAGGTGGATGGACCCTGCGCGCTGGACCGCCGTCGACGACTTCTTCGCCCGCCTGCTCATCTCCGACGAGCCGCAGGTCGGGCGGCGACGTGCCCGCCATCGCGGTGTCGCCGCTGCAGGGCCGGCTGCTCGAGCTGCTCGCGCGGCTGGTCGGCGCGCGGCGGATCCTGGAGCTCGGGACGCTGGCCGGCTACTCGCACGCTGTGGCTGGCGCGGGCGCTAGCCGGGAGGGCGGCTGATCACGCTGGAGGCCGACCCGGACTACGCCGCGATCGCCCGCGCCAACCTCGCCGGCGTCGAGGGCGTCGAGCTGATCGAGGGCCCGGCGCTGGAGACGCTGCCGGGACTCGAACCCGAGCCGTTCGACCTGATCTTCATCGACGCCGACAAGGGCGCCTACCCGGAGTACCTCGAGCTGGGCGCTGCGGCTCTCGCGCCCCGGCACGCTGATCGTGGCCGACAACGTCGTGCGCGGCGGCGCCGTCGTCGCTCGACGGCGACGACCCCAGCGCGCGCGGCGTGCGCCGCATGACCGAGCTCGTCGCCGCCGAGCCGCGCCTCGACGCCACGGCCATGCAGACCGTGGGCGGCAAGGGCTACGACGGGTTCCTGCTGGCGATCGTCAGTATCTCCTCCTGGACCGGCGTGCGTCGCGCACGAAGCGGCGCTCCTGCGGCTCGCCGCCGAGCGACGCGTACAGCGCCTGCTCGAAGTCGCCGTACACGCCGAACACGCTCGGCTCCACGAACGGCAGCGACTGCGAGTAGATGGCGCCGGTCACGCCGGTCTGCGGGTCGACCCAGAAGTGGGTGTTGAACAGCCCGGCCCAGGCTCCGCTGCCCGGCCGCGCGCATGCCCGGCTCCTGCGTCGGTGTTGAGCAGCAGCCCGAGGCCCCACTTGTAGCCCGGGCCGGCGTTGAAGTCGGCCGTCGACGCCGGGTCGGCGGTCTTGATCTCCGCCGGGAAGTCGAGGTCCCCGATCTGGTTGCGGAACGCGTCCTCGACCGTCGCCGGCTGGAGGATCGTCACGCCCTCCACGTGCCGCCGCCGAGCAGCATGCGCTGGAAGCTCAGGTAGTCGCGCGGGGTCGAGTAGAGCCCGTGCCCGCCGGCCCACCACTCGGGCTGCTGGGTCCAGTCGACGTCGGTGGCGGCCCAGCTGCCGTCCTCGGCGCGGACCTGGATCGGCACGAGCTCGGCGCGCTGCGCCTCGCCGATCAGGAAGTCCGTGTGCTCCATGCCCAGCGGCCCGAGGATGTGCTCGGCCATGTAGTCGCGCAGCGACCCGCCGGAGACGGCCTCGACCACGCGGCCGAGCCAGTCGGTGTTGATGCCGTACTCGTACCTCGTGCCCGGGTCGGCGACCAGCGGGGCTTGAAGATGTCCATCGAGCCCGACAGCACGGTCGGGGTCCCGGTCACCTCGTGCCAGCGGACGATGTCGGCGTTCCAGAACCAGTACGACTGCCCGGAGGTGTGGGTGACCAGGTGGCGCACGGTCGCCTTGCTCGCCGGGGGGCGCAGCTTGGGCGTGTCGCCGTCGAAGCCCTCGAGCACCTTCAGCTCGCCGAACTCGGGCACCAGCGTCTCGACCGGCTCGTCGAGGTCCAGCTCGCCGCGCTCCACGAGCTGCAGCGCGGCCACGGTGGCGACCATCTTCGTCATCGACGCGATGCGGAACGTCGTGTCCGGCGTGACGGCCTCGCCGGAGCCGGGAGCCCGCTCGCCGGCGGCGCCCTCGTAGATCAACCCGTCGCGATCGGCCGCCATCGCGACCACCAGCGGCACGTCCCCTCGGTCGACCGCCCCCTGCAGGACCTCGTCGATGCCCGTGCGTCCGGCCATGGTTCCTCCTCGGATCGAATGCCCTGGGGACAGATCCTGCATTCCAGCACCGCCCGCTGGGCAGCGCAGATGCGCGAATGCAAGATCTGCAGGCCTTCAAGCCGCCAGCTTGCGGCAGAGCTCCGCGAGCGTGCGCTTCTCGCCGTCGTCGAGCGAGGCGAATGCGAGCGCGACGCGCGAGGCGTGCTCGGGGAACAGCCGGTCCACCAGCTCCTCGCCGCGGTCCGTCAGCGAGACGACGGCGGCGCGGCGGTCCTGCGGGAGCCGGTGGCGCTCGACGAGCTTGCGGCGCTCGAGCGTGTCGACGATCTCCGTGGCGTTGGCCTTGGAGGTGTGCAGCCGGCGGCGCAGCGTGCGCAGCTCCAGCTCCCCGTCGGCGGTGACGAGCACGACCAGCACGGAGAAGCCCGCGGCGGAGAGCCCCTCGCGTTCGAGATCGGCGCTGAGGCGGCGGCGGACCGCGGCCTCGGCACGCAGCAGACCGTCCAGGGCCCGATGCGCCAGCGGGTCGTCCACGACGAGCCTCATCGGAGCGCGACGCGTACGCGGCGTCCCGGACGCATCTACCGTGCACGGCCTCATGGCACGCGCGCTCATCGCCGTCGGACTGGCCCTCGCGCTGGTGGTCGCGGGCCTCGGCCTCGCCGTCTACCTGTCGCGCGACGAGGACAACATCCAGGTCGACAACCTGCTCTCGGAGCGCTTCACGCGCGACATCGCGCTCGCCCGCGGCGGGCGAGGTCGACCTCGGGAGCGTCGCGCCGTTCGAGTGGGACCGCCTGCTGATCGTGGCGCGCGGGACGCCGCGCGCGGAGATCTCCCGGCGGCTCGGCTACGAGTGGACGGGCACGCTCGGCTTCGAGACCGGGCGAGCAGATGATCCTGCTCGACTCCGACGGCAAGGTGGCGCGGTTCTTCGACTACCGGGGCGAGGGGCGCTTCGAGGGCATCGACGCCCCGTTCCAGGAGCTGACGCGCGAGGAGGCCGTGTTCCGCGTACGCCGCCTCGTGATTACCCTCGCGTCATGACCCGACTCGACCACCTCGACCTCTCGCTCGACCTCTCCAAGAAGGAGGGCGAGAAGCGCCTCGAGGCCGCGCAGACCCGGATGCAGGAGCTGCGGCTCCAGCTCGCCGGGCTCGACGGCGACCCGCGGCTCGGCCCGCCGCTGTGCATCGTGTGCGAGGGCTGGGACGCCAGCGGCAAGGGCGGCGCCATCAAGCGCCTGGTGGCGAGCCTGGACCCCCGCCACGTGCGCGTGAAGCAGTACGCGGCGCCGACGCACGACGAGCAAGCGCCACCACTTCCTGTGGCGCTTCTGGCCCGCGCTGCCCGGCTGGGGCGGGATGGCGATCCTGGACCGCTCGTGGTACGGGCGGGTGCTCGTCGAGCGCGTGGAGGGCTTCGCCACCAAGGAGCAGTGGCGCCGCGCCTACGGCGAGATCGAGGCGTTCGAGCGGATGCTCGTCGACGAGGGCACGGTGATGGTGAAGCTGTGGCTGCACATCTCGCCCGAGGAGCAGCTGAAGCGCTTCGAGGCGCGGGCGGAGGACCCGCTGAAGGCGTACAAGCTCACCGACGAGGACTGGCGCAACCGCGACAAGCGCGACGCAGTACGAGGACGCCGTCGAGGAGATGGTCAAGCGCACCAGCACCGAAGAAGGCGCCATGGACGCTCGTCGAAGCGGACTCGAAGCGCTACGCGCGCGTCAAGGTGCTCGAGACCGTGATCGCCGCCACCGAGGACGGGCTGCGCGCGCCACGGGCGGCAGCCGCCGCCCTAGGAGTCCGTCAACGAAGGGCGACCCGTTCGGGCCGCCCAGTTCCTCATCGCTTGGCTTTCTTGCGCCCCGCCTTGCGCGCCTGCCGCTGCGCGCGGGCCTTGGCGCGCGCCTTCGCCTTCGCCTCGCGCTCGTGGCGGTGCGCGCGCTGGTCGGGCCGCTTGTCCTCGCGCTCGTCGGCGGGCAGGTTGTTGCGGGCGTCGCGTGAGATCCAGATCCCGATCCCGACGAAGAAGACGAGAAGCGCGCCGCCGATCGCGAACAGCGTCCCGCGGCCGATGTCGTCGTCGTTCGACGTGTTGACCGGCTCGACGGTCGGCGCGGGCGTCGGCTGCGCCGGAGGCAGCTGATTGTCGAACGGGCTGTCCTGCGCCACAGCGGCCGGGGCCAGCAGGGCGAAGGCGACGAGGAGGGCGGCGAGGAAGCGCATCGCGGGCAAGGTACTACGACCGGGACGGGCGCGCCGGTCAATGCCCACCGGCTGCTCATGAAACGCGCGCCGTTGGTGGCCAGGCGCACCGCGATCAGCCCGGCCAGCCCGAACCACACGCCCTGGATGCCCCAGCCCTGGTCGAGCGCCAGCAGCGCGACCGGGACGTAGACCGCGGCGGCGGACAGCATCCCCCACATCAAGAAGCGCGTGTCGCCGGCCCCGATCAGGATCCCGTCGAGCGCGAACACCGCGCCGTTGGCGGGCATCATCAGCGCGAAGATCCACCAGATCTCGCCCGCCTGCGCGATCACCGCCGGGTCCGCGGTGAACGCGTGCGGGATCACGTCGCCGAGCGCGTACAGCACCGCCCCGAACGCGCCGCCGGCCAGCGACCGACCAGCCGATCATGCGCAGCGCCGCCTCGCGCGCCCCGGCCGCGTCGCCGGCCCCGAGCATGCCGCCGATCATCACCTGCCCCGCGATGGCCAGCGCGTCGAGCACGAGCGCGAGGAACACGAACAGCTGGAACGCGATCTGGTGGGCGCCGAGCGCCGCGGGCGAGATCGCGCGCGAGCACGGCGCGAGGCGATCAGGAACGAGCCGAGCAGCGCCGTCGTGCGGACGGCGATGTGGGCGCCGATGCGCATCAGCGGCCGGATCTTCGCCCACTCGGGGCGCTGCCAGCCGGCGCGCCGCTGCACGACCACGAACGCCGCGCCCATCCCCGCCTGGGCGATCACCGTCCCCCACGCGGAGCCGGCCAGGCCCCAGTCGAAGCCGTACACGAACAGGAGCTCGAGCACGACGTTGACGGCGTGCGCGGCGACCAGGATCTTCAGCGGCGTCTTGAGGTCCTCGATGCCGCGGAGGTAGCCCTGGCCCGCGGTGGAGAGCATGAAGAACGGCGCGCCCAGCGCGGCGAGGCGCAGGTACAGCGTCGCCTGCCGCGCGACCTCGCCCTCCCCGCCCATCAGGTCGACGGCGAGCGGCGCGAGCGGCACGACGGCCACGAGCAGCAGCAGCCCGATGGCCAGGCTCAGCCACAGCGCCTGCGAGCCGACCAGCGCGGCCTCCTTCTCCCGCCCCGCGCCGTGCAGACGGGCGACGTGCGCGGTGGTGCCGTAGGTGAGGAAGTTGAACACCGTGAACGCGGTCGTGAGCACGGTGGCGGCGATCGCCAGCGCCGCCAGCTCGGTCGTGCCGAGGTGGCCGACGATCGCGGTGTCGACGAGGACGTACAGCGGCTCGGCCGCGAGCGCGCCGAGCGCGGGGATGGCGAGGGCGAAGATCCGGCGGTCGTGGGGGGAGCGCAGCACGCCCGGTGACGGTAGCTTCGGGAACGTGGGAGCCCCGCTCGAGACCTGGCAGGTCGGGCCGTGGAACCGGTGGGCGTACGTCCACGTCGACGAGGTCGTGCCGACCGTGGAGGTGCCCGCGGCGGCGGCCCGGTCCGCGAGCTGCCGCGCGGCGACGCCGAGGCCTTCGAGCTGCCGGAGTGCACCGACGGGCTCGCCGTGGTCCGCGACGGCGCGCTCGTCGCCGAGCGCTACGCGGGCGAGATGGACGAGGCCTCGCTGCACCTCTCCCAGTCCGTCGGCAAGTCGGTGCTGGGCCTGCTCGTCGGCGCGCTCGGCGCTCGACACCGCGACGCCCGTGACCGAGCTCGTGCCCGAGGTCGCGCGGCTCCGGCTACGAGGGCGCGACGCTGCAGCACCTGCTCGACATGACCGCGGCGATCGACTTCGTCGAGGACTACGCCGTCGACTTCTGGCGCTACGACGTCGCCTGCGGCTGGCACCCGCCGCGCGCCGGGCGCCGACGCGGAGACCGTGCTCGACTTCCTGCCGACGATCGGCCCGGCCGCCTGGAGCCACGGCGAGCGCTTCCACTACGCCACGCCGAACACCGACCTCGCTCGGCGTCGTCGACCGAGCGCGCCGACGGGCGCGCCGCTCGCCGAGCTGATCTCCCGCGAGCTGTGGGCGCCGGTCGGCGCCGAGCGCGACGCCAGGCTCACCGTCGACTCCGCGGGGACGGCGACGATCGGCGGCGGCTTCTGCGCCACGCTGCGCGACTACGCGCGGCTCGGCCTGCGCGGCGCTCGAGAGCGGCGCTCGCGCTCGGCCACGGCGATCCCGCGGCGTTCGCACGCGCTCACCGATCCCGCGATCCGCTCGGGCGCCGACGGCTACGGCAACCAGTGGTGGCGCCGCGACGGCGCGCTGATGGCGCGCGGCATCCACGGCCAGCTGATCGCCGTGGACCGCGACGCACCGTCGTGGTCGCTCCTCTCCTCGTGGCCCGACGCCGTCGACCCGGCGCGCGAGGCCGCGCACCGCGCGCTCGTCAGGCGCGCGCGGGCTTCGCTGACGTCGTCCTCCTCGCCGATGTACATCGCCGGCGGCGCCTTGCGGAAGCCGCGGGTCAGCACCAGCAGGTAGACGAACCCGACCGCCAGCCAGCTGAGGCCGACCTCGAAGGCGACCCCGCTCAGCTTCGTCCACAGGTAGATCGTGAACGCGAAGCCGAGGAACGGCAGCACGACGTACTTGACGAAGTCCGCTGCCGCTGCGCAGCCCGCGATCGATCACGTAGGTCTTGATCACCGCCAGGTTCACGAACGAGAACGCCGCCAGCGCGCCGAAGGAGATCATCGAGGACACGGTCGCCAGGCTGATGAACAGCGCGGTGAGGCCGAACACGCCGACGACGAGGTTCGCCACCACCGGCGACCGGTACTTGGGGTGCAGCCGGGCGAACACCGTCTTGGGCAGGCTCCCGTCGCGGCCCATGGCGTAGAGGATGCGCGAGACGCTCGCCTGGCTGGCCATCGCGCACGCGAACGCGCCCGCGACGTAGGCGGCCGTGAAGAACGAGTTGAGGAAGTCCTTGCCGATCTCCTTCATGACGTCGGCGCTGGCCACGTCCTGGTCGTCCGCGAACGACGCGAAGTCCGGGAACGCGAGGTGGCCGAGGTAGGACTGGAAGATGTAGACCGCGCCCGCCCGACCAGCGCGCACAGCATGATCGCGAGCGGGATCTTGCGGCGCGGGTCCTCGGTCTCCTCCGACAGCGTCGACACCGCGTCGAAGCCGAGGAACGACAGCGCGAGGATCGCCGCGCCCGCGAACACGAGCCCGAGGTCGGTGTCCGAGTCGTAGAACGGCGCGGTGCACGACTGCACGTCCACGTCGGAGGAGATGTGCACGATCGCCATCACCGCGAACACCGCGATGAACACGAACTGCACGGCGACGAACAGCAGGTTCATGTTCGCCAGCAGCCGGACCCCGAGGATGTTCAGCCCCGTCACGAGCACCACCGCGATGACCACCCACAGCGCCTGCGGCGTGCCCGGGAAGTAGTCCTGCATGTACAGCCCGATGACCAGGTAGTTGATCATCGGCAGGAAGATGTAGTCGAGCAGCAGCGCCCAGCCGACCATGAAGCCGAGCGGCCGCGCCGAACGAGCGCGAGGCGTACGTGTAGGCCGAGCCGGCCATCGGGATGCGCGACGACCATGCGGCCGTAGCTGTAGGCCGTGAGGAACATCGCGATCGTCGTCACCACGTAGGCGAGCGGGAGGTGGCCCTCGGTGCGAGGTCGTGACGATGCCGTAGGTGGTCCACACCGTGAGCGGGACCATGTAGGCGAGCCCGAAGAAGACGAGCGCGGGCAGCCCGAGCACGCGCTTGAAGCGGACCTCGCCGGGCTCGCCGACGTGCCGGTCAACGGCCGTGGACATGCACGTCCTCCTCGTGTCGTGATGAGCAACGTGCGCAGGGTCCTACCCGCCGGCGAGGTCTTCGAGCGCCTCGGCCGCCTCGCGCGAGCGGGCGGCGCCCGGAGACGAGCGCAGTCGAGGTCGAGCTCGCCGTCCATGTAGCGGTCGACCAGCCAGGGGATGTCGCGCTGCGGGTCGACCGAGCCGTAGTTGGAGCCGAGGATGCGCTGGTTGGCCTCGGCCAGCGACCAGCGGATCGAAGCGCGCCGTGCTGCCCGTCGGCGGGAGCCCGACGATCACCGCGGCGCCGCCGGGGCCGAGCGCGGCGATCGCCTGCTCGGTGGTCTCGATCCGCCCGATCGCGTCGAACACGAAGTCGAAGTCCGCCGAGCGCGCAGCGCCTCGCGCGGCGGTCGTCGGTCGCGCCGACCCGGCGCGCGCACCTCGAGCTTCGCCGGGTTGATGTCGCACGCCACGATGCGCGCCGCGCCGCGCCAGCCGCGCGCCCTGCACGCACGGAGAGCCCGACGCCGCCGCAGCCGATCACCGCGACCGTCGCGCCCTCGGGCACCGCGGCGGTGTTGAGCACCGCGCCGACGCCCGTCGCCACCGCGCAGCCGACGATCGCCACCACGTCGAGCGGCGCGTCGTCGCGGATCCTGATCGCGCCCGAGCGCGGCACCACCACGCGCTCGGCGAACGAGGAGACGCCCGAGGTAGTGGTGCAGGCCGCCGCCCCAGCGCGAGGTGCCGTCGTGCAGCACGCCGCCGGGCGCGACCACGTCGGCCACCAGCTCGCACTGCCACGGCCGCCCGGCCGCGGCACTGCCGGCACTCGCCGCACTGCGGCACCCAGGACAGCACGACGTGGTCGCCCGCGGCGAGGTCGTCGACGCCCTCGCCGACGCGGGTCACGACGCCCGACGCCCTCGTGGCCGAGCACGACCGGCATCGGCACGTCCCAGTCGCCGGTCACGACGTGGACGTCGGAGCCGCAGACGCCCGCCGCGGCGATCGCGACCTCCACCTCGCCGGCGTGCGGGGCGTCGAGCTCGACCTCGGCCATCTCCACCGCCGCGCCGGGAGCGCGCAGCACGGCGGCGCGGACGCTCACCGGCACAGCCTCCAGGCCGCGACGGCGATGCCCTTGCGCGCACGCACGAGGTCGTCGACGGGACGTACTCGCCCACGGTGTGCGCCCAGTCGATCGAGCGCGGCCCGTACATCAGCGCGGGCGTGCCGGTCTCCAGCGCGAACGTCGCGCCGTCGTACCAGCTGCCGAGGCCGCCGAGCGTGACGCGGCAGCCCGAGCGCCGCGTTGGCGCCGAGCAGCGCCTGGACGCTCGGCGCGTCGACCGGCGTCTCGGACGGGTTGACCTCGGTGTGCCAGCGGAACGTCGGCGGGTGCTCGGCCAGCCACGAGTCGGTCTCGCACCAGCGGCGCAGGTAGGCCTCGACCTCGTCGCGGGCGTCGCTCGTCCAGCCGCGTCGCGTCGGCCTGCTGGGGCACGATCAGCACGCGAGATGTCGATCTCCGCGCGGTCGGGGATCGTCACGTGCCAGCCCGCGTCGGCGACGAAGCGGGTGGCGACGATGTCCGGCGGGTCCAGCAGCGGGTGCCGGAGGTCGGCGCGCGTGCGCCACTCGCGCGCGCAGCCGGTCGACGCCGTCGAGCAGGAAGCGGCCCTTCTCGATCGCGTTGACCGCGCCGCCGTCGCGCCAGTGCGGGTGCTCCTGCTCGGCGTGGCCGGCGCGCCCGGGGACGCCGATCGTGCAGTAGACGGTGCCGCGGCACGCCGGCCACACCTCGAGCCCGCTCGGCTCGGTGACGATCGCGAAGTCGGCGGACACGCCGTGGCGCGCGCAGGCCAGGCCGCCGACGCCGCTGGACTCCTCGTCGGTGTTCGTGCACACGATCACGTCGCCGGCCAGGCCGCCGCGCTCGGCCAGCACCTCGGCGGCGAGCACCATCGCCGCGATCCCGCCCTTCATGTCGCAGGCGCCGCGGCCGACGATCTCGCCGTCGACGACCTGCGGGTCGAACGGGTCGTGGTCCCAGCCCTCTTCCTGCCGCGCGGGGACGACGTCGATGTGGCCGTTGAGCAGCAGCGAGCGGCCGCCGCCGCTGCCGCGCAGCGTCGCCGCGAGCTGCGGCCGGCCCGCGAAGCCGATCCCCTCGATCGACAGCGGGTGGTCGGCGACGTCCTCGGGCGCGGGCTCCCACAGGTCGATCTCGGCGCCGGCGGCCGCGAGGCGGTCGGCCAGCGCCTGCTGCAGCGCCGCCTCCTCGCGCGCGGGCTCGTCGTTCGCCGAGCGGCTCGTGGTGTCGTAGCCGATCAGCTCGCAGGCGAGCGCGACCAGGTCGTCCCGGCGCTCGCTCGACCCGCGTCCACGAGCGCCTGCTCGTCGGCGTCGAGGGTCCCCTCGTCCAACCCCTCTCCCATGGCGGCGAACGTATCAGGGCGCATAAGGCGCAAGCATGAGCGGTGTGAAGCTCCGGCTCTACCACCATCACGACGGCGCCCGGGTCGCGTACCGCGAGGCGGGCACGGGGCCGCCGCTGGCGCTGCTGCACTCGAAGCTGCTCTCGCACCGCGAGTGGGAGCCGCTGGTGGAGGAGCTCTCGGACCGCTTCCGGCTCGTCCTGCCCGACCTCCCGCTGCACGGCGACTCCGAGGACCGCCCGCGCCACCCGTACACGCCGGCGTGGTTCGCCGAGGTGATGGCGGGCTTCTGCCGCGACGTGTGCGGGCCGCGCCCGCTCGTCGGCGGCCACGACGTGGGCGCGCTGATCCTGCTGCGCGCCGTCGTCACGCGCCAGCTCACCCCCGGGCGGCTCGTGCTGATGCCGAACTCGATGCACCGCCGGCCCGAGCGCGAGCGGCTGGAGCGCTCCGCGAGCGCGGTCGTGCGGGCCGCCGTCGGTGCCCGGGCTGGACCGGATCCTCTCCCACGCCGGGCCGCTCGCGTTCCGGCCCACCGTCGGCGAGAAGCTCTCCGCCCGCGGCAACCCCGCGGCGCGCGACCTCGTGCGCCACGCGTTCCAGGGCGTCGGCGGCAACGCCAACCGGGCGCGGGCGTGGGCCCGCGCCGCGCGGCGCTGGCCGGCGGGCGCGCAGAGCGACCTGCTCGACGCCTACGCGCTGATCGAGGCCCCGACGCTGCTGCTGTGGGCCGACCAGGACCGCATGCACCCGCTCTCGATCGCCGAGGAGGCGCTCGACCTGCTCCCGCACGCCCAGCTGCGCGTGCTCTCCGGGCACCGGGTTCCTGATGGCCTACGACGACCCGGTCGGCGTGGCCCGCGAGCTCAAGGCCTTCCTCGTGTGACGCTACACGCTACGGTTAAGTCGATGTACGAGCTGAAAGGCCGGACGCCTGCTCCGTCGGGCGGGCGATGGACATCCTCGGGGAACGCTGGACGTTCCTGATCCTGCGCGAGTCCTTCTACGGCGTCCGCCGCTTCTCGGACATGCAGCGCAACCTCGGGATCGCGCGCAACATCCTCGAGCGCCCGGCTGCAGACGCTGGTCAGCAGCGGGGATCCTCGAGCGGCGGCGTCTACCAGGAGGAGCCGGAGCGCTTCGAGTACCGCCTCACCGCCGCCGGCCGCGACCTGTATCCCGCGATCATCGCGATCATGCGCTGGGGCGACGAGCATCTCAACGACACTCGCCGCCCGTCGAGCTGCACCACTCGTGCGGCGAGCTGGCCGAGCCCGTGCTCGTGTGCAACTGCTGCGGCAAGCCGCTGCATCCGCACGACGTCACGCCCGTCGCCGCCGGCGCAACCTGAAACCGGAGGACGAATGAGCGTTCAAGACACGCCCCAGGAGCTGTGGGGCGGAGAGACCCGCAAGGCCGTCGACAACTTCCCGGTCTCCGGCGAGCGCGTGCCCGTCCACGTCGTGCGCTGGCTGGGCCGCATCAAGGGCGCGCGCCGCGCGCGCGAACGCCGAGCTCGGGCTGCTCGACGCCGACCTCGCGCAGCGGATCGCCGCCGCCGCCGACGAGATCGCGCGAGGGCAAGCACGACGCCCAGTTCCCGATCGACGTCTTCCAGACCGGCTCGGGCACGTCGTCGAACATGAACGCCAACGAGGTCATCGCCACGCTCGCGGGCGAGGGCGCGCACCCCAACGACCACGTGAACATGGGCCAGTCCTCCAACGACGTGTTCCCGAGCGCCGTGCACCTGGCCGCGCTCGGCGAGGCGACGAACACGCTGCTGCCGGCGCTCGAGCGCCTCGAGGCCGCGTTCGCCGGCAAGGCGGAGGAGTTCAAGGACATCGTCAAGTCCGGCCGCACGCACCTCATGGACGCGGTGCCGGTCACGCTCGGGCAGGAGTTCTCCGGCTACGCCGCGCAGATCCGCCTCGGCCGCGCGCGCGTCGCCGCCGCGCTGCCGCACGTCGCGCAGATCCCGCTCGGCGGCACCGCCACCGGCACCGGCCTGAACACGCACCCGGAGTTCGCGGCCAAGGTCCGCGAGCGCTGCTCGCCGAGCGACCGGGCCTGGACATCCTCGCCGCCCGAGGACCCGTTCGAGGCGCAGGGCAACCGCGACGCGCTGGTCGAGCTGTCCGGCGCGCTGAAGGTGCATCGCCGTGTCGCTGACCAAGATCGCCAACGACCTCGCGCTGATGGGCTCCGGCCCGCGCGCCGGCATCGGCGAGCTGTTCCTGCCCGAGCTGCAGAAGGGCTCCTCGATCATGCCCGGGAAGGTCAACCCGGTGCTCCCGGAGGTCGTGCTCCAGGTCAGCGCGCAGGTGATCGGCAACGACACCGCGATCACCATCGGCGGGCTCCAGGGCCAGTTCGAGCTCAACGTGCGGATCCCGCTGATCGCGCGCAACCTGCTGCAGTCGATCCACCTGCTCTCCACGACGAGCACGCTGTTCGCGGAGAAGTGCGTCGAGGGCATCGAGGCCAACCTCGAGGGCTGCGAGAGCCTCCGCCGAGGGCACGCTCGCCGTCGCCACCGCGCTCAACCCGTTCATCGGCTACGACCGCGCGGCGGAGATCGTCAAGGACGCCTCGTCGAGCGGGCGCACGCTGCGCGAGGTCGCGCGCGAGCACGGCGTCGACGAGGAGACGCTCGACAAGGCGCTCGACCTGCGCAAGATCGCCGCCGGCTCGAAGGCGTCTAGCTGAGCCTCCTGGAGGAGATCGACGCGTACTGCGACGCCGTCCCCGGGCGGCGTCGCGCGTCGAGGAGCTCGGGCGCTGCGGCTGTTCGTCGAAGGAGGGCCCGGGCTGGCCGTACTACGCGCGGCCCGTGCCCGGCGGCGATGAGCCGGACGCCGAGGACTCTCGCGGGCGCGCGGGCGCGATGCGCGAGCTGGGGCTGCCGGAGGCGTTCGAGTGGATCCACGACCTCGTGCCCGGCCTGCTCGCGACCGCGCGCGGCGCTGGGCTGCAGGTGCTCGAGGCGCCGCTGCTGGTGCTCGGCGCCGGGCGCTTGCGGACGCCCCGACCGCCGCACGGGATCGACGGTGCGCCTGCTCGGCGCCGACGACCCGGCGCTGCCGGCCAGCGGCGCGGTGGCGCACATCGGCTTCGGGACTCCGGGGACCGGGCGCCGGCGAGGCCGGGCCGGCGGAGCGCGACGCGGCGGCCGTCGGGCGCTCGGCGCTGAGCTCGACTTCCTGCGCGACCGGATCCGCCATGGGCTCACGCAGCCCGCGGTGGCCGAGGACGGCGCGGCGTGCTCGCCACCGGCAGCCACCAGCTCGTCGGCGACGTGAGCGAGGTCGTCGGCGTCGCCACGCTGCCGAGCGCCCGCCGCCGCGGGCTCGGCGCGCTCGTGACGGCGCGGCTCGTCGCAGGACGCGCGCGAGCGCGGCGCCCGGATCGTGTTCCTGACCGCGAGGACGACGACGTCGCGCGCATGTACGAGCGCCTCGGGTTCGAGCGCGTCGGGACCGGCTGCATCGCGGAACCGCGCGTGACGCGCGACGGCGGGCCGCGCCGCGAGCCGCTGCCGATCGTCGCGCGGATCATGGCCCGGCCCGCGCTGGCCGCCGTGGCCGGCGCGCTCACGATCGCGTTCTCGGCGATCCTCGTCAAGCTCGCCGACGTCTCGCCCTCGACGGCCGGCGATCTTCCGCTGCGTCTACGCGCTCCCGCTGCTCGGCGCGCTGGCGCTGCTGGAGGACCGCCGGTTCGGCGCCGCGCACGTCGGCGCGACCGTACGCTGGCCGCCGTCGCCGGCGTGTTCTTCGCCGGCGGACCTGATCTTCTGGCACCACGCGATCGGCGACGTCGGCGCGGGCCTGGCGACCGTGCTCGGCAACCTCCAGGTGGTGATCATCCCGTTCGCCGCCTGGGCGCTCCTCGGCGAGCGGATCGAGCGGCGCATCCTCGTCGCGCTCCCGCTGGTGTGCACCGGCGTGCTGCTGATCTCGGGCGCGCTGGAGAGCGGCGCCTACGGCGACCACCCGGCGCGCGGCGTGCTGTTCGGGTTCCTCACCGGCGTCACCTACGCCGGCTTCATCCTCGTGCTCCGCCACGGCAGCAGCGACCTGCGCCGCCCCGCCGGGCCCGCTGTTCGACGCCACCGCGGTGGCCACCGTCGTCTGCATCGCCGCCGGCCTCGATCGTCGGCGACCGCCGACCTCGTCCCGAGCTGGCCCGAGCACGCCTGGCTCCTCACGCTCGCGCTCACCTCGCAGGTGCTCGGCTGGCTCCTGATCACCGTCTCGCTCCCGCGGCTGCCCGCGGCGCTGACCTCGGTGACGCTGACGATCCAGCCGGTGGGCTCGGTGCTGCTCGGCGTGGTGCTGCTGGGCGAGGAGCCCAGCGCTGCTCCAGCTCGCGCGGCGTGGTGTGCATCGTCGCCGGGCTCGTGACGGTGGCTCGCCGCCGGCGGGAGTAGGTGTTGCAGGCGCTGGTGAGGTTGCGGGCGGGTTCAGCGCCGTAACGGCTTTGCACTGAGGGGAGGGGCGCGGTCTGACGGTCGAGTTCGGTCGAGCGTGCGCTGAGGGGCGGTCGTCGGTCCTCGACGTGAGCCGCTCGCAGGCGCTGGCGCGAGTCGCGGCGTTCCTCGAAGGTGCGGCTGGTCCCGGACCGCGGAAAGCAACCCCCTCCCGCACGTGCCCATGCCGTTACGGCGCCAGACCCGCCAGCCCGACGGCCACCGGCGCCTGCGACACCCGAGCTAGGGCGACAGCCGCTCCGACCGCCAGCCAGACCCCTCGCGCACCCAGTGCTCGCGGTCGTGGAGCCGGTCGGGCTGGCCCTGCCAGAGCTCGACGGCGTCGGGGACGAGCCGGAAGCCGCCCCAGTACTCCGGGCGCGGCACCTCGTCGTCCGGGTACGTGCGTCGGCGCGTGCGAGCGACGCGAGCACGTCTCGCGCGACTCGATGGCCGGTCGACTGCTTCGACGCCCAGGCGCCGAGCTGCGACCCGCGGCCGCGGGAGGCGAAGTACTCGTCGGACTCCTCGGCCGTCAGCCGCTCGACCGCTCCCTCCAGCCGCACGGCGCGCGCGAGCGGCTGCCAGAAGCAGCGTCGCGGCCGCGCGCGGGTTCGCCGCGAGCTCGCGCCCCTTGCGGCTCTCGTAGTTGGTGAAGAAGCGGATCGCCGCGGTCGTCGATGCCCTTCATGAGCACGATGCGGACCGACGGCGCGCCGTCGGGCGTCGCCGTCGCGAGCGCCATCGCCTCGGGCTCAGCCAATCCCGCGGCGACCGCCTCGTCGAACCACTCCGCGGACGCGAGGCGAGCGGCCCGCTCACATCGCCATCGCGACGTACTTGATCTCCAGGTACTCGTGGATGCCCTCGGCGCCGCCCTCGCGGCCGAAGCCGGACGCCTTGACGCCGCCGAACGGCGCCGCCGGGTTGGACACGAGCCCCTGGTTGAGGCCGACCATGCCGGTCTCGAGCTTCTCGCAGACGCGGAACGCGCGCTTGATGTCCGACGTGTAGACGTAGGAGACGAGGCCGAACTCGGTGTCGTTGGCGGCCGCGATCGCCGCGTCCTCGTCGTCGAAGCCGATCACCGGCGCGACCGGGCCGAAGATCTCCTCCTTGAGCAGCCGCGCGTCGCTCGCTCACGTTCGGCCAGCACGGTCGGCTCGTAGAAGTAGCCCGCGCCGTCGCGCGCCTGCCCGCCGAGCACGACCTCCGCGCCCTTGCCGGTCGCGTCCTGCACGAGCTCGTCGACCTTGCCGCGCTGGTCGGCGTCGATCAGCGGGCCGACGTCGACGCCCTCCTCGGTGCCGCGCCCGACCTTCATCTCGCCGAGCTTGGCGGCCAGCTTCTCGGTGAACTCGTCGCGCACCTTGTCGGCGACGTGGAAGCGGTTGGCGGCCGTGCACGCCTCGCCGATGTTGCGCATCTTGGCGATCACCGCGCCCTCGACCGCGGCGTCGACGTCGGCGTCCGCGAAGACGAGGAACGGGGCGTTGCCGCCCAGCTCCATCGACGTGCGCAGCAGGCCCGCCGCCGACTGCTCGACGAGCTTGATCCCGACCTCGGTCGAGCCCGTGAAGGTGAGCTTGCGCAGGCGCGGGATCGGAGATGATCGGCTTCGAGACGTCGCTCGAGGACTTCGAGGTGACGACGTTGAGCACGCCCGGGGGCAGCCCGGCGTCCTCGAGGATCTTCGCCAGCGCGTACATCGACAGCGGCGTCTGCTGGGCGGGCTTGATCACCATCGTGCAGCCGGCGGCGATCGCCGGGCCGATCTTGCGGGTGCCCATCGCGGCCGGGAAGTTCCACGGCGTGATCGCGTAACAGGGGCCGACCGGCTGGCGCATCGTGATCAGCCGCCCGACGCCGTTGGGCGCCGTCGCGAAGCGGCCCTCGATCCGCACCGCCTCCTCGGCGAACCAGCGGAAGAACTCCGACGCGTAGGCGATCTCGGCCCTGGACTCGGCGATCGGCTTGCCCATCTCGAGCGTCATGACCAGCGCCAGCTCTTCGGCCTTCTCGGTCATCGCCTCGAACGCGCGCCGCAGGATCTCCCCGCGCTCGCGCGGCGGGTGCGCGGCCCACTCCTCCTGCACGGCGCAGGCGGCGTCCAGCGCGGCCTTCGCGTCGTCGGGCGTCGCGTCGGCGACGGAGGCGATCGACTCGCCGGTCGAGGGGTCCTCCACGTCCAGCGTGGCGCCGCCCGTCGCGTCGCGCCACTCGCCGCCGATGAACAGCTGGGTGGGGATCGAGTCGAGGGCGGACTTCTCTTTCTGCTGCGTGGCGCTCATGCGGCGACCGTCTCCGTTCCGAGTTCTTCCGAGATCGCCACGTCGATCGAGTAGTCGATCGGAAGGACGATCAGCGAGGGCAGATCGAGCGTCAGGGCATGGCTGAGGTGGCGGCTGAAGTCCTCGGTGGACTCGCAGCGCCACGCCGGCATGCCGAACGCGTCGGCGAGCTTGACGAAGTCGGGGTTCGTGAAGTCGGTCCCGAAGTGGCGGCCGAACTTCTTGTCCTGCTTCCACACGATCGATCCGTACTGGCGGTTCTCCCAGATCACGTTGACGATCGGCGTGCGCAGGCGCACCGCGGTCTCCAGCTCCTGGACGTTCATGAGGAAGCCGCCGTCGCCGTTGACGGTGACGACGTTGCGCTCCGGGTGGACGAGCTTGGCGGCGATGGCGGTGGGGAGGGCGATGCCCATGCCCGCCAGCCCGTTGGCGATGTGGACGGTGTTGGGCTCCTGCGCCGGGAACATGCGCGCGATCCACAGCTTGTGCAGCCCCACGTCGGAGACGAGCATGTCCTGCGGGCGCAGCGCCTGGCGGATGTCCCACAGCGCGCGCGGCGGCTGCATGGGGAACTGCTCGTCGTCCTTGGCGGCCTCGAAGCGGCCGAGCACGATGTCGTTGAGGCGGGAGTGCGGCGTCGGGTGCGGGTCGGTGCGCAGCTCCTCGGCCAGGCGGCTGAGGATGTGGTAGAGGTCGCCGACGAGGTCGACCTCGGTGATGTAGTGCGCGTCGACCTCCGGCGCGACCGTGTCGATGCACACGATCGTCTTGTCGCGCTTCGGGTTCCAGTGCTCGGGCGCGTGCTCGACGAGGTCGTAGCCGACCGTGATGACGACGTCGGCGTCCTCGAAGCCGGCCAGGCCTGTAGTCGCGCGAGGACAGCCCGACGGTGCCGAGGTGGCGCGGGTCCTCGTAGGAGAGCAGCCCCTTGCCCATGAACGTCTCGGCCACGCCGATCCCGGTGGCGCGGGCGAACTCGCGCAGCGCGGCGGCGGCGCCGACGCGCGCGACGCCGTTGCCGGCCAGCACGACCGGGTTGATCGCGCCGCGGATCACCTCGGTCGCCTTCAGCAGCTCCTGCGCGCTCGGCTCCGGGCGGCGCAGCGTGGTCCGCGCGGGGAGCGGCTCCGCGTCGATCGAGGCCGCCATCACGTCCTCGGGCAGCTCGATGTGGGTCGGGCCGGGCTTCTGCGCCTGGGCGACCTTGAACGCCTTGCGGACGACCTCGGGGATGATCGCCGAGCTGGTCAGCCGCGCGTTCCACTTCGTCACCGGCTTGAACATCGAGACGATGTCGATGTACTGGTGGGATTCCTTGTGCATCCGCTCCACGTCGCCCTGGCCGGTCAGCGCGACGAGCGGCGAGTGGTCGAGGAACGCGTCCGCGACGCCCGTGATCAGGTTGGTCGCGCCCGGCCCCAGCGTGCCCAGGCAGACGCCCGCGCGCTGGGTCAGCCGCCCGTACATGTCGGCCATGTACGCCCCACCCTGCTCGTGGCGCACCGGGACGAACTAGACGCTGGATCGCTCCAGTGACTCGTTGAGATCCAGCGTCTCCTCGCCCGGGATGCCGAAGACGTACTTGACCCCCTCGGCCTCGAGGCATTCGACGAAGAGATCAGACGCCTTGCGTTCGCTCATCCCGCAACTTCTATCCCACCCGTGTGTCGGGCTAACGTACGGCCTCCTTAGTACCGACTCCTTTACCCGGATGACCCGTTCCCGCCAGCTCTTCTCGTTTCGCCGCTGCTCGCCTGCCTGCTGGCCGCCGCGCCCGCCTCCGCGGCGTCGCGGCTGACGATCCGCGGCGCGGGCTTCGGGCACGGCGTCGGGATGAGCCAGTACGGCGCCTACGGCTTCGCCAAGCAGGGCACCGCCTACGCCGAGATCCTCGCGCACTACTACCAGGGCACCGCGCTCGGGACGCGCCGACGCCGAGCCGCCTGGTGCGGGTGCTGATGCAGTCGACGGGCGGCTCCGCCTCCTTCAGCGGCGCCGAGCGCGCCGGCACGCGCGGCGCTGGATCCCGCCAAGACCTACCGCGCCGCCCGCCGCGGCGTCGACCAGGTCGACCTGCGGAACGCCACCGGCAGCCGCGTCGGCACGTTCACCGCGCCGCTGCAGGTCGACGGCGGCGCCGACGGCCTCGTCCTCAAGGGCCGCGCCATCAACGGCCGCACCAACGGCGCCTACCGCGGCGTCATGGAGTTCCGCCCCGGCGCGTTCGGCATGAACGCGATCAACGCCGTCCCGCTCGACGCCTACGTCCAGGGCGTCGTGCCGGTCGAGTCGCCCGCCTCCTGGCCGATCGAGGCGCTCAAGGCCCAGGCCGTCGCGGCGCGCTCCTACGCGATCACGAACTCCAAGGGCGGCAACGGCTTCGAGCACTACCCGGACACCCGCTCGCAGGTCTACGGCGGGATCGGGGTCGAGATGGCGTCGACCAACCGCGCCGTGGCCGAGACCGCGAACCAGGTCGTGACCTACCAGGGCAAGCCGGTCGACCACCTACTTCTTCTCCACCTCCGGCGGGCGCACCGAGAACGTCGAGAACTCGCTGGGCGGCACGCCGCAGCCGTGGCTGAGCTCCGTCGAGGACCCCTACGACGACGTCTCCCCGCGCCACCGCTGGCGCCTCAAGATGACCCTCGGCGCCGCCGGAGCGCGGCTGAGCGGCCTGGTCAAGGGCTCGTTCCGCGGCATCAAGGTCATCAAGCGCGGCGCCTCGCCGCGGGTCGTGGCCGCCGACGTGATCGGCACCGCGCGGGCGCACCCGCGTCAGCGGCGCCACCCTGCGCGCCCGCTTCGGCCTCTACGACACGTGGGCGTTCTACACCTCGATCGCCACCAAGAAGGCGCCGGCGCCGAAGAAGGCGCCGGTCGAGACGCCGCCGCAGCCCGCGGCCGGCGAGGGCACCGGCGGCGTCACGCCGAGCGCCCGCATGACCCGCTTCCGCGCCATCGGCTCGGTGGCCGGCACCGTGGTCCCCGCCCACGACGGCGAGGGCGTGGAGATCCAGGCCCGCCGCGGCGGCTCGTGGCACACCATCGTCACCGCCCGCGTGAGCGACGGCGCCTACCGCGCCGCCGTCACGCAGCCCGGCGTGTACCGCGCCCGCTTCCGCGGCGAAGCGGGCGCGGCCGTCCGCGTTCGCTGAGCGATCAGCTCCCGGTGAGGATCGTCGCCGTGTCCGGCGGCTCCTCGACCAGCCCGAAGCGCTCGAGCCGCTCCGCGACCACAGTCAGCGTGTTCTCCCCGTCCGTGGCGTAGGGCGCCAGCGTGATCGCCTTGGCGAGCTTCGGCGAGATCTTCGTGTACTCGGGCAGCACCGCCCGGACCTCGTCGGGGTGCTCGTTCGCGTACTCGTTCGAGCGCACCAGCGCCTTGGAGAGCTTGACGGCGAGCTCCGGGTTCTCCTTCTCCCACCTGCCGCTTGTGAAGAAGCCGGCCTGGATCGCGCCCGGGATGGCGTCGACGCACGGGTCGTCGATGATCCGCATGCCCTGCTGGCGCGCGACCGTGATGAACGGCTCGACGAGGGCGGCGGCCTCGACGCGGCCCGCCTCGAGCGCCGGGAGCATCTCGGGCGCCGGGATCTCGAGGATCTTGATGTCCTTGGGATCGACGCCGGCCTTCTCGGCCGCCCCGGCGATGCACAGGTACTGCAGCCCCGTGATCGTGATGGCGGCCATCTTGCGGCCGCTCAGGTCCCCGATCTCGCGGATGTCCGAGTCGGCGGGGACGGCGATCCCGGTGGTGCCCTTGTCGGTGCCCGCCGGCGGCGTCGTGCCCTTGCTGACGGGGACGCCGCCGCTCCCGAGGATCTTCAGGTCGAGCCCCTTCGCGGCGCCGAGCAGCGGGCCGTCGATGCCGCCGCCCGCCACGTCGTACTCGCCCTTGAGCACAGCGGGAGCCACCGCCGCCCCGCCGGCGCCGACCTGCTGGATCTGCAGCTCGATGCCCTCCTGCTCGAAGAACCCATTCTTGATGCCGAGCATCATCGCGGCGTCCGACGCCACGCCGAGCGAGGCCATCTTGACCGGCGCCGATCTTGCGCCCCCGCCGCTCGTGGCGCCGCTCTCGTCATCGCCCCCACAGCCGCTCACCGCAAGCGCGGCGACGGCGGCGGTCGCGACCAGCCGGCTGAGCTTCGAGCTCATCATCAGGTCCTCCTCTTCGAACTGAACGGCATCTCTCGGGTGACGGTCGAGCCCGTCATCGTCGCCTGCTCGGAGAGCAGGAACATCAGCGGGCCTACGGTGTCCTCGGGCGCGTCGAGCCCGGAGCCGTCGGCGCAAGGGTTGCCGGCGCGGAAGTGTGGTGTGTCGACGACGCCGGGGCGGAACACGTTGATCCGCACCCCGGTCCCGGCGGTCTCCCGCGCCAGCGAGCGCGCGAGCCCGACGACCGCCCCCTTGGTGCTCGCGTAGGCGGGCATCCCCGCCTTGCCCAGCTCGGAGAGCGCCGAGGAGAAGACGACGATCGACCCCGTGCCCCGTTCGAGCATGCCGGGAAGCACGGCACGGCAGCACCACAGGACCCCGTCGAGGTTCACCGACTGCGCCCGGCGCCACTCCTCCGGCGAGATCTCGAGCGCGGGGACGAGCGGCTGCACGATCGCGCCGCACACGAGCGCGTCGATGCGCCCGTGGCGCTCGAGCACGCCGGCCATCGCGACGTCGACCGCCTCGCGATCGGCGACGTCGAGCCGGATGGCCTCGACGTCGGCGGACCGGGCGGCCTCGATGTCGGCGACCACGACGGTCGCGCCCGCCTGGGTGCACGCCCGGGCCAGCGCCGCGCCGATCCCGCTGGCGCCCCCGGTGATCGCGACGACGGCGCCCGAGAAGTCGAAGCCGGCCCTCACGCGCCGACCTCCGCGAGGCCGCGACCCGCGGCCAGGAGGGGCTCGTGGCCGTCGGCCGTGACCACCACGGGGTCGCCCAGGACGTGGTAGCCGGCCAGCGGCGTGTAGGTGTTGGGGTGCACGATCAGCACCGTGCCGGGCTCGAGCACGGTGTCCGCGCCCTCGATGACCGGGAACTCGTCGAGGTGCAGCCCGTGACCGTGGCCACGGACGCGCGTGTACTCGGACGTGCAGTAGTCGCCGTAGCCGTGGGCGCGGAAGACGTCGTTCTCCGCCTTGGCGACGTCATGCGCAGTCGCGCCAGGGCGGACGGCAGCGAGCCCTCCCTGCACCGCCTCCTCGAACAGCGCCCACGAGTCGCGCTGCCCGGCGGCGGCCTCGCCGAGCACCGCCGAGCGGCAGATCTGCGCCCAATAGCCGTTCCATTGCGGCGTCAGCTCCGTGCGCACCATGTCGCCCGGCCGCAGGCGCCGGGCAGACGGCGGGGTCATGCCGCGCACCTCGTCGCCGCCCGAGGCGATGATCATGAAGTTGTCCTCCGCGCCCGCCGCCTTCAGGGCGGCCTCGACCTCGGCGACGATCTCGAACTCGGCGACGCCGGGGCGCAGCGCGTCCAGGAAGGCCTGCCAGCCGAGGTCGCAGATCCCGGCGGCTTGGCGGATCTGGTCGAGCTCCCAGCCGCTCTTGACCAGCCGGGCGCGGTCCATCAGCGCGGTCGCCGAGACGAGGCGCGCGCCGGGGAGCCCCTCCGTGAGCGACCGCCGCGCCGCGTACGGCAGCAGCTCCGCGTGGGCGACCCCGAGGGTGGCGCCCGGGCCGAGGTCCTCGCGCAGCCGTGCGACCAGCTCGTCCGGCTCGGCGAGCGCGTAGGGTCGGGCGTCGGCGATCGCGCCACCCGGGGCCGCGAACGCGGCGGGCGCGCCGCCCGCGGGCAGGTAGGCGAAGGCGTGGGGGGCGAGCACGGGAGCGCCGGTGAGGTAGCGGACGTCCTCGCGGCGCCACGCCGGCGCAAACGCGAGCAGGCCGTCGAGGCCCTCGGCGTCCATCGCCGCGCGCAGCCGCTCGACGCGGCGCTCGAGCTCCGCCGCGGGGATCACGCCGCCACCTCCGCGCCCTCGAGCACGGTCTGCGCGTCGGCGGCCGCCAGCACGTCTCCGTACTTCATGGCGATGTCGAACAGCGCGACCGCGTGCGGGACCCGCGCGCGGTCGGCGACGCATTCCTCGGGCACGACGACGCGCAGGTTGTGCGAAAAGGCGTCGACGGCCGTCGCACGCACGCAGCCGCTCGTCACCATTCCGCACAGCACCACGGTGTCGGCGCCGTGATGGGTGAGGAGGCTCGCGAGCTCGGTCCCGAAGAAGGCGCTCGGCCGCCGCTTGCGCACGACGCTCTCGCCGGGCACGGGCGCCAGCTCGCCGACGATCTCGTGCGGGTCGCCGAGCGCCGGGTCGGGCGCGCGGCCCGAGGAGCGCCACAGCCCTCGCTCCGCCGCGTTCCCCGCGGGCAGCCCGGTGCTGAACAGGACCGGCCGCCCGGCGGCGCGGGCGGCGGACAGGAGCGGCGCGATAGCGCGCGCGCAGTCCGGCCCGCCGGCGCAGCCCAGGGGGAAGCGCACGTCGGCGAACGCGCGGGTCATGTCGACGATGAGCAGGGCCGGGCGGTCGCCGACCCCGTGCCCGCGGCCCCACTCGCCCGCGAGCGCGGCGACGTCCTCGGGCGGGATCACGTCATCCCACGCCGGCATGACCCTCCGATCGCGTGAGGGACTCGGCGCCGCCGGCCTCCAGCAGGAACGGTGCGGCGGCGATCGCGCCCTCGGAGGCCACCTCGGCGATGACGACCTCGCCCGGACGCGCCTCGTCTGCATCCCGGTGCGGCGCCCCGGGCGCGAGGTCGGCGTGGCTCGTGAGGCGGACGCCCGGACCGGGTGCGTCGCCGGCGCGCAGCGCCTCCGCCGCCGCCGCCAGCTCCCCGCTGACGCGTTCGGCCGCCCGGCCGCCCTCGCAGCGAGCCGCCCGCAGCCACATGCCGTACTGCTGCACGCGGACGTCGAGGGTGACCGACCCGTCGGCGGCCTCGTGGCACACCGCGATCACGTCCAGCGCCCCGGCGGCGCGCAGCTCCCGCTCGACCCCGGCCGCTCCCCCGGTGGCCTCGAGCGCCGCCCCAAGCCGCGCGCCGAGCTCGCGCACGCGTCCCGCCTCCGGAACGAGCCGGTCCGCGCGCACGGCGTCGGGCAGGTCGACGAGCTCCGCCCCGCACGCCTCGCCCAACTCGTCGACCAGCTGCGCGGGCCACACGTCGCGATCCACCAGCCCGACCCGGCGTGCGTCGCCGGCGAACTCGGCCAGCAGCTTCGCGAGATCGCGCCCGCTACGCAGATCATTGAGCGTCGAGGTCTCGCGCATCCACGGGTGCACGCGCTTGGAGAGCTTGCTCAGGAGGGCGGGCTCGCCCTCGGCGGGCACGCCCACCACGCCCTCGTTCCAGTAGACGCAGAGGTTGGTCAGGTGCGCGATGTCGTCCGAGCGCGAGACGTCGCCGTAGACCAGCGCCACGTCGGCGCCGGCCTCGGCCATCCGCGCGCGCAGCGCGTCGAGGCGCTCCTCGTGGACCGGCTCGGGCGGGAGGACCAGGCCTCGCTTCATCGCGGGCGCTCCGCGAGCGTCTTCGCCATCGGGATCAACCCACCGGCGTGCAGCATGTCGAGCAGGAACGGGTCGGTCGGCTCGCCGGTCAACGTGTCGCCCGTCCGCTCGCAGCGCAGCGTGCCCGCCTCGACGTCGACCGACAGCTCGTCACCCTCGCGCACCGCGTCCGTGACACCCGGCAGCTCGAGCACCGGCAGCCCGATCTCGAACGCATTGCGGTAGAAGGTCCGCGAGAAGTACTCCGCGACGATGCATCCCAGTCCGGTGGCGGCCAGGGCCTTCGGGGCGATCGCGCGCCCCGACGACTGGCCGAAGTGCTTGCCGGCCACCAGCACGTCGCCCGGCGACACCCCGCCGGCGAAGCGCGGGTTGGCGTCCTCCAGGACGTGGGGCACGATCTCCTCCATCGGGAGGAACACCCGTGCGGACTTGACGATCTGGTCGGTCGGCACGTAGTCGCCGACCATCCAGCAGCGGCCGCGGATCACGACGAGTCCCTCGGATCGGTGATCTGCCCGGCCGCCGCCGAGGCCGCCGCCGTCGCTGCCGAGGCGAGGTACATCTCGGCCTCGGTGCTGCCGTTGCGCCCCGGGAAGTTGCGCGAGTGGGTGGAGAGCATCCGCTCCCCCGCCGCCATCGCGCCCATGTTCACCGCCTGGTTGGAGCCCGTGCTGGGCGGGAACCAGGTGCCGCCGGCGGCGTGCAGGTGTTCGACAAGGCCCGTCCGCGCCGCCTCGGCGAACACCTCGCGGCTGGCCGGGACGAGGTTCAGCCGCACGTCGGGGTGCTTGGACCGGTCGCCGAGGATCTTGGCGCGCGAGCGCGAAGTCCTCCACCCGGCCGCCGCCGTGACCGCCCAGCTCGACCCACTGCAGCGGCGTGCCCGCCACCTCTGAGACGGCCTTGACGTTGCCGACGGTGGGGGGGCAGGCGACGTGGGGCTCGAGGCCGTCGACGTCGTACTCCCGCTCCTCCTCGTAGGACGCATCCGCGTTCGGAGGCGCCAGCCTCGACGCGTCGACGCCGAGCGCGCGCAGGTAGCCGAGCATCATCTCGTCTGGCTCGACGGCGGCGGACTTCGCCCCGACGTCGACGGCGATCAGCGGCAGCAACCAGCGGTCGAAGACGCACAGCGAGTCGACGTAGGGCCCGCAGAACTCGAGCGCCTTGTAGACCGCGCCGCCCTCCCCGATCTGCCCGGTCAGCCAGATCGCCACGTCGCGCGCCGTCGACCCCGGCGCGGGGGTGCCCGACAGCCGCACGCGGATCGACTCGGGAACGCGGAACCACGCCTTGCCGTAGGGCAGCCCGAGCCCCGCGTGGGAGTCGTTGCCGAGCCCGGCGGCGAACGCGCCGAGGGCGCCGTGGACGGGCGTATGGCTGTCGGAGCCCACGACCACCATGCCCGGCGCGATCAGCCCCGCCCGCGCGACGGCGTTGTGGATGTTTCCGCTGCCGCAGTCGAGCACGCGGACGCCGCGCTTGCGCGCCCACGCGCGGTTGTGCTCGAGGATGTCGGCCTCCCGCTCGCTCGGCGGGGAGAAGATGTGGTCGAACACCATCACCACCCGGTCGGGGTGGGCGACGGGCAGGCCGACCCGCTCCTCGTAGACCTTGGCGGTCAGGTAGCCGCTGAGGTCGTGGAGGATCAGCCGGTCGATGTCGGCGACGACGATCTCGCCGGGCTCGACCCGGTCGCGCCCGGACGCCCGGGCGAGGATCCGCTCCGCGAGCGTCACGCCGGGGAGAGCTCCCGGGCGTCGGTGATCGCGCCGACCGTCGCCGAGGCGGCGGCGGTGGCGGGGCTCGCGAGGTAGATCTCGGCCTCGTAGCTCCCCATCCGGCCGCGGTAGTTGCGGTTGGCGGTCGAGAGCGTCACCTCGCCGTCGGCCATCACGCCGCCGTCGCCCGCACAGGCGCCGCAGCCCGGGTTGGTGACCAGCGCGCCGGCCTCGATCAGCGTGGCCAGCGTCCCGTCGGAGGCCGCCCGCGCCATCGCCGACCGCGACCCGGGCGTGACCACGAGCCGGACCCGGGGGGCGACCTTGCGCCCGCGCAGCACGCTCGCCGCCTCGACGAGGTCGTCGTACTTGGCGTTCGCGCACGAGCCGATGAACACCTGGTCCAGCCGCGTGCCGGCGACGTCGCCGATCGGGCGCACGTTGTCGGGCGTGTGCGGACAGGCGACGTGCGGCGACAGCGCGTCGACGTCGATCGACACGACCTGGCGGTACTCCGCTCCCTCGTCGGGGAGCACGACCTCGTAGCCGCCGGGCTCGACACCCGCGCCGCGCAGGAACTCCTCGGTGGCGGCGTCGGGCGGGACGAACGCGTCCTTGGCGCCCAGCTCCATCGCGAGGTTGCAGAGCGTCATCCGCTCTGAGACCGTCAGGCGGCCCGCCAGCGACCCGGCGAACTCGACGGAGCAGTACGACGCGCCGTCGGCGCCGAGGTCCCCGATCAGCCGCAGCATCAGGTCCATCGGGTAGACGCCCTCGGGCAGCGAGCCGTCGAGCTCGATGCGGATCGACTCCGGGACGCGCATCCACAGCTCCCCCGTCACCCACGCCGCGGTCAGCTCGCTGTACCCCACTCCGGTGCCGAGGGCGCCGAGCGCGCCGTAGATCGTCGAGTGCGAGTCGGTGCCGATGATCAGCTGGCCCGGCCGGACGTGGCCGTTGTCCATCAGCACGAGATGCGAGATGCCGGCGTCGACGTCGTAGAAGGTCTCGATCCCGTTCGCGTCGGCGAAGTCGCGGCACAGCTGGTGGAACCCGGCCACCTTCGGCGTCCGCGCGGGAGAGATGTGGTCCATCACCATCGCGATCCGCTCCCGGTGCTTGAGCGACCAGCCGGGCAGCCGCTCGAGCGTCTTGATGCACCGCCAGCTGGCGGTGTGGCTCATGTACAGGTCGGGGGCGGCGGTGACGATCTGGCCGGGCGTCACGCCGCCCTCGCCCGAGGTGCGCTCGAGCACCTTCTGGGCGAACGTCCTGGGTGCGCTCATGCCTTCGCCTCCAGTTCTCGCGCGAGGTACGGGATCAGCCCGCCCGCGTCCATCAGGCGGCGCAGCGCCTCGGGGTAGGGCGAGAAGGCGAACTCGCGACCGGCGGCGTGGACGATGCCGCCCTCGACGTCGACATGCAGCTCGTCGCCGTCCTCGACCGCCGCCACCGCGTCGGGACACTCGACCGCCACCAGCGCGGTGTTGATCGCGTTGCGGAAGAACGCGCGCGCGAACGAGGTGGCCACGACGGCCTGGATCCCCGCGCCGATCAGGCACGTGGCCGCCTGCTCGCGCGCGCTCCCCCCGCCGAAGTTGCGGCCCGCGACGAGCACCTGCGCGTCGCGCAGCTTCGCCTGGACCTCCGGCCCGAGCGGCTCGAGCGCATGCCCGGCCAGCTCCACCGGGTCGATGCTGACCAGGTAGCGGCCCGGGATCACCAGGTCCGTGTTGATGTCGTCACCGAGCTTGAGCACCCGCCCGCCGGGGCTCATGGCGTCGTCTCCTCGAGGAACCACTCGGTCGGCACCTCGCGGCCGAGGTCGCGCTCCTCCGCTTTGGCCAGTAGGCGCGCGCCGACGGCCGCGAACTGGAGGCCCATGCCGGTGTTGTTGGCGAACACCGTGATCTCGTCCGCGGCGATGCGCGCGGGAGGCCCGCCGTCGAGCAGCTCCCCGAGCTCGCGGATGTCCTCGAACGCCATCCGCCCGCGCTCCACCGGCCCGAGGATGTCGACCTGCCGGTCGTGGTGGATCTGCTCCTTGGAGGTCACCGTGATGGTGGCCGCGCGGTCGAAGGTCGTGTCGTCGAGCTCGCGCCGCATCGCCGTGCCGTCGGGCGAGGTGATCGCCGTCACGTGCGTGCCCTCGGCCAGCCAGTCGCCGTCGAAGCACGGGTCCATGGCCGCGGTGGCGCAGGTGACGATGCCCGACTCCTCGACGGGGTGGCGCGGGTCGGCGCTGGCCACCACGCGGCGGCCGGTGCGCTCGCTGTGCTCACGTGCGAACGCCTCGCGGTTCGCGCGCGTCGGGCTGTAGACCCGGACCTCCTCGATCTCGGGCCGGATGTGCAGCAGCATGTCCAGGTGCGCCCGGGCCTGCCAGCCGGAGCCGAACAGGCCGACGGTGCGCACGTCGGCGGGCGCCAGCTCACGGATCCCGAGCGCCGAGGTGGCCGCCACCCGCCACTTCTGAACAACGCTGTCGTGCATGATCGCCAGCGGCTCGAGCGTCGTGAGGCTGTAGAGCGTGATCAGCCCGACGTAGCGGCCGCCGGGGGCGACCGGCAGCAGTCGGCGGCGCTTGACGCCGCCGCCGAGGTCCTCGACGCCGACCATGTCCGAGGTGATCCGCAGCGCCCACACGCCGCTGGAGACGTTGCCGCCCTCCTGGGACTTGAAGCGGAAGCGGAACCCCGGGTGGTCGGCGTCCTCGACCGGGAAGTAGGTGTGCGTGCGGGGCCGGTTGGCCGCCTGGCCGCCGGCCAGCTCGCGGTAGGCGATCTCCAGGCTCTCGAGGACATCCTCGGGGCTGAGCAGGTCCTCGACGTCCTCGTTGGTCAGTACGCGCATGGCTCGGACCCTACGAGCGTGTTCTGTCAACCGCAACAAATAGCTGTAGAATTCTGCTGCGTGGAACACGGCGGCCCAGCGGCGACCTATCGGATCGAATCCGTCGACAAGGCGCTGCGGTTGCTGTGGCTCCTCCAGGAGCGCCCGCACATGACCGTTTCGGACGCCTCAGCGGAGCTTGGCGTCGCCCGCTCGACCGCCCACCGGCTGCTCGCGATGCTCCAGGAGCACGGCTTCGCCACCCAGGACGTGGCGACCCGCGCCTACCTGCCCGGGCGGGCGCTGCTGGAGATCGGGCTGTCGGCGGTCCGCAACCTCGACGTGCGCTCCGTGGCGCGCCCGGAGCTCGAGACGCTCGTCGGGGACGTCCGCGAGACGGTCCAGCTCGTGCTGCTCAAGGGCGACCGCACGCTGGTCATCGAGTCGGTGGAGTGCGCGGAGATCGTCCGCGTCACCGGCCGCACCGGCGGCTCGCTGCCGCCGCACTGCACCTCGGCGGGCAAGTCGATGCTCGCCCGCCTGAGCGACGAGGAGGTGCGCGCGCTGCTCGGTCCCGAGCCGCTGGAAGGGCTGACCGACCGCTCGATCTCCACCTACGCGGAGCTCGACGCCGACCTCGCCCGCGTGCGGGAGGCGGGCTTCGCGACCAACTTCGGCGAGAACGAGCCGGCGGTGGCGGCCGTCGGCGTCGCGGTGCGCGTCCCCCGCGGGAGCTCGCCCACAGCGATCACCGTGACCGCGCCGTTCGATCGCCTCAAGCCGGACCGCGCGCCGGTGGTCGCCGCCGCCGCCCGTGACGCCGCCGAGCGCATCGCGGCCCGGCTCGAAGGTCGCGGCTAGCTGGTGAGCGCCCGCAGCGCCGCGAGCTCGTCGTCGGTGGGGCGCGGGCTGACGTGCAGGTCGTCGGCGATCGCGAGCTCCCAGCCCGTCGCCTCGCGGGCCTCGCCGGGGTCGACGCCGTCGTGGATGTGGGTGAGCGTCAGCTCGCACGTCTCCGGGTCGGGCTCGAGCACGCCGAGGTCGGTGATGACCTTGACCGGGCCGCGGCCGGTGAGCCCCAGCCGCTCGCGGGTGCCGCGGCCCGCTCCCGTAGCCGACGGAGGTGATGAAGTCGACGCTCTCCACGAACGTGCGCGGGCTCTGGCGGACGATCACGATCACCTCGCCGCACGACGCGGCGATCTCGGGCGCCCCGCCGGCGCCGGGCAGCCGCACCTTCGGCTTGTCGTAGGTGCCGCCGATCACGGTCGTGTTGATGTTCGCGTAGCGGTCGATCTGCGCCGCGCCGAGGAAGCCGACGTTGATGCGCCCCGGCTGCAGCCAGTAGTTGAAGATCTCCGGCACGCCGACCACCGCGTCGGCCGTGGTGGCGAGCTCGCCGTCGCCGATCGAGAGCGGCAGCCGCGTCGGCTTGGCGCCGATGGTGCCCGACTCGTAGACCAGCACCAGCTGCGGCGCGTGCGTGCGCCGAGCGAGGTTCGCGGCGGTGCTCGGCAGCCCGATGCCGACGAAGCAGACGGAGCCGTCGTCCAGCGCGCGGGAGGCCGCCACCGTCATCTGGTCGTCGCGCGAGAAGCCCCCGCTCACAGCCCCTCCACCCACTCGGCGAACTTGTCGCGGTCGCGCCCGATCTCGTCCCACGCGCGGTACGCGGCGTTGTCGCGGTCGTAGTAGCCGAGCGCGTACGACGGCTTGGCGCCGCCCGGCACCTCGGACACGTAGGAGATCGTCCACGCCGGGAGCACCACGGCGTCGGGCCGCGGGTCCAGCTCGTCGACGATCTCCTCGACGGTGACCAGCGAGCGCCCGGCGGCCAGCACGGCCTCCTTCTGCACCCCGGTGATGCCCCACAGCTGCACGTTGCCGTCGCGGTCGGCGCGCTGCGCGTGCACCACGGCGGAGTCGAGCTGCCAGCGCGGAGACGGCGGTCAGCTCCTCGCCCGTGAACGGGCACTCGATCGGCTTGATCGTGGGCGTGCGCGGCGGGCAGGTCGGTGCCCACGTAGCCGCGCATGACCGCGAACGGGAGCCCCGACGCCGCGGCGGCGTAGCGGTTCGCCATCCCGGCGTGGCTGTGCTCCTCGAGCTCGAGCGGATGCGGCCAGTCACGCTCGACGGCATCGCGGAAGCGGTGCAGCGAGCCGACGCCGGGGTTGCCGCCCCAGGAGAAGATCAGCCCCGTCGCGCAGCCCGCGCCGATCAGCTGGTCGAAGATCAGGTCGGGCGTCATGCGCACGAGCGTGAGGTCGCGCCGGCCCTGGCGGATGACCTCGTGGCCGGCCGCGAACGGTATCAGCGCGGTGAAGCCCTCGAACGCGACGGTGTCCCCGTCCCGCACGGTTCGCTCGACCCCTTCGCTGAGCGGAACGATCTCCGCCATCAGCGTTCGCTATGAGAACGCCTGCTCACAAAGCGAACGGTATCGAGTCCGCGGAGACGGTGTCGCACCACCAGCGCATCATCCCAGACGGCCTTGTTACCGTACGCGGAGCGAATGACTGTTCGTATATCGAACGCGCGCAGGGGGAGGAGCACGAGGTGAGGCGCTGGGTGGCGCCGCTGCTCGCCGTGGCCATCGTCCTCGCGCTCTGGGAGCTACTGGTGCGCGCCGGGCTGCTCTCCGAAACCAGCTTCCCCACGATGACCGACACCTTCGGGCGGCTTCTTCGAGGAGCTCGGCTCCGGCGAGTTCTGGACGGCGGTCGTCGACACGCTGCAGGGCTGGGCGCTCGGCCTCGGCATCGCGATCCTGCTGGCCGTGCCCGCGGGCATCCTCGTCGGCTCCAACGCGCTGCTGTACCGCGCGCTGCGCGTGCCGATCGAGTTCCTGCGCCCGATCCCGTCCGTGGCGCTGATCCCGCTGGCCGTGCTCGTCTACGGCACCGGCCTGCAGAGCAAGGTCTTCCTGGCGGCGTTCGCCTCGTTCTGGCCGCTGTTCGTGCAGACGCATCTACGGGATCCAGGACGTCGACCCGGTCGCTCAACGACACCGCGCAAGCTCGTTCGGCCTGGGCCGCTTCGAGCGGCTGTGGCGGATCACGCCTGCCCAGCGCCGTCCCCTACATCGCCACCGGCGTGCGGATCTCCTCCGCCGTCGCGCTGATCCTCTCGGTCACCGCCGAGCTGGTGATCGGCGCGGCGGGCCTCGGCCGCCGATCAGCGTCGCGCAGGCCGGCGGCGCGCTCGACCTCATGTACGCGCTGATCATCGCCACCGGGCTGCTCGGCTGGGGCGCTCAACCTCCTCGCCACGAGCGGCGAGAAGCGCGTGCTGCACTGGCATCCCTCGCAACGGGCGCTGGCGCGATGACCGCGGACGCCGCTTCAAGATGCTCGCGGTCTCGCTCGAGATCCTCGTGCCGATCGCGCTGCTGGGCATCTGGGCGGCGTGGTCGGCGTCGTCGGACACCTTCTACTTCCCGCCGCTGACCGACATCTTGGAGAAGTTCCAGGAGACGTGGCTCTTCGACCGCGTCGGCTCCGACGTGCTGCCGAGCCTGCAGCGGCTCGCCATCGGCTACGTGATCGCGGTCGTCGTCGCGGTGGCGGTCGGCATCCCGCTGGGGCTCATCCCGGTCCTGCGCAACGCCACCTCGCCGATCGTGGAGTTCCTGCGCGCGATCCCGCCGCCGGCGCTGCTGCCGTTCTCGATCGTCGTGCTCGGCGTCGGCAACTGCGGGCAAGATCTTCCTGATCGCGTTCGTGTGCGTGTGGCCGGTGCTGCTGAACACGATCGACGGCGTGACCGGCGATCGACCCGACGCTGCGCGAGACCGCGCGCGTCGTACGGCGATCAAGGGCCGGACCGGCTGCAGCGGATCGTCCTGCCCGCCGCCTCGCCGCAGATCTTCGCCGGGATGCGGACCAGCCTGTCGCTGGCGCTGATCCTGATGGTGATCTCCGAGATGGTCGCGAGCACGAACGGGATCGGCTTCTTCGTGCTGCAGTCGCAGCGCTCGTTCGCGATCCCCGAGATGTGGTCGGGGATCCTGCTGCTCGGGCTGCTCGGCTACGTGCTGAACGTGGCGTTCGTCCTGGTCGAGCGCAGGGTCCTGGCCTGGCACCGCGGCGCGCGGGCGAGCGCACTGAGCTGACGAGGAGACCGATGCTGCTCGAGATCAAGCACCTGGGCAAGACGTACGGCGAGGGCGAGACGCCACCCACGCGATCGGCGACATCAGCTTCGGCATCGACGAGAAGGAGTTCGTCTGCGTCGTCGGCCCGTCCGGCTGCGGCAAGACGACGCTGCTGAAGTGCATGTCCGGGCTGCTCGAGCCGAGCACGGGCTCGGTCGAGCTCAACGGCAAGCACGATCTCCGGCCCGCCGGAGGAGATGGCGCTGGTCTTCCAGGAGTACAGCCGCTCGCTGCTGCCGTGGATGTCGGTGCGCGGCAACGTGACGCTCCCGCTGCGCCACAAGAACCTCGACAAGGCCGAGCGCGGCCGCCTCGTCGAGGAGGCCGTCGAGGCCGTCGGGCTCACGCGCTGCGATCGACCGCTACCCGTGGCAGCTCTCCGGCGGCATGCAGCAGCGCGTGGCGATCGCCCGCGCGCTCGCCTACCAGCCCCAGATCCTGCTTGATGGACGAGCCGTTCGCGTCGGTCGACGCGCAGACGCGCGGCGACCTCGAGGACCTGATCCTCCAGCGTCCGCCAGCAGTTCGGCGTGACCGTGCTGTTCGTGACCCACGACATCGACGAGTCGGTCTACCTCGCGGACCGCATCGTCGTCCTGACGCCGTCGCCGACCGAGGTGCGACGAGGTGATCGGCGTCGAGCTGCCGTACCCGCGCGACCAGGTCGAGACGAAGGAGTTGCCGGACTTCGCGCGCCTCCGGGCGCACGTCTACCGGCTGATCAAGCGACAGCAGGCGGCCGACGGCCCGAGCAGCCGGCCCCGGCCGCGAGTTGACCGGGGGAGGACGAACACGATGCATCGAGTCGTCGAGGATCGCGGTGGCGCTCGCCGCCGCCGGAGTGCTGGCAGCAGCCGCCGGCTGCGGCGACGACGGGGGCGGCAGCGGAGGCGGGAGCGGGGGCGCGTCCCGAAGCCGAGACGCTCAAGATCGGGCTGATCCCGATCGCCGACGTCGCGCCCGTGTTCCTCGGGCAGAAGCAGGGCTTCTTCAAGGAGCGAGAACATCACGCTCGACCCGCAGTTCGCGGCGGGCGGCGCGGCGATCACCCCGGCCGTGGTCTGCGGCGACTTCGACATCGGCTTCTCCAACACCGTCTCGATGCTGATCGCCGGCTCGAAGGACCTGCCGATCCAGATCATCTCCCAGGGCGTGCTCGGCGGCACCGACGAGAAGAAGGCGTGGGCCGACCTGCTCGTGAAGAAGGGCAGCCCGGCGATCAAGGACCCGAAGGCGCTCGAGGGCAAGACGATCGCCGCCAACACGCTCAACAACATCTGCGGCGTCACGATCAACGCCTCGCTCGAGGCCGAGGGCGTCGACGTCTCGAAGATCAAGTACACGGAGATCCCGTTCCCCGAGATGAACGCCGCGCTGGAGAAGGGCCGCGTCGACGCCGCCTGCCAGGTCGAGCCGTTCGTCAGCCAGGGCAAGGCCTCCGGCATGGTCGGGATCGACCCGTTCTACATCCGGACGGCGCCCGACCTGACCGTCGCCACCTACTTCGCCTCGAGCAAGTTCATCGAGGAGAAGCGGCGACGTCGTGGACCGCTTCGTGACCGCGATGAAGAAGTCGCTCGAGTACGCCGAGGAGCACCCGGACGAGGTGCGCGACGTGCTCACCGAGTACACGGAGATCCCGCCCGAGGCGGCCGAGAAGATCCAGCTCCCGAGCTGGAAGCCGGAGCTGACGATCGCCGACGATCGAGAAGCTCTCCGAGCTGAGCCAGAAGTACGGCTACATCGAGGAGGAGCCGGACTTCGACAAGCTGATCCGGAAGTAGTGGGCCGATGCGGCTCATTGCCGGACTGATCGCGCTGCCCTCCTCGCCGCCGGATGCGGCGACGGCGGCGCGGCGCCCGCCACCGGCGAGGGCGGGACCACCAAGCTCAAGGTGCAGGAGACGGCAGGGGTGCCCTCCGTCATTCGTGGCGTTCGGGATCGAGAAGGGCATGTTCGACAAGCAGAAGCTCGACATCGAGCTGTCGCCGACGCAGGGCGGCGCGGCGACGATCCCCGCGCTGGTCAGCGGCGAGATCCAGGTGGGCGGCTCCAACGTCGTCTCGCTGCTGCTGGCCGCGCTCCAAGGACCTGCCGATCCGCGTGATCGCGCCCGGCACCGTCGCGCAGCCGGAGGGCTAGAAGGACTTCGGCGCGCTCGTCGTCGGCAAGGGCTCGGACGTCAAGAAGCCAAGCCGACCTCGAGCGGCAAGACGATCGCGGTCAACACGCTCAACAACGTCGCCGAGGTCGTCGTCAAGGCCTCGCTGGAGAAGCAGGGCGTCGACCCCGAGTCGATGAAGCTCGTCCGAGGTGCCGTTCCCGGAGATGGCCGCCGGCGCTGGAGCAAGGGCTCCGTCGACGCGGCGTTCAGCGATCGAGCCGTTCGTGACCCAGACCGTCGAGGCGGGCGGCAAGGTCGATCGACTACTCCTACGTCGAGACCGAGTCGGAGATGCAGATCGGCGCCTACGCGGTGACGGACCAGTTCGCCGAGCAGAACGGCGACGCGGTCGACCGCTACGGCAAGGCGGTCGCCGAGACCGCCGCGTACGTCGGCGCCAACCAGGACGAGTTCCGGACCTTCCTGTCCGAGGACGCGAAGATCCCGCCGAAGCTGGCCGAGACGATCCAGCTCCCGCAGTGGTCCGGCGAGGTCGACGCGGACTCGATGGCGACCACCGCGAAGCTGATGGAGAAGTACGGGCTGGTCGACGAGCCGATCGACACCGGCAAGCTGCTGGAGGGAGGCTCAATGACCAAGATCGACGCGTTCTGCCACGTGATGCCGGCGGACTACGCGAAGCGGCTGGAGGGCATCGACGACGCCCCCGCCGCCGCGAACCTGCTCGAGCGCATCTACGGCATCCCGTCGATGATCGACCTCGACATCCGCTTCGCGCAGATGGACGAGTTCGGCGACGACTACCGCCAGATCGTCACCCTGCCCGCGCCGCCGCCCGAGGACCTCGGCCCGCACGAGCAGTCCGCGCGATGGCGCGGCATGGGCAACGAGGGCCTCGCCCGCCTGGTCGCCGATCACCCGGACCGCTTCGCGGGCTGGGTCGCGGCGCGTGCCGATGAACGACGTCGACGCGACGCTGGAGGAGATCGACTACGCGTGCGGCGAGCTGGGCGCGCTCGGCGTGCAGATCTACACGCACGTCAACGGCCACCCGCTCGACGAGCACGCGCTTCGAGCCCTTCTGGGCGAAGATGGCCGAGATCGACAAGCCGATCTGGGTGCACCCGAGCCGCAACGCGAGCTGGGCCGACTACCCGAGCGAGGACGTCTCCCGCTACGAGATCTGGTGGGTGTTCGGCTGGGAGTACGACACCGCCGCGTTCATGGCCCGGCTGGTGTTCTCGGGCGTACTCGAGCGCCACCCGGGCCTGAAGGTCCTGATCCACCACGGCGGCAGCATGATCCCCCACTTCGCGGGCCGCGTCGGCCCGGGCTGGGACCAGCTCGGCGCGCGCACGCCGCCGGACCGCCTCCACGAGATCGAGGGCCCGGAGCTGTCCAAGCGGCCGCATCGACTACTTCAAGATGTTCTACGCGGACACGGCGATGTTCGGCGCCGCGCACGCGATCCAGTGCTGACTGGAGTTCTTCGGGGCCGACCGCATGCTGTTCGCCTCCGACACGCCGTTCGACCCCGAGAAGGGGCCGGCGTACATCCGCTCGACGATCGCCGACATCGAGTCGCTCGGGCTGTCGGACGCCGACAAGGAGAAGATCTACGCCGGCAACGCGCGACGCGTGCTCGGGGTGTCGTGAGCGCGCTTCCTCTACGACGCGATCCGCACGCCGTTCGGCCGCCACGGCCGCGCGCTGGCCGAGGTGCGCCCCGACGACCTCGCCGCCCACGTGGTGCGCGAGCTGCTCGCCCGCTCGCCCGACCTCGATCCGGCGCTGATCGACGACGTCACGTTCGGCAACGCGAACGGCGCCGGCGAGGACAACCGCAACGTCGCGCGGATGGCCGTGCTGCTCGCCGGCCTGCCCGACGAGCGTCACCGGCTCGACCGTCAACCGCCTGTGCGGCTCCTCGCTGGACGCCGCGATGCAGGCCTCGCGCGCGGTCGAGACCGGCGACGCGTCGCTGATGCTGGTGGGCGGCGTCGAGTCGATGAGCCGCGCGCCGTGGGTGCTGCTCAAGCCGAGAAGCCCTTCCCGCACCACCGACGCGGAGCTGCACTCGACCACGCTCGGCTGGCGGATGGTCAACCCCGAGATGCCCGACGAGTGGACGATCTCGCTGGGCGCGAGCGCCGAGAAGCTCGCCGACATCCACGACATCTCGCGCGAGGCGCAGGACGAGTTCGCCGTCCGCAGCCACCGCTCGCGGCGCAAGGCCTGGGACGACGGCTTCTACGACGACCACGTGGTCGCGCTCCCCGACGTCGAGCTCGAGCGCGACGAGGGCATCCGCGCGGACTCGTCGACCGACAAGCTCGCCAAGCTGCGGCCCGCGTTCGCCAAGGACGGCACGGTGACGGCCGGCAACGCCTCGCCGCTCAACGACGGCGCGGGCGCGATGTTCTCGGCGACGAGGCGGCCGGCGAGGCGCTCGGCAGCGAGCCGATCGCGCGGATCGCCGGGCGCGGCACGATGGGCGTCGACCCCGACGTGTTCGGCATCGCGCCCGTCGAGGCGACCAACCGCGCGCTCGAGCGCGCCGGGATCGGCTGGGGCGACGTCGAGGTCGTCGAGCTCAACGAGGCGTTCGCCTCGCAGACGCTGGCCTGCCTGAAGGGCTGGCCGGAGCTGGACCCGGACCGGCTGAACCCCAACGGCGGCGCGATCGCCATCGGCCACCCGCTCGGCGCCTCCGGCGTGCGGATCCTGGCGACGCTCGCCTACGAGCTCAAGCGGCGCGGCGGCGGCTACGGCGTCGCGTGCATCTGCATCGGCGTCGGCCAGGGCCTGGCCGTCGTACTGGAGGCCTGATGGAAGACCCCCCGCTCCTCTCACCCGACTACAAGTCGACCGCGGCTGCGCGCGCCGCGCAACGAGCGCATCCAGCTGCCGCTCGGCCCGACCGAGCTGACCGCGCCCGTGTTCGGCGACGAGCCGGCTCGGCGGCATCGACAACGACCTCACCCGCCAGCACGACGGCGAGCCGCTCGGCGAGCGGATCATCGTCCACGGGCGCGTGATCGAGGAGGACGGCCGACCCGTCCCGGACACGCTGGTGGAGATCTGGCAGTGCAACGCCGCCGGGCCGCTACCACCACGCCGGCGACCAGCACCCGGCCCCGCTGGACCCGAACTTCACCGGGCCTGGGGCGCACGGTCACCGACGCCGACGGCGCCTTCCGCTTCATCACGATCAAGCCGGGCGCGTATCCGTGGGGCAACCACCACAACGCGTGGCGGCCGGCCCACATCCACTTCTCGCTGCTCGGGCCGCGCGTTCACGCAGCGGCTGGTCACGCAGATGTACTTCCCGGGCGACCCGCTGTTCTTCCAGGACCCGATCTTCAACTCGGTGCGCGACGAGAAGGCGCGGGCGCTGATGGTCTCCGCGTTCGACCTGGAGCGCGACGAGCCCGGAGTGGGCGCTGGCCTACAAGTGGGACATCGTCCTGCGGCAGACGCCGTTCGAGGACCACCTGATGGCGACGCCACTCCCTCGCAGACGGTCGGGCCCGTTCTTCTCCATCTGCCTGCCGTGGCCGGACGGGCCGACCGTCGTCGAACCGGGCACCGAGGGCGCGATCACGCTGTCCGGCCACGTGCTCGACGGGGAGGGCGCGCCGGTCCCCGACGCCGTCGTCGAGACCTGGCAGGCCGGCCCCGACGGCACGTTCGACGCGGGCTTCCGCGGCTTCGGCCGCGCGCCGACCGACGCGGACGGCCGCTGGGAGATCACCACGCTCAAGCCCGGGCCGCGTCGACGACGCGCCAGGCGCCGCACATCGACGTCTCGGTGCTCGCGCGCGGGCTGCTGAACCGCGTGGTCACGCGCATCTACTTCGCCGACGAGGCGGACGCCAACGCCGCCGACCCCGTGCTGTCCGGGCTCTCCGAGGCGCAGCGCGCGACGCTGATCGCCGAGCCCGCCGACGGCGGCCACCGCTTCGACATCCACCTGCAGGGAGCCGATGAAACCGCCTTCTTCACGCCTCTGACGGCGAGCGCACGCGGCGCGAGGTGCTCGGCGACGAGCACGTCGACCGCGCGCAGGCCAAGCACGACCGAGTTCACCGCAGCCGTTCCAGGACTTCATCACCCGCTACGCGTGGGGCGACGTGTGGACGCGCCCCGGGCCTGGACCGCCGCTCGCGCAGCATGATCACGCTCGCGGCGCTGACCTCGCTGAAGGCCGAGAACGAGATCGCCATGCACGTCCGCGCGGCGCTGCGCAACGGGCTCACGCACGACGAGATCGCCGAGGTGCTGCTGCACACCGGCGTCTACGCGGGCGTGCCGGCCGCCAACGCGGCGTTCGCGATCGCCCAGAAGGTGCTGGAGGAGGAGTGACCGAGCCGGTCGGCGACCTGCGCGCGGCGCCCACTTCGTCCAGTCGCTCGAGCGCGGGCTGGCGGTCATCCGCGCGTTCGGCGCCGACTCGCCGGAGCTGACGCTCAGCGAGGTGTCGCGCTCGACCGGGCTGACCCGCGCGGCGACGCGGCGGTTCCTGCTCACGCTCACCGACCTCGGCTACGTGCGCAGCGACGGCCGCCTGTTCGCGCTCACGCCGCGCGTGCTCGAGCTCGGCTACGCCTTCCTGTCGTCGCTGTCGCTCCCCGAGGTGGCCGAGCCGCACCTCGAGCGCCTCGTCGCCGAGGTGCACGAGTCCTCGTCGGTGAGCGTGCTCGACGGCGACGACATCGTCTACGTCGCGCGCGTGCCCACCGCGCGGATCATGCGCGTCTCGATCAACCTCGGCACGCGCTTCCCCGCCTACGCGACGTCGATGGGCCGCGTGATGCTCGCCGGCGCTGCCGCCCGAGGAGCTCGACGCCTACCTGGCGCGCGTCGAGCTGCGGCGGCTGTCGCCGCGCACGATCGACTCGCGAGGCGGCGCTGCGCGCCGAGCTCGACCGCGTCCGCGCGCAGGGCTGGGCGATGGTCGACCAGGAGCTCGAGGAGGGGCTGCGGTCGGTCGCCGCGCCGATCCGCGACCGCTCGGGCCGCGTGACCGCCGCCGTCAACCTGGGCGCGCACGCCAGCCGCACCTCGGCGGAGGTGATCCGCCGCGAGCTGCTGCCGCCGCTGCTGGCGACGGCGGCGCGGATCGAGGCGGACCTGCACATCGCGGCGAAGATCAGCGGCCCGGCGCGCTCGGCGTCGTGATCGCGTCGCCGGCGCGCGCGGGCGCGGCGACGTTCGCTCTCGATCGTCCTGCTCGCCATCAACCTGCGCACGGTGCTGGCGAGCTTCCCGCCGCTGGTGCCCGACGTCCGCGCCGACCTCGGGCTGTCGGCCACCGCGGCCGGGCTGATCACCACGCTGCCGGTGCTGTGCATGGGCGCGTTCGCGCCGCTGGCGCCCGCGGCTGGCGCGGCGGTTCCCGATCGAGCGCCTGCTGGCGGCGCTGATGGTCGGCACCGCGGCGGGCGCGGCGCTGCGCGGCATCGGCACGACGGCCGCGCTGGTCGGTCAGCGCGCTCGTGCGCCGGCGTCTCGATCGCGGCTCGCGCAGGCGCTGCTGCCGGTGCTGATGCGGACGCGCTACCCGTCGCAGTCGGGCGCGCTGACCGGCACGTTCTCGATGGCCTTCACGCTCGGCGCGACGCTGGCGGCCGGGCGCCGCCGTGCCGCTCGAGAACGCGCTCGGCGGGTGGGCAGCGTCGCTGGCCTTCTGGGCGCTCCCCGCCGCGATCGGCGGCGCTGGTGTGGTCGCTCGATGCCGGGGCGGACCGTGATCGAGCGCGCGCCGCGGGCCGCGCTGTGGCGGCGGCCGCTGGCGTGGGCGGTGGCGCTGTTCTTCGGCATCCAGTCGATGGCCTTCTACGCGACGCTGTCCTGGCTGCCGTCGATCCTCGAGGACGCGGGGCGCTCGCCGGAGACGGCCGGCGCGCTGCTGGCCTTCTTCTCGCTCGTGCAGCTGCCGACGGCGCTGCTTCGCGCCGATCGCTCGCCGCGCGGCTCGGGCACCAGGTCGTGGCTGCTCGACGCCATCACGTGCTGGTCCCGCGGCGGGGCTCGCCGGGCTGCTGGCGGCGCCGGGCGCGGCGCCGCTGTGGATCGCGATGATCGGGATCGGCCAGGGCGGCGGCGCTCGGGCTCGGCATGATGCTGCCGCTGCTGCGGGGCGGGCACCGCGAACGTCGCCGCGTGGCTGACCGCGATGACGCTGACCGTCGGCTACCTGGTGGCGGCGTGCGGGCCGTGGGTGCTGGGCGCCGTGCACGACCTGCCGGACGACTGGACGGCGCCGCTCGCGGTGATGCTCGGCGATCACGCTGCTGGAGCTGGTGCCGGGCCTCGCGGCGGCACGCGCGCCGCACGATCACGAAGAATGGGGCGTGATGGAGACGCAGGTGGGGATCGTCGGCGCCGGGCCCGCGGGGCTGCTGCTCGCGCACCTGCTGCAGCTGGCGGGCATCGAGTCGGTCGTGCTGGAGGCGCGCACGCGCGACTACGTCGAGAACCGCGTCCGCGCCGGCGTGCTCGAGCACGGCACGGTCGGCGTGCTCAACGAGACGGGCGTCGGCGAGCGGCTGGCAGCGCGAGGGCATGCTCCACCACGGCGTCGAGCTGCGCTTCGGCGGCGAGGGCCACCGGATCGACTTCTCCGCGCTGGCCGGCGGGCGCGCGATCACCGTCTACGGCCAGCAGGAGGTGGTCAAGGACCTGATCGCCGCGCGGCTGGAGGCCGGCGGCGAGCTGCACTTCGAGGCCGAGGTGACCTCCGTCGACCCGGAGAACGGCGTGATCCGCTTCGGCGACGAGGAGCTGCGCTGCGACGTGATCGCGGGCTGCGACGGCTTCCACGGCGTCTGCCGCGCAGGCGGTGCTGGACCGGCTGACGATCTACGAGCGCGTGTATCCGTTCGCGTGGCTCGGGATCCTCGCGCGCGCGGCGCCGTCCTCGGAGGAGCTGATCTACACGCACTCCGACCGCGGCTTCGCGCTGCACTGCATGCGCACGCACGAGGTCACGCGCAACTACCTCCAGGTGGCGCCCGACGAGGACGTCGACGACTGGCCGGACGACCGCATCTGGGACGAGCTGCAGCAGCGGATGGCGACCGCCGACGGCGACTTCATCCTCGACGAGGGCGAGATCTTCGAGAAGGGCGTCACGCCGATGCGCTCGTTCGTGGCCGAGCCGCTGCGCCACGGGCGGATGTTCCTGGCCGGCGACGCGGCGCACATCGTGCCCGCCGACCGGCGCCAAGGGCCTCAACCTCGCGGTGGCGGACATCCGCGTGCTGGCGCGCGGGCTGCGCGACTTCTTCGAGGACGGCGACGAGACGCGGCTCGACGCGTACTCCGACCGCTGCCTGCAGCGCGTGTGGCGCGTGCAGCACTTCTCGTGGTGGATGACCTCGATGTTCCACCGCGTCGAGCGGGCGACGCGTTCGAGGCCAAGCTGCAGCGCTCGCAGCTCGACTACGTGATCGCGCTCGCACGCCGCGGCGACGACGCTGGCCGAGAACTACGTCGGCCTGGACCTCGAAGATGTCTGATCTCTTCCCCGACCGAGGCGGCGTGCCGGCGGCGGTCACCGACCGCGCGTGGCTGCAGGCGATGCTCGACGCGGAGGCGGCGCTGGCCCGCGCGCGCGGGCTGGAGGAGGCGGACGCGATCGCCGAGGCGTGCGTCGGCGGAGCGCTACGACATCACCTCGCTCGGCACCGCGTCGCTGGAGAGCGGCAACCCGGTGGTGCCGCTGGCGAAGGCGCTGCGCGAGCTGTCGGGCGTCGACGAGGCGCACCGCGGCGCGACGAGCCAGGACATCCTCGACACGGCGACGATGCTCGTCGTGCGGCGGGCGCTGGAGCCGCTGCTCGCCGACCTCGACGGCGCGGCCGAGGCGGCGGCGCGGCTCGCGCAGCGAGCACCGCTCGACGCCGATGGCGGCGCGGACGCTGCTCCAGCAGGCGCTGCCGACCACGTTCGGGCTCAAGGCGGCGGGCTGGATGACCGCGCTCGACGCCGCCGCGGCGGCGCTGCGGGCGCGTGCGCGCTGCCCGCGCAGCTCGGCGGGCCGGCCGGGACGCTCGCGGGGCTCGGGCCCGAGGTCGCGGCGCGCTACGCGCGAGCTGCTCGGGCTCGCCGAGCCGGTGCTGCCGTGGCACACCGACCGCACGCCGGTCGCGACGGTGGCGGGCGCGCTGGGCGCGGCCGCGGGCGCGATCGCCAAGCCGGCGCGCGACGTCACGCTGCTCTCCCAGACCGAGGTCGCCGAGGTGCGCGAGGCCGCGCCGGGCGGCTCCTCGGCGATGCCGCACAAGCGCAACCCGGTGGCCGCCATCTCGGCGCTCGCCGCGGCGCGCCAGGCGCCCGGGCTGGTCGCGACGCTGCTGGCCTCGATGGAGCAGGAGCACGAGCGCGCCGCCGGGGCGTGGCACGCCGAGTGGCACCCGCTGCGCGAGCTGCTGATCGCGGCCGGCACCGCCGCCGCGTGGCTGCGGGTGTGCCTGGAGGGCGTCGAGGTCGACGCCGACCGCATGCGCGCCAACCTCGAGCTGCCCGGCGGCGTGCCCGAGGCCGAGCGCAGCGGCGGCCGGCTCGCGGGTGCGGTGGCCGCCGCCGAGGCGCTCGTGGACCGGGCGCTCAGCCTTCGTAGACCCTGACCACCGACTGCGCGACGCAGACCGGCTTCTCGCCGCCCTCGCGCTCGAAGGTCAGCTCCATGATCATCTGCGCGCCGCCGGAGATCTCCTCCAGCTCGGCGAGCTTGGCGCGCATGCGCACCTTGCTGTCGACCGGCACGGGCGAGGGGAAGCGCACCTTGTTGAGGCCGTAGTTGATCGCCATCGCGAAGCCGTCCATCTTCACGACCTCGTCGGTGAGCATCGGCGCCAGCGACAGCGTGTAGTAGCCGTGGGCGATCGTCCCGCCGAACGGCGTGTCCTTGGCCCGCTCGGGATCCACGTGGATCCACTGGTGGTCGCCGGTGGCCTCCGCGAAGGCGTCGATGTCCTTCTGGCTGACCGGATGCCAGTCGGAGACGCCCAGCTCCTCGCCCTTGGCCTGCTTGAGCTCGTCGAGTCCCGTGATCGTTCGCATGGGCGGGAACTGTAGGCTCCCCGCCCCATCGACGCTCCACTGCTGGTCACCGACGCGCCGCATCTGCTCTACCGCGGCTTCTTCGCTCTCCCGGACTCGATCAAGGGTGCCGAGGGCGAGCCCGTCAACGCCCTGCTGGGATCGGTCAACCAGACGCTGTGGTGCGTGGAGAAGTACCAGCCGCGCGCGGTCGTCATGTGCTTCGGGCAGGAGGCGGCGGACTACCGCGTCGAGGCCTACCCCGACTACCACGCCGCCCGCCCACCGATGCCGGATCCCGCTGGCCTGGCAGTGGGAGCGGGCGCCCGACCTGTACGAGTCGCTCGGGTGGACGGTGATGACGAGCCCGGACCTCGAGGCCGACGACCTCATGCACTCGCTGTGCGTGGCGGAGACGGAGGCGGGCGGGCGCTCCTACATCCTCACCGGCGACCGCGACATGTTCCAGTGCGCGTCCGAGAGCGTGCACGTGCTGATGCAGCGCGCCCGGCAGGAGGGCCCGGACGACATGGGTCCCGAGGAGGTGCTCGAGGCGTACGGCGTCACGCCCGAGCAGGTGCCGGACTTCATCGCGCTGCGCGGCGACCCCTCCGACGGGCTGCCCGGCGCGAAGGGCATCGGCGCCAAGACGGCCGCCGACCTCCTCAAGCGCAAGGGCGACCTCGAGCACGTGATCCTCGGCGCGATCCGCGAGAAGCCGGCGGTGCGCCGGTCCCTGATCGAACAAGCCGACGAGCTGCGCTCGTTCCGCGACATCGCCACCCTGCGCACTGTGGCGGTCGACCGCCCCGGCGACCGGCCGACCGACTACGCGGGCGGCGCGAAGGCGGCGAGCGAGCTCGGCCTCGGCCGCCTCGCCGAACGCCTGGAGAAGGCCGCGGAGGGCTGACACTCCGGATCGGGTTGCGCTGCGCCCGCGAGTGTGGTCCAGTCTCGGCCGATGCCCTTGTCTCGCACGCTGACCGTCGCGGCCTGTGTCATGGCGCTGGCCGCGCCCGCCGCCGCCACCGCCGCTCCGCCCCCGAACGACAACTACCTCTCCTCCACCACGATCGGGTCCGGGAGCGGCACGGTGCCGCGCGAGTACCGCGACGGCGTGGACACCACGGAGGCCACCACGCAGGCCGACACGTTCAACCCCAACCGCGACGGCGTCCCGTTCGCCGGCGGCGATCCCGAGCCGACCACGTGCGCCCCCGGCGCCCCGGCGTTCGGCAAGACGGCGTGGTGGGACTTCCGCCCGCAGTTCGCCGGCGGCGTGCAGATCAAGGCCAACGCGGGCTTCGACGTCGTGGTCGCCGTCTACGAGTGGAGCGCGCGGACCTCCAAGATCACGCGCACGGTCAAGTGTCAGAACGGCGCGCTCGGGTCGGAGGACCTGATCATCCCCGAGGTCCGCAAGGGCGCCAACTACACGATCCAGGTCGGCGGGGCCGGCGACACCGGCGGCCCGGTGGACCTCCAGTTCAGCTACTTCCCCGACCGCGACGGCGACGAGGTGCTCGACGCGCTCGACAAGTGCGACAACCGCCGCGGCATCGAGGCGTTCGGCGGCTGCCCGCCGGAGCTGCGCTCGGCGCCGCGCATCCGCTACTCCAACGTCGCCGGCGGCATCCGCATCACCAGCCTCGCCGTCGATGACGTCCCGAAGGGCGGTCGCGCCGAGGTGCGCTGCAACGGCTGCGGGAACAAGGTGACCAAGCGCGCGCGCCGCGCCGGCGTGCTCTCGCTGAGCCGCTTCGTCGGGCGCGTGGTCCCGACAGGCAGGAAGATCGAGGTCCGGGTCACCCAGGGCCCCACCGGCAACGGCCGCTTCCGCTTCGGGGCGACCGGCAAGTTCTACCGGTGGCCGGTCACGAGCAGCGGCCTCGGCGACCGCGTGACTCGGTGCCTGAACCCGGGCTCGCGCAAGCCGGTCAAGTGCCGATGAGGATCGCCCTCGGGCTCCTCCTCGCGCTCCTCCTCGCCGCGCCGGCCGGCGCGGCGTCCCCCGGGCCGACGATCCTGGACTTCGAGGACCAGCCGGTCGACACGCGGGTCTATGACCTCTACATCGGCCACCCTGAGGTGGCGTTCAGCGATGGCGACGGCTGTGGCTCGGTGCAGGCGACCGGCGGGAACTTCGGCCCGCGGTACCTCGAGACCGGTTGCAATCCGATCACGATCGAGTTCCGCGAGCCCCAGGCCGTCGTCAGCCTCTACGCGATCGCGACCATCGTCACCGGCCGCAGGGCGGCGCTGGGCCCCACCGCCCCGCCGACCATCGAGGTGCACACGTTCGACACGACCGGCCAGCCCATCGGGGCCGAGTCCGTCGCCGCGGCGGAGAACACGTGGACGCCCGTCGTGGTCACGTCGCCCGACAACTCGGCGGCCATCGGGTACGTCTCGGTCGACACATCGCTCGACCGGATCGGCGTCGACGACATCGGGTTCTCCCCGGTGCCGCAGCCCGACACCGAGATCACCGCGGGCCCGTCGGGCACGGTGACCAACGGCGAGGCGGCGTTCGATTTCGTCGCCAACCAGGACCGCGTGACGTTCGCGTGCAAGCTCGACGCCGCGCCGTCGGAGCCCTGCGCGAGCCAGAAGACCTACTCCGGCCTCGCCGACGGGACCCACACCTTCACGGTGATGACCATCGACCGCTGGGGCGCCGTCGACGCGACCCCCGCCACGCGAACGTGGACGGTGCGCCGCACGCCGCCGCCACCCGACCGCGACGCCGACGGCGTGGTCGACGCCACCGACAACTGCCCCGACAACGCGAACCCGGCGCAGGGCGACGGTGACAAGGACGGGGTCGGCGACGTGTGCGAGCGACTGCCGCCCGGCACGGCGCCGATCGAGGCGGGCAAGGCGACCCAGGTGAAGCTCGTCTCCGGCGAGGTGTTCGTGAAGCTGCCGCCCGGCGCGTCGGCCGGCGCGTTCAGTGCCGGGCTGCGCGTCCCGTTCCAGGACGGCGGGTTCATCCCGCTCAAGGGCGTCGCCACCGTCCCGCTCGGGTCCACCCTCGACACCCGCAAGGGGCAGGTGGCGCTGACCGCCGCCATCAACGGCCAGGCGGCCGGCAACCGCCGGCAGCTGCGCCGCGAGGCGCGCTTCCGCGCCGGGATCTTCGCCATCCGCCAGGCCCGACGCAGCCGCAAGCGCGCCCGGAAGAAGAAGATCCCCGTGCGGGCCGAGCTGGTCAGCGCGTCGGGCGCCGAGGCGCGGTGCGCACGCAGCGCCCCCGGCGGCGGGCCGCTCAAGGGCGTGACCGTCCGGTCGCTGTCGATGACGGCCAAGGGCATGTTCCGCGCGGTCGGCGGCGCGGCGACCGCCGCCCCGGTCAAGGGCACCGCGACGTTCATCACCACCGACCGTTGCGACGGCACCGTCACCGAGGTCGGCCGCGGGCGCGTCGCGGTGGTCTCCAAACGCACCGGCCGCAAGCGCACCGTGCGGGTCGGCCAGGCCTACCTCGTGCGCGCGCGCCTGTTCGCCGCCCGCAAGGGCCGGCCGAACTAGCGCCTCAGGGCCCCGGCGTGGAACACGCGCCGGGCGCCCACCCCCGCGCCGCCGGCGTCGCGCACCGTCGCGGTCACGACCGCCCCGCGGCGGCGCGGCAGCGTGCGTGACAGCCGGACCCGGACCGTCCGGGTCCGGCCGGTGGCGAGCGAGGCGAACCGGCGCGTCCCCGCGGGGCGGCCGGCCACGCGGGCGGTCACCGCGCCCGAGCACGACGCGACCGCCTTCGCGCGGCACGAGATGCGGATCGCCAGCGCGCGGCGGCCGTCGCGGCGGGCGCCGCCGATCTTCAGCAGGCGGCGTGCCACGACCGGCGGCTGCGCGGCCGCCGTCACCTGCACGTCGACGGAGGCCGGCGCGCTGACCAGCCCGCGGGCGTCGGTGGCCGTGTAGGTGAAGCGGTCGGCGCCCGCGAACCCGGCCGCGGGCGTGTAGGTGGCGCGGGCGCCGGCGATGGCGACGGTCCCGTGCTGCGGCGGAGCGGCGACCGCGAAGGCGAGCGCGTCGCCCGGGGCGGCCCAGCGGTAGCAGGAGGGCGACCGGGCGCTCGGGCGGCACGTCGCGGCCAGGCGGGCGGGGATGTCGGCCCCGACCGCGCGAGCGGCCAGCGCGACGTCGACCGGCGCGCCGGGACCGGTGGTGGCCGACGCGCCGTCGGCGGTGACGCCCGGGATCAGCCGTGTTTCGGTGTGCTCATCCGCCACTCCGTCGGACTCGAGCACGTGGCCGTCAGGGTTGGCGACGCCGCGCAGCAGGTAGCTCCCCGGCGCCAGGCCGGTGATGTCGACGTACTGGAACTCCCGCTGCGACGCGTAGCGGTCGGCCGCGCCCGGGGAGAGGCCCATGCGCACGAAACCCGGGTGCGCTCCGGGGGCGTAACACCAGGCGCGGTCGGGCGGGAACCACGCCGCGACCCCGTTGGTGTCGAAGGAGTCGAACAGGCAGAAGCCGATCTTGCTCGACACGCGCGTCGGCGCGCCCGGGACCTCGAGCTCGTAGCGCGCGGCGGTGAAGAAGTGCCAGTGCTCGTGCGTCTCCTCCACCACGTACTCCATCCGGGAGCCCGGCCCGGCGCCCTGGCGCGGCACCTCCGGCGGCGGCTCGGCGGCGGGATCCTGCGCCTCGGTGGGCTCCCCGGCGGGCCACAGCGCCTGCATGACCTGCCCGGTCGCCTCGTCGCGGAACAGGTCGAGCGTGTCGCCGTCGTTGTGGAGCACCGCGTCGAAGCGGTAGAGCACCTTCCCGGGCTCCTGGAAGGTGTCGACGTACACGGGGGCGATCTGGCCCGCGTTCGGCTGCGACGGCAGCGTGATCGTGAGGTCCGGGAGCGCGGTGGCGCTCGCGGGCGCGATCAGCGCCGCGAGAACGACGAGGGCGAGCCACCGCGCCATGGCGCCACGGTAGCGGCTGGCCCACTTCGCCGATCCTGGTGGCGCCTCGGTGAATCCAGACTCACGGCGTGAACTTGACGGTGATCACGTCGCCGTCGGCGATCTTGTAGTCGCGCCCCTCCAGCCGCAGCGTGCCGCGGTCGCGCGCGCGCGCGTAGCCGCCCGCGTCGACCAGCGCCTCCCAGCCGATCACCTCGGCGCGCACGAAGCCGCGCTGGATGTCGGAGTGGATCTCGCCCGCGGCGTGCCAGGCGGTCAGCCCGCGCTTCATGTGCCACGACTGGGCGGGCTTGTCCTCGCCCGCGGTGAAGAACGCGATCAGCTCCAGGAGGCCGAACGCGCCGGCGACGACGCGGCTCAGCCCCGAGGCGCCGACGCCCATCTCCTCGCGCATGACCTCCGCCTCGTCGTCCTCGAGCTCGGACAGCTCGGCCTCGATGCGGGAGGAGACCGCCACCGCGGCGGCGCCCTGGGCGGCGGCGTAGTCGGCCACCGCGGCGGGGACGTTGTCGTCGCCCTCGTCCACGTTGGCCACGAACAGCACCGGCTTGCCCGTCAGCGGGGTCGAGGTTGCGCATCGCGTTCGGCGCGTCGTGGGGCACGGGCACCGAGCGCGCCGGGCGGCCGCTCTGCAGCGCCTCGATGACCTGCCGCAGCCAGCCCTCCTCCGCCTGCAGCGCGCGGTCGCCACCGCGCGCCTCGCGGACGATCCGCGCGTGGCGGCGCTCGGCCTGCTCGAGGTCGGCGAAGATCAGCTCGGTCTCGATCGTCTCCATGTCGATGGTGGGATCGACCCGCCCGTCGGGGTGGATGACGTTCGCGTCGGTGTGGCAGCGGACCACGTGCAGCAGCGCGTCGGTCTCGCGGATGTTGCCCAGGAACTTGTTGCCGAGCCCCTCGCCCTCGTGCGCGCCCTTGACGAGCCCGGCGATGTCGTGGAACTCGATCGTGTCGTGCACCACGTTGGAGGCCCCGACGGTGCTCGCCACCGCGTCGAGCCGCTCGTCGGCCACCGGCACGACCGCCACGTTGGGCTCGATCGTCGTGAAGGGGTAGTTGGCCGCCTCCGCCCCGGCGCGGCTGAGCGCGTTGAACAGCGACGACTTGCCCGCGTTGGGCAGGCCGACGATCCCGACTTTCATCATCGGCCCAGCGTCCCGAGGACGGTGCCGAGCGCGACGCCCGCAACGATGTCCGACGGGTAGTGGACGCCGAGGTACAGGCGGGAGAACGCCATGGCGGACGCGGCGGCGTACAGCGGCACGGGCGGCAGCAGGGTCCCGAAGGCGGTCGCGGCGGCGAACGAGGACGTCGAGTGCGAGGACGGGAACGAGAGGCCCGTGGGGGTCGCCATCAGGTGCGGGAGGTCCTCCACGAGGGGCCGCTTGCGCCCGATCGCCATCTTGATCGAGGTCGAGATCAGGTACGCGCCGCCGATGACGGCCGTCGCGCGCGCCCACCGCCCCCGCCGCTCGGAGTCGACGACCACGCCCGCCGCCGCCGAGGCCGAACCACACCATCCCGTGCTCGCCGAGGTGCGAGTAGCGGCGCACCCAGCGCACGGTCCCTGGCGTCCGCGCCAGCGACCGCGCGTGCCGGTACAGCGCGAGGTCGAGCGCGTTGATGCGGACGCGCAGCGTCGGCGCGCGCTCAGGGTTCTCGGTCTCGGTGCTCAAGCAGGTGGCTCAGAAACCGACGCGATGCTCGTCGGAGTCCACGCGCAGGTAGACGATCTGCCCCAGGTCCACGAGCACGGCCCCGTCGGCGGCCTCCAGCTCGTGCCAGCGCTCCCTGCCGTCGCGCAGCGCGGTGCGCAGCTTCTCCAGCTCGGCTTCGGGGACCCGGATCGACAGCACCTGGCCGCCCTGGAACCCGACGGCGCCGCGACGGGCGATGGGCTTCGATTCGCTCATGCATGTACCTCAGCAGGCTCGACGATCTCGGTGAGCACCCCGCCGGACGCGGCCGGGTGCAGGAAGGCGACCCGCGAGCTGCGGATGCCGGTCCGCGGCGCCTCGTCGATCAGCCGCACGCCCGACTCGCGCAGGCTCGCCAGCGCGTCGTCGATGTCGGTGACCTGGTAGGCGATGTGGTGCAGCCCGGGCCCGCGGTTGGCCAGGAACTTGCCGACCGGCGTGTCGTCGCCCAGCGGGGCCAGCAGCTCGACGTGGTTCTCGCCGACGTCGAGCAGCACGGCCTCGACGCCCTGCCCGGGGATGACCTCGCGATGGACGAGCTCCATGCCGTACGCGCCGACGTGGAGCTCGATCGCGGCTTCGAGGTCGCTGACCGCGACGCCGACGTGATCGATCCGGCCGAACATCGGGCGGAGTCTATCCTCACCGCCTTGCGCATCGCCCTCGCCGCCAACCTCGCCTCGGGCGGCGGACTGGACCCCGAGCCCCTTGCTGGCAGCGATGCGTCGCCATGGAGCCGACGTCGAGCTGTTCGGCTGCGAACCGGACGAGCTGGAGCGCCTCGCGACCACCTCCCCGGACCGCGTCGCCGTGGCCGGCGGCGACGGGACGATCGGCCAGGTGGCCGCGCTCGCCGGCCGGATCGGGGCGCCGCTGGCCGTCATCGCCACCGGCACCGCCAACGACTTCGCGCGGGCCAACGGGCTCCCGGACGACATCGAGGAGGCGGCCGAGCTGGCCGCCACGTCGGAGCTCACGCGCCGCCTGGAGCTCGGCTACCTCGCCGACGGACGACCGTTCGTCAACGTCGCCAGCGCGGGCCTGGCCGCCAAGGCCGCCGCGCTACGCCTCCCCGTTCAAGCGCGTCCTCGGGCCGCTCGCCTACGCCGTCGGCGCGCTGCGCGCGGCGGCCGTCGAGTCGCCGCTGGAGTGCCGCCTCCGGGTCGACGGCGAGGAGGTCTACGCCGGCGGCGCCTGGCAGGTGATCGTCTCCATCACCGGCGCGTTCGGCGGCGGCTCGGAGGTCGGCGCCGCCGATCCGCTCGACGGCGTGCTCGACGTCACGGTCCTGCCGGCCGGGTCGCGCATCGCGCTCGCCCGCCGCGCGTGGGGCCTGCGCCGCGGCACGATCGCCGAGCAGAAGCCGGTCGAGCACTTCCGCGGCAGCGTGGTCGAGGTCGAGCTGCACGGCGACACCGAGCTCAACGTCGACGGCGAGATCCGCGAGGGCGGGCTCGAGCGGGTGACGATCGAGCCCGGCGCCTACTCCCTGGTCGTGCCCTGAGGGAGCGAGCAGGACGCCGTCGCGGCCGCGCCGCTTGACCTCGTACATCGCGGCGTCGGCGCGGGCCACGAGCTGCTCCTCGGTCTCGCCGGGGGCGGCGATCGCGAGGCCGATGGAGAGCGTCGCGCCGAGGCGCTCGCGGGCACGGGAGCGCAGCTCCCAGCCGACGGCGCGCGCCTCGTGCTCGCCGGCGCACTCGTAGACCATCGCGAACTCGTCGCCGCCGATCCGGAACGCCCGGCCGTGGGGCGGCGTGATCGAGCGCATGAGGCCGGCGGCGGTGCGGAGCACGTCGTCGCCCGCCGCGTGGCCGCGGGTGTCGTTGATCGCCTTGAAGCCGTCGACGTCGGCAGAGCAGCAGCGCGCAGCAGCGGTGCGCCGGGCGTCGCCTCGCGGGCGGCCGGCAGCTCGGCGTAGAAGGTCGCGTGGTGGCCGAGGCCGGTGAGCGGGTCGCGCGACGCGCGCTCGCGCAGCTCCAGCACGGCGGCGGCCATCCGCAGGCTGCCCGCGGCCTGGGTGGCGAGCAGCTCGAGCAGCTCGGCCTCCGCGGTGGTGGTGACGAGGTTGGCGCGGTCGGCGAGCAGCAGCACCCCGAGGTCCTCGGAGGCGGAGCGCATCGGCAGCACGATCAGCGCGTTGGCGCCCGCCTCGCGCAGCACCTCGTGGCCGGCGAACCCGCGGCCGCCGGTGTCGGCGGCCGTGTAGCTCGACGTGCCGTGCCCGACCCAGCCGGCGATGCGGTTCGAGCTCGTCGGCGCTCAGCTGGGACAGCGCGACGGCGAACGAGCCCTCGGCGTGGTGGACGTAGAGGCCGCCGTGCCCGTCGGGGAGCGCGAGCATGGCGGACTCGAAGCCGGCCAGCGCGCGGGCGGCGGTGACCGTCTCGCGCACGATGTCCTCGGCGTCATCGAGCCCGGCGAGGCGCACGGCGGTGCGGGCGAGCTGCTGGGCGGACGAGACGGGCGTGACGCCGCCGAGGTCGTGCAGGCGCGCGCCGAGCATCCCCGCGCACCGCTCCACCTCGGCGACCAGCTCCGGGCCGGGCGCGGTCGGGGTCTCGGCGTTGAGCACGCCGGCGACCCGCCCGCCGAGCCGCAGCGGCACGCAGATCTCCGCGTGCACCGAGGCGACGGCCTCCAGGTAGTCCTCGCACTGCGGCGACGTCGCTCGACGATGACGGTCTCGCCGGTGCGGTAGGTGCGGCCGATCACGCCGGCCGAGGCGGGCATGCCGTCGAAGATCTGCCAGTAGCCGCGGACGGCCTGGCAGCGCAGGCGGCCGCCGTCCTCCAGGTACACGCTCGGGCATCAGCCCGCGGCGGACGAGGTGCTCGACGACGGCCTCCGACGCCTCGCGGGCGTTGGTGGCCGCGGCGAGCTCGCGCTCGAGGCGGCCCGTCGGGGCGGCGCGCGGGCGGCGGGGTCGGGCGGGTGTCGGGCTCCTCCGGCCACGCCGGCGCCGGGCGGCCGAACAGCCAGCCCTGGCCGTAGTCGACCTCGGCCGCGCGCAGCACGGCGAGCTCCTCCGGCCGCTCGACGCCCTCGGCGACGATCCGGGCGCCGACCTCGCGGGCGAACGCGACGGTGGCGCGCAGCACGGCCTGGCGGCTCGGGTCGAGGTCGACGCCGGTCACCATCCCGCGGCACAGCTTGAGGAAGTCGGGGCGGATCTCGGCGACGTACTCGAGCGAGGTGAACCCGGCTCCGGCGTCGTCGACGGCGATCAGCGCGCCGCGGGCGATCCACGGCCGCAGCCGCTCGCGCAGCTGGGTCACGTTCTGGACCGCGTCCTGCTCGGTCAGCTCGATCACGAGCCGCGTCGGCAGCTGGTTGGCCAGCTCGAGCAGGCCGGGATGGCCGAGCGCGTCGGGGGCGACGTTGACGAACAGCAGGCGGCCGGCGGGCGGGACGCCCGCCTCGCTGATGGCCGCCCAGCAGGCGACCTCGAGGTCGTCGCGGACGCCGATCCGGCCGGCGGCGGCGAGCGTCACATCGGGCGGCAGCGCGACCAGGCCGGGCGGCGTGGGGAAGCGCGCCAGGCCCTCGTAGCCCACGGGCTGCAGGTCGCTGATGCGGACGATCGGCTGGAAGACCGCGCGGATGGCGCCCGGCTCGAGCAACTCCCGGAAGTCGTCGACCGCGCGCGACGTCGGTGCGCGCGCTGTGAAGGGCTCTGCCATCTCCCTACCGGCATCGGCGTCCTACAGGCGAACTTGAGGGGTCCGGACGGGTGTCCGGGCGCTAGAAGTTCGAATCGGCGCGGCTGGCGGCAACCACGCGCAGACCCTGGCCGGGCGTGCGGTGGAACCGCGGGACGCCCTCCATGATGCGATCGATGTCGCGGCGCACGAGCACCTCGTTGCGCAGGAGCGCGCTCGCGAGCTGGTCGAGCTTGGCGCGATGGTCGGTGATCAGCCGCATGGCCCCGCGCAGCGCCTCGTCGCTGAGGTGCTGCTGCTCCTCGTCGCGCAGTTGGCGCGTGCGGTCGGACACCTGGCCGCCCTCGGCCGACACCTTGCGCGAGGTGATCGAGGTGCCCATCGCGTAGTCGTGCACCATCGAGCGGGAGATCTCGGCCACGCGCGAGAGGTCGTCGGCGGCGCCGGTGGTGATCGAGCCGAACACGATCTCCTCCGCGGCGCGGCCGCCGAGCAGCACCGACATGTAGTCGAGCAGCTCCTCGCGCGTCTTCAGGTAGCGGTCCTCCTCGGGCAGGTTGAGCGTGTAGCCGAGGGCCTGCCCGCGCGGGACGATCGAGATCTTGTGCACCCGGTTGACGCCGGGCAGCAGCTCGGCGCACAGCGCGTGCCCGGCCTCGTGGAAGGCGACCACGCGGCGCTCGTGCTCGTTGAGCGTGCGGCGCGACTGCATGCCGGCCACGACGCGCTCGAGCGCCGAGTCGAAGTCCTCCTGGGCGAGGTTGGAGCGGACCGCGCGGACCGCGAAGATCGCCGCCTCGTTGCAGAGGTTGGCCAGGTCGGCGCCGGTCAGGCCGGAGGTCTGGCGGGCGATGATCTGGAGGTCGACGTCCTCGCCGAGCGGCTTGCCCCTGGTGTGCACGCGCATGATCGCCTCGCGCCCGGCCACGTCGGGCGGGGAGACGAACACCTGGCGGTCGAAGCGGCCGGGGCGCAGGAGCGCCGGGTCGAGCTTGTCGAGCAGGTTCGAGGCGGCGATCACCACGAGGTCGCCGGTCGACTTGAAGCCGTCCATCTCGACGAGCAGCTGGTTGAGCGTCTGCTCGCGCTCGGAGTTGTTGTCCGAGCCGCGCTCGCCGCCCACGGCGTCGATCTCGTCGATGAAGATGATCGCGGGCCGGTTGTCGCGGGCGATCGCGAACAGCCGCCGGATGCGCGCCGCGCCGAGGCCGGCGAACATCTCCACGAACGCGGCCGCGGACTGCGAGTAGAACTTCGCGCCCGACTCCTTGGCGACCGCCTTGGCCAGCAGCGTCTTGCCGGTGCCGGGCGGGCCGTGGAGCAGGATCCCCTTGGGCACCGTGGCGCCGAGCGCCCTGAAGCGCGCCGGGTCCCTGAGGAACTCGACGACCTCCTGCAGCTCGGCCTTGGCCTCGTCGGCGCCGGCCACCTCCGACCAGTTCACGGCGGACTCCGAGTCCGGCGTGATCTCCGTCGGCTTGGTCCGCGGCATCAACTTCATCGTCTTCCAGATGAAGAAGACGAGCAGTGCCATGAAGATGATCGGCGCCCAGTTGAAGATCCAGCTCTCGATAGTTGGCCAGCTCATCATGGCTTCCATGCTCATTGCGCTGAGTATGCCCCGGAAAAGAGCATTCCACCTGGGGTTCAGGCCCTATTCGACGGATGATCGATACGGGCGCCGTGGATGGCCGTGATCTGGCCGTCCTTGGCGTACGGGTTGTCGACCGCGCATGCGCCGCTGCTCGGGGCTGTCGACGAACATCAGCCCGCCCAGCGACCAGAACGCCTGGCCGCCCAGGCACGCCTCGGGCTCCTGGTCGAGCAGGATCAGGCTGCGTCCGTGGGCGGCTGCTCGACCCGGAGGATCTCGGCCAGCGCGGCGCGGCCCACCTCGAGCTGGCGCTCGTCGGGCTCGCGCGTGCCGAGCAGGCGCTGGATCTCGAATCCGGGTCGGCGCAGCGCCTTGGCGGTGCGGGTCTCGCTGTTGCGCTCGCACCAGGCGAACACCTCGACGGCGGCGGCGGTGGAGGCGATCGTGACGGCTCCGGCGGCCAGCGGCCCCGGGCGCTCGACGGCGCGGCGCAGGAGCACCGTGCCGGCCAGGTTGGAGGCGAGCAGCGGCGTCACCAAGTGCGAGCCGCAGCGGTCGTGCTCCTTGGCGGTCTCCGACGCGTCGGTCGCCTCGGGCGACTCGTAGGCCGCGATCGCCTTGTGCTCGACGCCGTGGTACTCGGCCAGCTCGCCGCCGCGCAGGGCGAACGCGGCCGGCACCAGCGAGACCATCGCCGAGGCGGTCTCGCCGGACATACCGCGCAACCGGCGGCGCAGGAACGCGCCGCCGAGCGAGGCGCCGACGGCCACGCCGATCACGGCGGGGCTCTCGAACGGGAGCTTGGCGGCCGGCAGGCGGCGCTTGACGAGCGGGATCACCGCGAACGCCTCGCCGAGGCGCACGACCCCGCGCACGCCCGGGACGTTCTCGACGCCCTGCACGCGCGGCTTGCGCCCCGACGCGACCTGGATCTCGCCCTGGCGGTCGCGCACGGCGGCCGCCCAGTGCGTCGGGCCGTGCACGAGCAGGCCGTTGCGCAGCGCCATGCCGCCCAATCGCAGCTTACCTTCGGTGACCGGGCTCATGTCAGAAGTCTCCTCGGCAGATCGTGGAAGAAGTCGGCCGCGAAGCCGAGGTCGCGGATGTCGATCCGCTCGTCGTCGGAGTGGATCAGCGGCCACGTCTCGAACAGGTTCTGGTGGCGCTGGGGGAAGAACCCGTAGGCCACGCAGTCGGGGAAGGCGTTGCGCCAGTGGGCGGAGTCGGTGAACGCCGGGAGCATCACCGGCACGGCCTCGCCGCCGTCGTCGGACTCGCCGACCCAGGCGCGGATCGCGTCCATCAGCGGCGTCTCGATCGGCGAGCGGTTGCCCGTGACCTGCTCGAAGAACTCGATCTCGATCCCCTCGATGTCGCCGAGCAGCTCGTCGATGCGCGCCTTCGCGCCCTCGAGGCCGATCCCGGGCGGGACGCGACAGTCGACCTTCAGCTCCGCGCGGGCGGGGATGACGTTGATCTTCTCGCCCGACCTGAGGATCGTCGGTGCGGTGGTCACGCCCAGCGTCGGCTCGAACATCGCGGCGAGCCGCGGCTCGATATCGGCGATCCGCGCGACGGCGCCTTCCGGGTCGTCGGGGTCGTCGCCGATCGCCTTCAGGAACGCGCGCGGCTCGTCGGTCACGTCGTAGGTGGGCTTGCGGGAGCCGAGCCGCTCGAGCACGGGCGCCAGCTTGAGCAGCGCGTTGTCGGCGGTGGCCGGGACCGAGGCGTGGCCGGCGCGGCCGCGGGTGCGGACGGAGAAGCGGAACGTGCCCTTCTCCGCGCAGCAGACGCCGTACAGCCGCCGGTCGCCGAACGGGATCACGGTGCCGGCGCCCTCGTTGACGAGGAAGTCCGCTCGCGCGATCTCCGGGTGGTTCTGGCACAGCCACTGGGCGCCCAGCTCGCCGCCCGTCTCCTCGTCGACGACGCTGAACACCTTCAGCTCGCCGCCGGGCGGGCGCCAGCCCTCGCGCGCCAGGGTCGCGGCGGCGACGACCTCGGCGGCGGTCTGGGACTTCATGTCGATCGCACCGCGGCCCCACAGGAACCCCTCGTGCTGGTCGCCCGACCACGGGTCGCGGCTCCAGTCCTCGGGGTCGGCGAGCACGGTGTCGACGTGGGACAGGTAGCCGAGCACCGGTCCGGGCTCGGCGCCGCGGAGCGTCGCAATGAGATTCGGGCGCGCTTCCTCGGCGCCCAGCAGCTCGCACTCGAGGCCGGCGTCGGTGAGGTAGCCGGCCAGCCACTCCTGGCATGCCCGCTCGTTCCCGGGCGGGTTGACCGTGTTGAACTGGATCAGCTTGGAGAGGACGTCCGCGGTCTCCTGCTGCAGGTCGGCCATCGCGAGGACTCTAGAGAGCGAAGATCAAGCCGGCCGCAGCGCCGCCGAGCAGGATCAGGATCGGAGGGCGCCGGAGCGCGAGGCCGAGCGCGGCGCCGGCCACCACCGCCCACTGCCACGCCTCGTGGATCGGGTCCGCGAGCAGCACGGCGGCGCCGAGGATCGCCCCGATCGCGGCGGGCCCCGCGCCGTCGAGGAACCGGCGCGGCCCCGGCCGCTCGCGCAGCCGCTCGAAGTGGTCGCCGCCGAGGAGCACGAACAGGAACGACGGCGCGAACGCGATCACGCTCGCGAGCAGGGCGCCCGGCAGGCCGGCGGCGCCCCAGCCGATCAGCGCGACCGTGTGGGTGACGGGGCCGGGCGTGATCTGGCCGTAGGCGACGGCGTTGGCGAACTGCGCCTCGGTGAGCCAGTCGTTCGCGAGCGCGTCGGACTGCATCAGCGGGATCGTCACGAACCCGCCGCCGAACGACAGGCCGCCGACCTTCAGCGCCGTCCAGGCCAGCTCGGGCAGCTCCCCCGTCGCGGCCGCGCCGAGCGCGAGGGCGATCGGGAGCGCGTGCGCGGCCCCGTGGCGGCGCCACGTGAGCTCGATCAGCCCGCACGCCAGCAGGACGAGGAGCACGAACGGGCCGAGCGTCACCGTCGCGGCGGCCGCCACCGCTGTGTAGCCGATCGCCCTTGCTCGCGGCGCGCCGCCGGGCTCGCGCAGGCTCGCCGCGCCCAGCTGCAGCCCGGCCTGCGCGACGACGGCGACCACCGCGGCCGCGGCTCCCGCTCCGAACCCGCGCACCCACGCCGGCGGGTCGTCCTGCAGGGCGACGACCGCGATCGCGAGCGTGAGGATCAGCCCCGGGAGGATGAAGGCGAGGCCGCCGGCCAGCGCGCCCGCGGTCCCGGCCACGCGCCGCGCGCAGTAGATGGACATCTGCGTCGAGGCCGGCCCGGGCAGCAGCTGGCACGCGGCGTTGGCGTCCTCGAACTCCCGCGCGGTCATCCAGCCGCGCCGGTCGAGCATCAGCTCGCGCAGCAACGCGACGTGCGCCGGCGGGCCACCGAAGCCGATCAACCCGATGCGCCCCCACTCGCGCACGACCGTGGACAACGGGATCCGCACGGCGGCCGACCATACTTCCTGTCGTGGAACGCCTCTTCAACGCGCCGGAGGAGCCGCCCGAGGAGCAGGGGCCCGAGGCCGCGCCGACCGACGGCCCGCTCGCCGCCCGGATGCGCCCGCGCAGCCTGGCGGACTTCGTCGGCCAGGAGCACCTGCTCGGCGAGGGCTCCGCGCTGCGCGCCGCGCTCGAGTCCGGCCGCACGCACTCGATGGTCCTGTTCGGCCCGCCCGGGACGGGCAAGACCACGCTCGCCCGCCTCGCCGCCGAGCACGCCGACGCCGCCTTCGAGGAGCTGTCGGCGGTCAACGCCGGGCGGGCGGAGGTGCGCGCCGTCATCGAGCGCGCCCGCCAGCGGCGCGACTCGGGCCGCGCGACGATCTTCTTCCTCGACGAGATCCACCGCTTCAACAAGGCCCAGCAGGACGCGCTCCTGCCCGCGGTCGAGGAGGGGCTGGTGACGCTGATCGGCGCCACCACCGAGAACCCCTACTTCGAGGTCAACAACGCGCTGCTCTCCCGCGCGCAGGTGTACGAGCTGCGCTCGCTCACCGCCGAGCAGGTCCAGGGGCTGCTGCAGCGCGCGCTCGACGGCGGGGAGTGCTCGGGGGTGGAGGTCGGCGCCGACGTGCTGGAGTTCCTGTCCGCACGCTCCGGCGGGGACGCGCGGTCGGCGCTCAACGCGCTCGAGCTGGCCTGCGCGACCGCCCGGATGCGCGACGAGCCCTCGGTCGGCCTGGCCGACGCCGAGGACGCGATGCAGCAGAAGGCCGTCCTCTACGACAAGGGCGGCGACCAGCACTACGACTACGCCTCGGCGTGGATCAAGTCCACGCGGGGGTCGGACCCCGATGCGTCGCTCTACTACCTCGCGGCGATGCTGGAGGGCGGCGAGGACCCGCGCTTCATCGTGCGGCGGATGATCATCCTCGCCTCCGAGGACATCGGCAACGCCGACCCGCGGGCGCTGGAGGTGGCGGTCGCCGCGGCGGGAGCGGTCGAGCACGTCGGCCTCCCGGAGGCCCAGTACGCGCTCGCCCAGGCGGCCATCTACCTGTCGCTGGCGCCGAAGTCCAACGCGGCGACGCGGGCGATCGGGGCGGCGCGGGAGCACATCCGCGAGCGCGGCGCCGACATCCCGCCCGGCCCGCTGCGCTCGGCCGCCTACCCGGCGGCGCGCAAGCTGGGGCGCGGCATCGGCTACGACTACCCGCACTCGCACCCGGGCGGCGTCAACGACCAGGAGCACCTGCCCGAGGGGCTCGAGGACCTGCGCTTCTACGACCCCAAGGAGATGGAGCCGAGGCTGCGCGAGCGCCTCGAGGAGATCCGCCGCGCCCGCGGCCGCCGCGTGTGAGGCTCGTCACCGTTGAGGTGCCGTTGACACCCGTGCGGTGTCATGGGAGGTGAGATGACCTCTTCTTCCTCCCCCCTACGGCGCACCTTCCCCATCCCGGGCGGGCCGCCCGTGCGCCTGCGCATGGCCGGGCCGTCGGACCGCCGCGCGGTCGCCGCGCTGCTGGAACGCCGCTCGATCCCCGCCGCCGAGCTCGAGCTGCGGCGCCTCCTCGCCTTCGATCCCGCCGGCCGCCACGTGCTCTGCGCGCTCGCGCCGCTCGACGGCGCCGAGACGCTGGTCGGGATCGGCGCCATCGACGTCGGCGAAGACGCCCCGGACACCCTCGTCGTCGACGAGCGCCTCGCAGGCGGGCTCGCCGACGTGCTCGGCCGCGTGCTGATCGAGCGCGCCCGCCGCCGCCGCGCGGCCTGACACCGCTCCGCGAGGCGCGCCCGGCGTTGTCGGGCGGCCTCGATGCGCCCATCGCCGCACCACGCGGGCGCGCTCGCCGCACCCGCGCGGCGTCAGCGCGTCCGGCGACGCCGGACGGCCTCAGCGCGCTCGCGGCGCTAGCGTCCCCCGCGATGCCCGCGACGCTGGAGTCCCGCTCGCCCGCCACCGGCGAGCGGCTGGGTGCGGTCGAGGCCGCCACTGGAGACGCGGTGCGCTCGTTGGCCGTGCGGGCGGGCGAGGCGCAGCCGCTGTGGGCCGCCGTGCCCGTGGCGGCACGAGCGCGCTACGTGCGCCGGGCCGCGCGGGTGCTGCTCGACGACCTCGACGAGTTGGCGCTGCTGATCGCGCGCGAGACCGGGCGGCCGCGGACGGAGGCGGTGCTGGGCGAGATCCTGCCGTCGGTGACCGGGCCTCAGCGAGCTGGCCGACGACGGGCCGCGCGCGCTCGCCGACCGGCGGCTCGGACGACCCGCGCTGCTGCGCGGCGGACGGCGCGCCGTCGGGCTGCAGGAACCTCGTGGCGTGATCGGCGTCCTGGCCGGCTGGGCGTCGCCGTGGATCGAGCCGGCGCTCGAGGTCGGCGCCGCGCTGATGGCCGGCAACGGCGTCGTGCTGGTCCCCTCCGCGCCGCTCGCGGGAGAACGGCTGCGGTCGGCCTTCCTGCGCGCCGGGATCCCGGAGGACCTGTTCGCCATCGCCCACGGGGTCGAGGCGGCGGCCGAGCTCCCGGACGCCTGCTCTCGGATCGTGTCCGCCGTCGCGCCGCCCGCCAAGGGCGCGATGCTCGTGCTCCACGCCGCGCCGCTCGAGCAGGTCGCCTCGGCCGCGCTGTGGGCGGCGTTCGCCGCGGGCGGAGGCCACCCGACCGCCGTCAGCCGGCTCGTCTGCGTGCCCTCGGTGGCCGATCCGCTCCTCCGGCTCCTCCAAGGCCGCGCCGAGCGGCTCCACGTCGGCGACCCGACGCGCGAGGAGGCCGAGGTCGGCCCGCTGCGATCCCACGCGGACCTCGGGCGCGTGCAGGAACTCGTCGGCGAGGCGGTGGCGGGCGGCGCGGTGCTCGTGTGCGGCGGCCCGACCGCGGTGGAGGGGCTGAGCGGCGCGTTCTACGCACCCGCCGTGCTGCGGCGGGTGCCGCCCGACGCGCGACTGTTGCGCGAGCCGGCGCCCGGACCCGTGCTGTCGGTGGTCGAGGCATCCGGCGAGGCCGAGGCGATCGCTCTCGTCAAGGGCGGCGCGCGCGAGCCGGGCGACGCCCCGCCGGTGTCACCCGCGCCGACGGGTGACGCGCCCGAGGACGCCAGCCGCGACCGCCGGGCCCGCGGCACGATCGTCAGCGTCTGGGCGGGCGACCGTCCGAAGGGCGAGCGGGTCGCGCGCACCCTCGGCGCAGAGCTCGCGTGGGTCAACGAGCACGGCGTCGTCGCGCCCGGCCCCGCGCTCCGGCTCGCCCGCCACGTCGCCCCGCGCCAGGTCGCCTCCCGGCCCGCCACGCTGGCCGGAGCCCGCGGCCTGCCGTACGATCCGGAGCTCGTTCGGGCCCGAACGGCTGCCACTCGGCTGGCCCACGGCCGCGAGCAGGACCGCGTCTCGGTGCTGCGCCGCGAGGCGGTGCCGCTGGTGCGGGGGGCGTTGCGGGTGGCCCGGGGGTTGCTGCGGCGCTGAGCTCCGTTCTGGCTGGCGGCGCTTGGGTGGTGTGCGCTGGCTGGCGCGTCTGTGTGGTTGGCTGCGGGTGCCGGCGTCCTGAACCGCGGCGAAACGCGGCCTACAGCGAGAATCCCGCTGGAAACGGATCGTCGGAATCGAGGAGGTACTGCCCCATCCCCGTGATCCAGGCCCGGCCGGTGACCTCGGGGACCACGGCGGGAAGCCCGCCGACGGTCGTCTCCTCGACGAGGCGTCCCGTGAAGCGCGTTCCGATCGGGGACTCGTTGACGAACGGCTCGCCCAAGACCAGCTCGCCGCGCGCGTGCAGGGCGGCCATGCGCGCCGAGGTCCCCGTCCCGCACGGGGAGCGGTCGAGCCAGCCCGGTTCGATCGCCGTGGCGTTGACCGCGTCGGCGCCGTCCGCCCCCGGGGCGTGGAAGACGACGTGGCGGCAGCCGGAGATGCGCGGGTCCTCGGGATGGACCGGCAGAGCCGAGCGGTTGATCGCGGCCATGAGTCTCCAACCCGCGCGCGATCAGCTCGTCGCTGCGCGAAGCGTCAACCGTCAACCCCGCCGCCGCAGCGGGCACCAGGGCGTAGAAGTTCCCGCCGTAGGCCATGTCGTAGGCGATCCCGTCGACCTCCCGATCGCGCCCCAGCACGAACGACGGGACGTTGCGGAGCGTGACCGACCTCGCGCGGCCGTTCTCGACCGCGACCCGCACCGTGACCAGCCCCGCCGGCGTGTCCAGCGACACGATCGTCTCCGGCTCGGTGACCGCCACCATCCCGGTCTCGACCAGCACCGTGGCGACGCCGATCGTCCCGTGCCCGCACATCGGCAGGCACCCGGACACCTCGATGAACAGCACGCCCCAGTCGGCGTCGGGGCGGGTGGGCGGCTGGAGGATCGCTCCCGACATCGCCGAGTGGCCGCGCGGCTCGCGCATCAGCAGGAGTCGCAGGTCGTCCATCTCGGCCTCGAAGTGCAGCTTGCGCTCCAACATCGTGGCGCCCGGAATCGGGCCCACGCCTCCGGTCACGACGCGCGTGGGCATCCCCTCCGTGTGGGAGTCGACCGCCGCGAAGTAGCGCGCCGCCCTCAAGCGGGGACGCTCTCGTGGAGCACCGCGAGCGCGGCCGCCAGGTCGGCGCGCTCCTGCGCGGTCAGCGGGAGGCGCGGCTCGCGGCACGGGCCGCCGGCCAGGCCGACCTCGTCCTGCGCGGCCTTGAAGTACTGCACGAGCTTGGGCGTCATGTCGAAGCGGGCCAGCGGCAGGAGGCGCTGGTAGATCTCGCGCGCCGGCTCGAGCTCCCCCGCCCGGCAGTGCTCGTACAGCGCGACGCACTCGCGCGGCGCGACGTCGGCGACGCCCGACACCCAGCCGGTCGACCCCGCGCTGAAGCCCTCGAGCGCCCAGTCGTCGCCCCCCACCAGGATCTCCAGGTGCGGCGCTGCGGCGAGCAGCGCCGGGATCCTCCGCGCGTCGCCCGAGCACTCCTTGACCGCCACGATGCCCTCGACGCGCGCGGAGATCGCCACGATCGCCGGCGCGAGCAGGTCCACGCCGCTGGCCTCGGGGTTGTTGTAGAGCATCACCGCCAGCCCGGCGCCCTCGGCGACGGCGGCGTAGAAGGCCTCCAGTTCGCGCCTGGTCGGCGCGGTAGCCGAGCGGCGGGAGGAGCATCACCGCGTTCGCCCCCGCGGCGGCCGCGTCGCGGGCCAGTGCGATCGACGCGGCGGCGGTGCCCGACGAGGCGCCCGCGATCACCGGGACGGCGCCGTCGACGGCCTCGACGATCGTGTCCAGCACGCAGGCGGCGCTCGGCGAGCGACAGGCTCCCGGCCTCGCCCATCGTGCCGTTGCCGACGATCCCGTGGACGCCCGCGTCGAGCAGCGCGCGGACGTTGCCGGCCAGCGCGCCGACGTCGACGTGGCCCGCCTCGTCGAACGGGGTGGTGACGGCGGGGATGATCCCGGGGAAGCGCATGCTGGCTCCTGTTCAGTCGAGGGTCATGTAGCGGCGCACGCGCTTGACGTGCTGGGCGGCGTAAAGGGCGGCGGCGTCCGGATCCTGGTCCGCGATCGCCTCGTAGATCATGCGGTGCTCGGCGAGGTGCAGGCCGGTGCGCCCCGGCGTCGCGATCGAGTCGTCGCGCAGGCGCTGCCACAGCGGCTGGTCCATCAGCGCCGCGACGTGGTCGGCGATGCCCGCCAGCACCGGGTTGCCCGTCATCGCCGCGATCTGGCGGTGGAACAGGCGGTCGGACTCGTTCCAGCCCGCCCGGGCGGCGGGATCGGCCGGGTCGGCGGAGCGCTCCATGGCCTCCAGCAGCCGCTCGACGACGGCGTCGGGGCGCCCCCGCTCGGCGGCGAGCCGCGCGACGGCCGGCTCCAGCAGGGCGCGCGCCTCCAGCACGTCGCTCGGGCTGGCGTCGTGAGGGAGCGAGCCGCCGGGCAGCCGCTCGACGGCGTCGGGGGACACGAACGACCCCGAGCCGGGCCGCGTCTCGATCACGCCCTGGACCTGCAGCGCGGCGATCGCCTCGCGCACGGAGGCGCGACCGACCTCGAGCCGCCGCGCCAGGTCGCGCTCCGACGGCAGCCGCTCGCCGGCGCGCGAACGCGCCCGGAGCGGATCTCGGCGGCGAGCCGCTCGGCGACGTGCTCGTAGCGCTGCCGGGTCCGAAGTGGCGCGATGGCCGGACTGATCTGTTCGAGAACTGGTCTGCTCACAGGACCAGTAAGGTACACCGCATGTCAACGACCTTCAACTCCGTCGACCCCCGCACCGGCGAGCGCGGGCCCGCCTACACGGAGGCGACGCTCGACGACGTGCACGCGGCGGTGGCCGCCGCGGCCGCCGTCCACACCTCGGGCGGGATGGCCGACCGCGACGCCCGCGCCGCGCTGCTGCGCGGCGCCGCCGCCCGCCTGCGCGCCAACGGCGACGAGATCATCGCGACCTGCGAGGCCGAGACCGGCCTGCCCGAGAACCCGCGGCTGCGCGGCGAGCTCGAGCGCACCGCCGGCCAGCTCGAGGCGTTCGCGGACGTCCTCGACGCCGGCGACTACGTCGAGGCGATCATCGACACGCCCGATCCCGACGCCAAGCCGATCGCCCGGCCCGACGTGCGCCGCATGCTCGCGCCGATCGGCCCGGTCGCCGTGTTCGGCGCCTCCAACTTCCCGCTCGCCTTCAGCACCGCCGGCGGCGACACCGCCTCGGCGCTGGCCGCGGGCGTGCCCGTGATCGTCAAGGGCCACCCGTCGCACCCCGGCACGAGCGAGCTCGTGGCACGCGAGCTGTCCGCCGCCGTGGCCGACGCCGGCCTGCCGGAAGGGACCTTCGCGCACCTGCCGGCCACTTCGCTGGAGGTCGCCCAGGCGCTGGTCGACGCCCCGGCGATCGCCGCCGTCGGCTTCACCGGCTCCTACGCCGCGCGGCCGCGCGATCGCCGACCGCGCCGCCGCGCGGCCGGTGCCGATCCCCGTCTTCGCCGAGATGGGCTCGGTCAACCCGCTGGTCGTGACCGAGGCCGCGCTGGCCGCGCGCGCCGACGCGATCGCCGAGGGCCTGACCGCGCTCGGTGGCGAACTTCGGCGGACAGCTGTGCACGAAGCCCGGCGTGGTGTTCGTCCCGGCGGGCGAGGCGGGCGACGCGTTCGCCGCCGACGTCGCGAGCCGGCTGGACGACGTCGAGCCCAAGGTGCTGCTCAACGAGCGCCTGCGCGACGCGCTGCGCGAGGCGGTCTCCGCCCTGGAGGATCGCGTCGAGCGCCTGGGCGGCGGCGGCGAGGCCGGCGGTCCCGGCTTCCGCCACCAGCCGAGCGCCTACCGCGCGGCGGCCGCCGACGTCGCGGCCGCGCCGGAGCTGCTCGAGGAGCACTTCGGCCCCGTCGTGCTGTTCCTCACCTACAGCTCGCGCGACGACCTGCTGGCCGCGCTCGAGCGCCTCGACGGCCAGCTGACCGCGCTCGCTGCACGCCGAGGAGGGCGAGGACATCGCCGCGGTCGTCGACGCGCTCGCCCAGCGCGCCGGCCGGATCGTCTTCGACGGCTTCCCGACCGGCGTCGCCGTCACGTACGGATGCACCACGGCGGGCCGTTCCCGCTCCACGCCGCGCCCGCGCACACGTCGGTCGGGATGACGGCGATCCGCCGCTGGCTGCGCCCGATCGCGTTCCAGAACGCCCCCGAGGCGGTGCTGCCGCCGGAGCTGCGCCGCGACAACCCGCTCGGGATCTGGCGCCGCGTGGACGGCGAGCTCACGCGCGAACGGGCTTAGCCCTGCGGGATGGTAAGCCACCTTGACCTTGACATCAGGGACGTCAAGCGGCGCTTTAGATCCGTCGGCAACCGCGACCAAAGGGTCATCTCTCGGACGTCCATGCACCCCGCGCGGACATGCACCGACGTACTGGATACATGACTCAACTCCCGGCATCACCCCTGCGCCGCCTAGCGAAGCTCCTGCCGGCGGCCCTGCTGCTCCTCCTCCTGATCCCTGCCGCCTCACAGGCGCAGGCCGACGCGGACGTCGGTGTCCCGCGCAGTCGGCGACGATGGCAACCCTTGCAGTCGCACAGCTCCGTGTAAGACGTTCGCCGGCCGATCCCAAAGACCGCCACGGGCGGCATGATGAACGCCGTCGACTCCGGCGCCTTCGGCACCGTCACGATCACCAAGTCGATCACGATCGACGGCCACGGCCACCGAGGCCGGGTGCTCGTCGCCGCAGGCACGAACGGCATCGATCATCAACGCCCCCGACGGGGCGCGGTCGCGATCCGCGACCTCGACATCAACGGCGCCGCCGACACGGCGTCCCCAGGCCTCAACGGGAGTCAGGGTCATCGGGCAAGGCCGGTCGATCTCGATCATCAATACGCGGATCGCCAACTTCAACGGGAACGGAATCCATCCAGCCCGTCGAGGACGCGAGGCTGCGCGCCTCCTCTCCGCGACTCGGAGATCCTCAGCAACCGCGGCAACGGCATCTTCGTGTCCCCGAACGGCAGCGCGACCCAGGCGCGCGTGACGCTGCGGCGCAACGACATCGAGAGCAACGGCTGCGGCGTCGTCGCGGCGAGCTACGGCGGCGGGGCGGAGAGCTGCGGCGCTGGGCGCGGACACCGGCGGCACCCCGGGCCGGGCGACGATCACCGCCTTCCGCAACGGCATCACCGAGAACGACGACGCCGGCTTCTTCGCGTACGGCGCCGAAGGCCACGCGTCCGGATGGGCGGCAACGAGATCTCAGGCAACGGCGCGCGGTATGGCCTTCGGTGCCGGGGGCATGCTGGACTCGTTCGGCAACAACTACAACATCGGCAACTCGACCGACGGCGCCCCGACGAGCACCATTCCGAGGATGTAACAGCGCCCGCCCCCGCGGCTCACGCGGCGCGGGCGAGCGGCAGCATCCGCATGCGCTCCGGGCAGCACCGGCACGACGATGCGCTTGAGGTACTCCGCGCCGCCGTGCAATGCGGCGGCGCGGAGCGGGTCCCATGTGAACCCGTACTGGCGGCGCACCGGCGCCGGGAGCAGGCCGACCGTGACCTGGTTGACCAGCTCCAACACCGGCCGCAGGTGCAGCGGCACCGGCGGGCGCAGCACGATGTCGACGGCCAGATCGCGGGCCTGCGGCGTCACGACGAGCTCCGGGCTCGCGTAGCGCTCGGCCATGTAGGCCTCGAAGCCGTCGATGTCGCGCGGGCATGTCGCGCTCGCGCAGCCCGAACAGGCGGCCGACGACGCGGTAGTCGCGCCACAACGCCTGCTCCTCGTCGCGGCTCAGCGAGCGGGCGTACTTGCGGTAGACGAGCATCGCCGACTCCGCGAGCGCGCCGAGTATCCACAGCAGGTGCGCGGGATCGTCGCCGCGGTACGGCGTGCCCGCCGGGAACGGCCCGGCCGGCTCGGACAGCTCGCCGCGCACGCGGCGGTGCATGGCGCGGACGTGCGCCGTCATGCGGTCGGCGCGGCCGCGGGGCCGAACGCGATCGCGTTCATCACGGTCGCGGTGCGCTCGAGCCGCGCGTACGGGTCGTCGAGCGCGCCGGTGTGCGCGAAGAAGCCGGCGAAGGCGACCGGGTGGGCGGCCATCACGAGCAGCGCGCGCGGGCCGGACAGGCCGGTCACGCGGTCGCCCACAACCTGGCGCAGCATCGACTCGTCGGTGAAGTATCCAGCGGGTGGCATCGCTTGCAGTACGGCCGGGCGCCGCATCCGGCCCACTACCCTGGAGGCATGCCCGCCCAGGCCTACGCCGGCAAGGAGTGCGTCTGCCAGTTCCGCAGAGGGATCTGCGACCAGACGTGCGTGCAGGGCATGCTCGAGACGCCGTTCTACATCGCGTGCCTGAAGCTCACCGGGCGGCGCTGCGTCGTCGTCGGCGGCGGCGACATCGGGCTCGAGAAGGTCGAGGGGCTGCTGGCCAGCGAGGGCAAGGTCGTGCTCGTCGCGCCCGACGCGATCGAGCCGCTGCAGGAGCTGGCCGACGAGGGCTCGATCGAGTGGATCCGCCGCGAGTACCGGCCCGAGGACCTCGACCGCACGTTCATCGCCATCGCCGCCACCAACGACACCGACGTCAACATCGCGCGTCTACAACGACGCCGAGGCGCGCGCGATGCTGGTCAACATCGTCGACGTCCCGCCGCTGTGCAACTTCATCCTTCCGGCGATCGTGCGCACCGGGCCGCTGGCCATCGCGATCTCGACCGCGGGCGCGTCCCCGGCGCTGGCCAAGCGCATCAAGCGCCAGATCGCCGACGAGTACGGCGAGCCCTACGCGCGCCTGGCGGTGCTGCTCAACGAGGCGCGCGGCTGGGCCAAGGGCACGCTGCCGACCTACCAGGACCGCAAGGAGTTCTTCGAGGGGATCGTCAACGGCGACCCCGACCCGGTCGAGCTGCTGCGGCGCGGCGACGAGGACGGCGTCCGCGCGGTCATCGCCGCCGCGCAGCGAACGCACCAGCCCGCGGGGGTCTGAGCGATCCGCACCGGGGTGCTCACCGTCTCGACCTCGGTCTCGCGCCGCGAGGCCGAGGACGTCTCGGGACCCGCGCTCGCGGCCGCGGCCGAGCAGGCGCGGCTGCGAGGTCGTCGCGATGGAGGTCGTCCCCGACGACTTCGGCGCTGATCGAGGACCGGCTCAACCACCTCATCGACAGCGGCTGCGACCTCGTGTTCACCACCGGCGGGACGGGCCTGACGCCCGACGACATCACGCCGGAGGCGACGCGCGCGGTGATCGACCGCGAGGCGCCCGGGTTCGCCGAGGCGCTGCGCTGGGAGGCCGTGCGCCACACGCCGATGGGGATCCTCTCCCGGGGCATCTCGGGGATCGGCGGCAAGACGCTGATCGTCAACTTCCCCGGGTCGCCGAAGGCGATCGAGGAGGTGTTCCCCGTGCTGGCGCCGACGCTGGAGCACGTGGTGCGCACGCTGCGCGGCGACTCGTCGCACCATGACAGCGACTGAGCCTGAGCCCCCGGCGCTCGAACTCGACGGACTGACCCGCGCGTACGGCGAGCGGGTGGCGCTGGCGGGCGTGTCGCTGACGCTGCCGCGCGGGGAGACGCTGGCGGTGTTCGGCGCCAACGGGGCCGGGAAGACGACGCTGCTGCGGATCCTCGCGACGCTGCTCTCGCCCCACGCGGGGACGGCGCGGGTGCTGGGGCGGGAGCTGCCGCGCGAGGGCTGGGCGGTGCGCGGGCCGGGTCGGGCTGCTCGCGCACGACCCGCTGCTCTACCGGGAGCTGACCGCCCGGGAGAACCTCCGCTTCCACGCGCGGCTGCACGCGGTGGCGCCGGAGCGGATCGACACGCTGCTCGACGCGGTCGGGATGGCGCGGCGGGCCGACGACCCGGTGGCGACGCTGTCGCGCGGCATGGCGCAGCGCGTGGCGATCTGCCGCGCGGTGCTGCACGAGCCCGAGCTGCTGCTGCTCGACGAGCCGCTCGCGAACCTCGACCCGGGCGCGGCGGGCGCCGTCGAGCCGCTGATCGGCGCGAGCAGCGGCGCGGCGCGCGTGCGTGATCTCCCACGACGTCGAGCACGGGCTCGCCGAGGCCGACCTCGTGCTCGGCCTGCGCGGCGGCCGGCAGGCGCTGCTCGCGCCGGCGCGCGAGGTCGACGTGCCCGCGCTGCGGGAGCTGTACCGGTGACGCCCACGCTCGCGGTCGTCGCGCGCGCTGATCCGCAAGGACCTGCGGCTCGAGCTGCGCACGCGCGAGTCGGTGCCGGCGATGCTGCTGTTCTGCCTGTCTCGACCTTCGTGCTGTTCCACTTCGCGCTCGACGCGCGCTCGCTGGAGGGCGACCTGGCGGCCGGCGTGTGGTGGATGACGCTGCTGTTCGCGGCCGTGCTGGCCATCAACCGGCTGTTCGTCGCCGAGCGCGAGCAGGGCGGGTTCGACGCCTTCCTGCTCGCGCCCGTCGACCGCACGGCGCTGTTCCTGTCCAAGGCGACGGTGCTGTTCTGCTTCCTCGTCGTCCTCGAGCTGCTCGCCGTGCCGGCCTTCGCGGTGCTGCTGCTGGAGCCGTCGCCGTTCCCCGGGCTGCTGGAGCTCGTCGCGATCCTGCTGCTCGCCGACGTCGGGATCGCCGTCGTGGGCACGCTCGTCGGCGCGCTGGCGGTGCAGACGCGGGCGCGCGACCTGATCGTCCCGCTGCTCGCGCTGCCGCTGATGATCCCGATCGTGATCGCCGCGGCGCGCGGCACCGCGCCACTCTGGCTCGAGGCGGGCGCGGGGGCGGTCGAGGGCCGCTGGCTGGCGATCCTCGGCCTCTATGATCTCGTCTTCGGCCTTCTGGCCTACGCGATCTTCGATTACCTGCTGGAAGAGTGAACCGGTCCCAGTTCAGCCGAGGGCTCGTACCCCTCTCCCTCGCCTCCGTCGTCCTCCTCGTCGGCGGCTTCGCGCTGGTCTTCCTGTATGCGCCCAACGACGCCGACCAGGGCTTCGTGCAGAAGATCTTCTACCTGCACGTGCCGCTGGCGATCGTCGCGCTGTGCGGGTTCGTCGCGGGCGGCATCTACGGGCTGCGCCACCTGCGCTCGGGTGACAAGACGCTGGACCTGCGCTCCTACGTGGCGATCCACATCTCGCTGATCCTCGCCGTCGGCGCGCTCATCACCGGCTCGATCTGGGCCAAGGCGTCGTGGGGCCACTGGTGGGTGTGGGAGGAGCCGACGCTCGTCTCGTTCCTGATCGTGTTCCTGCTCTACGCGTGCTACCAGCCGCTGCGGTTCTCGATCGAGGACCCGGAGCGCCAGGCGCGCTACGCCTCGGTGTTCGCCGTGATCGGGGGCGCCTTCGTGCCGCTGAACTTCATGGCGGTCCGCGCCGCCGAGTCGCTCACTCACCCGCGCGTGCTCAGCACCACCGGCGGCGCGATGCCCGGCTCGATGCGGCTCACCTTCCTCGTCTCGCTGGTCGGCATGGCGCTGCTGTTCGTCACGCTCAACAAGTACGAGCTGACCTCCAAGCAGGCGACGTTCCGGCTGCGCGCGCTGAAGCGCCGCATGGCCGGCGACGACGGCTGGGCCCCCGTCCGCCGCAGCGCGGCCCCTCAGCTCTGATGCCGGCGCTCCCGCTCGGAGACTCCGGCCCCTACGTGGCGGCCGCCTACCTCGTCTTCCTCGCGCTGATCCTGATCTACGTGGCGATCATGGCCGCCAAGCTGGTGCGCATCGAGCGCGAGATCGGCGAGCTGGCCGAGCTCACGGAGGCTCGCGACGCGGAGCCCGAGCAGCCCCAGGCCGAGGCGGTGCCGCGATGAGCGAGCTGCTGGCGCTCGGGACGTCGCACAAGACCGCGCCGCTGGCGGTGCGCGAGCGGATCGCGCTGCTCGACGGCGGCGCCGAGAAGCTGCTCGGCGAGCTGACCGAGCAGGCCTTCATCTCCGAGGCCGTCGCGGTGTCCACCTGCAACCGCACGGAGCTGTACCTCGTCGTCTCCGACGCCGTCGAGGCGGAGTCGTTCGTGCTCGGCCTGCTGGCCCGCCGCGCCGGCATCCGCCTGAGCGAGCTGATGGACGGCATGTACTCGCTGCGCAACTGCGACGCCGCCCGCCACCTGTACCGGGTCACGAGCGGCCTGGAGTCGATGATCGTCGGCGAGGCCGAGGTGCAGGGCCAGGTCAAGCGCGCGTACGAGCTCGCGCTCACGGCCCGCACCACCGGCCCGATGACCAACAAGCTGTTCCGCGCCGCGCTGGCGACCGGCAAGCGCGTGCGCTCGGAGACCGCGATCTCGGCCGGCCGGGCCAGCGTGGCCTCCGTCGCGGTCGACGCCGCGCGTGCCGCGATCGGCGACCTGTCCGAGCGGCACGTCGTGATCGTCGGCGCCGGCGAGACGGCCGAGCTGACCGCCCAGGCGCTGCACCACCAGGGCGTCACGACGATGTTCGTCGCCAACCGCCGCCGCGAGCGCGCGATCGCGCTCGCCCAGCGCTTCGGCGGCGCCTCCGGCTCGTTCGACGCGCTGCCCGGCGAGCTCGAGCGGGCCGACATCGTGATCGCCTCCACCGCCTCACCGCACACGCTGCTCGAGGCGGAGGAGATCGCCGAGGTGATGGAGATCCGCCAGGGCCGGCCGCTGCTGCTCGTCGACCTGGCGGTGCCGCGCGACATCGACGCCCGATGCGGCGACCTGCCCGGCGTGACCGTGCTCGACATGGACGCGCTGCAGAGCACGGTCGGCAAGCACATGTCCGTGCGCCGGGCCGAGGCGCGGCGCGCCGAGGGCATCGTCGAGGAGGAGATCCAGAGCTTCGCCGGCTGGCTCGGCCAGCTCGAGGTGCTGCCGACGCTGGCCGCCCTGCGTGCGCGCGGCGACTCGGTGGTCGACGGACTGCTGGCCGAGAACGCCGGGCGCTGGGAGAACCTCTCCGAGCGCGACCGCGAGCGCGTCGAGATGCTCGCCCGCACGGTCGTGAAGCGGCTCCTGCACGAGCCGACGGCGCGCGTCAAGGGCCTGGAGGCCGAGCAGCGCCACGCCCGGCTGCAGCTGCTGCGCGAGCTGTTCGGGCTCGAAGAGCCGCAGGCCGGAGGCGACGCGGCACCGGAGGCCGCGCCCGCCGAGGTCCGCGCGCTCCGGCCGCGTTGACCGTCCCGCTGCGTATCGGGACCCGCCGTAGCCTGCTCGCGCTCGCCCAGGCCCGCGAGATCGCGAAGGCGATCGGCGGCGACTGCGAGCTCGTCGAGATCACGACCGCCGGGGACGTCGACCGGGCGCGCGGCGACAAGTCCCGCTGGACGGGCGCGCTGGAGAGCGCGCTGCTGGCGGGCGACATCGACCTCGCGGTGCACTCGGCCAAGGACGTGCCCGGCGAGCTGGCGGCCGGGACGGAGATCGCCGGCGCGCCGCGACGCGCCGACCCGCGCGACGTGATGGTCGGCGAGCGATGCCTGGACGCGGTGCGCGAGGGCGCCCGCGTCGGGACCAGCGCGCTGCGGCGACGGGCGCAGCTGCTCGCCGCGCGACCGGATCTCGAGGTCGCCGACCTGCGCGGCAACGTCGACACCCGCCTGCGCAAGCTCGCCGCCGGCGAGGTCGACGTGCTCGTGCTCGCCGCGGCCGGGCTCGACCGCCTCGACCGCCGCGAGGAGGCGCGGCGGGTCGCTGGCCGGCCACGTGTTCGTGCCGGCCGCCGGGCAGGGCGTGATCGCCGTCCAGGCCAGGACCGGGTCCCCCGCCGCCGATGCCGCCTCCGCCATGAGCCATGCGACCACCGTGGCATGCCTTCACGCCGAACGGGCCGTTGTGCGCGGATTGGAAGCGAATTGTCACGCTCCCGTGGGAATCCACGCGGATCACGTCGCAGATGGGCTCCGCATCCGCGGGTTCGCCGGCCTCCCTGACGGGTCGTCGTGGGTCCTCGACGAGATCGTCGGCACCGGGGAGGAGCTCGCGCGGCGGATGCTCGCGGCCGGCGCGGGCGACCTGCTCCGCGACGCCGAGGCGATGGCGACGTGACGACCGGCATCGTGTACCTCGTCGGCGCCGGACCGGGCGATCCGGGGCTGCTCACCGTGCGCGCGGTCGAGCTGATCGCGGACGCCGACGTGATCCTCTACGACCGCCTGATCCCGGCCGAGTCGCTCCGCCACGCGCGGCAGGACGCCGAGCTGATCTACGTCGGCAAGCAGGGCGACGGCCCGCAGTTCCCGCAGGAGGAGACGCACCGGCTGCTGGTCGAGCACGCCCGCGCCGGGCGGCGGGTGGTGCGCCTCAAGGGCGGCGACCCGTTCGTGTTCGGCCGCGGCGGCGAGGAGGCGCTCGTGCTCCGCGAGGCGGGGATCGCCTACGAGGTCGTGCCCGGCATCACCGCGGGCGTCGCGGCGCCCGCCTACGCCGGCATCCCGGTCACGCATCGCGAGCTCGCCAGCGGCGTGGCGTTCGTCACCGGCCACGAGGACCCGGCGAAGCCCGAGACGGCGCTCGACTGGCCCGCGCTCGCCCTCTTCCCCGGCACGCTCGTCTTCTACATGGGCGTGCGCGCGCTGCCGCGGATCGTCGAACAGCTCACCGCCAACGGCCGCGAGCAAGACGAGCCGGTCGCGGTGGTGGAGCGCGGCACGCTCCCCGGACAGCGGACGCTGGTGGCCACGCTCGCCGACGTGGCGCAGCGCGCCAAGGACGAGGGCATCCGCGCCCCCGCGATCACGCTCGTCGGCCCGGTCGCCGCGCTGCACGAGCCGCTCGCATGGCTCGAGCGCCGCCCCTGCCACGGCCGCACCATCGCCGTCACGCGCGCCCGCGCGCAGGCGAGCGCCCTGGCGCGGCGGCTGCGCGACCTCGGCGCCGACGTCGTCGAGGCCCCCACGATCCGCATCGAGCCGCTGCCGGCCGAGGCGCCCGACCTCTCCCCCTACGACCTCGTGGCCGTGACGTCGCCCAACGGCGCCGAGCTGTTCATGGCGCTCCTGCGCGACGCCCGCGAGCTGGCCGGGATCACGGTGGCGGCGATCGGGCCCGGGACGGCGCGCGTGCTGCGCGAGCGCGGCGTGGAGCCCGACGTGGTGCCCGAGCGCGCCGTCGCCGAGGGCCTCGTCGAGGCGCTCCGCGACGTGCCGGTGACGCGCGCGCTGATCGCGCGCGCCGCCGAGGGCGCGCGACGTCCTCCCGGACGCCCTGCGCGAGCGCGGCGCCGAGGTCGACGTGCTCGCGCTCTACGAGACGGTCGCCGAGCCGCTCGACGACGAGACCCGCGCCGCCGCCGCCGGGGCCGACTACCTGCTCTTCACCTCGGCCTCGTCGGTGCGCTTCTTCGCCGCCGCCGCGGGCGAGGACGCGCTGCGCGGTCCGCGGCTGGCGTCGATCGGCCCGGCCACCAGCGCGGCGCTCCGCGAGCACGGCGCCGAGCCCGACCTCGAGGCGGACCCGCACACGCCCGACGGCCTCGTCGAAGCGCTGCTGCGCGAGGGCTAGAGCTTCTCGGCCGAGAAGGTGTCGCAGGCGGCGGGCTCGCCGGCCTTGCGGCCCGTCTCGAACCACCGCGCCCGCTGCGCGGACGTGCCGTGCGTGAAGGAGTCGGGGTCGACGCTCCCGTTTGCGCGGCGCTGGAGCCGGTCGTCGCCCACCGCCTCCGACGCCGCGATCGCCTCCTCGACGTCACCGGGCTCGAGGTCCTTGACGACGGCGTGCGCCCACACGCCCGCGTAGCAGTCGGCCTGTAGCTCCAGCCGCACCGAGAGGGCATTGGCGGCGTCGGGATCGTCGCGCTGCGCGGCCCGGACCTCGTCGCTCGTCCCGCGCAGCTTTGCACGTGGTGGCCGACCTCGTGGGCGATCACGTACGCCCATGCGAAGTCCCCGGAGGCGCCGAGCTGGGTCTTCATGTCGCGGTAGAAGCTGAGGTCCAGGTACACGCGCTCGTCGCCGGGGCAGTAGAACGGGCCGACGGCGGAGGACGCGCTCCCGCAGCCGGTCCTGACGGCGGAGCGGTACAGGTAGAGCTTGGCGTCGCGGTAGCCGTCGAACACGCCCGCCCAGGTGGTCTGGGCGCTGTCGAACACGTACTCGCTGAACTCGCGCAGGTCGCGATCCGGGTCCTGGCTGGCCGGAATGCCCTGCGCCTCGGGGGCCGAGGCGCCGTCGTCGAAGGCGCTCGGCACGCCGTAGGCGCCGCTGCCGCCGCCGAGGACCTGGATGGCGATGAAGACGAGCACGCCGACGAGCCCGAGCCCACCGGGAACCGCGACGCGCCCGGACGGCGCCCGGCTGCCCCGCGCGTCGATCGTGTTGCCGCTGCTGCGTCCCTTTTGCCAGCGCATTCGCCGCTGGCTTACCCAAACGGCAGAATGACGCACATGGCGCGCCCGATCACGTTCCTCTCCGACTACGGGCTGAGCGACGAGTTCGCCGGCGTCGTGCGTGCGGTGATCGCCCGGATCGCGCCGACCGCGCACGTCGTCGACCTCGCCCACGGCGTCCCGCGCCAGGACGTCCCCGCCGGCGCGCGGATGCTCATGCGGGCGCTTCCCTACACCGCGCCGGGCGTGCACCTGGCCGTCGTGGACCCGGAGGTGGGCGCCCGCCGGCGGGCCATCGCGCTCCGGACAGCGGACGAGGACCGGCTGCTGGTCGGCCCCGACAACGGATTGCTGCTTCCCGCCGCCGACCGCTTCGGCGGTGTCGTGGAGGCGGTCGACATCTCCGCCTCGCCGTGGCGGCTGGAGCCGGTCTCGGCGACCTTCCACGGCCGCGACCTGTTCGGCCCGGTCGCCGCGCGGCTGGCCACCGGGGGCGAGCTCGGCGACGCGGGGACGCCCCTGGACCCGGAAGAGCTGATCCGTATCGAGCTCTCCCGCGCCCGCGTCGAGGACGGTGCGCTGATCGCGCGGGTGGCCGACATCGACACGTTCGGGAACCTCGCCCTCGACGCCGACCACCGCGACCTCAAGCGGGCCGAGCTCAAGATGGGCGGCCCCGTGGCGGTGCGCTTCGGCAGCCGCCGGGCGACGGGCGTCTACGCCCGCACGTTCGCCGACGTGCACGCCGGCGCGCTGCTGCTCTACCAGGACGCCGGCGGCTCGCTCGCGATCGCGATCAACGGCGGCGACGCGCGGGCGCTGCTCGGCGCGCGCCGCGGGGACGAGCTGCGCGTGGAGCCGGGGTGAGCGCGCTCGGGCGCCCTCGCCTGCACCTGCGCGAGACCCGTTCGACCAACGACGCGGCCCGCGAGCTCGCCGCGGCGGGGGCGCCCCACGGCACGCTCGTGACGGCGGGGGTCCAGACGGCGGGGCGCGGGCGCCAGGGCCGCGCGTGGTCGGCGCCCCCCGGGCGGGCGCTGCTGCTCTCGCTGGTCATCCGCGACCCCGAGCCACTGCTCCCGCTGCGCGCCGGCCTTGCCGTCGCGGACCTGGCCGGGGCCGGCGCGCGGGTGAAGTGGCCCAACGACGTGTTGCTCGACGGCCGGAAGGTGGCCGGCATCCTCGTCGAGGGCCGGCCCGCCGAGCGCTGGGCGGTGGTCGGCATCGGCATCAACGCGGCGGTCGACCTCGACACGCTCCCCGCGGAGTTGCGGGACCGCGCCGCCACGCTTGGGCTGGAGCCCCGCGGGCTCGAGACCGCCCTGGAGGAGCTGCTCGCCGCGCTCGAGGTGCGGCTCGGGCAATCCCACGAGGCGGCGCTCGGCGACCTGCGCGAGCGCGACGCGCTGCTCGGCGCGCGGGTCACGTGGGCGGGCGGCAGCGGGACCGGGGCGGGGATCGCCGGCGGCGGCGGGCTGCGCGTGCGCGGGGACGACGGCGCGGAGACCGTGCTCGAGTCCGGCGAGGTTCACCTCACTGCCGCTGCGGGACGTATGTCCCCACCGACCACAGATTCCCCTCGGGATCGCTGACGGTGAACTCCCGCGAGCCGTAGTCCATGTCCTCGATCTCGCGCGTGACGGTGGCGCCGGCCGCCTTCGCGCGTTCGTAGGCCGCATCGACGGCGTCCGTGGCGAGGTAGAGCGAGGACGTGCCGACGCCGCGGTCGAAGCGCTCGTCGCCCGACCCCGTGGAGCCGAGCATGATCCAGCCGTCGCCGAACGTGAGCTCGGCGTGCCCGACGCGGCCGTCGGCCTCGTGGACGGAGACGGCCTCGAAGCCGAGCGCCTCCTTCAACCAGTCGATGGCGGCGTGGGCGTCGCGATAGCGCAGGGCGGGGTAGATGCTCATGCCGCACACGCTACGTGCGCTCCACCGTCTCGTCTTGGACGAACGGGAACTACGCCGCGACGCCCATGCCGCCCGGCATCAGGCTCGCGTGCAGTTCGGCCGGCGTGATCCCGGCGAACTCGCGGAAGTCGCGGTTGAGGTGGGGCTGGTCGTAGTAGCCGCAGTCCACGGCGATGTCCGCCCAGCGGTCCCCGCCCGCCTGGAGGCGCTCCATCGCGTGGTGGAAGCGCATCACCCGCGCGGCGGCCTTTGGCGCCACGCCGACGTGGTCGTGGAAGCGGGCCGCGAGGTGGCGGCGGCTGCAGCCCAGTTCGGCGGCGAGGACGCCGACCGGCAGGCGGCCGTGGGTCTCGGCGAGGCGGCGCCAGGCGCGCTGCACGTCGGGCGGGGCGACCGGCGCGGAGAGCACCCGTGCGCCCGAGCGCGGCGTCGAGCAGCGCGAAGCGCTCCTCCCACCCGGCCGCGTCGGCCAGCCGCTCGGGCAACTCGGCCCCGAGCGGTCCGAGCACGTCGTCGAGCGCGAGCACGCGCCCCGCGACCTCGTGCATCGGCAGGCCCAGCAGCATCCGCGCGCCGAACGGCGTGAGGTTGACCTCGACGCCGCGGGAGACGCCGTCGTGCTCGGTGATCGTGACCGGCGCGTGCAGGCCGACCAGGAACGCGCCGACGGTCTCCTCGGCGGCGCGCGGGTCGAGCGGGTAGCCCAACCGCATCGGTGGCCCGAACGAGACGATCAGGGTCACGTCGCCGGAGATCACCTCGCGGCGGCGCAGCGGATCGGGCTGGTCCTCGTCGTAGCCGCAGTAGCGGCTCACGTGCGCCCCGCAGGGCGGGATGGGGCGCGCCGGATACGTACTCCAGGCGCGCGAGCGTGCTCATGCGGAGAACTCTGGGGTCCGTCGGAGAGTGATCGGCCCGACCGGGGTGGCCGCCGCATCCGGGCGTGGCGGGATTCTTCAACGGGCTCCTAGGCGGCGGCGTCGCCCTCGACAGCGGCGCGCACGCGCTCGCTGGCGGCCTCGAGCGGGCTCGGGGGGCCGGAGGGCTTCTTGGGGGTCGCGCGGCGGCGCGGGGCGGCGGGCTTCTTGGCGGCCGTCTTCGGCGCCGCCTTCTTGGCGGGCGCGCGGCGGCGGGTGGCGGGCTTCGGGGCCTCCGCGGTCTCGGCCTCGGCGGCCTTCTTCGCGGGCGCACGGCGACGCGTCGTCGGCTTCGTCTCCGTCGCCTCCGCGTCGGCGTCTTTCGCGGGCGCGCGGCGACGAGTGGCGGGCTTCGCCTCTCCGGTCTCGGCGTCGGCGGCCTTCGCGGTCGCGCGGCGACGAGTGGCGGGCTTCGCCTCCCGGTCTCGGCGTCGGCGGCCTTCGCGGTCGCGCGGCGGCGCGTGGCCGGCTTCGTCTCGCTCGCCCCGGCCTCGGCCGCCTTCTTCGCGGGCGCGCGGCGACGCGTGGCAGGCTTCGCCTCCGTCGCCACATCGGTGTCGGTGTCGGCGGCCTTGGCCGGCGCGCGGCGACGGGTGGGCCTCGCCTTCGGCTCCTCCTCCTCGGCCGCGACCTCGATCGTGTCCGGGTCGACGTCCTTGGCGCGGCGGCGCGACCGCCGCTGCCTCGGCTTCGGCGTCTCCTCGTCCTCGGTCTCGTCGAAGGTCGCCGCCATCGCCTCGTCGTTCGTCGCCGCGGCGACGGCCTCCGCCGCCTGGCCCTCCGGCGCGCCCTTCTTGCGGCGCCGCCGCGAGGAGCGCTTGCCGCTCTTGCCCTTGGGGAAGTTGCGCAGCAGCTCGCGGGCGAGCGCGGCCGGCTTGCGCGACATCCGCGTGCGGGCGCCGTTGATGACCTCGCCGGCCTCGGCGGTGTGCGGGAGCGCGGCGGCGAGCAGCGCGGCCGACAGCCGCCGGTCCTGCTGGCGGGCGGCGTGGACGAGCCGTCGCGCGTTGCGCGCGTGCGCGCCCCCGGACGAGTTCACGAGCAGCCCGAGGAGCCGCTTGGTCTCGGGCCAGCGCTGCACGGCGTACTCCTCGTGCACCTCGCGGGTGAGGTTCGCGCAGCGCCAGATCCAGTTGTTGGCCTGGTCGCGGCGGCCGATCTTCTTCTCGGCCAAAGCCTGCAGGACGAGCTTGACGCCCTCGCGCTTGTCGTCGCGGGGCCAGCCCTCGACGAAGTCCAGCGCGCGGTCGAACGCCTCGGCGTCCTTGGAGGCCGCGACCTCTTGCAGCGCGCGCAGGCGCAGCTGCGGGTTCTTGTTGCGCTCGACGGCGGTCAGCAGGAACGTGCGCTTGAGCTCGCCGCCCTGGTCGAAGTGCAGCATCGCGCGGGCCCGGCGCCAGCCCGTCGGCGCCACGCGGGCGCCGGCCAAAGCGGCCCACTGGACCTGCTCGCCGTAGTCCAGGTGCTCGACGGCGATCCGCCACAGCTCGCGCTCGAAGACCTCGATCCGCCGGTTCTCGTCGGCGGTGACCGGGAGCACGCGGCGCTCGACGCGCAGGCGCCGGCCGCGGCCGCGACGCACGGGACCGACCACGATCGCGCCGCCGCGGTAGACGTCGCGGTCCAGCAGCGAGTGCAGCGTCACCACGGGGTCGTCGTGCTTGGTCGCCGGGTGGACGAAGTCGACGACGATGCCCGCCTCCTTGCCCGGCTGCCGGCGGGTCACGCGGCCGACGCGCTGCTGGTAGATGCGCTTGGAGGCGGTCGGCGCGAGGTGCATGCAGACCGTCGCGCGCGGCGAGTTCCAGCCCTCCGCGAGGAGCTGGGCGTTGACCAGCACGTCGATGTCGCCGCCCTCGTAGCGGGCGAGGATCTCGGCCAGCTCGCGCTTCGGCGTCTCGCCGGAGACGGCCTGCGCCTTCATCCCCAGATCACGGAACGCCGCCGCGACGTTGTACGCGTGACGCACGCCGGCGGAGTAGACGACGCCGGGAACGCCGTTGAAGCGGGTCTTGTAGAGATCGGCGACGGCCAGGTTGAAGGGCAGCTGATCGAGCAGCTCGGCCAGCATCTCCTGGTCGAACTCGGTGTCGACCTCGCCGCGGCGCAACGGCACCTTGGCGATCGTCCGCACGCCGGGACCGGGCGGGATCCGCACGCAGCGCAGGGGCGCGATCACGCCGCGGCGCGCGGCCTGCGCGAGGTCGAAGCGCGACGTCTGCGTCGGGAAGAGGTCGGTGACGTGGCGGGCGATCAGCGCGCCGGTCGCGGTCATGCCGACGAAGATCGGGCCCGCCCACTGGCGGATCGCGCCGGAGGTCTTCTCGCCCAGCGCGGTGTGGGCCTCGTCGCAGATGACGATCGTGTAGGCGTCGGAGATCTTGCCCGCGTTGCGGACGAACCACTGGTACGTCTCGACGGTGACGGGGCCGCCGCCCGGGTCCTTGTCGCCGAGCAGCGCGGGAGCGATGCGGTCCGCGTAGCCGCGGTCGCGCAACTCGCCGTGGAACTGGTCCACGAGGTTGCGGCGATGGGTGAGGATCAGCACCCCGCCGGTGCGCGAGGCCTCGGCGAACCCGAGCGCGGCGACCGTCTTGCCGGCGCCGGTGGCGTGCTCGAACCAGAACCGCTTGGCGGCGTTGGGGTCCTCGGGCTGCTCCTCGAGCTGCGAGTCGTCTTCGTCGGCCTCGGAGCTCCAGTCCTGGGGCTCCTCGTCCTCCTCCTCCTCGTCCTCCTCCTCGCCGGGGATCCCAACGGGGGCGAGCGCGGCGATCTCCTCGGCGGGAACGACGCCGTTGCCGGTGCCGTTCCCATGCCCGTACCCGCCGGTGCGCTGGGCCTCGGCCAGCAGCGCGGTCAGCGTGCCCGAGAGCGCATCGACCTGGTGGGCGGACAGGACGGTGCCGTCGACCAGCTTCGGCTCCTCCTCGCTGAGCAGCCGCTCGAGCCCGAGCAGCAGCGCCCAGCGGCGGCGCCACTCGATGGAGGGCTGCGGGAGGCCGGCGTCGAGGTCGGCCAGCGCGGCGTCCAGCGCGAAACGGCGCGGGGTGCCCGGCGCGAGCGCGACCGCGGCGTCCTCGCCCTCGTAGACAAACGGCTCACGGGTGAACCGCTCGGCCCGTTCGAGGTCCGCGGGAGTGGGAGCGTTCGTGACCAGATCGGCCACTGGCGTGGATTCGGCCAAGGAAGGCAGAAGCTTCGATGTAGAACGGAGAGCGGCGGGCACTGCACGCAGCTCAGCTGGGGAAGCTCACGGGCTCGATGTGTCGAGCGGGTGACTCGTGCGGCTGTACCCCTCGTATCGGCCGCCCGTGACTTAGCCTCTATTGAAGCAGACGCGGCTGGACGCCATGCGGTGTGCGACCCTGATCGGCGATGCGCTGGGCACTCTCGCTCCTCGCGGCGGCTGGCTTGGTGGCCGTTCTTGTCATCGGCCTGACCCAGGCCGGTGGGGGCGCGGAGACCCCGGATGCCCGCTCGGCGGGCGGATTCGACCTCGAACGGGCCCGTGAGCACCTGCGCGGCTCGCCCGCGCCGCTCGCCGCCCTCCACGAACAGTCCAACCGCCTGCTCGGCGGCGGCACCGCCGCGTTCGAGAAGCGCATGCGCGCCCTGCGCGGCCATCCGGTGGTGGTCAACAAGTGGGCGTCGTGGTGCGGGCCCTGCCGCGCCGAGCTGCCGATCCTGCAGAAGGTCGCGACCGAGCGCGGGCGCGAGATCGCCTTCGTGGGCGTCAACGCGCGCGACAAGCGGCCGGCCGCCGTCGAGCTTCGCCGACGACTTCCCGACGCCGTATCCCTCCTACGAGGACCCCGACGAGAAGATCGCGCGCGTGCTGAAGGTGCCGGCCAACTTCCCCGCCACCGTGCTCGTCGACGCCAAGGGCAAGACGGTCTTCATCCACCAGGGCGGCTACGCGACCAGCCGCGACCTCGAGGCCGACATCGACAAGTACCTGGGCGGCTGACGTGCACGAGATCCGCGTCGACCCCCTCACGGGGCTGAAGGCGATCGTCGCCGACGCCCGCGCCGCCCGGCCCGGCGGCGGCTTCGAGGTGGCGCCCCCCGAGCCGGTCGTGACGGGCTCCGACCCGTTCCTGGACGGCCACGAGGACCGGACGCCGCCTGAGGTCCACGCGGTGCGCCCGGACGGCGGCGCGCCCGACTCGCCCGGCTGGACCGTGCGCGTGGTCCCGAACCTCTACCCCGCGCTGTCCTCCACGGCGGCCCCTCCTGAGCGCGGAGGCCAACCCCGACCTGTTCTCCGCCCAGGCCGCGACCGGCGCGCACGAGGTGATCGTCAACGCGCCCGAGCCCGTCAGCTCGCTCGCCGACCTGGAGCCCGCCCAGGTGGCGCTCGCGGTCGACGTCTGGCGCGAGCGCATGCGCGCGCACGAGGGAGCGGCCTGCCGGCACCTGATCGTCAACGAGCGCCCGGAGGCGGGCGCCTCGCTGCCCCACACCCATGCGCAGCTGTACGCGCTCGACTTCGTGCCGGCGCTGATCGCCCGCGAGCGTGAGCGCTTCTCCGCCTACGCGGTGCGCACGATGGGCTCCAACCTGCTCGGCGACCTCGTGCAGGAGGAGGTCCGGCGGCGCGCGCGGGTGGTGGCGATCGACGACGAGGCGGTGCTGATGGCCCCCTACGCGTCGCGGATGCCGTTCCAGCTCATGCTCGCCCCCCGCCGCCCGCGGGCGCGCTTCGAGGACGAAGGGCCTTCCGGCGCGGCGCTCCTGCTACGACGGCCTGCAGCGCCTGCGGCGCCGCCTGGGGGCGATGCCGCCGCTGAACCTGTGGGTGCGGACCGCGCCCCAGGGAGCCGACCAGTTCTGCTGGCGGATCGACATCGTGCCTCGGCTCGGGCAGTTCGCGGGGCTGGAGCTCGGCGCGGGGATCGACCTCTGCCCGCTGGCCCCAGAGGTCGCCGCCGCCGAGCTGCGCGAGGCGTGAATCAGGCCGGGCTCATGCCCGCCTCTTAGCCGCCGATAAAGGGAGCAATGCCCTCCGTGGGGACGAACAGCAGCCGGATCCGCTCGCGGCTGATCGCCGGGGCCGGCGTGCTGACGTCGCTGGTCGCGCTCGCCGCGATCGGGATCGACGGCCAGCCGGGCGTCGTGTCCCTGTGGCTGCTGTTCGCCGGGCTCGCGCTCGCCGCCCTGAGCGTGCACGCGATGCGCCGGGAGCGCGCCGCCCAGGCGAAGCTCGACGCCAGCGAGGCGGAGCGCCATATCGCCGTCGAGGGCCGCCGCGCCGCCGAGGCCCAGTCGCTCCAGCTGGCCGAGACCTCGCCCGACATCGTCACCTGCCACGACGCGTACGGCATCATCACCGCCGTCTCGCCCGCCTGCCGCGACGTCGTCGGCTACGACCCCGACGAGCTGATCGGCCGCCGCGGCGACGATTTCGTCCACGCCGAGGACATCCCCGTGATCGCGGCCCTGCGCAACCGCGCCCGCGAAGTCGACGACGTCGAGGCCACCTTCCGCCTGACCCGCCGCGACGGCACCCCGGTGTGGGTCGAGGCCAAGCTGCGCATCGTCCGCGACGCCACGGGCCACGTGCTCGAGGTCCACGCGATCCTCCGCGACGTCCACGAGCGCGTCGAGACCCAGCGCGCGCTTGCCGAGGCCGAGGAGCGCTTCCGCAGCGCCTTCGAGGAGGGCGCCGCCGGCATGGCGATCGTCAGCGGCGACGGACGCATCCTGCGCGTCAACCGCGCGCTGTGCACGGTGACGGGTCATCAGCGCACCGACCTCGAGGGCCGCACGATGCTCTCGCTGCTGCACCCCGACGACCGCGAGCTGCACACCGAGGAGTGCGAGCGGATGCTCGCCGGGCGCCTCGCGACCGCACGCGGCGAGCGGCGCTACCTCCACGACGACGGCCACGTCGTCTGGGTCTCCGTCTCGAGCACCCTGGTCAGGGACGGCGCCGGCGCGCCCATGCACTTCCTCACCCAGGTCCAGGACATCACCGCGCGCCGCCGCTACGAGGCCGAGCTGCGCCACATGGCCGACCACGACGCGCTGACCGGCCTGCTCAACCGCCGCGCCTTCGAGCGCGAGCTCGAGCGCCACGTCGAGCACGTCGGCCGCTACGGCGCGCGCGGCGCCGCCGTGCTGCTCGACGTCGACCTCTTCAAGAACGTCAACGACACGCTCGGCCACAGCGCCGGGGACCAGCTGATCTGCAAGGTCGCCGACGCGCTGCGCGAGCAGCTGCGCAGCGGCGCCGTGATCGCCCGGCTCGGCGGCGACGAGTTCGCCGTACTGCTCGCCGACGGCACGCCGGAGGAGTCCGAGTCCGCCGCGGCCGACCTGCTCGACGCCGTCCGCAAGGTCCGCATCTCCACGCCGTCCGGCCGGCTGCGCGCGGTCAGCGCCAGCGTGGGCGTCGCGCCGTTCGACTCCGACCGCCTGACCGGCGAGGACGTGCTCGTCAACGCCGACCTCGCGATGTACGAGGCCAAGGAATCCGGGCGCGACCGGGTGGCCACCCACGGGAGCGCCCAGGACGCCCCGTCCCGGCTCGCCTCGCGGCTGTCCTGGACCGACGTGATCCGCGACGCGCTCGACGAGGAGCGCCTCATCCTCCAGGCCCAGCCGATCCTGGACGTCGCCAGCGGCGAGATCCGCCAGTACGAGATGTTGCTGCGCATGCGCGACCCGCTCGGCGAGCTGATCCCGCCCGCCGCCTTCCTCCCGGTCGCCGAGCGCTACGACCTGATCGGCGCGATCGACAAGTGGGTGGTGCGCCACGCCATCGAGATGCTCGGCGAGGAGCTCATCCGCGGCAACCGCCTGGTGTTCGAGGTCAACATCTCCGGGCGCTCCGCCGGCGATCCCGAGCTGCTGGAGCTGATCGAGCACGAGCTGAGGATCAACCGCGTCGAGCCCGCCCAGGTCATCTTCGAGATCACCGAGACGACCGCCGTCAGCAACATCCCGCAGGCGCAGGAGTTCGCCGCGCACCTCAATGCGCTCGGCTGCCGCTTCGCGCTGGACGACTTCGGCGCCGCCTTCGCCTCCTTCTACTACCTCAAGCACCTGCCGTTCGACTACCTCAAGATCGACGGCGAGTTCGTGCGCTCGTGCATGAACAACCGCACCGACCAGCTCGTCATCCAGGCCGTCGTGGACATCGCGCGCGGCCTCGGCAAGCGCACCGTGGCCGAGATGGTGGGCGATCAGGAGACGCTCGACATGCTCGCCGCGATGGGCGTCGACCACGCGCAGGGCTACCACATCGGGCGCCCCGCGCCGCTGGCGAAGTGGCTGGTGGAGGAGAAGCGCAAGAAGGAGCGCGGCCAAAGGGTCATCACCGCCCGCGCATGACTCGAGCAGCGCGGGCGTCATGATGCGGCCGTGCGGGCGGTGGTGCAGCGGGTCTCGAGCGCGTCGGTCGACGTCGAGGGATCGCGCGTGGCCGAGATCGGCCCGGGGCTTCTGGTGCTGCTGGGGATCACGCACGACGACGGGCCCGAGCAGGCCGACCGCCTCGCCGACAAGGTGCGCGCGCTGCGGATCTTCGAGGACGCCGACGGGCGCATGAACGAGGCGCTCGGCGAGCGCGAGATCCTCTGCGTGTCGCAGTTCACCCTCTACGGCGACGCGCGCAAGGGCAACCGCCCCTCGTTCGTGGCCGCGGCTCGGCCCGAGCACGCGGAGCCGCTCTACGAGCGCTTCTGCGAGCGCGCTGGCGCGCGAAGCGCGGCGTGTTCGGCGCCCACATGGAGGTCGCGCTGGTCAACGACGGGCCCGTGACGCTCATCCTGGACACGTGACGTCGCCGAAGGCAGCGAGCCTGCGAGCGCCTGGCAGGCGAAAACCTTAATCTCCCCCGGATGCCTCCCGAGGAGAGCTTCGTCTGCCGCTTCGCCGCCGAGCCGCCCCAGGGCCCGCTCCCGTACGGGCGCTGGGCCGAGACGCTCAACGCCGAGTTCCTGTCGGCGTGCCTGAAGATCGACAACGAGGGCGAGGACCTCGGCGAGGCCGGCGAGCTCGTCTACTACCCCGACCGCACGTGGGGCGGGCGCAGCTACGTGCCCGTCAGCACCCGCTCGACCACCGGCTTCGAGCTCTACGGATACGTCTCGTTCACCCCCGGCGACGAGGCCGAGGAGCCGTCGGACTTCTACGGCTGGGCGGACTTCACCGACGTGACCGCCGACGACCACCCCGAGTGGCGGATGGACCTCACCGAGGAGGTCGTCGGAGGCTGGCGCGGCGAGCAGGGCAACGTGGCCGCGATGACGCTCGTGTGGGGCCGCCCGCTCGTCGACGGCGGCGCGGTCGTGACCGCCGAGCTGGCCCGGCTTGCCGTCGACCAGTGCGTCGTCGAGGACGAGCGCTTCACGCTGCTCGCCCCCGACGCCTACCGCGAGGACTACCTGGAGATCGCGCTCTACGACGGCAAGGGCTCCCAGCTCGCCCGCGAGTCGCTCTACGAGGACGACGGCGAGGACTAGGCGCGAGCCGTTCCGTTCCCGTTGCCGTTGCGCAGCTGGGTGACGCGGTCGATCAGCCCCCACTCGAGCGCCTCCTCGGGCGTGAAGAAGCGGTCGCGCTCGAGCACGTCGGACACCTCGTCGATCGGCTTGCCCGGTGTGCTGGGCGTAGATCTCCTCCATCCGCCGCCGCAGCGCCATCGACTCCTTGGCGTGGATCTGGATGTCCGTCGCCTGGCCCTGGAAGCCGCCGTGGGGCTGGTGGAGCAGGATGCGGCTGTTGGGGAGCGAGGAGCGCTTGCCCTTCGCGCCGCCGGCCAGGAGCAGCGAGCCCATCGACATCGCGATGCCGCACACCGTGGTCGCCACGTCGGGCTTGATGAAGCGCATCGTGTCGTAGATCGCGAGCCCTGAGTACACGACCCCGCCCGGGGAGTTGATGTAGAGCTGGATGTCCTTCTCCGGGTCCTCGGACTCGAGGTGGAGCAGCTGGGCGACGACGAGGTTGGCGATGTCGTCGTCGATCGCGGTCCCCACGAACACCACGCGCTCGCGCAGCAGCCGTGAGTAGATGTCGAACGAGCGCTCGCCGCGGGAGTCCTGCTGAACGACCATCGGTACGAGGGGCATGAGACTCACGTCCTTTCCGCAACCTTGAGGTTGCATGTTTCGACGGATGGTAGCCTATGCGCAACCCACTGGTTGCAGGAGACGCCGAGATGCCCGTCGTGAACCGAGAAGTCGTCCTCCCCGTCCCCCGCGAGCGCGCCTGGGAGCTCGTCACCGAGCCGGAGGAGCTGGAGACCTGGCTCGCCGAGGACGTCGAGTTCGAGGCCGAGGAGGGCGCGCCGCTGCGCACCGAGGACGGCGGCGAGGTCCGCGAGGGCGTCGTCGAGCACGTCGACGCCGAGGAGCGGATCGTCTTCACGTGGGGCGAGTCGATCGTCGAATGGCGGCTCGACGACCACCCGGACGGCACCCGCTTCGTGGTCACCGAGCACCGCTTCGCCGACGACGGCGCCGTCTGGGGCCCGAAGCTCCAGGCCGCTCGCGCACGTCAGCGCGCTGTGCCGGGCGTAGATGACAGAATCGGGGCGGTGTTCTCCGCCCTCGCCGACCCGACCCGCCGCCAGGTCGTCCGGGCGCTGTCGGCGCAGCCGGATCTGACCGCCTCGCGGCTGGCCGGCGAGCTGCCGATGACGCGCCAGGCGGTGACCAAGCACCTCGCCGCGCTGGACCGCGCCGGGCTGGTGCAGGGCCGCCGGGAGGGCCGCGAGCTGCGCTACACGCTGACGCCGGCGCCGCTCACGGACGCCATGGCGTGGATGACCGACGTCGGCGCGCAGTGGGACGGCCGCCTGGCGAAGCTGGCGGAGCGCCGGTGAGCCGCGCCGCCCTCGTCACCGGCGCCGCGGGCGGCATCGGCCGCGCGGTCTGCGGAGCGGCTGATCGGCGACGGCTTCGACGTCCTGTCGGTCGACCTCGAGGCGGACGGCCTGCCCGGCACGCCCTACGCCGCCGACCTCACCACCCGCGAGGGCAACAAGGGCGCCGTCGACGCCGCGCTGGAGGCGTTCGGGCGCCTCGACGTCGTCGTCGCCAACGCCGGCGTCCAGCACGTCGCGCCGATCGCGGAGTTCCCCGAGGACAAGTGGGACCTGCTGCTCTCGATCATGCTCACCAGCCCGTTCCTGCTCGCCCGCTACGCGTGGGCGGCGCTGGAGAAGGCCGACGAGGCGCGCTACATCGCGATCGCCTCCGCCCACGGCGCTCGCCGCCTCGCCCTACAAGTCCGCCTACGTCGCCGCCAAGCACGGCGTCCTCGGCCTCGTCAGGACGATCGCGCTGGAGGGCGCCGAGGCCGGCATCTCCGCCACCGCCGTGTGCCCCGGCTACGTCCGCACGCCGCTCGTCGAGAAGCAGATCCCCGACCAGGCGAAGGCGCACGGGCTCTCCGAGGAGGAGGCGCTCGAGCAGATCATCCTCGCCCCGCACGCCATCAAGCGGCTGATCGAGCCGGAGGAGATCGCGCACACCGTCGCGTTCCTCGCGAGCTACGCCGGCGCCGCCTTCACGGGCGCCCCGGTGATCATGGACCAGGGCTGGACCGCCCGCTAGCCCTTTTGAGCGCCGTCCTCGAGCTCGCGCGCGAGCTGATCCAGACCAAGACGATCAACCCGCCCGGCGACGAGGCGGCCGCCGCGCGCGATCGTCGGCGCGCGCCTGAGCGCGGCGGGGTTCGACGTCCGCGAGCATGAGCTCGCGCCGGGCCGGACCAGCCTCGTGGCCCGCTCCCAGGGCGGCGGCGACCGGCCCGCGCTGTGCCTGACCGGCCATCTCGACACCGTCCCGCTCGGGCGTGCCGAGTGGAGCCGGGACCCGCTGGCCGGCGAGGTCGACGGCGACCGGCTGTACGGACGCGGCACGAGCGACATGAAGTGCGGGGTGGCCGCGATCGTCGTCGCGGCGGAGCGCGTCGCCGCGCTCGGAGCCGGCCACGCGCCGCTCGAGCTGGTGCTGTGCGCGGCGGAGGAGACGGGCTGCGAGGGCGCGCAGCACCTCGCGTCGACGGCCGGTGCGCTGTCGCGGGCGGGAGCCGTGCTCGTCGCCGAGCCCACGTCCAACTACCCCTGCACCGCCCACAAGGGCGTCGTCTGGCTGGACGCGCTGACCCGCGGGCGGACCGCGCACGGCTCGATGCCCGAGCTGGGCGAGAACGCCGTCTACGCGATGGCACGGGCCATCTCGGCGCTGGAGGCGTTCGAGCTGCCCCGCGTCGGGCACGCGCTGCTGGGCGATCCGACGCTCAGCGTCGGGACGGTGTCGGGCGGGATGAACATCAACTCGGTCCCGGACGCCGCGACCGCCGGGATCGACATCCGCACGGTCCCCGGCGTCACCGAGGACGAGGCCGTCGAGGCCGTGGCCCGAGGCGCTCGGCGATGCGGTGCGGCTCACCGAGCGCGTCAAGCTGCCCCCGGTCGTCACCGACCCCGACGACCCGTGGGTGACGGAGGTCTTCGACGTGATGGGGCCGCTGATCGGCGAGGCGCCGGCGCCGCGCGGGCTGGCCTACTTCACCGACGCGTCGGCGCTCACACCGGCCTACGGCGGCCCGCCGACGATCATCTGCGGGCCCGGCGACGCGGGGCAGGCGCACCAGACCGACGAGCACTGCTCGATCGCGCGCCTCGAGGCGGCCGCCGAGGGCTTCTTCGAGATCGCCCGCCGCTGGACGGCGCGCTAACGCAAGTTCCAGCGCCGCCGCGCGTTGGTGCCCCTGCCGCGTCACCCATGCTAGGGGATCCCTTCGTGCCACGCCTGATCTGCCGTCTGCTCGCCGTCCTCTCGCTGCTGGTCGCCGCCCTGCCGGCGGCGGCATCGGCGGCGGATCCAGCCGGAGAGCCGGCCTTCCTCCCGTCGCGGACGGTGTTCGCCGAGACGCTGGGCGTCGCCGCGGGGACGTTCACCGGGGCCTGCCACACGGCCTACCGGCCGGGCGAGGCGGGCGTGGCCACGCGCGACGTCCGCGTGGCGGACGGCGGCGCCGTCGGCGTCCGGCTGGACGGCACCGAGGGTGACTGGGACGTCGCGGTGTTCGACGCCGCGGGCCGCCTGGTCGCCGCCGACGCGTCCCCCGACGCCCAGGAGGCCGCCAACGGCTACACGCTGACGGGCGGCATCCTGCGCGTGCAGGCGTGCCGCCGCTCCGGCGCGCTCACGGTGCCGGCCAAGCTCAGCCTCGCGCCCGTGAACATGGGCGCGCTGAAGAGCGCGAAGGCGAACGCGCCCAAGCTCGTCAACGTCCTCACGCCCACGCGCGCCGACAAGGCCCGCCTGATGGCGCTGGAGCTCGACATGACCGAGCACGGCGGCGACAAGTCGCTCGGCGTCGTCCTCCACGGCGCCGAGGACGCGGCCGCCCTCCGCCAGGCCGGCCTGCGCTGGCGCACGCTCGTCGACGACCTGGTCGCCGACTCCCGCCGCGAGATGGCGCTCGACCCGCGCCGTCGCCTCGGCGCTGCCCAGCGGCCGCGACACCTACCGCCAGCTCGCCGACTACAACAACGAGCTCAAGAAGCTCGCCCAGGACAACCCGAACCTGGTCAAGCTGATCACGCTCCCGAACAAGACCTACGGCGGCAAGGACGTGCTCGGCGTCGAGATCACCGAGAACGTCAACCGCAACGACGGCAAGCCCGCCTTCTTCAACATGGGCGTCCACCACGCCCGCGAGTGGCCGGCCGGCGAGCTCACGATGGAGTGGGCGCTGGAGCTGGTCAAGGGCTTCAAGAGCGGCGACGCGCGGGCCACGAACATCGTCCGCAACAGCCGCAACATCGTCGTGCCGATCATCAACCCCGACGGCTTCGAGGCCTCCCGCACCGCGGGCGAGCTCGCCGGCCAGAGCGGCGGCCGCGACGAGACCGTCGACGACACCGCCTACATCGTCGCCGGCGCCTCCACCGGCGGCGAGTACCGGCGCAAGAACTGCCGCCTGCCCGACGACTCGGCGGCCGGCAACTGCACCACCTCCGTCGGCCTGGCCGAGAACGGCGTCGACCCGAACCGCAACTACGGCGGCCTGTGGGGCGGCCCCGGCGCCGACGCCACCAACGTGTTCGCCCAGACCTACCGCGGCCCCGGCCCCGTTCTCGGAGCCCGAGACGCGCAACATCCAGAAGGTCGTCTCCGCCAACCAGGTGATGACGCTGATCACCAACCACACGACGGCGGCGCTCGTGCTGCGCGCGCCCGGCCTCGCGGCGATCGGCGACCCCGTCGACGAGAACCGCGGCTACAAGGCGCTCGGCGACGAGATGGCCAAGCACAACGGCTACTTCAGCCAGAAGTCGCTTCGAGCTCTACGACACGACCGGCACCACCGAGGACTGGAGCTACAACACCACCGGCGGCTACGGCTTCACGTTCGAGCTCTACTGCGGCGCCCCCAACTACGCCACGGGCGACTGCGACGACCCCGCCTTCCACCCCCGCTACCAGCGCGTCGTGGAGGAGTGGGACGGCACCAACCCGGTCGCCGACCACACCAACGACCCCGGCCCGAACAAGAACTTCGACGGCAAGGGCAACCGCGAGGCGTACTACATCGCCGCCGAGAGCGCGCTCAACACCGAGCGCCACAGCGTGCTGGAGGGCAAGGTCCCGCCCGGCACCCGGCTCCGCCTGACGAAGAAGTTCAAGACCGACACGTTCCCGCAGCCCCAGCCGGACGGCACCATGAAGCCGATCCAGTTCGACGACTCGCTGGAGACCGTCTACGACGTCGGCGAGACCGGCACGGTCCGCTGGCACGTCAACCCGTCGACGCGCCCGATCGTCGCCAAGTCGACCGGCAAGGAGGGCGCCGGCCCGCCGAGCCCGCCGGAGACCCGCCAGGGCAGCCCCGCCGGCGCCGCCGACGACCCGCTCAACGACGGCGCCGCCCCCGGCGGCGACGCCAACGCCGACAACTCGCTCAACTACAACGACCACCCGTTCACGGTCCCGGCCGGCGGCGACAACGAGACGGTGAGCGCCAAGGTCGAGTGGGCGACCCCGGCCAGCGACTACGACATCACGCCTCTACGAGGACACCAACGGCAACGGGCGCTCCGACGGCGGCGAGCCCGTGGTCGGCACGAGCCAGAACGGCGCCACGAACGTCGAGGAGGTCTCCGCGGCGCGGCCCGGCCTGCAGGCCGGCAAGAAGTACGTCGTGCGCGTGAACAACTTCGCCGCCGTCGAGCCGTACACGCTGACCATCACCTACACCGCGCCGCTGCCGTTCAAGCCCGCCCAGGTCGAGTCCTACACGCTCACCTGCGAGCAGGGCGGGCGCGTGTTCGGCACCCAGCAGGTGCAGATCGACCGCGGCCAGTCCAAGACGCTCGACCTGCGCGCGTGCGCGACCGCCATCCAGCAGGCGTGCGCGGCGGGCAACATCGGGTTCCGCTCGGTGAGCGCCAAGCGCAAGGGCGGCGGCGTGCGGCTCGGCTTCAAGCGCATCCGCAACCGCGGCGTCACCGTCGACGTCTTCCAGACCTCGAGCGCCAACCGGGTCCTCAAGGAGCGCCTGGTGGCGCGGTTCGCCAACCGCAAGAAGGCCATCAACTGGAACGGCAGGGCCAACCGGCGCGGCAAGACCGTCACCGACGGCTACTACTTCGCGCGCTTCCGGATGAAGACGACCGGCAAGCGCAAGGAGACACGCCGGGTCACGCTGGTCCGGCGCAACGGCCGCTTCGCCAGGCGGCCGGACTTCTACCGGCGCGCGACCTGCGACCTGCTGCCGAGCTACAAGCTCGAGCGGCCCGTGTTCGGCGGCAGCAAGCGGACCCCGCTGCGGATCGCCTTCCAGGTCGCGACCCCCGCCCGCTGCGCAGGTCACCGTCCTGCGCGGCAAGAAGGTCGTCAAGCGGTTCAAGACCCGCACGGTGGCCGCCAAGCGCACGCACCGGCTGAAGCTGGCCTCGCGCAAGCTGTCGCGCGGCGACTACCGCGTCCGCATCACCGTCGGCCGCGGGGCCGGACGGGTCACCTCCACGCTGGTCAGCCGGCGGCTGTAGCTCAGGTCTGGCGGCGCAGGACGTTCGAGGTCGTCGGCACCCGCTCGGCGACCTCGGCGTCCGTGAGCGGGAAGTGGCAGGCGGCGATGTTGCCGCCCTCCTTGGCCTCCAGCGGCGGGTCCTCCTGGCCGCAGATCTCCTGCGCCTTCCAGCAGCGCGTGTGGAAGCGGCACGCCGGCGGCGGGTTGGTCGGCGACGGCACGTCGCCGGTCAGCACCTGGCGCTTCTTGCCGGCGGCCAGCCGCGGGTCGGCGACCGGCACGGCGGACATCAGCGCGCCCGTGTAGGGCATCCGCGGGTGGGCGTAGAGCTCGTCGGAGGTCGCCATCTCGACGATCCGGCCGAGGTACATGACCGCCACGCGATCGCACATGTGACGGACCACGGAGAGGTCGTGGGCGATGAACACCAGCGTCAGGCCGAACTCGCGCTGCAGGTCGCGCAGCAGGTTGAGGATCTGCGCCTGGATCGAGACGTCGAGCGCCGACACCGGCTCGTCGGCGATGATCAGCTTCGGCTTCAGCGCGAGCGCGCGCGCGACGCCGATGCGCTGCCGCTGGCCGCCGGAGAACTCGTGCGGGTAGCGGTTGTAGTGCTCCGGGTTGAGCCCGACGAGGTCCATCAGCTCCTGGACCGTCTTCTTGCGCTCGCCCTCGGCCTTGTGCATCCCCTGGATCGAGAACGGCTCCGCGATGATCGTGCCGATCGTCTTGCGCGGGTTCAGCGACGAGTACGGGTCCTGGAAGATCATCTGCATGTCCTGGCGCAGCGCCTTCAGGCGCGCGCCGCTGGCGGTCGGCGATCTCCTGGCCCTCGAAGCGGATCGAGCCCGAGGTCGGGCGCCATCAGGCGCAGCAGCAGCCGCGCGGTGGTGGACTTGCCGCAGCCGGACTCGCCCACGAGGCCGAGCGTCTCGCCGCGCAGGACGTCGAAGGAGATGCCGTCGACCGCCTGCACCGCGCCGACCTTGCGCTGGACGATGATGCCGCTGGTCAGCGGGAAGTGCTTGACGAGGTCGCGGACCTCCATCAGCGGCTCGCCCGCGGGCCGGCCGGCGGCGGGCTCGCCGCTCGCGGCGCTGGGGGCGGCGATGTCGCTCATGGCGTCGGCTCCGCGGGGGCGTCCTCGGTGCGGACCTCGGCGTGCCGAGCGGCCGGCCCTCGCCGGCGTCCTCGGCCGCGGCCACCGCCTCGGGCGGCGGCGCGTCGTGCATCACGTCCTGGCGGGCCTCGACCGGCGCCGTGCCGTCGCGCAGCTCGCGCCACAGGCGCTTGCGCGTCTGGGTGTCGAGCAGGCACGCGACGCGGTGGCGCGGGTTCGTCGGCCAGCGGCTCGAGCTTCGGGTCGACCTTCATGTGCGCGGGCTTGACGTACGGGCAGCGCGGATGGAACGAGCAGCCGCCGGGCAGGTTGATCAGCGACGGCGGGCGGCCGGGGATCGGCACCAGCTCCTCGTCGCGCGGCGCGTCCAGGCGCGGGATCGAGCTCAGCAGCCCCCACGTGTAGGGATGCTCGGGCGCCGCGAAGATCGTGTCGGTGTCGGCGTGCTCGACGATCCGCCCGGCGTACATCACCGCGATCTCGTCGGCCATCTCGGCGACCACGCCGAGGTCGTGGGTGATCACCACGACCGCGGTGTCGAACTCGCTCTGCAGGCGCTCGATCAGCTCGAGGATCTGCGCCTGCACCGTCACGTCGAGCGCGGTGGTCGGCTCGTCGGCGATCAGCAGCTTCGGGTCGTTGGCCAGCGCCATCGCGATCATCGCGCGCTGGCGCATGCCGCCGGAGAACTCGTGCGGGTAGGCCTCGGCGCGCTTGCGCGGCTCCGGGATCCCGACCAGGCCGAGCATCTCGACCGCGCGGTCGTAGGCCTGCGACTTGGAGACGTCGCGGTGCGTCGCGGACCGCCTCCACGATCTGCGCGCCGACCTTGTAGAAGGGGTGCAGCGAGGACAGCGGGTCCTGGAAGATCATCGCGATGTCGTCGCCGCGGATCTTGCGCAGGTCCTCGTCGCTGGCGTCGATGCAGCTCCTTGCCGTCGAACTTGATCGAGCCGGAGATGCGGGCGTTGCGCGAGCGCGACAGTCCCATCACGGTCAGCGAGGAGACGGACTTGCCCGAGCCGGACTCGCCGACGATGCCCAGCGTCTGGCCCGCGGTCGACCGTGTAGGAGAGCCCGTCGACGGCCTTGACGACGCCGTCGTCGGTGTCGAAGTGGACCTGCAGGTTCTCGATCTCGAGTAGTGCCATGTCAGTACCGCACCCGCGGGTCGAGGAAGGCGTAGACGATGTCCACGAACAGGTTCGCGAGGATGACGGCCAGCGCCGCGATCAGCACGGTGCCCTGCACGATAGGCAGGTCGCTCTTCTGGATCGCGTCGTAGGCGAGCCGGCCGACGCCCGGGATGTTGAACACGGTCTCGGTGAGGATCGCCCCGCCGAAGAGGATGCCGAGGTCGAGGCCGAAGATGGTCACGATCGGCGTGATCGCGGAGCGCAGGCCGTGCTTGAAGACGACCCGGCGCTCGGCGAGGCCCTTCGCCCGCGCCGTGCGGATGTAGTCCTCGCCCATCACGTCGAGCAGGTTGGCGCGCAGGAAGCGCGCGTAGATCGCCGCGAACGCCGTGGCGAGCACCAGCCAGGGCAGCAGCAGCGCGGCGAACCACTCGACCGGGTTCTCCGAGAACGGCGTGTACTGGCCGGAGCCCTTGAAGATCGGCAGCAGCTTGCCGAGGTCTTCGGAGAAGAGGTAGATGGAGACCAGGCCGACCCAGTAGACGGGCGCGGAGATGGCGAGCAGCGCGCCGCCCATCGCGAGGCGGTCGAGGATCGTGCCGCGCTTGATCGCGGAGATGATCCCGATCGGGATGCCGATCAGCAGCCACACGACGGCGCCGCCGATCGCCAGCGACACGGTCGCGGGCAGGCGGTCGAAGATGGTCTCGCGGACCGCGACGTTGTTCTGGTAGCTGTAGCCGAAGTCGAAGTGCAGCACCAGATCGCGGATGTAGAACCAGTACTGCGCGTACCACGGCTTATCGAGGCCGAGGTTCTCCCGGATCGCGGCGACGACCTCGGGCGACGGGTTGCGGCCGGCGCGCAGCAGCGCGGGGTCGGCCGACGGCAGCAGGACGAACATCACGAACGTGATGAACGAGACGACCAGCAGCAGCAGGACTGACCACAGCAGTCGTCGGATGATGTAAGGGATCACGCTTGGTGTCTCGGTCGGGGTCGCGGCCCCGGCGCCGTGATGGCGCCGGGGCCGTTCCCCGATGGTTCAGTGCGTCCTCAGGTCCTCTACTTCAGCGTCGTGAACGAGAAGTCGGGGCCGGAGAAGTACGCGTTCATCGCCCCGTCCACGTCCTTCGACCAGAGGGTGATGTTGTCGTCCCACACGTAGGGGATCGCGACGGCCTGCTCGACGATCATCTTGTTGATGTCGGCCCAGGCCTGGTTGCGCTCAGGGCCGGCCTCGACGAGCGAGCGCCTCCGTCATCGCGTCGTTGATCTCCTTGTCGTCCAGCAGGCTCCAGTTCACGTTGCCCTGGGGCTTGATCGCGTCGCCCTTGAACGTCGGCTCGAGCAGCGACTGCGGATCCGTGAAGTCCTTGAACCAGCCCACGTTCGGGCAGATCACGTAGTTGGACTTCGGGACGCCGCAGAACTTCGTGTACAGCGTGTCCTGCGGGACCTTGCGGTAGTTGAGCTTGAAGCCCATCTTCTTGCAGCTGGCCCTGCGCGACCTGCGCGGTCTGGTTGCCCGGATCCGCGTTGGTGGCGATGGTCAGCAGGTCGCCGGCTCGCAGCGATGTCGACGCCGTCGGCCTTGGCCGCGTCGAAGTACTTCTTCATGACGCGCCGGGTCACCCTTCGGGTTCTGCATCCAGTCGATACTCGTCGAAGCCCTCCTCGCCGCCGGACTCCTCGTAGCCGGGGATGCCCGGCGGGATGAAGCCCTGGGCGATCGGCCCGATGAACTCGCCGCCGCGGGTCAGGCGCAGCGCGTCGCGGTCGAAGCCGGCGATGACGGCCTTGCGGACGTTGATGTTGTCGAACGGCTTCTTGGTCGGTGTTGCAGCGCGATCCAGCGCGTGCCGCCGCCGGAGACGCGACCGACCTGCTCCTTGTTCTGCGTGATCGCCCGCTTGAGGATCGGGATCGGCGGCTGACCGGAGTCGCAGCACATGATCTGCGTGCCCTGCAGCGTGCGGCGCGAGGCCACCGTCAGGTCGTCGTTGCCCTCCTCGATCGTGATCGAGTCGAGGTAGGCGGGACGGTAGTCGGTGTCCTTGTTCCAGTTCGGGTTGCGCACCATCTCGATGCGCTTGCCGGGATCACGGCCGACGAGCTTGCCGCTGAGCGTCGTTCTTGACCATGTACGGGCCGGTGAAGGCGACGTACTGGTCGTAGTCGGTCGGCGACTTCTTGTCGAACTTCTCCGCGTACTCCTCGGGGACCGGCACGGTGATCGGCATCACGAGCGCGGCGGCCACGGTGACGGCCGACCGGGCGGTCGAGCTTGATGACGAGCGTCTGCTCGTCCGGCGTCTCGATACCCGAGATCGGCTGGACGCCCTTGGTCGGCTCGTCCGGCGCGCCGACGATGTCGGCGAAGTAGGAGGTCGCGTAGCCGGACGGGCACGTTCGCGCTGAACGCGCGCTCGATGGCGTACTTGACGTCCTCGGACTTGACCTCGCGGTCGACCGGCGGCGCGTACTTGATGCCCGTCTTGAGCTTGACCGTGATCTCCTTCTTGTCCTCGGAGATCTGTCGGATCGCCCTCGGCGAGGTCGGCCTGCGGCCTTGTCGGGCTGGTCGGGGCTGAACGAGTACAGCGGCCGGTTGACCGAGTACAGCACCTGGTAGCCGAACGTGTAATAGCTCTGGCCGGGGTCGACGTAGTCGACGTCGGCAGCGGCCAGGAACGTCAGGTCGCCGCCCTGCTTGCCCGAGGTCGGCGCGCCGCCCTGGGTGTCGCCGGAGCCGCCGCCGCCGCCCTCGTCGTCGCGAGCCGCCGCAACCGGCGGCGACGAGCGCGAGGATGGCGACGAGTCCGATCAGCAGTGCACTGAAGCGCACTCTGCGCATGTGCATTGTCCTTTCTTTGAGTGGAGTCACGGGGAAGAGAGAGGGGATCCGGCTAGCGGTCGCCCTTGGGGTTGAGCGCATCCTGCAGCCCGTCGCCCACGAGGTTGAACGCCAGCACGGTGAGCACCAGCGCGATACCGGGCGCGAGCATGAACCACCAAGCGATGTCGAAGATGTTGGTGGCCTCGGCGATCATCGCCCCCCACGTCGCCGTCGGGGGTTGAACCCCGACGCCGAGGAAGGACAGGGCCGCCTCGAACAGGATGTTGGTCGGGATGATCAGCGTCGTGTAGACGATGATCGGAGCCAGCAGGTTGGGGAGGATCTCGCGGAAGATGATTCGGGAGTTCGACGCGCCCAGGGAGCGGGCGGCCTCGATGAACTCCTTCTCGCGCAACGACAGGACCTGCCCGCGGATGATGCGCGCGAAGTAGGGCCACTGCGCCAGGACGATCACGAAGACGACGACCGGGAGCCCCGGCTGGATCAGCCCGCCCAGGCAGCCACCCCCGAACGAGCAGGCCGCGCCGAGGCCGAGGGCCAGGAGCAGCACGGGGAACGCGAGCATGACGTCCATCGAGCGCGACAGGATCGTGTCGACGAAGCCGCGGTAGAAGCCGGCCACCATGCCCGCCACGGTCCCGATGAGGACGATCAGGAAGGTGGAGATCAGCGCGACGGACAGGGACACGCGGGCCCCGTAGACCGTCCGCGCGAACACGTCGCGGCCGATCTGGTCGACGCCGAACCAGGTGCTCGGAGCTGGGCCCCGACGGGAGCCCGAAGTCGTCAAGCGAGTCCGTCGACTGCGTGTTCGGGCGCGGGCGCGCCGGCGAGGTCGACGATCAGCGGCGCCGCGACGGCGACCACGACGAGCAGCAGGATGAAGGCGAGCGCGGTCATCGCGACCTTGTCGCGACGGAAGCGGCGCCAGAACAGTTGAAGAGGAGAGCGGGCGGTGATCGCGCGCTCTTCGCCCGAGAGGATCTCCTCGCCCGCAACTCCTGAGCCCGCGGAAGGGAGCAGTTCGCTCGTACCCGTGCTCATACGGTCGCCTCTCGGCTCGGTGCTGCGGTATCCAGTTTCGATTCCCTCCTGTGGGCGCGCAATGTTTCAGCGCACGCACACGCGACGATGATCCCCCGGCAGCCCGCTCTCGAACGCGCCGCCGACATACTTCCCCCTGAAGAGGGCGAAACCCTACTAGCTCGCCTCCTGGACTCGCCCCGAGCGACGTACCCGAGGGTATGCAGGTCACATCCGTGTGCCCTAGCGGCGCTGCGTATCCTCAGGCCTCCGGCCCCGATAGCTCAGCTGGATAGAGCGACTCCCTCCTAAGGAGTAGGCCGCTGGTTCGAATCCAGCTCGGGGCATTCAGCCTAGATCCGCCGATGTTCCGTGGATGACTCGGCGCCGCGGGCCGGCGGCCGACATGCGGACGAGCACCGCCGCGAGCACGCCGCCGCCGCCGAGGAGGGCGAAGGCGAGCCTGGGCGTGGCGGACTCGACGATCGCGCCCGCCAGCGCGGCGCCGACCGCGATGCCGGCGGTGATGCCCGCCGTCGTCCACGTGAAGGCCTCGGTGAGCGGGCGGGCGGGGGCGAGCGCGTCGAGCTCGAGTCCGGTCAGAGCAGCGCCCGGACCAGCGCGAAGGCGCCCGCCGCGCCCGCGAACGCGAGCACGGCCGGCCGGAGCCAGGGGCCCTCCAGCCGGCGCGCCACGCGGCGCCCCAGCCACAGGCCGGCGAACGTGGCGGGCACGAGCGCCAGGCCGAGCTCCACCGGCGCCCGGTCCACCTCGCCGGCGACCCAGACCGCGAACAGCGAGAACCCGACGCCGACCGCGAACGCCAGCGAGATCGTCGCGCGCAGCTCGGGGCCGGAGCGATCCGCGTACGCGAGCGCGAGGTACGGACCGCCGACCGCCGCGACGGTGCCCGCCACGCCCGAGGCGAAGCCCGCCGCCACCTGCGTCCCCGGACCGGTCCGCCGCGCGCCGCGGATCGCGCTGCCGCCCGCGGCGAGCAGCAACAGCCCGCCGGCCGCGCCGGCGATGAATGCGGGGCCGGCCACGCTGAGCACCCACGCGCCGAGCGCGGTGCCCGGCACCCGCCCGGCGGTCATCCGCGCGAAACCGCGCGCGTCCAGCGCCCGGCGTTCGGCCACCGCCTGAAAGATCACCATCGGCGTCGCGACGACCAGCGGCGTCACCGGAATCGCCTCCGGCGCGATCAGCAGCAGCGTCGGGACGATGACGAGCGCGTAGCCGAAGCCGATCGCTCCCTGCACGGCCGCGCCGGCCACCGCCGCGCCGGTGCACAGGCCGAACTCGACGACCGACAGATGGAGTGCCTGGAGCACTCCTTAGAAGCGATCCGGGCGGTCCGGGTAGATGTCGTCGATCGTGGCCAGCGGCTCGTAGGGCGCGTCGCCGGAGGCCAGCGCGATCGCCTCGGCGCCGCCGGCGAGCCGGTCCAGCACCGCGACCACGCCGCACACGTCGTAGCCCTCGGCCCGCACGGCCTCGATGGCCTGCACCGTCGAGCCGCCGGTCGTCACCACGTCCTCCACGATCAGGCAGCGCTCGCCGGGGTCCAGCGGCGGGCCCTCGACGCGGCGCTGGAGCCCGTGCTGCTTGACGTCCTTGCGCACGAAGAAGGCCTTGACGTCCGCGCCGCCGGCCAGCGCCGCGCAAGCGGGCGCGTCGGCGCCCATCGTGAGGCCGCCGACCGCGGTCGCCTCCCACTGCCGCGCATAGCCGGCCACCAGCTCGGCGAGCGCGGCGAAGCCGGCGGGGCGCAGGATCGCGCGCTTGGCGTCGACGTAGTACTGCGCCGTGGCGCCCGACGTCAGCGTCACCTCGCCGATGGCCAGCGCGTGTTGGCGGAGCTCCTCGATCAACGTCTCGCGGGCGGACACAACCCCGATCGTAGACTCAGCGCCCGTGGAGCACGCCTTCGGTCGCGTCGAGCCCTTTTCAGTCGGCGTGGAGGAGGAGCTCCTGCTCGTCGACGCCGAGACCCGCGCGCTCGCCCACGCCGCCCAAGGGCTGCTGAGCCGCCTCGGCGACCGCATCAAGCCCGACTTCTACGACGCCGAGGTCGAGACGGCGTCGCCCATCTCGCGCGACGCCGCCGAGGCGGTGACCGCGCTCGGGGACACCCGCGCGGTCCTCCGCGAGGCCGGCGCGACGCTTATCGGCGCCGGCATCCACCCGGACGCGTCGTTCGGCGACGTCGAGCAGGTCCCGGGCGAGCGCTACGACGAGATCGCGGCAACGATGCGCGGGCTGATGCACCGCACCCCGACATGCGCGCTGCACGTGCACGTCGGGATGCCCGACCCGGAGACGGCGATCGCCACCTGCAACGGGCTGCGTGCGTTCCTGCCCGTCCTCCAGGGCCTGGCCGCCCACTCCCCGTACTGGCACGGGCTGGACTCCGGCTTCGCGACCGCCCGCGCCCAGCTGTTCCGCGGCCTCCCGAGCGCGGTGATCCCGCCCGAGTTCGCCGGCTGGGAGGCCTACGTCGACCACCTCGCCGCGTGGGAGCAGGCCGGCGGGGCGCCCGACTACACGCATCTGTGGTGGGACGTCCGGCCGCACCCGCAGCTCGGGACCGTCGAGGTCCGCGCCATGGACGCGCAGTCGCGGCTCGGCTCGGCGCGCGGCCTTGGGGCGCTCGTCCACGGGCTCGCGATCGCCTGCGCGCAGGGACCGCCTCCCGCGCCCGCGCCGCCCGGGCCCGCGCTGACCGCGACGTCGTTCCGGGCGGGGCGCGACGGGCTCGAGGCGACGATCTGGTGGCGCGGCGCGCTCACCCCGCTGCGCGACGTGGCGGCCGAGGCGATCGCGATCGCGCGCCCGCACGCGCCCGGAGCGGACGCGCTCGAGGAGGTCGAGCGGATCCTGCGCGACGGCAACGGGGCCGACCGGATGCGCGCCGCCTACGCGGGCGGCGGGATGCCCGGCGTGCTCGGCGGGCTCGTGGCCGAGACCGCCGGCGCCTGATCCTCCCGCCGCGCCAGCGCGTAGCCGATCAGCACGACAAGCCCGACCGAGGCGACGATCAGCGCGGCGATGGCGGCCGCCGACAGCGACTTCGTGTAGCCGAACGAGATCGCGTTGTTGAGCGCGTGCAGGGCCATGCACGGGACCAGCGAGCCCGTCTTCCAGTACACGAGGCACAGCAGCGCGCCGAACGCGACCAGCACCGCCACCCCGAGGGCGGGCGAGCCGGGCAGGTGGATGAGGCCGAAGATGGCCCCCGTGGCGAGCGCCGCCAACAGCACGCCGTAGCGGGCGGCGAGCACGCTGAACAGGAAGCCGCGGAAGAACAGCTCCTCGGCGAGCGGCGCGACCAGGCAGGTCAGCACGCCGAAGCCGATCAGGACCGCCAGGTCCTCGGTCGCCTTGAGGTCGCTCACCAGGTCCTGCTCAGGCGGCTCGCCGAAGATCGCCAGCAGCATCGCGCTGACCAACCAGTAGCCGCCGTAGGCGACGGCGATCCAGCCAAGCGCGCGCCACAGCCCCACTGGCCGCAGGCCGAACATGCGCGGCGTCGCCCGCCCCATGATCGCCGTCACCGCGAAGACGGCCGCGCCCACCAGCAGCGCGTCCTGGATCACGGTCAGGCCGATCAGGAGGCCGTCGGGCGTCTCGCTCGTGTCGGCGCCCGGGTCGATGAGGATCCACACGACGGTGGCCAGCGCGCCGACGATCAGGATCGCGATGACCGCGGCCAGCATCGTCGCGAACGGGACCCACACCGGCAGCGGCAGCCAGCCGTCGGCCCGCTCGGGCGGCCGGGCGGCCGGCTGCTGGACCGGCGGCCACGGGGGCAGCCCGGAAGGAGCGGACGGGTCGGAGGGAGGCTGGACGCTCGTCACTCGGCGTCAAAGACTAGGAGCAGCTCGTCCAGCGACCGCACGGTCGTGACCCCTATGGGGCGCGGCCCGTCGCGGACCACCAGCACGGGCGTGATGCCGGCGGCGCGCGCGCCCTCCACGTCCGCGTCCGGCGAGTCGCCGGCGTGCCAGGCCTCGGACGCCTCGACCCCCGCGATCTCCAGTCCCCGCTCGAAGATCGCCGCGCCGGGCTTGGCGATCCCGAGCTCGGCCGACGCGACCGCGCCGTGGAGCAGCGGCGTCAGCCCGGTGTCGTCGAGGCGCTCGTGCAGCGAGACGTCCCAGTTGGAGACCACCGCGAGCCTCATCCCGCGGGCGCGCAGGGCGGCCAGGGCGCCCGGCACCTCGGGGAAGGCGTGGAAGCGCAGCGAGTCCAGCAACGCGTCGGTCAGCAGCTCGCCGGAGGCGTCGACCTCCAGCTCGGGGCGCATCGCCTCCGCGCTCGCCCGCCGCAGCGCCGCCAGCCCCTCCTCGTCGGACCCCTCGTGCAGGTGGGCGCGGTAGTAGGCGATCTCCGCCCGGATCGCGCGCTCCGCCGCCTCCTCGCCGACGTCCACCCCGAGGCGCTCGCGCAGCGCCGCCCGCAGGTGCGGCGCCGGCGGCTCGAACGTGAGCAGCGTGCCCATCGCGTCGAGCAGGAGGGCTCTAGGAGTCCGTTTCACGATGATCGGTGCGACCAGCGGGGTCGTGGACCGAGCCGGGCGCCGCACGAATCCGAAGGGAGTACGGACGTACTTGCGAGGGTTCGGGTGGCGATCCGGCGAAGCGTCCACGGCCGCGCTGGGCGTGCCGGGATCGTGAAACGGGCTCTAGGGTTCCGCGCCATGCAGGGCGATATTGCCACGACGCTGGCGGACTTCTGGAAGGACAACGACCAGTGGATCGGCGCGCTCCTCACGCTGCTCGGGTGGATCCTGGTCGCGTTCGTGGTCGACCGCTGGTTCGCCGCGCGCGCCCGCAAGCTCGCCGATCGCATGCTGCGCGGCGGGATCTCCCAGGAGACCGACACCCGCCTGCGCTTCGTCCGGCGGCTCGTGTGGCTGGTGATCATCGTGCTCGGCGTCCTGAGCACCACGAGCCAGTTCACGGGGCTCGAGAACCTGGCCACCAGCCTGCTCGCCTCCGGCGCGCTGGCGGCGGCGATCATCGGCTTCGCGGCCCGGCAGACGCTCGCCAACCTCGTCGCCGGGATCATGCTCGCGCTCACCCAGCCGCTGCGCGTCGGCGACTGGGTGGCGTTCGAGGAGCACTACGGCGTCGTCGAGGACGTGCGGCTGAACTTCACCATCCTGCGCACGCTGTCCGAGCAGCGGATCGTGATCCCCAATGAGCGGCTGGCCAGCGGGATCCTGCGCAACGACACGCTGGAGAGCGACGGCGTGGACCTCAACGTCCACGTGTGGCTGGCGGCGGAGGCGGACATCGGGAAGGCGCTCGCGGCCCTCCGGGACGGAACCGACCAGACGGTACGCGTGGCGGAGTCCACGTTCGAGGGCGTGCGCCTGACCGTCGGCGGCGAGCGGGTGCCCCCGCGCGAGCGGCCCAAGCGCGAGGCCGAGTTGCGCGAGGAGAGCCTGCAGCGCCTGCGCGCGGCAGGCGTCATCGGCGCTTGACGGCGCAATCCCGCGTGCACCCGCGAGGGATCCGGGCCCCTGGGGCGAACCTCCAGATCGTCTCTACACTCGAAGGTCCGTCGCCGCCCCCCGAGCGGCGTCCGCTGGTATGAGTCGCTCCCGTCGAATCAAGTTGAGCCGCAGTCGCCGCGGCCGCCCACGTAATAAGGCCCTGCTCGGGGTGTTGATGGTGCTCGTGCTCGTCGGGATCGCGGGGCTCTCGGCCGTCGGCTACGTCGTCTCCGTCGCGGCGTCGGCTCCCGCGCTGTCCTCGCTGAAGGAGCGCGACCCGGGCTCGAACTCCGAGGTGCTGGCCGCCGACGGCTCGCGGCTGGGCTTCATCCAGGCCTCCGAACTGCGCCTGCCCGCCGAGAGCGACGAGTTCCCGAAGGTCCTCAAGGACGCCACGGTCGCGATCGAGGACCGCCGCTTCTACCAGCACAAGGGCATCGACTACGAGGGCATCGTCCGCGCGGGCGTGCAGAACCTCGTCAACCAGAAGACCGTGCAGGGCGGCTCCACGATCACGATGCAGCTCGCCCGCAACCTCTACATCTCCAGCGAGAAGACCTACGAGCGCAAGATCCGCGAGGCCAAGGTCGCCGAGGAGATCGAGAACGAGCACTCCAAGGAGTGGATCCTCGACAAGTACCTCAACACGGTGCCCTACGGGACCGTCGGCGGGCAGTCGGCGATCGGCGCCAAGGCCGCCGCGCGGATCTACTTCAACAAGCGCCTCGGCCAGCTGACGCTGCGCGAGGCCGCGATGCTGGCCGGGCTGCCGCAGGCGCCCTCGCTGTACTCGCCGCTCCGCAGCCCCGGCGCCGCCAAGTCGCGCCGCAACGACGTGCTGCGCGAGATGGCCCGCTCGCACATGATCACCGCCCAGAAGGCCGCGCGCACCGCGCGCCGCGGCCTCGGGCTCGACCCCTCCACCTACTTCACGCGCCGGCGCGAGAGCTACTTCTTCGACTACGTCAAGGACGAGCTGATCAAGGAGTACGGCCCGAAGAAGGTGCGCCTCGGCGGCCTGCAGGTGCGCACGACCGTCGACCTCGAGAAGCAGCAGCAGGCGCGCGCGGCGATCGACGGCCGCCTGGCGGGCGTCGGGCCCTCCTCGGCGATCGTGACCATCAACCCGCGCAACGGCTACATCGAGGCGATGGCGTCCTCCGCCGACTACGGCGAGTCCAAGTTCAACCTCGCGGCCCAGGGTCACCGCCAGCCCGGCTCGACGTTCAAGGTCATGGCGCTGATGGCGGCGCTGCGCGCCGGCGTGGACCCCGACTCGACCCATTACGTGTCGCGCTCGCCGACCAAGCTGGACGATCCGATCTACGGGCCGATCGACGTCTCGACCTACGACGGCAGCAGCCGCGGCAACATCTCGCTGCGGGCGGCGACGCTGGCGTCGGACAACTCCGTCTACATCCAGCTCGCGCTCGACCTCGGGCCGGACAAGGTCAAGCAGGCCGCCTGGGACATGGGCATCCGCTCGAAGCTCGAGGGGCTACCCGGCCGAGACGCTCGGCGGGCTCACCGACGGCGTGTCGCCGCTGGAGATGGCCAACGCCTACGCCACGATCGCTTCCGGCGGCTACCGCAACCGCCCGACGGCGATCACGCGGGTGACGTTCCCCGACGGCCACAAGGAGCTGCCCGGCGCGCTGGAAGGTCCGGCGCACCAAGGCGTTCGAGGACGGCGTGACCGCCAAGGCCACCGAGATCCTCGAGCAGAACATCACCGGCGGCACCGGGACCAAGGCCATCATCGGCTGCCCGGCGGCGGGTAAGACCGGGACGACCGACGAGTTCACCGACGCCTGGTTCGTCGGCTTCACGCCCCGCCTGTCCACGGCGGTCTGGGTCGGCTACCCGACCGAGCGCATCCAGATGTCGACGCTCTACCACGGCGCCTCGGTGGCCGGCGGCACGTTCCCGGCCGAGATCTGGGGCGACTACATGAAGCAGGCGAAGGGCAAGTTCTGCGGCGACTTCTCGCCGCCCAAGACGCCGTTCAGTGCTCCACGTTCCAGGGCAGGTACGCCCGCGGCGGCGGCAAGAGCTTCGGCGACGAGACGACCGACCCGTCCGCGTTGACCCCCACCACCCCGGATCCGGCCGAGGAGCAGCCCGGCGACGAGGACGCTGCCGAGGCGGCGCCCGAGGACGACGGCGGCAACGGCGGCAGACGACTTCGACCCCGACAAGTACGAGGCCCCGCCCCAGCAGCCGCCCGACCGGCGACGGCGACGGCGGCGGCACGCAGGCCCCCGGCTGAGAGCCACGGTGGTATAACCCGCCCGTCAAGTGCCGCCACAGGCGGCTGGAAGCATGCGGGAAGGCAGTGCCCGTAGCACCACCTCGCGCATCAGGGATCTCCAGTGAGGAGTTGTTGGGATGGCTACGGGTGTCGTGAAGTGGTTCAGCGACGAGAAGGGCTTCGGGTTCATCACCCCGGATGACGGAGGGAAGGACGCGTTCGTCCACTTCTCCGGGTATCGCGGGCGATGGCTTCCGCACGCTCGCTGAAGGTGCGAAGGTCGAATACGAGCTTGGTGAGGGCGCTAAGGGCCCCCAGGCCTCCAACGTCAGGGTGATCTAGCTCTTGGCCAAGGAAGAGAAGGTCGAATTCGAAGGCGAGGTCGTCGAGGCGCTCCCGAACGCGATGTTCAAGGTGCAGCTCGACAACGGCCACGAGGTCCTCGGCCACGTCGCGGGCAAGATGCGCCGGTTCCGGATCCGCATCCTGCCCGGCGACCGCGTCCGCGTCGAGGTCTCGCCGTACGACCTCAACCGCGCGCGGATCGTCTACCGCCACCGCTAGTAGAGCCGGTGGGCGAGCGCGCCCTGATCGAGGCGCTCTCGGCGACGCTCCGCCGCCGCGAGGGCTCGCGCGTCGTGCGCTGGCTGGGCGACGACTGCGCCGTGGTGCGCGCGGGCGGCTACGCGGCCGTCTCCGTCGACGTGATGGTCGACGGCACGCACTTCCGCCTCGGGCAGCGGCGCCACCGCCGAGGACGCCGGCACGGCGCGCGCTGGCCGCCGCGCTGTCCGACCTCGCCGCGATGGGCGCCGAGCCCGGCGAGGCCTACCTCTCGCTCGTGCTCCCGCCCGGGATGGAGGACGCGCGACGTGCTCGCGCTGCACGCGCGGCGCCGAGGCGCTGGCCGAGCGCACGGGCGTCACGCATCGCCGGCGGGGACCTGGTCTCCGGCCCCGCGCTGACGATCGCCGTGACGGTGGTCGGCTGGGCCGACACCGCAGGACGCGCTGATCGGCCGCGACGGCGCCCGGCCGGGCGACCTCGTCGGCGTGACCGGGCACGCTCGGCGCGGCCGCCGCCGGGCTGGCCGTGCTCGACGGCCGCGCCGCCGGCCCGCGCGCGCTGGTGACGCCTACCTGCGCCCCGAGCCGCGGCTCGCCGAGGGCCGCGCGCTGGCCGCCGCGGGCGTCGCCGCGATGCTCGACGTCTCCGACGGGGTCGCCTCCGACGCGCTGCGGCTGGCCGAGTAGCAGCGGCGTCGCGCTCGAGCTCGACGCGGCCGCGCTCCCGCTCGCGGCCGGCGTCGCCGAGGTGTCCGCCGCGCTGGGCCGCGAGCCGCCGAGCTGGCCGCCACCGGCGGCGAGGACTTCGAGCTGCTGGTGTGCGTGGCGCCCGAGCGCGCGGCGGTCGTGGAGGGAGCGGCCGCCGGCGCCGGGATCACCTGGATCGGACGAGCGGTGGAAGGGGCACCGGCCGTCCGCTGGGAGGGACGCCCCGCCCGGCTCAGAGACCTGGCGGGGCTTCGAGCACTAGAGTCGCGCTGCGGCGGCTCACCGGGCTCACTTGACGCAGACGCGACCCGCGAGCAGGCGCGCGACGATCGCGTCGGCGACCTTGTCGGCGTCCACGGTGTAGGCGCCGCGCTCGACCTGCGCGCGGATCTGTCGAGCCTTCGTCTGGGGCGCCTCGGGCACTGCCGGCGATGGTACGAGCGCGGCCTCGTCCGAAACGCGTTCTCGGCGCCCGGAAGGCTGAGGGATGACGTGAGTGCGAGGACGGTCATGGAACCCTGATCGTCTACGTCCGAGCACGCCGATGATGGGGTCAACACCCGAACCGGAATTCGGTCACCCGGCGGCCGGGCCGCGCGCCTCCGCGCGGACCAGCTCCGCGAACACGACGATCCGCTGCGCCGCCGAGTAGAGCGGATGGCACGCGGACAGCACGAGCCGGTCGTGGCCGACGCGGTCGGTGACCCAGAGTCGCGGTCGGCGGGACGATGCGCGAGCGCTCCACCCGGTACTCGAACCGGCCGTAGGGCATCACGAGCTCGATCCGGTCCCCGCGATCGAGGTCGTCGAGGTCGTGGAACGGCGCGCCGTACGTGGTGCGGTGCCCGGCGATCGCCACCGTGCCGCGCTGCGCCGGGGAGCGGCGTGGCCGGGTAGTGGCCGGGTCCCCTGCGCAGGTCGGCGGTCCCCGTGCCCTCGACGAACACGTCCTTGACGCCGATCGACGGGATCCGGATCCGCCCCAGCGGATCGCCGGGGTCGCTGCGGCGGCCGAGCGCCCGGGCGGCGAACGCCAGCCGGCGGCCCTGGTCCAGCCGCGCCAGCGCGCGCCGGTCGACGGCGGCCAGCGGCGCCTGCTCGAGCGCGTCGAGCTGGTCGCCGAGCTTGTCCTGCTGGTAGCGCCCGTACAGCGCCGAGATCGGCTCCTGCCACAGCAGCGTGACCGCGCGTCGGCGAGCAGCAGCGCGCCGACCACGATCAGCACCGCCGGAGAACGTGCGCAGCGCCGCGCCTCATCGCCGCAGCGCCGACTCGGTGCCGCCGAGCGAGCCCGGCCCCGCGTAGCCCGCGGGCCCGCGGGTGCGCAGCCGCTCCGGCTCGGCGCGTCGCCTCCACCTTGCGGCGGACCCGCAGGACGGTCACCAGCCCGCCGAGGCAGGACAGCCACAGCGAGAGGACCACCGCGGCGGCGGGCGAGACGTGCCCGTTGGCGGCCGCCAGCGTCGCGAGCCAGCGCGAGCGACGAGCGGATCGAGGTCGAGCGCCGTCCGCGTAGTGCACGACGACCAGCGCGGGCAGCGCCAGGCCGGCGACCACCGGGACGGCGGCGGCGAGCCCGCGCAGCCGCGAGGACGGCGACGCCGGCCAACAGCCACAGGTGCGCCGCGGGGAGCAGCAGCGCCGCCGCGTACGGGTTGAACAGCCACACCACGGCGGTGAGGACGCTGACGACCAGCCCGAGGGCGGCCGCCGAGCCCGCCCGCCGCGGCGCTGCCGCCGGGCGCCAGCCGGCGGACGATCAGCGGGCGCAGCCCGAACCAGCCGACGGCGGCGACCAGCACCGCGGAGGCCGATGGCGATCGCGCCGCTCCGCTCGAAGGGGTAGGCGTCGGGCGAGACCGGCGTGGCGGGCACGTCGAGCGGCGCCGGTCAGCGCCAGCACGCGCAGCCACAGCCACGCCAGCAGCGGCGCGAGCGCGCCGGCCGCCAGCCAGGCCGCCCAGCGGCCGGCCGGCAGCTTGCGCCGGCGGGCGCGGAACCAGGCGTCGACCGCAGTCAGCAGCGCCGGGAGCAGGAGCGTGCCGACGAGCATCCGCACCGCCCAGTCGGGCAGCACGTTGCGCATCGTCACGATGCCCTGCGGCCCGCGCGAGAAGGCGGCGGACACGGCGGCGCGGGAGTCGTCGGATCGGCCCCGCGATGTCGATCGCGGTCACCGCGCGCAGCACGCCGCGCCCGAACGAGCCGAGCCGGGCCCGCGTGACGGGCTCGTCCGGCGCGGGCGGGCAGCTCGCCCGTGGTGCCGACGACTGCACGGCCGGCAGGCCCTCGGCGCCGATCACGCCCTGCCCGGAGATCGTCAGCGGGACGGCGCGGCGCACCCACTGGCCGGAGGCGCGGGCGCCGCCGGGGTTCGGCGACATCTCGCCGCGCAGCGCCGTCTCGACCGTCCGCTGGAGCGCCAGCGGCGCGGGCGTCGAGCCCGCGACCACGGCACGACCCACGGCTTGCGGATCCGCTCCCCGGCCATGTTCCCGAGCACCAGCACGGCGTCGATCGGGTCGTCGGAGGCCTCGCTTGCGCCCATGCGCGCGCGCCCGCGAAGCCGGTCGTGTCTGCCCGACGTCGAGACGAGGACGAGCGTCTTGCGCAGGTCGCGCTGGCGGAACAGCCGCGCGAGCTCGAGCAGCGTGGCGGTGGCGGACAGCTCGGCGCGGCCGGGCGTCCGCGATCGCGTCGCGGCCGGCCACCACGACGATCCGCCGGCTCGAGACGGCCCGGCCGCACGCCGACCACGGTCTCCAGGTCGTCCCCGGCGTACTCCGCGTGCGGCGCGTCACCTGGAAGGCGCTGCGGCGCGTGCGCGCGGTCCTGCTGGCCGAGGGTGGCCGCCACCCGGTCGGCGAGGCCCGCGTCGCCCGTCTCGCCGGGCGCGGCGATCGGGGAACGTGCGGGCGAGCTCGTTGAGCGAGTTCCGCTGCGGGCGGGCGTCGTCGCCGAACGCGACGCGGGAGTCGAACGCGTCCGCCGCGAGCGGCGAAGTGGCGGGCGCCGGGCGGTCCGCGAGCGAGAACGCGGCCATGAACACCGCGACCAGCGCGGGCAGGAAGGCGCACGGTAGACGCGGAGATCGACCACCACCCTTACGGTACCGTTGAGGTAGGCCACTATCCTCGGTTTCGAGGTCTATGGCCGACCGTGCACCGCGCATCCTGCTGGTCGACGACGAGCAGCCCATCCAGACGCTGCTCTCGTTTCCGTTGCAACGGGACGGCTACGACGTCGTACAGGCCTCCGACGGCCGCGAGGCGCTCAACCGCTTCGACGAGCAGTCCTTCGATCTCGTCGTGCTCGACGTGATGATGCCCCGCATGGACGGGCTCGAGGTGTGCCGCCGGCTGCGCGCGCGCTCGTCGGTGCCGATCATCATGCTCACGGCCAAGTCGGAGGAGATCGACAAGGTCCTCGGGCTCGAGCTCGGCGCCGACGACTACATCACCAAGCCCTTCTCGATGCGCGAGTTCCGCTCGCGCGTGAAGGCGGCGCTGCGGCGCTCCGGCATGGCCCAGGCCGACGAGGACGCCGAGCGCGCCGTCGAGGTCCGCGGCCTGCGGATCGACCCCGCCAAGCGCACGGTCACGCTCGAGGGCGAGTCGATCGCCACCACCTTCGTCGAGTTCGAGATCCTCAACGCGCTCGCCCGCAGCCCGGGCCGCGTGTTCACGCGCGACATGCTGCTCTCGCGCGTGTGGGGTGACTCCGCCTACCGCGACCCGCGCACGATCGACGTCCACATCCGCCACCTGCGGGAGAAGATCGAGCGGGACGCCAAGGAGCCCGACTTCATCTTCACGGTGCGCGGCGTGGGCTACCGCTTCCGCGACGAGGAGTAGCCGCACTTGCCGAGTCTCGGACTGCGGTCGCTGCGCAACCGGCTGGCGGCCGTGTTCGGGCTGATCGTCCTCGGGGCGATCGCCACGATCTACCTGTCGACGCTCCCGCGCCTGGAGGACCGGCTGACCGCCCAGAAGCTCGACGCGCTGGAGGCCGACGCGCAGCGCTACGCGGGCGGGCCGGGCGGGCTCGCCGACGCGATCGGCGCGGACAAGGTGGGCGAGCCGCTGGCCAAGAGCGTCACCGCGGCCGCGTCGCGCTCCAGCGCCGAGGTGCTGGTCATGACGCCGCTCAAGGACCCGGCCGGCCTCACCTTGCAGGAGGACTCGACGGTCAACGGCGGCGTCGAGTTCGAGGAGGTGACCGCGATCGGGCTGGAGGCGCTGCGGACGCGCAAGCCGCAGATGGCCACGATCAACACCGGCGTCGGGCGCCAGGCGATCGCGGCCGAGCCGCTGCTGCGGGGGCGCGAGGGCGAGGTCGTCGGCGTCGCGGTGTTCGCCGACTCGCTCAACGACGTCGAGGCCAACGTGTCGGTGATCCGCCGCCAGATCCTGATCTCCGGCGCCGCGGCGCTGGTGATCGCGGTGCTCGCCGGCTACCTCGTGGCGCGAGCGCTCTCGATGCGCGTCAAGCGGCTCGAGGTCGCCGCGCGCAAGGTCGCGGGCGGTGACTTCACGGACCCGATCCAGGCCGACTCCGACGACGAGCTGGGCCAGCTGGCCGACGCGTTCGACGACATGCAGGCCCAGCTGGCGCGGCTGGACCGCGCCCGCAAGCAGTTCATCGCCTCCGCCTCGCACGAGCTGCGCACGCCGATCTTCTCGCTCGGCGGCTTCCTCGAGCTGCTGGCCGACGAGGAGCTCGACGAGGACACCCGCCGGCAGTTCCTCGAGCAGCTGCAGGGCCAGGTGGAGCGCATGCGCAACCTCGCCACCGAGCTGCTCGACCTCTCCCGGCTGGAGTCCGGCGCGCTCGAGCTGCGCCCGGAGCCGACCGACGTCGGTCAGCTCGCCCGCGAGGTCGCCGCCGAGTTCACGCCCGCGGCCGCGCGCCACAAAGCCGACGTGCGGCTCGACCTCGCGCGAGCCGATCGAGCTGGACTGCGACCCTGAGCGCGTGGCGCAGGTGCTTCGTATCCTCCTCGACAACGCCCTCGTGCACACACCGGAAGGGACGGGCGTCCGTGTTTCGGCCGCACGCGCCAACGGGCACGTGCGGCTGGAGGTCTCCGACAAGGGCCTCGGGATCAAGCGACAGAACATGCCTCACATCTTCGAGCCCTTCTTCACCTCCAACGACGAGGCGCAGGGCGCCGGCCTCGGCCTGGCGATCGCCCGCGAGCTCGCCGACCGCATGCACGGTCAGCTGACCGTCCGCTCGGTCCCGGGTCGCACCACCTTCTCCCTGGAGCTCCCGTCATGAAGCGGCTGGCCGCGGTCTGTGCCGCGCTCTCGATCGGGCTGACCGGGTGCCTCGGCAGCGGCGACGACTCGTCGGACTCCTCGTCGAAGGACAACAAGACCACGACGACGCGGGTGCAGGTCGTCGAGAGCCAGGGCGTCGCCCGACGGCAAGCGCTTCGACTCCCAGTCGATCTTCAAGAACGAGGGCCAGGGCGTCGTCACGATCATCTCGCTGTTCGGCTCCGGCGGGCTGAGCGACATCCTCAACGGCGGCGGGGGCGGAGGCGGCGTCGGCTCGGGCTTCGTGCTCAACGGCCAGGGCGAGATCGCCACCAACGCGCACGTCGTCACCCAGGGCGAGGGCAAGGCCGTCCAGAAGCGCGCCGCGAGGTCTACGTCGAGTTCGCCGACGGCAACCGCGTCGAGGCGAAGATCATGGGCCAGGACCCGAACGCCGACGTGGCGCTGCTGAAGATCGACCCGAAGGGCCTGACGCTGCGACCGCTGCCGCTGGGCTCCAGCGCGAGCGTGCCGGTCGGCTCGCCGGTCGCCGCGATCGGGTCGCCGTTCGGCGAGCGCCAGTCGCTCTCGGTCGGCGTCGTGTCGGCGATCGACCGCGACATCCAGTCGCTCAACGGCGAGTTCGCGATCCCCGGCGCCATCCAGACCGACGCCGCGATCAACCCCGGCAACTCCGGCGGGCCGCTGGTCGACGCCGCCGGCAAGGTGATCGGGATCAACCAGCAGATCAAGACCAACTCGGGCGGCGGCGAGGGCGTCGGCTTCGCCGTCCCGGTCGACGTCGTCAAGCGATCGCTCGGCGCGCTGCGCGAGGGCGGCGAGGCCAAGTACGCGTACCTCGGCGTCGGCTCGGTGCCGCTGTTCCCCCAGCTCGTCGACCGCTTCGACCTGCCCGTCGCAGAAGGGCGCCTGGGTCCAGGACGTCCAGCCCGGCACCCCGGCCGACAAGGCCGGCATCCGCGGCGGCAAGGGCGACACGCGCTTCCAGATCCAGAGCTACGCCCAGGGCGGCGACATCATCACCGCCGTGGAGGGCAAGAAGATCGAGGACGCCAACGACCTGTCCTCGGTGGTCGCGCAGTTCCAGCCCGGCCAGGAGGTCGACGTCGAGGTCCATCGCGGCGACGACACGAAGACGATCAAGGTCAAGCTCGGCGAGCGGCCGCTGTCCGCGCCGAGCGGCGGGGGCTAGGCCATGGCCGATCAGGCTCCGCTCGTCCTGGTGAGCAACCGTGGGCCCGTGACCTATCAGGAGGACGGGTCCGTCAAGCGCGGCACCGGCGGCCTCGTGACGGCGCTGACCGGCCTCGCGTCGCATCGCGACGCCGTCTGGATCGCGTCCGCCATGACCGAGCAGGACGCGGAGAAGTCCCGCGAGCACGACGGGCACGCGTTCGAGGTCGAGGCCCCGGAGGGCGGCGAATTCCGCGTGAAGTTCGTCGAGTCCGACCCCGAGGCCTACGACGCGCTTCTACTCGATCATCTCGAACCCGATCCTGTGGTTCATCCAGCACTACCTCTGGGACCAGAGCAACGCGCCGGACATCCGCCGGCACGAGGTCGAGGCCTTCGAGAACGGCTACAACGCGGTCAACGAGGACCTCGCGCGGGCGCTGCTGGACGAGATCGAGGGCGTCGAGTCACCCGTCGTGATGGTCCACGACTACCACTTCTACACGCTGCCGGCGATCGTCCGCCGCGAGCGCCCGGACGTCTTCCTGCACCACTTCATCCACATCCCGTGGACGCAGTCGGACGCCTGGAAGGTGCTCCCGTCGGCGATGCGCGAGGCCGTGTTCCGCGGCGTGCTCGCCAACGACATCGTCGGGTTCCACACGCAGGCCTACAAGCGCAACTTCCTGCAGTGCTGCCGCGACCTGCTGGACCTCGACGTCGACATGGACGCGGGCGTCGTGCACCTCGACGACCGCGAGGTGTGGGTGCGCGCGTACCCGCTCCCGATCGACTACGAGGCCACGCGCTCGCTGGCCGCGCGCGACCGGGTCACGGAGTTCGAGGAGAAGCTGCTGGCGCGCCGGCGCGACTTCTCGATCCTCCGCGTGGACCGCGCCGACCTCTCCAAGAACGTCCTGCGCGGGTTCACCGGCTTCGACATCTTCCTCGAGCAGCACCCCGAGTTCGTCGAGCGGATCACGTTCACGGCGCAGTTGATGCCGTCGCGGACGGACGTGCCCGAGTACGCGGAGTACCTCGAGCGCATCGAGGCGCTGGTGGCGGTCGTCAACCACCGCCACGGCACGCCCGACTGGATGCCGATCGACCTCAAGCTGCGCGACGACCTCGAGGAGGCCGTGGCCTCCTACAAGCACTACGACGTGATGATGGTCAACGCCATGTTCGACGGCATGAACCTGGTCGCCAAGGAAGGGCCGCTCGTCAACGAGCGCGACGGCGTCTCGATCCTCAGCGAGAACACCGGCGCGCACGAGGAGCTCGGCGAGTTCGCGCTGTCGGTGAACCCGTTCGACGTGCAGGAGCTGGCCGACGCGATCCACACCGCGCTGACCATGGAGCCCGACGAGCGCGCGCGGCGCGCCAAGGGGCTGAAGGAGATCGTCACCTCGCGCGATCCCGGCGACTGGATCGACGACCAGATCGCCGACATCCGCGAGAAGGGCCGCAAGGCCGCCACGGCCGCAGCTAGCGCTCGAAGCCGAACTCCGCGATCGCCGGGTCGGGGTCCGGGGGCGCCGGCGCGCCCTGTGGAGCGGGCGTCGCCCGCGTCGGCGGCGCGGGCGTCGCCGCGGCGCGGCGCTGCCGGCGCTCGTCGTCACGCGTCGGCGCGGCGCGCCGCGCGCTCACCACCGCGCCGGTCGCGCCACCACGCCGCGCGACGCCGCACGCGAGCGCGCGCCGCGCCGCCCGACTCTCGCCCGCGCGCCGCGTCACTGGGCCGTTTCCGGGGCGTCACACGCCCCCGAAGCGCGCCCATCCGCGCTCGCGCGGCGGCTCACTCGCCACCTCCGTCACCTGCCCGCCGTTCGAGCGGGCGGTCCTCCACGTCGCAGCGCGCGGCGCGTCCCCCGCCAACCGCGGCCACGCGACGACCAGGCCCACGACGCCGGCGACGACCAGGGCCGCGCCCGACGTTCCCCCAGCGCACGCGCGACCACCAGCCCATGCTCCCCATAGGTCGCGGCCCGAGTCGCTTCGCCCCCGCGTTGCTAGCATCCTCCGCCGCAATGGCGACCGAAGCCCCTCTCTACGACCTCACGCTGCTCCTGGACACCTCGATGGAGTCCGAGCGGCGCGACCAGATCCTCGCGAACGTCGAGCACGCGATCGAGGACGCCGGCGAGATCGTCGGCCGTCACGAGTGGGGCGTCCGCACCACGGCCTACGAGGTGCGCAAGCACACCGACGCCGAGTACCACCTGCTCCAGTTCCACGGGCCGCCCTCGCTGCTCGAGCAGCTGGACCACAACCTGAAGATCACGGACGGCATCCTGCGCCACCGGATCATCAAGCTCCGCCCGGGCACGCCGCCCCCGCCGGACCTCAGCGCCGCCGCCGCAGCCGCGCCGGCCGCCGCCGAGCCCGCCGAGGCCTAGCCGCCCTCCGCATCCGGCGCCGCGGTTCGCGTCGACTCTGCGACAAAACTGTCGCAACATGCAGCGCAGGGGGGAGAGCCGACCGCACCCGGCCCTAGACTCGCGGACCAACGAGTTCCAAGTGCCCAAAGGAGCCACGTAATGGCTGCGACGAACATCAACAGGGTCGTCCTCACGGGCAACCTGACCCGAGATCCCGAGCTGCGCTCCACCGCGAGCGGCATGTCGGTCTGCTCCCTGCGCATCGCGTCCAACACGCGCCGCAAGAACCAGTCGACCGGCGAGTGGGAGGACAAGCCCAACTTCTTCGACGTCACGGTGTGGGGCGCCCAGGGCGAGAACTGCGCGCGCTTCCTCTCCAAGGGCCGCCCGGTCGCGCTCGACGGGCGCCTCGAGTGGCGCGAGTGGGAGACGCAGAACGGCGACAAGCGCCAGAGCGTCGAGATCGTGGCCGACGCCGTGCAGTTCCTCGGCGGCCGCGACGACGCCCCGCAGGGCGGCGGCGGCGGCTTCACCCCGCGCTCGGATGTCCCGGTCGACGACCGCGACTTCCAGCCCGCCGGCGCGACGCGATGGGCAACGGCGGCGGCAGCAGCACAGCAGCAGCGCCGCCGACGACGACATCCCGTTCTAGGCCGTACGTGAAGGGCGCCCGGCTCGCCCGGGCGCCTTGCCTCGGCCCGCGCCGGGTACGCTTCCTCGCTACCCTCTCTGGTCGGCGTCACCCGCTGACGTGATGCTCTTGCGCGCGACGCGCCGGGCACAGAATTTTCAGGTAAGAGAGGGTTCCAGACAGTGGCGAAGCAGCGCAGCCGGCCTACGCGCCGGCGTGATCGGAAGGGCGGGCCCGGCAGCGGCCGTCGCAAGTCCTGCCAGTACTGCCGCGACAAGGTCGAGTTCGTCGACTACAAGGACATCACGACGCTGCGGAAGTTCATCAGCGACCGCGGCAAGATCCGCTCGCGGCGGATCACCGGCGCGTGCCGGCGCCACCAGAACCAGATCGCCACGGCCGTCAAGCGCGCCCGCGAGCTGGCCCTGCTGCCCTACGTGGGCGCGGACAGCCGCGACGAGCGCGGTCGTGACCGCGATCGGATCGCGACCGCGGCGACCGCGACCGCTAGGCCGCGCCGATGCCCCAGGCCATCCTCCTCAAGGACGTCGAGAACGTCGGAGAGCGCGGCGCCGTCGTCGACGTCTCCAAGGGCTACCTGCGGAACTTCCTGATCCCGCGCAAGCTGGCCGAGCCGGCCACCCGCGCGTCGATCGCCGCCGCCCAGCGCCGCCAGGCAGACCGCCGACCGCGCGGCCGCCGAGGCCACCTCGCGCGCCCAGGAGAGCGCCGAGCTGCTCAACCGCACCGTCCTCACGATCTCCCACCAGGCCGGCGACGACGGCCGCCTGTTCGGCTCGGTCACGTCGCAGGACATCGTCGACGCCATCAAGGAGGCCCGCGGCATCGACATCGACCGCCGCAAGGTCCACCTCGACGAGCCGATCAGGACCGTCGGGACCCGCATGGTCACCGTCGAGGTCGGCGACGGCGTCCTGGCGAACGTCAAGACCATGGTGGTCGAGCAGTAGGACCCTCCCGGGCACGGGCCGCAGCGCGGTCGCCGTGCCCGCCCGGCCGCTGGGGACGGCAACTGGGCCGGCGCGCCGAGCGCCGCCCTCGATGGCGACGGCGGCATCGTCGTCGCCTACCGCCTGCGGACACGCGAGCAGCGCGGCGGCAACGTCGTGATCGCGCGCAGCGACGACGGCGAGCACTTCGAGCACCGTCGCCATCGCTCGAGAAGGCGCGCTTCGGCGCCGAGTCGCTCGAGCGCCCCGCGATCACCCGCACCGACACGGCTGGCGGCTCTACGTCTGCTGCCGCCACCCCCGGCAGCAAGCACTGGTGGATCGACGCGCTGGACGCCGCCACCCCCGAAGCGCTCGCCGAAGCCGACGCGCGGACCGTCTGGCCCGGCGACGAGCCGGACGGGCGTCAAGGACCCGGTCGTCCGGCACGCCGCCGACCTGGCACGCTGGCCCGGCGGAGACCACCGCCTCTACTACGAGGCCCCGCTGCGAGGACGGCAGCCACGAGCTCCGTACCGAGTCGTCGCGCTCAGCGCTCCGTGTAGAGCATCGACCGGGTTGCCCTCGGGATCCTCGATGTACGCGAGCCGCTCGCCCCACGGCTGATCGGCGGGGTCGAGGAGGACCGGCGACGCCCGGCCTCGCGCAGCTGGGTGATCGCGGCGTCGACGTCCTCCGTGCGCAGGCACAGCTCGAAGCGGTGCCCGCCGACCGGCGTGCAGCGGACGCCCGTGCGGTCCGGTCTCCTGACCCTTCACATCGGCCAGCGCCAGCTCCGACTGCCCGAGCTTCAGGGCGACGAACCCCGGTTCGCCGTCCGCGGGGAAGGTCGAAGTCCACCTCGAATCCGAGCTCATCGCGGTAGAAGGCGAGGGTCTTCGGCAGCTCCTCGCAGTACACGATCGGGAACGCGGCGCGCAGGGAGATCGGACATCGCGACAACTCTGACAAAACGTCTGCGCAGAAAGCGGGTGCTCCCCCGAAGACGGCCGGACCCGCGCCTAGACTCGGTCGGCCCATGAGCGCCCTCGACCGCACCTACTCCAACGGCCACTCGCGGGCGCTTCGACGGGCCGATGACGCCGCCGCAGAACCTCGAGGCCGAGCAGTCGGTCCTCGGCGCCGTGCTGCTCTCCGACACCGCGCTGCCGGCGCTGATCATCGACGAGACGCCTGCAGGCCGCGGACTTCTACCGCGAGCGCCACGCGCTGATCTACAAGGCGATGCTCGACCTCCATCGGCGCGGCGAGCCGGTCGACGCGCTGACGCTCGTCGAGCACCTCAAGCAGGCCGGCCAGCTCGACCAGATCGGCGGCCGCGAGACCGTCGACCTGCTGGCGGGCTCGGTCCCCGCGGTCGGCAACGTCCGCCAGTACGCGCGGATCGTGCGCGAGAACGCGATGCTCCGGCGGCTGCTGCACGCGGCCTACGACATCCAGGCCAAGGTGCACTCCCACGAGGCCCCGCCGCGCGAGCTCGTGGACCTCGCCGAGCGCACGATCCTCGAGGTCGCCCACGAGGACTCGAGCAAGGACTTCCGCAGCATCGAGGTCGTGCTGGACGCGGAGACGTCCAAGCTCGCCGAGCTCTCGCGCCAGGGCAAGGCGATCACCGGCACCGCCTCGGGCTTCGACGACCTGGACGTGATCACCGGCGGCTTCCAGCCCGGCAACCTGATCATCCTCGCCGCAAGACCCTCGATGGGAAAATCGGCGTTGATGGCCAACTTCTGCGAGAACGCGGCGCTGGAGGGCAAGAAGGCCGTCGCGCTGTTCTCGCTGGAGATGTCCGAGTCCGAGCTCGCGCAGCGCTTCATCGCCTCGCAGGCGTCGATCAAGGGCGACGACCTGCGCAAGGGCAACGTGCCGAACTCGCGCTGGCCGAAGATCATGCAGGCGAGCGCGCGGCTGGCGAGCTCGCCGCTGTACATCGACGACTCGTCGGACCTGTCGGTGCTGGACGTGCGCGCCAAGGCGCGCCGGCTCGCGCAGCAGCACGCCGACGGCCTGGGCCTGATCGTCATCGACTACCTGCAGCTGATGCGCGCGGGCGGGAACGTGGAGAACCGGGTCGAGCAGATCTCGCAGATCTCCCGCGGGCTCAAGACGCTGGCCCGCGAGCTGGAGGTGCCCGTGATCGCGCTCTCCCAGCTCAACCGCGGCGTCGAGCAGCGCACCGACAAGCGCCCCGTGCTGTCCGACCTCCGCGAGTCGGGCGCGATCGAGCAGGACGCGGACCTCGTGATGTTCATCTACCGCGACGAGTACTACGACCACGAGTCCGAGCGCGAGGGGATCGCGGACCTGATCATCTCCAAGCACCGCAACGGCGGCCTGGGCAACGTGGAGCTGACCTTCCAGAAGGAGTTCCCGCGCTTCATGTCCTACGTGGGCGAGGACCGCTACTGATGTCCGCTCCCTGCCCCGACGGGCGCTGCGACGGCTCCGGGTTCCTCTACGACGAGGAGAAGCGGACCGTCGCGGGCGTGCACGTGCCGGGCGCAGAAGATCGCGCGCAAGAAGGCGTCCGGCCGTCCAGGGGCGCCTGCCCAAGCGCTTCCGCGAGGTCGGCTTCGAACGCGAGCCCGTGCCCCAGATCGCCCGCCGCGCCCCTGACGTGGTGCGCGACGTGCGCCGCTACATCACAGACGATCTCCGAGCAGCTGGCCGGCGGCCGCGGCCTGTGGTTCACCGGCGGCGTCGGGACCGGCAAGACGACGCTCGCGATGCTCGTCGCAAGGTCGCCATGGAGGCCGACCACACGGTCGCGATCTACTCGCTCCCTCGCCTGCTGGCGATGCTGCGCTCGACCTACGACGACGACGCGACGCTCTCGCTCAACGACCTGATCGACCGCCTGTGCTCCGTCGACCTGCTCCACATCGACGACGTCGGCGCCGAGCAGACGTCCGCGTGGGTGCTGGAGCAGCTCTACACGATCGTCAACACCCGCTACGAGGACGGCCGGGCGGTGATGCTGACCACCAACCTGCCCGACGACCAGCTGGAGGAGCAGATCGGCCAGCGCACCGTCTCGCGCCTCAACGAGATGTGCAGGGTGCTGCTGCTCCACGGCGACGACCAGCGCCAGGACCACGAGATCCGGCTCCCGGAGCCCGCCTCGACGGGCGGGCAGGGCCGCTGGCGGTCGGAGCCGACCGCGCCTGGGAGGACGCCGACCCCGACGAGCCCTCGGCCTACGGGCGTCGCGGGCTCGCACCGCCTAGACTGATCTGCGCGATGGCCGGCATCGTGATCGTGGGCGCCCAATGGGGCGATGAGGGCAAGGGCAAGGTCGTCGACCTCCTCGCCGAGCAGGCGGATCTCGTGATCCGCTTCCAGGGCGGCAACAACGCCGGCCACACCATCGTCCGCGGCGACGTGAAGTGGAAGTTCCACCTCATCCCCAGCGGGATCCTCTACCCGGGCCTGAAGTGCGCGATCGGCAACGGCGTGGTGATCGATCCGAAGGTCCTCACCGGCGAGCTGGACGACCTCCGCGCCAAGGGGATCGACCTCTCCGGGCTGCGGATCAGCGCCAACGCGCACCTGATCATGCCGTACCACATGCTCCTCGACCACGCGGGCGAGGCGCGCCTCGGCAAGCTCCAGATCGGCACCACGCGGCGCGGCATCGGCCCGTGCTACGCCGACAAGGCCGCGCGGCTGGGCATCCGCGTCCAGGACCTGCTCGACGAGAAGATCCTCAAGAAGAAGATCGTCGCGGCGCTCGAGCCCAAGCGGCTCAGCCTGCGCCCGTTCGCGAAGTCCCCGGAGCTCGACCTGCAGTCGATGACCGAGGACTACCTGACCTACGGCCACCGGATCGAGCAGTACATCGCCGACACCGCCCGCCTCACCTGGGACGCGCTGGACGCCGACGGCAACGTGATCTTCGAAGGCGCCCAGGGCACGCTGCTCGACATCGACCACGGCACGTATCCGTTCGTGACCTCCTCGAACCCGGTGTCCGCCTCGGCCTGCACCGGCACCGGGGTCGGCCCGAAGGACATCGACGAGGTGTGGGGCGTCGCCAAGGCCTACGCGACCCGCGTCGGCGCCGGGCCGTTCCCGTCCGAGCTCGACGACGACCTCGGCGAGCAGATCCGCGAGACCGGCGGCGAGTTCGGCACCACCACCGGCCGCGCGCGCCGCGTCGGCTGGATCGACCTCGTGGCCCTGCGCTACGCCCGCCGCATCAACTCGCTCACCCACCTCGCGGTCACCAAGCTCGACGTGCTGAGCGGCCTTGGCACCCTCTGCGTCTGCACGCGCTACCGCGGCGACGACGAGGCGACCTTCGACCACTATCCCTACCACCAGACCGTGATGCACCAGGCGACGGGCGAGTACGAGCAGCTGCCCGGCTGGGAAGAGGACATCACGGAGTGCCGCAACGAGTCCGAGCTGCCCCAGGCCGCCCGCGACTACCTCGCCTACATCTCCGACTTCGTCGGCGTCCCGATCGCGCTGATCGGCGTCGGCCCCGGCCGCGACCAGGTCATCTGGACCGAGACCGGCCGCGCCAGCCTCGCCGCCCGCGAGGCGACGCCCGGCCTAACTCAGTCGAGGATCGTGCGCGTGTTCACGACGAAGTCGTGGAGCGCGCGGTTCTCCTCGTCCCACAGCGGCCACAGCACGTCGAGCAGCCAGGCGATGCCGCCGGTGGCGCCGCTGAGGCGCCGACGAGGAGCGTCTTGACCAGCACCTCGCGCACCATCGCGAAGCCGAACGTGATCGGCTTCCCGTCGGCGCGGATCACGCGGCAGCCGGTGGCCGAGCGCCCGAGCGTCTTGCCGTTGGTGCGGGCCATCAGCGCCGGCGCGTAGAGCAGCGCGACGGCGGCCACGCACAGCAGCGCGAGGAACGCGCCGAGGATGAGCGACGCCACGCCGAGCTCGTCGCTGCCGAAGAAGCCGATCGAGAAGGGCGCCGTGATGACGACGAACAGGATCGCTGCGCCGACCGCGACGATCGCCCCGTCGATCAGCTGCGCGCCGACGCGCCGCCACCAGCCCGCGAGCGCCGGGCGGCCGGCCACCGGAGCGTTGGGCGTCCAGGCCGGGCCTCCGGCGCCGGGCGGCGCGGGGCTCGTGTAGCCGGGCGCGGCCGTACCGGCGCCCCACAGCTGGCCCGAGTCGGGGGCGGTCGGCGCGGGCCGCTCGCCGCCGAGCGGGTCTCCAGGCGTCAGCCCGCCGGTTCGGTCGCTCATGCAGCGCAACCCTAACGCCAGCGCTCGAGGAGGTCCTCGTCACCGACCTGGCGCACCACGCGGCCGGGACGCCCATCACGACGCGCGCGGGCGGGGACGTCGCGGGTCACGACCGCCCCCGCGGCCACGAACGCCTCCTCGCCGACCTCGACGCCCGGCGTGATCACCGCCCCGCCGCCGATCCGGCACGCGCGCCGCAGCAGCGCACCTTCGAGCGCGTACTCGGGTCCGTGGCGCGACATCGTCGAGTCGTTGGTGGTCACGGCGGCCGGGCCGACGAACACGTCGTCCTCGACCACCGAGTAGGCGGTCAGGTACACGTCGGTCTGCACCCGCACCCGCGCGCCGATCACCACGTCGTTGTCGACCGCGCTCCCGCGCCCGATCACCGAACCCGGCCCCGACCACGGCGCGCTCGCGCACGAACGACTGGTCGCCGAGGATCGCGCCCGCGCCGATCCGCGCCCCGGCGAGCACGATCGCCCGGCAGCACACCACCGCCCCGGCCTCCAGCACCAGCGGCTTGCCCTCCCCGCGCGGCGCGGTCGAGTGCCGGGCCAGCTTCGGCGGCTTGCCGAGCACGGCCCCGTCCTGGATCTCGCAGCCGTCGCCCACCACCGTGCCGGCGTGGATGACCACGTGCGCGCCGATCCGGACGTCCTCGCCCGAGCTGGACGCCGTCGCCGAGCACGAGGCCCGGGGCGAGGTCAGACGGCTGCATCCTGCTCCCGGCGGGAGGCGTCGAGCGCCTCCTGGAGCCCTTCGAGGACGCGCACCACGCGCAGGCCCGGCCGCGCCGTCGGAGCGCGGCGCGCGCGCCGGTGCGCAGGCACTCGACGAAGTGCTCGCACTCGAGCCGCAGCGGCTCGCGGTTGGGGATCCGCGGGCTGTAGATGTCGCCCGCCCGGGTGATGTACTCGCCGTAGCTGGAGCCGGCCAGCTCGTCGAAGCCCTTGTCGTAGACGGTCACCTTGCGCTCGATGTCCATGTCGTCGAACGTGGCCATCCTCCGGGAGCCGACGATCGTGAAGCGCCGCTCCTTGTGGGGGTCCAGCCACGAGAGGTGCAGGTGCGCGGCGAGGCCCGAGGGGAACCGCATGAAGCCGAACACGACGTCCTCGATGCCCGGGCGCATGTAGGACTCCCCGCGCGCGGTCAGCTCGTAGGGCTCCTCGTCGGCCAGGTGCAGGACGACCGACACGTCGTGGGCGCCGAGCGACCACAGCGCGTTCTCGTCCGCGCGCAGCTTCCCGAGGTTGAGCCGGTTCGAGTAGACGTAGTGGATGTCGCCGAGCTCTCCGGAGACGGCGATCTCCTTGAGCTTGGCCACGCCCGGGTGGTACTCGAGCAGGTGGCCGACCATCAGGACGCGCCCCGCGCGCTCGGCGGCCGCCACCGCGCGCTCGGCCTCGGCGACCGACTGCGCGAGCGGCTTCTCGACGAAGCAGTGCTTGCCGGCGCCCAGCACGCGCTCGGCGAGCGGGCCGTGGGTGGGCACCGGGGTGGCGAGCACGACCGCGTCCAGCTCGGGATCGTTGAGGAGATCGTCGAGGTCGTCGGTGAACCGCGCGCCGGGGAAGCTGGGCTGCCAGCGCTCCCGCGCCTCCTCGGAGGCGTCGCAGCACCACGTCAGCTCGCACCCGGCGATGGCGGCGAAGTTGCGGGCGAGGTTCGGGCCCCAGTAGCCGAGGCCGGCGACGCCGATGCGCAGGCTCATACCGTTCACCCGCTCGCGCAGCGCGAGCAGCGCCTGCACGACGCGCTCGCCCGCACGGCCGTCGCCGTACAGCGGCGGATGCGAGGCGGGCAGATCGCGCGCCAGAGCGGCGCGCGCGGCGTCCGCATCCAGCCCCACGAGGACGTTCCAGCCCGTCTGGACGGTCTCCGTCCATTCCGTTCGGTCCCGAAGCGTTATGCACGGGACGCCCGCGAGGTAGGCCTCCTTCTGCACGCCGCCGGAGTCCGTCAGCACCGCCCGGGCGTGCAGCAGCAGCGCCGTGAAGTCGAGGTAGCCGAGCGGCGCGACGAGCCGCACGCCCGGGTCGGCCTCGAGGTCGGCGAGCAGCCCGGCCGCCTCGAGCCGCGCCCGCGTGCGGGGGTGCAGCGGCAGCACGACGGGGTCGCCGAGCCCCGTCAGCAGCTCCACGAGGCGCTCAAGGCGCCCCACGTCGTCCACGTTGCCCGCGCGGTGCGCGGTCGCCAGCAGGTACTCGCCCTCGTCGACGCCGCACGCCTCCAGCACCGAGGTCCGCTCGCGGGCGCGGGGCGCGAGCAGCTGCGCGACGTCGACCATCACGTCGCCGACCACCACCACCTCGCCCTGCACGCCCTCGGCGCGCAGGTGCTCCGCGGGCCCGGCGGCCGGGCACAGCAGCAGGTCGGAGGCGTGGTCGGTCAGCACGCGGTTGAGCTCCTCCGGCATCGACCGGTCGAACGAGCGCATGCCCGCCTCGACGTGCGCCACCGGGATCCGCGCCTGCGCGCCGGCCAGCGCGCCCGCCAGCGTCGAGTTCGTGTCGCCGTAGACGAGGATCACGTCGGGCGCCTCGGCTTCGAGCAACGGCCCCAGCGCCTGCAGCATGCGCCCGGTCTGCTCCGTGTTCGAGCCGCCGCCGAGCTCCAGGTGGTGCTCCGGGCCGCGGCAGCTGGAGCTCGTCGAAGAAGACCTGGGAGAGGTCGGCGTCGTAGTGCTGGCCGGTGTGGACCAGCACCTCGTCGGCCGCCGCGCGCAGGCGGAACGACACGGCGGCCGCCTTGACGAACTGGGGCCGGTTGCCGATGACGGTTAGAACTCGCACGATAAATGGGTAGTTAGATGGGCAACGATGCTGTCGCTCGTCCGCGAAACCGTACAAGGCGTCCTCACCGCCTCCCGCCACGTCCTCTGGTACGTGGAATGGGAGACGGGGCGCGCCGCTACGCGCTCCAAGACGGCCTAGGCCAGGGCGCCCAGCTCGCGTTCGATCCGCCGCACGAGGCGCTCGCGCGCGTCCAGCGTCACGGGTCCCGGCGCCGCCGGCAGCTGCAGGTCGTCGATCGACGCGATCGGCATCGCCTCGCGCACGGTCGAGGCGATGAACGCCTCCTCCGCGTCGCGCAGCCCGTCGAGCGTGCACGGCTCCTCGGTGGCGTTCGTCTCCTCGACGACCCGCGCGCGCGTGATCGAGCTCGAGGATCCGGTCCTCGAGCGGCGGCGTGTACAGCGCCCCGCCGGCGACCCAGAAGAAGCTCCACGTCGGGCCCTCGAGCACGCGTCCGTGCGGGGTGACGAGCAGCGCCTCGTCGTAGCCCTGCTCCTGCGCCAGCCGGGTCGCGAGCATGTTGCCCGCGTAGGAGAGCGTCTTGAGCCCGTCGAGCACGCGGTTCGGCGCGTAGGTGACGGTCTTCACGCGCGCCACCTGGCCGCGATGGGGGAGCGGCTCGATGGTCAGCGATCCGCCGCCCGCCGCGCGTGAGCACGATCCGCAGCAGCGCCTCGACCGGGCCCGGCCTCCGCCAGCAGCGCGTCGACCTCCGCCCGCAGCGCGGCCTCGTCGTAGGGCAGCCGCAGCCCCGCGGACGTCCGCCCCAGCCGGGCGTAGTGGTCCTCCATCGCATACGGCCGGCCGCCGTAGAGGCGGGCGACCTCGAAGGCCCCGTCACCGCGGGTGAGGCCTTCGTCGTTGACCGGGATCCGCGTCTCGGCGGCAGGGCCGATCGCGCCGTCGAGGCTCGCGAGCATGATCCGAGGGTACAGCTACCGTAGAGGGCTTCATGCGCGCTGCAGATCCGGTCCACAACGTCGAGCTGCGGCGCAACGCGCAGGGCCACGAATCCGTCGTCTTCGCGTTCCCCTACCGGCCCGACATCGTCGACGCCGTGCGGGCGATCCCGGGCCGCCGGTTCGACTGGGAGGTCGAAGGAGTGGTGGGCGCCGCGGGCCGACGCGGTGGCGCCGTTCGTGAAGGGCGTGCTGGAGCGCCATCCGACGCTCAGCGTGGCCCCCGAGGTCAGCGACTGGCTGTCGCGCGCCGTGACCGGGTGGATCGGCCGCGTGACCGCCGGCCGGCTGGACGGCAAGGGGCACTTCATCCTCGACACGATCGCCGGCGAGCTGGAGCCGCCGCTCGTCGGAGCTGGCCTCCGACCGCGGCGGGCGGCTGTGGCTGCCCTTCACGCAGGAGGTCGCCGACACCGCTGCTCAACACCAAGGGCGCCCGGCTGGACCCGCGCGCGCTGCGCTGCGCGTCCCGCCTGCAGGTCGACCAGGTGCCCGCGCCGGCCGCGCTGATCCTCGTCGAGGGCTACGGCGAGCCGCGCTTCCGGCTGGACATCAACTGGGACCCGGACACGCTGCCGGCCTTCCTCGCCCTCCCCGCCTGCGAGGCGCACGGCCGCACCGTCCCGGTCGACCCCTACCTGCTGGAGCCGCTGGAGCACTACCTGCGCACGTACGGCGTCGAGCCCGCGCACAACGCCGCCGAGGTGCTGGAGCGCCTCCGCCGCGAGCACGACGGCGCCATCGACGACGTGCGCCGCTCGCGCGCCTCCAGCGCACCCGCCGCTGGAGGGCGAGGACCGGCTCGGCGGCGAGCTGAAGCCCTTCCAGCGCGCCGGCGTCGCGTACGTGCTGCAAGGCGCGGCGCACCTTCCTGGCCGACGAGCAGGGCCTCGGCAAGACGATCGAGGCGCTCGCGGCGCTGGAGGCCGACGACGCGTTCCCGGCGGTGGTCGTCTGCCCCGCCGGCCTGAAGCTCAACTGGCGCCGCGAGATCGAGCGCTGGCTGCCGCACCGCAGCGTGACGGTCGTCTCGGGCACCAGCCGTCACCTCCGTCGAGGCCGACATCACCGTCATCAACTACGAGATCGTCCACGCCCACCGCGTCCGGCTGGCGCTGCGCCGGCCCAAGGCGCTGATGCTCGACGAGTCCCACTACGTCAAGAACCCGCGCGCCAAGCGCACCCAGGCCGTGCGCCGCCTGGCCGAGGCGCTGCCCGACAACGCGCTCAAGCTGGCCCTGACCGGCACGCCGGTGATGAACCACCCGGAGGAGCTGATCGCGCAGCTGCGGATCCTCGGGCCGCCTCAGCGAGTTCGGCTCCGGCGCGCGCTTCGCCCGCCGCTTCCAGGGCGCCGGCGCGGAGGAGCGCATCCACTGGCACCTGCGCCGCAGCTGCTTCGTGCGCCGCCTGAAGGCCGACGTCCTCCCGCAGCTGCCCGCCAAGCGCCAGGTCGTGCTCCCGGTCGCGCTCGACAACGAGAGCGAGTACCGGCTCGCGCAGGACGACGTGATCGCGTGGCTGCGCGAGCAGCCGCTGGACCTCGGCGAGATGGAGGCCAAGGTCGCGGCCGCGCTGCGCGCCGAGCGGCTCGCCCAGCTCAACGCGCTCAAGCGCATCGCGGCGCGCGGCAAGGCCAGCGCGGCGCTGGCCTGGATCGACGACTTCCTGGCCTCCGACGAGCCGCTGGTCGTGTTCGCCGGCCACCGCGAGGTGCAGGAGCTGCTGCTGCAGCGCTTCCCCGACGCGGTGCACGTCCTCGGCCGCGACCCGCTGCCCAAGCGCGAGGAGGCGGTGGCCGCCTTCCAGGAGCCCGACGGGCCGCAGCTGATCGTCTGCGGCACGCGCGTCGGCGGCCAGGGCATCACGCTCACCCGCGCCTCCAACGTCGCGTTCCTGGACCTCGAGTGGACCCCGGCGATGCACGACCAGGCCGAGGACCGCTGCCACCGGATGGGCCAGCACGACGCCGTCGACGGCCTGGTACCTGCTGGCCGCCGACACGATCGACGAGACGATGATCGAGCTGATCTCGCGCAAGCGCGGGATCGTGGGCGCGGTGACCGACGGCCGCCGCGACGAGTCCGAGGCGCTGGTGCAGTCGGTGGTGCGCGAGCTGCGCGCCGGCAAGCCGCGCCGAAGGCTGCGCTCAGTCGCCTAGGACGACCACGCGGCGTTCGGCCTCGGGCGCGCCGAACGCCAGCAGCCGCTCGCCCTCGGCGACGATCTCGTCCGGTGTCGCCGAGCGGCTCCAGCGGCTCGATGACCAGCGTCGCCGCGTCGCCCTCGCGGTCGATCCGCCAGGTCGCGCGGGCGTGGCCGTCGACGAGCACGAACGAGGCGCCGCCGACCACGCCGAGCCGGTGGCCCCACGGCAGCACGCGCGAGCGATCGTCGTGGGCGAGGAGCACGTTGTCGAACGGCGGCAGGAACCGCGGCGGGGCGGGCGTTTCCGGATCGGGGAGCGGTGCGTCAGGGACGTCGAAGAGCTCGCGCCCGCGCTCGTCCTCGTAGGTCACGAGGCGCTCCCGCAGCCGCGCCACCACCTCGGCGACCCCGGCCAGCCCGGACCACAGCCGGATGTCGGCGACCGTCGACGGCCCGAACGCGGCGAGGTAGCGCAGGATCATCGACGTCGGGTTCGGTGTCCGCGGACAGCGGCGCGCCGAGCCACGTCTCGGCCGGCGTCACGATCGCCCGGCCGCCCTGGCGGGAGAGCGACGTCCCGCGCGGCGGCAGCTGGACGACCGGCAGCATGTACCGCACCGCGTAGGCGAGCGAGTTGGTGTCGTAGCCCGGCCAGCGCTCGGCGAGCTCGCGGCCCAGCGCCGCCGTGCCCATCGGGCGCTCGGCCAGGATGTCCCGGCCTGCGGCGACCACCTCGCCGAGATCGACGCCCTTGACGTCTGACGATGAAGGGGCTGCCCGTGAAGCGCCGCTCGAGCAGCGACTGGAGCGGCGGCCGCAGCGCCAGGCAGTCCCGCCCACTGACGATGTGCAGCGTGGCGCGCATCAGCGTCGTGCGCACCACCTGGCGCGTCTCGAGCAGCTCCACCAGCGAGGCGGCTTCGAAGCCCTCCAGGCGCGACCACAGGCCGAAGAAGGGCGCCGGCGGCTCCTGGCACTGCATCCCGACCAGCCACTCGATCGTCTCCAGCGGCGTGCGCGAAGTCGCGCTCCAGCAGGAGCTGGCGCGCCATCAGCGCGCGGTTCAGCTCCGCCGTGGTCAGGCGCCGACGGGGTGCCAAGCGGTCTTGAGCTCGGTCAGCGCCTCGAGGCGCCGCAGCGCGTCCTCGCGCGGATCGGCGTCGCCCCGGACCCGCAGCACGCGCTTGACGGTCTCCGCGGCCAGCGTGTCCAGCTCGACCGCGAGGTCCTGATCGCCGCTCGCGTCGACGAGCGCGTTGACGTCGCGGTGCGCGCCCAGAGCGGGCGCCAGCTCGGAGCGTCGGCCGGCCACGAGGTTGACCACGCCGCCGGGGACGTCGGAGACGGCCAGCACCTCGCCGAGGTCCAGCCCCGCCAGCGGATGGCTCTCCGAGCAGATCGCCACGACGGTGTTGCCGGCCGCCAGCGCCGGCGCGATCGCCCCGATCAGGCCGAGCAGCTCCGGCTCCTCGGGCGCCACGACGCCGACGACGCCGGTCGGCTCGGGCACGGAGAAGGACAGGAACGGCGCGGCGACCGGGTTCACGCTGCCCAGCACGGACGGGAGCTTGTCGGTCCAGCCCGCGTAGTGGACGAGGAGGTCGACGGCGGCGGCCGCCTCGCCGGCGTCGAACTCGCCCGAGCGGGACTCCAGCGCCTCGGCCGCCCGGTAGAGGACCTGGCCGCGGTTGTAAGCGGTCTTGGCCGCCCAGCCCGGCTGCGCCTTGCGCGCGGCCTTCACGGCGTCACGGACGTCCTTGCGCGAGCCGCGGGCGATGTTGGCCACGTGCCTTCCCTCTCGGTCGTGGACCGGGTCGTGCCGGCCCGACTCCGACCGCACGAAGGCGCCGCCGATGTAGAGCTTGTACGTCTTCTTGACCGCCAGCCGCGGGCTCATACGCGCACGTACGGCCGCAGCCCGGCCGCGCCGCCCTCGCGCCCGAAGCCGCTCTCCTTGTAGCCGCCGAAGGCCGCCGTCGGGTCGAAGTGGTTGTAGGTGTTCTGCCACACGACGCCGGCCTGCAGCGCGGCCGCGACCTCGAACGCCTTGCCGCCCTTGTCGGTCCAGATCCCGGCGGCGAGCCCGTAGCGGGAGTTGTTGGCCTTCTCGATCGCCTCCGCCTGCGTGCGGAAGGTGAGCATGGAGACGACGGGGCCGAAGATCTCCTCGACCGCGATCCGGTGCACGGGGGAGACCTCGGTGAACAGCGTCGGCGCGAACCAGTGGCCGCGCTCGGGGATGTCGCAGGCGATCGTGCGCCGCACGGCGCCCTCGTCCTCGCCGGCGGCCACCAGCGACTCGATCCGCTGCGAGCTGCTCGCCGGAGTTGACCGCGCCGACGTCGGTGTTCTTGTCGAGCGGATCGCCGAGGCGCAGCTTCTGCATCCGCTCCCACAGCTTCGCCTCGACGACGTCGGCGACGCTCTCCTGCACGAGCAGGCGCGAGCCCGCGCAGCAGACGTGGCCCTGGTTGAAGAAGATGCCCTGCACGATGCCCTCGACGGCCTGGTCGATCGAGGCGTCCTCGAACACGATGTTGGCCGACTTGCCGCCCAGCTCGAGCGTGAGGCCGACGTCGCGGCCCGCCAGCGCGGCCTGGATGTCCTTGCCGACGGCGGTCGAGCCGGTGAAGGCGACCTTGTCGATGCCCTCGGCGCGGACCAGCGCGGCGCCCGTGGCGCCGTCGCCCGTGAGGATCGAGACGACGCCCGGCGGCAGCTCGGCCTCCTGGCAGATCTCGGCCAGCAGCAGCGCGGTCAGCGGCGTGGTCTCGGCCGGCTTGAGGATCGCGGCGTTGCCGCACGCCAGCGCCGGCGCGAGCTTCCACGCCGCCATCAGCAGCGGGAAGTTCCACGGCACGATCTGCGCCACGACGCCGAGCGGCTTCGGGTTCGCGCCCGGCGAGCCCGTAGGAGAGCTTGTCGGCCCAGCCCGCGTAGTGGAAGAAGTGCGCGGCGGCGAGCGGGATGTCGATGTCGCGCGACTCGCGGATCGGCTTGCCGCCGTCCATCGTCTCCACGATGGCCAGCTCGCGGGCGCGCTCCTGGATCAGCCGCGCGATGCGGAACAGGTACTTGCCCCGCTCGAGCGCGGGCAGCGCGGCCCACTTCTTCTGTGCGGCCCGCGCCGACTTCACGGCGTGCGCGATCTCGTCCGGCCCGGCCACGGCGATGTCCGCCAGCGGCTCCTCGGTGGCCGGGTTGATCGTCGGCGCGGCGCGGCCGACGTCCTTGAACTCGCCGTCGACGAACACGCCGTACGCGTCGCGCAGCCGGACGTGGTCGGCGGACTCGGGGGCCGGCGAGTAGTCCCAGCTCAGCCGCGTGCGTTCAGGGGTGGCCGTCATTCCTTGGAGAAGTCCTCTCCCCGCCCGTAGCGTCCGCTCTGCGTCTTCTCGTACTGCATCAGCAGGTCGTTGAGCACCGACGACGCGCCGATCCGGAAGCGCTCCGGGGTCAGCCACTCGTCGCCGAGCGTCTCCTTGACGAGCACGAGCATGTGCAGCGCCTGCTTGGAGGTCGACACGCCGCCGGCGGGCTTCATGCCGACGACGCGGCCGGTGCGCTGCGTGTAGTCGCGCAGCGCCTCGAGCATCACCAGCGTCACGGCGGGTGTGGCGCCCGACTTGGCCTTGCCGGTCGAGGTCTTGATGAAGTCCGCTCCGGCCTCCATGGCCAGCATCGAGGCGTGGCGGACGTGGTCGTAGGACGGCAGCTCGGCCGTCTCGAGGATCACCTTGAGATGCGCGTCGCCGCACGCCTCCTTGACCTGGACGATCTCGTCCACGACGCGCGCGTCGTCGCCGGCCAGGTAGGCCTGGCGGGAGATGACCATGTCGATCTCGTCCGCCCCGAGCGCGACCGCCTCGCGCGTCTCCTGGAGGCGGATGTCGAGCGAGCTCTGCCCGGACGGGAACGCGGTGGCGACGCTCGCGACCTGCACGCCGGTGCCCGCCACGGCCTCGACCGCGACGGCGACCAGCGCCGGGTAGACGCAGACCGCGGCGCAGCTGGGGATCTCCGGCCGCGCCGGGGCGGGGCAGACCGCCTTGGCGGCGAGCTGGCGGACCTTGCCGGGCGTGTCGGCGCCCTCGAGCGTCGTCAGGTCGAGCATCGAGACGGCGAGGCGGATGCCCTGCTGCTTGGCCTCGGCCTTGATCGAGCGCTTGCCGAGCGTGGCGGCTCGCTCCTCGACCGCGACGCGGTCCACGTGCGGCAGGCGGCGGACGGTTCGCACGCCAGGGAGGTTATCGCCGCGTCAGCGACGCACCTTCAAGCGCTTCTTGGCGGCGACGTAGCCCTTGTGCTTCGCCGAGGCCTTGACCGCCTTGCGGCTCGTGAGGGCGAGCAGCACGCGCCCCTTGGAGTCGGTCGTGCCGCGCTTCCCGGCCGCGCGCACCACGGCGCCCTTCACCGGCTCGCCGGCGTCGACCACGGTGAAGCGCACCTCGGTCACCTTGCCCTTGCGGACCTTGCCCGGCGCGGCGCGCAGCGTCAGGCCGGGGAGGATCCGGCGGTGGTACGTGGCGGTGATGGAGCTCGTCCCGTCGTTGAAGTTGCCGAACAGGTCGAGCCCGCCGCCGGGCGCCGCGTTCGCGTCGAGGCGGTAGGCCGCCTCGGACTTGCCCGCGCGGCCCGCGGACACGAGCGCGCCGAAGCGCGTCACCTTGCGGTTCGAGCGCGTGACGACCACGCGGGGGGACCCGGTGGAGTTGTCCGTCCAGGCCAGCCACAGCCGCCCGTCGGGCGCCGCGGCGAGGGTGACGGGCTCCGCGTTGCCCGCCTGCCGGGAGATCAGCGGCGCGTTGGGGGCGCCGACGCGCCACACCCGCACGCGGTTCTGCGTCGGGTAGCCGGTCGGATAGGCGACGTAGAAGCCGCCTCCCGCGCGGGCCACGAGCGGCGTCCGGCCCAGCATCCCGACCTGCATGTCGCTCGTCTTCGGCATCGTCGCCGCCGACCCGACCGGCGAGCCGTCGGCCGCGACGTCCTGCGCCAGCACCCCGAGGTGCCCGTTGGCGTTCGAGTACCACGCCATCACCGTCCGCCCGTCGGCGTCGGAGGCGATATTCGGGTCGTTGCCGTAGCTGCCGATCGGCGCCTGGTAGTCGAAGTTGGGCGAGGTGGGAGACAGGCCGGCGTGGACCCACGTGCCGAGCGTGCCGTACCAGGCCTGGAAGACCGTGCCGCCGCTCACGCTCGCCGACACCGGGCTCGCGTAGGCCTGGGCGCCGTCCGGCACCACCTGGCCGGGCTGCAGCACCCAGCCGGCGCCGCCGTCCGCAGACAGCGCGGTGTTGATCTCCTTCTGCGGGTCGGACTGCTCCGTCGTGCGGAAGCCGCCCCACAGCGCCCGCACCCCGCCGGTGACCGGGTCGATGACGAGCGCGGGGTTGGTGAAGCCCGTCCACCCCGACTGGATCGGGGAGGTCGCGCCGATGGCGCCGGCCGGCGTGATCGCCGTGTGCAGCAGGTCCTCGGTGTTCGGCCCGGTCCGGTGGTGCCACGCGACGTGCAGGACGCCGTCGGAGCTGCGGACGAGCCCGACCTGGTCTATGCCCGTGCCGTCGAGCGTGGTGACCCGCTGCCAGCCGGCGGCTTGCGCGGAGGGGGCGGCCGCGAGCAGGAGGAGCGCGGCGAGGACGGCTACTAGGCGAGGCTTCATCGGACGACTCTAGACGCTCATCCCCCCGTCGAGGGGCACTGTGGCGCCGGTTATGAACGCGCGCTCATCTCCGGCGAGGAACAGCACCGCCGCGGCGACCTCCTCCGGCCGCGCGTGGCGTCCCGCGGGGATCATGCGCTCGAAGAGCTCGGCGGCCCGAGCGCGCGGCTCGCCGGTGGCGGTCTCCTCGATCGCCCCTGGAACTCGTTGTCGACCGGCCCCGGGTGCAGCGTGTGCCGCGCGCCGCGACCTCCTTGGCGGCGGTGCGCATCAGGCCGACGAGCGCGTGCTTGGAGGTGGCGTAGGCGCAGATCCCCGGATCGGAGGTGAGCCCGACGACGCTGGAGTTGATGATCAGGCTCCCGCCGTCGCGCATCGCCGCGAGCGCGTGGCGGGCAAGCAGGAACGACCCGCGCACGTTGACCGCCATCACCTGATCGAACACGTCCTCCGGGTACTCCGCCACCGTCGCACTCGTGGGCGGGGCGGGCGGCGTCGGCTCGTCCGCCGCGCTCAACCTGCTCCTCGGCCCGGAGGAGATCGACGTCGTCATCGTGGACCGGCGGCGCTCACCGAGAACCGCTCCCGGCTGACCTACCTCACCGCCAACACGGAGATCCTGGCGCGCATCGCTTCGGCGCTGCCTCCGGACTGGGACGGGGTGCTCACGGTCGTCATCAACCCGGTGGACCCGCTCGTGACCTGGCTCCACCGCCACAGCGGCCTCGACCGCCGCCGCGTGCTGGGCTACACGCTCAACGACACGCTGCGGCTGCGGACCGGCGTCGGGCTCGCGCTCGGCGTTCCCGCCGCCGAGGTCGAGGCATGGGTGCTCGGCGAGCACGGCGACGCGGCGGTCCCCGTGTTCTCCCGCGTCCGCGTCCGCGGCGAGCGCGTCACGCTGGAGGCGGCCGACCGGGAGGCGGCGACGGACTTCGTGCGCGGCTGGTACCGGCGCCACGTCGCGCTGGACTCGGGGCGCTCCTCGACCTGGACGAGCGGCGTCGGCGTCGCGCTCGGCGTTCCCGTGCGGCTGGGCCGCGGCGGGGTGAAGCACATCGAGGCGTGGGAGCTCGACGCGGACGAGCGCCGCGGCCTGGCGGCGGCCGCCGACGTCGTACGCCGCTCGGCCGACTCAATCGCCTGAGGTCAGCACGTCGTGCAGGTGCTGCAGGTGGGCGCGCATCGCCTTCTCCGCGGCCGCGGGGCGGGTGGCAGACGAGCGTCCAGCTGAAGGCGAGCAGCAGCTCGTTGCCGACGGCCTCCGCAAGCGTGCGGTGGAAGCGCGCGTCGGCATCGTTGAAGTCCGGCTCCCCCGGCGCGGAGCGCTCGGCGTCCGCGATCGCGTCCGCCAGCCGGCGGTCGGTGTCCGCGGTGGCGTTCTCGGCGGCCATCCGCGCCAGCGGCACCTCGATGAACATGCGCGCCTCGAGCAGGTCGAGCACGCTCACGCTCTCGGTGGCGAGCATCATCGCGATCGACTCGCTGAGGGTGCGGCTCATGCCGTCGCCGGGCGTGTGGGCGACGAAGATCCCGCCGGAGCGCCCGCGGGTGACGCGGATCAGGTGCGAGCCGGCCAGCAGACGGAGCGCCTCGCGCAGCGTCGGCCGGCTGACGCCGAACTCGGTCGCGAGCTGCTGCTCGGTGCCGATGCGGTCGCCGGGCTGCAGGCCCTGGCGCTCCAGGTAGCGGCGGATCTCGAGGGCGATCTGCTCGCTCGCGTCGAACCCCGTCGCACACGGTCCGGGACGCCACGATCACGGCGTTCCGCGACCTCGGGCTCCTCCTCCTGCAACCCCTCCACCCTCTCCTCGCGACCCCAGCGCGCCCTCCGGCAACGTACCGGGGCGTGTTGGTAAATACCAAATGATTCGCAGGTGGAGAGAGGGAGCTACGTGCCGGCGATCTTCGTGACGGTGAAGGTCACGCCCGCAGGATCGGCCAGCACGGCGGTGCGCCCGACGGGCGTGTCGAACGGCCCGGCGACGGCAGCCCCGCCGCGCTCTGTGGCGGTCGCGACCGCCGCGTCGACGTCGCCGACCCAGAAGTCGACGCTCCACCGCGCCGGAGCTCCCGGCTCGGCCGCGACCATCACCGCGACGACCTCGCGCGAGACGGGCTGCTGCGGCTCGCCGCCGACGTACCCCGGCAGGCGGAACATCGTGGCCTTCATCTCGCCCATGTCGAGGTCCTCCGTCGTCCACCCGAACACCGCGCCGTAGAACTCCCTGGCGCCCTCGACGTCCGGCGTGTCGAGCCGGCTCATCGCCCACGCGCCGGGCTCGTTGACGAGCTGCGCCCCGCCCGCTTCATGCCGCTCGGTGACGGAGAGCACCCCGCCGCCGGGATCGGCGATGACGGCCATCCGGCCAGAGGGTCCGTCGAAGGACTCGGCCAGCACCGTGCCGCCCGCGCTGCGGGCCTTCTCGGCCGTCTCGTCGGCGCTGTCGACCCACACGTCGGTGATCCAGTCCGGGGCCGGAGGCGGGTCCGGGAGCGGCGCGACGGCCGCGACGTCGCGGTCCTTGAGCCGGGCGGTGTAGTAGCCGCCCTCGAGGTACTCCCAGCCGAACAGCGCCCCGTAGAAGTCCGCGGCGGCGGCCGGGTCCGGCTGGATGTTGGTGACCCAGCAGGGCACGCCATGCTCGTAGCCGTTGCGCTCGCTCATCTCATCTCCTTCGTGAGGTGTGTGATGCGGGAATCGTACCAGAGAGTTGGCGTTTCCAACTAGCTCGTCGGTTATAGTTACCGGCGTGGCCGGGAAGCGCACCTACGGGGATCGCTGCGGCGTGGCGCGGGCCCTCGACGTCGTGGGCGAGCGGTGGTCGCTGCTCGTCGTGCGCGAGCTGCTCCTCGGCCCGAAGCGCTTCACCGACCTGCGGGCGGGGCTCCCGCAGCTCAGCGCCGACGTCCTCGCCCAGCGACTGCGCGAGCTGGAGGAGGCCGGCGTCGTGCAGCGCCGGACGCTGCCGCCGCCGGCCGCGTCGAAGGTGTACGAGCTGACCTCGCGGGGGGAAGGCCTCGAGCCCGTCGTCCTCGCCCTCGGCCGCTGGGGCAGCGTGGCCCCGTTCCCGCCTGGCGAGGCGAAAATCGGCGTCGACGCGTTCGTGGTCGCCCTCAAGACCCTGTTCGCGGGCGGCGACGGCCGCTTCGAGCTGCGGCTCGACGGGCAGGCGTTCACCGTGCAGGCGTCCGACGGACGGCTCGCGGTCACCCGCGGCGGCGCGGACGATCCCGACGCCGTCATCGAGGCAGCGCCGGGCCCGCTGGCCGCGGTGCTGTGGCACGACCGCGAACTCGAGGCGGCGGAGCGCTCGGGTGCGATCACGATCACCGGCAGCCGAGCCGCCGCGAAGCGCTTCCTGCGGCTGTTTCCGCTCCCCGGCTAGCGCTTCTCGTAGACCGACACGTGCGCGGGGCTGAGCCCCGTGAACGGTTCCCGCTGCCAGCCTCCCCAGCGATCCTGCAACCGCATCCCGGCGAGGCGCGCCATGAGATCGAGCTCGGCGGGCCACGCGTAGCGCATCTCGATCGGGCTGGGTTGGACGCCGCCGTCGACGAAGTGGTAGTGCTGACCGCTCAGCCGCTGCGTCACGACGTCGTAGACGTAGTAGGACATCCCGCGGGGATCGGCGCGCCACGGCAGCACGGTCTGGCCGAGCGGCAGCCGCTGCAGCTCGGGCACCCGCGCCTCGATCACGAACCGCCCGCCGCTGGGCAGATGCGCCGCGGCGTTCTCGAAGCACGCGACCTGGCCGTCCTGCGTGTTGAGGTTGAAGATCGTGTTGAAGACCAGGTACACGAGCGAGAACGCGCCCGCCACGCGCGTCGTCGCCATGTCCCCTGCGAGGGCCTCGAGCCGCTCGGCGCCGGGCTTCTCGCGCAGCCGGGCCAGCATCGCCTCCGAGTTGTCGATGCCGACCACGCGCACCCCGCGCTCGGCGAGCGGCAACGCGATCCGCCCGGTCCCGATCGCGAACTCCAGCGCGGCGCCGTCGCCGGCGAGCTCCGCGAGCGTCTCCACCGCCGGCCCCACCACGGCCGGATCGAACATGCCGCCGGAGTGCTCGTCGTACACCGCCGCGACGCGCTCTCCGAAGTACCCCTCCACGGAGGGCAGTGTGCCAGCCGGGGCTAGCCGACCGGGACGAGGGTGCTGCCGCCGGCCACGCACCCGCGGCCAAGCGACGTCACCACGACCTGCGCACCACGCTTGAGCCGGCTGGGTGGGTGGGTGGGTGGGTGTAGCGGTTGCCCTCAAACGCGACCAGCGCCGAGCTCGCCGAACCGCCCTCCGATGAAGCGAATGGCGGCCTCTACAGACCAGACGGATAGGCCGCAGCTCAAGCCGCCGCAGCTCGCGCACCAACGTCGGATAGCTGCGGTCGAAGCGGGCCGCGACGAGCTCTTCGAGCAGCGTGACCGCGGGCAGGTGCGGATCATCGACGCACCGCGCCGCGATGTAATCGCGAAACGGCCCGAGGCAACTCGGCGCCGGCACCCGCTGCTGGCCGGGCCCGCCGCCGGCCAGGTACTTCGCGATCGTCTTGCGATCCCCGGCCGGTGTGCCGCGCGATCGCTGACTTCGTCTAACCGCGTGCGGCCAGTGCGTGGATCGCCACGTCGTCCTCCTGTGTGAGCATCCCCCGCGGGACTCCCTCCTCGGACATCGACGGCCTAGACACCGCCGACCCTGGAGCGGGTCCCAGACAGGCCCGCGCGCACCGGCTGGGAATTCCTGTGATCAGAGCTGGGGAAAAACCGTGATCGCGCCCATCCGGGACCGGGGGCGTGAGCGCGCGCCGCCGGGATCAACCATTCGTCCAACTCGCATACGGAAGCGGCCCGCGATGCCGATGAAAGCGACTGGCTGCACACGGCACACCCACCGCGAGGTGGGGTCGCAAAGCAAGAGGTCTCGCCGATCCGGCGAGATGGCTCGGCCGCCCGCCGGACCACGCGACGCATGGAGCGTCGCGATCTCACTCGTCAAGGAGGACCGTTTACCATGGCCACCGCCCGCTCGCGCCGTTGCACGGCGCGCCATGCCGTTACCGCGCTCGCGCTGGCGACGGCCATCGCCGTCACCGGCACCGCCACCGCTTCCGCTGCGACCACGCAGTCCCAGAACCAGGTCGTCACAGGTACCCCGACCCCGCAGCTCGTCGCCACGTTCCCCGGCGACTTCTCGTTCGCCACGTTCGTTCCCGCCGCGACCTCCAGCTCGTCGGAGCAGACGATCAATGTCAAGTCGAACACCTCATGGGGGCTGCGCGTCAGCGCCGACAGTTCGAACATGCGCCGCTGGAACGGCTCCGCGTACGTCGCGGGTACCCTGGCGTCCCCGCTGTCGTGGGCGAAGACCAGCCAGGGCGGCACGCCGGTGGGCTCGCCCAGCTACACCGCGATCGCGACCTCGACGGCCAACGTCGTCACCGGGCAGACGCTCACGAGCGATGCCGGCGTCGACGTCGGCGTGACGTTCCAGCAGCCCGTGTCCTACGCCGACAACGCGTCGATCGGCACGGACGTCTACCGCGCCGTCGCGACCTATGACGCCGGCCAGGGCTTCTAGGGACTGAAGTTCTTCGGCTGCACGGCCGATGACCGGAACGCCATGTCCCGGGCCGCTGCATACCGCCGCGTAGGCGTCCGCGTGCTCGCGGGCGCGCTCTGCGCGGCGGCGCTGGCCATCTCGCCCGACGCGGCCTCGGCTGCGATCACACTCGCCGGCACGAGCACCTCGTCGAGCGAGACGAACGTCATCACCGTCAACCGTCCGGCGGGCACCGCGACGGGCGACATCATGATCATGACCGTCGTGTCCACGACCGCGACGGCGTTCACCGCGCCCACGGGCTGGACCTCGCTCCAGAACCGCACCAACAGCACCTCCGCCAACAACCTCCGGATGCAGACCTGGCGGCGGATCGCGGCAGCGGGCGATCCAGCGAGCTTCTCGGTGACGGTCGGCGCCTCGCGCAGCTCGAGCGCGGGCATCGCCTCCTACAGGAACGTCGACACGACGACGCCGGTCGACGCCAGCAACTGGACCAGCGGCGGCAGCGGCGCAGCCAGCGCGGTCACCATCACCACGAGCGAGCTCTCCTCGATGCTGATCGCACCGGTCGGCTTCTCCGTGTCCGGCGGTACCGGCGCCGCTCCGAGCGGCACCACGCAGCGCTGGAGCGCCGCCTCGACGAGCTCCGCGCTGGCGATGGGAGACGAGGTCCGCCCGACGCCCGGCGCCACCGGCGCGCGCAGCGCGACGTCGACGCCGGCGAACAACGGCTGGATCTCGCACTCGATCGCGCTGCAGGAGGTGCCGACGCTCACCGCGGACTTCTCCTCGGTGGGCGCCCTCGCGTGGGGCGCGTGGGTGATCGGGACCAACCTCTCGTCCGTGCAGACCTTCTCCGTGGTCAGCAACAAGTCCTGGGGCGTCAAGTTGAACACCGATGGTGCCGATGGACGGATGACCGAATGGAACGGCGGCGCCTATCTGTCACGCAAGCTGAGCTCACCGCTGGAGTGGCGGCTGTCGCACCTCGGAGGGGTCCCGCAGGCAACGAGCTTCGCCGCGGCGAGCCCGACGGCGGCGACCGTCACCACGACACGTCCCGCGAGCGCGAGCAGCCTGGCGCTCGGTGTCACCTACCGGCAGGTCGTCTCCTACGCCGACGACGCGGCGCTCGGGGCCGACGTCTACCGCAAGGTCATCACCTACCAAGCCGCCCAGGGGTTCTGATGCGACACGCCATCCTCACGACGATCGCCCTCGCGGCCGCGCTCTCCGCGGCCGCCCCCGCCCAGGCCGCCGAGGGCGGGGGCATCGCCCTGGAGCCCTCGCGGATCGAGGCGACCGTCGCCCGCGGGGGCAAGACTCCGTCGATCACCGTCACGAACCGGACACGAGCGGCCGTGACGGTCGTCGCCCGGCCGTATCAGGCCACCCAGGCGCTGTCCGGCCTGCCCGAGTACGACACGGGCGCCGGGGCGCGCGCGGCCGGCAGGCGGCTGCTGCGAGTCGACCGCGGCCGGTTCACCCTGAGGCCCGGGGCGTCGCGGGGGGTGAGCGCTCGCGTGCTCGCGTGCCCGCAGACCGGTCTCGGGACGTACGCCGTCATCGAGTTCGGCGTCACGCACGCCGCGTCGGCGAAGGGCGCGAGCCAGGTCACGTCCGCACTGCGCCTCGTGGCTCCGCTCCTGCTGCGCTATCCCGCCCGCCCTTGCATGGACAGCCAAGTCACCGGACTGCGCGCCGAGCAGGCGAGCCGCGGGCGTCTTGCGTTCTTCGCCGACGTCCGCAACACCGGCAACCTCCATGCTCGCGCCGACACGAGGCTGCGGCTGCTGCGCAACGGGCGCACCGTCTTCAAGGGCCGGTTCGCGGCCGAGAACGTGATCCCGCAGGCGACCCGCGAATTCGCGTTGCCCTTCACCGGACGGCTGCGCGCCGGCACGTACCGGGCGGTGGCGCGGTCGACGAGCGCCGGGCGCACCTCGACGCTCCGCCGGACGATCCGGCTGACCGGCGTCAACACACTGCCGACGCCCAAGCTGGAGCTCGCAGGCCTGCGGGTCCGCGACGCGCGCCCCGGCGCCTCGCCTGTGGTCGCCGGGAAGGTTCGCAGCAACGGCACGGCCGCCGCATCCGGGACGGTCACGATCGCCCTACGCCGCGACGGCTCCGACGCACCGCGAGACACGAGGACGGTCGACGTGGCTGAGCTCGCCCCCGGCAGGGCGCGGAAGCTCGCCGTCGAGCTGCCGCCGCTCGCGAACGGCAGCTGGACCGTCACAGCGGTCGTCACGACGGGCGCGGACGAGACCGACCGCGTTGCCGTGGGCTTCACCGTGACCGCCGGCGCCGGCGGCGCCAGCGGCGTGACGGGGCGCTGGAAGGACTGGGCGGCCACGCACATCGACGTGGTGCTGGGAGCCATGGCCGCCGCGCTCGCGCTCACGGCGCTGGTCGCCGGGGGGCTGGGCCGCCGGCGCGCCCGCCGGCGAGTGCGCCCTGCGGCCACGGCGCCCGACGCCCTTGCCGCCGTTGAGCTGGCGGCGATCCGAACCGCGCTCGCGCGCATGGAGGCCGAAGTCGGTGCGCGTGCGCGGGACGCGCCTGACACCCCGCCTGCCGCCCGCGCCGACGAGCCGGAAGTCCCGCCGTTCACCGCACGCACGGAACCCTCGGAGCCACCCGCGCCGGCCTCGCCGCCAAGCCCTCCGAAACGTCCGGCGGCGAACTGAGCGGACGGAGCTGACGCTTCGCCGGCGCGACCCGCTCTAGGCGGCACGACCCCGAATTGCCCCTCGAGAGCGCGCTTCGGGACATATCGGGGACACCGTAACGTCACGACTACCGCCCCAGAACGACGAAAGGCCTGCGCATGCAGGCCTTTCTCGATGCCCCCGCCAGGAATCGAACCTGGAACCTTCGGATTAAGAGTCCGCTGCTCTGCCAGTTGAGCTACAAGGGCGCGAGCGCCAATGGTAGCCGCTCAGCCCTTGGGCTTGGGCGTCGGCGTCGGCGTGGGAGCGGCATCCTGGCCCTGCTGTGCCTGGGCGGCGATCGACTGCTGCTTGGCCGAGTCCAGCTGGCTCTTGAGCGTGTTGCGCTCGTCCTTGGGGGCGAGCTCGAGGGCGCGGCCGGTCGCCAGGTCGCCCTTGCGGGTCTGGCCGGCCTGGTACGCGTAGATCGCAAGCGTGGCGAAGGTCGTGTCGCTCGGTCTGGCCTCAGTGATGATCTCCTGCGCCTTGACCGCGTCCGCCGGGCGGTTGAGCCCCGTCGGGTCGTACGCGCGCACCATCAGCCCCGCGACCCGGTCGTCGGGGTTCTTCGGGTCGAGCGCGAGGTACTTCTCCCAGGCCTCGGCAGCCGCGGCGAGCTTGGCCTTGCCGGTCTTGGTGTAGGAGGCGGTGGCGGGATCGAAGTTCTCCCCCACGCCGGCCGTCTGGACCCGGGCACGCGCCAGCTCGGCCCACGCCGTCGGGTTCTGCGGCGTCGCCGCGGTCGCCTTCAGGGCCGCGCGCTCCTTCGTCTCGAAGCGCTCGGCGCCGGTGTCACCGCCGGAGCTGCCCGGTGATGGCGTCCACGAGGCCGCCCTGCATGGCACCGCCGCCGCCGATGCCGAACAGCACGAGACCCCCGCCCATCAACAGCGCGAGGGTGATGTACACGATCTTGACGGTCCGGCGGCGTCCGCGGCCTCTGAGGTCGAACAGCATGGTCTAGTCGTCGTCCGTGTCGGAGTAAGAGCTCGTTGTCCGCCGCGGCGGCCATCTCGGCCTCGTCGCGAGCGGCGGCGCGCCTGGCGCGCCGGTCGAGCAGCGATGCCAAGAGGATAGAGCCCTCATACAGGACAACAGCGGCGCCATCAGGATCAGCATCGTGACCGGATCCTGGCCGGGCAGCAGCGCCGCCACCACGGCGATGATCACGAGGGCGTAGCGGCGACCCTTGCGCAGCTGGCGAGGTGTGACGATCCCCAGCCGCGTGGCGGCGAGGATCCCGACGGGATCTGGAACAACGCGCCCATCGCCATCAGCACGAGCAGCTCGAACGAGTAGAAGTCCCGCGCCTGCAGCAGGATGTCGTACGAGTCGTCGTTGAAGTTCTGCAGGAAGTTGATCGCCGGCGGCAGCACCATGAAGTACGCGAACACCACGCCGGCGATGAACAGGAACGGCACCATCATCAGCAGCGGGATCGCGACCTGCCGCTCTCGTGGTGAGAACGCGGGCAGGATGAAGGCGTAGGCCTGGTAGAGGAGCAGCGGCAGCGCGAGCAGCAGGCCCGCGTACATGGCAACTTTGAACGTGGCCGTGAAAGGTTCGCCGACGCCGAGTGTCACGGGGCGCCGCGCGGTCGCCTTGGGCGCCGCTTCGGCGGTCGCCTTGGCGGTCGCCGCGAACTCCTCCAGCAGCTGCCGGGACTCCTCGCTGAGGCGCTTCTCTTGCGCGAGCGCGCGCGACACGAGCGCCTGCTGGAGGTACAGCTTCTTCTGCGCCGCCTGGAAGTCGGCGGCCCGTTCGAACGGGTCCTCGCTGCCCTCGTTGAACGCGGTCTTCTCGAGCGGCCGGTTCATCAGGTCGAGCACGATGTCGTTCTGCCAGAACGCCACGCCGAAGCACGCGAGGAACACGCCCAGGCACGATGATCATCCGCGTCCGGAGCTCGTCGAGGTGCTCGACGAGGCTCAGGCGGTCGTCATGAGAAACCGGCCTCAGCGCGGCGCGGGCCATGCGGGAGCGCTGCTCGCCGCGCCGCTAGGAGCGCCGCTCGGAGACGACCTCGCCATCGAGCGGCGACTGCTCGCCCTCGGGCCGGCCGAGAGCGGCCTCGGTCTTGCGGCGGGTGCTGTCGCGATCCGCCGCCTCGTCGTCGTCATCGTCGTCGTCGTCGCGGCCGCCCTTGCCGCTGATCGAGTCCTTGAACTCCCGCATCCCGTCGCCCAGCTGGCTGACCGAGCCCCGGAAGGCGCTTCGGTCCGAAGATGAGAAGCACGATCACCAGGACGATGATCAGCTCGGTCGGTCCGATGTTTGGCACCGCGAAACCCCGCTGGTCGTTGGTCGTTGAAGACCACTACGAAGCCTAGCGCCTCCCAGATGCACGGATGTTCTAGTCAAGGAAGTTCGCGGGACGCCGATCAAGTCCGCAGGAAGCCACTTCCTGAGCTGACCATGAGCCACTCACGACCACAACAGCCAATACGTCCGCCGAGTCGTACTTCCGTCCGGCCGCGCGATCGAGGTCGTGTACTTCGAGAACCTCGCCGAGGCGGCGGCCACCGAGCCGCTCCCGATCGAGCACGGTCGCCGGCGAGCTGCACGTCTGCCCCGCTCTGCGATCGCGGCCTCGTGTACCCGGTCGAGTGGTCCGAGACGTCTCCCGACCCACTGGGAGGTCCTGCTCCGCTGCCCCAACTGCGAGTGGAACGACGTCGGCGTCTACGACCAGACGACCGTCGATCGCTTCGACGACGAGCTGGACCGCGGCACCGAGGCCCTCATGCGCGACCTCAAGCGCCTGACGCAGGCCAACATGGAGGACGAGATCGAGCGCTTCGTCCTCGCGCTCGCCGCCGACGCGATCCTCCCCGAAGACTTCTAGGCTCGTACCGGTCGACGACGCCGTCGGCCACCAGCTCGAGCGCGCCCTGCTGGGCCTCCGGCAGCGCCGGCAGCGAGGCCTTCGCGGCCTCGACCATCTCCATCGCCTCCGCCCGCGCCGACCTCCAGCGCCCCGGCTGGCGGCGACCGCGTCGCACACCGACCTCCGCCTCGGCCGGCGTCCGCACGGCCCTCAGATCGAGGCGCTGCCAGCTCGGGATCGCGCTCCATGGCGAGGATCAGCGGGAGCGTGACGGTGCCGTCGAGCAGGTCGGTGCCGCGGTGCTTGCCCGTCCGCTCGGCCGGCCCTGAGACGTCGAGCACGTCGTCGAGCAGCTGGAACGCGAGGCCGATGTCGCGGCCGAAGCGCCCGAGCACGTCCTCGGACCCGCCGCCGGCCTGCGCGCCGAGCCGGCACGCGGCCTCGAACAGCCGCGCGGTCTTGAGATCGCAGCGCGCCAGGTAGCGCTCGCGTGTGATCGGCGATGTTCCAGGCGTCCTCGCGCTGCAGCAGCTCGCCCTGCGCGAGCGCCGACGACGCGTCCGAGAGCACCCGCACCGCCTCGGCGCGGCCGCCGCGCCGCCAGCTCGGCGAAGGCGCGCGAGAACAGCAGGTCGCCCGTGGCGGTCGCCATCTCGCGCCCCGCGGTCGCCACGACCGTCGGCCGGCCGCGCCGCAGCGGCGCCGCGTCGAGCACGTCGTCGTGGACGAGCGTCGCCGAGTGCACCAGCTCCACCGCCACGGCGGCGCGCAGCACGGCGTCGTCGTCGCGCTCCCGGCGCCGGCCGCCACGAACACCAGCAGCGGCCGCAGCCGCTTGCCGCCCGCGGCGATCGTCGCCCCCGCGTGCTCGGCCAGCACCGCACCGTGCGAGCGCGCGAGCTCCTGCAGCCGCGCCTCGAGGCGCTCCATCAGCTCCGGGACGTGCGCCCCGCCGGCCTCGATGACCGCCGCGACGGACTCGGCGCTGGCCATCAGCGCCCCACCGTGCCGGAGTGCAGCGCGATGATCCCTCCCGCGGTGAGGATCCAGCGCACGTCGACGAGGCCCGCGCCGCGCCAGCATCCCCGCCGAGCTCCTGCGGCCCCGGGAAGCGCTTGACGGAGTTCGGCAGGTACGTGTAGGCCTCCGGCTCGGCCGCGACCTTGCCCAGCAGCGGCACGACGCGGTCGAACCACAGCGAGAAGAACGTCGACAGCGGCGGCCTCTGCGGCGTGGTGATCTCCAGGACCACGACGCGCCCACCCGGGCGCACGACGCGCGCCATCTCGCCGAGCCCGCGCTCGAGGTCGGAGAAGTTGCGCGCCCCGAACCCGACGGTGGCGGCGTCGAACGTGTCGTCCTCGTAGGGCAGCTCGAGCGCGTTGCCGTGCTCCCAGCGCAGGTTCGGCGCCTTGCTGCCGCGCCACGTCGAGCATCCCGGGCGAGAAGTCCGAGCCGGTCGACGTCGGCGCCGCGGCGAGGCGAGCTCGATCGCCAGGTCGCCGGTCCCGGTCGCGACGTCGAGCGCCTTCGTGCCCGGCCCGACGCGCGCCAGGTCGGCCGCGCGCTGGCGCCAGCGGTGGTGCAGCCCCGCCGTCATGACGGAGTTCATGAGGTCGTACGGGCCGGCGATGCGATCGAACATCGCCTGCACCTGGCCCTCCTCGAGGGTGCCGCTACGCGCGGTCAAGCGCTACTGACCTGCTCTCGTGTCGTCGCCCTTGAGCTGGGCGAGGAACTGCACGAGCGCGTCCTTCTTCTCGGCGGGCAGGTTGCTGTAGGAAGGCATGGGCGCGGTCGGGTTCTCGAGCGTCCGCTCGATGGCGGCCGGATACAGCTTGCCGCCGATGTCGGTCAGCTCCGGCCCTGGACCGTCGTTGCCGTTCTCGCCGATCTTGTGGCACGCCAGGCAGCCCGACTGGGCGGCGACGAGCTTGCCCGGCCTCGTACTGCTTGGCCACCTTCATGTCGATCTCGTTCGGCGAGCCGGCGGCGGCGCCGAGGTAGGTCAGGTAGCGCCATCGCGGCGATCACGAACAAGGTGGTCACCATCGCGATCGGGCGCCGTTCCGGGCGCCGCTCGGGGCCGCGATCGATGAACGGCACGATCAGCAGCAGGATCATCAGGATCGTCGGGACCCCGATGGTCGCGAGCGGCACCAGCGACGCGGGCTTGATCACGCGCAGCAGCTCGAACAGGAAGAAGAAGTACCACTCCGGCCGCGGCACGTAGGTGGTCGTCGTCGGGTCCGCCTTCGGGCCCAGCTCGGCGCCGAAGATGATCGCCATGCCGATGATCGCGGCCAGCACGACGCAGGCCATGAGCGAGTCCTTCGCGACCGCGTAGGGGAAGAACGGCTTCCCCTGCGACTTCAGGATCGAGTACTCCCGGAGGTACTCCTCCTTCTCGCGGTTGTTCATCTAGACCCGGTCCTCGTTGAGCCGGTCGTCGCCGTTGGCCTTCAGCCACGGCGGAGCGGTCGTGCCGAGCTTGGCCACGAGGTACAGGTGCGCGCCGATCAGCGCGGCGAGGCCGCCGGGGATCAGCAGCATGTGGATCGCGTAGAAGCGCGACAGCGTGGTCGCGCCGAACTCCGCCCCGCCGCGCAGGAAGTCCGACAGGAACGGGCCGACGATGGGGCCGGTGCCGTTGATGTTCACGCCCACGATCGTCGCCCAGTAGGAGCGCTGGTCGAACGGCAGCAGGTAGCCCGTGAACGACATCACCATCGTGAGGATCAGCAGCACGGCGCCGATCACCCAGTTCAGCTCGCGGGGGTACTTGTAGGCGCCGAAGATGAACGTCCTCGCCATGTGCAGGAACACGAGGATCACCATCACGCTCGAGCCCCACTTGTGCATGCCGCGCACGAGCTCGCCGAGGAACACCTCGTTGGTGATGTGGCGGACCGACTCGTACGCGCCGCCGGCGGCGTCGGGCCGGTAGTACATCGCCAGGAACACCCCGGTCACGGCCTGGGAGAGGAACGCGAACAGCGTCGCCGAGCCCAGCGTGTAGAACCAGTTCGTCCCCTTGGGCACCTTGCGGAACATCGCCCAGCGCAGGCCGCCCGAGAGCGACGTGCGCTCGTCGATCCAGTCGACCGCGCCGATGCCGGCCTCCTTGGCCTGCTCGGCGGGACCGCGGCTTGGCTCTCGCCCGGCCGCTGCGGGGCGCGGGTTGAGCTTGTCGGGGGCGGGGTGCGGGGAGCTTGGGCAGCTTCATGGCGGGGTCCTAGTCCAGCTTGGGCGTCGAGAAGCGCCCGGGGTACATGTACTGGCCGATGCCGTCGAGGTCCTGGCCTGGGTCGCGGTAGTGCTCGTAGCGCTTGAACTCCGAGTTGACCGAGTAGCGCGGCCCGACCTGGACCTGGCCGCCCTCGACGCGGACGAAGAAGCGGTCCAGCGGGCGCACCGGCGGGCCACCGGAGACCGCGCCCCGGAAGTCGTAGACGCCGCCGTGGCACGGGCAGATGAAGCGCGCGGAGGCCTCGACGTAGCGGACCGGGCACCCGAGGTGCATGCAGCGCGTCGAGATCGCGATGAACTCGCCAGTGCCCGGGATCTCGTCGTCGACGGGCCCGTCGATGTCCTCGTTGTGCGCCCGCATGTAGACGGTGGTCTTGCCGATCTCGCCGACGCCCGAGACCTCGGTGATGACCTTCGGGATGTAGGTGTCGGTCGGGAAGTCCTCAGGGGCGCCGACCGACTCCCACTGGACCTCGGGACGCTCGAAGATCGCCGAGCCGGCCGCGAAGCCCAGCGTGGGCAGCGCGAACGCCGAGGACGGCGACCGCGCCCGCGCCGTGCGCGGTGAGGGTCATGAACCGCCGGCGCGTGACCGTCTCGCCCTCGAAGGCGCCAGGCATCTGCCGGTCGGCGGTGTACTTGGACTTGGGCGTCTTGCGAGGGTCAGGCACGAACGGGGTTTCCGGTCGGGAAGGCGGGCGGCGAACAATATCGCCCGAAGGGCGCCGGGGAACCTACTGGGCGCCGCGCCACAGCGCCTTCGCGGCCTCGTGTTCGGCGTGGCACCATGGCCGATGGCGCGGCGCCCGCCTCCCACACCGCGGTCGCGCGCTCCGGGTCGCCCTCGGCGTGGGATTGGGCACACAGCGAGATCAGGTCAGCAAGCTCGCCCACCGCCTCCAGGTCGCCGAGCTCGGCGAGGCGCGCGAGGCCGAGCGCGTACAGCCGGTCGCCGGCCAGCAGCGCCAGGTCCGGGTCGTCGGCGCGCACCACCCGGCCCTCCGCGTAGTGCTGCAGGTAGCCCTCGCGGATCGCCTCGACGACCAGCGCGTACTCGTCGCGACCGGCAGCGGCCTCGTCCCCGTGCGGCGACGGGCGTGTCGCCGGGATCGACCACGCGTGGCGGCGATCAGGCCGCCCTCCGCGCGCAGCGCGGACGCGAGGTCGGTCGAGCGCGCTCGTCATGCGATTTCGTCGAAGGCCGCCGTGGCGGCCTCGACCGTCCGCGTCACGTGCTCGGGGGTGTGGGCGAGCGACGGGAACCAGGCCTCGAACTGCGACGGCGGCGGGTACACGCCGCGGGCGAGCAGCGCGCGGCACCAGGCGCCGTAGGCCTCGGTGTCGCAGGCGCGTCGCGCCGGCGTAGTCGTGCACCGGCGTGCTCGGAGAAGAACACGGTCAGCAGCCCGGTGGTGTGGGAGATCTGGATCGGGCGCGAGCCGGCCGCCTCGCGGAGGCCGTCGGCGAGCGCGATCGTCGTGGCCGACAGCGCCGAGGTACGCCTCCTCGTCGAGCATCTCGAGCGCGGCGCGGCCGGCCGCGACCGCGAGCGGGTTCCCGCTCAGCGTCCCGGCCTGGTAGACGGATCCCGGCCGGAGCGACCAGCTCCATCAGCTCCTTCGAGCCGCCGTAGGCCGCGGCGGGGAGCCCGCCGCCGATCACCTTGCCCATCACGGTCAGGTCCGGGCGAGACGCCGCTCAGCTCCTGCGCGCCGCCGCGGGAGACGCGGAAGCCGGTGATCACCTCGTCGAACACGAGCAGCGTGCCGTGCTCGGTGCACAGCTCGCGCAGCAGCTCGAGGAAGCCGGTCGACCGGCGGGACGAGACCCATGTTGGCCGGGTACGGCTCGGCACAGCACGGCGGCGAAGTCGTGCTCGGCGAACGCGGCGCGGACGGCGTCGGGGTCGTTCCACGGGACGACCACGGTGGCGGCCGTCGCGGCCTCGGGCACGCCGGGAGAGGAGGGGATGCCCTGCGTGGCGAGGCCGGAGCCGGCCTCGGCGAGAAGACCGTCGACGTGGCCGTGGTAGCCGCCGGCGAACTTGAGCAGCTTGTCGCGGCCGGTGGCGGCGCGGGCGACGCGGATCGCGCTCATGACCGCCTCCGTGCCCGAGGACGTCATCCGCAGCATGTCGACGCCCGGCATCCGCTGCGCGACCAGCTCGGCGAGCTCGACCTCGCCCGCGGTCGCGGCGCCGAACGTGGTGCCGAGCGCCGCCGCCTCGGCGATCGCCTCCAGCACCGCCGGATGGGCGTGGCCGTGGATCAGCGGGCCCCACGAGCAGACGTAGTCGACGTAGACGTTGCCGTCGACGTCGGTGAGGTCCGCGCCCGCCGCGTGGTCGATGAAGATCGGGTCGCGCCCGATCGATCGCATGGCACGCACCGGCGAGTTCACCCCGCCGGGCAGGACGTGCAGCGCCCGGCGATAGAGCTCAGCCGAGCGGGTGTCCGTCAGCGAGGAGGTCAGGCGTGCTCCTCCTCCCACCGGCGGAAGTCGTCGGTGAAGTAGAGCATCCGGACCTTCTTGAACTCGGTGCTCGAGTACAGCGTCGCGCGCTCCGTGGATCCCCGTGGCCTCGGCGATCGAGGTCAGGATCGCGTCGCACTCCTCCTTCGAGCGGCCGTGGGCCATCGTGAAGATCGAGTACGGCCAGTCCTTGTAGGTGGGGCGCTGGTAGCAGTGCGAGATGCCGCGGAACGCGGCCATCTGGCGCCCGATGTCGAGCTCCTGGCCCTCCGGCACCTCCCAGACGCCCATGCCGTTGGCGGAGAAGCCGGCGCGGCGGTGGTAGAGGATCGCGGCCACGCGCCGCAGCCCACCGCGCTCGCGGAGCGACTCCAGCCGGGCGAGGACCTCGGCCTGGGTGATGCCCAGGCGCTCGGCGGCCGGCGCGTAGGGCTCGCTGACCACCGGCATCTTGCCCTGGGTGGCGCGGATCGTGGCGATGTCCTCCTCGGACAGCTCGATCGGCTCGAGCACCATCGGCTCGACGGCCTCGCCGGCGGTCGACAGCGCGTCGGTGCCGCCCGCCATCTCCAGGTCCATGCGGATCTTGAACAGCTTCAGCGTGGGCAGCTCGCGGACCGACTCGGCGCCGGTGAGGCGCTGCAGGACCTCGAGCGTCCCGCTCAGCCCGAGCTTGGAGCCCGGCTCGGTGGCGATCGTGAACCACAGGTTGAAGTCGTGGTTGCGCAGGTAGTTGTGCGTCACGCCCGGGTGCGTGTTGATGATCTGCGCGGCCCGGTGTGGGTAGTCGGCGTCGACCTTGGCCGCGACGAGCATCGACGAGTAGCCGAGCGCCCGCGTGTCGAAGATCGGCGTGATCTCGCGGATGATCCGCTTGTCGAGCAGGCGCTGGACGCGCTGCATCACGTCCGCCTCCTCGAGCCCCGCGAGGCCGGCCACGTGCGCGAACGGCCGCTCCACAAGCGCGAACTGGCCCTGCATCAGGTTCAGCAGTTGCTTGTCGGTGTCGTCGAGCGGGATCGCGGCGCCGTCACGGCGACTGCGGACCTTCACTGAAGCCATGTGGCGACGTCCTTGGCGTGGTAGGTGATGACGATGTCGGCGCCCGCGCGACGGATGCCGGTCAGCGCCTCGAGCACGGCCGCGCGCTCGTCGAGCAGGCCCTGCGCGGCGGCCGCCTTGATCATGGCGTACTCCCCGCTCACGTTGTACGCGGCGATCGGGAGCTCGGTGCTGTCGCGAATGCGCCGGATCACGTCGAGGTAGGGCAGCGCGGGCTTGATCATGATCACGTCCGCGCCCTCCTCCTCGTCGAGACGCGCCTCCCTGACCGCCTCGCGGGCGTTGGCCGGATCCATCTGGTAGCCGCGGCGGTCCCCCATCGCGGGAGCGGAGTCGGCGGCCTCCCGGAACGGGCCGTAGAAGGCGGACGCGAACTTGGCGCTGTAGGCGACGATCGGCGTCTCGGACAGGCCCTGATCGTCGAGCGCGGCGCGCAGCGCGCCGACACGGCCGTCCATCATGTCGCTCGGCGCGACGGCGTCAGCGCCGGCCTGGGCCTGCGACACGGCGGTCCGGGCGAGGAGCTCCAGCGTCTGGTCGTTGTCGACCACGCCGTCGGGGCGCAGCACGCCGCAGTGGCCGTGGCTCGTGTACTCGCACAGGCACAGGTCCGCGATCACGAGGAGGTCGGGATAGCGCGGCCTTGATGGCGCGGGTGGCGAGCTGGATGATCCCCTCGTCGTCCCACGCACCGGTGCCCTGCTCGTCCTTGGCGGCCGGCAGGCCGAACAGCAGCACGGCCGGGATCCCGAGCTCGGCGGCGAGACCCGCCTCCTCGACGGCCCCGTCGATGCTCAGGTGGTCGATCCCCGGCATCGACGTGATCGGCGTCCGGCGGTCCGCTCCGGCCACCACGAACATGGGGTAGACGAGGTGGGAGGCCGACAGCTCGGTCTCACGCGTGAGCCCGCGCAGCGGCGCGCTCTGGCGGAGGCGTCGCATGCGGGTGGCGGGGAAGGCCATGGGTCGAGTCTAGGGCCGCGCGATCATCTCGATGAACGCGGGCTCGAAGCCATGGCGGCGGTAGAAGCTGATCGCGTCCTCGTTGGCGGCCACGACGCTCAGGCCGAGACGCATGTCCCGCCCGCAGCGCGGACCTCCTCGCGGACGCGGTCCATGAGCGCGGAGCCGAGGCCCTTCCCGCGCGCCTCGGGCAGCAGCACGATCGTCTCGAGCGTCGCCGCCGGCCTCGATCGCCCACGTCTGCGACGGCGCGCCGGGCGCGACCATCGCGTAGCCCACCGGCGCGTCATCCAGCTCGGCGATCAGCAGGAACGCGCCGGGCTGCGCGAGCCGTTCCTCGTAGTACGCGCGGCGGCGAGACCACGAGTCCGCGCGCTCCCGCAGCGGGCCGAGCCACGGCATCACGTCCCCGTGGTGGGCGGCGAGCGCGTGCCACAGCGGCTCGAGGTCGTCCAGCGCGCTCGTCGGCCGGCCATAGTTGATCACGCGAACCGCCGCATCGAGAGCCGCGCCACGACGGCGAAGGCGACGCGTCAGGCGCGAGCAGGTGCAGGAGCGGGAGGCCGACCGCGCCGCCGTTGATCGCGCCGTCGAGCGCGCGCAGCGTCGGCTTGAAGGGGAACAGGCCGCTGACGACGTTGATGACGCTGTAGAGCCCGCTCGCGACGGCGCCCGAGGGGATCAGCGCCAGGAACGCGATCGGCAGCGAGAGCAGGAACGCGAGCAGCGAAGCGGCGCGCACCTCGCGCGCCAGCGCGCCGATCGCCACGCCCATCGCCGCGAAGCCGATCGCGCCGGCGGCGAGCGCCGCGCAGCCAGACAGGCGCGCGCGCCCAGTCGAGCCCGACGAACAGCGCGAGCCCGCACAGCATCAGCAGGCAGACGGCGAAGGAGCAGCCCGCGGCGAGCCCGATCTTCTCGCCGAGCAGCGTTTCACGTGAAACAAGTCCCCGGACGAGCCGGCCGAAGGCGTGCTCCTCGCGCTCGAGCGCGAGCATCCCCGCGGCCAGCAGGAGCGTGATGAACATCAGGCTGACCGTCACCGCGACGGCGACGAAGAAGGCGCTCAGCGACGTCTTGGCGCCGCTGACGTTGGTCTGCTTGACGGCGCACCGGCGTGCCGATCGTGGCCAGGATCGGCTTCGAAACGTCGAGGTTGTCGGCGGCCAGGCGGGCGAACCGGGCCACCTGCGTGAGCGCGATCCGCTCCGGCGCCTCCCTCGGCAGCGTCTGCAGCGCGGCCTCGATGATCCGCTGCGGCACGACGCAGGCCGAGGATGTCGATCGTCCCGATCACCGGCACCGCCACCTTTCCGCCGGTGACGATCACGTCGATGTAGCCGGCGGCCTCCTTGAGCACGGCGTCCGACAGCGCGTCGTTGGCCTCGGCCAACCGCGCGCGGATCGTCGTCTCCACCAGCTGCTGCTTCAGCGGGTCGCTCGCGTTGTAGTAGACCTCGATCGTCGGCGGGTCGCCACCGGACAGGGCCAGCGTGCGGCGCAACCGATCGGTGGCGTCCTCGGGCAGCACGATCGCCCCCAGTACCTCGCCGGAGCGGACCTTCTCGATCGCCTCCTCGCGCGTGTCGACCCGCACCGCATCGATCGAGCTGAACAGCCGCGGCGCGTAGTCGGCCACGTCGAGCTTGCGCGCACCGATCGAGAACTCGCTCTCCCCGGGCGGCACGAGGTTCGCGAACGCGACCTTCGGCTTCCCCGGCGGGCGGTCGATCGCGAGCCCGACGAGCAGGGCGATGACGATCGGATAGACGATCAGCAGCACCACCAGCAGCGGCGAGCGACGCAGGATCTGGAGGTCCTTGAGCAGCAGCCAGCGCATGCGTCAGACCTCCCGGCGGACTCGCGCCGATGCGTGCGGGGAAGGCCGTTTCATCAGTGGCCCCGGTCGTGGAGGAACGCGACGAACGCCGACTCGAAGTCGCGCGCGTCGCCGACCAGCTCCTTCGGGGTCCCGGAGAACAGCAGCTCCCCATCGGCCAGCACCAGCACCCGGTCGGCGTACCGCTCCGCCTCGCCGACGTCGTGCGTCGAGTAGACGACGGCCGTCCCGGTCTCCGCGAGCCCGCCGATGAAGCTCCACAGCCGCTCGCGCTGGCGGGGATCCAGCGCGGCCGAGGGCTCGTCGAGCAGCAGCGCCGCCGGGCTGCGCAGCAGGCCGATGGCGATGTTCACGCGCTGGCGGTTGCCGCCGGAGAGGCGACCGAGCTCGTCGTCGGCGCGCTCCGCGAGACCGGTCTGCTCGAGCATCCGCGCCACCGCCCCCGGCACGTCGGGGACCTTCTCGAGCCGCGCGAACAGCCGCAGGTTCTCGGCGACGGAGAGCTTCGAGTACAGCGCGGGCTGCTGCGGGACCCAACCGACCTGCTCCGCCGGCAGCGACACGCTCCCGGCGGACGGTGCGAGCGCGCCCGCCACGATCTGCAGCAGCGTCGTCTTCCCGGCGCCGTTGGGCCCGATCACGGCCACGAGCTCGCCGGGCTGGGCCTCGAAGGACACCTCCCGCAGCGCCATCCGGTCGCCGTAGCGCTTGCTGACCCCGTCCGCGCGCAGGGCCGCCGTATCGATCGTCGCCACTACTGCGGCGCCGACGCCGTCGCGGAGGCGGTCTCGTCGGCGTCGCCGAGCTCGGTTCCGCACTTGGGACACGTCTCCGCGCCGGGCTCGCGAGCTGCGCCGCACTCGGGGCACCGCGGCTCCTCGTCGGCAGCGGCCGACTTCCCCGCCTTCTCGTCGGCTGGCGCCCCGGCTCCCGCGTCGTCGTCGTCCGCCTCGTCGCGCCGGATCGCACCTTGATAACCGGCCGCCTGCACCGACCCCGCTGGTCCCTCGCGAGACGGTTCGCCACCGAACGATGCGCCCGCGGGCGCCGCAGCCGGGAGATCCCACGGCTCGAGTCGTACGTGGCGCCGCAAGTACACGGTCGTCTCCCGCACGATCGCGGCGATCGGCAGCGCGATGAAGGCGCCCGAGGAACCCGTACAACTGCCCGCCGAGCAGCAGTGCGAAGATGACGAGGAGCGGGTTGATCCGCAGGGCCTGCGAGAACACCGTCGGCGCCACGATGTGGCCCTCGATCTGCTGCAGCGCCGTGAACGCGATGATCAGCCAGACCGCATCGAGCGGCTCGCCGCTGAACAGCGCGATCATCACGGGCGGGAACGCACCGACCGCCGGCCCGACGTACGGGATCAACTCGGCGAACCCGTAGAACGCGCCGAAGAAGAACGCGTACGTCTTCCCGTCCGGGAAGATCCCGAGGGAGCCGAGCACCCACAGCAGCACGCCGGCGCTCGTGCCCATGATCAGCGAGAACAGCAGCTGGCCGCGCACGTAGCCGAACACCGCGGCCTGGATGCGCGTCGGGAAGTCGTCCTCCGGCGTGCCGTCGCCGCGCGGCACGATCGAGCGCACGCTCTGCCCGATTCGCTCGCCGTAGAGCAGCATGTAGACGCACAGCACGATCACGAGGATCAGCGCCACCGATGCCTCGACGAGGATCTGCAGCGCGTCGCTCGTGAACGACACGAGCTCGCCGGAGCCCTCGGAGAGGTTGCCGCCGAGCGTCTGCAGCGCGGTCGACCCCTCCTCCTTGACCTGCAGATCGATCCCGTTGCGGTCGAGCCACGCCTGGAAGTCCTCCAGCGACGCGTTCGCGTCGTCGACGATCCCCGGGACGTTGCGCTGGAACGCCGACACCTGGTCGGCAACCGGATTGGCCAGGAGCACGCCGATGCCGACCACCAGCAGGACGACGCACATCATCACCGACAGCACCGCCAGCCCTCGCGGGAAGTGCACGCGCCGCAGCAGCGTCACGAACGGGTTCAGCAGCAGCGCGATCAGTCCCGCGACGATGAACAGCAGCAGCACCGGCCCGGCGGCGCGCATGATCGCGACGGCGCCGAGCACCGCCAGCGGGAGCAGCACGAGCTGCACCCACCGCGGCAGCAGCAGCGGCGCGACCCGCGCCGGTGGCGGCTGCTCGGGGTTGGGAAGCGTCGGCATCGTCATCAAGTATGCGACCCCGGGTCGATAGCGTCCTGCGCGCGATGGCCTCTGAGACCTCGATCCTGTTCGTCGGCGACGTGGTCGGGCGCTCCGGGCGCCGCACGCTCGAAGCCCTGCTCCCGGTGCTGCGCGAGGAGCACGAGCCGACGTTCGTCGTCGTCAACGGCGAGAACGCCGCCGGCGGAATCGGCATCACGCCGAAGGAGGCGGACGCCTTCTTCGCGGCAGGAGTGGACGCGATCACGCTCGGCAACCACACCTACCGTCACCGAGAGATCTGGCCCTACCTCCAGGAGCGCCGGGAGATCATCCGCCCCGCCAACTACCTCCCGACCCAGCCGGGCCGCGGCACCTGCCTCGTCGAGCGCGACGGCACGACGCTCGGCATCGTGAACCTGAGCGGCAACCTCTTCATGCAGGCGGGCAGCCCGGCCCTCGTGACGATCGACGACGCGCTGCGCGAAGTCTCCGGCGCCGACCACGTGCTCGTCGACATGCACGCCGAGGCGACCAGCGAGAAGGTCGCGCTCGGCTGGTACCTGGACGGCAAGGTGTCCGCCGTCGTGGGCACCCACACGCACATCCCCACGGCGGACGCCCGCGTGCTGCCGGGAGGGACGGCCTACATCACCGACGTCGGCATGACCGGCGCGCGCGGCGGGGTGATCGGGGTCCGCCGCGAGCAGTCGATCGCGGTCATGCGCACCCACATGCCGATGCGTTACGACTCGGCCGACGAGGATCCCTGGATCAACGCCGTCCTCATCCGGGGCTCGAAGCCACGGAGCGCCGACTCGATCGAGCAGATCCTGCGTCCTGCGCCGGAGTGAGCAGCGCGACCCACACGAGCGGGGCGAACCACACGAGGTAGAGGTAGAACCAGTGGTCCACGGTCAGCTGGAGACCGATCAGCACGGCGGCGGCCAGAGCGGCGAGCGTCGCTGGGTCGCGCCGCCGGGGCACGAACGCGACAGCCACGGCGAGGAGCACCGCCGCCGCCTGCGCGGCCGCCTGCATGACCTCCGGTAGGTCGTAGTAGCCCCAGATCGAGAACGGCGAGTCGGCGGTCCTGCTGAAAGCCGAGCGTCCGCTCCCAGAACACATCCGAGGTCCACGGGCGCGAGCACCACGACGATCACGACCGCGAACGCCGCCAGCGTCTTGACCGCCGACGCCGACGCCGTCCCCCTCGAGCGGTAGGTGGCGAAGCAGCGGAGCCAGCGCCAGCGGCGCGAACTTCGTCAGGCCGGCAAGAGCCACCAGCGCGCCGCGCGCGAGCGGCCGAGCCGCGGCGAGCAGCGCCGCCAGCACGAGCAGCGCCACGAGCGAATCGTTGGCGCCCGAGTTGGCGACGAGCAGCGTGAACGGATAGGTCATCCAGAGATAGGCGAGCAGCAGCCCGAGTTCGCGCCCGCGCAGCCTGCGACCGAGGAGAAACGAGCAGCAGCAGCGCAGCCGAGATCGAACACCACGGCCGCGGCGTGTGCCGCCGGCAGGTCGTCCCACGTCCCCCGCCACGGCCAGATCGCCTCGAACGGGACGTAGGCGGCGTAGGCCACGGGACCGTACGTGTCGCCGCGATCGTCGTCCGGCGGGAACGCGCCGTACAGCGGCCCGCCGCGCTGCCATCCGATCCGCGCCGATCACGCCGGAGTAGCCAACGTCGATCACGTTGCCATCCACGACGTTGAGGACGACGCGGAATCCGATCAGGAACACGATCGCGACCAAGAGGAAGCCAGGTCCGACCAGCAGGCGATGGACCTCGCGCGGCGGGCGGCTCGCGACGACCAGCATCCGTACCAGCAGGTAGCCGAGGAGCGGGTACGCGCTCGGCACCGAGATCCCCAGATCGGCGGCGCCGAAGTACGCGTACGACACAGAGAACGCGAGCAGCACAGCGAGGTCGAGGTGCAGCAGGCGGAGCGGCGGCCGGAGGAACGGCAGCACGAACAGGACGCACAAGCCCACCCACACCCACGGCGCATTGGCCGCGCGGCCGAACGCGCCCGGATACCCGCGCGCCATCGGCCACGCCACCTGCACGCCCGTCCACGACTCGGTGACCCGCCCGGTTCGGTCGTCGATCAGCACCTGCGCGACCTCTTCGCGACTGCGCTCGCCACGGGCAGGCGGCTCGAAGCAGCGAGACCTGCCATCCCTCGTTCCGCGTCAGGTAGGCGCGGGCGTACGCCTGCGGATGCGCCTTGCGCACCCGCTGCACCTCGGCGACGTCCTCCGCGCAGTCGGAGCACCTCGCGCCCGCTGAAGCCGGCGGCCGGGCGGCGGAACGTCGTACCGCTCGGGCTCGGTGAGCGCGCCGGCGGGACGCACCGTCGTGCCTGCGGTCTGGGCGCGGGCCGGCGCAGCGGCGATCGCGCCCCATGAGATCGCTCCCGCGAGCGCCACCAACACCACAGGCGCGACGGCGGACCTGGCGCACCGGCAGCGCAGGGCGAGGCGCCCGCCTTGGAGCCGATTTGTTCGTCCCGCTGGGCGTTTCACGTGAAACATCCAGCGCCGCGACGCGTCCACGAGTCAGCCCCGCGACCGGCCCGTTTCACGTGAAACGCGCGGCTACCCCTGTTCGACGCCGAAATGCTCGTACACCATGGGCGCGATGTCGCGGAGCGACCACTGCTCGCGGCTGTCCGCGGGCGGCCCCGTCCCGCACCAGATCAGCGACCCGAGCGAGTCGTTCGCGTGCAAGGCCCCGTGCGAGCCGCCGCCGACGTGGTGCGCGCCGCCCCAGTCGAGGAACTCGTAGCCAGGGCGGGCCGACGCGAGCAGTTCGCCCGCTGTCCGGCAGCGCAGGGCGGACCAGACACGCCCGAGCGCGTCCGGGTAGACCGCGCTATCCACTCGACCCTCCCGCACGGACAGCGCGAGGAGGTCGAGGTCGCCTTCGACGCTCCAGTGCTCTCCGCGAAGATCGGTAAGGCCACCGCGTGGGGCGAGCCGCACTTCGAGCACCTCATCGCCGCGCTTTCCGCGCACGACGGCCTCGCCGTCGGGGTGGTCGGTCATCCGCATCACGAGGTCGACACCATCGAGCTCGAGCAACGTCCGCTCGGCGCGTGACACCAGCTCGGCCTCGCGGTCGGCGTCGAGGACGTAGACCTGCGCGGACCGGGAAGCCGGACACAGGGCGACCTCGCTCTCTCCCGAGCGGCTCGTGCGTCTGGCGGGTTGTACGGCGAAGCCGTCAAAGGCGGCGAACAGGTCGATCTCCTCCTCGACCTGCGATTGCGAGTGGTCCGAGCACACGATCACCGCGTGCTCCTCCAGGAAGGCGTCGGGTCCGCCCGCCGCGTGCATCAGGCGCTCGATCTGGCGATCCGCGGCAGCCAGCGAGTCGACCTGCGCGAACGGCCCGTTCTTGTGCGAGTGCGTGTCGTTGTCGGGCAGCGACAGCAGCATGAAGTCGGACAGGTCGTTCTCGACGAGATACGCCCCGACGCAACCGGCATGCTGGTCGCGCACGCCCGGTAGGCCGAGTTGTGAGCGGCACCCTGTGCGCCGGGACGCGAAGAGGTCGGCGTAGAAGAACTCCTTCGGCCCATACACGGCGTGGCGGAACACCGTGGTGGCGAGCCGGGTGAGGGCCGTCTCGTTGGCCACCTCGTGACGGTGGCGCCCCCGGTACATCAGATAGGTCGTGCCTGCGGTGCGGATGTCGGCGTCGTCGAGGCGTTCGAACACCGTCGGCGTCTCCGACGAGAGGTGCTCGAGGTTCATGTTGTAGATCGTGTCGGTGAGCGACTGCTTGAACCCAAACGCCTGGGATGCCTTGAAGCTGGTGCCGTACTCGACGTAGCGGCCCTCGCCGCGGTGGTACCAGTTCATCGACGGGATCTCGTGTCGGTCGGGGGCGGTGCCCGTCGCGATCGAGGCCGCGCAGACGGGCGTTACCGAAGGGAACGCCGCCACGCAGTCGTCGACATGCTCGCCGCGCTCGATCAGCAACTCGAGCGCGGGCGCGCGGCCGCTCGCCACGACCCGCTCGAGCATCGCGGGCTTCATGGCGTCGACGACCGCGAGGACGAGCTTCTTCACCGGAGGACGCGCAAGCCGGCGTACTTCTCGCCTTCGCGGCGGCGCCCGCCGGCCAGCAGCCACGCAAGGGCGCCGATCACCAGCACAGCCAGTGGCGAGAAGAGGAGGGAAGCCGCCGCGGCGACCAGCGCGAAGCCTTCGGCGTAGAGCGGCAGCGCGCTCGCCGCTTCCGTGTCCAGGCGGCGACGAACGCGTGTGAGCAGCGTCCGTGTGGCGGCGTAGCCGAGCACGCCCGCGGCGGCGCCCAACACGACACCGGGGACGATCGAGTGTCCCCGGTCGGCGAGCGACGCCGACGCTTCGACTGCTCCCAGCAGCGCCGCCATGACGGCGTACACCAGCGCCGGCCCCGGTTCGTCGTAGCGCCGCTCGACGACGATGCCCAACACGAACAGGACGGCGAGGGCCACGAGAACGGGAACCGACTCCAGGAACGCGAAGTCCGTGCCCTCGAAATCCACGCCGAAGTTCGCGGCGGCGAACACGCCGGCGAGGAGCATCGGAAGCCACGGCCGCACGCCGATCGCGGCGGCGAGCCCGACTCCCTGCAGCAGGTCGAGAACGAAATCCATGCGGTAAGACGGCCCTCGGCGAGTCGGCTACGGTGCCGGGGGCGCATGACGATAGACGAGACGCCAAGGGGCCAAAGGCCCGGTGGCGAAAGACCCGACATGGCCAAGCCCCGATCCGGCGCGCGCGACCTTGAACGCTACGCCGGGCTGTTCGCTCGCCGCACGCAGGTCATGAAGTCATCCGCCATGCGCGACCTGATGGCGGTCACGGCGCGGCCCGAGGTGATCTCCCTCGCCGGCGGTCTCCCGGACACGAGCACGTTCCCCGCCGAGGACTTCGCAGCGCTGATGGCGCGCGTGGCCGTCGACGACTCCGCGCGGGCCTTGCAGTACGGCCCCACCGAGGGGCTGATCGAGGTCAAAGAGCCGATCGCCCAGGTGATGGCCGCCGAGGGCATGCACGTCGAGCCCGACGACCTCCTCGTGACGACGGGCGGCCAACAGGTGATCGATCTCGTCTGCAAGACGCTGATCGATCCCGGAGATGTGATCATCGCCGAGGCGCCGACGTATCCGGGCGCCGTCCCGGTGTTCGTCTCCTACCAGGCCGACGTGGTCCAGATCGAGATGGACCACGACGGCATGCGCATCGACGTCCTGGAGGCGGAGCTCGAGAGGCTCGACGCCGACGGGCGGACGCCCAAGTTCATCTACACGGTCCCGTCCTTCCAGAACCCCGCCGGCGTCACGATGTCGCTGGAGCGACGACAGCGGCTCGTCGAGATCGCGAGGCAGCGCGAGCTGCTCGTCCTGGAGGACAACCCGTACGGGATGCTCCGCTACGAGGGAGAGCCGCTCCCGACGCTCTTCTCGCTTGACGGCGGCGAGTTCGTGATCTACCTCGGTACGTTCTCGAAGATCCTGTCGCCGGGCATCCGGATCGGCTGGACGTCCGCCCCTCGGCCGGTCCTCGACAAGCTCAACCTCGGCAAGGGCGCCGCGGACCTCTGCTCCTCACCGCTGTCCCAGCTGTTCGTAAAGCAGTACTTCGCGGACCGAGACTGGCTCGCGTACGTGCGCACGTTGACCGACGTGTACCGGCGACGGAGGGACATCATGCTCGAGGCGCTCGCCGAGCATTTCCCGCGCGAGGCGACGTGGACCCGGCCGCAGGGCGGGCTCTTCATCTGGGCGAAGCTGCCGGACTACATCGACACCACCGACCTCCTGGCGAGAGCGCTGCGCGACCACGTCGCTTTCGTCCCCGGCCGGGCCGCGTACCTCGACGGACGCGGCGGATCGGAGATGCGGCTGAACTTCTCTGGCGTTGGCGACGACGACATCCGCGAAGGGATCCGGCGCATTGGCAAGGTGGTCCGCGAGCAGGTCGCCCTGTACGGGACGCTGACGGGGGCCGAGCCCGCACCGGCTCGCTCGGACGCCGGAGCGCGCGGCGGCAGACCGACCCGGACGCCCGCGTTCTCCCTCTGCGGCGCAAGGCCGGATGAAGATCGCCGTCCTCAAGGGCGGCGACTCGCTGGAGCGCCAGGTTTCCCTGCGCTCCGGGGCGCGGGTGGAAGACGCGCTCGCGCGCCTCGGCCACGAGGTGATGCCGATCGACGTCGGGCGAGACCTCGTCGACCGCCTCGCCACCGAGCGCCCGGACGTCGCGTTCGTCGCCCTCCATGGTCGCGGCGGCGAGGACGGCACGGTCCAAGAGCTCCTCGAGCTGCTCGGCATCCCGTATACGGCGTCGGGGCCGTCGGCATGCATGCGGTGCATGGACAAGGTGGTCGCCAAGCACGCGCTTCGAGACGCCGGGCTTCCGACGCCCGACTTCTACGCCTTCAGCCAGGCCGCGTTCGAGGAGCTCGGCGCCGCGAGTGCGCTGCCGGCTATTGAGGAGCGCCTCGACTTCCCGATCGTCGTCAAGCCGGCGGGCCAGGGCTCAGCGCTCGGGATCAAGTTCGCGCAGCACCGCCGCCGACGTGCCGGGCGCGATCGTCGCCGCGTTCTCATATGACACGAAGGTCCTGCTCGAGCGCCATGTGGCGGGCCGTGACCTGGCGGTCTCGGTACTCCAGGGTGCCGACGGTCCCGAGGCGCTCCCGATCGTCGAGGCCGTGCCCAACGAGGAGCACTTCTACGACTTCGAGGCGCGCTACGAGATCGGGCGGACCACGTTCACCTGCCCGGCCGATCTCCCGCCGGAGGTCGCGGCCCGCGCCCACGAGCTGGCCCTTTCCGCGTACAGCGTGCTCGGCTGTTACGGGTTCGCACGCGTCGACCTGATGCTCGACGACGCGTCCGGAGAGCTGACCGTGCTGGAGGCGAACGTGATCCCTGGACTGACCGACACGTCGCTGCTGCCGCTGGCTGCCGAGGCGGCCGGCATCAGCTTCGATTCGCTGATCGCGCGTGTGCTGGAGCTCGCCGTGGCGCGAGCGCCGGCCTGAGGCGGCCGGCTACTGCTCGCCGCCGCGGAAGTCCTCGGGCGAGACCTGGTCGAGGAACTCCTTGAACTTGTCCACGACCTCCTCGGTGTCCTCGACCTCGTGCTCGAACTCGATCGCGGACTCGGCGATCACGTCCTCGGCGGCGAAGATCGGGGCGCCTGACCGGACGGCAAGCGCCAGCGCGTCGCTCGGCCGGGAGTCGATCTCGACCTCGCGACCGTTGACGGTCAGCGTGATCGACGCGTAGAAGGTGTTCTCGCGCAGCTCGGTCACCGAGACCCGGCTGCAGGCCACGTCGAGCTCGCCGAGCATCTCGAAGAGCAGGTCGTGGGTCATCGGCCGGGGCGTCGAGGCGCCCTGGAGTTTCATGAGGATCGCGGCGGCCTCGGGATGACCGATCCAGATCGGGAGGAACTTGTTCGTGTCGACGGCCTTCAACAGGACGATCGGCTGCTTGCCGACCATGTCGAAACTGACACCGTAGATGACCATCTCCTGCACGAAGGGCTCCTCGCCGTCTCCCATTCCACGGGTCCTCGCGGGTCGGCCAAGTATAGGCGTCGACCCCGCGCCACCTCAGCGGATTCCCCTCGCATGCAGCAGGCGTGCGAAGGGCTGCGCGCCGAATGGCCGCGGACGCACGGCGCGGACCGCCGTGACGACGTCCGCGGGCGTGCTGAGCGAGTGCCCGGCGGGGGTGTCGTCCGTGACGCCACCCTCCTTCGCGCGCCGCACTCGGGCACGAAATAGGCCCGCCGCCGGCGGGCCTCGTCATGGGCGATGGAGGACTCGAACCTCCGACCTCTTCCTTATCAGAGAAGCGCTCTAACCGACTGAGCTAATCGCCCCTGCGGCGCGATGATAGCGAGCGCCGGGTGCCCTGTCAGGCGCTCTCGAAAGGCCGTTCGGCAGCCGGTCAGGCCGGTTCGACGGCGCCGAGGCGCTCGGCGACGGCCATCGCTTCGTCAAGGGACTCGAAGGCAAGCGTGACGCGGTACCCATCGCCCCGAGGGCGAACCTGCACGTCGGCGCCGAGCGCCCGGCCCAGGGCGTCTCCGAGCCGCTTCGCCGCCTCGGCCTGGTCCGGATGCACCCCAGCGGAGGGTGCCTTCCGCGGCGGCTTGATCTCGTCGGCCAGGTTCGCTTCGCGGGCGGCGGCCTCCGTGCGGCGTACCGTCCAGCCCTCCACGGCGGCCGCGCGGGCCAGACGACGGCGATCGGCGTGATCGGACGCCGTCAGCAGGGCGCGGCCGTGGCCCTCGGTGAGGTCGCCCTCGGTGAGCAGGTCGAGCACCTCATCGGGAAGGTCGAGCAGGCGCAGGAGGTTCGACACCGCCACCCGTGACCGGCCGACGCGACGGCCGACGTCCTCGCGGGAAAGCCCCAACTCCTCGACGAGCAGCGCGCATGCGTGCGCCTCCTCGACGGGGTTGAGGTCCTCGCGCGCCATGTTCTCGATCAGCGCGAGCTCGAGGGATTCGGCGTCACCGTGCGGTCGCACGATCGCGGGCACCTGCTCAAAGCCGGCCATCTGCGCCGCTCGCCACCGACGTTCACCGGCGATCAGTTCGTAGGTACCCCCGGCCACCGGGCGCAACAGCACCGGTTGCAGCACGCCCCGCTCGCGCAGCGAATCGGCGAGCGACAGCAACGCGGCCTCGTCGAACGCGCGTCTCGGCTGTCGCGGGTTCGCGACGATCATGTCGACCGGGATCTCACGCAGCTCCGGGTTGCGTGCGGCTCCGTCGGACGGCGGAAGGGTCGACGCCAGGATCGCCGACAGTCCCCGGCCCATGCCTCGCGCTGGTTCAGCCACGGGCCGCCACCTCCTTCGCGAGCTCGAAGTACGCCTCCGAGCCGGCGCAGTGTGGATCGTGGTGGATCACGGGCCGTCCGAAGCTCGGTGCCTCGCCGAGGCGGACGTTACGCGGGATCACCGTGTCGAAGACCAGCGACGGGAAGTGCTCGCGGACCTCGCGCTCGACGTCCTGGGCCAACTTCGTGCGCGCGTCGTGCATCGTGAGGAGCATCCCCGCGACGGTCAGACGCGGGTTGAGCTCCCTCTGGACGAGGGACAGCGTGTCCAGTAGGCCGGCAAGGCCCTCGAGCGCGAAGTATTCGGTCTGTACTGGAACGATCACGCGATCGGCCGCGACCAGGGCGTTGATCGTCAGCGGGCCGAGCGACGGAGGGCAATCGAGGAGCACGAACGCGTAGCGGTCGCGGACGTGGGCCAACGCGTCACGCAAGCGATTCTCCGAGCCCGCCAGCCGGGGCAGTTCCATGTTCGCGCCCGCGAGGTCGGCCGTCGAGGCGAGGATCGAAAGCCTGTCGATCGAGGTCTCCCGGATGGCGTCCTCTGCCGCGATCTCACCGCCCAGGACCTCGTAGAGACCAACGCCGTCCTCGCGCGTGACACCAAGGCCGACGGTGGCGTTGCCCTGCGGGTCGACGTCCACGACCAGGGTCTCGTAGCCCGCCGCAGCGATGCAAGCGGCGACGTTGACGGCGGTGGTGGTCTTCCCGACCCCACCCTTCTGGTTGGCGATGGCGTACACGGACATCTGTCACCGACGCTAGCGGCGTCCGCGGCGGATTCGCCCCCGAACGACTGCTCGGAGCGAAGAAAGCGCGCTCACGTGCTCATGATGGCGCTGACAGCGGGCGTTTTGTTGCAATGCCGGGCCGTCGAGGGAACCGTGGCGGGGTCGGCGCGGTCTTGCGGAACACGTGCAACGTGTGCTCGCGAGCGCCCGGGAACGGCGTCACGGCGTGCGGTGGAGCCGGCTCGAGGCCAAGCTGTTCGGCGGCGGCGCGGCCGTCGGCTGCCTCCTGGGCGGGAACGGTGCCTTTCCACGCGACGAGGCTCCCGCCCTCGGCCAATAGCGGCGCGGCGTACTCGCACAGCACTGGGAGTGCGGCGACGGCGCGGGCCGTTACGAGGTCGTGCCGCCCAAATCCGTCCGACCAGCCCTCGGCCCGGTCGTTGACCACCGTGACGTTGACGAGCCCTACCTCCTCGGCGGCGCGAAGGAGATACCGACAGTGACGAACTGCGGTCTCGACAAGGAAGACCTCCGCATGCGGGAGGGCGGCCGCAAGCGCGAAACCGGGCCACCCCGCGCCGGCGCCGATGTCCACGATGTGCCGGGCACCTCGGACGGCTGGCAACTCGAGCGCCGAGAGGGAGTCCGCCACGTGCCCGTCCACGGCGATGCGCGGGTCCCGTAGGGAGGTCGAGGCCGTCGGATCAGTCGCCTGAAGGACGAGTAGACGACCGAGCGACTCGTGCCCGTGAGGCTCCAGGTGGTGGTACGCGGCGAGCTCGGCGAGGCGAGCCGCCGCGCGCTTCGGCAGTCCCGGCACGACCGGTCGCGAATCGGACGGCATCACGTGAGTGTCCCAGCGCGGGCGGGAGGCGACCCAGTCCCGTGGCGATTCCGATGTTTCACGTGAAACGCCGGGGCGACCTCGCGGCACCGGAGGCGCCCCGCGACGGCGCGCGCCGTTCGCCTGGGCGGCGAGCGGTGCCTGGACGGCAGGCGGTTCGGCTGGACGGCGCGCGAGGGCGGGAACCGGGCGCGCTCAGGAGCCGAGCGGAGCGACCACGAGGTGGCGATCGGGCTCGGTGCCCTCGGAGTACGTCTCGACGTCTTCGCGGTCCTTGAGGTACTCGTGCACGACCTTGCGCTCCGTGGCGCTCATCGCGTCGAGCGCCACCGGACGACCGCCGCTGATGACATCAGCCACCGCCTGGTCGGCCTGGCGCTGCAGGAGCTGCTCCCGGCGGGCGCGGTACCCGGCGGCGTCGACGACGACGCGGGTGGCGCCGCGGGGACCGTCGCGGTTGGCGATCTTGAATGCGAGGTGCTGGACGGCGTCGATCGTCTGCCCGTGCCGGCCGATGAAGAGCCCGAGCTCCTCGCCCTCGAGCACGCCGCGGATCTCCTCCTCGTCCTGCTCGACGCGGACCTCCGCATCGAGCCCGAGCGCCTCGCTGACCGCCTCGAGCACCGCCCGGACGCGGTCGCTCGCGGATTCTGGGCCCTGGTCCGACTCGCTCATCGTCGCCTCCCGGAGCGTTTCTTCTTCCTCCGCGGCGGAGCGGGTGGTGGCCCGCTCGGCCGCCCCTTGGGCTCGTTGCCGCTGACGGCGACCTTCTCGCGGGCCGTCGTGGTCTTTGCGTTCCGCCGTTGCGGAGCCTTGTCGCCGTCGTCGTCGTCCTTACGGCCCGATATTCGCCCGATCATGTCGCTGATCGATTCCTGCTCCTGCCCCGGTGGCCTGAGCGGGCCGAGGCGCTTCCGCACGATCGCCTGCTGCGCGATGGTCCACAGGTTCGTGGTGATCCAGTAGACGAGCAGGCCGGCGGGGAACTGCCAGACGAAGAGCACAAAGAAGAAGGGCAGCGCCAGGAAGATCATCCGCTGCGTGCGGTCGGTCGTCGTCGCCATGAGCAGCGTCGAGAGCAGCTGCGACCCGACGTAGAGCACGATCAGGATGACCAGCACGTAGCCGTAGGCACGGTTGGTCAGATCGGGGATGAAGAGGAACTGGGCGTCGCCGCCGTCGCCGCACGGCACCGGCGGGTTGCGCGACGGCGGGTTGATGTCGGGACAGATGTCCTGCCGCAGGTCCGCGCGCAGCATGTAGAACAGCGACAGGAAGACCGGGAGCTGCGCCACCATCGGGAGACACGAGGCGAACGGGTTCACCTTGTTCTCGCGATAGAACTTCATCATCTCCTGGTTGAGGCGCTCCTTGTCGTTCTTGTAGCGCTCTTGGAGCTTCTTGATCTCCGGCTGCAGTTGGGCCATCGACTGCATGGACTTGAACTGCTTCAGCGTCAGCGGGAGCAGGATGATCCGCACCAGCAGCGTGAGGGCGATGATCGACGCGCCCCAGCCCAGGCCTGTGTCGTGGAAGAACTTGAGGATCCCCTCGAAGAAATCGATGAGGGGCTGCAGCGGGTTGGCGGCGAAGAGGATCACGGGCTCAGGATTCTGACGTACCCCGTCCGGCGGGACGCGGTCGGGATCGGAACACGGTCTGGGCGGAGACGGGGTCGTACCCGCCGTGGCTGAACGGGTTGCAGCGCAGAATCCGCCACCCTGCCAACACGGCGCCGCGCAGTATGCCGTAGCGGCGGATCGCCTGCACCGCGTAGTCGGAGCAGGTCGGGTGGTACTTGCAGCGGCGAGGGAGCGCTGGAGACACCACGCGCTGGTAGAGCCGGATCGGCAGCAGGACCATGCGAGCGACGGCGCTCAAGCGTGGTCGTCCTCGTCGGCCGCTGAATCATCCGGCCGTAGACCCATCGTCGCCGAGCTCGCCGTCCGCGTCGCGGGGACGAGCGCGACCGAGCCGGCGATCGGAGCCGCGGGCGAGCCGCCCATCCCGTCGACGAGCTCGCCAAGCGCACGGCGGACGCCGGCCGTGCCCTCGCGCTCGGTGAGCCCCTTGGCCTCGGGTCGCGCAACCACCACGTAATCGGAGCCCTCCGGAAGCCGCTCCGCCTCCTGCCAGAACGCCTCGCGCAGCACACGCTTCACGCGCGTGCGATCGACGGCTGAGCCCACCCGTCGTGAAACGGACAGCCCAAGCCGCGGCCCACCATCACCGGCGTCTTCCTCGCGCGGGAACGCGTACAGCACCAGGAAGCGGTTCGCCTTCGAGCGCCCCTGGCGGTAGACCCGCTCGAACTCGGCGCTGCGCGAGAGCCGGCGGCGCCGGGAGCGGCCGTCGCCGGACGAGGCGCCGGGCATCAGTCCCGGCCGGCCCCGCTCACGGGGCGACGCCGGACGCGGCGCACTAGACCGTGAGCCGCTTGCGGCCCTTTTCGCGGCGGCGCTTGAGCACGATGCGTCCCGCTTTCGTCTGCATGCGGGCGCGGAATCCGTGCGTACGGGCGCGCTTGCGCTTCTTCGGCTGGTAGGTGCGCTTCACAGGATGCTCCTCAAGGTCTGGGCCGGCCCGTACATCACGCCGGGCAGCGGAACGGGCCGCGACGGCGACCGGCGGCGAGAAGGATACAAGGCATCCGGCCACACACGGTTGTGCACATGGCTTCGACAGGCTGTGCACAACGCCACCGCCGCCGAGACGACGCCAGCGGGAACGGGTCGACAACGGGCCCGGCCATACCCCGCGCGGCACCCGTCTGAACGCCCCGTGAACTTTCGTGCGCGTTTTGCGCGCTCTCCCCGGGCAGGGGTCCGGGAAGCGCCTCTCGGGCCTCCCGGCCGTTGCTATGTTTGCCGCCGTCCGTCCCCGCGGGCCCTCGTTTCGCCCCGTTTCGCCCGACCTCTCCGCCAGGAGGAGGCTTCCCCGCGCGCCCGTGTCCGACGTCGATCTCCCACATGCCTGGCGGCGGATCCAGGACGAGATGCGCACCGCGGTCGGGGACTCCACGTGGCACATCTGGCTCGAGCCGCTGACCCCCGTGTCACTCGACGCCGGCACGCTCGTGCTCGAGGCGCCCGACACCATCCGCCCGTGGGTCGGCGGTCGGTACTCGCGGGTCCTGCGCGCGTGCACGGAGGCCGTGCTCGGCGGCGGCGTCAGCGTCGAGCTCATCGCCCCCGGCTCGCAAGCCGCGCAACGCAACGCTCCGGCGCAGCGGTCGCCCCGCGGGGCCGTCCTCGAACCGCCCCCCGACGCGTTCAACCCGCGTTTCACGTTCGAGCAGTTCGTGATCGGCGACGCCAACCGCCTCGCCCACGCCGCCGCGCTCGCCGTGGCCGAGATGCCCGGCCTCGCCTACAACCCGCTGTTCATCTGCGGGCCGCCCGGCCTCGGCAAGACCCACCTCCTGCACTCGATCGCCAACTACGTGAAGGCCCACGGCGGCGGGCTGTCCGTCATCTACACGACCGCCGAGGCGTTCACGGACCAGTTCGTGGGCGCCCTCCGCGGCGGCGCCATCGAGGACTTCAAGGCCCGCTATCGCCAGGTCGACGTCCTCCTCGTCGACGACGTCCAGTTCCTCGAGAGCAAGACGCGCACCGAGGAGGAGTTCTTCCACACCTTCAACGCGCTCCACGGCGCCGGCGGCCAGCTCGTGCTCACGTCCGACCGCCTCCCGCGCGACATGGGCGCGCTCGAGGACCGGCTGCGCGAGCGCTTCGAGGCCGGCCTGGTCACGGACGTCCGCTCGCCCGACGTCGGCACCCGGCTCACCGTCCTGCGCAAGCGCGCGCAGCAGGACGACCTCGACGTCGACCCGGCCGCCCTGGAGCGGATAGCGCAACGCATCGACTCCAACCTCCGCACGCTCGAGGGGGCGCTGATCCGGGTCGTCGCCTTCGCGTCGCTGACCGGCCGCCCCGTCACCGCCGAGCTCGCCGACGAGGTCCTCTCGGGCCTCTACCCGGACCTCAAACCGTCCCGCGGCCGCACGCTCCGTGAGATCCAGCAGGAGACCTGCGACGCGTTCGGCGTCTCTCTCGAGGACCTGCTCTCCTCCAGCCGCGTCGCGCCGATCGCCTGGCCGCGACAGGTCGCGATGTACCTCGCGCGGGAGCTGACCGACCAGACGCTCCCCGCCATCGGACGCGCGTTCGGCGGGCGCAACCACACCACCGTCATGCACGCCTGCCGGCGCACCGCCGAGCGGATCGCCGCCGACCCGGACGCCTATGAGATGGTCCGCCGCCTCACCGAACAGCTCGGCGCGCCCCGATGAGTCCGGTCAGCCTGAAAGACTCCCCAGGTTCATACACAGCCGATGTGCATGGGCAAACGGCGCAGGGCCGGGAAGCCAGCAAGCTGTGCACACCATCTACACCCCTTACTACTTCTGGATTGGAACTCATTCTGGTCATCGTTGATGTGAAGGCGAGGCAGGCGCGATGAAGATCTCGACACGGCGCGATGCCCTATTCGCGCAGCTGCAGACCGTCACCAGGGCCGCCTCGACGCGGAGCGCCGTGCAGGCCCTCTCCGGCGTCCTGCTGCAGGCCAAGGGCGGAGCGATCGAGCTGCGCGCCACCGACATGGAGATCGGACTCCGTGTCCCGCTCGAGGGCGACATCGCCCGCGACGGGGCCGTCGTGCTGCCGGCGCGGCTGCTCGTGGACGTCGTCCGTGCGCTGCCGGCCGACGACGTGACGCTCGAGCTCCGGCCGTCCGAGCAGGACGTCGAACTCGTGGGCGGGGCGGCGACGTTCCACATCCGCTCGCTGCGCCTGGAGGACTTCCCGCCGTTCCCGGAGGCGGAGGGCGACGGCCGTGTCGAGGTCCCCGGCCCGGCGTTCGTCGAGACCGTCCTCAAGGTGGCCCGCTCGGCGTCGCGCGACGAGACCCGCCCGGTCCTGACCGGCATTCTCGTGTCGGCGTCGGGAGACGAGCTGCGGATGGTCGCGACCGACTCCTACCGGTTGTCGGTGAAGGAGACGCGGCTCGAGGCGCCGCTGGAGGGGAGCTTCGAGGCCAACGTGCCCGCCCGGGCGCTGCAGGAGCTGACGCGGATCGTCCAGCACGGTGGCGCGGACGGCCTCTCCGTCTCGGTGCGCGCCAACCAGGTCGTGTTCGAGGTCGCCGGCGCGGTGTTGTCCTCGCGGCTGATCGACGGGCAGTTCCCCAACTACCGCCAGCTGCTGCCCGACGCCTACGAGCACGAGCTCCAACTGGCCGGCGGCGAGATCGCCGACGTGGTGCGGCGCATCTCGCTGCTCGCGCAGAAGAACGCCCCGCTGCGGCTGGCGTTCTCGGAGGGGGAGCTGACCGTGTCGGCGCGGACGCCCGACGTGGGCGAGGCGCGCGAGACGCTGCCCGTCCCGTTCCAGGGCGAGCCGCTGGAGATCGGCTTCAACCCGGAGTTCCTCCGCGACGGGCTCGAGGCGCTCGAGGGCGGCGACGTCCTGCTGAAGCTGATCTCGCCGTTGCGCCCGGGGCTGATCCAGGCGGCCGACGGCAGCGGGTTCCAGTACCTGCTGATGCCGATCCGCCTCAACGTCTGAGCGGCCGGCGCGTGCCCCCGCCATGAAGGTCACCCGGCTCCAGCTGCGCGACTTCCGCTCCTACGAGCGTGCGGAGCTGCGGGTCGGGCCCGGGCTGACCGTCCTGGCCGGGCACAACGGCGCCGGCAAGACGAACCTCCTCGAGGCGCTGTACTTCGCCTGCACGGGCCGGTCGTGCCGGACCGCCAACGAGCGGGAGGTGGTGCGTTTCGGCGCCGACGTGACGCGGCTGGAGCTCGAGGTCCAGGACGACCGAGGCCGCCACGAGATCACGGTCGGCTTCCAGCCCGGCGAGAGCAAGCGGCTGCGCGTCGACGGCGCTCCTGTGGACCGCCTCACCGACGCCGAGGCCCGTCCGCTGGTCTCGGTGTTCCTGCCCGATCGCCTCGAGTTGGTGCTGGGCGCGCCGGCGCTGCGGCGGGCCCACCTCGACCAGGTCGTGGTCGCGCTGTGGCCAGGCCGAGCCGGGACGCGGCAGGCGTACTCGGCCGCGCTCGGCCAGCGCAACGCCCTGATCGCCGGGATCCGTGCCGGCCGTGCCGGCCGTGCGTCGCTCCCCGCCTGGGACGCCGAGCTCGCGCGACACGGCATAGCGCTGATGCGCGACCGCGCCGAGGCGGTCGCGCGTCTGGCGCCGCGGTTCGTCCGCTACGCCGACGAGGTCGGGTTGGAGGGCGAGGCGGGGCTGGCCTACCGGCCGCGCTCGAAGGCTGCCGACGCCGAGCAGCTGGCGACCGAGTTGGGCGAGCGCGTCGACGGCGACGTGGACCGCGGCTTCACCGGACACGGCCCGCACCGCGACGAGCTCGCCTTCCGCCGGGCCGGCCGCGAGCTGCGCGCGTACGGGTCGCGGGGGCAGCAGCGGCTCGGGCTACTCGCGCTCCTGCTTGCCGAGCGGGAGGAGCTGGCCGCGGAGCGCGGGGCGCCGCCGCTGATGCTCCTCGACGACGTCATGAGCGAGCTCGACGCCGGCCGGCGGGAGCGACTCGTTGAGGTGCTGCGCGGCGGCGGTCAGAGCGTGATCGCCACCACCGACCTCGCGCACGTGCCGGGCGCCGAGGACGACGCGGTCGAGCGGGTCACGATCGCGGACGGGCGCGTGTTCCAGGACGCGCCCGCGGTGGCGCCGCGATGAGGCGCCGCGGTCCCCGCCCGGTGTCCCTCGCGCTCGACCAGCTGACCGGGACGATCGCGCCGAAGACGCTCCTCGCCGAGGTCCAGCGCGCCTGGCCGCAGACCGCTCCGGAGCCCTTCGCGCGCAGCGCCGAACCGGTCTCCGAACGCGACGGGATCGTCACCGTGGCGTGCGCCTCGTCGGTGCTCGCGCAGGAGCTCGACCTCTTCTCCGAGCGTGTCATCGCGGCGCTCAACGAGGCGCTCGGAAGGCCTGCCGTGCGGCGGCTGCGACCGCAGGCGGCGCCGGCCCGGTTCTGACCGCCGGCCGCCGCGCACAAATAGACGTGTTTTGCAGCACTTTTGTGACACGACAGTACCCGGTTCCAAGGGGTCATCCTGCTATAGTTATGGGCCTTGAAGGCCTCGCCCCGGCCGCGGACGGAATTGCCGTTCGGACGCCGGGGCGTCGCTTGTGGAACGACGGAGGCACATGGCCGGCATCGAAGGCAGTAACGAAGAAGAGCGGACGTACGACGCCCAGGACATCACCGTCCTCGAAGGACTCGAGGCGGTGCGCAAGCGTCCCGGCATGTACATCGGCTCCACGGGTGTCCGCGGTCTGCACCATCTCGTCTACGAGGTGGTCGACAACTCCGTCGACGAGGCACTCGCCGGTTACTGCGACACCGTGTCGGTCACGATCCACCCGGACAACTCCGTCACGGTCGTCGACAACGGCCGCGGCATCCCCGTCGCGAACATGGAGAAGGAGGGCAAGTCCGCCCTCGAGGTCGTCCTGACCGTCCTGCACGCCGGCGGCAAGTTCGGCGACGGCGGCGGCTACAAGGTCTCCGGCGGCCTCCACGGCGTCGGCGTCTCGGTCGTCAACGCGCTCTCCGAGGACCTCCACGTCGAGATCCGCCGCGACGGCTTCGTGTACAGCCAGGACTACCAGCGCGGCGCCCCCCAGGCCCCGATGGTGGAGGGCGAGGCGACGGAGGAGACCGGCACCACGATCACCTTCCGGCCCGACGACGACGATCTTCGAGTCGCTCGACTTCGAGTACGCGACGCTGGAGCAGCGTCTGCGCGAGACCGCCTTCCTCACCCGCGGCCTGCGGATCTCGATCACCGACGAGCGCGGCGACAGCTCCCGCTCCTCCGAGTTCCACTACGAGGGCGGCATCGAGGACTTCGTCGTCTACCTCAACGAGAACAAGGACCCGATCCAGAAGAAGGTCGTGTTCTTCGAGGGCGAGAGCGAGGAGGGCGCCGTCGAGGTGGCCCTGCAGTGGAACGCCTCCTACCAGGAGTCGGTCTTCTCCTTCGCCAACAACATCAACACGCACGAGGGCGGCTCGCACATGTCGGGCTTCCGCTCGGCGCTGACGCGCACGCTCAACCGCTATGCCCGCGAGAAGGGCCACCTCAAGGAGAAGGACGAGAACCTCACCGGCGAGGACATCCGCGAGGGTCTGACCGCCGTCATCTCGGTCAAGCTCGCCGACCCGCAGTTCGAGGGCCAGACGAAGACCAAGCTCGGCAACCCCGGGATGGAGGGCTTCGTCGCGTCCGTGGTCAACACCAAGCTCGCCGAGTTCCTGGAGGAGAACCCCGGGGAGGCCGGCGCGGTGGTCCGCAAGGCCGTCTCCGCCAGCCAGGCCCGCGCGGCCGCGCGCAAGGCCCGCGACGCGACGCGCAAGTCCGCCATGGGCGGCATGGGCCTGCCCGGCAAGCTCGCCGACTGCACGGTCAAGAACCCGTCGCTGGCGGAGTTGTTCATCGTCGAGGGCGACTCGGCGGGCGGCTCGGCCAAGCAGGGCCGCGACCGCTCGACGCAGGCCGTCCTCCCGCTGCGCGGCAAGATCCTCAACGTCGAGAAGTCGCGCATCGACAAGGTCCTGCAGAACCAGGAGATCCAGGCGCTGATCACGGCGCTGGGTACCGGCGTGCGCGACGAGTTCGACGCCGGCCGGCTGCGCTACCACAAGATCATCCTCATGACCGACGCCGACGTGGACGGCGCGCACATCCGCACGCTGATCCTCACGCTGCTGTTCCGGGAGATGCAGGAGCTGATCGAGGCCGGCTACGTCTACATCGCCAAGCCGCCGCTGTACAAGCTCACCCAGGGCAAGCGCGAGCGCTACATCGAGAAGGACTCCGAGCTCGAGGAGCAGCTGCTCGGCGACAAGCTCGAGCGCTTCGAGATCGCCGACCACACCGGGCGCGACTTCAAGCTCACCGACACCCGCTGGCAGCGCTACACGCGCCTCCTCAAGCAGTACGAGGGCTGGGCCGCCGCGCTGCGCGCCGACTACGGCCAGGAGGTCGTGCAGTTCCTGGAGGAGTCGCAGATCCTCGACCACCAGATCACGACCGCGGAGGGGCTGATCGCGCTCTTCGAGGCCGACGATCCCGCCGCCGAGCCCTACACGACCAAGCTGGTCGAGAGCGAGGACGGGATCGTGCGCGTGCTCACCATGGAGCGCCGCTCCGGGATGGCCCGCACGCACCGGCTGCGCCGGGCGATGCTCGAGGCCAACGAGTACCGGCAGCTCTCGCGCGTGCACGCCGAGCTGGTCAAGCTCGCCGGCACGCCGCCGTTCACCGTGCGGCTCGGCGAGGAGAACGAGGAGGCGCTGTCCTTCGAGGACCTCCGGCGCAAGGTGATGGAGCTCGCCTCGAAGGGCCACAAGCTTCAGCGCTTCAAGGGCCTCGGCGAGATGAACGCCGAGCAGCTTCGCGAGACCACCATGGACCCCGAGACCCGCACGCTCGCGCAGGTCACGATGGACGACGCCACGGTCGCCGACCGCCTGTTCACGATGTTGATGGGCGACAAGGTCGAGCCGAGACGCGAGTTCATCGAGGAAAACGCGCGCGTGGCGACCCTGGACGTGTGAGCTAGATGGCGACTTCAGACATCATCTCCGGCGGCAACATCGAGCCCCGCGGGCTCGAGGAGGAGATGCGCTCCTCCTACCTGGACTACGCCATGTCCGTCATCGTCGGGCGCGCGCTGCCCGACGCTCGCGACGGCCTGAAGCCCGTCCACCGTCGCGTCCTGTACGCGATGAACGAGAACGGCCTGCAGCCCAACCGGCCGTACGCGAAGTCCGCCCGCATCGTGGGCGAGGTCATGGGCAAGTACCACCCGCACGGGGACTCCGCCATCTACGACACGCTCGTGCGGATGGCGCAGGAGTTCTCGATGAGCGCTCCGCTCGTCGACGGCCAGGGCAACTTCGGCTCCATCGACGACGACCCCGCCGCAGCCATGCGGTACACGGAGGCCCGGCTGTCGCCGATCGCGCGCGAGATGCTGCGCGACCTCGACGCCGACACCGTCGACTTCCAGCCCAACTACGACGGCAACGAGAACGAGCCCGTCGTGCTGCCGTCGCGGTTCCCGAACCTGCTCGTCAACGGCTCCAGCGGCATCGCCGTGGGCATGGCGACGAACATCCCGCCGCACAACCTGCGAGAGGTGATCGCCGCCACGATCGCCTATATCGACGACCCGGACATCGACACGGTCGGGCTGATGCAGCACATGAAGGGCCCGGACTTCCCGACCGGTGGCGTCATCCTCGGCCTCACCGGGATCCGCGACGCGTTCGAGACCGGCCGCGGCCGCGTGCGGGTGCGCGCCCGGGCCCACATCGAGCCGATCGGCCAGGGCAAGGAAGCGATCGTCGTCACCGAGCTGCCCTACCAGGTGAAGAAGGGCGGCGAGACCGGCCTGATCCGCAAGATCGCCGACCTGCACGCCGAGAAGAAGCTCACCGAGATCACGAACATCGAGGACCACTCGGACCGCAAGGGCATGCGGGTCGTGATCGAGCTCAAGCGCGACGCCAACCCGAAGGTCGTGCTCAACAAGCTCTACAAGCACACCCAGATGCAGACGACGTTCGGCGTGAACACCGTCGCGCTCGTCGACAACGTGCCGCGGACGCTCCCGCTGCGCGGCGTCATCCACTTCTACGTCCAGCATCAGCGCGAGGTCATCGTCCGCCGCTCGAAGCACGAGCTGCGCTCGCTCGAGGCCCGCGTGCACCGGCTCGAGGGCCTGCTGATCGCGCTCGACCACCTGGACGCCGTGATCGAGCTGATCCGCGGCTCGCGCGATCGCGACGCCGCCCGCACCGGCCTGATGGAGCGCTTCGAGCTCACCCACATCCAGGCACAGGCGATCCTCGAGCTGCGCCTCCAGCAGCTGACCGCGCTCGAGGCGGACACGCTGCGCCGCGAGCACGCCGACCTCGTCGAGCGCATCCGCGAGCTGCGCGAGCTGCTCGGCGACGAGGACAAGGTCCTCGCGCTGATCAAGGAGGAGCTGCAGGAGATCTCCGAGCGCTACGGCCAGGACCGCCGCACGAAGATCGCGCCGGCCGAGGACGACCTCGACATCGAGGACCTCATCGCGGACCAGCAGATGGTGATCTCGATCACCAACTCCAGCTACATCAAGTCGCTGCCGCTGAACACCTACCGCCAGCAGCGGCGCGGCGGCGTGGGGATCATCGGGATGGAGATGAAGGAGGACGACTTCATCGAGCACCTCTTCGTGTGCTCGACGCACGACTACCTCCTCTTCTTCACCAACCGCGGCAAGGTCTACCGCTCGAAGGTCTACGACCTGCCCGAGGCGGGGCGCACCTCCAAGGGGCGCTACCTCGGCAACGTGCTCCCGCTGCGCGACGGCGAGCGGGTCCAGTCCGTGCTCGCGACACGGGACTTCTCCGAGACCGACTATCTGATGTTCGCCACGCGCCAGGGCACGGTCAAGAAGACCGACTTCAAGCTCTACAACACGCCGATCAAGGCCGACGGCATCATCGCCATCAACATCCGCGACGACGACGAGCTGGTCGCGGTGCGGCGGGTGGACCCGGGCGACGAGATCCTGATGGTCTCCCACGAGGGCCTGACCGTGCGCTTCCGCGAGGAGGACGCGCGCTCGATGGGCCGCGACACCAGCGGCGTGCGCGGCATGGACGTCTCGGGCAAGGACAACTACGTCCTCGCCATGGACGTCGCGCAGCCCGGCAACGACCTGTTGGTCGTGACCGAGAACGGCTACGGCAAGCGGACCGGGATCGACGAGTACCGGCTCACGTCGCGCGGCGCCAAGGGCGTCAAGACGATCAACTTCACCGAGAGCAAGGGCCTGCTGGCCGCGGCGCTCGTGGTAAAGGAGCACCAGGACCTGGTGTTCATCTCCCAGAACGGGATCGTCCAGCGGACCAGCGTCCGCGGCATCAACCGCTACGGGCGGACCTCGCAGGGCGTCCGGGTGATGAAGCTGCGCGAGAGCGACGAGGTCTCCGCGGTGGCGCTGGTGGTCGAGTCCGAGACGCCGGCCGACGGCGCGCCGGCGGTGGCGGCCGACGAGGTGCTCGGCGATCCGTCCGCGGCGCCCGAGGACGGGCTCGGCGCGGACGAGACCGAGTCCTACGGCGACAACGGCGCCGCGTGATCGCGGTCGCCGAACCGTCCGAGTCCTGAACCCCGCGCCACGCCCGCGATTGGGCGTGGTGGCCGTCCCCTCGTTTCGCTACTCTGCATGGACCAGAGAAAGGGGGTGGTCCGAAGTTGAGTGACAGATATTCCGGGACCCTGGAGGTGTCCGGCCGCTAGCAGCCGGAGCTGGGCCCGCGTAAGCGGAATACAGACCGAGACACCGCCGATCATCGGCGCTGGAGGTGGTCCCCCCAGCGCATGAAAGCCGAGATCGGCAGAGTCCAGCAAGGCAATGCCCGAGGGCGCCGCAGTCGAGCGGCGCCCTCGGTCGTTCACGGGCGGCGCCCAGCGAGAGCGGGCGGCGTCAGGCCGCTTCGGGCAGCAGGTACTGCTTCCACGTCGCCGGGATCGTGGGCGACGCGAGCTGGATGAAGATGTGCGCGCTCGGGGTGCGCGGCTTCACGCGCGGGTGCATGTTGATCTGGTGCGGCAGCCGGTCGCCCTTGCGGCGGTTGCACGGCGCGCACGACGCGACGATGTTGTCCCAGCCCGAGCCGCCGCCCTTGGAGCGCGGGATCACGTGGTCCACGGTCAGGCTCGTGCGGGCGCCGCAGTACTGGCACTCCCAGCCGTCGCGGGCGAACACGGCCCGGCGGGTGATCTTGCGCTTGTGCGTGTCGCGCGGGATCCGCACGTAGGTCACGAGGCGGATCACGACCGGCCGCGGCAGCGAACCGGTCGCCCAGTGCAGCTCGCGGGTGCCGACTTCGATCACCTCGGCCTTGCTCTTGAGCAGCAGCACCGTGGCGCGGCGGACGGTGCACACGTTGATCGGCTCGTACGTGGCGTTGAGCACGAGCACGCGACCACCGGACCAACGGCCGCAGCCGTCGGAAGCAGGTCCGTGCCGTCGGTGGTCGTCGGTCGGCACGGACCCCAGTGGGCCTGGGGGTACGGCGGCGGTTGCCATCGCTGGAGGGGGAGTGTAGCCGAGCGAACCGCCGGAAACCCGCGTCCTGGCGCGCCCTGCGGCGGGTTCGAGCCGGGCGCTGCGGTCAGTCGAGCGTGACCGAGCCGACCTCGCCCGCGAGCGCCAGGCGGACCGCCTCGGCCTCCTCCGGAGAGAGCTCGAGCTCACCCTCGCCGGCGAGGATCTGCTTGCAGTACAGCCGCGCGGACTCGCGGTTGGCGATCGAGGAGAGGACGACGCCGCTATGGCCGGCGTCGAGCAGCGCGAGCGTGGTCGACTGGTGGCCGGAGAGCTCGCCGTACGCGTCGTAACGGACCAGTGCCCGGTAGGCGACCGCGCCGTCGAGCCGCGCCTCGGCCTCGCCCATCCGCGCGTCGAGCCGCTCGGCGACCTCCTCGACGCGGCCGTGGAGCGCCTCGAAGGCCTTCTGGAGCGAGCTGGCGTGGGTGACGAGGTCCTCGCGGCCGCTCGCGCCGAGGACGACGCGCTGCTCGGACCGCAGGCGGCGCATCCGCACCGCGAGCGTCACCGCGAGCACGAGCGCCACCAGCGCCACCGCACCGGCCGCGAGCGCGGCGATGCCGGCGGGTTGGGTCAGGTCGTCCACGGCCGGTCAGTGTACGAGCGGCCGGGCCGCGCGGGGAGGGGCCGGGCGGCGAGGGTGTGTCCCCGCCTAGCCCTCCTGGAAGATCGCCTGGTACTCGGCCTGGTTGTTGTCGGTCTTCTCTTCGCCCGGGACCGGGGCGACCCGCACGCGGATCGTGACGGCGGCACCGAGCGGGGGCGGGTCCTCGAGCGCGAGCTCCGCGATGGCGCTGGCGCCGGGGGCGATCTGGTCGATCGTGTCGCTCAGCGTGACCGGGTCGCCGCTGCCGCCCTGGATGCGGAGCGTGACCTTGACGTCGAACTCGTCGTTCTCGCCGCCGTTGGTGAACTTGACCGCGAACGTGGAGTCCGCGTTGTAGGTGAGCTGGTTCGGCGCGTCCGGCTGGAGCGTGGTGTCGCCGTAGCCCGTCGAATCGATCTGCGTGCCGTGCAGGCCCGGGCCGGTCGGCTCGTCCTTGTTGCGGCCGGCGCCCGCGGAGAGCTGCTGGCCGAGCTGTTCGGCGACGACCTCCGGCTGCAGCCAGTCGAGCGAGGGCAGGAAGCGCGACTCGGCGATCTCCTGGCCGCCGATCTCGCTCTCGTCCAGCGCCGACTTGATGAACGCCGTGACGCGCGTCTGGTAGATCACGTCGGAGGACAGGAAGACCTGCATCTGGCCCGCGATCTGCTGGATCGCCTCGTCGGCGGCGTCGCCGGAGTCGCCCAGCGCGGTGCGGACACGTTCGGCGATGTAGTCGAGGCCGTCGCGGCGCCACTCGAGCGCGATCAGGAAGGATTCCTGGGCGGGGACCATGTCCTCCGGCACGTCGAGCGCCTTCGCCTGGTTGAGCTGCTGGTCGGCCGCCACCTTGAAGCCCGAGACGGCGGTCTGGAGGTCCTGCGGCGACTCGCTGCCGCCCTCGCCGAGCAGTCGGAAGAACTCGGTCCCGACCTGCTTGCTCGACTCGCCGGCGATCGAGGAGACCTCGCTGTTGTAGTCCTTGAGCGCGTTCTCGTGGGCGGTGGTGCGGCACCCGCGCACCACGAAGACGAGCAGGAGGATGACGACGACGACCAGCACGCCCGCGACAGCGCGGCGCACGAGAAGCGTCTGAGAATCGGCTGCGACATCCCCGCCCGAAGCGCGCCGCGGTCGCGGCGACCGGGTACGGGGCTCGTCGTCCTCGTCGAAGAAGGACACGGTCGGGGCGCAAGTATGACCACCGGGTCGGCGGGAAGAAGTCACAAGCGCCACAAGGCCGCGCAGGGGCGCGTCCACGCGCGGCGAACAGGGCTCCGATGGAGGCCACGGACGAACTCCCCGCGATCACGGTTCCGGCCGTACTCGGCCGCTACCGGCTGGGGGCCCGCCTCGGCTCCGGCGGGTTCGGCACGGTGTACGCCGCGCACGACGAGCGGCTCGACCGTGACGTCGCCGTCAAGGTCATCCCCACGAGCTCGCCGTCACCCGAGCGCGCGTCGCGCGAGGCACTCGCCGTCGCGCGGCTCGACCACCCGGGGATCGTCGCCGTCTTCGACGCGGGCGAGGACGCGGACGCGCGCTACCTGGTCTCCGAGTTGGTGCGCGGGCGCACGCTGGACCGCCTCGCCGCCGACGGCGAGCTGTCCGACCGCGACGTGCTGCGCGTGGGGCTGGCGCTGACCGCCGCGCTCGAGCACGCGCACGAGCGCGGGGTGATCCACCGCGACGTCAAGCCGCAGAACGTGATCGTGCCCGACAAGCCGCGCTCGGCTCGCTCGGCGGCGAAGCTGACCGACTTCGGCGTCGCCCACCTCGCGGACGACGTCTCGATCACCCGCACGGGCGACGTGGTCGGCACGCTCGCGTACATGGCCCCCGAGCAGGCCAACGGGCGCAAGGTCGACGAGCGCGCAGACCTGTACTCGCTGGCGCTCGTCCTCTACGAGGGGCTGGCGGGCGTCAACCCGGTCCGCGCGGGGAGCCCGGCCGCCACCGCGCGCCGCGTCGGCACCGTGCTCCCGCCGCTCCAGCGCAAGCGCAAGGACCTCCCGGCCGAGCTGTGCGCGGCGCTCGACCGCGCGCTGAGGCCGCGACCGGAGGACCGCGGCACGCTGGAGGAGCTCGCCGACGAGCTGGCCGAGGGCCTGACCGCGGTCTCCGACGACGGCGGCACGGTCCTCGCCCATCCGCTCGAGCGGGCCGGAACGGCGCGGGTGCCCCCGCGCGCGGGGCGGGTGCTCGCGGCGCTCGCCGCGGGCGGTCTCGCGGCGGCCGTGACCGCGTGGCCCGCCGCCGGCGACGCGTTCCACAGGTCGAACGAGCTCGTTGCCGCGGCGGCGGTGACGGTCGTGGTGGGCGCCCTTCCCCGCCTCGGTTGGCTGGTGGCGGCGGTCACGGCTGCCGTGTTACTCGCCCCCGAACGTCCCGGCGCGGCGCTGGTTCTGGCGGCCGCGATCCCCGCGGCGCTCCTCGTCCGCGGCACCGGCAGGGCCTGGTCGCTGCCCGTCGCCGCGCCCGTGCTCGGTCTCACCACGCTCGGATTGGCATTCCCGGCGCTGGCCGGCCGCGCCGAGAGCCCCCTCCAGCGCGCCGCCCTCGGCGCCGCCGGGCTGTGGTGGCTGGTACTCGCTGAAGCGGTTCTCGATCGCTCCCTCCTGTTCGGCGTCGAGGCCCCTGATGGGTGGACGCGACACGCGCGGTTGACGCTCGACGACGTGCTCGCGGCGCCGTTCGCGACGGGCCTGATCGCCGTCGCGGCGGTGTGGGCGGTGGCGGCGCTGATCCTGCCCTGGCTGGTCCGGGGACGCTACGGCGGGCCTGACTTCGTGGGCGCGAGCGCGTGGGCGGCGGGCCTCGGCGCGGGGACCGCCGCGGTCGCCGAGTGGGCCGGTGCGACGAGCCCGCGCGGGCTCGTAGCGGGCGCCGTCGTGGCCGGGGTCCTCGCCCTGCTGCTGCCGCGGCTGCTCCCGCGGGATATCGTGGACGACTAGGACCCGCCCAGATCGGGTCCTTGTTCTACTGCCATGAGCGTCCTGCGCAACCTGGAATCCAAGCTGGCCGGCCTCGTGGAAGGCACGTTCTCGCGCGCCTTCAAGTCCGAGGTCCGTCCGGTGGAGATCGCCCGCAAGCTCACGCGCGAGATGGAGGAGCACAAGGTCCAGTCGCTCTCGCGGATCTACGCCCCCAACGAGTACGCCGTGTGGCTCTCGCCCGACGATCGCAAGCAGTTCGAGGGCTACGAGAACGACCTCGCGACCGAGCTATCGGGCTACCTGATGGAGCATGCCCGACGGGAGCGGATCGCGCTCGTGACCGCCCCGAAGATCAGCTTCCGCACCGACGACCGCCTGCGCCTCGGCGAGTTCGGCATCCAGGCCCGGCTCGTGCGCCCGGCCGGCGACGAGTCGGAGCCGCCGAGCCAGGGCGACGAAGGCCACACGATGGTCTACACGGCCTCCGAGCGCCTCGCCGAGCCGCTGCGCGAGCCCGATCCCCGGCGCGGCAGCGCCCGGCTGCGCTACGAGGGCCGCACCAGCGTGCTCCCCTCGGGCGGCGGCGTGATCGGCCGCTCCCGCGACTGCGACGTCGTCCTCGAGGACCACAACGTCTCCCGCCGCCACGCCGAGGTCCGGCCGAGCGGCGGCTCCTGGATCGTGCGCGACCTCGGATCCACCAACGGTGTCAAGGTCAACGGCCGCCGCATCGACGGCGCCCAGTCCCTCAAGCGCGGCGACACGATCGAGCTGGGCACCTCGCGCGTGACCTTCGAGATGGAGTAGCCGCATGGCCCTCGACCCCGTCGCCGTCGCGCTCAAGTTCGGCTTCCTCGCCGTGCTGTACCTGTTCCTGCTCTGGATGGCCCGCTCGGCGCTGAAGGACCTGCGCCGCGACCGCGACTCCGCGCCCGCCGCGTACGCCGACGACGCGACCGGCATGCACGTCGCCTCGGCCGGCCTCGGCGGCGAGGGCGACCGGGGCGATCCGAAGCTGCGTGTCGAGACCGCGGCAGGGCTCAGCGCCGGGGCCGCGTACTCTCTTGCGGAGGGAGCCGTGCTGGGGAGGAGCGATGAGGCGGACATCCGGCTCGAGGACACGTTCGCCTCCTCGCAGCATGCTCGGCTGGAGCTTCATGGGGATGTCATGGTGTTGGAGGATCTGGGCTCGACGAACGGCACGTACCTGAATGAGGAACCGCTGCGCGGTCCTCAGCCGCTGCATCCCGGCGACCGGATCCGCATCGGCGACTCCCAGTTCACCTACGAGCGCTGACCACCTTGCTACGCATCGCGGAAGAATTCCACGCCTCCGACCTGGGCCGCCAGCGCCAGGGAAACGAGGACAACTACTACGTCCGCGCGCCCCTGTTCGTGGTCGCCGACGGCATGGGCGGCGCCCAGGCCGGCGAGGTCGCCTCCGAGATGACCGTCGAGTCCTTCGACGAGGGGCTGCCCGAGGGCTCGCCCTCCGAGGCCCTGACCGCCGTCATCCAGTCCGCCAACCGCCGCATCCACGACCGCTCGCGCAGCGACGAGCAGGCGGCCGGCATGGGGACGACCTGCACGGCGGCGTACGTCGGCGAGTCCGACGTGACGATCGCCCACGTCGGCGACTCCCGCGCGTACCTGTGGCGCGACGGCGACCTCGTCCGGCTCACGCGCGACCACTCGCTGGTCGGCGAGCTGGTGGCCCGCGGCAAGCTCACCGAGGAGCAGGCCGAGGCGCACCCGCAGCGGTCGGTCATCACCCGCGCGCTCGGGCCCGAGCGCGACGTGGAGGTCGACGTCCAGGTCTTCAGCGCCCGCGACGGTGACGTCTACCTGCTGTGCTCGGACGGCCTCACGTCGATGATCCACGAGCCGGGCGTCAAGCCCGTGATGCAGCGGATGACCAGCCTCGACCAGACGGGGCGCGACCTGATCGCCGCCGCCAACGAGGCCGGCGGGCGCGACAACATCACCGTGATCCTGTTCCGGCTCGAGGAGGTCTCGGGCGGCGGTGGGGACGACGGCACCGGCGCGACGGCCGCGGCCCACCACGAGGACTCGGGCATCACCACCGAGTACGACACCTTCGCCGGCGAGGCGGTGGAGGCCCCTCGCCAGGGCGTGTCGCGCCCGAGCGCGCACACGCGGGTGCGTGACGAGGAGGCCATGCACTCCGGGGAGGTCGCCCACGCGGTCCGCGCGGCGGACGAGGCCGAGGCCCAGTACCGGGCCAGCGGCACCGTGGCGATGTCGGCGATCAAGCCGCGCACGGAGGCCGAGCCGAAGCGCACCGTCCCGCTCCCGGACGGGACGCCGCCGGAGGGCATGCCGCGTGTCGAGCGCAAGCGCAAGCGCCGGCGCAGGATCCCCGTCGCGGTGCTGGTGCCCTTGGTGCTGCTGGTGATGGTGGGCAGCGCCTTCTGGGTCGCGACCCGCGCGGTCTACTTCGTCGGCGCCGACGAGGACCGCGGCAACGTCGTGACGATCTACCGCGGCCTGCCGATCGATCTGCCGCTCGGCGCCAAGCTCTACAGCCGCTACGCGGGCTCGGGCGTCACCCTGGAGTCGGTCCCGCCCGCCCGGCGCACCTCGTTCACGGATCACAAGCTGCGCTCGAAGGACGACGCGGAGAACCTCGTGATCCAGCTCGAGCGCGGACAGCTGGACTCGTGAGAGGCCACGCCCCCGGGGGCGGCCGATGACCGCCCGCAACCGGGAGTTGCTGGCCCTGGTCCCGGCGTCGCTCCTGTTGACTGCCGGCTTCGCCGCCATCTTCATCCAGGAGGCCGAGAAGCTCTCCGACGTCTCGCTGACCTACGGCGGGATCTTCCTGCTGCTCTGCCTGGCCGGGCACTTCGTGATCCGGTTCACGCTGCCGCACGCCGACCCGTACCTGTTCCCGCTGGTGAGCGTGCTGGCGTGCTTCGGGCTCGTCGTCATCTACCGGATCGACGAGGAGCTCGCCCGCACGCAGGCCCAGTGGTTCGTGGTCGGGCTGGTGCTGTTCGCCGCGACGATCCTGCTGCTGCGCGACTTCCGCGTGCTCGAGCGCTACCGCTACACGATCGCGCTGGTCGGCCTGCTGCTGCTGTTGCTGCCGCGCGTGCCCGGGATCGGCCAGCAGGTCAACGGCGCCTACCTGGGTGTGAAGCTCGGCCCGGTGGCGTTCCAGCCGGCGGAGTTCGGCAAGATCGCGATCATCATCTTCCTGGCCGCGTACCTGCGCGACACGCGGCAGATGCTCGTGCAGGGCTCGCGGCGCGTCCTGGGGATCACGATCCCGCCGCTCAAGCACCTCGGCCCGCTGCTCGTGGTGTGGGGCGCGGCGATGTTCATGCTCGTCTTCATCCGCGACCTCGGCTCGTCGCTGATGTACTTCGGTGGCTTCCTGGCCCTGCTCTACGTGGCCACCAACCGGCTGTCGTTCGTGACCATCGGGCTGGGGATGTTCGCGCTCGGGGCGTGGTTCTTCGCCTCCACGGTCGGCCACGTGCAGACTGCGCGTGGACACGTGGCTGCACCCGTTCGAGCCCGGGCTGATCGAGAAGCCGGGCGGCTCCTACCAGGTCGCCCAGTCCGTGTTCGCTCAGGCCGACGGCGGGCTGTTCGGGACCGGCTTCGGGGGATCGCTGCTGCGCTCGGCGAGCGGGGAAACGCTGATCCCCGCGCCTCACACCGACCTGATCTACGCCGTGATCACCAACGAGGTCGGGCTGGTCGGCGCCTGCGGGCTGCTGCTGATCTACCTGCTGGTGGTGGAGCGCGGCTTCAAGATCGCGTTGATCTCCGGCGACTCGTTCTCGAAGCTGCTGGCCACGGGGCTGACCGCGGTGCTCGCGCTGCAGGTGTTCGTGATCGTCGGCGGCGTGACGCGCGTGATCCCGCTGACCGGCGTCACGCTGCCGTTCGTCTCCTACGGCGGCTCCTCGATCGTGGCCAACTTCGTGCTGGTGGCGCTGCTGCTGCTGATCTCCGACCGCGCGCGCCGGCCGCAAGGCGCCGCGGCGGGGAGGGGGCTGCGGTGAACGCGCCGATCACCCGCCTGTTCGCGTTGCTGCTGGTGCTGTTCGCCGTGCTCGTCGGCTTCACGTCGCGCTGGACCGTCTTCGAGGCTCGGGCGCTGCGCGACAACCCGGAGAACCGGCGCGAGCTGCTCGCCGAGCAGCTGATCAAGCGCGGCGTGATCCGCGCGGACAACGGCGAGTTGCTGGCCGGCAACCGTGCGCTCTCCCAGAAGCGCTTCGCCCGCCGCTACCCGACCGGGCCGCTGTTCGCCCACGCCGTCGGGTGTACGTCGCTGGACCGCGGCCGCTCGGGCCTGGAGGCCTTCTACAACGACGCGCTGACCGGCCGGCGCAACGAGTTCATCGGCGCGCTCGACTCGCTGCTGGGGCCTGACAAGGTCGGCGACGACCTCCGCACGACGCTCAGCTCCGAAGTCCCAGAAGGTGGCCACCGAAGCGCTCGCCGGCCGGCCCCAGCGCGGGGCGGTGGTGGCGATGGAGCTCAAGACCGGGGCGATCAAGGTGATCGCCGCCAAGCCGTCGTTCGACCCCAACGGCGACGACTGCGGCGCGAACCTCAACCTCGCCACCCAGGGCCGTTTCCCGCCCGGCTCGACGATGAAGACCGTCACCGCTACCGGCGGCCATCGACTCCGGCAAGTATGAGCCCAGTTCCCGGGTCAATGGCGAGAACGGCAAGGAGATCTCGGGTGCGCCGCTGAACAACTTCGGTGGCGAGGACTTCGGCGAGATCGACCTGACGGCCGCGCTGACGAATTCCGTCAACACGGTGTGGGCCGAGGTGGCGGAGAAGGTCGGCAAGGAGACGATGGCCGAGTACATGGAGAAGTTCGGCTTCTACGAGGACCCCCCGATGGACTACCCCGACGATCAGATGGTGCCGAGCGGCGTCAACAAGGGCGGCAAGCGCCTCGTTCCGCCGACGTCGGACCGCGTCGACATCGGGCGCGTGGCGATCGGCCAGGGTGACCTGGAGGTCACGCCCCTGCAGATGGCCAGCGTGGCGCAGACGATCGGCAACGGCGGCATGCGGATGGAGCCGCGGCTGGTGGCCAAGGTCGCTCGACCCCGACGGGCGCACCATCGACGAGCCGCTGCCTCAGGACGCCGAGCGCGTGATGTCCGAGCGCTCCGCCAAGGAGGTCGGCGACATGATGCGCAACGTCGTCAAGGAGGGCACCGGCACGGCGGCGGCGCTCGAGGGCGTCGAGGTGGCCGGCAAGACCGGCACGGCGGAGATCAACCTGCAGGGCCTCAACGACGCGTGGTTCATCGGCTTCTCCGACCGGTTCGCGGTGGCGGTCGTGGTCGAGCGCGTACAGGGCGGGACGGGCGGCGAGGTCGCCGCCCCGATCGCGAAGCAAGTCCTGGAGTCGCTCGGAGAATGATGCACGGCGTCGACCGCGACACGGTGATCGACGGGCGCTACCGCGTCCTCAAGCGGCTCGGCTCGGGCGGGATGGCCGACGTCTACTGCGCCGAGGACACAGCAGCTCGGTCGGCAGGTCGCGGTGAAGCTGCTCTACCGCCGCTTCGCCGAGGACTCGGAGTTCGTCGAGCGCTTCCGCCGCGAGGCCTCCAGCGCGGCCGGCCTCCAGCACCCCAACATCGTCGCCGTCTACGACCGCGGCGAGTGGGACGGCACCTACTACATCGCGATGGAGTACCTGAGCGGGCAGACGCTCAAGCAGCTCGTGCGCGAGCACGGCGCGCTGCCCCCGGAGCTGGCCATCGACATCACCGTCCAGGTGCTGCGCGCCGCCCGCTTCGCGCACAAGCGCGGCGTGGTGCATCGCGACTTCAAGCCCCACAACGTGATCCTCGACGAGGAGGGCCGCGCAAGGTCACCGACTTCGGGATCGCCCGCGCCGGCGCCTCGGACATGACCGAGACCGGCTCGATCATGGGCACCGCGCAGTACCTCTCGCCCGAGCAGGCCCAGGGCGAGCCCGTCAGCCCGCGGTCGGACCTCTACTCGATCGGCGTGATGCTCTACGAGCTGCTCACGGGGCAGGTGCCCTTCGACGCCGAGTCGCCGGTCACGATCGCCCTCAAGCACGTGTCCGAGCGCCCGCACCCGCCGTCGGAGATCAACCCGGCCGTCGGCCCGGCGCTCGACGCCGTGGTGCTGCGCGCGATGGAGAAGGACCCGGCGCGGCGCTTCGCCGACGCCGACGAGTTCACCGCCGCGCTGCAGGCGGCCCGCGACCAGCCGGGCGTGGTGGCCAAGGAGATCCGCCTCGAGCCGTATCCGATGCCCGGCGAGCCGTTCGTGGAGGAGGATCGGCGCGGCGGGCGCTGGTGGCTGTGGCTGCTGGGCCTGCTCGTCGTGGCCGCGCTCGCGGTCGGCGCCTACCTGCTCTCGCGCCGGTGAAGAAGGCGGTCCCCGACGTCGTCGGCAACCGCTCCGCGGTCGCCTCCCAGCGCCTGCAGAACGCCGGCTTCGAGGTCGACATCGAGACGGTGGTCTCCGCGAGCGTGCCGAAGGACCGGGTCGCGACGCAGAAGCCGCAGCCCGGCGAGGAGGCCGACGAGGGCTCGACGGTGACGATCATCGTCTCCGGCGGCCCGGGCGAGGCGAGCGTGCCCGGGGTGCTCGGCCTGCCGCAGCCCGCGTCGCGAGCGGCGGCTGCGCGAGGCGGGCTTCAAGACCGACGTCCGTGAGGAGAGCTCCGACGCCGTGCCCGAGGGGCGCGTGATCAGCACCTCGCCGCCGGAGACTCCCAGCTCGAGAAGGGGCGGCACCGTGGTGATGGTCGTCTCCACCGGCGCCACGCAGGTCGACCGTGCCCGACGTGGTGGGCGACAGCGAGGACGCGGCGCGGTCCAAGCTCGACGGCGCCGGCCTGACGGTGAACGCCTCCGAGGAGGAGTCCGCCGACGCCGACCCGGGCACCGTCCTGCGCCAGGACCCCGCGGCGGGCACCAAGCTCGACAAGGGCGGCGCGGTCGCGATCGTGGTGGCCACGGCGCCGCCCGAAGCGTCGGTGCCCGACGTCAACGACCAGTTCACCGCGGACGCGCCAGCTCGGCGCTCCGGGAGGCGGGCTTCAAGGTCCGCATCCGCCGGCGGGACACCGAGGTCCCCTCGGAGGAGGGCATCGTGATCGAGCAGGACCCGGCCGGCGGCACGCAGCTGAAGACGGGCTCGCGCGTGACGATCGTGATCGGCCGCCTCGCCGTGCCGACCCCCACCGCCGACGCCGACGCCGACCCCCACACCGGCGCCATGAGGGTCGCCGTGATCGCCGGGGGCCGCTCCTCCGAGCACGACGTGTCGCTGAGCTCGGCCGAGTCGTCCGCGAGGGCGTCGACGCGCGCCGGCCACGAGGTGCTCGACGTGCGGATCGCCCGCTCGGGCGCCTGGCAGCACGAGGGCGAGACGCTCGCGCTCGAGCCGGGCGGCGGGCTGCTCGGCGCCGACGCCGTGTTCCCCGTCCTGCACGGGCCGTTCGGCGAGGACGGGACCGTCCAGGGCCTGCTCGAGCTGCTCGACGTGCCCTACGTGGGCGCCGGCGTGCTGGCCTCGGCCCTGTGCATGGACAAGGTGGTCTTCAAGGAGGTGCATGGCCGCAGCCGGGGTGCCGCAGGTGCGCCTACGCTGCCGTTCGCGAGCCGCGCTGGCAGGAGGCCCCCGCCGCGGTGCGCGAGGAGCTGGCCGCGCTCGGGCTGCCGCTCTTCGTCAAGCCCGCGCGGCTGGGCTCCTCGGTCGGCATCGTCAAGGTCACCGACGCCGACGAGATCGACGGCGCCCTGGAGACCGCGTTCGGCCACGACGGGCTCGTGATCGTCGAGGGGTTCTCCGACGGGATGGAGGTCGAGTGCTCGGTGCTCGGTCTCGCCGCCCCGGAGGCGTCGCGTGCCCGGCGAGATCGTTCCTCGGGCGCCGACTGGTACGACTACGAGGCCAAGTACGAGCCGGGCGGGATGGAGCTGGTGGTGCCGGCCCGGATCCCCGAGGCGGTCGCGCGCGGGGTGCGGCGGCTGGCGGTCGAGACGTTCCTGCGGGTCGGGTGCGCCGGGCTGGCGCGGGTGGACTTCTTCGTCGAGGGCGACCGCGTGCTCGTCAACGAGCTCAACACGATGCCGGGCTTCACCGCGACGAGCGTCTACCCGAAGCTGTGGGAGGCGACCGGCCTGGCGTTCCCGGAGCTGTGCGAGCGGCTGCTGGCGATCGCGCGCGAGCGCTTCCGCGCCGAGCGCGGCGGCCACGCCTTCTAGGAGCGCGGCGCGAACAGCGCGACCTCGGAGATCGAGACGCGCTCGTCGCCGGGCCCGAGGTCGGTGATCCACACGAGGTAGTAGCGGTGGCGCTCGCCGGGCAGGCGGAAGCGCTTGCGTTCCTTGTTCACCGTGCCGCCGGCCACGCGCTCCCAGCCGTCGATGTCCTTCGGCGGCTTTCCGCCGTCCGCGACCAGGATCTCCGCCTTCCAGCCGGTGTCCGGCGTGTCGATCTCGATCGAGCGGGCGTCGACCCCGGGGTCGGCGTCGACGTAGAGCCCGACGCCGTCCTTGCCAGGTTGCCGCCCTGGTAGGTCTCCGTGCTCCAGCTCGTGCCGCCGTCCTTGTCGACCGCCAGCGGCTCCTCCGCCCGCGTGCTCCTCCTCGTCGCCGAGCGGGTCGAAAGCGGAGGCCGAGGTGCGCTTGACCGACACGACCCGAGTGCCCGGCTCGGGCTTGGCCGTGCCCTGGCCGGTGCCGGACTCGGTGCGGTTGATGCCCTCCCTGGCGAGCAGCACGGCCAGGGCGACCCCGACGGCGATCAGCGCGATGACGGCGAAGATGGGCAGCGGGCGGCGCATCCGCAGCGGGAGCCGCCGCCGCGTGCCCTCGGGCAGCGTGGCCAGGACCGCCGTCGCCTCGCCGGTCGAGTGCCCGGTGCGCGACAGCTCGCGCGTCAGCGCGTCCTCGAGGTCCGCCTGCAGGCTCAGCGCGTCCGGGTAGCGGCGCTCGAGGTCCTTGGCGGTCATGCGATCGAGCGTCGCCGCAAGACCCGCCGACACCTCGGGGCGCCGGCGCGAGACGTCGGGCAGGTCCTCGCGGACGTGCTTCATGGCGACCGAGACCTGGTTCTCGCCGTGGAACGGGACGTCGCCGGTGAGCATCTCGTAGAGGACGATGCCCAGCGAGTAGATGTCCGACTGGCCGTTGACGTTGTGGCCCAGCGCCTGCTCGGGGGACACGTAGTCGGTGGTGCCCAGAACGCGCCCCTCCGCCGTGATCCCGCTGTCGTCCATCGTGCGCGCGATCCCGAAGTCGGTGACCTTGGCCGAGCCCTCCTCGTCGACGAGCACGTTCTGGGGCTTGACGTCGCGGTGGACGATCCCGCGCTCGTGCGCGGCGCCGAGCGCGCGGGCGATCTCGATCGCGTAGGCGATCGCCTCGTCGACGGGCAACCGGCCGAGGCGCCGGATGCGGTCCTTGAGCGTCTCGCCCTCGACGAACTCGAAGACGATGTAGGGACGGCCCTCGTCCTCGCCGGCGTCGATCACCCCGACGATGTGCGGATGCGAGAGCTGGGCGACCGCCCGGGCCTCGCGGCGGAAGCGCTCCAGCTGGTCGATGTCACCCGCGATGTCGCGGTGCATCAGCTTGATCGCCACCCTGCGCTCCAGGGTGGCGTCGAAGGCCCGGTAGACGGTCGACATCCCTCCGGTGCCCACCTGGGCGTCGAGCCGGTACCGGCCGCTCAGCTGGGTTCCCACGAGTGCGCTCATCGTCCGCGGTTCCTATTGTGGCTGATGTGTCCCCGCCGGGTGCAAGGCGGGGCGCAAGTGGCGCTGCCTATCGGTCGATGGCGCGCCCCGACCAGGTTCGCCAGTCGTTTCCGTCGTCCTTGTCTTCCTCGGTGGGGAGTTGGGGCTGGTCGGTGGGCGGCGCCTCGGGCGCCTCGGCCTCGGGAGCGGGCTCGGGCGGTGCCGGGGGCCGCCACGCGCCCGTCTGCGGGGCGGCGGGGGTGACCTGCGGCTCGGGCTCGGGCTCGGGCTCGGCGGCGGCGGCTGGGCTCGGGGTCGGGCTCCGGCTCGCGGCTCGGCGCGGCGGCGGCGGCGGGCTCGGGCTCCGCGGGCACCGGAACGTCGTACACCTCGGCTCGGCGCGGGCTCGCTCGGTCAACCCGCCGACGGGCTCGAGCGTCTCGCCGGAGAACGGCTGGCCGGCCTCCTCGATCGTGTCGTCGATCTGGCGCTCGTAGTCGCTGACGCCGTCGCTCGGCGCGGCGGCGTCGGCCAGCGCGGCCTCGGCCTGCTCCTGGCCCTCGGACGACCCCTCGCCGGCCTCCACCAGCGGGCGGTCGGCCTCGTCGGCGCTGATCGTCGGCTCGTCGATGCCCGCGTAGTCGCTGACGACACCGCCGATGTTGGCGGCCTCGGCCGCGGCGGCGGCCTCCTCGGCCTCCTCGTCGATGTGACCTTCCTCGTCGAGCACCTGCGCGTCGGGGGCGGGCACCGGCGTGGCGGTGTTGGCCACCGGACCGGGCGCGTCGTAGTTCGACGGCGTGGGCGCCGGGGAGGGCGCCCAACCGGTGTCCTGCGTCCCGGATCCCGACTTGGACGGCAGCAGGCCCGCCACCTTGTCGCGCTTGAGCAGCACGCCGGCGGCCACGGCCGCAGCGCCCAGCAGCAGGGCCGCCTTCCCGAACTTGCCTCGCCTAGCCATCGTGTGCTCCCTCGGTCTCGCTCGAAATCGTTCCCTGAGACCGTACCCGGCCGACACCGGACGACACACGCCGCCCGGTGCCGGAGCTCACACCTTGGGCGACGGGAGCTCGATCGGGCCGGTCTCGACCGCGGCGCGATTCTCGTCGCGCACGGCCGTGTAGATCTCTTCGCGGTAGACCGGCACGGAGCGCGGGGCGGCGATGCCGACGCGGACCGAGTTGCCGACCATTTCCATGATCTCGACGACGATCTCGTCGCCGACCATGATGCGTTCGCCTGCACGGCGGGTGATGATGAGCACTGTTATTCCTCCTTGGAAAGTGCGAAAGCCTTGATGAACGGCCGCCCGGCGTACCGGGCGGTGCAGGGCGGCTAGGCCGCCTGCCCGGCCGCGACCTGGGCGAACAGCGCTGCGCGCACCGGAGCTTGGGGCGCCTCGTTGATGACCTGGTGACCGCGACCGTCTGCGACCAAGATCGGCGCGCGGAGGTTCGCACTGAAGTCCCCGGGCTCGGATCCGGTGCGGACGGTGACCCAGACGTCGGGCGACTGGCTCGGCGACGCGGTCGGTGTCGGCGTCGGAGAGGTCGACCACGAAGTCGTCGAAGAACAGCCACGGATTCGTGACGGGAAGGGCGAGCGAGCCGTCATCGACCGAGTGCAGCCAATGGAAGGCGCCCTCAGGATCGACGGAGATGAGCGCGTAGCGCGTGCCGCCCAGCCCGATCAGGCCGGCGGGGAACTCGAGGATGGAGTCGGTGTCGATATCGAGCGTGCCGAAGCGGTTGCTCTCGATGGTCATCTTGGACATTGACTTGCTCCTTCGTTGAAGGGGGCGGACGGGAAGAGGGGGACTAGCGGAGGAAGTCCAGGAGGGACGTCTGGACGATGCTCGCTCCGGCGCGCAGGGCGGACTGGTACGCGGCCGTCTGGGAGTTGAAGTCGATCAGCGCCTTGGCGATGTCGACGTCCTCGGTCTTGGAGAGCTGCGAGACGGTGGCCTCCTCGACCTCGGCCAGGCGACCCATCGCCGACTCCACCCGGTTCGAGCGTGCGCCGTTGCGGGCGCGCACCTCGAGCAGCTTGTCGAGGTTCGTGTCGAGCCGGGCGAGGTTGGTGGTGAGCGCGGCGCCGTCGTCGGCGCGCAGGTCGGTGACCGCGTCGCGCAGGACGTCGAGCAGCTTGCCGTCGCCGCCGGTCGGCCGTCGCCGAGGATCTCGCGGCCGACCGTGTTGATGGTCAGGCTCACGCCGGGGCCGATCTCGCGGACCACGCCGGGCGTCGTGCCGGTGTAGCCGGCCTCGTCGCCGAGGTAGGTGTCCGCGGGGCCCTGCTCATACGGCGGGGTGCCGGTCGCGCTGCCGGCGAGCAGGTAGCTGCCGCGGTAGGTCGCGTTGGCGTCCTGCTTGATGCCCTGGATGATCTGCTCGAGCTCGGCGGCGAGCGACTCGCGCGACGTCGGGTCGGAGGAGTCGCTGGAGCCCTGGACGAGCAGCGCGCGTGCGCGCTGGACGTCGCGTCGTGATCTGGTCGAGCGCCCCTTCGGTCGCCTCCTGCCAGCCGGCGGCGTCCTCGCTGTTGCGCTGGTACTGCTGGGTGGCGGCGAGGTTCTGGCGCAGCGCCATCGCTTGCGTGGTGCCGAACGGGTTGTCGGACGGCCGCTCGATCTCGCGGTTGGAGGCGATCTTGGACTGCGTGCGCGCCAGCCGGTTGCTGACCGCGTTGAGGTCGGCCAGCACGTTGCGCTGCGTCATCGCGTGAGTGATGCGCGTGTTCATAGTCCGACCCGACCCGTCCGGTTGATGAGGACGTCGAGCATCTCGTCCATCGTGCTCATGGCTCGCGCCGAGGCCTGGTAGGAGCGCTGGAAGCGCACGAGGTTGGACATCTCCTCGTCCATCGAGACACCGGACACGCTCTGGCGGCGGTCCTCGACGGCGTTGGTGAGCGCGCCCGCGTTGGTGCCCTGGCGGTCGGCCTCGCGCACGTCGGAGCCGAGGCGGGCGACGAAGGAGCGGTACAGGCCGTCGGCGGTGCCGTCGCGCAGGGCGGCGACCCGGAGGGCGACGTCGTTGGCGCCCGCGCCGCCCGTGCCGGCGACGACCGAGCCGGGCGCGGCGGTGAGAGCAGCCGCGACCCTGAGACCACCGGCGCCGCCGGTGGTCTCGAGGAACGTGCCGCCGTAGGCGGTGTTGACGTCGGAGATCAGCTGGGCGGCGACCCCGTCGAGCGCGCTGCGGTACTGGTCGATCGTGCCGCCGGGCTTGGAGACGTCGAGCAGCGCGCCGAGGCGGCCGCCGGGCGACCAGGCGTCGCCGGCGGGCGCGCCGGCCCACGTGGCGGTGGAGCCGGCCACGATCGAGTAGGTGGCGCCCGGCGTCGCGGCGTCGACGAAGGAGACGTTCATCGAGCCGGTGGTCCCGATCGGCTCGATCGAGACCTGGCCGAACTCGGACAGCTGGTCGAGCAGCAGGTCGCGGCGGTCCAGGAGGTCGTTCGGGGAGTCCCCGCCGGTCACCTGGCGCTGGATGGTGTCGTTCAGGCGCGAGATCTCCGTGGCGATCTGGGCGATCTCGCCGCCCGAGTCGGAGCCGCTGGCCGGGCGGGCCAGGTCGGCGTACTCGGCGTGCGCCTGCGTCATGACCACGGAGAGCTGGTCGTGGGCGGCCTGGAAGGCGTCGGACAGGCGGGAGCCGGACTCGACCAGGGCCTGGCGCGCCGAGGCGTCGCCGCCCGGGGCGTTGGCGAGGTCCGACCAGGCGTCCCAGAACTCGGTCAGCTGCTGGTTGATCCCGGAGTCGCCGGGCTCCGACAGCGCCATCTCGGCGCGGTCGAGGGCCTGCGAGCGGGACGCCCAGGCGCCGAGGTTGGTGGCCTGGCCGCGGTACTGGAGGTCGAGGAAGCCGTCGCGGATGCGGCGGTAGCTCTGCACGTCGACGCCGGAGCCGAGGCTCGCGAGCGCCGCCGCTGGCGACGCCGCCGGCCGGGATCAGCTGCGCCGGCGAGGCGACGAGCTGCGCCTCCTGGCGGGAGTAGCCCACCGTCGAGGCGTTGGCGATGTTGTGGCCGGCCGTGTCGAGCATCCGCTGCTGCGCGAGCAGCCCGCGGAGGGAGGTCTGGAGGCCGTAGAAGGAGGAGATGGGCATGGGTTACGCCTGCAGATCGAGGACGTGGTGCGAGGAGGCGGGAGCGGGGCTGGTGCCGCCGCCGGCCTGGTAGCCCGGCTCGGTCTCGCGACCGATCAGACGGGTGAGGTGGGAAAGGAAGACGAGCTCCTGACGCATCAGCGCACGGTTGATTCCGTGCTCGCGGGCGATCTCGCCCAGCAGGCCGCGCAGTTCGGCGGAGCGTTGGCGCGCGGACTCGGCGGCAGCGGGGGTGACGAGCACGCAGAGGCGCTCGAGCGTGACCTCGGTGGCGGGCACGCCGAGCGAGGCGCCGGCGCGCTGGAGCAGTCCGGCCCGGTCCTGCTCGAGGGCGCCGCGGCGACCCATCTCGGTCTGCACCTCGGCCAGCTTGCCGAGCACGCCGTCCACGTCGCGGGAGCGGATCGCCTTGCCCTGCTCGAGGATGAGCCCAAGCAGACGGCGGGCGGAGTTCAGCTGCGCGTCGAGGTGCGTGAGCAGCTCCGCTTCCAGCATCGTGGTCATGCACGCTCCTTGAGGGCTCGGTAGAGCTCGGTACCGAGCCCGAGACCGCCGTTGGCGATCAGGCCGGTGGTGAAGGCTTCCTGCGTGGAGGCGGCGTAGTCGCCCTCGGCGAGCGGGCCGGAGGTCCCGGCCATCGTCTTGACGAGCTGGCCCAGCAGCACCTGCTCGAACCCGAGCGCGGCGCGGTAGGCGTCCTTGTCCTTCGCGGATGCGGTGCGCACGTCGGCGGGCAGCGCGCTGGTGGGCAGCGCGGGGAGCGCGGAGAGTCCGGTGATGCTCATCGCTTCACCCCGTTGGCGATCTCCCACATCTGGTCGGCGGTCTGGATCGCCTTCGAGGAGAGCTCGAACGCGCGCTGGGACTCGATGATCGAGACCATCGCCGTCGGACAGGTCCACGTTGGAGGCCTCGAGCGCGCCGGCTCGAGACCACGGTCGCCTGCGAGGCGGCGATCGGGCGGCCGGAGGCGGCGGAGGGCACGAAGGTGTTGTCGCCGGAGGCGATGCAGCGCCTGAGGGGCGCGCACGGTCACGACGTCGAGCTTGCCGAGGCGGCGCCCGTCGGCGGAGACGGTTCCGTCGCGGCCGATGGCGATGTCTTCCTCCTGCGTGCCGGCGGGAAGCGTGATGCCCGGCTGCAGGAGCCCGCCGGAGGCGGTCGTCAGGCGGCCGCGGCCGTCGATCTGCAGGTTGCCGTCACGCGTCAGCGCCTGGGTGCCGTTGGCGAGCTTGACGCGGAGGAAGCCTTCGCCCTGGATCGACACGTCGAGCGTGCGGTCCGTGCGCTGGAGCGCGCCCTGGGAGAACGCGCGGCCGGCGTCGACGGCGGCGGCGCCGTGGCCGGTGCGGACGCCCTTGGCGGAGGCGCGGCCCGCCTGCTCGTAGACCAGATCGCGGAACCCGACGCGGCTGTGCTTGTACGCGGTCGTGTTCGAGTTCGCCAGGTCGTTGGCGATGGAGTCGAGTCGCATTTGCTGGGCCGCCATGCCGGCGGCCGCTGTGTTCAATCCCTCGAGCATGCCTCCCCTTAGTTCGACAGGGAGCCGGAGAACTTGAGCGAAGGGCCCGGCCGGACTAGCCGGGGACGACGCCGACGGTGCTCGCGGCCTTGCCGAGCGACTCGTCGATCGTCTGGATGACCTTCTGGCCCGCCTCGAAGGCGCGCATGCTGGCGATCATGTCCACCATCGAGCGCGCGGCGTCGGCGCCGGAGCTCTCCAGCGCGCCCGGCGCGGGCCTGGCCCGTGCCGGCGCCCGAGGGCGTGCCGGAGACGAGCGAGTCGCCCTCCTTGCGCGGTCGCGGAGGTTGACGATCTCGAGCGCGCGCGGGTCGACGAGTCCGTCACGGCCGACGGTGACCGGGCGCCCGCCGCGGCCGAGCACGGGGTCGCCCTGCGCGGTCACGAGCCGGCCCTGCGCGTCGGCGGTGAACTGGCCGTTGCGGGTATAGCGGGTGCCCTGCGCGGTCTGCACGGCGAAGAAGCCCTCGCCGACGATGGCGAAGTCCAGAGGCTCGCCGGTCTCGCCGGCGGGCCTGGGGGTGAAGTCGGTCTCGACTGCCGACACGGTCACGGCGGTGCCCTGGCGGCCGACGGTGGCGCCGGTGGCGCTGTTGGAGAGCAGCAGCTCTCCGAAGCCGGCCTGGGAAGTGCGGTCGGCCTTGTAGCCGGGCGTCGCCGAGTTGGCCAGGTCGTTGGCGATCTGATCCTGCCGGACCTGCTCGGCGAGCATTCCCGAGGCGGCGATGTATAGCCCACGCTCCATCGCACGCGTTCATCGGCGGCCGGCACGTCACACTTGAACCCATGGAACCGATCGTGTCGGTGCAGACGCTGCTGCTGCGGGCCCAGATGCCCGACCTCGTCCTGCGCCCCGGGGCGTCGGTGATGGCCCGCGTCGCCTCGCGCGGCGAGGCGCACGGGGTGCTGGTGCTGGCGGGGATCCCGCTGACCGCCCAGCTGCCGGCCGGCATCGAGGCGGGCGCCACGCTGAAGCTCAACGTCGAGGAGGTCACGCCGGAGCGGGTCGTGCTGCGCCTCGACACCCAGGGCGCCGCGGCCGTCACGGCGCCGCCGCCTCCCGCGCCCGAGCCCGCGCGCGTGATCGTGGAGGAGCCGCCGCGCCGCAAGCCGGGGGCCGGCGAGGACACCGCGAGCGTCTCGCTCGCCTTCCAGTCGGCGGCCCTGGGGCGGATCGACCTCCGCGTGGACCTCGCCACCGGCGCCGTGGACGTCGGCGTGACGGCGCCCCCTGGCCGCGCGTTCGAGCTCGCCGACGCGTCGTCTGAGCGGTTGCGTGCCAGCCTCGATGACGCCACCGGCCTGCGCTCAACCGTCCGCGTGACGCCCCGCCGCGAGCCGCTGGACCTCTATGCCTGAGCCGCGCAAGGAGGTCACCGCCGCGCTGCGCTACACGGGCGACGGGGCCCCGCGGGTGGTCGCGGCCGGCCGCGGGCACGTGGCCGACACGATTCTCGCCCGCGCACGTGAGGCGGGGGTACCGGTCCATCAGGATCCGGCCCTCGCGACCGCCCTGGCCGAGCTCGCGCTGGGCGACGAGGTGCCCGAGGAGATGTGGGCCGCGGTGGCCGAAGTGCTCGCCTGGGCGTATCGCCTCGATTCGGGTGCAATTACCCCAAAGGGGTGATGCGGAAGATCGGGTGGGGACCCGATACAGCGCATGTCCGTTAGACCGCCCGTCCCTTAGGAGCTTTCCCGTCCCCATGAAGTCCGCTACGAGCAGCACCAGCCGTAAGAGGATCTCCACTGAGGACGCGCTTGCCCTCTGGCGCGAGTACAAGACGACGCAGGACCTCCAGGTCCGCAACCGCCTCGTCATGACCTTCGCCCCGCTCGTGAAGTACATCGTCTTCAAGAAGGTCCGCGAGCTTCCCGCCCGCTGCGAGGTTGAAGACTTCATCTCCTGCGGCCTCGAGGCGCTGATCGCCTCGATCGACCGTTACGACCCCGAGAAGGGCGCCACGCTCGAGCAGTTCGCGTGGACCCGCATCCACGGCGCCGTGCTCGACGAGCTGCGCCGCCAGGACTGGGCGCCCCGCTCGCTCCGCCGCTGGGAGCGCGACATCGCCCGCGTCCGTGAGCAGTTCACGGGCATCCACGGCCGCCGCCCGACGCGCGAGGAGCTCGCCGACTCGCTTTCCGTCACCGTCGAGGAGCTGCGCCGCCGCGAGGACGACATCTCCGTCTCCGACATCACCTCGCTCAACACGCTCGTGGTCTCCGACGACGAGACGACGGTCGAGCGCATCGACACCCTGGCCGGCACCGAGATCGACGCCGACCCCGAGCGCGCCGCGCTGACCACCGAGGCCAAGGCGAAGTTCCGCGTCGCCTTCGATACCGCTCCCGCGCCGCGAGCGCGAGGTCGCCGTCCTGCTCTACGTCAAGAACCTCACGCTGCGCGAGATCGGCGACATCCTCGGCGTCTCCGAGAGCCGCGTCTGCCAGATCCACTCGCAGCTCAAGCGCACGCTGAAGGCCCAGCTGTCCGAGGACGCGCTCCTCTTCTCGGCCGTCGGCTAGACAGTTCTCTCTCAAGTTCTCGAGAAGGCGTCCGATCAGCAGCGGGTATGGACCTGCGGATCGGCCATCTCAACTTCACCCCCCCTCCTGTCTCGTCGCCCGAGCGCGTGTCGACGACGGCCGGCACGAGCCGGTTCGAGTCGCCGCGCGTAGAGCTGCCGGCGGCGGTCGTCACCGAGCTGCCGCCGACGCCGCCGCCCGAGGCCGTTGCCATGGTCGACCGCGCGTCGCAACGCGCCGAAGAGCTGTGGCGCGACCAGCGCGAGCTGCATTTCGAGATGGACAAGGATTCAGGGCGGGTCATCGTGCAGGTGCGCGACCTCGAAGGTCGCGTCATCCGCACCATCCCGCCGTCCGAAGCCCTCGACGTCCTCTCCGGAAAGGCTCTCTAAGCCATGTCAATCGGAGGACTCTCAGGTCTCGCGTCGGGCGTCGACACGTCGTCCATCGTCGAGCAGCTCATCGGCCTCGAGCGCCAGGCCAACGCACGCCTCGGCCTGCGCAAGTCCGCGGTCCAGGCCCGCCAGACCGGGCTCAAGGACGTCGCGACCAAGCTCGCGGCCCTGAAGGCCGCCGGCCAGGACCTGTCGACGACCACCACGTGGGTGGCCAAGCAGACCGCCGAGTCCTCCGACCCGACCCGCATCACGGTCGCGCTGTCGGGCGGCGCCGGCATCGGCGGCCACACGATCCAGGTCGACCGCCTCGCCTCCTCCGCCCAGCGCGGCTACGCGTTCACGTCCGACCCCGCCGCCGGCTCGTTCGACCTCGCGTATGCGAGCGATCCGGCCGCCAAGGTCACGATCGCGGTCAAGGAAGGCGCCACGACCGCCGACATCGCCGCCGCCATCAACGGGGCCAGCGGCTCACCCGCCTTCGCGTCCGTGATCAAGGACCCGGTGTCGGGCGAGGAGCGCCTCGTGCTCTCGGCCCGCAAGACCGGTTCGGACAGCACGTTCACGCTCGACGCCGCCGGCATGGCGCCCGGCCAGGTCGACGAGCAGGCCTCCTACGAGCGCAGCGGCGCCATCCTCGACGCCGCGTACCGGCTCGACGGCTCCGCGACGGTGTTGAACTCGAAGACCAACGTCATCGACAACGCGATCGCCGGCGTGAAGGTCACGCTCAAGGGCGTCACCACCGCGCCGGTCAGCGTGACCGTGAGCGAGCCGACCGTCGACACCGCGGCGGTCAAGACCAAGGTCAAGGCCTTCGTCGACGCCTACAACGCCGTCGTCACGGCCGCACGCGGCAAGGTGACCGAGAGGTCGGTCGCCGGCGCCACGTCGACCGCCGACGCCCAGAAGGGCCAGCTGTTCGGCGACACGGGACTGCTCAGCATGCTCTCCTCGCTGCGGGTCCGCATGGGCGAGCGCCTCGTCGGCGTGACCGGCCTGGACGAGCTCGCCGATCTCGGCATCGCCACGCCCCGCGCCACCGGCGCGGCGACGCAGGACGCCAAGGACGGCAAGCTCGACGATCAACGACGCCAAGCTGACCGAGGCGCTGACCGCCGACCCGACCAAGGTGCGCGATCTCTTCACCGCCTTCGGGACCGGCCTGGACGCGTTCATCAAGACGCAGGTCGGCACGGGCTCGATCCTCGACGCCCGTGACAAGGCCGGCGACGCCGACGTCAAGCGCATCACCGCGCAGGTCACCCGCGCGGAGGAGCGCCTCGTCGCCAAGGAGAAGCGCCTCAAGGCCCAGTTCGCGGCCATGGAGTCGGCGCTGCTGCAGACCCAGACGCAGAGTGCCTGGCTGACCGGCCAGCTCTCGTCCCTCCGCTACTAACGCCTCAAGCGCGGCGCCGTCGCGCCGACTACCAGGGTGTCCCGTCCGTCTCCTCCCCCGAGGTCGTCCTTGTCCGCATACGCAGCGAACCCGAGCGCCGCCGCTTACCGCGAGCAGAGCGTCCTGACCGCATCTCCCGGCCAACTGGTCGTGATGCTCTATGACGGCGCGCTCCGCTTCCTGCTGCAGGGCGCGACCGCGCTGCGTGCCGAGGACCCGCTGACGTGCGACCACAAGCTGCGCCGCGCCGAGGCGATCATCGACGAGCTCCACGTCACGCTCGACATGGAGCGCGGCGGCGAGGTCGCGAGCCGGCTCGAGGGCATCTACGTCTTCTGCAAGCGCCACCTGCTCGAGGCGCGCATGGAGCGCGACCCGAGCATGATCGACAAGGTCGCCGAGCTGCTCACCGAGCTGCGCGAGGCTTGGGCTCAGATCTCCGCGTGAACGGCTGGAATGAACTGCTCGCCCGCGCCGAGCGCGAGCGCGAGCTGGCGGCCGAGGGGCGTTGGGACGAGCTGGCCGAGGTCCTGGCCCACGGCACGCGCCTCAGTGCGTCGCTGCCGGCGCCGACCCCCGAGATGCGCCCGCTGCTCCTCCGCCTCGCCGAGGTGCAGCGCGAGCTCACCGCCACGCTGACCGCCGCGCGCGCCGAGACGGTGCGCGAGCTCGGGACCCTGCGTCGCGGCCAGGGCGCCGTACGTGGCTACGCCCCCGCGGCCGGTGGCCCCGGCGGCTGGATCGACGAAACGCAGTAACGCTCAAGCTCTTGGCGCCCGGGCCGATCACCGGGCCAGTCCGCCCCATGGATGGGGCGCGTGTGGGTCCACGGACGGACCGGCGACTACTTGAAGGATCCGTCCAGATGCTCTTCGACACCACACAATCAGCCCTCGAGGCCACGATCTCCGGCGCATCCATGCGCCAGCAGGCCCTCGCGTCCAACCTGGCCAACGTCAACACACCCGGCTACCAGCGGGTGGACGTGGACTTCCACGCCAGCCTGTCCGCCGCGCTCGACGGTGACCAGGACGGGACGACGCAGGAGCGCCTGCACGACATGCGCTTCGCCCCCGAGGTCGACGCCTCCGGCGCCGTCCGCGCGGACGGCTCGACGGTCGACGTCGACGCCGAGTCGGCCAAGCTGGCCGCCAACGCGCTCGAGCACCAGGCCGCCGTGCAGGTGGCCCACGTCCGCATCGGGATCCTCAAGTCCGCGATGGGCACGGGTTTCTGACATGGGCATGTTCGACGCGCTCAACGTCTCCGCGACCGGCCTCACCGCCGAGCGCCTGCGGATGGACGTCACGGCCGAGAACCTCGCCAACGCGCAGACCACGCGCGGCGCCGACGGTCAGCCGTACCGCCGCAAGGAAGTCGTGCTCGGCGAGGCCGCCTCGGGCGGCTTCGGCTCCCAGCTCTCCGCCGCCATGGGCGGGTCGGGCGCCGCGAACGCCGCCGGCGGCGTCGAGGTCCAGGGGATCGTCGAGGACGCCACGCCCGGCAAGCTGATCCACGACCCCGGCCACCCGGACGCCAACGCCGACGGCTACGTCCAGATGCCCAACGTCGACACGGTCACCGAGATGGTCGACCTCATCACGTCGTCACGCGCCTACGAGGCGAACGTGACCGCGATGCAGTCGGCCAAGCAGATGTTCACCAAGACGCTCGACCTCCTTCGCTGATGCCCGCCATCGACCCCATCTCCGTCGGTGGCGCCGAGTGGAAGATCGACGCTCTGGAGGCTCCCGCCGCGGCGGCGCCCACCGAAGGCGCCGGCTTCGGCGCGATGCTCTCCAACTCCCTGCGGTCGCTCGGCGACACGCAGACGGAAGCCGCTGGCGCCGCGCAGGCGCTCGCCACCGGCACCGCCACCGACCCCACCTCGGTCGTGATGGCCGTCGAGCGCGCGCAGCTCGCCATGCAGCTCGCGAGCCAGATCCGGACCAAGGCCGTCGAGGCCGCCCAGGACATCTTCCACACCCAGGTCTGAGGAGTAGACCGTGTCGCTCGCCAACCTCGCAAAGCTCCCGACGCGCTCCAAGCTCGTTCTCGTGGGCTCGCTGCTCGCCGTCATCGTGGTCGCCTTCGTGATGCTGCGGGTCGCCGGCGCTCCGTCCTACACGCTGTTGACCTCCGGCATCGATCCCGCCCAGACGGGCAAGATCACCGCCGCGCTCGACGAGTCGGGCATCGGCTACGAGCTGCGCTCCAACGGCACCGCGCTCGCCGTCGACAAGGCGTCCGTCTCCCAGGCGCGGGTCGCGCTGGCCGGAGCCGGCGTCGCGGTCGGCGCAGGCAGCGGCGACGAGGGCTGGAAGCTGTTCGACGAGCAGAAGCTCGGCGCCTCCGAGATGCAGCAGAAGGTCACCTACCAGCGCGCGCTGGAAGGCGAGGTCGCCTCCACGGTCAACGGCGTCTCCGGCGTCAGCAACGCCCAGGTGCAGCTCGTGCTGCCCGAGGACGACCTCTTCGCCGACACCGCCACGCCCGCCACCGCGGCCGTGATGCTCGGCAACCCGGCCGACACGATGGAGTCCGGCGCCGTGGCGGGCATCGCCCAGCTCGTCTCCTCGTCGGTCAAGAGCCTCAAGAAGGACAACGTCACGATCACCGACAGCACCGGCCAGCTGCTCTGGCCGCAGGGCGACGGGGTCGGCGGCGGCGGGTCGGGCGGCGGTTCCAAGCAGGCCGCCGAGGCTCGCTTCGACCGCGCGCTCGAGTCCAACCTCAACGCGATGCTGACCAGCACGCTGGGCCCGAACAAGGCGCGCGTGCAGGTCAACGCCGACCTCAACGTCGACCAGACGACGCGCGACCAGCTGACGTACGCCAAGAAGGGCGTGCCGCTGAAGATGAAGACCGAGACCGAGAAGCTCAAGGGCGGCTCGGCCCGCGCCGGCGGCACCTCCGGCACCGGCGCCAACATCCCGACCTACTCCGCGGGCGCCACGGGCGCCGCGGGCGACTCCAACTACCAGCGCGCCACCAAGGAGCAGGAGATGGGGGTCGACAAGACCGTCTCCAAGACGATCGTCGCCCCCGGCGCGGTCAACCGCCTCAACGTGGCCCTGCTCGTCGACAAGACGGTCCCCGCCGACGTCGTCGGCTCGCTCAAGCAGACCGTCGCCTCCGCCGCCGGCATCGACACCGAGCGCGGCGATCCGGCCATCACCGTCACGCAGATGCCGTTCGCCGTCCCCGAGGTCGCCAAGGCCGGCCCCGTGCCGACCAGCCTGCTCGGGCCCATCAAGTGGGCGGGCCTCGGCCTGGCCACCCTGCTGTTCCTCTTCTTCACCCGCCGCGCGCTGAAGAAGCGCGAGGGCGAGGCGCTGCCCACCCCGAGCTGGCTGACCGAGGTCGAGGAGCCGATGGCCCTGTCGGAGCTCGAGCAGCGCACGCGCGAGCTCAGCGCGCCGACGATCCAGCTCCCCCCGCGCGTCCCGGACACCAGCCTCGGCCAGCTCGACCAGCTGATGGAGCGCGAGCCCGAGCGCGTCGCCGCCCAGGTCAAGCAGTGGATGAGCGAGGACTGAGATGAGCGTCGAGAGCCCCTCCGCGCCACGGACGCTGACCGCCTCCATGACCGGGCGCCCAGAAGGCCGCCGCCCTGCTCGTCGCCATCGGCGAGCAGCGCGCCTCCGAGATCGTCAGCCACCTCGGCGAGACCGAGGTCGAGGCGCTCTCGCTGGAGATCGCGAAGGCCCGCAAGGTCCCCGCCGAGGTCTGCAAGCAGGTCGTCTCGCGAGGCCGTCGAGACCGTGATGGCCGAGGAGTACATCAACGACGGTGGCGTGGACTTCGCGCGCAACGTGCTCGAGCGCTCGCTCGGCGCGACGCGGGCCGAGGAGATCATCGGACGGCTCGCCGCCACGATCGAGCGCCGCCCGTTCGAGTTCCTCCGCCGCACGCCGGCCGAGCAGATCTACGTCTTCCTGCGCAACGAGGCGCCGCAGACGATCGCGCTGATCGTCGCCAACCTGCACACCTCGCTCGCCGCCCAGGTGCTCGCGCTGCTGGAGCCGACCGACCAGGCCGACGTCGCCCGGCGCATCGCCCGCATGGCCGAGACGCGGCCCGAGGTGATCGCCCAGATCGAGTCGGTGATGAAGCAGAAGCTCTCCAGCGTCTCCGCGCAGGAGTACGCGACCGCCGGCGGCGTCAAGTCGCTGGCCGACATCCTCAACCACTCGGACCGCTCGACCGAGCGCAACGTGCTCGACGAGCTCGCGCGCGGCGACGGCGAGCTGGCCGAGGAGATCCGCCTGCTGCTCTTCACCTTCGAGGACGTCGCCAAGCTCGACGACCGGTCGATCCAGATGGTGCTCAAGGAGGTCGACCAGAAGGACCTGGCGATCGCCCTGCGCGGCGTCGAGGAGGCCGTCCGCGACCGCATCTTCTCCAACATGTCCGAGCGCGGCGCCGAGCTCCTCAAGGAGGAGATCGAGTTCCAGCCCCCGCAGCGCCGCCGCGTCATCGAGGAGTCGCAGGGCCGCATCGTCGGCGTCGTGCGCAAGCTCGAGGACGCCGGCGCCATCACGATCTCCCGCGGCTCCGGCGGCGGCGACGACGAGTTGATGTAGGTGGCCACCGAGTTCTCCTTCGAGGCGCTCGAGCCGTCGGCGCAGGTCATGCCCGGGATCGCGGCGCCGGATCCCGCCGCCCAGAGCCCGCTCGTCACCGCCTACGCGGAGACCGAGCGCCTGCGCGAGGTCGCCCGGATCGAGGGCTACGAGGCCGGTCGCGCCGAGGCGCTGGCCGCGCTCAGCCCGGCCCTCGAGGCGCTGCAGACCGCGGTCGTCGCGGCCCGCGAGGAACGCCTCGCCGCCGCCGACCAGCTCGAGATCAACGCCGTCGACCTGTCGATGTTCCTGGCCGAGAAGGTCGTGCTGGGCGCCATCACGGTGGAGCCCGCCCGCGTCGTCGCCGCCGTGCGCGGCGCGCTGCGCGGCATCGTCGAGCGCGAGCGGGTGACCGTGCTGGTCCACCCCGAGGACCTCGAGCTCGTGCGCGACGCGATGGACGAGCTGCGGATCACGCTCGGCGGCATCGAGCACTGCGAGGTCCAGGCCGAGCGCCGCGTGGGTCGCGGCGGCGCCATCGTCCGCACCCAGGACGGCGACGTCGACGCGCGCGTGGACACCAAGCTCCAGCGTGCCCGCGAGGTCGTCGAGGGCGCGCTCCGCTCCGACGCCACATGATCCCCGCCGCCCTCGACGTCGCCACGGCTGCGCTGCGCGACGCTGACCTGCATCGCCGCCACGGCAGCGTGCGCGACCTGATCGGCCTGATCCTCGAGGCCACCGGCCTCGAGGCCGAGGTCGGCGAGGTGTGCTCGATCGAGACCGGCCGCGGCCGCTCGGCCGTGCCCGCCGAGGTGGTCGGCTTCCGCGCCGGACGCACGCTGCTGATGGCGCTCGGCGACGCCGCGGGCATCGGCCCCGGCGCCCGCGTGACCGCCTCCGGCCGCCCGCTGCGCGTCGAGGTCACCGACGACCTGCTCGGCCGCTCGCTCGACGGCCTCGGCCGCCCCATCGACGGCTACGGCCCGGTCGGCGCGCCCACCACGCGCGCCGTGCAGGCCGCCGCCGCCGGACCCGCTCGAGCGCCCCCGGATCACCGAGCGCGTGTCGCTCGGCGTGCGCGCGCTCGACGCGCTGGTGCCGTGCGGGCGCGGGCAGCGCCTGGGCATCTTCGCCGGCTCCGGCGTCGGCAAGTCCTCGCTGCTGGGCATGATCGCCCGCTCCACCTCGGCCGACGTCAACGTGATCTGCCTCGTCGGCGAGCGTGGCCGGGAGGTGCGCGAGTTCATCGAGCGCGACCTCGGCCCGGAGGGCATGGCCCGCTCCGTCGTCGTCGTCGCCACCTCCGACCAGCCCGCGCTGGTCCGCATCAAGGCCGCCTTCACGGCGACCACGATCGCCGAGTACTTCCGCGACCAGGGCCGCGACGTCATGCTGATGATGGACTCCGTCACGCGCTTCGCCATGGCCCAGCGCGAGGTCGGCCTCGCGATCGGCGAGCCGCCCGCCACGCGCGGCTACACGCCGTCGGTGTTCGCCACTGCTCCCGAAGCTGCTCGAGCGCTCGGGCACCTCGCGCGCTGGGCTCGATCACCGGCCTCTACACCGTGCTCGTCGACGGCGACGACATGAACGAGCCGATCGCCGACGCGGTGCGCTCGATCCTGGACGGGCACGTCGTGCTCTCCCGCGATCTCGCGCACGCCGGCCACTACCCCGCCATCGACGTGCTGGCGAGCGTGTCCCGCCTCGTCGGCGAGGTCGTGACGCCGGGCGTGCGCGCGGCCGGCAACGAGGTGCGCAAGCTGATGGCCGCCTATCGCGAGAAGGCCGACCTGATCGCGATCGGCGCCTACCAGGCCGGCACCGACGCGCTGACCGACGCCGCGATCGCGGCGCGTGAGCCCATCGACGGCTTCCTGTGCCAATCGGTCGAGCACGCCTCGACGGCCGAGGAGGCCGACGCGGCGCTCAAGCAGCTCGTCGTGCTCGCCGACGCGGACATCGACGCCCCGGCGATGGCCGCCATGGTCGCCGACGCCGCTGCTTCGGCCGCCGTCGCCCCGGGAACGCCGCTCCACGCGGCGATCCCCCCGCTCCACCTCGCCGCCTAGCCTCCTGAGGGACCGGACGGATGTCGGGTCCGTGTGACTACAGATCTGTGCACAGCGGGCGATGACTCAGATCGTGGAGACTCCGTCCTTCACGTTCCGTCTCGAACGCGTCCGCTCACTCCGCGAACGCGCGGAGGAGCGTGCCCGTGAAGAGCTCGCCCGCGAGCTCCAGCTCCGGATGCGAGGCGAGGCGCTGCTCGTCGACGCGACCTGCCAGGTCTCGATGGCGCGCGACACCGGCCTTGGCGCCGTCCGGCGCACCGGCGCCTCGGGCGCCGACCTGCTCGCCGCCCAGGCGTACATGGAGCGCGCCGAGCGCGACCGTCGCGAGGCCGCCCTGGACCTCGACCGCCAGGACGCGGAAGTGGAGGCGCGCCGCAAGGCGCTGACCGCCGCCGCCCGCGAGCGGGAGACGATCGATCGCCTCAAGGAGCGCCAGCGCGCCACCCACCATCGTGAGGTCACCCGCCGCGAGCAGGTCGCCCTCGACGAGGTCGCGATGGGCGTGCACCGCCGCGGAAAGGTCTTTGCGTGAGCATCGCCGCCGCCGCCGCGCGGGTCTCCGAGATCCAGCAGCTCCTGAACCTTCAGCCGCCGACGCCGAGCGGCGCCTCGTCGGCGTTCGCCGCCCAGCTCACCTCCGCCTCCGCCGCCCAGGGCGCGAACGGCATGGCCCCGCCGGCCCCCGCCGCGACGCTGGCCAGCACGGCGCCCGCCGGCGCGAGCGCGCTGCCCGCCGGCACCCCCTACGCCGCCGAGATCACGGCCGCCGCGACCCGCAACGGCGTCGACCCTGCGCTGCTGGCCGCGCTGGTCAAGCAGGAGTCCGGCTTCAACCCGAACGCCGGCTCGCCCGCCGGCGCCCAGGGCCTCACCCAGCTGATGCCGGCCACCGCCGCCTCGCTGGGCGTCACCGACGTGCACGACCCCGCTCAGGCGCTCGAGGGCGGCGCGAAGTACCTGCGCCAGCAGCTCGATCGCTTCGGCGGCGACGTCGCCCGCGCGCTGGCCGCCTACAACGCCGGCCCCGGCGCCGTCGAGCGCTTCGGCGGCGTCCCGCCCTACGCCGAGACGCAGAACTACGTGCGCAACGTGCAGGCGTTCGCCACCGAGATGCGCGCCGGCGGGGCGACCGCCGCCCCGATGCTCCCCGCGGCCGCCGCACCCATCGTCTCCGCCAACCCCAACGTCAACGGGATCGTCTGATGACCGCCGACCGCCCTTCCCCCGTCCGCCACGCCCACGCGCCCGAGCGCGCCGCGCCCGCACCCGGCGCCACCGCCTCCGGCTTCGCCGAGCTGCTGGGCGGCGTCCAGGCCCCCGCCGGCCACGACGCGCCCGCGAAGCGTGACCGCGACGACGCGCCGACGCCGCAGGACCAGGGCGCTCCCGAGCCCCAGCCGGCCCCGGTCGACGCCCCGGCCGCCGACGCTCCCCCCGCCGCCGACGCCCCGGTCGATCCGGCCGCCACCGCCCCCGCCGACTTCGTCGCGACCGTCGTCGCGCAGCCCGCCCAGGCCGTCATCACGCCCGGCACCGCCACCGCCGCCTCGGTCGTGCTGGCCGCCCAGGCCGCCGCCGCGCCGCGCCGGCGAGGTCCCCGCCGGCACGCCCGCCGTCCCCGGCGCCGCCGTCCCCGGCGCGCCCACCGCCGCCGTGCCGGCCGCCCCGGCGCCCCCGCGCCCAGCCCGCCGGTGCCGCGCCCGCCCCCGCGCCCCCCAGCCCGCCGGTGTCGCGCCCGCCCCCGCGCCTCCCACGCCGGAGGCGCCGCAGGGCCAGGCCGCCCCGCCCGCTCCGCCGCAGACGGCTCCGCCCGCCGTACCGCCGGTGCCGGTGTCCGCCGCCGCGCAGGTCGCGGTCGCCGACGCCGCCCCGGCCGATCCCGGCGCCGCGGCGCCCGTCGAGCAGCCCGCCCTTCCCGTCGCCCCGCCGGTCGTGGCCCAGCGCACCGCGCCGCTCGCACCACGTCCCGCGCGTCGTCGCCTCGCTGCTCTACTTCGCCCAGGAGCGCGGCATCAGCCACGCGCGCATCAGCCTCCGCCCCGAGGACCTCGGCGGCATCGAGGTGCGCCTGCAGTCCTCGCCCGCGGGGATCAGCGCCCAGCTGATCGCCGACTCGCCCGAGGCGGCGCGCCTGCTCCACCAGGCCGGCGACGACCTGCGCCGCTCGCTCGAGTCGCGCGACGTCACCCTGCTCTCGCTCGAGGTCTCGACCACCGGCGACCAGCGCCGCGGCGAGCAGCCCGGCGAGGCCCCCAACTTCGAAGCCATGGGCCTCCACGGCCACGGCGGCGACTCCGAAGGCGAACCGGCCGACGCGGCCCCCGCCCCGATCACTGTCCTCGAGCTCCCCGGCGGCCTGTTGGTCGACGTGCTCGCCTGACCCGCGACCCACCACCTTCATATGCCAACCATCCCACCCGTTTCCACATCACCGACCGCCGGCACCCAGTCGGCGAGCGGCGTGAACTCAGCCATGGGCAAGGACCAGTTCCTCAAGCTGTTCGTCGCCCAGCTGCAGCATCAGGACCCCATGAACCCGATGCAGGACTCGGACTTCATGGGCCAGATGGCTTCGTTCTCCACGCTCGAGCAGGTCTCGAACATGGCGGGCGAGAACACGAAGATCGCCCAGAGCCTCACGACGACAGGCGCCGTCGGCCTCCTTGGCCGCACCGTCACCTGGTCCGACGCGGACGGGGTTGCCCACACCGGCCCGGTCGAGAAGGTCTCGACCGTCGACGGCAAGCCCCTCCTGACCGTCGGCGGCACCGAAGGTGTCGACCCGTCTTCCATCACTCAGGTCGCCTGAGGCGACTACGAAAGGACTGATGCACCCATGATGCGAGGAATGTTCTCCGCGATCAGCGGACTCAGGAGCCACCAGGTGATGCTCGACGTCACCGCCAACGACATCGCCAACGTCAACACGATCGGCTACAAGTCGTCGCGCACGACGTTCAAGGATTCGCTGACCCAGGTCCAGCGCGGCGCCGCCGGCACCAGCGGCGGCGCGGGCGGCGCGAACGCCGCCCAGATCGGCCTCGGCGTCTCGCTGGGCTCGATCGACAACCTGATGTCGGGCGGCGCGACGCAGCAGACGGGCAACCCGCTCGACGTCGCGATCAACGGTCCGGGCTTCTTCCGCGTGGCGAGCTCCACGACGACGCCCCCGACCCCCGGCGCGGCCCCCGAGTACACGCGGGCCGGCAACTTCACCACCAACGGTGACGGCTACCTGATGACCCAGGAGGGCTACTACGTCCAGGGCCAGGACGCCGCCGGCGCCCCGTCGCTGCTCCAGATCCCCGACGGTTCGACCAACATCGCCATCGCCGTGACCGGCGAGGTCTCCTACGTCAACCCGGCCGGCGCCCGCACCTCGGCCGGCTTCCTGTCGCTGGCCACGTTCCCGAACTCGGCCGGCCTCGAGCGCAGCGGCTCGAACCGCTGGACCCAGTCGGAGAACTCCGGCGCCCCGACGGTCGGGGTCCCGAGCCCCTCGGCCGGCTTCGTCCAGGGCGGCGCGATCGAGATGTCCAACGTGGACCTCGCTCAGACGTTCACGAACATGATCACCGCCCAGCGCGGCTTCCAGGCCAACTCACGCGTCATCTCGACCTCGGACGAGATGCTGCAGGACCTGGTCAACCTGAAGCGCTAGATCCCGGTCGCCCGCAAGGGCGCCACCTGTCAGAACGCCCGCCTCCGTGCGGGCGTTCTGCGTTCAAGGCGACGCACCCCTGGCCGAATACGAAGGGTTGCGATGATCCGTCTGCATCGACTTGGCCACGCCAATGAGGATTTCCACCTCAACCCGGACCTGATCGCCTCCGTCGAGGCGACGCCGGACACGGTGGTGACCCTCACCACCCACACGAAGCTGATCGTCACGGAGCGCCCTGACGAGGTCGTGGCGGCCATCCGCGCCTGGCGCGCGTCGATCCTGCAGGTCGCGCTGCCGCGCGGCAACCGCCGGCGTCTCGAGCGAGCCTCCTCGCTGAGCCTCGTCCGCGCGACCGCGGGCGAAGCCCACTCCCTTCCCAAGGAGGACCACAAGTGAAGGCCTCCTCAGCCATCGGCCTCGCCATCGCCGTCGGCGGCATCGCGCTCGGCGCGACGCTCGAGGGCTCGAACGTCATGGCGGTGCTCAACCCCGCCGCCCTGCTCATCGTGCTCGGCGGCACGTTCGGCGCCACCATGGCGGGAACGAGCTTCGAGGCCGTCAAGAACATCCCCGCGCTGTACAAGAAAGCCTTCAGCTCCACGCCACCCGATCTCAACGCGAAGGTGTCCGAGCTCGTCGGGTACGCCGAGAAGGCGCGCCGCGACGGGCTCCTGGCCCTCGACGAGCAGCTGTCCACCGTCGAGGACCCCTTCACCCGCAAGGGCCTGCAGCTGGTCGTCGACGGCACCGACCCGGAGCTCGTCGCCGAGGTGCTCGACGCCGAGAACACGAACATGCGCAAGCGCCACATGGCCGCGGCGCAGCCGTTCGAGAAGGCCGGCGGCTTCTCGCCGACGATGGGGATCGTGGGCACCGTGTTCGGCCTCGTCCACGTCCTCGAGAACCTCGACGCGCCCGAGACGCTCGGCCCCTCGATCTCCGCGGCCTTCATCGCCACGCTGGTCGGCGTCGGCGCCGCCAACGTCGTCTTCCTGCCCGTCGGCAACCGGCTCAAGCAGCTGTCCGGCGAGGAGCTCCACGCCCGCGAGATGACCGTCGAGGGGATCCTGTCGATCCAGTCCGGCGACAACCCGCGCGTCGTCGCCGAGAAGCTCGTGACCTTCGTCCCGCCGTCGCAGCGCCCGGCCGAGGGCGACGACGCCCCGGGCGCCTCCGGCGGCGCAGAGACCAAGGCGGCCTAGGCACCCATGGCCGCCCGCAAGAAGCCGCATATCGAGGAGGAGCACGAGAACGAGGAGCGCTGGCTCGTCTCCTTCGCCGACATGATGACCCTCCTCTTCTGCCTGTTCATGGTGCTGTTCGCCATCTCGTCGGTGAACACGTCCAAGCTCGAGTCGCTGCAGAAGGCGCTCCAGGACGCGTTCTCGGGCAAGGTGCTCTCCGGCGGCAAGGCCGTCATGGAGACGGGCAGCGACGAGCAGCCCGAGCAGGCGTCGCCGACGCCGCCGATGCCGGCGATCTCACCGCTCTCCTCCCTGGCCGACGAGAGCTCGACGGCCCAGACCAGCTCCCAGAAGGCCGACGCGGCGCAAGAAGGAGGACGAGGACTTCCAGCGCCTCAAGCGCCGCATCGACGACCTCGCCCTCAAGAGCGGCCTCAAGGGCCGCGTGGTCACGACCGTGCGCCGCCGCGGGCTCGTGGTGGAGATCCTCACCGACAACGTCTTCTTCGACTCCGGGCAGGCGAGCCTGAACCCGGGCGCGCTGCGCATCCTCGACGACATCGGCGCCGTGCTCCAGGGCGAGCGCAAGCACCCCATCGTCGTCGAGGGCCACACCGACTCCGAGCCGATCAGCGGCGGGATCTACCCGTCCAACTGGGAGCTCTCCGGCGCCCGCTCGGCCGCCGTCGTGCGTCGCTTCGCCGGCGCGGGCGTGCTCTCCAAGCGGCTCGCGCTGGCCGGCTACGCCGACCAGGTGCCCGTCGCGACGAACTCGACCAGCGCCGGGCGCTCGCGCAACCGCCGCGTCGACGTCGTCCTCACCCGCATTCACGAAGCACCCGACCAAGGAACCCCATGAAGAAGAAGCTCATCATCCTCGTGGTCGCCCTCCTCGTAGTGGGCGGCGGCGTGTACAAGTTCGTGCTCTCCGGGCCGAAGGAGGCCGTGGCCAAGCCGAAGGTCGAGGGCACCGTCTACGTGCTCGGCAAGGAGTTCCTCGTGAACCTCGCCGACGGCCGCTTCGCCAAGCTGACGATCGCCCTCGTGCTCGATCCCAAGGACCACTCGGCCGCCCCGGCCGAGGGCCACGCGGCGCCCCCGCCGCCCGAGGGCTTCGGCGCGATGGCGCAGGAAGCCGTGGTGCGCGACCTGATCACGGACGAGCTCACGAACGCCGAGGACAGCGACTTGATCGAGCGCAAGGGACGCACCGAGCTCAAGAAGCACATCCTCGAGTCGATCCATAAGCACACGGACGTCCATGCGGACGACATCCTGTTCACCGACATGACCGTCCAGTAGCGAACCCGATATGCCCGATCAAGTCGACTACGTCCCCTTCGAGACCACCACGGCCACCGGCCCGGTGGAGCCCGCCAGCGCCGAGCTGGAGCGGCTCTACGACGTCCCGGTGGAGCTGGCGGTCGAGATCGGACGCACCCGCATGACCATCCGCGAGACGCTCGCGCTCGGCCCCGGCTCGATCGTGACGCTCGACCGGCTCGCCGGCGAGCCCGTCGACCTGCTGGTCAACGGCAAGCCGATCGCCCGCGGCGAGGTCGTCGTGCTCGACGAGGAGTTCGGCCTGCGCGTCACCGAGGTGCTCGCGTCGGCTCCGATCGAGGCCGTCGCCGCTGATGCGGCGCCCGCCGCCTTCCCGCCCGTCGCCGCACCGCAGCCCGCCGTCTAGCCCTCCGGGGCCGACCCTGTGCGTCACTGCGCCGCTCGCGGCGCCGTGCGCGGTCTCACGCTGCGCTCCGGCGCCCGGCGAGACCGCGCTCATCTGGCGCGTCTCCCGCGTTTCGGCTCAAGCCCAAGCGCGTCTGGCCGAATATCGGGACGACTCCTATCCAGAGTCGGTCTTTCGGTGATGAGGCTTTCCGCTGCCATGACATCCGCCGGGGCTGCCGTTTTCGGCTGCCTCTTGTTCGCTTCCTCCGCCCTCGCGGCGGACGGCGAATCGACGCCCCTGGGCATCGACGGAACCAAGGCCGCGGCTCAGGACGCGGCGCCCTCGGCGTCCGGCGGCCTCATTCGCACGATCGTCGGCCTGGCGATCGTGATCGCCGTGATCTACGGCCTCTACTGGGTCCTCAAGCTGGTCAAGAGCTCCCGCGAGGAGACCGTGTCGGGCTCCGGCCTGTCCACGCTCGCCACGCTCCCGCTCGGCCCGAACCGCTCGCTGCACCTGGTGCGCGCCGGCGGCGAGGTCGTGCTGCTGGGCGTGGGTGAGAGCGGCGTCACGCCGATCCGCAGCTACGGCGAGCACGAGGCCCGCGCGCTGGGCCTGCTCGGCCCGGGCGACATCGTCGTCGACGTCGGGGCGGAGAGCCACGTGCTCCCGGCCCTCACGGACGGCAAGCCGATGGCCAACCCCACGTTCGGCGCGTCGCTGCGCCGCTCGCTCGCCGACCTCCGCAGCAAGACGGTGATCCGTTGAAGGCCGACGGGTCCAACGCCGTACAGCTGCTGCTGCTGATCGGCGGCATCTCGCTCGTCCCCGCCCTGCTGTTCACCGTCACCGGCTTCACGCGGATCCTGATCGTCCTCGGCTTCATCCGCTCCGGCCTCGGCACCCCGACCGCGCCGCCCAACCAGGTGCTGGTCGGCATCGCGCTGTTCCTGACCATCTTCGTGATGGCGCCGACCTTCAAGGTCATCAACGAGGACGCGATCAAGCCGCTGCGGGCCAACAAGATCTCCCAGGAGACCGCGCTCAAGCGCGCCGAGGGCCCGATGCGCGAGTTCATGTGGGACCAGACGCGCCCGAAGGACGTGGCGCTGTTCGCCCGGCTCGCCAAGCTCGACAAGCCCAAGACCCGCGCCGACGTCCCGACCTACGTCCTGATCCCGGCCTTCACGATCTCCGAGCTCAAGACGGCCTTCCAGATCGGGTTCCTGATCTTCCTGCCCTTCCTCGTGATCGACCTGGTCATCAGCGCCACCTTGATGAGCATGGGCATGGTGATGCTGCCGCCCGTCTTCATCTCGCTGCCGTTCAAGATCCTCCTGTTCGTCCTCGTGGACGGCTGGAACCTGATCACCCAGTCGCTCGTGGAGAGCTTCCACGCATGAGCCAGGACGTCGTCATCTCGATCGTCACCGAGGCCATGAAGGTGGGGCTGATGCTGGCGCTGCCGATCCTGCTGGTCGGCCTCGTCATCGGTCTCGTCATCTCGGTCTTCCAGGCCGTGACGCAGATCCAGGAGCAGACGCTCTCCTTCATCCCGAAGGTGCTCGGCCTGGTCGTCGTGATCGTCGTCGCCGGCCCCTGGATGCTCGACGTGATCCTCAACTGGACGCGTGAGCTCTACGGATCCATCCCCACGGTGGTGGGCGCATGACCCCCGATCAGCTGATCGCGCAGTTCGGCGAGACGCAGGTGATGACGTTCATGCTCGTGCTCGGGCGGGTCTCCCCCCTCTTCCTGCTCGCCCCGATGTTCTCGAGCAGGCAGCTGCCGGCCCGCGCCCGCAGCATCATCGCGGTCGCGCTCGCGGTGGGCATCATGCCCGTCGCGGCCACGGCGGGCGACGCGGGCGGCACGCTGCCGTCCGACGTGATCGGGCTCGCGGGCCTGATGCTCAAGGAGATGCTCGTCGGCACGGCGTTCGCCTTCGCGCTCGCCGCCTTCTTCGCCGCCGTGAGCGTCGCGGGAACGCTGCTCGACACGTTCATCGGCTTCAGTTTCGGCGCGCTCGTCGACCCCGTCACCGGCAACCCCGGCGGCGTGCTCAACCAGCTCTACGCGCTCGTCGGCGTCGCGGTCTTCATCGCCATCGGCGGCGACGCCTGGGTGATCCAGGGGCTCGCGCGCACCTACGACGCGGTGCCGCTGCTCAGCGCGCCCGAGGTCGGCTCGCTCGTCGAGGGCGCCCAGGTGGCGTTCAGCGGCATCTTCGGCGCGGCGCTGGAGATCTGCGCGCCCGTCCTGCTCGCCGTCGTGCTCACCGACGCCGCGTTCGGCATCGTCTCGCGCGTCGTGCCGCAGCTCAACGTGTTCGCGGTCGGCTTCCCGGCGAAGGTCGCCGTCGGCCTCGTCGTCATCGCCGCCTCGCTGCCCTTCCTCGCCGGCTGGCTCGACGACGAGCTGCAGCGTTCGGTCGGCTCCGCCCTCCGCGCCATGAAGGTGGCGGGCTAGATGGCCGGCGAGAAGACAGAGAAGGCAACACCGAAGAAGCTCGAGGAATCGCGCAAGAAGGGCCAAGTCGCGCGCTCGATGGACCTCAACGGCGCCGTCGTGCTGATGGCGGCGCTGTTCGCGCTCTCGGCTCTTTGCTCCGAGGATGCTGACCCGGATCCAGGAGGCGACGATCTCGGTCCTGGATCTCACGAGCTCCCCGAAGATCGTCGACGTGCGCAGCATCGGCACGTTGATGTCCCAGGTCGGGATGCACGTCGGCGTCGCGGTCGCCCCGGTCGCGCTCGTCTGCGTGATCGCCGGCGTCCTCGTCAACCTCGTGCAGGTCGGGCTCAAGCCGATGCCGGGGGCCATCAAGCCCGACGTCAAGAAGCTGAACCCGCTCACCGGGGCCAAGAACCTCTTCGGCCCCAACATGATCGCCGAGGCGATCAAGAACACGGTCAAGGTCCTCGCCGTCGGCGGGATCGCGATGCTCGCCCTGTTCCCCAAGCTCCAGGAGGTCGCCGGGCTCGTGGGCATGCCGGCCGCCGAGCTGCTCCCGCACCTCGCCGAGGAGATCCTGCACGTCGCCCAGCGCGCGGCGCTCGCCTACCTCGTCATCGCGTTCGCGGACACGATCTACCAGAAGTAGCGGTTCGGCAAGCAGATGCGCATGGAGAAGCAGGAGGTCAAGGACGAGTTCAAGCAGCAGGAGCTGCCGTCCGAGGTCCGTTCGTACCAGAAGCAGCGCGGCATGGAGCTGTCCCGCGCCCGCATGATGGACGCGGTGCCGACCGCCGACGTGATCGTCACCAACCCGACCCACTTCTCGGTCGCCCTGCGCTACGACAACGCGAACCTCGCGCCGGTCGTCGTCGCCAAGGGCCAGGACATCCTCGCCTTCAAGATCCGCGAGCTCGCCAAGGACCGCGGCGTCGCCGTCGTGCCCGATCCGCCGCTCGCCCGCGCGCTGTACTCGAGCGTCGAGGTCGGCCACATGATCCCCGAGGAGATGTTCCAGGCCGTGGCCCAGTTGCTCGCCTACGTCTACCGCGTCGCCGGCGCACAAAGGGCTGCCGCATGACCGCCTTCCTGAAGCAAGCCGGCAAGTACTCCGACCTGATCGCCGCCGGGGCCATCGTCCTCGTCGTGGCGATGATGATCATCCCGATGCCGCCGTTCCTCCTGGATCTGGCGATCACGTTGAACATCTCGGCGGCGCTCATGATCGTCATCGCGACGCTCTACGTGCCCCGCGCGCTGGACTTCTCCGCCTTCCCGAGCCTCCTGCTGCTGACCACGCTGTTCCGGCTGGCCATCAACATCTCGGTCACCCGCCTGATCCTGCTCCACGGCGACGCCGGCCACGTGGTCACCGCGTTCGGCAACTTCGTCGTCGGCGGCAACGTGGTCGTCGGGCTGATCATCTTCCTGATCCTCATCGTGATCCAGTTCGTGGTCATCACGGCCGGCGCCGGGCGCGTCGCCGAGGTTGGCGCCCGGTTCACCCTCGACGCCATGCCGGGCAAGCAGATGGCGATCGACGCCGACCTCAACACCGGCCAGATCACCGACGCGCAGGCGCGCAAGCGCCGCGCCGAGGTCGCCCAGGAGGCCGACTTCTACGGCGCGATGGACGGCGCCTCGAAGTTCGTCAAGGGCGACGCCATGGCGGGCATCCTGATCACGCTGATCAACCTCGTCGGCGGCATCATCATCGGCGTCATGCAGCAGGGCCTCCCGTTCGGCGAGGCCGCGCACAAGTTCTCGCTGCTGTCGGTCGGCGACGGCCTCGTCGCCCAGATCCCCGCGCTGCTGATCTCGGTCGCCACCGGCATCCTCGTCACCCGCTCGGCGTCCGAGAAGGACCTCGGCTCCGACGTCGCCGACCAGATCCTCGACCAGCGCAAGGCGCCCATGGTCGCCGGCGCGGTCATCGTCGCCTTCGCGATCGTCCCTGGGCTGCCGAAGCTCCCGTTCATCCTCATCGGCGGGCTGTTCTTCGCCGTCGGCTGGTCGCTGCGCAACACGCCCAACAAGGCCGAGCGCGAGGCGATCGAGGAGGCCGAGGCCAACGTCGCGCCGCCGGCCGAGCTCGCGGCCCCCCGCGACGCCGCGCTCGACGCGCTGGCCCTCGACCCGCTCGAGCTGGCCATCGGCTTCGCGCTCGTCCCGCTCGTCGACGAGGGCGCCGGCGGCTCGCTGCTCGCCCGCGTCAAGACGATCCGTCGCCAGATCGCCTCCGAGCTGGGCATGGTCATCCCGCCCGTGCGCATCCGCGACGACGTCGTCCTGGACTCCCACGAGTACGTCATGCGCGTGCGCGGCAGCGAGGTCGCCCGTGGCGGCGTCATGGCCGGCCATCAACTGGCGATGGACCCCGGCGACGCCGTCGGCCGTCTCGCCGGCATCCCGACCACCGAGCCCGCGTTCGGCCTCCCGGCCGTCTGGATCCCCGAGTCCGGCCGCGCCGAGGCCGAGGCGCTGGGCTGGACCGTCGTCGACGCCGAGTCCGTCGTGGTCACCCATCTCACCGAGACGATCCGCGCCCACGCCTCCGACCTGCTCACGCGCCAGGAGACGCGCCACCTCCTCGACCAGCTCAAAGAGGTCAACGCGGCCGTGGTCGACGAGGTCGTCCCCGACGTGCTCTCGCTCGGCGAGGTCCAGCGCGTCCTCCAGGCGCTGCTGCGCGAGGGCGTCTCGATCCGCGACCTCGGCGGCGTCGTCGAGGCGATCGGCGACAAGGCCCGGCTCACCCGCGACCCCGCGATGCTCGCCGAGTACGCGCGCCAGGCGCTCGGCCGCGCGATCGTCGCCCCCTATCTCGACGGCGAGGGCATGCTCCGCGCGATCGCGCTCGACCCCGGGCTCGAGCAGGAGCTGGCCGAGGCGCTCGTGCAGACCGCCGACGGCGAGTTCCTCGCCATGGACCCGACGCGCGCCGCCAGGCTGGTCGACGCGTGCGCCGAGCAGGTCGAGCAGGCGCTCGCCCGAGGCGGCCGACCGGTGCTCCTGTGCTCGGCGCGTGTGCGCCGCCACCTGCGCCGTCTGTGCGAGCAGCGGCTGCCCCAGATGGCGGTGTGCTCGTACAACGAGATCGCCCCCGGTGTCGGGGTTGAGACACTCGCCGTGCTCGGAGAGGGCACTGGGGCTGTAGCTGGCGTCGTTTAGTGCCGAATAACGGACTGGACATGGATACGACTTCCGATATCAAGACCTTCCGCGGCCGAAACCTCGACGAGGTGCTCCCTCAGGTGCGCGCCGAGCTCGGTCCCGACGCCATCGTTATCCGCCGCCGCGAGGGTCTCGCGGGCGGCGTGGCCGGTTTCTTCCAGCGCTCGTTCGTGGAGGTGGAGGCCCGGCCGTCGCTCCCCGACGAGCAGCCGCTCGGGCTTCGCACCGACCGCGCGACCATCGAGGGCCTGGCCACGCCGGGCGTGCAAGTCCTCGTGCAGCAGGGCTCTCCCTTCTCCGACGCGCTCGCCACCGCCGCCGACGGCGTGCTGCAGGCCGCCGCGCGCAACGGCGATGCGCCCGCCGTCGCCGCCGGCCTCTACGGCCCGCAACCCGCGTATACGCCCGCCCTCCTCCGCGGCGCCGCCGCGGCCGCGGCCGACGCGCTGCTCGAGGCCGACCCGCCCGAGCTGCCCGTGCAGCCCGTGGTTCCCGAGCTGCTCGAGCCCGAACTGGTCGAGCCCGCGCTGGCCAAGCCCGCCAAGGCCGAGCCCGTGATGGCCGGGCCTGAGCCCGAGGCCCAGTTCTCGCCCCAGCCCGCGGCCGTCTCGCCGCCTGAGCCTGCGCCGCAGCCCGCGGCCGAGCTGCCGCCCGAGCCGCGCCGCAGCCCGAGGCCGCCCGAGCCCGAGCCCGCGCCTGCGCCGGTGGCTCAGCCCGAGGCCGAGTTGGCCCCAGCGCCGATCACGGCCCCCGAGGCCAAATTGGCCCCGGCCCCAGAGCCCGAGGCTGAGTTGGCGCCCGCGCCCGTGGCCGTGCTCGACTTGCTGCCCCAGCCCGCGCCCGCGCCCGTGATGCCGCCCGAGCCCGCGGCCGAGGTGCTGCCCGAGCCGGAGCCCACGCCCGAGCCCGTCGTCGCCGTGCCGGCGCTCGCGCCGATGGCGCCCGCCGCGGCCACGCCCCTGGAGGACCGGCTCGTCACCGCCGGCCTCAGCCCTTCGCTGGCCGCCGCCATCGTTGGCGAGGCCGTCGCCCACGGCCTCCCGTTCTCACCTTCGGCTGACCTCACGACGCTCGTGCGCACGACGCTCGCCCGCCGCCTCCATGTGCTGTCCCATGTCGGCCAGGGCACGCGGCGCATCGCCTTCGTGGGCGCCGGCGGCGCCGGCAAGAGCGCCGCGATCACCGCCCTCGCCCGCGCCTACGCTGAGGCCGACGCCGAGGTCGTGGTCGTCGCGCTGCGCTCCGCCGACGGCGGCCGCGAGCTCGCCGAGAAGCTCGAACCGCAGGGCGTCAGCGTGATCGCCGCCGCCGATGTGGACCAGGCGCAGCGCCGGCTTGCGAGCCGCAACCCCCTGATCTGCCTCGTCGACACGCCGTCGGCCGGGCCCGGCGAGCAAGCCGGCGTCACGGCCCTCGACCTGGATCTGCAGGCGCTCAACGTCGATGAGGTCCACCTCACGCTGCCCGCGACGCTCAGCGCCGCGGCCGCCGACGAGCTCGCCGCCACGCTCTCCCCGCTCGGCATCACCCACGTGGCCCTGACCCACGCCGACCAGACCTCCCGCCCGGGCGCTCCGCTCGAGCTGGCGATGGCCACCTGGACGCCGCTCTCGTACGTCTGCGGGCGCGATTCGATCGCGCCGGCCGACGCCACCGATCTCGCTGAGCGCCTCCTCCCCTAAAGCCCTGGTCGCCCGATGGCCGTCGCCGCTCCTCCGTGTCTCCCAGCCGGCCGTAAGGTCAACGTCCGGCTGCCGTACATCGGCACGCTGCCGGCGACGGTCGAGGCGTCGGGCGCCGACAGGATCCTCGTCACGCTCATGGTCCCCGACGACCGCGTGCAGCGGATGTCGGGCGCCGAGGTGGCGGTCGAGAGCACGACCGAGCGCGGCATCCAGCGCTTCAGCGGCACGCTCGTGCTGCACCCGCGGCCCGAGCTGCTCGAGATCGTCGTGGCCGGCGAGGCCGAGCGGATCCAGCGCCGCGAGTGGGCGCGGGTCGGGGCCACGATCCCGGTGCGCCTGAAGGCGCTCGGCGACTCGATCGCCACCCCGGGCGAGACCAGCTCGCTGAACATCAGCGGCGGCGGCGTCCTGATCAACGACATCTGGCACCTCCCGGTCGGCATCGACGTGCGGCTCGAGCTGGTCATCGAGGTCGACGTCGCGCCCATCAAGGCGCTCGCGCGCGTCGTGCGCGACGTCGGGACCAACCAGAAGGGCCTCCGCTTCGAGGACCTCGCCCGTGACGACTCCGAGCGGCTGATGAAGTTCGTGCGCGAGCGCGAGCGGGCCGCGCTGCGCGTCTCGAGGGGCCTGTGAGCAAGGACAGAAGGAAAAGCCGGCCAAAAGGCCAAGAAGCCCAAGTCCGCGCCGGATCCGAACGCGATTACGCTCGGCACGCACCCCCGCGCCACGCGCTCCGTGCGCCGGGCGCGCGCGCTCGGCGGCCTGCTCGGCTTCATGATCACGATCGTTCCTCTCCCTGCAGGCCGACGTGCCGGCCTGGGACGCCGCGGTGCGGGCGCTGTCCGCCGGCATCGCGCTGCACCTGGTGGCGTGGGCCGTGGCCGTGCCGTCTGGCGCCAGCTCATGCTGGCCGAGATGCGCGCCGCGCACGACCGCCGCCTCGCGCGCGCTCAGCGCCGCGCCGACCTGGCCCGCGGTGACGGCGCCGCTACCGCGTGAACCAGCGCATCGAACCGATCGGCCGGCGCACGGACATCACGCCCGTGACGGCGCCGGTGCGCCTGACGGCCATCGAGCGCGACGAGGAGCGCCGGCCGGCGCGAGCAGCAGCCAAACGGCGCCCGAAGCCCTCTACGGCGCCGGATCGCGGCGACGGCGACGAGCCGCGCGTCGGCTCTCGACTCGACGTTCGGGGTAACGAAACAAGTTCCTCAAGTTCTCACCCGTCGCGCCGATCAATCCACTTGCAGGAAGGAGTGACAAGGAGTCGCTCCGGTCTCAACCAAACCAATCATCAAGGAGAGATGATCATGGGCCTTCGTATCCAGAACAACGTTGAGGCGTTCAACGCTCATCGTCAGCTGACCGGCACCGCTTCCAAGGCCGCCAAGGCCATGGAGAAGCTGTCCAGCGGTTACCGCGTCAACCGTGCGGCCGATGACGCCGCCGGACTCGCCATCTCTGAGAAGATGCGCGCTCAGATTGGCGGCCTCGCTCAGGCCCAGCGCAACGCGCAGGACGGCGTTTCGCTGGTTCAGACGGCGGAGGGTGCCCTCAACGAGGTGCACTCGATGCTGAGCCGCATCCGCGAGCTCAAGGTGCAGTACGACAACGGCACGCTCGAGACCGACGACAAGACCGCCATCGCCAACGAAGTTACGGCGCTGAAGGACGAAATCACGGCCATCGGGACCGACACGAAGTTCAACGGCAAGGCCCTTCTGACGGGCACTGCCTTCGACTTCGTCGTTGGCGCCGCGGGCGAGAAGGTCTCGACCACTGGCGTGACGCTGAGCACCGACGTCGGCACCATCGACATCACGGCGTCGGGCGGCCTTGCCGCCATCGACTCCGCGATCGGCAAGGTGTCGGAGTCCCGGTCGAAGCTGGGCGCGACCCAGAACCGCCTGGAGCACCGCCTCACCAACCTCGCGAGCTACCAGGAGAACCTGGTTGCGTCCGAGAGCCGGATCCGCGACGTGGACATGGCCAGCGAAATGGTCAACTTCTCGAAGCTTCAGATCCTGCAGCAGGCCGGCACGAGCATGCTCGCGCAGGCCAACACCGCCCCGCAGAGCGTTCTTTCGCTCCTCCGCTAAGCGGTACCTCATAGGCTCGTGGCGACGGTGACTTCGGTCACCGTCGCCCACGGCCGCATACATAACCCCACCGAGGGACGGATCGGTGGCGGGCGGCCCTTTGGGCCGCCCGCTGTCGTTAACGACTCAAGCCCCCGCGTGGGAGGCCGATCATGAGGTTGTGACCCGTCCCACGCTCGCAGTCGTGCCCATCTTCGTGCGGAACGAGCCAGAGGTCGACGTCCTGCTCAAGTGCCTCGTCTCCCTCCAGGCCACCGCGCCCGACGCGCGCGTCCTGATCGTCGACGACCACAGCCCGTCCGAGCCGATGGTCGCGCTCGTCGAGGCGGCCGCCGACGAGCTCGGGATGGCGTTCGTCCGCAAGGACGAGAACACCGGCTTCGCCGGCGCGGTCAACGTCGGCCTCGAGGTGGCGCGCGCCACCGAGCTCGACGCCGTGCTCGTCAACGCCGACATGGAGTTCCCCCATGCCGGATGGCTCGACGTCATGCGCGCCCGCACCGACACCCAGGGCCGCCCCGCCGCGGTCGTCGGCGCCCGCCTGCTGTACCCGACCGGCCTGCTCCAGCACGCCGGCGTCTACTTCTCCCAGCTGCACCGCTACTTCGGCCACCGCTTCAACAACGGTCCCGGCGATCTGCCCGAGGCGCTCGCGCCGTGCCGCTGCCCGGTCACCGCGGCGCTGCAGCTGATCCGCTACGAGACGCTCGTCGCGGTCGGCATCTACGACGAGAGCTTCGGCCTCGCGCACGAGGACATGGACTACTGCCTGCGCGTGTTCGGCGCCGGCCTCGACTGCATCTACGAGCCGTCGGCCGTCGCCATCCACCACGAGAGCATGTTCCGCAGCCGGCGGAGCAAGCGCATCGAGGAGATGCACCGGCGCTCGTACGTCCGGCTGATCGAGAAGTACGGATCGATGGACATGACCGCCTGGACCCCGGTGGCCCTGTGATGAGCGAGCTTCCCCGCACCCTCTTCGTCGGCATCGGCGTCTCCGCCGTCGCGTGGTACCGCGCGGCGCTGCCCGCCATGGCGCTCGGCTGCGACTGGGCCGGCGTCCGCGGCGCCCCCGCCGGGCTGAAGATCCTCACCGGCAACGTGCCCACGCTGAGCGTGGCGGACTTCCACGACTACGACGTCGTCGTGCTCCAGCAGCCGCGCGGCAAGGAGTGGGTCGCGCTGATCCGGTCGCTGCAGGCCTCCGGCACGACCGTGCTGTTCGAGATCGACGACCTGATCGAGGCCGTGCGCAAGACCGCCGGCCACGACAACCGCACGGCCGTCGACCGCGCGTGGGTGCGCGACACCCAGCTGGCGATGCGCGTGTGCGACGGCGTCATCTGCTCGACGCCCTACCTCGCGCGGCGCTACGCGTCGTTCAACGAGCGTGTGTCGGTGTGCCGCAACGGGCTCGACCTGCGCCGCTACGCGGTGACCCGCACCGAGCACCCGCTCGTGACGATCGGCTGGGCCGGCGCGACCGGCCACCAGCGCGCGATCGAGCCCTGGCTCCCGGGCCTGCGCGAGGTCATGCGCGCGCGCCCGGCGACGCGGTTCATGACGATCGGGCAGCGCTTCGCCGACGACTTCGCCGAGGAGTTCGGCCCCGAGCGCGCGATCTCGATCCCGTTCGGCATGATCGAGGCCTACCCGGCGGCGATGGCGAACTTCGACATCGCGCTCGCCCCGGCCGCGGACACGAACTTCTTCCGGGCCAAGAGCGACCTGCGCTGGCTCGAGGCCTCCGCGCGTGGGCCTGCCCGTGATCGCCGATCCCGGCGTCTACCCCGACATCGAGCACGGCGTCACCGGCTTCCATGCCGCCACGCCCGCGGAAGCCGCGGCGCTGATCGCCGACCTGGTCGACGATCGCGCGCTGCGCGAGCGCGTGGGCGCGCAGGCCCGCGACGAGGTGCGCGCGACCCGCAGCATCGAAGTCATGTCCGAGCAGTGGCGCGAGGTGCTCGTCGACGCGCGCGCGCCGGCGGCCGTCGCCTGACGATGGGCATCGCAGCCGTCCACGCCCGCATCGCGGAGCTCCAGTCGGTCCTCGCGCCGCCGCGCCCGCCGATGAACGCGACCTTCGCCGGCACGCTCGGCGCCAACGCCGCCGCGCTCGTCGGCGCCCCCACCACGCTGCCGGTCACGGCCGGCACGCCCGCGGGGCAGGCGATGCTCAACACCGTCCGCGCCGAGGTCGGCCAGGCCGAGCAGCCGCCCGGCTCCAACGACTCCCCGCGGATCGCGCAGTACCGGCAGGCCACCGCCGGGCTCGGGCGTCGGGCCGTGGTGCGCGTACTTCACCTCGTGGGCCGCGCGCGAGTCGGGCGTCCCGCTCGGAGACATGGGCCAGGGCTTCGGCCGCGTCGACGACGTGTGGTCGTGGGCCGAGCGCTCCGGCAAGGCGATCCCCGCCGGCGTCGGGCCGCCGCAGCCCGGTGACCTGATCGTGTGGGACGAGCACATCGGCATCGTCGAGTCCGTCGGGGCCGACGGCAGCGTGCAGACGATCGAGGGCAACTCCTCCGATTCGGTCGCGCGCCGCAACTACGGGCCGGACGGCGGCGGCGCCGTGGGCTACGTGCGCCTCGGCTGAGCGCTCGCCGAGCAGCTCGCCCAGACCCGTCAGCCCGTCGCTGCCGAAGTGCGGCAGCGCGACGAGCCGCGCTCCGGCTCCCGGTTGGAGAGCACGGCGGTCGCGCTCGCCACCAGGCGCTCCCAGCCGCCCGCGTCGTCGGGGTGCTCGGCGAGCATCACGTCGGCCGCGCCGTCGGCCTCCATCCGCTCGGCGGCCGCGCCCGTCTGGAGCGCGTGCGCGAGGGCGCCCGAGGTCCCGGCCTCGGCGAGCAGGGCGAGCGTGACCGGATCGTCGAACGCGAACGCGTCCAGGTAGCCGGTCAGCAGCGCGTCGTCGCCGGCCAGCTCGGCGGCGTCCGCGAGCACGATCCGGCGCTCCGGCGCACCCAGCGCGCGCAGCGTGTCGGTCAGCGCCGCCGCGGCGGGGAGCGGACCTGGCGCGATCGAGCGGCCGATCGCCGTGTCGAGCTCGGCGAACTCGGCCAGCAGCTCCGCGCTCACCGGGCCGGCCACCTGCTGCAGCCAGTGGTCGGCGAACGACGCGGCGTCCTGGCTGGCGGCGGGCTCGGGCAGCTGCAGGCGGTTGCGCAGCAGGAAGTGGTGCAGGCAGCGCCACACGACGTAGTCGGCCGGGAGCGGGTGGTCGAAGCGCCACTCCTCGTCGACGACGGTCCACTCGCCCGTGCCGGGGTCCTCGACGAGGTTCCACCACGTCGCGTCGAACGCCTCCCCGCGCACCAGGGCGGGAGCGCCCTCTCCGGCGTCGACGCCGTAGTGGCCGACCAGCCACTCGCGCAGCTGCGCGACGTGCGCGCCGAAGCCGTCGCCGCCGGCCGCGATCGTCTCCAGCACCGAGTGCACGACGAGGTCGCCGCGGGCGTAGGGCTCGGGGCCGAGCTCCTGCGTGAGCCCGACCAGGGCCTGGACCTCGGCGGCCTCCTCGCCCGTGTCGAGGGAGAACGGCGCCCGCTCGTGCAGCACGGTGCCGCCGCGCAGCGTCGCGCGCTTCTGGAAGCACGGGCGGCGCCCGAGCGAGTAGTGGCGCGCCACCCAGTCGAGCTCGAGGCCCAGCCGCTGGGCCGAGGCGCCCGCGTCCTCCGGGTAGGCGACGACGAGGAACGAGTTGGCGAGGTCGAGGGCCAGGCCGGCGCGGGCGACCTCGCGCTGGGCGAGGCGCTCGTTGAACAGCGGCGTGCCGCGCTCGGCGCCGCGGTCGGGAGCGGGGGCGTCGAGCCAGTTGTGGATGTAGTCGTCGTCTTGCGGCGGCACCGGCGTCGACGAGCGTGGTGGCGAGCTTGTAGTCGGGGTGGGCGATGTAGAAGCGCGACGAGGCGAACCCGGCCTGGGCGAGCAGGCGCTCGATCTCCCGGGCGGAGAACGTCACCGGGACGCTGCGGTCGGGATAGCCCTGGATCGAGTCGTACAGCCGCCCGGAGTGGTCCTCGCGCGCGCCGTTGAAGTACTTGAGGCCGAGCTTGTTCTCGATCGCCAGCACCAGCGCGCCGTCATTGGTGAGCGCCTGGCGGGCGGTGCGCAGGTTCGCGACCGCGGCCTCCCACGGGCGGCCGTGGTGGTCGGGGTGGTACAGGTGCCCGTACTCGAGCACCCCGATCAGCGTGACGATCTCGAACGCGTCGCGCTCCTGCAGGCCGGAGTAGTTGCTGGCGTAGAGATGGACGCCGGGCAGGTCGGCGGTTCGCGCCCGGGCCACCTCGGCGCGGCCGCGGTCCCCCTCGATCGCATGGACCTCGCCGCAGTGCTCGCCGAGCCAGCGCGTGATCGCGCCGCAGCCGGCGCCGAGCTCGAGCACCCGCGCGTCGTGCGATCGCTCGAACCCGAGGCAGTCGAAGATCGTCGCCCGGTACGGGGTCAGGTGGTAGAGCGTCGGCCAGTCGCGCACCAGCTCCTGCAGCTCCGCGGAGCCGACGCTGCGATCGGAGACACCGGGCAGCGCCTCGCGCAGGAAGCGCTCTGCGCCGTCGAGATAACCGGCGGGCGGGGCCTCGGTGCGCGGGAGCCGGATGCCGGTGTCCGCGTCGAGGACGAAGTCCTTGAGAAGCATGCCGCCCCGGAAACATAGCTCCCCGGCCGGAGTAGCCTTCGGCCCATGCCGGACCCGCGCACCGAGGAGATGCAGCTCGACCAGATCAAGCGCGCGCGAGACGAGCGCGAGCGGGAGGAATCGACCGAGGAGCGCGCCGAGGCCCACGCCGCCGAGCGCCGCGCCGACAAGGCCGAGTACCTCCGCGAGAAGCTCGCCGAGCGCGGCCGGTCCGAGGAGGAGGCCGCCGAGGAATGAGTCCGCGCCCCGCGGGTACTCCCGGGGCGATGACCGACGACGACCGCGAAGACCACGAGGCGAAGGCCGACGAGCTCGAGCGCGAGCTCGACGACATGCAGGAGCGCTCCGGCGGCCTGCAGGACGACATCGAGGGCGCCGGCGAGGACTGGGAGCGCAAGAAGGGCGATCCGGGCGTCCCGGGCGCACCCGAGCCCGTCGGCGAGGACGACGAGGGCGGCAGCGATGACGTGGGAGCCGACGAGCTCGACTTCGGCCGCGACGTCGACACCGAGGACGTCGTCGGCGAGGACGGGCCTCCGCAGGAAGACGAGGACGACTCGGACGACGCCGACTCGGACGACTCGGGCGAAGACGAGGCCGACGAGGACTCCGGCTCGGAGAAGCCGGGCGGCTAGCGAGACTTTGCGTCAGCGAAGCGCGCGGGCTCGCGGGCTCGCGCGCTTGCGGACTTGCACGGGCGCGGCAGCGGACGCGCCAGCCAGCGAGCCCTCGTCCACGCCGCGCGCCGCTCAGGCCGCAGTGAGCCCGTCCGGCCCGCCGGCGAGGCCGAGCGGCGGGACGGTCAGGCGGTCGGCGTCGGCGGTGACGGTGCCGATCCGCCGGGTGCCCGCGTGGTGGCGGGCCAACAGTTCGGTGGCGGCGGCCTCGTCGCTCTCAGGGACGACGACCGCGAAGCCGCAGCCCATGTTGAAGACCTCCCACATCTCGGCCGGCCCGACACCGCCGAGCTCGCGCACGAGCTCGAAGACGGGCGGGACGGGGAGCGGTTCCGAGATCTCGAACCCGACGTCGGCGTGCAGCCGCAGCAGGTTCGCCAACCCGCCGCCGGTGATGTGCGCCAGCCCGCGCACATCGACGCCCGAGCGGAGCAGTTCGAGCACGGCGCGGACGTAGATCATCGTCGGCTCGAGCAGCGCGTCGGCCACGGAGGCGCCGCCCAGGCCGTCCGGGCGGTCGTCGAGGGTCAGACCCCCGTCCTCGAGCAGCGCCCGCCGCGCAAGCGAGTAGCCGTTGGAGTGCAGGCCGGTGGACGGGAGCCCGATCAACGCGTCGCCCGGGCGGCACGTCGCGCCGGTCACGATCGCGTCGAGGGCGACGGTGCCGAAGCACGCGGCCGTGAGGTCGAAGCCGTTCGGCGACGGGTGCCCGCGGATCAGCTCCGGGAGCACGGCGACCTCGCCGCCGGGGATCTCCACGCCCGCGGCCTCGGCTCCCGCCTTCAACCCGATGCCGATCTCGCGGAGCACGTCCTCGTCCGCGCGCTCGACGGCGATGTAGTCGAGCACCGCGATCGGCTCCGCGCCGACGCAGATCACGTCGTTGACGTTCATGGCGATGCAGTCGATGCCAACGGTGTCGTAGCGGCCGGCCTGCTCGGCGACGATCAGCTTCGAGCCCACGCCGTCGGTCCCGACCGCGATCCCGAGGTTGGGCGCGATCTCGAGCACCGCCGCGTAGTGGCCGGAGGCGAGCACGGAGCGCGAGGCGCGGCCGGCGTCGATGGTCTTCAGGACGGAGACGAGGGCGCCCACGGCGCGGTCGGCTGCGCCGGTGTCGACTCCCGAGGTCGCGTACGCGCCGCTCATCGCGTTCGATTGTGGCGTACGCGCCGGTCGGCGGGTCATCGGGCCGGCCTCCCGCGGCGGAGCACGGCGCCGCGGGTCATCGGCCTTGCCGCTCCGCCGCGATCACGACACCCGCGAGCGCCACGCGGTACGCGGCCCACACAACGGGCGGCGCCGCTACGCGCCGCTGGGCCCGCAGCGCCGCTGCCGTCGACAGCGCGGCGGTCGCGGCGCCCGCGCCCAACGCGAGGACCGCGCGGCGGGGTGGGCGCCGCTGCGCGAGCCGGACGCCCTTCAGCAGCGTCGCCCCCACGAGGATCGGAAGCGCCACCTCGGCGGAGACGTCGACGGCCGCCGCCTGCGTGAACCCGCGCGCCCGCGCGATCGAGCGCGTCGCCCCGGCGCGCGAGACGCCCGGCGCCAGCGCGGCCGTCTGCGCCAGCCCGAGCCACACCCCGTCCGCCAACCGCGCGTCGCTCGCCGGCCTCGTCCCCGCCACCCGCGCGCTGACAACGAGCGCCACCGATCCCGCCACCAGACCGAAAGCCATCGCCCGCGGCGTCCCGAGCCGCCGTTCGACGACGTCCTCGAGCAGCAAAGCCGCGACGGCGGGCGGCACGGTGGCGGCGGCCAGCAGCCCAAGCCGCAACGGCCGGCGGCGGAGCGCCAGCGTCGCGGCCGTGCCCGCGTGCAGCGCCACCGCGACCTCCTTGCGCCGCGCCCCGTCGAGGCTCGCGACGTCCCAGCCCAGCAGCCACGGCAGGAGCTCGACGTGCGCCGAGGAGGAGATCGGCAGCAGCTCGGCCGGGCCCTGGATCAGCCCGAGCGCGACGGTCTCGACCAGGCGCGGCTCAGGCGGCGGTGGCACTGCGCCGCCGCCGCGCACGCACGACCAGGTAGACCAGGCCGACCACGATCATCGCGGCGACCGCGTAGTCGACGTAGTGCAGGGAGTCCTTCCACTGCTCCCAGCGCGAGCCGACCTGCTTGCCGATGAAGGTGAGCATGAAGATCCACGGGATGCACCCGAGGGTCGTCAGCACCGTGAAGCGCCAGAAGGGCATCCGCGCGATCCCGGCAGGGAGCGAGATGAACGTGCGGATGATCGGCAGCATGCGCGTGAAGAACACCGTCGCGTCGCCGTAGCGCTCGAACCAGTTGTCAGCCCAGTGAAGGTGCGACGGCTTGATGTGGAGCTTCGCGCCGTGCTTCTCGAGCAGGTCGACGCGGCCGAAGTAGCCGACCCCGTACGCGATCCAGGAGCCGACGACGTTGGCGGCCGTGCCCACCGCGACCACGGCGAACATCGAGTACTCGCCCTCGGACACGTTGAAGCCGGCGAACAGGAACGTGGCCTCTGAGGGGAACGGGATGCACGCGCTCTCGGCGACCATCAGGAGGAAGATCCCGGGCAGGCCGAGCGTGTCGATCACGTCGACGGCGAACTGCACGATCGGGTCGGTCAGCGACGCGAGGACGATCACTGCCCGAGCAGGCTAGCGACCGCGCCTCACAGGGCTCTGGGGATCAGGCGGGGTTGCCGGGCGGTTCGATGCGCGGCAGCGTCAGCGATGTGATGCGCTGCTTGGCCCGCTGCGACGGCCGCTGGACCGCCGTCTTGGGGCGCAGCATCTTGAGGATCATCACCGCCTGGTCGACGTTCGCGGCCAGCGCCGGGCGGTGCGCGATCTCCCACGAGTTCAGCCGCTCGGCGACGTCCGCGGGGGCGCCGGCGATGATCATCTCGCCGCGCCGGGCGCGCAGCTCGCGCGCGGCCTGGACGAGCTCGGCCAGGGCCTCGTCGGCGACCTCGGTGGTGTGGGTGAGGTCGGCGATCAGCCAGCGCACGCCGCTCGCCAGCGCGGTGTCGACCCGACGCCGGAGCTCCGGCGCGGTCTCCGCGCTGAGCGTCCCGCTGACCTCGACCTGGTGGACGACGTCGTCGAGCCTGTGCTCGCGGATCGACACGGCGCCGGGGCGCACGATCGCCCGCAGTGATTGCGACGTGAACATGAAGAGGACCTCACATTAAGTACCCGGAAGGCGACTCGTCAATTCGGGCACGGTCCCGTGCACCGGCCGGAGCGCGAAGGCCCCGGCCGGTGTGGGACGGATCTAAGCCTGAATCCACCGCCTCTCGCGGCGCCTCGACACCGTGGATCGTCTCTGACTCGGCCCACGGCGCCGAGTCATCCACGATGTCGATGGAGCCAGACTTACGGGAGCAGCGGGCCCGTGAACGCCTCGGTGCCCTGCGCGAGCTGCACCGTGAAGCCGGCGTTGGCGTTGAGGTAGGCGAGCTCGCGGGAGAGGTCGCCGACGCCGTTGGCGGCGGGCTTCGGGGCGAGCTGGACCGGTGCTCAGCGTGCCGAACGCCTTGCCGGCGCCGTCGATGAACGCGCTGCCGGAGTCACCGGGGATGCCGGGCGTGACGGTGTAGACCTCGTGGCTCCAGCCGTTACCGGTGCTGCCGAGGCTCGCGCCCTCCTTCGGGCTCAGCTCGGTGATGCCGAGGCGCAGCGACGAGTTGCCGTAGGAGAGCACCTTGTCGCCGAGCGCGGTCGAGGTCGCGAGGCCGGTCGGGCCGCCCCAGAACGGGATCGAGGGGTTGACCTTGCCGTAGTCGGCCGGGTCGAGCTTGACGAGCGCGAGGTCGTTGTACGCGCAGGTGTCGGGGTCCGCCTCGCCCTTGGCCTGCATCGTCAGCCACGAGTTGTAGGCGAGCGTGCCGGGCCGGCTGGCGCCGGTGACCTCGACCGCCGTGCCGATCGGCAGCGAGCCGGAGTCGCAGCCGTTGGTCGACGTGCTGCCGTCGGTGCCCGAGCAGTGGGCGGCCTGGCCGATGTAGACGGCGTTGCTGGGGTCGAAGTAGACGAAGTTGGCCGTGCACTGGCCGCCCTCGGTGTAGGTCTGCACGCCGGGGTGAACGGCGGCGGTGTCGGCCGGAGCCCAGGTGGGCGCGGCCGCGGCGGGAGAAGCGGCGATGAGGGCGGCCGTGATGACCGCGGCGATGATCAGCTGGGGCTTGCGCATGAGGGCCCCAACGTCACCGCGCGGGGAAACTTGCGGCTTCTAGGCTGGACGCGTGCCGGTTCCCCTGTTCGACACCAAGACGCCGCTCGAGCCCCTGCGCCGCGAGATCGACGCCAAGTTGACCGAGCTGCTGGACCGCGGCGTCTTCATCCTCGGCCCCGAGGTCGAGGCCTTCGAGCGGGAGTTCGCCGCCTACCTCGGCGCCCGCCACGCGGTCGGGGTGGCCAACGGCACCGACGCGATCACGCTCGCGCTGCGCGCGCTCGGCGTCGGCCCCGGCGACGACGTCGTCGTCCCCTCGTTCACCTTCTACGCATCCGCGGAGGCGATCGTCAACGCCGGGGCGCGCCCCGTGTTCTGCGACGTCGACCCCGAGACCTCGTGCGTCACCGCCGACACCGTGCGCGCCGCGTTGACGCCCGGCACGCGCGCCGTGCTCGCCGTCCACCTGTTCGGCAACGTCGCGCCCGTCGCGGAGATCGCCGCGCTCGGCGCGCCCGTGATCGAGGACGCCGCGCAGTCCGCCGGGTCGCTCACCGACGCCGGGCGCCCCGGCTCGCTCGGCACGCTGGCGACGTTCTCGTTCTTCCCCTCGAAGAACCTGCCCTGCTTCGGCGACGGCGGCGCGGTGACGACCAACGACGCCGAGCTCGACGAGCGGGTGCGGATGCTGCGCTTCCACGGCTCGCGCGACAAGAAGACGTTCGAGCTGGTCGGCCACAACTCCCGCCTCGACGAGCTGCACGCCGGGATCCTGCGCGTGCTGCTCCCGCACCTCGACGCCTGGTCCGACGGCCGCCGCGCCGGCGCGGCGCGCTACGAATCGGCCGGGCTCGGCGAGCTCGTCGCGCTGCCGCGCGCCACCGAGGGCTCGCGCCCCGCGTGGCACCTCTACGTCGTGCGCGACGCCAACCCGGACGCGCTGGCGGAGGCGCTCCGTCAGGCGGGTGTCGCCAACCGCCCGTACTACCGCGTCCCCGTGCACCGCCAGCCGGCGATGGCCGAGTGGGGAACCGGCGTCGAGCTGCCCGGAACCGAGGAGGCGGCACGCACCAACCTCGCCGTCCCGATGAGCCCCGTGCTGACCCGCGAACAGGCGGAGGAGGTCGTCGCGGCAGTGCGCGCCGCACGCCTCCACCACCAATAGACTGCTCGGATGCGCCGCAGGACCCGCCTGGCGGCCCTCCCGATCCATCGCCATTCGCTTCCACAGATCGCGTTGGACGCGGGTCTGGTCGCGCTGGCCTACTTCCTCGCCTACCGGCTGAGGTTCGACGGCGGCGTCCCCGAGGACTACCAGCAGCTCTTCACGCGCAGCCTCTCGTTCGCCGTCATCGGCAGCGTCGCGATCTTCGCCATCTTCGGCCTCTACCAGCACTGGATGCGCTACTCGTCCCAGCGCGAGTACATGCGGATCGCGCAGGCGTGCCTGATCTCCGTGCTCGCCCTCGTCGGCTACGCCGCGGTCGTCCAGCCCAAGCTGGTGTTCGCGCCGCCGCGGGGCCTTGTCGCGGTGACGATCCCGACCGGCGTGCTCGTGCTCTACGGGCTCCTCATGTTCGTGCTGCTGGCGGCGGTCCGCTACGCCGTGCACCTGTACTACGAGCGGCCCTTCGGAGGCTTCCGCGCCCGCGCCGGCGCGACCTCGGTGCTGATCGTCGGCGCCGGCGACGGCGGCCGGCTGGTGCTGCGGGAGATCGTGCGCAACCCGGAGCTGGGCCTGCGGCCCGTGGGCTTCGTCGACGACGACCCGCGCAAGCAGGGCGTCCCGGTCGACCGCGGCCTCCACGTGCTCGGCACCACCGCCGAGCTGGAGCACGTGCTCGAGGACGTCGAGCCCGACGAGGTGCTGATCGCGATCCCGTCCGCCCCCGGCACGCTGCGCGCCCGCGTGGTGAGCGCGTGCCGCGAGCGCGGCGTGCGCGTGCGCACGATGCCGACCGTCTTCGAGCTGCTGCAGACCGGCGGCGGGCGGTACCTGCGCCAGGTGCGCGAGGTCCGCGTCGAGGACGTGCTCGGGCGCGAGCCGGTCCGGATGGACATCGAGGCCGCCGGCGGGTACCTCACCGGCCGCTGCGTGATGGTCACGGGCGCGGGCGGCTCGATCGGCGCCGAGCTGTGCCGCCAGATCGCGCGCGTCGGCCCGAGCCGGCTGGTGCTGATCGACCACGCGGAGGACAACCTGTTCGAGATCGAGCGCGAGCTCGTCGAGGACCGGCACGCGCTCAACACGGTCGCGGTGCTCGCCGACTGCAAGGAGGAGGAGCGCATGCGGGAGGTGTTCCGCGACCACCGCCCGACCGTCGTCTTCCACGCCGCCGCCTACAAGCACGTCGGCCTGATGGAGGCCAACCCCGTGGAGGCGGTGCGCAACAACGCGATCGCCACGCGCGTGATGGCGCGGGTCGCGGGCGACACCGGCAGCAAGGTGTTCGTGCAGGTGTCCACCGACAAGGCGGTCGCGCCCGCGACGGTGATGGGCGCCTCCAAGGCGCTGGCCGAGTGGGCGGTCGAGGCCGCCGACTCCCGCTTCCCGGAGACGGCGTTCACCGCCGTGCGGTTCGGCAACGTGCTCGGCTCCTCCGGCTCCGTGGTGCCCATCTTCCGCCGCCAGATCGCCGCGGGCGGCCCGGTGACGGTCACCGACCCGGAGATGACGCGCTTCTTCATGACGATCCCCGAGGCGGTGCAGCTGGTGATCCGCGCGGGCTCGCTGGCCGCGGGCGGCGAGGTGTTCGTGCTCGAGATGGGCGAGCCGGTCCGGATCATCGACCTGGCCGAGGACATGATCCGCTTCTCCGGCCTGGAGCCGGGCAAGGACATCGCGATCGAGATCATCGGCAGCCGGCCCGGCGAGAAGCTCTCCGAGGACCTCTTCAACGAGTACGAGCACCCCGAGGCGACGCCCGCGCAGAAGATCCTCCGCGCCCGCCGCGCCGCCGTGGATCCGGAGTGGGTGGAGCGGACGTTCGACCGGATCGGCCTGCTCGTCCTGGAGGGCGACGCCGCCGCCTTGGCGGCCACGGTCTCCGCGCTCGCGACCGGCCGCGTGCCCGTCGAGGCGGCCGTGCCCGCGGCCCCGTTCGAGCCCGATGAGGGCGCCGAGCTGCGTGGCAGCCGGACAGCCTCGTAGACTGCGACGCGCCACTCCATGGTCCAGTTCCTTGCGTTCTCGCTGCAGGACCAGGTCGAGAAGTACGGCGCTTACATCGGCATAGCGGCGTTCTTCGGCCTGGCCGTGCTCACCATTCTTTACTTCTCTCAAGCCCGAGAGTTGCGACGCCTGCGCGATTGGGCCGGACGCGCGCCCGAGCGCGCCGCCGAGGTCGAGGCCCGCGTCGTGGCCCAGGCCGAGGCCGCGCGGCAGGTGCAGGCGGTGCCCAAGCCGGCCACCGTCGCGGCGACCGCCGCCGGCGCCACCGCCACGGCGGCGAGCCCCGCGGTCGCCGAGCAGGCGACCCAGGTCGTCGAGCCCGGCGGCGAGCAGGCGGGGAACGGCACCACCGCAGCGGCCGAGGCCGCCTCCGGTGGGGACGACGAGACGCCTGACGAGTCCGAGGAGACCCCCGTGGGCGAGACGCCCGACGAGGCCGAGGCTTCCGAGACGCCCGACGAGGCCGAGACGCCCGACGAGGCCGAGACGCTCGCAGAGGACGAGGCCACTGCGACGCCGGAGTCCGAGGGCGAGGAGGCGCCGGAGGCGGCCGAGTCGCCTGGAGACGACGAGCCGGAGACGCCGGGTGACACGCCCGACGCGGGCGAGACGCCGGACGAGGCGGTCGAGACGCCCGACGAGGACGAGCCCGAGACGCCGGACGACACGCCGCAGGCCTCCGAGCCGGACGAGCCCGAAGAGGCGCCCGTCCGGCGGGGGCCCGCGCCGCCGGCGCCGAGCCCGCCAACGGCAAGCCGGCCGAGCCGCCCGTCCCCGGCGAGATCCCCGTGGCGCCCGTGCCGCGCGCGACGCCGCTCCCCCGCCGCGCCCCGGCGCCGGCCGCTCCGCTGCGCCAGCCGAGCCGCTCCACCACCCTGCCTCCGCGCCGCCCCGCGCCTCCGCGCGGCGGCGCGTCCGCGGGATCGCGCTCCCGCGCCCCGCTGATCGGCGTCGGCCTCGGGATCCTGGTGGTGGCGGTGATCGCGCTGTTCGCGACCGGCGTCCTCGGCGGCGACGACGACACGACGCCGCCCCCGCCGAACACGACCGGCTCGACCTCGACCTCGACCGGCTCGACATCGGAGACGCAGGAGGCGCCGCTCACGCCCGGAGGCACGAAGGTCGCGGTCCTCAACGGCACCACGATCCCCGGCCTCGCCTCCACCGAGAAGGACAAGCTGTCCGAGGCGGGCTACTCCGGCGAGATCACCACCGGCAACAACACCGACCAGCAGCGCGCCGACTCCTCCGTCCTCTACGGCACGCGCTCCGGCGCCCGCGCGCAGGCGCGCACCGTGGCGCGGCGGCTGGACATCGCCAACGTGGGGCGGCTCGACGAGGACACGCGCGCGCTGGGGGAGAACGCCGACGTCGTCGTGATCCTCGGCCAGGACAAGGCCCCGTAGTGACCGCTGGGCCGCCCGCCCGGCTCCAGCGGTGAGCACCCTCGCCCGCGTCGTCTTCCTCGCCCTCGTCTTGGCGACGTTCGGCGCATTCTTCGCGGCCCAGCGCCTCAAGGGCGCGCCGCCGGTGGTCGAGTTGCGCGGCCAGCGCTGGTTCTCGCCCAACGGCGACGGGCGCAAGGACACCGCCGAGCTGAAGCTGCGGGTGCGCGAGTCCGACGTCCTGACCGCCGACCTCATCGACGCGGCGGGCGACCCCATCCGCCGGGTCGCGACCGAGCGCGCCGTCACGCCCGGGCGGGTGCTGCTGCTGAGCTGGGACGGCAAGACGGACGCCGGGACGCCCGCCCCCGACGGCGTCTACCGCGTGCGCGCGAGCCTCACCCAGCAGGGCCGCTCGGTCGTCTCCCCGCGGCTCATCACGCTCGACACCACGCCTCCGAAGCCGCGCGTGATGCGCATCCAGCCGGGGCAGATCGTGGGGCCGCAGGCGCCGGAGATGGCGATCACCGTGCGCGGGATCAGCGGCCGGCGGGCGACCCGGTTCCGCGTGCTGCGCACCGACGAGGGGGCGCCGAAGCTCGTGGCCAAGGGCCGCCGCGCCGCCGGCCTGCGCCGCTGGATCTGGAACGGGCGCTCGCGCGGGGTGCCGGTGCCGCCCGGCGTCTACGTCGTGCAGGTCGCGGTGCGCGACCGTGCCGGCAACGTCGGCCGCAACCCGGCCAAGGTCCCGCCCGACGCCGGCGACTCACCGGGCCCTGCGGGGATCACGGTGCGCTCGCTCGCCGCCCAGCCGCCGCTGCGGCCGATCACGGCGGGCTCGCGCGGCGAGTTCTTCGTCGACTCCCGAGGGCGCCCGTACCGCTGGGCGATCCGCCGCGTCGGCGGCAAGCGGGCCGTGCGCCGCGGCAAGGTCCGCGCGGGCGCCAAGGGCCCGCTGCGCCTGCTCGCCCCGCGCGGTACCTCGGGGCTGTACCTGCTCGAGCTGGAGTCGGGCCGCTCCAGCACCCGCGTCCCGTTCCTCGTGCAGGCGAAGGAGCGCGCGACGCTGCTCGTCGTGGTCCCGGCCATCACCTGGCTCGGCACCGACCCCGTCGACGACCCGCCGGTGCGCGACGGCATCCCCGACACGCTGGACCGGGCCGGCGGCGAGCGCGTGCGCTGGCCGCGCGTGTTCGCGGGCGAGGACGGGCTCCCGCCCGGCTTCTCGAGCCAGGTCGCGCCGCTGCTGCGCTTCCTCGACGGCGCCGGGATCCGCTACGACCTCACCAGCGACCTCGACCTGTCGCTCACCGACGCGCCGCGCGCCAGCGACCGCAAGGGCGTCCTGCTGGCCGGGAGCGAGCGCTGGGTGACGCGCCCCGTGGGCCGTCGCCTGCGGCGCTACGTCCAGGACGGCGGGCGGATCGCGACGTTCGGGGTCGAGACGCTACGCCGCGGCGTCACCCTGCGCGCCAACAAGCCCGAGACCGCGGGGGAGCTGCTGCGCCCCACCCAGCCAACCCCGGACGACCCGTTCGGCGCAACACTGCAACCGGTGCGCCGCGCGAGCGCTCCGGAGGCGATCGCCCAAGTCGCCGGCGACCCCAGCTTCGGCCTCCTGACGGGCTCCGACGGCACGCTGGAGGGCTTCGGCGTGTTCGAGGAGTCGCCGCCGCCGGGCGCGGACAGCCGGGCGAAGGTGCGCGCCGCGCTCGGCGTCCCGCCGCCCGAGCCCGACCCCGACGCCCCGGCGGACGCCGAGGTGCCCGAGGAGCGCCACGCGCTGACCGCCATCACGCTCGGCGAGGGGCTCGTGATCCGGGTCGGACTGCCGGAGTGGACGGGCCGGCTCAAGGACCCCGAGGTCGCTCAGCTCACGAGCAACATCGTGGACCTTCTCCGCGGCTCCAAGCCCAAGATCCGTTAGTAGGGCCCACGCTCGGAGCCGAGCCGCCCGCTCTCGATCCCGAGCGACTCCATGCGCTCCCACAGCGGCCGGTCGTCGTCGCCGGACGCGAACGTGAGCGCGGCGCGGGCGGCGGCCGCGTCGTGGAGCGCTCCGGCGCCCGCCCCGCCGTACCAGAGCTCCGCTTCGGGGTGGAGGGCGAGCAGGGCCCGCGCGAGGGGGTACTGGGCGGCCTCGAACGCCACGACGGCCCGCGGGTGCCCCGGGAGCCCCATCCGGCGCGCCTGGCCGTTGGCGATCCGGTCGCGCATCAGCCCCGGCAGGCGGGCCGTCGCGCCGTAGCTGAGCGCCGCGGGCTCGACGGCGACGACGCCCGGTGCGCGCAGGAGGGTGTCCGCGCGCTCGCGCCTGGCCATCCGGTCGAGGCGGTCCGGGAGCAGCAGCACGCCCAGCGCCCGGTCCGGCACCGGTCCGCGCGCCCGCCGTCTCACAGCCGCCGGCCGCCGCGGTTGTACTCGCTGGCCCGCTCGGCGAGCCCCTCGCCGCGTTCCGGCCACAGCGTCGCCCGGACGTGGCGCGCGTAGCGGCGCGGATCGTGCCCGGGCAGCACCACCGCCGCCACCGAGCGCATCGCGTAGGTCAGCGCCGTCAGCCACCGCACGGTCCTCGCCGCGGCCGGGGTGTGGTGCTTGAGCATGTAGCGGTCGCGGTTGCGCGACAGCTCCACGATGCGCCGCGCGCCCTCCTCGTCCGGGAGGTCGTTGCTCACGGCGCGGGCGTCGGGCACGTAGATCACGTCGCAGCCAGCCTCGCGGAGCCGCTTGCAGAAGTCGACCTCGTCGGAGTACACGAAGAACGCCGGGTCGAAGTAGCCGATCGCCTCCGCCGCCTCGCGCCGCACCAGCAGCGCGGCCGACTGGACCCAGTCGACGTCGCGCACGGCGCTCCCGCGGCTCTGCACGACGAATCGCCGGTGCAGCCACAGCGCGGTCAGCAGCGCCGTCCCCGGGCCGGGGAACCGCCACGCCGACGGCTGCTGCTCGCCGGCGTGGGTGAGCAGGGTCGCGCCGGCCACGGCGGCCTCGGGCCGCTCGTCGAGCGCCGCGTGCAGCGCCATCGTCGTGCCCGGCTCGAGCTCGGAGTCCTCGTTGAGCAGCAGCGCGTAGCGGCCCTGCGCCCGCCGCAGCAGCGTGGTGTCGTTCTCCCCCTTGCCGCGCCGCTGCTCGAGCGCGATCACCTCCGTGACGGCGCCGTGGGCGCGCGCCGTGCCCGCCGAGCCATCGCGCGACGCGTTGTCGAGCACCAGAACCTCGGTCTCGAACGGCACGGCGGCCCGCTCGCGCGCGATCGAATCCAAGCAGTAGCGCAGGAGTTGGCGCTGGTCGGTATTGACGACGCAGTAGGAGAGCTCGACCGCCACGGTTGCGTTCAGCTACCCGCCAAGTCCGCGGTCATGCATCGCCATCACCCGAGTTGGCCCGCGCCCGATCGTGTCAGCATTGCCGCCGCCGTGGCCCGCCTCCTGCTGTGGACATCCGCCGTCCTGATCGCCTGGACCCAGGCCGGCTACGCCGTGTTCCTGGCCGGGCTGGTCGCCGTTCGCAGGACCGCGCCGGAGGCTCCCGCCACGGCCGCCACACCCCGCGTCTCGCTGATCGTGGCCGCGTACCGCGAGGAGGCCGTGATCGCCGCCAAGGTCGCCAACGCGCTGGCGCTCGACTGGCCGCGCGATCGCCTCGAGGTGATCGTGGCCGTCGACGGGGGCGGCGACGCGACCGCCGAGCGCGCCCGCGCCGCCGGGGCCGACCTCGTGCTCGAGCTGCCGCGCGGCGGCAAGATCCGCGCCCAGGACGCCGCCGTGCGCGCCGCCACCGGCGAGCTGCTGGCGTTCTCGGACGCCAACGCGCTGTGGGAGGCCGGCGCGCTCCGGCCCCTCGCCGCCGCCTTCGAGGACCCGGGCGTCGGCTACGCCTGCGGCCGGGTGGCGTTCGTCAACGAGGGCGGCACCAACCAGGAGGGCCTGTACTGGCGCTACGAGATGTGGATGCGCGGCAACGAGTCGGCGCTCGGCTCGGTCACGGCCGGCAACGGCGCGATCTACGCCGTGCGCCCGGAAGCGTACGTCGAGGTCGATCCCGTGATGGGTCACGACCTCTCGTTCCCCTTCACGATGGTCAAGCGCGGCTGGCGGGCGGTCGACGTGGCGGCCGCGCGGGCGACGGAGAAGATGGTCCCTTCGATCGAGGGCGAGTGGCAGCGCAAGCGGCGGATGATGAGCCACGCGTGGCCGATCGTCCTGCGCGGCGGGCTGCTCGACCCCCGCGGCTACCCGCCACTGTACGGGCTGATGGTCCTCTCGCACCGGGTACTCCGGTACGCGACGCCGCTGCTGCACGTCGTCGCGCTTCTGGCCACCCTCGTCCTGCTCTTTCGTGGCCGCGCGCGCCTGAGCGCCGCCGCCCACGCCGCCCTCCTCGGCGCCGCGGTGACCGGCGGGCGCGTGCGCTCGCGCCCGCTGCTGCTGGCCCGCTACTACGTGCTCACCACCGCTTCCGCTGGCCGCCGGGCTGTACGACTACCTCCGCCACGGCACGGCGGCCGGGTGGGACGCGCCGGAGGGGACGCGGTGAATCCGTACCTGCGTTCCCGCCGCAAGCGCGCGCTCGACGTGCTCGGTGCCCTGGCCGGACTTCTGGTCACGGCGCCCGTACTAATCGCCGCGGCGGTCGCGATCCGGCTCGAGGGCGGCGGGCATTTCATCTACCGCCAGCGGCGCGTCGGGCTCGACGGAGAGCCGTTCGACCTCTACAAGCTCCGCTCGATGGTCACGGGCGCGGAGACGATGGGCTCCGGCCTGATCGTGGACCAGGGCGACGCCCGGATCACCAGGGTCGGCGCCCTCCTGCGCCGCACGTCGCTCGACGAGCTGCCGAACCTGATCAACATCCTGCGGGGCGAGATGTCGCTGGTCGGCCCGCGGCCCACCGTGCAGGTGCAGGTGGACCGCTATGACGAGCGCCAGCGCCACCGGCTCGACGCGCGCCCCGGGCTGACCGGCTGGGCCCAGATCAACGGCCGCGCCTCGCTTCCGTGGAGCGAGCGGATCGAGCTCGACCTCGCCTATCTCGAGCGCGCCACGTTGCGCCACGACCTCCACATCCTCGCCGAGACCGTCGTGATGGTCGTCGGCGGACACGGCCTGTATCGCGGCGAAACAGGCGGCTGGCGCTAGAGGCCCTCACAGCGATATCGTCGGTGCCGCTATCTCGTCACCGACAGACAACAAGATCACGATCACGCAGTCGGGGAGCCTTGACCCCGAACAGCGCGCGGCCGCCCTGCGCCGGATGGCCGAGGAGACCTTCGATGTCGTGGTGATCGGCGGCGGGGCGGTCGGAACGGGCAGCGCGCTCGACGCGGTCAGCCGCGGGCTCTCGACGGCGCTCGTCGAGGCGCGCGACATCGCGTGCGGCACCTCGAGCCGCTCGAGCAAGCTGGTCCACGGCGGGCTCCGTTACCTCGAGCAGCAGGAGTTCGGCCTCGTGCGCGAGGCGCTGCGCGAGCGCGGCCTGCTGCTGAACGTGCTGGCGCCGCACCTGGTACGCCCCGTGCCGTTCCTGTTGCCGCTCACCGAGCACTGGCAGCGGCCCTACATCGGCGCCGGGATGCTGCTCTACGACGGGCTGGCGGGCCATACGGGCCTCCCGCGCCACCGCCACTTCACCAAGCGGGGCGCGCTCAAGCTGGCCCCGGGGCTCAAGCCGGACTCGATGGTGGGCGCGATCCAGTACTACGACGCGCAGGTCGACGACGCCCGCCACACGCTCGTGACGGCGCGCACGGCGGCCGCGTACGGCGCCGCGGTGGCCAGCCAGACGCAGGTGGTCGGCTTCCTGCGCGAGGGCGAGCGGGTCGCCGGCGTCCGCGTGCGGGACAACCTCACCGACGAGGAGTTCGACGTCAACGCCCGCCAGGTCATCAACGCCACGGGCGTGTGGACCGACGACGTCCAGCACCTGGTCGGCGAGCGCGGCAAGTTCAAGGTGCGCGCGTCCAAGGGCGTGCACCTCGTCGTCCCGCGCGACCGCGTGCAACTCGACACGGGGCTGATCCTGCGCACGGCGACCAGCGTGCTGTTCGTGATCCCGTGGGGGCGGCACTGGATCATCGGGACCACCGACACCGACTGGGCGCTCGACAAGGCGCATCCCGCCGCCAGCGCCAGCGACATCCAGTACGTCCTCGACCAGGTCAACCGCGTGCTCGAGCCCACCCGCTCGGCCACGAGGACGTCGAGGGCGTCTACGCCGGGCTGCGGCCGCTGCTCGAGCACGAGTCCGAGAGCACGAGCAAGCTCAGCCGCGAGCACACCGTCGCCGTGCCCGTGTCGGGCCTCGTGAGCGTCGCCGGCGGCAAGTACACGACCTACCGGGTCATGGCCCGCGACGCCGTGGACGCCGCCGCCCGCGGGCTCGAGCAGGCCGTCCCGCCCAGCGTCACGCACGCGACGCCCCTGCTGGGCGCCGACGGCTATCGCGTGATGTGGAACGCCCGCCGCCGGCTGGCCGCCGAGAGCGGCCTCCACGTGGCCCGGATCGAGCACCTGCTCAACCGCTACGGCTCGTGCATCACCCAGCTGCTGCGCGCCGTCGAGGAGCGCCCGGACCTCGGGCGCCCGCTCGAGGGCGCCGACGACTACCTGCGGGTCGAGATCTGGTACGCGGCGGCCCACGAGGGCGCGCTGCGGCTCGACGACGCCCTCACCCGCCGCACCCGCATCTCGATCGAGACGTTCGACCGCGGCGTCGCGTCGGCCGGGCCGGCCGCCCGGCTGATGGCCGGCGTGCTCGACTGGGACGAGGCACGGATCGCGGCCGAGGTGGAGCGCTACGAGGACCGCGTGGCGGCCGAGCGCGAGTCGCAGCGCCAGCCGGACGATCAGGCGGCAGACCGGGCTCGCACCCGCGCCGCCGACGCCGTCCGCGCTTAGCTCCTAGGGGACGGCCTCGGGGCCCTTGTCGATGTAGCTGCTCCGGAAGGTCCGGAGCGCGTCGAACACGCTGTCGTTCATCGTCGGGCAGGTGACCGAGTGGCCCCATGCGGTGGCGGCGACGGCCGCGTCCATCCCGGTCGTGTTCTCGAACAGGAGCATGTGGTAGCCGTCGCTCTCGCCGAGCAGCGCCTCGAGCTTGGCCACGTCGGCCTCCGACGTGCCCTTCTTGTACTGGACGTCGATCCGCCCGTGCTCGAGCGTGTGCACGAGCATGCCGAGCCGCGGCGTGTCGCCGGGGGCGTAGATCCCGTCCTGGTACCAGTCGGGGTTGTGGTTGCCCGACGTCGGCGGGTTGGTCTTGTAGTCGCCCGCCTTGAAGTTCTTGGTCTCGTGCGTGCTGCCCTCGATCTCCGGGTTGTCGAGCGTGCAGCCGGCCGCCTTGGCGGCGGCCTCGAGGTCGCCGATCTTCTGAGCGGGGAGCTCGACCGTGGTCGCGATGTCGCTGGCCTGCTTGGGCTCGGCGGGATCGTCCCCGCCCCCGCCGAGGCCGAGCGCGACGACGGCGATGATGCCGCCGACGATCGCGACCGCGAGCAGGCCGCCGAACACGTACTGGAGCCGTTTGCGGCGCGCGGCCGCCTTGCGGTCGGCCTCCTCCCGCGCCATGCGCTCGGCGCGCCGTTGCTCCTTTTCCTCCGCCCTGTGCGCCACGAGTCGGGCAGAGTAGCACCAGTTGTGTACCCCACCCGGGTATACTCAACGTCATGCACACAGACGCGCGCGCGCTCCATAATCGCCTTCGCCGGATCGAGGGCCAGGTGCGGGGCCTCCAGCGCATGGTCGACGAGGACGCCTACTGCGTGGACATCCTCACCCAGGTCGCGGCCGTGCAGACCGCGCTCGAGCAGGTCGCCGTCAACGTGCTCGACGGCCACGTGCGCCACTGCGTCGCCGACGCCGTCGCCGGGCCCGACGAAGCCACCGCGGACGCGAAGCTCGACGAGCTGATGACCGCCGTGCGCCGCTTCGCGAAGGTCCGCTAGCCGGCGGCGCGCTTGGGCTTTCGCGTCCGCTTGGCGGTCCGCGGCAGCCAGCACTCGTCGAGGAACTCGGCGATCTCGCGGGTAAGCCGCTCGGGGGACAGCCGCAACTCCAGGATCGAGCCCGCCTCGACGAGCCTGCCGTTCGGCAGCTCGGAGACCAGCATCCCCGCGTCCGAGAACGGGTGCACGATGTCGTGCTGGTGGCCGATCACGAGCGCCGGGGTCTCGATCCGCCGCCGCTCCTCGCGCGGCGGGGCGATGCGCCCGAACAGCAGCCCCTGGAGCACGGCAGCACTCGGCCGCGGGTCCTGGCGCACGGTGTCGAGGACGAAGTCCAGCAGCCACGGCAGCCGGGGGATACGGCGCGTGGTCGCCGACAGCAGGCGCATCGCGGGCTCGCCGAACGTCAGCGCGATCATCAGCGGCGAGAACGCCAGCGCGACGCCCAGCAGCGCGTTGTCGAGGACGGGCATCTCGATCACCATGCCGCGGACCCGCTCCGGGGCCAGCGCGGCCGCCTCGAGCGCGGTGTTGGCGCCGAGCGACGTGCCCAGGATCACCGCCTCGTCGAGCTCCAGGTGGTCCAGCAGCGCGATCACTTCGGCCCCGAACGTTCCCATCGAGTAGCGCCACAGGTCCGCGGGGCGGTCGGAGCGCCCGTGCCCCAGCAGGTCGAGCGTGATGACCCGGTTGCCGTGCTCGGCGAGCGCGGCGGCGAGCCGCTCGTGCATGCGCTGGTTGAGCAGCAGGCCATGGACGAGCACCACCGTCCGCGGGCCCTCCCCGTAGGTGGTGTAGGCGAGCCGGTGCCCGCCCAGCTTGAAGGTCGCCTCGACGGGGTGCGCCATGCGGGGGAGTCTATGGTCCCGCCCGGTGCCCGAGGCGATCAGCTACCGCCCGATGGAGGAGGCCGACCTCGTGGCCGTGCACGAGAGCAACATGCGCGCGTTCGAGGCGCTGGACCGCAGTCGCGGAAAGGCCTACCCGATGCCGGCGGGCGACCTCCGCGAGGGGCTGATCCGCCTGCGGCGGCTGCTCGCCACCGACCCGGGTGGCGCCTGGGTGGCCGAGCGGGGCGGCGAGGTCGTCGGAGGCGCCATGGCGCTGCTGCGCGAGGGTCTGTGGGGCCTCTCGCTGCTGTTCACCGACCCGTCGGCGCAGGGACGAGGGCATCGGTCGCGAGCTGCTGGCCCGCGCCTGGGCGTACGGCGACGGCGCGCGCGGCCGGCTGATCCTCTCCTCCGTCGACCCGCGGGCGATGCGGGCGTACGCGCGGCTCGGTCTGGCCATGCATCCCGAGCGTCGCGGCGATGGGCACGCCGCTCGGCGTCGAGGTGACCGGCGAGGTCCGCCCGGGCGGCGCCGCCGACCTGCCGCTGACCGAGGCCGTCGACCGCGCCGTCCGCGGCGCCGCTCACGGCGAGGACCTGCTGGCCATGGTCGAGGGCGGCAACACGCTGCTCGTCGCGCCCGAACGTGGCTACGCCGTGCTGCGCGGCGGCCAGGTCCGCATCTGCGCCGCGTTCGACGAGGACGGCGCCCGCACCGTGCTCCGCGGCGCCCTCGCGCAGCTTGGCGGCCCAGGGGCGCGAGGTCTATGTGCCGTGGCTCACAGCGACCCAGCCCTGGGCCGTCGAGGTGTGCCTCGAAGCCCGCATGGAGCTGCACGCGGACGAGGGCTGCGTGTTCCTGGGCGGCGACGTCGGGCCCTTCCACCCGTACCTCCCTAGCGGGGCATACCTCTAGAGTCTCCTTTCTGACGCAGTGTCGTTCTGAGGAGGAACTGAACCGCATGGCCAAGCAACCGCGCTCTCTGTCCGGAAAGGTCGCCGTGATCACGGGCGGAGGCAGGGGCATCGGCCGGGCGACCGCCGAGGCCCTCGTCCGCGAGGGCGCCCGCGTCGCGATCGGCGACGTGGACCGCGCGGCCGCCGAGCGCTCCGCCACCGAGTTGGGCGACGCCGTGGTGGGCCTCCACCTCGACGTCACCGACCTGCCGGGCTTCACCGCGTTCCTCGACGACGTCGAGCGCCGGCTCGGCCCCATCGACGTCCTCATCAACAACGCGGGGATCATGCCCGTGACCCTGCTCGAGCAGGAGTCCGAGGAGAGCATCACCCGCCAGCTCGAGATCAACCTGCGCGCCGTCATCCACGGGACGCAGGAGGCGATGCGCCGCATGCGCCCGCGCCGGACCGGCCACATCGTCAACATCGCCTCGCTGGCCGGGAAGGCCGGCTACCCGGGCCTCGCCACCTACTGCGCCACCAAGCACGCCGTGGTGGGGTTGTCCGAGGCGGCCCGGTTCGAGCTCAAGAGCTCCGGCGTCGAGGTCTCCTGTGTGATGCCCGGCATCGTCAACACCGAGCTGGCGTCCGGGCATGAGCGAGGCCCGCGGCGTCAAGAACCTGCGGCCCGAGCAGGTGGCCGACGAGATCGTCGCCGCGCTCGAAGTTCCCGCGCTTCGACGTCTTCGTGCCGCGCTCCACCGGGCCGCTGCTGCGGCTTGCGGCGCGTGTTGCCGCGCCGTTTGCGCGAGTCGCTCGCCCACTACATGCGCGCCGACCAGGTGGCCGTGACCATCGATCCCGCGAGCCGCACCGCCTACGAGGCCCGCGCGGCCGCGAGCGCCCCGGCGGCCGAGAAGCTCGCCGAGGTGCGCCAGGAGCCTTCCGAGGAGCGCTCGGCGGCCTAGCCGTCGAGGCGATCCAGCAGCGGCAGCAGCGCCTTCGCGTCCTTCGAGACCGTGATGTGGATCGCATCCGGCTCGCGCACCCACGCGATCGCGCCGAGCACCTGGAGGCGGTCGAGGACGGACTGGAACGCCAGCGCCTGCTTCCGGGAGGCGTAGCGGCGCTCGATGTCGAACGCCCACCCGGTGGTGTGCAGCGAGTAGTTGCGGGTGGCCTCGCGGTTCCGCCGCACGAGCGCGCGCTGGTAGTCCTCGTCGCGCACCGTGGAGGTCACGATCAGCGGCCCTGCGCCGCTCAGCGATCGCACCTCCGCCCCGATGTACAGCGCCAGCGCCAGCGCCTCCGGGCGCAGCCCGCGGTACAGGCCCGCCGGCTGCCCCAGCCGCCCGGCCAGCTCGCCCATCCGCGCGTCGCGCTTCAACCCGGTCGCGCGGGAGGCGTTCGGGAACGCGACGACGTCGCCGCGGTCCCACGCCTCCTTCAGCTGGTCGGGGTCGCCGAAGCGCTCGGTCGAGCCGTTGGGGTGCAGCACCTCCTCGGCGGAGCCCTTCGCGGCCTGGAGCTTGTCGAGCCGGTCGAGCTCAGTGCGGTCGTCGCGCCACAGGCGCATGATCTCCCGCCCGGCGAGGACCTTCCAGTAGTAGTTGGACGAGTCGTCGCCGAGCCCGACGAGCTTGCAGTACGCCTTCGGGTGGCGGGAGAACGTCGAGTCGAAGTACAGCTGGGCGTAGCTGACGTCGCCGTCCTCGCCGTACGCGCGGAGCACGCCCTGGAGGTTGCCGATGCCCATGTGGTACGAGACGAAGGCGAGGTCCTGGCGCCCGAGCGTCTCGCGCGCGAGCTTCAGGTAGCGGCCGGTCGCGGCGAGGGCCTTGGCGCCGTCGAAGCGCTCGTCGACCGCCGCGCGCTGCCGGCGCAGGCGCTCGAGGCGCTCGCCGCTGGCGCGCGCCATCCGGCGGCCGAGCCGGGCGCTGGCCGTGGTGTCGACCTTCATGTCGAGCAGGTTCTGGCCCGTCTCGGCGAGGATCTGCGTGAGCCCGGCGGCGCCCTCGATCCCGTTCGGGGTGACGGCGTCCTCGCGCCCGGCGCTCTCGAGGAACACGAGCCCCTCGAGCGTGTCGGGGTCGACGTCGGCGCGCCTCGGCCGCCTTCTCGACCTCCGGCCGCCAGCGGGCGGTGCGCTCGGCGCTCGCCACGACGCCGCCCGGTGAGAGGCGGTAGAGGAGGTGGCTGGAGCCCGTGGCGGCGCGGCGCTGGAACTCGTCGGCGCGCTCGGGGTCCCAGGCGAAGGGGTCCGGGAGCGGCTCGGCGTCACCGCCGCCGGGCGGCGGCGCGACGGTCGGCACGCCCACGGGCGAACGTCGCCCGTGGCGGTGATGGCGGCCACCCCGGCGGCGGACACCAGGATCGCGATCGACCACGACGGCGAGCCGGGCCCGGGGGGATGCCTTCGTCCTCGACGGCATCCACCCCAGGCTGGCAGCCGAACCTAATCGTCGTCCCCGCCGTGCTCGCCGCCGCCGCCGGAGCGCTCGACCTCGATGGCGACCCAGCGACCGTTCGAGCGGCGCACGGTGGCCTCGATGTTCGACTGGCCGCGGCGCAGCCCGCTGAAGCCCGAGATGCGCTCGAAGCGGGTGTTGCGCGTGACCTTGATGCGGATGGTGCCGCGCTCCGAGTCGTGGAGGCGGAACGTCGCGGTTGTCGCGGTTGACCGACTTGACGGTCCCCTCGTACTCGGTGGCTGCCGACGCGATGGCCGGGGCGGCGAGGCCGAGGGCGGTGATGGTGGTGAGGAGTGCGATGAATTTCATGGCCGCACTGTCGCGACCGGGCCTCCAAGCGCCGGCAAGCGCCGGGTTGAGAGTTGGTTCAAGCGTGGGGGTTGCCCGCACCCGGCGCGGGGAGGTGGCTCAACGAGACCGGGGAGATGTCCCGAATGCCCCAGAGGTATGGCTCCAAGACCATTGCCAGATGCTCTCTACCCATCCTCTCGAGTCCGATGTCGCCGTCCTCCGCTCCCGCGTCGGCGGCACCGTGGTTCTCCCCGGCGACGAGGGCTGGGACGCGGCCCGCCAGGCCTGGAACCTGGCGGTCGATCAGCGTCCGGCCGTCGTCGCGCTCCCGCGCAGCGCTTCTGACGTCCAGGCCCTCGTGGACTTCGCCCGCACCCACGGCCTGCGCATCGCGATGCAGGGCACGGGCCACAACGCCTCCCCGATGGGCCCGCTCGAGGACACGATGCTGGTCAAGACCTCTGAGATGCGCGGCGTCGAGATCGACGCGGCGCATTGCGTCGCCCGCGTCGAGGCCGGCGCCCTGTGGATCGACGTGACCGCGCCCGCCTCCGAGCTCGGCCTCGCCCCGCTCGCCGGCTCCTCGCCCGACGTCGGCGTCGTCGGCTACACGCTCGGCGGCGGCCTCAGCTGGCTCGGGCGCCGCTACGGCCTCGCCTCCAACCGCCTCCTGGCCGCCGAGCTCGTGACCGCCGACGGGCAGCTGATCCGCGCCTCCCGTCACGAGAACGCCGAGGTGTTCTGGGCGCTGCGCGGCGGCGGCGGCAACTTCGGCGCCGTCGTCGCGATCGAGTTCGAGCTGATCCCGCTGCGCGAGGTCTACGCCGGGATGCTGCTCTTCGACGCCGCGCGGTCCCGCGAGGTCCTCCAGGCCTGGCGCGAGTGGACCACGACCGTGCCCGACACCGTCGACGACCTCCGCGCGGATGATGCAGTTCCCGCCGCTCCCCGAGCTGCCCGAGTTCCTGCGCGGGCGCAGCGTCGTGATCGTCGACGGCGCGATCGTCGAGCGCGACGAGCGCGCCGCGGAGCTGCTGGCCCCGCTCCGCGCCCTCGGGCCGGAGATGGACACCTTCGCCTCGATCCCGCCGGTCGGGCTCTCGCGCATCCACATGGATCCCGAGGACCCGATCCCGGCCATGGGCGACTCGCGCCTCCTCGACGGGCTGACCGCCGAGACGATCGACGCGCTCGTCGACGCCGCCGGGCCAGGGCTCCGGGAGCCCGCTGCTGCTGGTCGAGCTCCGCCACCTCGGCGGCGCGCTGGGCCGCTACGCGGGCGGCGCGCTGAGCCGCTTCGACGGGGAGTACCTGTACTTCGCGGCCGGCATCCCGATGGACCCGTCCGTCGTCGCCGCGCTCGAGGCCCAGTTCGCCATCGTCGCCGACGCGCTCGCGCCGCAGTCCTCCGGGCGCGAGTACATGAACTTCGCCGAGAGGCCCACCGATCCGGTGGCCTTCTACGGCGAGGAGACCTACGGCCGCCTCCGGCGCGTCAAGGCCGAGGTCGACCCGCTCGATCTCTTCCGCGGGAACCACGAGATCGCCGCGGCGTAACACGCACCGCGTGGAGGGCCGCCCCGCGATGGGCGGCCCTCCATCGCTGCTACTTGGGCAGGACGGCCGTGGCGGCCGCGGCCGCACGGGTGCGGCGCTTCGGGCGCCCGGGCGCGCCGCTCTCGGAGCCGAGGCCCAGCTCCGAGCGCACCAGCAGCTCGTCGTACGTCCGCGTCGCGGCGCCCTCGCTGCTGAGCATCGTGCCGATCCAGCAGCCCAGGAAGCCGATCGGCATCGTGATCAGCGCCGGGAAGATGAACGGCGAGGGCGAGCCCTCGGAGTCCGGTCCCGGCCACACCGGCGGGCTCAGCCCGATCATCACGATCGACGCGATCACGCCGAAGGCGACGCCCGTGAGCGCGCCCGCGGTGTTGAACCGCCGCCACCCGAGCGCCAGCACCAGCGTCGGGAAGTTCGCGCTGGCGGCGAACACGAACGCCATCGAGACGAGCACGCTGACGTTGAAGCCGGAGCCGACGGCGAGCGTGCACAGGATCGCCACCACGGCGATGGCGATCGACGCGATCCGCGCGGTGCGGCCCTCCGTCTCCTCGTTGCCGCGCCCGAGCACGTTCGTCCACAGGTCGTGGGTGACCGCGCCGGCCGCCGCGAGCACGAGGCCCGCGACGACCGCGAGGATGGTCGCGAACGCCGCCGCCGCGAACAGCGCGAGCGCGATGTCTCCGCCCGTCGTCCCCTCGCCGCCGCCGAGGCTCTGGGCCAGCAGCGGGGCCGCGAGGTTGCCGCCCTTGCCGGCGGCCTCCTCGCTGCCGCCGCCCAGGATGGCCCGGGCGCCGAAGCCGATGATGGTCACCAGCGCGGTGAACACGCCGATGAAGCCGATCGTCCAGACCACGGACCTGCGCGCCGCGTTGCCGTCCGGGACGGTGAAGAACCGCATCAGGATGTGCGGCAGCCCGGCCGTGCCGAAGAAGATCGTGATGCCGGTCGAGATCACGAGGAACGGCCCGTCGATGTACAGGCCCGGGCCGAGGAACCCCTTGCCGTCGTCGGACTTCGCCGCCGCCTGATCGAGCAGCTGCGACGGGTTGAAGTCGAACTTCGCCATCACGGCGACGCTCACGATCACGCCGGCCGTCATCAGCATGCCGGCCTTGACGATCTGCACCCAGGTGGTCGCCAGCATGCCGCCGAAGACGACGTAGATCGTCATGAAGACGCCGCAGATCAGCACCGCCCACGTGAAGTTGATCCCGGCCAGCGCCTGGATCAGCGCGCCCGCCCCGACCAGCTGGGCGATCAGGTAGATGCCGATCACCAGCAGCGAGGTGACCGCCGCCGCCGCGCGCGCAGGGCGCTCGCGCAGCCGGTAGCTGAGCACGTCGGCCAGCGTGTACTTGCCGGAGTTGCGCATCCGCTCGGCGAGCAGGTAGAGCACCGGGATGAACGACATCAGCGCCGCGAGGCCGAGCAGCCAGCCGTCGAAGCCGAACAGGTACATCAGGCCGGCGTAGCCGAGGAACGTCGAGGCCGACAGGTAGTCGCCGGCGATCGCGAGACCGTTCTGGCGCGCGGTGATGCCGCGCCCGGCCGCGTAGAACTCGCTCGTGGTCTGGGTGCGCGCGGGCCGCCCAGCGCGTGATCAGCAGCGTGAACGCGAGGACGACGGCGAAGATGGCGACGGCGAGCGCGTTGAACTCGCCCGTGACGGCGAGAAGGCTCATCGCTGGAACCTCCCGTCCGCCGGGCACGTGCCCGGCTTCATCGATCACGCGTGCGGCCATCTCGTCCCACTTGGATCGACTTGCGGGCGAACGCCCAGGCCATGACGAAGCCCGTCAGGATGAGGAGGAAGCCGAGCACCAGCGCCCAGGTGACGCTGCCGATGGCGGGCTTGCCCATCGCGTCGGGCGCGAAGCCGTAGAGGCCGAACACGATGAGGACGCGCGGCGGTGGCGACGCCGGTGCCGCCGATGATGAACCGCTTCCGGCTCTCGTGCAGCGCCTGGAACTCGGGCGTCGCGGCGATGGCCGCGAAGTCGATCGTCGCGTTCGCGGTCCTCGGACGCGGAGTCCCCGGCTCTGGGCGGGTCTTTGGCGGGTGGTGCATCTGGGGGCGTCTGAGCGGACATCCGTCCTCCTTCACCTCGTGGTGGGTGTCAGGTCGTGGAGTGCTTCTCCAGCCAGCCGGCGCAACTCGGTGCGCCTGACCTTCCTGCCGTTCGCGGAGTCGGTGGTGGGCAGCTCGTCGAGGGCGATCACGCGCCGCGGGACCTTGAAGCCCGCCAGGCTCGAGCGGCACCGTTCGATCAGCGCCGCCTCGTCGATCTCGGCGCCCTCGCTCGCGACCACAAAGGCCACGGGGCGCTGCGCGCCGTCGAGCTCGGCGGCGACCACGCCGGCCGCGGCGACCGCCGCGTCGGCTTCGAGGAAGCCCTCGATCTCGCGCGGGTTGACGAGGTAGCCGCCGAGGCGGAGCGCGTCGCCGCGGCGCGCGACGTAGGCGAAGCCGTCGTCGGTGAGGCGCCCGAGGTCGCCGGAGCGCACGAAGCCGTCGTCGGTGAACGCCTCCCGCTCCGCCTCGTCGCCGCCGAGGTAGCCGACCATCACGCTGGGCCGCGGATCTCGAGCTCGCCCTCCTCGCCGGCGCCGAGGAGCCGGCCGTCCTCCGGGTCGCGGACGCGGACCTCGGTGTCGGGCGACACGGGCCGCCCGCCGGCCACGCCGCGCTGCTCGGGAGCGCCGGTGGCGTGCGCGAGCAGGGCCTGGACCTCGGTCGAGCCGTAACACATGTACGCGGTGACGCCGGCCTGGTCGGCCGCCTCGATGACCCGCATCGGGTCGCCCTCGAAGGCCGCGAAGCCGAGCTCGCGCAGCGCCGGCGGCGTGCCGGCGGCGAGCATCCGCAGCGCCATCGCGTCCGAGCCGTTGGCGTGGGTGACGCCGTGCTGGGTGGCCAACTCGACCGCGCCGTCGGCGTCGAAGATCGCCTGCAGGACGACGGGTGCGCCGCCGGCCAGCGCGCCGAGCGCGCTGTCGTAGCCGAACACGCCGCACAGCGGGAGCATCGCCAGCACCGTGCAATCCGGCTGGTCGTAGCCGAAGCCCGCCGCCACGGCGCGCGCGTGGCGCGTGATGGTGCGCTGGGAGTGCACGACGAGCTTCGGGGCGCCGGTCGTGCCCGACGACGTGAAGACGACGCACGGCGCGTCGGGGCTGGAGCGGTCCTCCGGCGGCTCGCCGTCGGGCAGCGGGGTGTCGCCGACCCGGATCAGCGTGTCGAGCGCGGGCGCGTCGACCTCATCCAGGATCCCCTCGAAGTCGATGCCCTTGAAGCCCGGCCACAGCGCGAGCGCCTTCGCCTCCGAGCGGACCAGGATGTCCTGGACCTCGTGGGCGCGGAAGCGCGTGTTGACGGCGATCGTGAGCGCGCCCAGGCGCGTGAGGGCGAGGTGCAAGGCCAGCCACTCGGGGCAGTTGGGCAGCCACAGGGCCACGCGGTCGCCCTCGCCGATGCCGAGCTCGGCGAGCCCACCGGCGATGCGCCCGGCGCGCTCGCAGAGCGCGCCGAACGTGGTCGTTTCACCGCCGAACACCAGGGCCGACGACGACCCCGTCTGCTCCCCAAGCAGTCCCGGCAGCGTCTCCTCCCGACGCATTCCCTGCGTGGTTCCCGGAATCGGGTGTGCGCATTCGCACTTATCGGTTGGCCCGCCACAGCAGCAGCGCGAGGAAGAACGGCGCGCCGAGCAGCGAGGTCACGATCCCGACCGGCAGCTCCGTGGGCGCGAGGACGGCGCGCCCCGCGAGGTCGGCGGCGGGCACCAGCGTCGCGCCGCACAGCGCGGCGGCGGGAGCGCGGCCGCTCCCGGCGCCCGGACGAGCAGCCGCGCCGCGTGCGGGGCCATGAACGCCACGAAGCCGATCGGGCCGGCCGCCGCCACCGCGGGCGCCAGCACGGCCAGGCCCAGCGCCAGCGGCCACACGTCCTCCACGTGCGCAGGTTGACGCTCCCCACCAGCCACACGTACGCCTGCTGGGCCTCCTCGATCCGCCCGCGCACCAGCACGTAGGACGTGCCCGCCTGGCGACGGCGGCGATCCCGATCCCGACCAGCACGAGCCGGAACGGCGACAGCCCCTCCCGCCATGCCGGCAGGTACATCAGCGCCGCGGCGGACACGGCGCCGGCGAACGCGGCCACCGGGATCCCCGCGGCGGCCGCGCCGGCCGCCAGCGCCAAGGCGGCCCCGGCGCCGGCGGCGACGAGCGCGCGCGGCAGGCGCAGGTCGACGACGATGAAGCGGTCGCCCGCCTCGCCGGCTCCCACCAGCGTCGCCAGCACCCGTCCGGGGGGAAGCCGGATCTCCCCGTAGCGCCTCCCTCTTGCTGTCGAAGCAGAAGTATAGCGACTAGAATCTTAGTGTGACGGTATGGCATCCATGATCACGACGTCGGACCGGACGCCCCGGCTCACCACCGCTCCGCGGAGCACGCCGACGCGCTGGAAGCCGGCCTTCTCGTAGGCATGGATGGCCGCCTCGTTCCACGCCAGCGCCTCGAGCCGGACGTGGCCCAGCCCGAGCGTGAGGAACGCCCAGTCCAGGACCAGCCGCGTGGCGTCCGTGCCGATCCCCTGGTCGCGGCGCTCGCCGATCGCGATCCCGAACGTGGCCGCGCCGTGCAGGTGGTTGATGTTGAAGAGGCTCGCCGTGCCGACGGGCGCGCGGTCGGCGACGTCGTAGATCGTGAAGCCGGCCGTCCGCGGCTCCTTCTCGGCCCCGCGCTTCACCGCGTCGTCGACCCACTCCAGCTCGGTCTCCGGCGTGGCGATGCCCTGGTGCTCGAGCCCGAACCGGACGTCGGCGTGGTTGACCCAGCGAGCGTAGGTGGCGGCGAGATCGCGTCGCAGGGGGCCGAGCGCGGCGCGCTCGCCGATCACGAACAGGTCCTGCTCCTCGGTGGTCACGAAAAGAATTGTCGCCGACCGATGAGTTCTTGCGCGGCCGTCGTCATACACGGCATGACACAACTCCTCACCGACAAGACGGCCATCATCTACGGCGGCGGCGGCCACATCGGCGGCGCCGTGGCCCGCACCTTCGCCCGCGAGGGCGCGACCGTCCACCTCGCAGGCCGCACGCTCGAGACCCTCGAGCGCGTCGCCGCCGACATCGCCGCCGCGGGCGGCCGGGCCGAGGTGGCCGTGGTCGACGCCAACGACGAGGCCTCGGTCGATGCCCACGCCGACGCCGTCGGGCGCATCGACGTCTCGTTCAACCTGGCCGGCCGCGAGGACGCCCAGGGGACGCCGCTGGCCGAGATGACCACCGAGCGGTTCATGCACGCGCTCACGCTCGGCCCTCGCAGCGCGTTCCTGACCACGCGCGCCGCGGCGCGGCAGATGATCCCGCGCGGCTCCGGGGTGCTGCTGCACCTCACGAGCGCCTCCTCGCGCGGCACCGCCCCGGGGATGGGCAACACGGGCCCCACCGACGCGGCGGTCGAGGCGCTGTACCGCTACCACGCCGCCGAGCTCGGCCCGCGAGGCATCCGGGTGGCGGGCATCCACACCGCGGCCGTCAAGGGCACGCTCACCCGCGAGAACATCAAGGCGACCTCGGGCCAGGACGTCGACCCCGACGCGGTCTACGAGATGGTGGCCGGCATGACGATGCTCCGGCGCCTGCCGGAGCTGCAGCAGATCGCGGAGACGGCCACGTTCCTGGCCTCCGACCGCGCCGGCGCGATCACCGTCGGGCATCGTCAACGCGACCTGCGGCCTGGTCCCGGGATGATGTCGTTCGTGCCCGCCGAGTCCGAGTTCGCCGCCCGCGCCGAGCGGCACCGCCGGGAGCTGCACATCCACTGCTACCGCATGCTCGGCTCCTTCGAGGAGGCCGAGGACCTCGTGCAGGAGACGCTGCTGCGCGCGTGGCGGCGCCGCGACGACCTCGAGAGCAACGACTGGTTCCGCGCGTGGCTGTACAAGATCGCCACCAACGCGTGCCTGGACGCCATCAAGGCCAGCGGCCGGCGGCTGCCGTCGCTGGGCTCGTTCCGCGACGTCCCGTGGCTGCAGCCGTACCCCGACCGGCTGCTTCGAGGCCGAGCGAGCCGGAGGAGCTGGTGGTCGACCGCGAGACGATCGAGCTCGCGTTCCTGGCCGTGATCCAGCTGCTGCCGCCGCGCCAGCGCGCCACGCTGATCCTGCGCGACGTGCTGGGCTGGTCGGCCCGCGAGGTCGGCGACGTGCTCGAGCTCGGCGTCCCGGCGGTCAACAGCGCGCTCCAGCGCGCGCGGGAGACGCTGCGCCGGCACCTCCCGGAGGACCGCCGGGAGGAATGGATCTCGCCGGAGGCCACCGCGGCCGAGCGGGAGCTGCTCGCGCGCTTCATCGAGTCGCACCAGCGCGGCGACGTCGAGCAGTCGCCTCGAGCTGCTCAGCGAGGACATCCGCGTCACGATGCCCCCGCTGCCGATGCTCTTCGAGGGCCGCAACGCGCTCGGCGGGCTGATGCGCCAGGCGATGGACATGGGCGAGTGGCGGCTCGTGCCGACGCGCGCCAACCGGCAGCCGGCCGCGGCGAGCTACCTCCGCGCGCCGGGCGAGAGCGAGTTCAAGGCGTTCAAGCTCGACGTCCTGCGCACGGCCGGCGGGCGGATCGCCGAGATCACCACCTTCGGGTGGCAGGCGTTCCCCTCGTTCGGGCTCCCGGAGACGCTGGACGCGTGATAATACGTATGACGTGCGTGTCCTGGTCACCGGCAGCTCGGGTCATCTCGGCGAAGCGCTGATGCGGGTGCTGTCGGCCCGCGGCTTCGACGCCGTCGGGCTCGACACGCTCCCCTCCGCCGTACACGACGGTGGTCGGCTCGGTGGCCGACCGCGAGCTGGTGCGGGGCTGCGTCGAGGGCGCCGACGCCGTCCTGCACGCCGCGACGCTGCACAAGCCCCACGTCGCCTCGCACTCGCGCCAGGCGTTCGTGGAGACGAACGTGACGGGCACGCTCACCCTGCTCGAGGAGGCGGTGGCCGCCGGCGTCGGGCGGTTCGTGTTCACGAGCACGACGAGCACCTTCGGCCGGGCCCTGGTGCCCGCGCCCGGCGAGCCGGCGGCGTGGATCACCGAGGACGTCGTCCCGGTGCCGCGCAACGTCTACGGCGTCACCAAGACCGCGGCCGAGGACCTGTGCGAGCTCGTCCATCGCGACCACGGCCTGCCGTGCCTGATCCTGCGCACGTCGCGCTTCTTCCCGGAGGCCGACGACCGCGACGAGGTCCGCGCCGCCTACGAGGACGCCAACCTCAAGGTCAACGAGCTGCTCTACCGCCGTGTCGACCTCGAGGACGTCGTGGAGGCCCACCGGCTGGCGCTCGAGCGCGCGCCCGCGCTCGGCTTCGGGCGCTACATCATCAGCGCCACGACGCCCTTCGAGCCCGCCGACCTCGCGCTCCTGCGGGAGGACGCTCCGGCCGCCGTGCGCCGCCGCGTCCCGGCCTACGAGGAGGTCTACGCGCAGCGCGGCTGGCGGATGCTCCCGAGCCTCGACCGCGTGTACGTCAACGCCCGGGCCCGGGATGAGCTCGGCTGGGCGCCGCGCTACGACTTCGCCCACGCGCTGGAGCGCGTCCGCGCCGGAGAGGACCCGCGCAGCGGGCTCGCCCGCGCCGTCGGCGCCAAGGGCTACCACGCGGTGTCGACGGGCGTCTACACGCGGCGCTGATCGCTCAGCCGCGCAGACCGCGCTTCCACGCCTGCGGCTCGCCGTCCTCGGGCTCGTCGTCGGGGGGGTCGTTCCACAGCACGTCGTCGTCGCCCTTGCGGGGCACGTTGAAGTCCGGGCGCGGCCCAGGGGGCGGGCGCTTCACGGGCTGGGGCGTGACGCCCGGCAGGTTCGTCGAGCGCTTCACCTGGGTGGTGGCGCGGGCACGGGGCGCCCGGGGCCTGAGCGCGGCGGGCGACGGCTCCGGGACGTCGTTCTCGAACGGCCGCATCGGCGCGGTCGTGGCGCCTGTCTGGAGGTCGGCGAGGCGGGACCGCGTCTCCGTGAGCATCCACGTGCGCTTCTCGGAGTCGGGAGAGCGCTCGAGCTTGGCGATCAGGTCCCTGAGGCGCGCGAGGCGGGGGTCGGGCATGGCGTCAGGCCTCGTGTCCGGCGGGTCCGGCGACGATCTCGAGGAGGTCGCCCACCCTCTGGCCTCGGGCGAGCGGGTCCGGCAACGGCAGGTGGTCCTGGACGGTGTAGCGGTTACGCCGCCCGCTGCGCGTGCGCGAGACGTAGCCTGCCTCGGCCAGCTCGCCGACGATGCGGTGCGCGGCCCGTTCCGTGATGCCGACGGCGGCGCCGAGCTCCCGGAGCCGGATGTCGGGATCGGCGGCCACGCAGATCAGCACCCGCGCATGGTTGGTGAGAAAAGACCAAGTCGGGGCCGGGTGCACAATCCCAGAATACCGTTTCTTGATTTGGATGTCACCTATACTCCGAGGATGCCTCATTCAAAGTGCGTCGCCTGCCGGATCCGCCTGTACAGCGCGGCCGTCCCGGCCGGGCTGGTCGGAGACCTGTGCCCGACCTGCGGCGCGCTTCTCCAGCCCGTCGACTCGCTCGCCGAGGTCGTCGGCTACAAGCGGGTGACGCTCCGCGACACGGAGCCGGCGATCCCCTTCGCCCAGGCGGTGGCCGCGGCGCTGCCGCGGCCCCAGCAGTGACCATGACGCCGGTCGAGGCGGAGCGCCAGCTCGCCGAGGCCGCCGACCGCCACCGGGAGGTGCTCGCCTCGCTCGACGAGCCGGGCCGCCCCGAGGCGGGCCAGCACGTGGCGGCCAAGGCCGTGGACCGGGCCGACGGCCTGGTGTGGTTCGCGCTCAGGCAGGGCGCGGAGGCCGGCGTGACGGTCGAACGGCTCGCCGAGGTGGCGGGCCGGGACCCCGGCAGCGTCCGCGACGGGCTCCGCACGCCGTCATAGTTGTGGCGGTGAGCCGCCACGACATCGAGGACCGTGAGGATTGCGAGCGCCTCGTGCGCGCCTTCTACGGGCGTGCGCTCGAGGACCCGCTGATCGGCTGGATCTTCGTCGACGTCGCCAAGCTCGACGTCGAGGCGCACGTCCCCACGATCGCGTCGTTCTGGGAGACGGTGCTGCTCGGCGCGCATTCCTACGCCGGCGGCGCGTTCCGCCCGCACGCGGTGCTTCACGCGAAGGCCGGCCTGCGGGCGGCCCACTTCGACCGCTGGCTGGTGCTGTGGCGCGCCACCGTCGACGAGCTGTTCGCCGGCGAGCGGGCCGAGATGGCGAAGTCCCACGCGACGCGCGTGGCGCGGGCCTTCCACGGCCGCCTGCAGCCGCTCCCGTCCCCCTCCGAGGGCGCCCCGCGGGGCCTGTCGATCATCCTGCGCGGCACATGATCCGCATCCACGCGCTCGACCACGTGGTGCTGGAGGCGACCGGCGCCCGCGCGACGCCCGGCTCCGCCGCTCATCGAAGGCCCGCCTGACGCCGTGATCGACGAGCCGGCGGGCCTCGGCATCCCGGTCGAGCTCGGCCCGGTCGATCGCGCCGGCGCGCGTGGGCCGATCCGCTCCGTGTACCTCCGCGATCCCGACGGCAAGCTCGCCGCGCCGCTCGTCTAGACCGCCGCGCTCGGCTCGTTGGGGAGCGCCACCGCGAGCTGGGTGCGCGAGCTGATGTCGAGCTTGGAGAAGACCTTCGCGAGGTGGTACTCGACGGTGCGCCGGCTGATGAACAGCCGCGTCCCGATCTCCGGGTTGGACAGGCCGTCGCGGGCCAGCCGGGCGATCTGCGCCTCCTGGGCGGTGAGCTGTCCGGCGGTCTCCACGGAGCGCTTGCGAGCGTTCGCGCCGGTCGCCCTCAGCTCACGCGCCGCGCGGTCGGCGAACGCCTCCACGCCCATCGCCGTGAGCATGTCGTGGGCGATGCGGAGCTGCCCGCGGGCGTCGACGCGCCGCTGCTGGCGGCGCAGCCACTCCCCGTAGAGCAGGTGCGCGCGAGCAAGTTCCACGCGGACGCCGGGGCGGCCGAGCCGCTCGATCGCCTCCCGGTAGAGGTGGTCCGCCGCGGCGCCCTCGCTCAGCAGCGCGCGGGAGCGCGCCTCGATCCCCAGCGCCCAGTCGGTGCCGCTGACCGTGGCCATCGCCGAGAGCTGCTCCAGCGCGCCGACCGCCATCTTGTGCATCCCGCCGCGGACGCCGGCCTCGACGATCTCGGGCAGCGTCCAGCTCGACGTGCCGATCGGCTGCTGGTGGACGTACGCCTCCCGTGCCGCGGCGACCGCCTCCTCGTAGCGGCCGAGCCCGTTGTAGAGCAGCGCCCGCGCCCACCGGACGACGTTCATGCCCCAGCCTTCGACGGCCGCGCCCTCGAGCCCGCCCCCGATCAACGCGACCGCCTCGCGCTCGCGGCCCTGGAACGCGGCGAGGGAGAGCGACAGGTACCGCGACGCCTCGGCGCCCATCGCCTCGGTGGCGGTGTCGAGCTCCTCGATCACGGTCGCGGCCGCGCCCAGGTCGCCGTTTCGCATGTGGATGCCGGCGAGCATCGGCAGCGTGACGGGGAGCATCACGAGCGCCCCGGCCTCGCGCGCGAGCTGGACGTGACGGACGGCCAGCGCGTGCTGGCTTTCGTGGTCCCACAGCATCGTCGCGACGTGGCAGGCGAGCCAGCCCCTGCCGAACCCCTGTGCGCCCTCGAGGTCGTCGTGCTCGAAGGCGTCCAGCGCCCGCTTCAACGTCGGGGCCGCGGTGGCGTAGTCCGCGGTGATGAGGAGCGCCAGGCCGTCGAGCAGCCGGTCGATCGCCCGCGGCGGCAAGGGCTGCTCGGCCGCCAGGGCCGCCTCCGCGACCGCGCGATGCGCGAGTCCGCCGTCCGTGAACCCCGCGAAGAGCAGCGCCACGAGCACGTCGAGGTAGGTCTCCCGGGCGAGGCCGACGTCGAGCGGCTCCAGCCGCCTGGCCGCCGCAAGGAGCACGGACGGATCGGTGCTGCGGCCGGTGCCGAGCACGACGACCTGGGCGCGCAGGAGCTGGGCCTGCGCGCGCTGCAGCTCGTCGAGCGGGCCGGCGTCGGCCACGGCGACCAGGGCCAGCGCGGCGTCGGGCGCGCCGGCCATCTGCTTCGCCTGCGCGGCGTGCAGCGCGCGCTCGGCCCGGCGCGCCGCGTCGGGGGTGAGCGTCACGGCCCGCTCGAGGAAGGCGGCGGTCGCGGCCAGGCCGCCGCGCGCCCGCGCCCGCCCGGCGGAGCGCTCGAGCTCCGCGGCGACGTCCTCGTCGGGGCTGCCCGTGGCGTGCGCGCGGTGCCAGGCGCGGCGATCCGGATCGACCTCGCGATCGGTGGCCTCCGCCAGGGCCGCGTGCGCCTCCCGGCGGTCGGCGGGCGCCGCCGCCCGGTAGACGACCGACCGCACGATGGGATGCCGGAACTGCACGCGGGCGCCGAACTCGGCGAGGCCGGCCTCGTCCAGGGGCTCGGCCGCCTCGGCGCCGAGCCCGAGCCGCGCCGCCGCCCGCCACACGAGCAGCGGCTCGCCGAGCGGCTCGGCCGCGGCGACGAGCAGCAGGCGCTGGGTGTCGGCGGGGAGCGCGTCCAGGCGCCGCCGGAAGCTCTGCTCGATCCGTCCCGAGAGCGGGAGGGCGTCAGGCAGCCCGAGCCCGCCCGCCAACTGCCCAGGCGTCAGCCCGCGCGGCAGCTCCAGCAGCGCCAGCGGGTTGCCGCGCGTCTCGGCCAGGATGCGGTCGCGCACCCGCTCGTCCAGCCGGCCGCTGATCGCGGAGCTCAGCAGCGCCTGGGCGTCGCGGTCGCTCAGGCCCTCCACCTCCAGCTCGCCGACGCCGTCCCAGTCCTGCCGCCCGACCACGGGGCGCGCCGCGAGGACCAACGCGACGGGCTCTGCCGCCAGTCGCCGCGCGACGAACGCCAGGGCCTCCCCGGAGGCCCGGTCCAGCCATTGCGCGTCGTCGACGAGGCACACCAGCGGACGGTCCTCGGCGGACTCCGAGAGCAGCCCGAGCACGGCCAGGCCGACGAAGAAGCGATCCGGCGCCGGCCCGGCGCTGAGGCCGAACACGGTCTCGAGCGCCCGCGCCTGCGGGAGCGGCAGCCGCCCCAGCCGGTCGAGCAGCGGCGAGCACAGCTGGTGGAGCCCCGCGAACGCGAGCTCCATCTCGGACTGCACGCCCGCCGCGCGGACGACCCGGCACCCGGTCGCCCGGGCGCACACGTACTCGAGGAGGGCGGTCTTGCCCACGCCCGCCTCTCCGCGCACGACCAGCGCGCGGCTTTCACCGGCGCGCACCGCCTCCAGGAGGCGATCGAGCGTCTCGCGCTCGCGGTGGCGACCGAGTAGCACCTCGGGGGCAACCTAGACCGGGCCTCACACCGCGTCAACTTGCGGCGCTCTACCAGGTCTCGAGCCGCCGCATGGCGAGCTCCAGCACGTCCGCCCGGCTGCGCGCGCCGTGATCGGCGGCCATGAAGTGGTTGCCGATCCACAGGGAGAAGGCGAGCATGCAGCGGGCCTCGACGTCGTCCTCGTCGGGGGAGATGGCGCCGAACAGCGAGCGCAGGTAGTCCATCCGCGCGGTGTCGACCCGCCGGAGGCGCTCGGCGACCGACGGTTCGCGCCGGGCCCAGTCGCGGACGGCGAGGTCGATCGTCAGCAGATCGCCGCTGTCGGAGGAGGCGATCACGAACAACCGCCGCAGCCGGGTCCTGGCGTCCCCGCCCCCGGCCTCGACGCGCTCGATGACCTCCTCGAGGCTCGTCCGCTCCCAGTGGTCGAGCATCTCGTCGAGCAGCTTGCGCCGGTTCTCGAAGTGCCAGTAGAAGCCGCCCCGGGTGACGCCAAGCGCCTTCGCCAGCGGTTCGATGCGAACGGCGTCCGGGCCGCCGGCGGCAAGCGCCCGCAGGCCCTCCTCGATCCACGTGCCGCGGGGCGTGCGGGTGGGAGGCGCCATCCGCCTATCTCTAGCGGAATTGACAAGGCCGCGGACCATGCCTACGCTCCATCCATACACAACTGTATGTATGGAGGCCCGACGTGCAGCTTCCCCCTGGCCAGCGTGCGGTGGACGGATTTCCTCGCTTCGGCACGCACCTTCACCGCCCCGCTCCCCCTGTCCCCCCCGACCCGGCGATCGAGATCGGCGGCGCCGTCGCCGAGTCCTTCACCGTCCCCGTGACGGACCTCGCGACGCTCCCCCGCCGCGAGCTCACCGCCGACTTCCACTGCGTGGCCGGGTGGACGGCCACCGGCGTGCGCTGGGAGGGCGTCGCCTTCGCGGACTTCTATCGCCTGATCCTCGAACCGGCGGCGCGGGGGCCGGTCACCCACCTGGTGTTCGGCGGGCTCGACGGCTACGAGTCCGTCGTGGCGATCGAGGACGCCCTGGCGGACGACGTGCTCATCGCGGACCGGCTCGACGGGCGGCCGCTCGACAGCGACCACGGCGCGCCGGTCCGCCTGGTCAGCCCGCGCCAGTACGGCTTCATGAGCACCAAGCACCTGTGCCGCATCTCGCTCGGCGCGGCGGCGCCCGCGGAGAACCACGGTCACGCCTCCGCGCTCAGCAAGCTGTTGATGAAGGGGCCGCTGATCCAGCCCCATCCGCGGGCGAGGGTCTGGGAGGAGGAGCGCCACTCCTATCTGCCGGCGTGGACGCTGCGGCGCATCTACCGGGCGTTGATCCCGCCGGTCACCTCCCTCAGCGCCCGCGGCGGGCGGCGTTAGCCGCGAGGGGGCGCTTACCGTGGGACACACCACCCCGTACGCGCTTCGCCATTCGTTCGCCTCGCTGCTTCCGCACGAGGGCCGCAGCGTCATCTACGTCGCGCGGCAGTTACGCCATGACGCCCGCCTCACGCTCAGCCGGAACGGCCACGTCATCGACGAGCTCGACGACCAGCCGAGGCTCGACGCCGAGACGGCGATCCAGGAAGCCCGTGTTCCCTCTGAGTTCCCCGACGTCGCGTGACGCGACTCCGCCGCAGATAGCTGAACGCCCGAACCCACGTAGAGGCCGCGGAATTCGGGCGATGGAGCCAGGGGGACTCGAACCCCCGACCTCCTGGGTGCGATCCAGGCGCTCTCCCAACTGAGCTATGGCCCCGCACGTGCGGTGGCAGGATTTCCCCCGCGCACCGTGAACGCCGATTGTAGCCGGGGAGGCCCACCCCGGTCACCCCTCGGCACCCGGCTAGATTGCTCCCCGGAGCTCCGCCCGGAATGCGCCTTCGCAACCTCATAACCCCGAGCTTCCGCAACCGCCTGCGGCTGTTCTTCGTGGTCATCGTGATCCTGCCGATGATCGCGGTCGGCTTCGTGCTCTTCCAGCTCGTGGCCGCGCTCCGAGCAGGGCCGGAGCGACGCGCAGCTGAGCGAGGCGCAACGGGTGGCGCAGAACATGTACCGCGAGGCCGAGACGCGGGCAAACTCGGCGGGTGGCCGGATCGTGGCCGACGAGGGCCTGCGCCGCGCGATCGCCGAGAATGACACGAACGCGATCACCGCGCGCCTCGCCGACGCCGCGCGCAAGGCCGGCGCGAGCCGCGTGCTGCTCGATCTCGACGGGCCCGGGGCGTTCGACTACGGCACGGAGCCTGGGGTGGCGCCCGCGCGAAACTCGCTCGCCGACCAGAACGAGGAGCCGCTGGGGCGCCTTGTCACGTCGGTCGAGACCGCCGAGAGCTTCTCGATGAAGCTCGGGGATTTGGCCGAGGTCGGGGTCGTGATCCTCGACGGCGACGAGGTCCAGGGCGCGTCCAGCCCGCAGATGGCCCGCGCGCAACTGCCCGAGAGCGGCTCGACCGACATCGAGGGCTCGCCCTACCGGGTGAACGCGTTGGAGGTGGACGGCTTCGACGGCGGCGAGCTGTCGATGCGGATCGCGCTGCCCGAGGACACGCAGGACGCGAGCCCGTCGTGGCTGGTGGTCGGCGCCCTGGTCGGCTTCCTCGTGCTGGCGATCGCGTTCGCCATCACGGTGTCGCGCACCCTGCAGGCCGAGATCCAGCGCTTGCTCGAGGCAGCCAGGGCGCTCGGCCGCGGCGACTTCTCCAAGCGCGTCCCCGCCGAGGGCAACGACGAGTTCGCCGCGCTCGGGAACGAGTTCAACGCGATGGCCGAGGAGCTGCAGGCCCGCCTCGACGAGCTCCAGCACGAACGCGCGCGTCTCCAGGAGGCGATCCGCCGCGTCGGCGAGTCGTTCACCAAGAGCCTGGACCGTGTCGGCCTGCTGGAGATCGTCGTCCAGACCGCCGTCGACGGCATCGAGGCCGCGTGCGGGCGCGCGACGATCCGCCGTCCTGGGGAGGAGCGCCTGCAGGAGGTCGCCTCCACCGGCGACCCGGGCGCCTACGAGCGCGCCCTCCACGCCGCCGAGGCGGCCGCCCTGGACGCCGGCCAGATCGCCGAGATCGAGCTCGCGAGCGCCAGCGCGCTGGCCGCTCCGCTGGGCGGCGCTGAGGACGGCGGCGCCGTCGGCATCGTGTCCGTCGCCCGCGGCGACCGCCGCTTCACGGCCGGTGAACGGGAGCTGTTCTCCTACCTGACCAACCAGGCCTCGGTGTCGGTCGAGAACGTCGACCTCCACGAGACCGTGCAGCGCCAGGCGGTAACGGACGAGCTGACGGGCCTGTTCAACCACCGCCGCTTCCAGGAGGTGATCACCCAGGAGGTCGAGCGGGCGCGCCGCTACAACCAGGAGATGGGGTTGATCATGCTCGACATAGACAACTTCAAGCGCGTCAACGACCACTACGGGCACCTCCAGGGCGACATGGTGCTGCGGGAGGTCGCGCGCGTGCTGCGCCAGTCCTCGCGCGAGATCGACGAGCCCGCCCGCTACGGCGGCGAGGAGATGGCGGTCGCGCTGCCCCAGACCGATCTCGAGGGTGCGTACCAGTTCGCCGAGCGCGTCCGGCGGCGGATCGAGGCGCTCGACCTCCCGCTGCTCGACGGCGACGGCACGCTCAAGGTCACCGCGTCGTTCGGCGCCGCATCGCTCATCAAGTCCTCCGGAGACGGCAAGGACGCCCTCGTGGCGGCCGCCGACGCCGCGCTGTACCGCGCGAAGCGCTCCGGGAAGAACCGCACCGTGAGAGCCGAGTAACCTTTCGAGGCGAGGCATGGGACTGCTCGACGACGCCATTCGGGAGCACCTGGAGCTCAAGCGCCGCCACGGGGCCGACCCGGAGGAGGTTCAGCGCCAGGAGCGCGAGGCGCTCGGCGCCGCGCAGCAGCGCGCCGAGTTCGCCCAGCCTGAGGGCGACGCCGTGGAGGAGGCCGCCCCAGACGAGGCCGGCGCCGAAGTGGCCGGGTCGCCGGACGACGAGGAGCCGCCAGAGCCAGGCCCGGAACCGGAGCGCGACGCCGAGGCCGCCGCTCCCGAGCCCCCGATCGGCCAGGAAGAGGACCCGTGGGACGTGGAGGAGCTGGCCGACACTCCGCCGCCTGAAGCCGAGCCCGCCAACGAGCCGCCCGAGGAGATCGTGCGCCCCGACGAGGAGGAGCCGGCCGCCGAGGACGTGCTCGAGGAGACGCCCGACTTCCTGCAGGAGACGCCGGAGCACGAACGGCTCTGGTTCGAGCAGAAGCCCCCGCGCGACTTCGACTGGGACAAGTAGTCCCCGCCGCTTGCCCGAGCTCCGCTACACCCTCCTCGATGTCTTCACGTCCCAGCCGCTGCAGGGCAACCAGCTGGCGGTCGTCCACGACGCGGGTGACGTCCCCGACGAGGTCATGCACGCCTTCGCGCGCGAGACGAAGCTCTCGGAGACCTCGTTCGTGCAGCCGGCCGAGCAGGAGGGCGCCGACTACCGCCACCGCATCTGGATGATGAGCGGCGAGATCCCGTTCGCCGGCCACCCGTCGCTCGGCACGGCGGTCGCCGTGGCCCGCGCCCGCGGTGAGACGACGGCCAGCTTCGTCCAGCAGACCCACCCCGGCCTGCAGCGCGTCGAGGTGGAGGTCCGGGGCACCGTCGCGCGCGCCTCGATGCTCCAGGAGCCGCCTTCGTTCGGGCCCGAACTGGATGCCGCCGATGTGCTCCCGATGGTCGGCCTGGAGCCAAGTGTCGCGGCGGCCGACCTGCCCGTACAGGTCGTGTCGACCGGCGCGCCGCAGGTGATCGTCCCGGTCGACGCCTCCGCGCTGGCCCGCGCCCGCCCGGACTACGACGCGATCGGCGAGCTGCTGGCCGCGCACGACGCGATCGTCTACTACCTCGTCGCCATCGACGGCGGCGCGGTCCGCGCCCGCAGCTTCCTGCGCACCGCCGAGATGGGGGAGGACCCCGCCACCGGCGCGGCGGCCGGCCCGTTGTGCGCCTACGTCGCGGAGCGCGCGGGCGTCGACGCCGTCGAGATCGACCAGGGCGTTGAGATGGGCCGCCCGAGCCGGCTCCGGGCCTCGGTCGAGGGCGACCGAGTGCGCGTGGGCGGCGACGCCGTCGTAGTGGTCGACGGCACCGTCCATCTGGACTTCTGACCGATCATCCGTCCGCCGCGCTCTAGAGCCTGGGCGGCGGCGTCGAATGTCATCTCAAGGCCCGAGCGTTCCCCGACTGACCGGTTAGCGGAGGGTCGGGCCTCTTCCCCGTCTCTCCCGGACGGGGTCTGCCGGATCGCGGCGCGAGGGTTCTACTGCCCCGGAACCCCCTCGCTCGCTCCGGCACGGCTCTCACGATGCGGGCCGCGCGGTTGCCGCCGCGCGGCCTGCGAGCTGGCTACTCCACGTAGCCGCGGATGCGCGCCGCCACCTCCCGGTAGGCGCGGCGCATGATCGTGCCGAGTGCCGCCCTTGGCGCCGCCGAACGGGACGCCGGCGATCGCCGTCTTCCAGGACATCAGCGTCGCCAGCGCGCGCACCTCGTCGAGCTCGGCGGTCGGGTGGTAGCGGATCCCGCCCTTGTACGGGCCGCGCGCGCCGTTGTGCTGCACGCGGAAGCCCGTGAACACGTGCGTGAGGCCGTCGGAGAGCCGGACGGGGATCTGGACCGTGACCTCGCGGTAGGAGGAGCGCAGGACCGCGCGCAGGTCGTCGGGCACCCCGAGCCGGTCCGCTGCGACGCCGGACCAGTGGTCGACGGTCTCGTAGGACGAGAGGTCGCCCATGGCGGGGTGCTCCTACCCCAGTGGAGGCGGGGGGAATCGAACCCCCACTTCAGGTATGCAAAACCTGCGTGCTCCCATTACCACTACGCCCCCGGGGCTACCGGGGAAGGGTAGTGGCGAGCCGTTGCGCGACCGCCGCCGCGGTCGCGGCGTTGATGTCGACGGTGTCGGCGACGTCGAGCGCGTAGCCGCCCGCGAGCACGACGCAGACCCGCGCGCCCGTGGCGAGGAGGCGGTCCAGCGCAAGCTCGTCGCGGGCCTGCAGCCCGCCCTTGGTCAGCGCCAGGCGGCCGAGCCGGTCGTGCTCCCACGGGTCGGCGCCGGCGAGGTAGAAGGCGAAGTCGGCCTCCGCGCGGGGGAGGGCGAAGTCCAGCGCCTCGCCGAGCGCCTCCAGGTAGCGGTCGTCGCCGGTCCCGGTGGCGAGGTCCACGTCGAGGTCGGAGGGGATCCGCTGGAAGGGGTAGTTGCGCGCGCCGTGCAGGGAGACGGTGAACGTGCGCGGGTCGGGGCCGAGCAGGTGGGCGGTGCCGTCGCCCTGGTGGACGTCGCAGTCGAGCACGAGCGCCCGATCGGCCAGGCCGTCCTCGCGCAGCCGCTGGAGCGCGACGGCGACGTCGTTGAACAGGCAGTAGCCGCGGGCGAAGTCGCGCCCGGCGTGGTGGGTGCCGCCGCCGAGGTTCATCCCCAGCCCGTGCTCGGTCGCGTGTCGCGCCGCGAGCACGGTGCCGCCCACCGAGCGCCGCCCGCGCTCCACCAGGGCCTCGGACCACGGGAGCCCGAGACCACGCCGCTCGCGCACGCTCAGCGCGCCGGTCCGGATCCGCGACAGCAGCGGCGCGTCGTGGACGGCGGCCAGCCACTCCCACGGCACCGGCTCGGCCTCGTGCACCTCCTCGGGCGTCGCGATCCCGTCCGCGATCACCCGCTCCCGGAGCAGCCCGTACTTGTCGATCGGGAACTTGTGCCCGGGCGGGAGCGGGAAGCGCCACCGGTGGTGGGTCCACAGGTCCATCTCGAGATGATGCTCAGCCTGCGCGGGCTTGCGCGAACAGCTCGTCGGCGACGCGGTCGGCGGCGTCACCCGCGCCGCCCAGGAGCCGCTTGTCGACCTGAGCGCGGCGGTAGTACAGCGGGGCGTCGTGCTCCCAGGTGGCCCCGATCCCGCCGTGGACGGAGATCTGCGCGCGCGACGCGTGGTCGTAGGCCTCCGAGGCGACCAGCCGGAACGCGGAGGCGGCGACCGGCAGCTCGGCCGGGGCGGCCTGCGCCGCCCAGGCGGCGTAGAACATCAGCGAGCGCGCGTTCTCGAGCCGGCGCAGGACCTCGACCAGCTCGTGCTTGACCGCCTGGTAGGAGCCGATCGCGCGGCCGAACGTGAAGCGCTCCTTGGCGTACTGGACCGAGGTGTCGAGCGCCAGCTCGATCGCGCCGACCGCCTCGGCGGCGAGCAGCGCCTGCGCGACGTACCACGCGGTCGCCGCCGCGTCCGCGGGCAGCGCGAGCTCGGTGGCGGGCGCCCCGTCGAAGCGCACGTGGGCCAGCGCGCGGGTGGCGTCGTAGCCCGCCACGGGCTCGATCTCCGCGTCGCTCGCCTGCACGGCGGCGGCGCGGCCGTCGGCGCCCACCACCACGAGCACGTCGGCGCCCGCCGCATCGGGCACCCAGGCGGCCTCGCCGGTCACGGTCCCGCCGTCGATCACCGGCGCGGGGGCGCGGTGCAGCCCGAACCGCGCGTCGGCCGTCCACGCCTCCTCGATCGCCGACGGGGGCTTGGCGGCGACGAACGCGGCGCGCTGCTCGCCCGCTGCCAGTGCCTCGAGCCCGTCGGCGCCCGCGGCGTCGAGCAGCAGCGTGGCGGGCAGGTGGCCGAGCAGCGGCACCGCCGCCAGCACGCGGCCCAGCTCGGCGAACACCAGCATCGCGTCGAGCAGGCCGAGCTCGGCCCCGCCGCGCTCCTCGCTCACCAGCAGGCCGGTCCAGCCGGCCTCGACCGCCGTCGGCCACAGGTCCGGCAGCGCTGCGCCGTCGAGCGCCTCGCGCGCCGCCTCCACCGTCTTCACGCGTGAGAGCGCCCCGCGGGCGGCCTCCCTGAGCAGCTCCTGCTCGTCGGTCAGCGCGAGGTTCATGCCGCCGCCGCGGCGGCGCGCTCGCGGGCCCGCAGCTCGGCGAACGGGACGCCCTTGTCCAGCCGCGGCTCTGGCGGGAGCCCCAGCACCCGCTCGCCCACCATCGAGCGCAGGATCTCCTCCGTGCCGCCGGCCGACTTGATGCCGGGCATGTCGGACACGAGCCGCCCGTGGCGCTCCTCGTCGAGCGCCCCCGGTCCCAGCGAGTCGACGAGGAGGTCGCCGGCGGCGATCGCCGCGCGTACGGTGGTCACCTTGGCCAGCGCGCCCTCCGGCCCGGGTACGCCGCCGCGCTGGACGGCGGTGAGCATCCGGTAGCTGGTGAAGCGCAGCGCGAGGAACTCGGCCGCGATGGCGCCGAAGCGGTGGCGGACCTCGCGGTCGCGCGTCGCCGCTTCGTCCTCGACCAGCGCCGTCGCGAAGCGGTCGGCGCGCCAGCCGAACCCCTCGCCGCCCAGCCCGATCGCCACCCGCTCGAACATCAGCGTGGTCATCGCGACGCCCCAGCCGCCGTCGACGGGGCCGACGGTGGCGTCCTCCTCGAGCCGCGACGTCGTCGAGGAACACCTCGTTGAAGTGCGCGTCACCGGAGATCTGGCGCAGCGGGCGGACGGTCACGCCCTCGGCGTCCATCGGGAGCACGAACATCGTCAGGCCGCGGTGCTTGGGCACGCCGGCGTCGGTCCGGGCGAGCAGCAGCCCGAAGGAGGCGTGCTGGGCGTTGGTGGTCCACACCTTCTGGCCCGACACGCTCCAGCTGCGGTCGTCGTTGCGCTTGGCGCGGGTCTGGACCCCGGCGAGGTCGGAGCCGGCGGCCGGCTCGGAGAACAGCTGGCACCAGACCTCCTCGGCGGCCAGCATCGGCCCGAGGTGGCGCTGCTTCTGGTCCTCGGTCCCGTGGGCGATCAGCGTCGGGCCGAGCATGCCGACGCCGATCACGTCGAACAGCCCCGGCGCGCCCGCGCGGCTGATCTCCTGGTTGAGCACGACCTGGTGCACCGGGCCGAGGCCCTGCCCGCCGTACTCGGCCGGCCACGTCACGGCCGCCAGCCCGGCGTCGGCGAGCTTGCCCTGCCACTGGCGATGGGCGGTGACCAACGCCTCGTCCTCGCGGCCGCGGCGCTGCGGCGCCTCGGAGGCGTGCTCCTCGAGCCAGGCGCGGACCTTGGTGCGGTACTCCGCGAGTTCGGGCGTGTCGTTGAGGTCCATGCGCCCAACGCTACCGCCGGCCGCCGCGCGAGGCGGCAGCCGGCGGAACAAGCGCTCCGCGGCCGGCCGCCCCAGGGGGCGGCGGCCGGCGGACCGGCGCTAGAGGCCCGCCTTGTACAGCACGCGGTTCGGCGTGCCCGACGGGTTGCCGCTGATCACTCCGGGGGTGGCGTTGGAGTTGATCCAGTTCACGATCGTCGGGGACGACGCGTCGCCGTTGGCGCCCTTGTAGAGCGCGCCGACGCCCGCTACGTGCGGGCTCGCCATCGAGGTCCCGCTGATCGTGTTGGTCCCGCCGCCCAGCCACGAGGACTTGATGTCCACGCCCGGCGCGTAGCCGTCGACGCAGCCTCCGTAGTTGGAGAAGTACGCGCGGACGTCGTCGCGATCCGACGCGGCGGCGGTGTACGTCCCGCTCGCGCTGGCCGGCGACACGTTGCACGCGTCCTGGTCCTCGTTGCCGGCCGCCACCGCGAGGAACACGCCGGAGCCGGCGAGGTTCGTGGCGGCGGTGTTCAGCGCCGACGAGTAGCCGCCGCCGAGCGACATGTTCGCCACGGCCGGCTTGGCCGCGTTGGCGCGCACCCAGTTGAGCGCGCTGATGATGCCCGACGTCGAGCCGGAGCCATCGCAGCCGAGCACGCGGACGCCGCGGAGCTGCACGCCCTTGGCCACGCCGTAGGTGCTGCCGCCGATCGTGCCCGCCACGTGCGTGCCGTGGCCGTTGCAGTCCTGGCCGTTGCCGCCGAGGGCGTCGTAGACGTTCGACGCCCGCCCGCCGAACTCCGAATGCGCGGTGGCGATGCCGGTGTCGATCACGTAGGCGGTCACGCCCGGCGCGGTGGTGTTGTACGTATAGGTGCCCGACAGCGGCAGCGAGGTCTGGTCGATGCGATCGAGGCCCCACGGATCGCCGTTGCCGTCCATGTTCTGCGTCGCGCTGGCGGTCACCACGCGGTCCTGCTCCACGTACGCGACCTTCTTGCTGGCGCGGAGCTTGGCCACCTGGGCGTCGCTCAGCTTCGCCGAGAACCCGTTGAGGGCCTGGCGATAGACGTGCTTCGCGTTGGCACCGCGCGCATCTGCGACGGCCGCCGGGTCACTCCCGTCCTTGACGACGACGATGTAGCTGCCCGGGATGACGTCCCCGGCCTTCCCTGCGGCGCTGGCCGTTCCGGCCATCGCGAAGAGCGCGCACGCCATAACGGCGAGCGCGACGAGGAATCGGCGCACGTAGTTCTCCCCTGTCGAGTGTGTGCGTTTGCAGCCCCGGCCTCCCAACCGGGACGTGAGGGCACCGTAATCCTCGAGCGCATCGACACAACCTCGCGAGTCACCAGGCTGACGAATGGGAATCCGGCGGGTCTTGGGGGTACGGTGCCGGTATGAGCCTGCTCGGCGGGATCGACCTTGGCGGTACGAAGATCCAGGCGGTGGTGGTCGACGAGCACCACGAGGTGCTCGGCGACTCGCGCGCGCCGACCCCCACCGAGGGCGGCCCGCGCGGACGTGATCGCGGCGATGGTCGTCGCCATGCGCGAGGCGGCCGCGGCCGCGGGCGTCGAGACGAGCGACCTCGCCGGGCTGGGCGTCGGCTCGCCAGGCGCGATCGACGAGGAGACCGGCACGGTCACGAGCGCGCGCAACCTCCCGGGCTGGGAGGGCAGCTACCCGATGGCCGACGAGCTGGAGAGCGGGCTCGGGGTGAAGGCGGCGATCGGCAACGACGTCAACGTCGCCACCGACGCCGAGTTCGAGCTCGGCGCGGCGAGCGAGTTCCGCTCCCTGCTGGGCGTGTTCTGGGGCACCGGCGTCGGCGGCGGGATCATCCTCGACGGCAAGCCGTGGACGGGCCGCGGGGCGGCGGCCGAGATCGGCCACGTGGTGGTGGAGATCGGCGGCGCGAAGTGCCCGTGCGGGCGGCGTGGCTGCATGGAGGCCTACGCCGGCCGCGGGGCGATGGAGATGCGGGCGCGCAAGCTCGCCGACGAGGGCCGCAAGACGGTGCTGTTCAAGATCATGGAGGAGCGCGGGCGCCCGCGGCTCACCAGCGGCGTCTGGAAGCGCGCGCTGGAGCAGAACGACGACCTCGCCCACGAGCTGATCGACCGCGCCGTCCGCGCGCTCGGGGCCGGCGTCGCCTCGGCCATGAACGTGCTCGACGTCGACGCCGTGGTGATCGGCGGGGGCCTTGGCCTCAAGCTCGGCGAGCCCTACGCGGAGCGCATCGGGACGGCGATGATGCCCCACCTGTTCGCCTCCGACCGTCCGCCCGCCATCCGGCTCGCCGCCCTCGGCGACCTCGGCGGCGCGATCGGCGCGGCGCTCCTGGCCGAGCGGACGCTCAGCTCCCCAGCTCAGCAGCACCGCATCTCTCGCTCGAGAACTCGAAGAAGGACAGCGTGTCGGCGAGTCGCACCCCGCCCGGCCCGCCGACGGCGGCGATCCCCTCGCGACTCGCGGCCCAGCGCTCCAGCACGCGGTCCCGCGCGATCGCCCCCAGCCAGACGTCGTCGCCACGTAGACGTCCGGCGCGAGCCGGGGTCGCGCTCGCGGTGGGCGAGGTCGAGCTGGACGAGAGCGCACCGCGCCCGACATCGCGGCCGGGCTCACCGCAGCGCTCCCCGAGCTCCGCGGCCGTCAGCCGCCCAGTCCGCGGCCAGCAGCGCGACGAGCACGCGCGCCGGCATCCGCGGCCAGCCCCCGTCCACCAGCCCCGCCGCGAACCGCTCGATGAAGCGCGCCCCGCGTCGTCCCTGTGCCGAACTTTACCATCTTCTCAAATTCGTGAATCGCGTGTACCGCGAACGTGACCGCCGCGATCTCGATCACCGGCCTCGTCAAGACCTTCGGGCCACCCGCGCGCTCGACGGCCTCGACCTCGAGGTCCGCACCGGCGAGGTGCACGGCTTCCTCGGGCCCAACGGCGCCGGCAAGTCGACCACGATCCGGGTCCTGCTCGGGCTCCTGCGCGCCGACGCGGGCGCGCGTCCGCCTGCTCGGCGGCGACCCGTGGCGCGACGCCGTCGACCTCCACCGGCGGCTCGCCTACGTGCCCGGGGACGTGACCCTGTGGCCGAACCTGTCCGGCGGCGAGGTGATCGACCTGCTCGGCCGCCTCCGCGGCGGGCTCGACCCCGCCCGCCGCGCCGAGCTGCTCGAGCGCTTCGAGCTCGACCCCACCAAGAAGGGCCGCTCCTACTCCAAGGGCAACCGCCAGAAGGTCGCGCTGGTCGCGGCGTTCGCCTCCGACGTCGAGCTGCTGATCCTCGACGAGCCGACCTCGGGCCTCGATCCGCTGATGGAGTCGGTCTTCCAGGCCTGCGTCGCGCGAGGAGCGCGAGCGCGGCCGCACGGTGCTGCTCTCCAGCCACATCCTCGCGGAGGTCGAGGCGCTGTGCGACCGCGTGAGCATCATCCGCGAGGGGCGGACCGTCGACACGGGCACGCTCGACGAGCTGCGCCACCTCTCGCAGCACGGCGATCGAGGCCGAGACCAAGCAGCCGCCGCCGGGCTGGAGGCCATCGACGGGCGTGGACGGGCTCCGGATCGACGGCGCGCGCGTGCGCTTCCAGGCCGACCCGGGCGCGATCGAGCCCGCGCTGCGCGTGCTGGCGGAGGCGGGCGTGACGAGCCTCGTGAGCCGCCCGCCGACCCTCGAGGAGCTGTTCCTGCGCCACTACGCGCGCCGCGGCATGAGGAGCTGCTGGCGGGCATGCGGGTGCTGACGCGGCTCGCGCTGCGGCGCGACCGCGTGATCGTGCCCGCCTGGATCTTCTTCCTCGGCGCCGCCGTCGCGCTCGTCGCGTCGAGCTACGCGGACCTCTACGACACGGCGGCCGCGCGCGCGAGCTTCGTCGAGGGCGCCGGCGGGCAACCCGCGCCACCGCTCGCCCTCTACGGGCGCATCTACGGCGACTCGCTGGGCGCGCTGACGGCGTGGCGGATCGGCGGCCTCACGCCCGTGCTCGTGGCGCTGATGAGCCTTCCAGGCGGTCGTGCGCCACACGCGCGCCGACGAGGAGACCGGTCGCGGCGAGCTGGTGGGCGCCGGGGTGGTCGGCCGCCATGCGCCGCTCGCCTCCGCGCTGGTGGTCGCCGTGGCCGCCAACGCGGTGCTCGCCCTCGTGCGTGACCGCGCGCGGCGCGGCGAGCGACGGGGCTGCCGCTGGGCGGCTCGTTCGCCCTCGGGCTGTCGCTCGCCGCGGTGGGCGTGGCCTTCGCCGGGATCGGGGCGATCGCCGCGCAGGTCGTCGAGAGCTCGCGCTCCGCCAACGCGCTCGGCGCCGGGGTGCTCGGCGTCGCCTACCTGCTGCGGGCGACCGGCGACGCGACCGGCGGGCATTGGCTGTCGTGGCTGTCGCCGCTGGGGTGGGGGCCGCTCTCGCGCCCGCTGGCCGGCGAGCGGCTGTGGGTCCTCCTGCTGCCGTTGGCGCTCGCGGCGGCGGCCGCCGTCGTCGCGGGCTGGCTCACCCTGCACCGCGACCACGGCGCCGGCCTGCTCCCCACCCGGCCGGGGCCGGCGGCGGCCGCGCCGGGGCTCCGCACCGCGCTCGCCCTGGCGTGGCGGCTCCAGCGCACGGCGCTGTGGGCTGGGCGGTCGGCTTCGCGCTGTTCGGCGTCGCGCTCGGCGCGATCGCCTCGAGCATCGGCGACCTCGTCGAGGACAGCCCCGGGGTCGAGAAGTTCCTCGCCGAGCTGGGCGGCAACCAGGGCGTCGTCGACGCCTACCTGGCGACGATGACGGGCTACACCGGGCTGATCGCCTCCGCCTACGCGATCCAGGCCGTGCTGCGGCTGCGCTCGGAGGAGACCGTCGGGCCGCGTGGAGCCCGTGCTCGCCACCGCGGTCAGCCGGATCGGCTGGGGCGCCGGGCACCTGGCGATCGCCGCGGCCGGCTCGGTGGTCGTCCTCACGGCCTACGGGCTCGCGGCGGGCGTGGCGCACGGCCTGCGCACCGGCGACCTCGGCGGCGAGGTCCCGCGCCTGCTCGGCGCGGCGCTCGCCCAGGCGCCCGCCGTGTGGGTGATCGCCGGGATCGCGATCGTCGTGGTCGGGGTCGCGCCGCGCGCCTCGGTCGGGCGTGGGCGGTGCTCGGCGTGTTCCTGCTGCTCGACCAGCTCGGCCCGCTCCTCGACCTGGGCGCATGGGCGACCGACATCGACCCGTTCGGCCACGTCCCCGCACTGCCCGGCTCCGCGGTCTCGGCGGGCCCGCTGCTCGGGCTCGCAGCCCTCGCCGCGGCGCTCGCCGCGGCCGGCCTGTCGGCCTGCGCCGCCGCGACATCTGCATCGGCCGCGCGGCCGATCGTCGTCGTCCTTCGGGATGACGGAAGATCGTCCGCCCGGCTCCCAGAAGATCGCCATTGCGGCTGACGACCTGCGACGCGGGCGCCCGTAGCTTCGTCCCACCCCAGGAACGAACTACTCAGGAGCCTCCCAATGGCCTACGCAGGACAGACGATCAGCAACCCCATCAGCGGCGAGACCATCACCTTCACGGAGTGTGCCGCCGACACCAACGGCGAGTACCTCGCCTTCGACATGACCCTCTCCGTCGACGGTCATGTGCCCGGCGCCCACGTGCACCCCGCCCAGGAGGAGCGCTTCGAGGTCGTGTCCGGGACGATGAAGTTCCGGATGAACGGCAAGAAGATCGTCGCCGGTCCCGGCGAGACGGTCGTCGTGCCGGCCGGCGCGCGGCACAAGTTCGCCAACGGCGGCGACGAGGAGGTCCAGGTCCGCGTCACGGTGACGCCGGCCATGAAGATGGAGGACCTGCTCGAGAACACGATCGCGCTCGCCACCGAGGGCAAGACCAACCGCAACGGCATGCCCAAGCCGGTCCACCTCGCCCTGTTCGTCCGCGAGTACGAGCAGGAGGTCCGCGCGCCGTTCCCGCCCCCGGCCGTCGTCCGGGCGCTGATGGCCCCGCTCGCCGCCTTCGGCCGCAGCCGTGGCCACGACGAGCGTTACGCGCCCTCGGCCCCCGCTGTGCGGCCCGTCCCCGTCACCGCCTGAGCTCGCCGCGTCTCCGCCGCCGCCGCCGCTCGGCTTCGTCACTCGTACACGACGAAGTCCGGCGGCGGGCGCAGGCGCAGCACCTGCCGCGGCGTCATCAGGTCCAAGTCCTCCTCGTAGAAGAGCTTGAAGCCCGACTCGAAGCCGTGCTCCTGCCGCGTGAACGCGTGGTACTTGGCCTTCTTCACCGCCCGGCCGCCGAACCCGTCGGCGTTGAGCACGATCCCCAGCCGCTCGCGGGCCTTGCAGCGCGGTCTCGTCGACCATGTCGTCGGTGAACTGGTGGATCGACGACCAGCTTCTCCGGCAGCCGCTCGCGCTCCGTCAGCTGATCGAGCCACTCCGTGGTGGCGTTGACCTCGCGGGCGTCGACGCGGCCGATCACGTCGCCGGGCACCTGCCCGGGCGCCATCCGCCACTCCGGGTCGAGCGCGAGGCCGACGTCGGGCTCGCGCAGCCAGCGCTGCAGCCGCTTCGTCTCGGTGAAGAAGTCCGAGCGGCCCGGCTGGATGTCCAGGAGCAGCATCGCCTTCGCCCGCCGCGCCGCGCGCAGGTAGCGGCGGATCACGGCGTTGCTCTGGCGGGCGCGGTACATCCCGTCGTCGCCCGCGTCGGCGTTGGCGATCACGGCGATCAGCTCCAGCGCGGGCAGCACGGGCCGCTCCGCCGTGCCGTAGGGCTTGGCCTGCTTCTCGAGCCGCCGCGCCGCCGCCGCCGGCGTGCCGATCCCGAGCGTGCCGAGCTGCGGGTCCTGCGGCGCGCCGTAGTAGGCGACGACGCGGAACTCGGGGAAGATGCTGCGCCCGCCGCGGGGGAGCTCGGGTGGCGCCGCCGCCTTCGCGCCGTCCTGTTCGGCGGGCTTGCCGGCCGGCTCGTCGTCACCCGTGACCGCGCCGACCACGACGCCGATCAGCGCCACGAGGCCCGCGAGCACGGCCAGGGCCGCGAGCCTGCGCCGCCGGATGACCCGCCCCGGCGGACGCTCGGTGAGGCTGTTCGGCACCCCTGCACCGTAGCCACCGTCCTACTGTCATGGCCCCAGTGGACTACGTCAACATCGCCCTCGCGCTCCTGCTGGTCGCCGCCAACGGCTTCTTCGTCGCCACCGAGTTCGCCATCGCCCGCCTGCGCCCCGGGCAGGTGGACGGGTGGGTCCGTGCCCGGCGCCCGGGCTCCGGCTCGGTCAAGCACGCGGTCGAGCACATCGACGCCTACCTCGCCGCCTGCCAGCTCGGCATCACGATCTCCAGCCTCGGCCTCGGCGCGCTCGGCGAGCCCGCCTTCCACCACCTCCTCGAGCCGCTGCTGGGCGAGAGCGCCAAGGTGGCCGGGATCGGCCTCGCCAGCGCGGTCTCGTTCGGGATCATCACGCTGCTGCACGTGGTGGTCGGGGAGCTGGCGCCGAAGAGCCTGGCCATCTCGCGCACCCAGCCGGTCGCGCTCTTCGTCGCGCCGGTCATGCGCGTCTTCTACTTCGTCGCCGCGCCCGCTCGTGGACCTCTTCAACGGGCTCGGGAACCTCCTGCTGAAGCCGTTCGGGATCCCTCCGGCGCGCGAGGCCGGCCACGCGCCGGTGTCCGAGGACGAGCTGCGCTCGCTGGTGCGCGAGAGCGCGGCGGGCGGGGAGATCGAGGACGAGGAGCGGCGCTTCACCGACAACGTGCTCACGTTCGGCGACCGCCGCGTGCGCGAGGTGATGGTCCCGCGCCGCCGCGCCATCTACGTGACGACCGACGTGACCTTCGACGACGTCGTCGCGACGGTCCGCGAGTCGGGCCTCACGCGGCTGCCGCTGTGCCGCCCGAAGGGCGGGCTGGACGCCGCGGTCGGCCTCCTGCACGTCAAGGACATGCTGGTCGCCGAGGACAAGGACGACCTCGAGGCGCTCGCCCGCCCGCTCGAGCGCGTGCCCGAGTCGATGCTCATCGACGAGCTCCTCGAGCTGCTGCGCAAGCTGCGCGAGCACCTCGCGCTGGTGGTCGACGAGCACGGCACGACGGTCGGGCTGATCACGCTCGAGGACGTCATCGAGGAGATCGTGGGCGAGATCGAGGACGAGTTCGATCCCGAGGAGAGCGAGCCCGTCCGGCAGGACGGCGACTCCACGGTGATCGGGGGCTGGGCGCCGGTGCGGCTCGTCGAGGAGCGGCTCGGCATCGACCTCGCCGACCACCACGAGGCCACGCTCGGCGGCGTGATCCTCGAGCACCTCGGGCGGCTGCCCGAGCCCGGCGAGGAGGTCACCGTCGGCACCGCCCGCTTCGAGGTGCTGTCCGTCGAGGACGCGCAGATCCAGGAGATCCGCCTGCTCCCCGAGCAGCGCGCCGACTAGCGTTCCGCGCGGAACCCGCGGTCGAGCAGCCGGCGCGCCTGGGTGGCCGGGTCGGGCGAGTGGAGCAGGACGACGCCGAGCTTGACCGGGCCGCGCCGCGCGGTGGCGACGAGGCAGCGGCCGGCGGCGTCGGTGTAGCCGGTCTTGAGCCCGGTGACGCCGCGGTAGCCCGCGCGCAGCAGCGGGTTGGAGTTGTAGAGGTAGAGCTTGCCGCCCTTGACCGGGAACGGCAGGACCGCCTGGCGGCGGCGCACGATCCGCGCCAGCCGGGGCACGCGGAGCACCGCGCGCGCGATCGCCGCGAGGTCGGCGGCGCACGAGTGGTTGCCGCGGTTGCGGTAGCCGTCCGGGGCCGAGAAGCGCGAGCACAGCAGCCCCATCCGCCTAGCTCGCCGGTTCATCAGCCGCACGAAGCCGGGCACGGTGCGCCCGGCGCGCTGGGCGAGCGCGATCGCCGCGTCGTTGCCCGACGGCAGCAGCAGGCCGTGCAGCATCGTGTTGACCCCGATCCACTTGCCGCGCGGGAGCAGGCCGACCCCGGAGCCTCGGTAGTGCAGCGCCTCCCTCGTGATCCGCACCTTCGACCCGCGCGGGACGCGGTCGGTGACGACGAGCGCGGTCATCATCTTCGTCAGCGAGGCGATCGGCAGCACGCGGGTCGGGTCGTGGCGCCACAGCACGCGGCCGGTGTCGATGTCGAACAGCAGCCCGGCCCGCGGCGGCTTCTTGAAGCGGGCGCGGACCGTGTCGCCGCCGTCCTCGAGCCGCACCGCGAGCGGCGACGGCGCCGTCCCACCCCCGGCCAGCGGCACCGTGCCGGCGTCCTGCAGCGGCGCGTCGACGCCCGGATCGCGCGCCACCGGGGCGGGGTCGCTCCCGTCGCGCTGCGCCAGGTAGACCACGGCGGCGCCCGCCGCCAGCACCACCAGCAGCGCCAGGAGGGCCGGGCCGCGCCGCCTGCGCCGCCTCCGACCGCCCTGGAACATCGTGTAGGGCATCAGCGCTTGCGGCGCCTGCGGTCCGACGGCTCCGACAGCGCGCCGAGGACGCCGAACGCCAGCAGCGCCACGATCAGCACGCCGATCAGCGACAGCACGTCCGGACCCTCCGTGATCAGCACGTAGATGGTCGCGAACGCCATCGCGCTGATGAACACCAGGGCCACCGCCGTCACCGCGATCCTCATGTCACCGCTCCCACCCGTTCGATCTGGCGCCGCCTGCGTTCCTCGCTGGCGAACAGCTTGATCGCGAGCAGCCCGAACGCGAACCCGCCGATGTGCGCGAAGTACGCGACGCCGCCGCCCTCACCCGCCCCGTCCGTCAGGCCGAAGTAGCCGAACAGCGCCTGCTGTGCGAACCAGATCACGAGGAACAGCATCGCGGGCAGTTCCAGGATCGTGAAGAAGATGATGATGAAGATGACCGTGACCACCCGGGCGCGCGGGAACAGCAGGAGGTAGCCGCCCAGCACGCCCGCCACCGCGCCCGACGCGCCGATGTTGGGCACCGCCGAGTCCGGGTTGATGGCCGTCTGCAGCGCCGTCGCCGCCACTCCGGCCAGCAGGTAGAAGACGATGAACTTGACCGGGCCCATCGAGTCCTCGACGTTGTTGCCGAAGATCCACAGGAACAGCATGTTGCCGCCGAGGTGGAGCAGGCCGCCGTGCATGAACATGGCGGTGAACACGGTCACCCAGTTCGGCGCCCTCGCCGCGCGGCACGTCGCACGCGCCCTCGCCGGTCAGCTCGCACGGGATGTACGCGTAGTCGAAGAGGTTCTGCAGGAACGCCTGGTTGGACGGATCGCCGAGCGAGATCGTGCCGTGCTGGAAGAAGAAGTACGCCAGCACGTTGAGCGCGATCAGGATCACCGTGACCACCGGGAACCGGTCGGTCGGGATGTTGTCCTTGAGCGGGAACACGGGCCCGCGGCAGGCTACTTGCTCCCGCGGATCGGGTTAGGCGGTTGCCGCGACCGGCCCGACGCCGGTCGCGACTGCCTGGCCCACCTCGCCCTGGACCCGGCTGGCGAGGCTGGCCATGAGCTCGTCGGCGTGGTAGCTGGAGCGGACCAGCGGGCCGGCGGCGATGTGCTCGAAGCCGAGGTCGTAGGCGGCGGTCTCGAGCGCCTTGAACTCGTCCGGATGCCAGTAGCGGACGACCGGCAGGTGGCGCTCGGTGGGCCGCAGGTACTGGCCGACGGTGAGGACCTGGACGCCCTGCTCGCGCAGTTGGCCGAACGCGTCGACCATCTCGTCGAGCGTCTCGCCGAGGCCGACCATGAAGCCGGACTTGGTGACGACCTCGTCGCCGCCCATCTCCTTGGCGTTGGCCAGGACGCGCAGCGAGCGCTCCCAGCGCGACCCGCGGCGGGCCACCGGGTAGAGCCGCGGCGCGACCTCGACGTTGTGGTTGAACACGTCGGGGCGCTCGGCGATCACCTTGGCGAGCGGCATCTCCTCGCCGCGGAAGTCGGGGGTCAGGAGCTCGATCTTGCAGCCGGGCGCCTGGCGGCGGATCTGGCGGACGACGCCGACGAAGGCGGAGGCGCCGTAGTCGGGGAGGTCGTCGCGGTCGACGCTGGTGACGACCGCGTGGCGCAGCCCCATGCGCGCGACCGAGCGAGCGACGCGGGCCGGCTCCAGCGGGTCGTTCCACGTCGGCTTGCCCGTCTTGACGTTGCAGAAGCCGCAGCGGCGGGTGCAGGTGTCGCCGCCGATCATGAAGGTCGCGGTGCCGCGCTCCCAGCACTCGCCCATGTTCGGGCAGGCGGCCTCTTGGCAGACCGTGTGGAGCTCCTCGGAGTTGATCATGTCCGACAGCTCGCGGTACTTGGGCCCGCCGGGGAGCGGGACCTTGAACCAGGGCGGCTTGCGGCCGCGGAACGGCTCGGTGGTGTCGCCGAGCACCTTCGACACGTCCATCCCGCCCGGGTTGGCGCGGGAGCGCGTCGAATGGATGCGCAGCGGGGTCTCGCTCACCTGTCCAGCGTACCGACAGGCTCAGGCGTGCTGATGCCGAGCCGCTCAGGGGTCACGAGGCGCTGGCGACGGCCGAACGCCTGGGCGAAGGAGAGCGCCATCCGCTTGCGGAAGCAGGCGAGGTCGTCGGGGCTTCCCTCGCCCGCCACCGAGGTCATGCTCACGCTCGGCAGCCCGCACGCGACGACCCAGCCGAACGGCGCCAGGTCGTTGGTCACGTTGACGGCGAAGCCGTGCGCGGAGACCCCGCGGGAGAGGTGCACGCCGATCGAGGCGACCTTGCGGTCCTCGACCCACACGCCGGTGTAGTCGCGGCCCTCGGCCTCGCGCGAGCGCGCGGTGATCCCGGTCTCGGCGAGCGCCGCGATGATGGCCCGCTCCATCGTGCGGAGGAAGACGAGGACGTCGTCGACGCGCATGATCGGGTAGCCGACCAGCTGGCCGGGGCCGTGGTAGGTGAGCTTGCCGCCGCGCGGGGTCTTCACGACGTCGATCCCCTGGGCGCGGCACCAGTCCTCGCCCATCGGGAGGTCGCCAGGCTCCGAGCGGCGCCCGAGCGTGTACACCGGCTCGTGCTCGAGCAGCAGCATCACGTCGTCCAGCTCCCCGGCCTGTACCCGCGAGCGCAGGCGCTCCTGGAGCTCCATGCCCTCCTCGTAGCCGAGGCGACCGAGGTGGCAGACGAGCAGGTCCCGCATCCCACTCAGGATAGGGGAGGGGTCTGCCCCGGCCGGACCCTCGTGAGAGGACCCGGCCGGGTGTCCGTCAGACAACCTCTTAGATCGGCCAGGACTCGAGTTTCTTGCGCAGATTCGGCCAGGAATTGTGCGGCGAGTGCTCCGTCGAGCGCGCGGTGGTCCCAGGACATGCACGCGTACATCATCGAGCGGATCGCGATCGAGTCGGTTCCGAGCTCATCGGTGAGCACGACGGGGCGCTTGACGATCGCCTCCGTGTCGAGGATCGCGACCTGTGGCTGGTTGATCACGGGGGTCGCGAGGATCGAGCCGTAGAGGCCCGGGTTGGTGATCGTGAACGTGCCGCCGCGGACCTCGTCCGGGGTCAGCTGGTTCGCCCGCCCGCGCCGCGCGAGGTCCTTGATCCGCGCGGCGAGGCCCTCGACGCTGAGGTCCTGCGCGTCGCGGATGACCGGGACGATCAGGCCGCCCTCGCCGAGCGAGACCGCGATGCCGAGGTGGACGCCGTCGTACGTCGTGTACGTCTCGTCCTCCAGCGTGGCGTTGAGCTGGGGGAACTCCCGGAGGGCGTCGATGGTGGCGCGGGCCGTGTAGGCGAGCGCGGTCAGGCCGCTCGCGCGGCGGACCGCCTCGACCCGGGTCATGTCGACCTCGGCGATCGTCGTGCACGTGGCCGCCGTCTGCAGCGAGTGCAGCATGTGCTTGCCGATCGACTGGCGCATGCGCGACAGCGGGCCGCTGCTGCCGGCCGGCAGCTCGACCGGCGGCGGCGGCGCGGCCTCCGGGCGGCCGAGCCTCGACTTCGGCTTGCGCGGCGCCGCCGGCTCGTCGGGCTTGTAAGGCGACTCGATGTGCATGGGCGGCTCTTCGGGCGCGCCGTTGCTCTCCATGAACGCCAGCACGTCCTGCTTGCGCACCCGCCCGCCGCGCCCGGTGCCCTCCACCTGCTCGAGGTCGAGCCCGTGCTCGGCGGCGATCCGCATCACCACCGGCGAGTAGCGCCGCGCGCCGCTGCGCCGGGCCGCGCGGGAGCCGCGCTGCGAGGTGCCCGCGTGGGACTCGTCGGTGTCGCCCTGGAGCTCTCCGGCCTCTCCGGCCGCTTGCAGCGCAGCGCCGGCCTCGGTCGTCGCCGCCGAGGAGCCCTCGGAGGCGTGCGGCTCGCCGGGCTTCGCGTCGGTCGCGATCCGCGCCAGCACGGTGCCGACCTCGACCGTCGCGCCGATGTCGACGAGAAGCTCCTGCACCCGGCCGGTGGCCGGGGACTCCACGTCGGTGTCGATCTTGTCGGTCGAGATCGAGGCGATGATCTCGTCGGCCTCGACCCAGTCGCCGGGCTGCTTCTTCCACTCGACGACGGTGCCCTCGACGACCGAGACGCCCATCTGCGGCATCGCGACGTCGATCAGCGTGTCAGTACTCGATGAGCTCACGGCACGCCTCCTTCACATCGTCGACCTGGGGCAGCACCGACTGCTCGAGCGTCGGGGAGAACGGGATCGGCACGTCCGGCGTCGACACGCGGACGACCGGCCCGTCGAGGTCCTCGAAGCCCTTCTCGGCGATCAGCGCGGCGACCTGGGCGCCGGCGGCGCAGGTCTGGTTGGCCTCGTCGACGATCACCACCTTCGAGGTCTTGCGCACGGAGGCGAGGATCGCCTCCTCGTCGAGGGGCACCAGCGAGCGGAGATCGAGCACCTCGATCGACGCGCCGTCGATATCGGCGGTCGCCTCCAGCGCGGTGTGGACCATCGCGCCGTAGGCGATCACCGTGAGGTCGGTGCCCTCCCGGGCGATCCTCGCGCTGAACGGCGTCTCGTAGACGCCCTCGGCGACCTCGCCCTTGACGCGGCGGTAGAGGTGCTTGTGCTCGAGGAACACGACCGGGTTGGGATCGCGCACCGCGCGGATCAGCAGGCCCTTGGCGTCCTCGGCCGTCGACGGCGCGACGACCTTCAGCCCCGGGGAGTGCATGAACCACGCCTCGGGGTTCTGGGAGTGGAACGGGCCGCCGGAGAAGCCGCCGCCGGAGGGCAGGCGGACCGTGATGTTCACGCTCAGGCCCTGCCGGTAGTACATCTTGCCCGCGACGTTGACCAGCTGGTCGAAGCCGCAGGAGATGAAGTCGGAGAACTGCATCTCGGCGATCGGGCGCAGCCCCTCGACCGCGGCGCCGATCGCGGTGCCGATGATCCCGGACTCCGCCAGCGGCGTGTCCATCACGCGCTTGGCGCCGAACTCCTCGATGAAGCCGTCGGTCACCTTGAAGGCGCCGCCGAAGTGGCCGATGTCCTCGCCCATCACGAACACGCGGTCGTCGATGCGCATCTCCTGGCGCATGCCGTCGGAGATGGCCTGCAGGTAGGTCATGGTCGGCATGTCAGACGGACGGGCGGGGACTGAAATCCGGACCAGGGGGCGTTGCCGTCCTCGAGCAGCGCGGGCTCGTCGGCGAACACGCCGTCGGTGGCGGTCTCGCCGTCGGGCATCGGGCCCGCCAGCGCCTCCTCGACGCCGGCCTCGATCTCGGCCTTGACCTCGGCGCGGATCGCCTCGACGTCGACGCCGAGCGCCTCCAGCCGCCGCACCTGGCGGTCGATCGGGTCCTTGGCGCGCCACTCGTCGACCTTCTCCTGGGGCACGTACTTCATGTCGTCGTGCGCGGCGTGGCCGTGCATGCGCATGGTCAGGGCCTCGAGCATCGTCGGGCCCTCGCCGGCCAGCGCGCGCTCGCGGGCGACGCGGGTGGCCTCGAACATCGCCTCGGGGTCGTTGCCGTCGACCTTGATCCCCGGGAAGCCGTAGGCGGCGGCGCGCTCGACGGGGTCGACCGCGAACTGCTGGTCGAGCGGCGTCGAGTAGGCGTACTGGTTGTTCTCGAGGATGAAGATGACCGGGAGGCGCTGGACGCCGGCCCAGTTCATCGCCTCGTGGAAGTCGCCGCGGGAGGTCGAGCCGTCGCCGAACCAGGTCAGCGCCACGCGCTGCTCGCCGCGGAGCTTGAACGCCATCGCGAGGCCGGTGGCCACCAGCATCATGTCGGGCAGCATCGAGACCATGCCGACGCAACCGAGCGTGCGGTCGCCGAAGTGGACGTTGCCGTCGCGTCCGCCGGTGATGCCGGCGGCGCGGCCCATGTACTGGCTGAAGATGCGCGACGGCGTCACGCCGCGGATGAGATGGGCGGCGAGGTCGCGGTGCAGGATGCACAGGCGGTCCTGGGCGGACATCGCCCACGTGGGGCCTGCGGACACGGCCTCCTGCCCGAAGCCGTCGTAGAACGAGCCGGGCACCTTGCCCTGGCGGTAGAGCGTCATCGCGCGCTCCTCGATGCCGCGCATCATCAGCATCGCGCGCAGCAGCCCGACGCGGTCGTCGGTGGTCAGGTGCTCCGATACGTCCGCGGGTACCGCGGAGCTCTGAGCCGTCTCGGTGGCCAAATTGGTCCTTTCAGCATCTCGGCGGGCGACGGGATCTCCGGGCCTCGCCTCGCCGGCGCACGGGATCTCCGCTAGACGGCGCGTTTGACTCTCCTCTGGGGGGCCAGGGTACGACATGCGGCGGTTACGCTGGTCGGAATGCCGGTCGAGCGTCTGTGGTGGCCGCGTCTTCGCTGGCGGATGCGGGGCGCGTGGCAATGGCCCGCCTTCGCCGCGTTCACGGTGGTCGACGGGATCCTGCTGAGCGAGTTGCCCTTCTACGACGACGGCCCCGGATCGGTGGTCGGCGGGATGCTCCTGGCGGGCTTCGCGAACATCATCGTGGTCGCCGTGCTCGCCCCGCTGGTGGGCCGGCGGCTGCGCCGCCGCCGGCCGGACCTGCCGCGGTTGGTGGCCAGCGACTACGCCGGGACGGGCCTGCTCGCCTTGATCGCGGTCGTGTTGTTCCTCGGTGGCCTGCTGCACCGCCCGGCGGTGGCGGCCGAGCGCGCGAACCTCGCGGCGGTGGCGCTGGCCACCCACGAGTACGTGTTCGCCCAGGCGCCCGAGTACAAGCGCGGCGTGGGGTCGATCGACGCGCTGCGCGTGGAGGAGGACCTGTACCGCTCCTGCGTCCCCGGCCCGGACCCCGCGCGGTGGCTGTGCCTGTTCGTCACCACCGACCAGAGCCCGCCGGGCGTGACGCTCGACGGCGACCGCGCGCCCAACTCCGCCTACCGGCGGCACGGCGGATTCCGCTGAGGGCCGCGATCCACTGGACGGATGTGCGATGGAAGGGCCGTGGCGCTCAAGGCAACCTTTTTGCGGGATGCGCGGGCGATTCCTCTTCGGATGGCGGGTGCGGGGACTCGCCTACAGCTTCGGTGCGGGCGGTTCGCTCGTCGTCGCTGCTCTCTGCTGCCTCGTGTTCGTCTCCGCGATGCTCGCCTTCCGCGACTGGCCGCAGCGGGGTGAGTCGTCTCCTGACGGGTCCATCTCGATGCGCGTACCGGCCGCGAAGGCGTCGGGCCGTTCGGTCGCCGGTCCGATCGCCGCCGTGCCCGCCCCCGCTCAGGCCGCCGGCGCGGCGGCCCCGGTGGCGCGCGACAACCGCTCCGCCACCCCACGCCGTCGCTCCGCCTCCGCTCCGGTCGGGTCCCCGGCGCCGCGCGCCGTGACCCCCGTCGTCCCGCCCGAGTTGTCGGCACCGGATCCCGCGCCCGCGCCGTCCCAGCCCGCCTCACCGGAGCCCACGGTGCCGGTCGCCGAGCCGCCCGCCGCCGGCGCTCCGTCGGGTCCCACCGAGCGCGTCGTAGAGACGGGCCGCGAAGTGGTCCGCACGATCGTCCCGCCCCTGCCGCCCGCCGTCCAGCAGCCGGTCGACGCCGTGCTCGACGTCGGCGAGGGCGCCGCCGGCACGGTCGACGCCGTCACCGCACCGCTGCTCCCGTAGCCCCCGCGTAGGGTGGCTCGCCGATGGACGTCGTCCGGGAAGGCGACCGCGTGCTCCGCTCCGCGGGGCCGTGGACGGACACCGTGCATGCGCTGCTCCGCCACGTCCGGGAGCGCGGCGTGCCCGGGGTGCCGGAGCCGCGCGGCCGCGAAGGCGAGCGCGAGGCCGTCGGGTACCTCGCCGGCGAGGTGCCCGCGTACCCGATGCCGGCGTGGACGTGGGAGGAGGCGGTGCTGGACGGTGCCGCCGGGTGGCTGCGCCGGTTCCACGACGCGACGGCCGACTTTCCCCGAGCCGACCGCACGTGGCGCCTGAACGCGCACGAGCCCGACGAGGTCATCTGCCACAACGACTTCGCGCCGTACAACCTCGTCTTCCGCGACGGCGCCGTGGTCGGCGCGATCGACTTCGACGCCGCCTCGCCCGGCCCGCGCGCGTGGGACCTCGCGTACCTCGCCTACCGCCTCGTACCGCTCGCCAATCCCGGCAACCCAGACCTACCAGCCTCGCCGGAGCCTGTGCGCGCGGCGCGCCTGCGGCGGCTGTGCGCGGCCTACGGGGACATCGGCGCAGACGCGGTGCTCGCCCTCGTCCCCGACCGCCTCGACGAGCTGGCCGCGTTCACCGAGGCGCGAGGCGGCGCGGTGGCCGCCCACGCGCGGCACTACCGCGCGGACGCCGCGTACGTGCGCGGCCGCCAATAGTGCACGACTAGGCGTACGTGCGCGGCCGCCGATGGTCCACGACAAAGGCGTACGTGCGCGGCCGCCGATGGTCCACGACAAAGGCGTACGTGCATGGCCGCTTCCTGCGCAGGCCAGAGCGTGACTGCGCGGCCGCTATAGCGCGAGCGACAGCGGGTTCTCGAGCAGCTCGCGGATGCGGGCGAGGAACTCGGCGGCGTCCGAGCCGTAGAGGATCCGGTGGTCGCACGCGAGCGTGAGCTTCATCAGCGTCCGCGCGGTGATCTCGCCGTCCTGCACGACCGCCTGCGGCTTCATCGCGCCGACGGCGAGGATCGCGGCCTGCGGCGGGTTGATGACCGCGATGAAGTGGTCGATCCCGAACATGCCGAGGTTGGACACGGTGAAGGTCCCGCTCGACAGCTCGGGCGGCGTGATCTTTCCGGCCCGCACCCGCTCGGCCAGCGCGCGCGACTCGCGTGCGATCTGCCCCAGCGACTTGCGGTCGGCGTCGAACACGGTGGGGACCACGAGGGCGTCCTGGCCCGCGACCGCGACGCCGACGTTGACCCGCGAGTACAGCTCGAACCTGCCGTCGCGGTAGGCGCCGTTGGCGCGCGGGAACTCCGTCAGCGCGAGCGCGCAGGCCTTGATCACGAAGTCGTTGAACGACGGCGCCGGCTTGTCGCCCGACGCGACCTTGAGCTGCTTGCGGAGCTCGACGGCCTGCTCCATGTCGACGTCGATATTGAGGACGAACTCGGGCGCGGTGGCCTTCGACTCGGCCATGCGGCGGGCGACGGTCTTCTGGAGGCGCGTGAGCTCCTGCGTGGTGGCCTCGCCACGGCCCGACTCGACCTCGCCGGCCGCGACCGGGCTGGGCACCTCGCGCTTGGGCTCCTCCTTGGGCTCCTCGGCCTGCGGCTCCTCGGCCTGCGGCTCCTCGGCCTGCGGCTCCTCGGCCTGCGGCTCCTCGGCCTTCGGCTCCTCGGCCTTCGGTTCCTCCGCCTTCGGTTCTTCCGCCTTCGGTGCTTCCGCCTTCGGCTCCTCGGCCTTCGGCGCTTCCTCCGCCGCGGCCTCGGACTGCTCGTCAGCCGCGGGCTCGGCCTCTCCGTCGCCGGAACCTTCGGCGGCGGCCTCGACGTCCGCCTTCACGATCCGGCCACCGGGGCCGGTGCCCTCGAGCCGCGCCAGCTCCAGGCCCATCTCGCGCGCCATCCGCCGGGCGACCGGCGACGCCTTGATGCGCCCGTTGTCGCCGCCGCGAGCCCTGCGCGTCGGGCTCGGGCTCGCCGGCCTCAGCCTCGGGCTCGGGCTCCTCCTCGGCCGCGGGCTCCGAGTCTTCCTCGGCCTCCGGCTCGGCGTCCTCTTCGGCCTCGGGCTCCGACTCTTCCTCGGCCGCGGGCTGTGCCTCTTCGGCCTCCGGCTCGGACTCTTCTTCGGCCGCAGGTTCAGAGTCTTCCTCGGCCTCCGGCTCCGGCTCTTCCTCGGCCTCCGGCTCGGCGTCCGCTTCGGCCTCCGGCTCCGGCTCTTCCTCGGCCGCGGGCCGTGCCTCTTCGGCCTCCGGCTCCGGCTCTTCCTCGGCGGCGGGCCGTGCCTCTTCGGCCTCCGGCTCGGACTCTTCTTCAGCCGCCGGCTGCGCCTCGTCGGGCTCCGATTCCTGTTCGGCTTCGGGCTCGGATTCCTCTTGGGCCTCGGCCTCCGGCTCCTCGCCGCCCGAGTCCCCGCCGCTGCCCTCACCGATGCTCGCGATCGTCTCGCCGACGGGGAGCGTGTCGCCCTCCGAGGCCACGATCTTCAGGACGCCGTCCTGGTCGGCCTCGTAGGTCATGTTGGCCTTGTCGGTCTCGATCTCGACGAGCTCCTCGCCGCGCTTGACCTCGTCCCCGTCCGACTTGAGCCACTTGAGGATCGTGCCCTCCTCCATGGAGTCGGACAGGCGGGGCATCGCGACGTCGGCCATGGCCGGAAGATAGCTCAGAGCCTGGACCCATCGATCACCGTGGATGGCTCGGCCCCCTGGCGAACGGCCACGGCGGCGAGACGCCGCGGGATCGGTGGGTTCAGGCTCAGGCCACGGGCGTAACGGGGCGGCGCTCGGCGTCGCCGGCGTCGCCCACCGCAGCAGGTGCGGGAACGGCCGGGAGCGTGAAGCTGAAGACGGTCCCGCCGCCCTCGCGCTCGTCGGCCCAGATCCGCCCGCCCTGGCGCTCGACGATCTTGCGGCAGATGGCCAGACCGATCCCCGTGCCGTCGAAGCTGTCGCGGTCGTGGAGGCGCTGGAACATCTTGAACACGCGGTCGCGGTGGCGGGGGTCGATGCCGATCCCGTCGTCGGCGACCGAGATCTGCCACATCCCTGCGTCGCTCTCCGACGCGGTGACCCATACCCGCGTGCCCGGGGCGCGGCGGAACTTGAGCGCGTTGGCGACGAGGTTCTGGAGTACCTGCACGAGCGCGATCCGGTCGGCTATCAGCGTCGGGAGCGGCCCGACGTGGACCTGCGCCCGCGCGTCGGCCACCGCGGCGGCCAGCGACGACAGCACGTCGGCCATCACGAGCCCGCAGTCGACCGGGCGCGCCTCGGTCCCGTGGCCGGCCCGCGAGTAGGCGAGCAGGTCCTCGATCAGGGCGCGCATGCGGTTCGCGCCCTCGACCGCGAAGTCGATGAACTCGTCGGCGTCCTCGTCGATCTGGCCGCGGTAGCGGCGGCGCAGCAGCTGGAGGTAGCTGGAGACCATCCGCAGCGGCTCGGACAAGTCGTGGGAGGCGACGTAGGCGAACTGGGCCAGCTCCGAATTGGAGCGCTCGAGCGCCTCCAGCGCCTCGCGCCGCTCGGTGATGTCCGTGAACGCCACGACGACGGCGTAGCGACCGTTGGCCCCGGGCGTCTCCTGCATCGCCCGCGTCGCGACCGTCGTCCAGCGGATCGCGCCGCTGTCGCGCCGCAGGCCGACGTCGACACCCGCGCACGGCTGGCCGGTGCGCGCCGTGATCGTCACCGGGCGCTCCTCCTCCGCGAGCGGACGCGCATCGGCCGCCAGCGGCACCCAGGTGCGCTGCCCGGACAGGAGCTCGTCGCGCGTCACGCCGAGGATCTCCTGGGCGGCGGGGTTGAAGAAGACGATCCGCTCCTCCTCGTCGTAGACCACCACGCCGTCCTGCAGGGAGTCGAGGATCGCCCGCTGGAGGCCGGGCGCCTGGGGCTGCGAGCGCCGCTCGCGCCGGTCCCGGCCAAGGTAGTGCACCAGCAGCCCGCCTGCGAGCGCGCCGAGGACCGCGGCGATCAGGATTTCTGCCATGGCTCCGCGGAGGGTAGCCGCGCGGTCTGCAGCCAGAACGAGCGGATGGCCCCGATCAGGTCCATGAACTCGTCGAGGTCCTGCGGCTTGACCACGAATGCGTTGGCGCCACGGACGTAGCTCGCGTGCACGTCGCGCTCGGTCGTCGAGGAGCTGAGCACGATCACCGGGATGTGGGCGAGCGCGGGATCCGCCCGCACCGCCTCGAGCAACTCGAGCCCGCCCATGCGCGGGAGGTTGAGGTCGAGCAGCACGACGTCGGGACGGTGCGCGTCCTCGTAGCCGGGGTCACGACGCAGGTAGGCGAGGGCGGCCTCGCCGTCGGACACCGTCGACAGCCGGACGTCGTCGCCACCCTCCCGCAGCGCCTCGCGGGTGAGCCGGGCGTCGGCGTCGTTGTCCTCCACCTGCAGGATCCGGGCGCTCATCCGCGACCCACCGTATGCCTCGCCGCTCATGCAGTCCGCTCTCGATCGACGCTTTGTCAGAGTGCTGGCCTTGCGACCGTCGCGCGGACGGGCGCGATCGTCTTGACGAGCAGCGCGGCGGCGGCCTCGGCGGGCAGCGGCAGGGCGAGGTGGTAGCCCTGGGCGCGCGGGCATCCGAGCCGCTTCAGGTGGGCGAGCTGAGCGGACGTCTCGACGCCCTCGGCGACGACCAGGAGCCCCAGCCCGCGGGCCATCGCGATGATCGCGCCGACCAGCTCGAGCGCCTCGGCCGACTCGGTGATCCCCTCCACGAACGAGCGGTCGATCTTGAGCGCGTCGAGTGGGAACCGGCGCAGGTAGCCCAGCGACGAGTAGCCGGTCCCGAAGTCGTCGAGGTAGAGGGAGACGCCCAGTTCACGCAGGTCGCCGAGCGCGGCCTGGGCGACCTCGCCCTCCTCCATCAGCACCGACTCCGTGATCTCCAGCGCGAGCGACTCTGCCGGCAGGCCCGACGTCCGCAGGGCGAGCGCGACGTCGGAGACCACCTCGGGCCGCGCGACGTGCCGGGCGGAGAGGTTCACGCACAGCCGCAGCGGCGTGTCGGCCGGGAGCCGGCGCCGCCAGGCGGCGACCTGAGCGCACGCGCGCTGGAGGACCCAGCGGCCGATCGGCACGATCAGCCCGCTGTCCTCGGCGACGGGGATGAACTCGGCGGGCGAGACCGGGCCGCGGGTGGGGTGGCTCCAGCGCAGGAGCGCCTCGACCGCCACCGGACGGCCGGTGTCGACGTCGAAGATGGGCTGGTAGGCGAGGTCGAGGTCGTCCTGGTCGAGCGCGCGGCGCAGGTCGCTCTCCATCCGCAGGCGGTCCAGCGCCCGGGCGCGCATCACCTCGTCGAAGAGCTCGAAGCGCCCGCGGCCCTGCTCCTTGGCGCGGTACATGGCGGCGTCCGCCTCGCGCAGCATCGTCGACGCGTTGGCGTCGCGCGACCCGGACACCGCGACGCCCACGCAGCCGGACACGAACACCTCGTCGACGCCGAGCGCGAACGGCCGGGCCCAGGCCCCGGCGAGGCGCTTCGCGGCGTCGAGCGCGTCCGCCTCGGACTCGAGCTGCTCGCACAGCACGCCGAACTCGTCGCCGCCGAGCCGAGCGATCGTCGCGTGCTCGCCGACCGCGTCGCGCAATCGCGGCGCGATGCCGAGCAGCAACTCGTCGCCGGCCTGGTGGCCGAGCGAGTCGTTGATCATCTTGAACTGGTCGAGGTCGACCATCAGGAGCGCCACGAGCGTGCCGCCCGCGCGGGCGCGGCCGAGCGCCGCGGTGATCAGCTCGACCAGCTGCGCGCGGTTGGGGAGACCGGTGAGCGGGTCCTGCAACGCCATCCGGCGCGTGGCCGCCTCGCTGCTGTAGCTGTCCAGGCACGCGCTCAGCAGATGCGAGACCGAGCGAAGGAAGGTCTCGTCGGCGACCGAGAAGCCGTCGGGCGAGGCGCTCTGCACGCACAGCCGCCCGAAGGCGACGCGCGCGCCGATCCACACCTCCATCTCGCTGCGGGGCGCCTCGCAGGCGCCGGTCTCGACCGCGATCTTCTCGCCGCCGTGCTCATCGACGGCGATCACCAGCGTTCGGTCGGCGCGCAGGGTGGCGCCGACGATCTCGGTCGCCGTGCGCAGCATGGAGGGCAGGTTGTCGGACTGCAGGGCACGACGGCCGAGCTCGGCGACGGCCTGCAGTTCCTCGACGCGGCGCTCGAGGTCGTCCTCGACGGGTGTGCTGCGGTCAGCCACCCCCGAGTGATCGGCCGGAACCCCGGGTCCTAGAGGTCGGAGAACAACGCGAGCACGGCCTCGACCACCTGCGGCTCGTGCGGGTAGGCGATCTGCTCGAGCGGCTTGGAGTACGGCATCGGCAGATCAGCGCCCGTGACGCGGGCGATCGGCGCGTCGAGATGGTCGAACGCCTGCTCCTGGATCAGCGCGGCAAGGTTGGCCCCGACGCCCCCGTGCGGCCAGCCCTCCTCGACGATCACGCAGCGGTTCGTCTTGCGCACCGACGTCGAGGATCGTGTCGAGGTCGAGCGGGCGCAGCGTGCGGGGGTCGATCACCTCGGCCTCGACCTCGTGCTCGTCGGCGAGCTGCTCGGCCGCCTTCTCGGCGGTCAGCGCCATCCGTGAGATGCCGACGATCGTGACGTCCTCGCCCTCGCGCCGGATCGCCGCCTGGCCGAAGTCGAGCGTGAAGTCCTCGTCGTCGGGCACGTCGCCGCGCTGGCCGTAGAGGTACTCGTGCTCGATGAACACGACCGGGTTGTCGTCGCGGATCGCGGCCTTCAGCAGGCCCTTGGCGTCGGCCGGGGTGGAGGGCACGGCGACGAGCAGCCCGGGCACGTGAGCGTAGATCGCCTCGAAGGAGTGCGAGTGCGTCGGGCCGAGCTGGTGCGCCGGCGCCCTGCGGCATCCGGATCACCAGCGGCACCCGCACCTGGCCGCCGAACATGTAGTGGATCGTGGCGGCGTGGTTGACGATCTGGTCCATCGCCAGCAGCGAGAAGTTGATCGTCATCAGCTCGACCACGGGCCGCAGGCCGGTCATGGCGGCGCCGACGCCCATGCCGACGATGGTGTTCTCGGAGATCGGCGTGTCGCGCACGCGCTTCTCGCCGAACTCCTCGAGCAGCCCGTTCGTGACCTTGAAGGCGCCGTTGAAGACGCCGATGTCCTCGCCCATCAGCAGCACGCTCTCGTCGCGCTGCATCTCCTCGCGCAGCGCCTGGTTGAGCGCCTCGCGGTAGCGCATGACGGCCATCAGACGTCCTCTCCTTCGGAATTGCCTGCTCCACCCGCGCCTTGTCGTAGCCGCGTCCTCGTTGTTCGCCTGCTCCCGGCCTCGCGCCCTCGGGCCGCGCTCGGCGGCGGTCGCACGCTCGTGCTCCCCGCGGTGCACGCCGGCGGAGCGCTCGTCGACCGAGTACCAGCCCTTGACCTGGTCGCCGAGCACGTAGATCGAGTCGTACAGCGACTCCGGGGGCGGGAACGGGGAGCGGTCGGCGAACGCCACCGCCTCGTCGATGCGCGTGACGATCGCCTCGTCGATCTGCTCGGGCTCGCCGCCTCCAGCCACTCCTCGGCGACCAGTCGGTCGGCGAAGGTCTCCTGACCGGGTCGCGCTTGCGCCACTCCGCGACCTGCTCCTTGCTGCGGTACTCCTCAGGGTCGGCCATCGAGTGCCCGCGGAAGCGGTAGGTGACGGCCTCGACGAGCACGGGCTGACGCTCCTCGCGGGCGCGCCGGATCGCCTCGCGCAGCACGTGGTGGGTGTCGACCACGTCCATCCCGTCGCAGCGCATGCCGGGCACGCCGAAGCCCTCGCCGCGGCGGTGGAGGTCGGTCAGCGCCGAGTGGCGCTCGAGCGAGGTCCCCATCCCGAACTGGTTGTTGGTGACCATGAAGACGATCGGGAGCCGCCACAGCGCGGCCAGGTTGAGCGTCTCGCCGAAGGTGCCCTGGTTGGCGGCCCCGTCGCCGAACACGCACACGGTCACTTCCTCGGTGCCCTTGTAGTCGGACGCCAGGCCCATGCCGCCGGCCAGCGGGAGGTTGCCGCCGACGATCCCGTAGCCGCCCATGAACCGCCGCTCGAGGTCGAACATGTGCATCGACCCGCCGCGGCCCGTGCGAGACGCCGTCCTCGCGGCCGAACAGCTCCGCCATCACGTTGTTGGGATGGCAGCCGCGCGACGAGCGCGTGGCCGTGCGAGCGGTAGGTCGAGATCAGGTAGTCCTCGTTGCGCATCGCGCGCACCGCGCCGACGATCGTCGCCTCCTCGCCGATCGCCAGGTGCAGGAAGCCGCCGACCTTCGCCTTGGCGTACATCTCGCCCGCGCGCTCCTCGAAGCGGCGGATCAGGATCATCGTCTCCAGCCACTCGCGCGCGACCTCGGCCTCCGGCAGCGAGCGCCCCGACTGCGCCTGGGTCACATCCCCCATCGGGCGGCACAGTACCGGGTAGGCCGCGCCGGGAATGCACACGTGGACGGAGGACTCCAACGGCTTATCGGACGCGGCGTGGGAGCTGTTCTCGCGCCCTCGTGGATGGCCCGTGTGGGCGCCCCACGTGCGCGGTGCCTGGGGCCTTGGCGACGGTGAGGTCCGTGCCGGACACTCCGGCGCGGCGCGGCTGTTCGGCGTGGTTCCCGTGCCGGTGCTGATCGTCGCCGTGGACCCGCCCCGCTCGTGGACCTGGCGCGTCGGCGCGGTGGTCGAGATGGACCACCGCGTGGAGCCGCGTGCGAGCGGCTGCACGGTGGCGATCGACCTGCGCGCGCCGGCGCCGCTGGAGGCCGCGCTGGCGCCGGCCTACGGTCCGGTCATCGCCCTCACCCTGCGCCGGCTGCGCGAGGGCGATCGAGCGGCTAGGCGTTCTGCCAGCGGCGCCACTTGGCGAGGAAGGCGTCCCCCTCCAGCTGCGCCAGGTCGGCGCGCAGGGCCCGGGCGAGCCGCCCGGTCTGCGTGGGCACGGTGTCCCAGAACAGCGCGATCTCGCCCGTGGCGATCTCGATCACCTCGACGTGGTCGGATCGCGCGGTGCCCCGCATGAACGCGGGCCCGCGGCTCCCGCGGCGCACGAGCAGCTCGTACTCGCGGTTCGCCTTCATGCGGGCGCGCCCGCGGCCTTCTCCAGCTCGCGGTCGCCGTGGAACACCCGCCCGCCGGCGGTCACGATCGCGGGCACGTCGAGCACGCCCGCCGCCACCGCGGCGGCGGTCGCGTCGTCGAGCCGGCTCGGCGATCGAGCCCAGGCCCGCGCCCTTGACGACCGCCGTCGGGTGCATCTCGCACGCGGCGGCCGCGATCAGGACGTTGTCTTGCCCGCCGAGGTCCCGCCCGCCGGCGAACGCCTGCCGGAACGCGGCCAGCGAGAACGCCACCCCGCGGCCGATCTGCTTCGAGTACGTGGCCGCGAGCAGCGCCCACTCCGTGTCGGTGGGGAACGGGTCCGGCCAGCGCGTCGCCTGCAGCCCGTAGGCGCCGCGCCCGCGCCTCGATGTCCTCGCGGTAGATCGTCTCCTCCTCGGCGCAGCGGAACGAGCCCACCCCGCCGGCGGCCAGCCCGGAGAGCCGCACCGGCATCCACTCCGGCACCTCGGGCAGCACGTGCATCACCCGCTCGGCCGCGAGGTACGCGTCCGGGGAGGCGAAGTCGTAGTAGAAGCGCGGCTGGCCCTCAGCCGTGGATCAGCCAGCCGTCGGCGGCCCGTGCGGCCTCCATCACGCCCTCGGCCAGGGTCGGGTGGCCGTGGACGATCCGGGCGACCTCGGGATAGCCGCCTTCGAGCGCCTTCGCGTTGACGAGCTCCTGGATCAGCTCCGTCGCCTTGGCGCCGACGATGTGCCCGCCGACCATCTCGCCGTACCGCTTGTCGCCGATGATCTTGATCACCCCCGTGCGGTCGCCGTAGACGGTGCCGGCGCCGACCGCGCCGTAGTTGACCTTGCCGATCACGACGTCGATGCCCTGCTCGCGCGCCTGCTCCTCGGTGAGCCCGAACGAGCCGACGTTCGGGGTGCAGAAGGTCGCGCGGGGATGTCGATGTACTCGATCGGGTGGGTCTCCAGGCCGGCGGCGTCCTCGACGGCGATCACGCCCTCGTCGGAGGCCTTGTGCGCGAGCGCCGGGCCGAGCACCAGGTCGCCGATCGCGTAGACGCCCTCGACGTAGGTGCGCATCGCGCCGTCGACCTCGATCAGGCCGCGGTCGTCGAGCTTGACGCCGGCCGCGTCGAGGCCGAGCGCCTCGACGTCGGGGCCGCGGCCGGCGGCGATGACGAGGTAGTCGGCCTCGCCCTCCTCGTCGCCGTAGGTGAACGTGACGCTTGTCGTCCCGCGACTTGATCTTCTCGACCAGCGTCTCGTGTGGATCGTCGATGCCCTGCTTGGGAGCGCGCGCCGGCGACCTTGGAGATGTCGGCGTCCTCGGTCGGCAGCACGCGGTCGAGCGCCTCGAACAGCAGCACCTCGGTGCCCAGCCGCCCGTACGCGGAGGCGATCTCGGCGCCTGACGCGCCCGCGCCGACGACGGCGAGCGCCTCGGCAGCTCGTCGAGCGCCCATGCCTCCTCGGTGCCGATCACGCGGCCGCCGAACTGGCGCCGGGGATCGGCTTCGGACCGAGCCGGTGGCCAGGACGATCGTCTTGGCGCCGCGATCTCGGTGCCGTCGACCGACACCTTGCCTGTCGCCGGCCAGGCGCCGTGCCCTCGATCAGTCGATCTTGTTCTTCTTGAGCAGCCCGCAGACGCCGCCGGTG
>CAVXSJ010000002.1:0-238616 GCA_963764385.1 uncultured Solirubrobacteraceae bacterium | reverse complement strand
GGGAGCGCGTCCCGCGGTCGTCCGCGTGGCGCTCGGCTACGGGATCCTGGCGGCGGGCATGGCGGCAGGGGGGACTTGCGGTTCGTCGCCGTCGGACTCGCCCTGGTGGCGGTGCTCGATGCCGTGCGGATCCTGCCGCGCGACCGGCCCCGCACGGACCTCGACGACGCGGACACGCCGGCCGCAGCTGCTCGCGCCGGTCGCGTACCTGACGATCTTCCCGGCGTCGCTGGCGGTGCTGCTCGTCGTGGGCGGCGCGTCGACGCTCGCGATCGGCGTCTGGGGCGCGGCCTGGTCCGTCGCCGGCGCGCTCGCCTTCATGCGCCAGAACTGGATCCTCGGGGACCGCCACCGGGCCATCGCCCGCGAGCGCGAACTGCGCCGCGAGATGCTCCGGCGCAACGCGGAGCTCGCCGCACTCATCGATCTCGCCGACGCCGTGACCCGGATGCGCGGGGAGCGCCCGCTCGTGGAGCGCGCGTTGCAGGTCCTCATGCGCGTCTCCGACGCCCGCAGCGTCCACATCGAGCTCGCGGGCGACCGCCACACGCTGCCGCCCGGCGCCACGGTCCCCGACGGGGACCCGTTCGCGGTCGGCCTCCCGCTCGTCGTCCGCGACGAGCAGCTCGGCAGCGTGATGCTGGTCGGGCGCGAGGAGCCGTTCGCACCGGAGACGATGCGGCTCGTCGGCGTGCTGGGCGACCAGCTCGCCGTCGGCCTCAGCCACATCCGCGACTACACCGAGAAGACCCATCAGGCCCTGCGCGATCCGCTCACCGGCATCTACAACCGCCGCGTGCTGCAGGACGCGCTGACCCGGGAGATGCTGCGCGCCCGCCGCGAGGGCGGCCGTCTCGCGCTCGCGATGCTGGACATCGACGACTTCAAGTCGATCAACGACGCGCACGGCCACGACGCCGGGGACGAGGTGCTGCGCCGCGTCGCCGCGTGCGGTCGTGAGGCCGTGCGGCCGGGGGACACGTTCGCCCGCATCGGTGGCGAGGAGTTCGCGCTGCTCACGCCCGGCGCGGGCGCCGAGGAGGCATTGCTGGTCGCCGAGCGCCTGCGGGTCGCCGTCGCGGCGCTCGACGTGCTGCCCGGCCGCGGCGTGACCGTGAGCGCCGGCCTCGCCGCGTGGCCGGTCGACGCCGTCGACGGGGACGCGCTGCGCCGCGCTGCCGACGAGGCGCTGTACCGCGCGAAGGCGGCGGGCAAGAACCGCTGCGAGCTCGCGGGCGAGGCGCCCACGCCCGCCTGATTGCGCGCCGTATCCTCAACCGGCATGACCGGTCTAACGAGCGATGAGATCCGGGAGACCTACCTCTCCTTCTTCGAGCAGCGCGGCCACGTGCGGCGCGCATCGGGCTCGCTCGTCCCGGCAGACTACGACCCGTCGGTCCTGCTCACGACCGCGGGGATGCACCCGCTCAAGCCGTACTTCCTCGGCCAGGAGCGCCCGCCGCACAACCGTCTGACGTCGTGTCAGAAGTGCTTCCGCACGACCGACATCGAGAACGTCGGCAACACGGCGCGGCACCTGACGTTCTTCGAGATGCTCGGCAACTTCTCCCTGGGCGACTACTTCAAGCAGGGGGCCGTCGAGTACGCGTGGGAGCTGTCGCTGGAGGGCTTCGGCTTCACGGCCGAGGACATCTGGATCACGGTCTTCGAGGGCGACGAGGAGCTGGGCCTCGGTCCCGACGAGGAGGCGATCGCGGCCTGGGAGTCCGTCGGCGTGCCGCGCGAGCGCATCGTGCTGTGTCCGCGGTCGGAGAACTTCTGGCAGGCGGGCCCGACCGGGCCGTGCGGCCCGTGCTCGGAGCTCTACCTCGACCGCGGCGTCGCGTTCGGGTCCCCGGAGGACCTGCCCGGCGGTGAGAACGAGCGCTTCCTCGAGTACTGGAACCTCGTGTTCATGCAGTTCAACCAGGATCCGATCGGCACGCTCACGCCGCTGCCGAACAAGAACATCGACACCGGCCTGGGCCTGAACCGCATGGCGCTCATCCAGCAGGGCGCGCAGACGATCTTCGAGACCGACCAGTTCGCGCCGCTCATGGCGCTGGGCCGGGAGCTCTCGCCGCACGCCGAGCCCGAGGAGCGGGCGCTGCGCATCCTGGCCGACCACTCGCGCGCGATGACGTTCCTCATCGCCGACGGCGTCGTGCCGTCGAACGAGGACCGCGGCTACATCCTGCGCCGGGTCATGCGCCGGGCGATCCAGCAGGGCCACCACATCGGCATCGAGCCGGGCTTCATGCCGCGCTTCGTCGACGTCGTGATCGACGTCATGGGCGCCGCGTACCCGGAGCTCGTGGCCGAGCGCGACCTCGTCACCGCTGGGTGAAGGCGGAGGAGGAGGGCTTCGGCCGCACGCTCGAGCAGGGCAGCAAGCTGCTCGACGAGGTCATCGCGCGCTCGCTCGGGACGGCTCGATCCCGGCGGAGGACGCGTTCCGCCTGCACGACACGTTCGGCTTCCCCTTCGAGGTCACCCGCGAGCTCGCGCTCGAGCAGGGCCTCGAGGTCGACACCGAGGGCTTCGACTCGCTCATGGAGCAGCAGCGGGCGCGTGCGCGCGCCGGCGGCCGCGCCGGGTCCTCGCTCAGCGGCGACCTGCGGGCGCGGGCGACCGACCTGGCCAAGACCTCGGCGCAGACCGACTTCACCGGCTACGAGGCGCTCGAGCAGCGCACGACGGTCGGCGTGGTGGAGGCGGACGGCTCGTCGATGATCATCAAGCTCGCGGAGTCGCCGTTCTACGCGACCGGCGGCGGCCAGGTCGCGGACGGCGGGACCATCGAGTGCGAGGACGGCGACTGCCGCGCGCAGGTCGTCGACGTCCTGCGCCTGGGCGACGACCAGGCGGTCGTCGTCGAGCCGATCGCCGGCTCGCTGAAGCCGGGCGAGCGGGTCGTGGCCCGCGTGGACCGCAGGGCGCGCCACGCGACCGCGGCGAACCACACGGCGACGCACCTGTTGCACGCCGCCCTGCGGGCGCGCCTCGGCTCGCACGTCCGCCAGGCCGGCTCCTACGTGGGGCCGGACAAGCTGCGCTTCGACTTCACGCACGGCACGCGCCTGACCGACGAGGACGTCCGCGCGGTCGAGGACCGGTCAACGCGTGGATCACCGGCAACGATTCGGTCCGCCCGATCGTCACGACGCTCGACGAGGCGAAGGCGCTCGGCGCCACCGCGCTCTTCGGCGAGAAGTACGGCGACATCGTGCGCATGGTGGAGATCGGCGACGGCTCCTGGTCGCGCGAGCTGTGCGGCGGCACGCATGTCCGCTCGACGGCGGAGATCGGGCTGCTCAAGGTCACGAGCGAGGGCGTCGACCTGGCGCAGGCGTGTCGGCGCCACTTCGCACCGGCCACGAACGGGGGCTGCTGGCTGTTCTGCGAAGTGGCGATCGTCGCCTGCGACCTGGCCGAGGTGATCGGCGTCGCGATCGGGCTGCACCTGCTGTTCGGCGTGAGCATCACCGCGCGGCATCGCGTCACCCTCCTCGACATGATCCTCCTGCTCGCGCTGCAAGGCGCGGCTTTCGCTGGCTCGAGGCGGCGATCATCGCCCTGGTCGCGACGGTCGGCGTCTGCTTCGCGTTCCAGATCGCCTGGCTGCAGCCGGACTGGCGGCGGTGCTGGCCGGCTTCGTGCCGCCGCCCGCGCATCGTCACGGTTCCGGCGATGCTGTACCTCGCCGTCGGCATCGTCGGCGCGACGGTGATGCCGCACAACCTCTATTTGCACTCGTCGGTCGTGCAGACGCGCCGCCATGCGCGAACGACGCCGGCCGCGCGAGGCGATCCGCTTCGCGACGATCGATTCGACGCTCGCGCTCGCCTCGCGCTGCTCATCAACGCGTCGATCATGATCCTCGCCGGCGGCGCCTTCCATCGCGCCGCGGCGAACCGGTCAGCGAGCTCGCGGATGCCTATCGCCTGCTCTCGCCGCTGCTCGGCGTCGGCATCGCCAGCGCGGTCTTCGGCATCGCGCTGGTCTGCTCGGGACTCAGCTCGTCGGTCACCGGCACGCTCGCCGGCCAGATCGTCATGGAGGGCTTCCTCGACATCCGCATCTCGCCGGCGGCCCGCGCTCTCCTCACGCGCGGCCTCGCGATCGTCCCGGCGGTCCTCGTCATCGCCTGGTACGGCAGCGCCGGAGCCAACTCGCTGCTCGTCTTCAGCCAGGTGGTCCTGAGCCTGCAGCTGCCCTTCGCGATCGTGCCGCTGCTGCTGTTCACGACGCGGCGCAAGCACCTCGGCGCCTTCGCCTTCGGCCGCTCGACGGGCGTGCTGCTGTGGACGGCCGCGGGCGTCGTCGTCGCGCTCAACGCCTGGATGCTGCAGCGCCTGCTGTTCGCGAGCTGACCGCGCGGACGTGCCGAGAGGCTGCCGGGACGCTTCCCGGCAGCCTTCCATCACCGCTCCTGCGTCTCGGTCTCGCTTTCCTCGAGGCCCATGCCGAGCTCGCCTCCGGTCAGCGGATCGCTGTCCGGATCCGACGCGGTGCGCACCGCGAGCTGCTCGAGCACTTCCTGCTCCGTCCCGGTCAGCGACACCGCGGCGTTGCCGTCGCCGTCGACCGACTGCTGCGCTTCCTCGCCGCTGACGAACTCGAACTTCTCTTCGGAGTTCCACGGACCGCGCGCGTCGCCCTCGCCCTGCGACATGTTGAAGTAGACGTTCGGTGAATCGCGGGTCGCCAGGCAGCTTGCCCGGCGGGAAGTTCGGCTCGATCGCGTACAGCGCCTTCTCGAACGATTTCTGGTGCGCGATCTCGCGCGTCATCAGGAAGCCGAGCGCTTCCTTGACGCCGGGATCGTCGGTGACGTTGATCAGCCGCTCGTAGACGATCTTGGCGCGGGCTTCGGCCGCGATGTTGGAGCGCAGGTCGGCGGTGGGCTCGCCGATGCTGTCGATGTAGGCGGCGTTCCACGGCACGCCGCCGGAGTTGATGAGCGCCGGGCCGCCGCCATACAGCACCTGGGTGACGTGTGACTCGTTGCCGCCGCCGGTGATCGAGCGGTACAGCTCGGCCTCGCTTCCGCGCCCTCGGCGAGCCGGCCCTTCACGCCCTTGTTCAGCATCGCGACGATGCTGCCGATCACCTCGAGGTGGCTCAGCTCCTCGGTCGCGATGTCCAGCAGCATGTCCTTGCGGCCGGGATCGTCCTCGGCCAGCGCTTGCGTGAAGTAGCGCATGGCCGCGGCGAGCTCGCCCTGCGGCCCGCCGAACTGTTCGAGCATCAGGTTGGCGAGGCCGGGGTTGGACGACCACCCGGACCGTGTATTGCAGGCGTTTGTTGTGAGCGAACATGAGAGTCCTTTTGAACGGATGGAGCTGCGGCCACGGCCTGGCCGCACCGGACGACTCGGCACAACGTGCCGCGCCGCGTCGACGGCGTCGACTCGACGGGGGGCGTCGGACGTCGGGCTAGATCGCCGCGGTGACGACGATCTCGACGCGCAGGTCTGGACTGGCGAGGCGGCTTTCCACGGTCGCGCGGCAAGGCTTGGCGTCCTTCGGCACCCAGGCGTCCCAGACGGCGTTCATGGCCGCGAAGTCGGCGATGTCGGAGAAGGAAGATCTGCGCCCATCAGGATGCGCGACTTGTCGCTGCCGGCCTCGGCGAGGAGCTTGTCGATCGTCGCCAGCACCTGGCGCGTCTGGCCGGCGACGTCCTGGCTGGAATCGGCGGCGACCTGGCCGGCGACGTAGACGGTGCCGTTGTGGATGGAAACGGCGCTGAAGCGCACGCCGGGATGAAGACGCTGGATGGCGGACATGGTGGCTCCTGTCGTGGGTGGGGTCGTCGTCTGGCGGTGATCTTGCGCTCGCGACCTTTATCGCCGCCCTGCTGGGCTCCCGATTGGGACCCCGGAGGCGGATCCATGAATACCGCAGCGAATGGACGCTCAGACCGACCCCGTCGATCGCCGACGGATACCGGCGTCTTTGGCAGGCAAAGTCGAATGGAAGGTGATCTGGTTCACCCCGCACCCGTCGCTGGATCTGACGTTCCAGGATCTGGCCCCGGCGCTGCTCGATCTTCCTTTCGAGCTGGAGGACATCTGGGTCCACGTCCACGAAGACAGCTTCGCCAAGCAGCTCGACCGTTTCGAATACAAGTTCGCCGTGTCCGCCGGCGAGCTTGTGATCGGCGTGCCCGCCAACCTCCCGAAGGATAGGGCTCCCAGCCGCGAGCGCGAGGCGCTGCACGAGGCCTACGAGGTGGCCCGGGGCAGGGGCACGACCCGAACTCGGATCGTCCGGATTCTTCTCACCACCAAGACCAGCCGTGAGTGGAACAAGGTGCCCACGCTCCGTGCAGCTCCGCGCGCGTTCCGAGAGTGCGAAGTAGGGTCATCGTACCGTAACAGGGCTCTGCGCTCGGAGGGTGTCAAACCAGGTGCCCCCACACCTCGCGGCCGAAGCCTCGAGGAACCATCCGAAGCTGTCGCTCCGCGCGTGATCGCCGCATCTGGGGCGATCGCCCGAGCATGACATTGACGACGTTAGCGTCCGGTCGCGACTCGTGGGCGATCAGCCCGCACGCGCTGCCCGGCGGCGATCCGCCGACGGCCTACGCGGAGCTGGCGCGGTGGCTGGTCCGCTCGCTGGTCTCCGAGGAGGCGCGCGTGCGCGACGTCGAGGCCACCGGGCGCCGGATCGGCCGCGAGATGGCCACCGCCGAGACCGACGTCACCGGCGAGCAGCGCATGCACGACGTGCTGGCCGCGCTGGGCTTCCAGCCCGAGCGCGAGCTGACCGGCGATGACCGGCTGACCTATCGCCTGCGCAACTGCCCCTACCGCGAGGCCGTGCGAGAGCGTCAGCCGCTGGTGTGCGGGCTCCACCGCGGGATCACGCGCGGTCTGCTCGATGCGCTCGACCCGGAGACGAAACTGGTCGGCTTCGTGCCCGAGGACCCGGAGACCGCCGGCTGCCTGATCGAGCTGCGTGGCCCGATGGCCGCCTCAGCGACCAAACCTATTATATAGTCGCCATGTAGAAAGTCCGGTGGCGGACTTCGGTCGAGCGCGGAGCATGGGCGATGCCTATTGCAGTTCGACGTGCAAAGACGACGTGGGAGGGAACGCCTCCTCGCGCCCCGCCGCACCCTCGCATTGCTTCTGTCGAGTCCCTTTCCCAAGGCTCGTGCATCGGCGCGCGCCGTACGAAACAGCGAGGAGAGAACAGAGCATGGCGATTGATTTCACGTTGACGAAGGAGCAGCAGGAGCTTCAGGCGATGGCACGGAGCTTCGCCCAGGAGGTCCTCGCTCCGCTCGCGCCGAAGGTCGACGCCGAGCCCGATCCGTTCGCCGGCTGGCAGATGCTCAAGCCGGCCTACGAGGAGGCCTGCAAGCAGGGCATCGCCTGGTCGATGCTCCCGAGCGAGTACGGCGGAGGCGGGCTGTCCAACGTGGACTTCGTGATCGCGGCCGAGGAGATCCAAGCGGTCGATCCCGGCTTCGGCACGGCCATCCTCGTCAACGGGCTGGGGCTCATGCCGGTCTGGTACTACGGCACCCAGGAGCAGAAGGAGCGGTTCATCGGCGGCGCCACCGGCGACACGAGCAACGAGTTCATCGTCGGCTACGCGGCGAGCGAGCCCGCCGGCTCGCCGGGCGGAACCGCGAACTTCGACGCGCCCGCCATCGGCGGTGCGGGCATGGGGGTGACGGCGACGCTGGACGGCGACGAGTACGTCATGAACGGCAAGAAGTACTGGCCCTGCAACGTCGGCGGCTGGGACAACCAGGGCGCGAACCTGAACCTCGTCGTCTGTCGCACCGATTCGGAACGCGGCGGCACGGAGGGCCTGTCGGCGATCATCGTCGAGCGCGGCACGCCCGGCGTCACCTACGGCAACATCAGCACGCTCGGCCAGCGCTCCGCGCCGAACTTCGAGATCACGTTCGACAACGCGCGCGTCCCGGCGGAGAACATGATCGAGGGCGCCAAGGGCAACGGCGATCTGCTCATCAACCGCAACTTCGCCTGGTCGGGCCCGGTCGCCGGCATCGGCGCGGTCGCGGTCGCCCGCGCCGCGTACGAGGACGCCCTGCAGTGGTCGAAGACGTACACCGCCGGCGGCCCGAAGCCGATCATCCACTACCAGTACCCGGGCTATGTGCTCGGCGACGTCGCGGCGAAGATCGAGGCCGCGCGGTACTTCTGCTGGAAGACCGCGCACTACCTCGACCAGCACGATTACCACGGCGAGATGCTCGGCGCGATGTGCAAGATCCACTGCACCGAGATGCTGTTCGACTGCGTCTACAAGTGCATGCAGGTGGTCGGTGTCAACTCCGTCGACCGCAAGCACTCGTACGACCGCTACCTGCGCGAGGCGGCGGTCCTGCCGCTCTACGACGCGGGCAACTTCGGCATGCAGCGTCGCCGCGTGCACGGCGTCATGGCCGACCCGTCGTTCGACCCGCGGGCGGTCATGGACGACGAGGCCATCGAGTTCACCAAGGCGATGGAGGGCATCGACACGATCCCGGGCCCGACCGCCGACGATCGCGAGGCCGTCTCGGTCTAGTTCATCCGCCGTGGCCGGTGCGAGCCGTGCTCGCACCGGCCGCGGCCGTCAATCAGCCCACCAGTCGCGCCGTCCCTCGACGTCTTCGCGTGGAGCGTCGCCGAGGTTGGGAGCGCCGATGACGAAGATCTCGAGGCCTTCGGGCCCGGCCTCGTAGCCTCGCCACGTGCCGGGCGGGATGCGCACCGCGTCCCACTGCTTGAGCTCGACGATCTCGTCGTCGAGCTTCATCCGCCCGCTCCCGCGCAGGACCACGTACACCTCCTCCTGCGTCTTGTGCGTGTGGCCGTACGGAAAGCGATAGCCGGGCGGGACGCGCTGGTAGCCGAGGCCGGAGTGCTCGAGCTCGAGCGCCTGCGTCGCCAGGCGGAACTCAAGGTCCGGCGCGCCGTCGAAGTTGGACCCGACGTCGTCCAGGTCCTCCTTGAGGTTCCTGAGCGTGAACGGCACGGGCGCCATCCTACGGCGCCCCGGCCGTCCAGCAGCTCGTCACGATGTCGACCGCGTCGGTCATGGCCGAGTCGTCGCCGGTGCCGCAGTGCACGAGGTCGCGCCGGCCGTCGCGCGCGAAGATGCGGTCCGGGCCGCTGCCGCCGTACATCAGGTCGCGGCCATCGCAAGATCATCGAGTGCCACCACGTCACCGGCACGTTCGACCATCTCCTGCGGGTCGAGGTGCCGGACCTCCCCGCCCACGAGCGCTCAGCTCAAGCGCCATCGGGCGCTTCAGGCGGCCCGTCCTCACGGAGACCCGGCGGCTCGTGACGCTCGAGCGCAGCACGGTGACGCCGAGATAGGTCGGCTGCGCCCCGCGCTTGCGGTCGCTCGGCCGGCTGACGGCGAAGCCAGGGCCCGTGTGCGGGTAGAGCGTGTAGCCGATCGCCGCGGGGCGGTCAGCCTTCCTCAACGAATCGGGGGCGGATCTCGGTGTCAGCCGGCGATCACGGGGATGTGGTCGATGGTGTAGGGCTCGACCCTCCCGATGAACTTCTCGTTGTCCTCGGCGATGTCGGCCATCTCCGGGACGGCGAGAAAGGCCTCGAAGTCCTCGGCGGAGTCGAACGTCATCAAGGTGAATGCATCCGGCGCGTCGCCGTCGGGGCCGGGTCCGGGTTGGACCGGGAAGATGTCGTACTGCCGCAGCTTCGGGAGCTTCCTGGCGATCGGCAGGTGAACGTCGCGGTAGTGCGTCAGGAACTCCTCGAACGACAGTTCCGGCTTGCGGTGGATGGCGAACAGCACACGGTGCATCGGGGTCTCCGCATCTCTCGGGGGTCCTGCCGACATGCTAAACCAAATTCAGTTCAGCGACACGGGCAGCCAAGCCGATAAACTCGCCGCATACAGTCAAACGCCTGCAAATGAGGCCCTTCTGATGCGCAGCGTGATCTGTTCGATGAACGTCTCACTCGACGGCTACATCGCCGGGCCGGACGGCGGCATCGACTGGGGGGCGCCCAGCGACGAGGTCTTTCGCTTCTCCATCGACGAGACACGAGAGGTCGGCGTCTACCTCTTGGGACGACGGCTGTACGAGACGATGCTGTACTGGGAGACGGCCGACCAGGATCCATCGCTCGACGACGCAAGGCTCGAGTGGGCCGCGCTCTGGAAGCCGCTCCCGAAGGTGGTGTTCTCCACCACGCTGTCGGCGGTGGAGGGCACTGCCCGCCTCGCCTCCGCCGGCCTCGCGGAGGAGATAGAGCGGTTGCGAGCCGAGCCGGGGGAGAGCGACGTCGCGATCGGCGGCGCGACGTCTCGCCGGCGACGCGGCCGCGTTGGGTCTGATCGACGAGTACCGGGCCAGGGTCTGCCCGGTGCTGCTTGGCGGTGGCATCCCGTTCTATCCCCAGCGCGAACGCCGGGTGGATCTCGAGCTCGTCGAGACCCGCACCTTCGACTCGGGAGTCGTCCTCCTCCGCCACCGGGTGGCGCGCTAGCCTGGCCCGTACCACCCGCCAGAAGGAGCGACGAGTGATGCAGTTCTTCTTGACCGTGCCCCACGACTCGGCCGAGGAGCCGACCATGGCGTCGATGGACGCGGCCGACCTCGAGTCCGCGCTGGCCGCCGTGGAGGCGTTCAACGCCGACCTCCACGAGTCCGGGGCGTTTCGCTTCGCCGGAGGGCTCCACCCGCCGTCGTCGGCCAAGACCGTCGACGCGACCACCGGCGAGCCCGTGGTGGTCGACGGACCGTTCGTCGAGGCGGCGGAGTACGTCGGTGGCTTCTGGGTGATCGAGGCCGCAGACCAAGATGCCGCGGTCCGGTGGGCGACGCAGGCGTCGAAGGCACTGGGTGGCCGCATCGAGGTGCGCGCCTTTCAGGACCCGTCCGACGCCTGATCGAACCAGATCGCGTCGGCGGCTGGAGAGGCCGCGCACGGTCAGGAACTCCCCGTCGGCCCCGGCAGCAGGCCGGAGACCTCGATGCGGCCGCTCCCTCGGAACGCCGAGCCGACACACCCGCCCGTGACGGTCTGGTCGAACGACAGGACGCCACCAGAGCCTCCCGGTTCGTAGACCCCGAGCAGGCCGTCGCCCGGCACCAGGAACATGGGCCGCGCGGGCTCGCTCGTACGCACCATGCGGCTGAGCGCCGGGCTGAGCCCCCAGGACGGCTCCCCGAGAGCCACTGAACGCACGACTTCCTGCGGAGCTGAGTCCGCTTGGTTGGCGGAGCGTCGAAACGCGCTGAACGCGGCAAGCAACTCGTTGGCCGCGGCCTCGATCACGACGCGCAGCATCTACGGGACGACCCCAAGAACGACGACAGCCCCGCGTGAGCGAGGGCTTCGCGAGGAGCGGCTGAAGGGACTCGAACCCTCGACCTTCTGCATGGCAAGCAGCTGAAGGGACGCCGATTGGCTCTGGCCCGCGAAGGTTGGAGTGGCTAGATCCCGCTCCAGCCGGGCGTTTCAGGACAAATTGGTCCGCCGGCTGGTCCGCCGCTCGGAGGTGGTCCGCCGGTGGTCCGCCGTCCGGAGAGCGGAGTAAGTTCGGACCCGATGCGTCAGGCGGCGGCCTGATCCCCTCTCGACCGCGTTCCTGCTTATCGAGACGCTGAAGTCGAACGGAGCACCCGTGTGGGCGGTGAAGTGGCGCAGTGCCGACGGGAAAAGGCTGCGTCGTCGCCTTGGTGGAGCAGCCTGGGTGGTGAAGGCTGACAACGGCCGCTGGCGCCCGCGCGCTGGCAGACCCGTCGCGCGTCAGCTGACCGAGTTCCAGGCTCGTCGGCGGATGTCCGACCTCGTGCGGGCCGTCGAGGTCGAGAGAGCGGACCGCCGGGCTCGAGCAGCGTCAGCGGCCGCGCTCGCCGAGGCCGCGGGCGGCCCGACGTTCCGGTCGCTCGCGCATGCGTGGCTCGCGCATCTCGCCGACGTCGACGGAGCGAAGCCGTCGACGCTGCGGGACTACCGCTCCATGCTCGCCGAGCCCGGCATCCCTCATCGGCGCGGTCCGGGTCGAACCATCGGTCGGATCATGGCTGCCCTCGGCGACATGGCAGCCGCCGAGGTCACGACGCTCTTCAACTACGGGCTCCGGCCCGAGAACGTTCAGCGCTGGGGCCTGACCGGCAACTCGGCCGCGGCCACGGCCAAGCGCCGTGAGGACGGCCCGGCGCGGCTCGAGGTCTTCACAGGCGAGCAGGTCGAGGCCCTGGCGCGCACCGGGGAATCGGGCGCCTGGCGGAATCCGGCCGACCGTGCTCGCGCCGATCGCGGACTGCGCGCGGAGGAGGACCGTCAGCTGGCCGAGTTGCTGAGAGTCGCCGCGTACACAGGACTCAGGCGTGGGGAGCTCGTAGCGCTCCGCTGGAGCGATGTTCGCCAGCGGAGCGCGTGCTTGTCGTGCAACGCGCCCTCTCGGCCACCGTCGAGGGAACGACCAAGAGTCGCCGTGCGAGGTTCGTCCCGCTTGGCGAGCAGGCGCTTGCGGCGCTCGACCACCTCGCGCGGCGCGCCAACTCACTGGCGATGACGACTACGTGTTCGCCGGCGACCGCCTCGACCCATCCGCGCTTCGGCGCCGTTACCTCGCAGCTCGTGATGCGGCAGGCCTGCCGCGTTTGCGCTTCCACGACCTTCGCCACACGGCCGGGACCCTGCTCTCCCGGGTGCTTGACCCGGTGACGGTCCGCGACGTGCTCGGCCGCGCGGATCTCAAGACAACCGAGCGATATCTGCACGCGGTCCGGGCGTCGCGGCTTGCCGAAGCCGCCACACGGGCGTTCACGCCTGAGCGCCCGACCGATCGGGACGAGGCGTCGCGCGCCGCTTTACGCGCCGCTGCCGTACAACTCGGTCCCGAGGAGGCGCGGCAACTGTTGGCGGGGCGTTCCGTAGCCGGCCGGCCTGGGCTGCGTCACGTCTGCGATCCGCGGCGCGCCGCAAGCGCGTGCGCGCGAGTGAACTGACGTCGGCGGCGACGCTCGCTTATCGTCCGCGAGCGGGCGTGTCGGGCCGCCGACCGCAGACACTCGCTGCTCGTCCAAGGAAGAGCAAGCGGCGGTCAGCCGACAATGCCTGCCTGCGCGCGGATGCGGGCGTGGCGGTCACGACCATCGTGGTGCAGTGCCCGGGCCGCGGTCTTTGGCGATCAGTACGCGATGAGGGCTGGCAAGGCGTGAGGCGGCTGTGCGGCGCTCCTGCGCTGAGCGGCTGGCTGGGGCGAATGCGCTCCAGGTGAACCAGTGGCCGAATCCGCGTTGCAGCGTCCGCGGGCCGCTCATCGTCAGCTGGCCGGCTCGAATCGCGCCGCCCAGCTCGGCCCGTCCCAAGTACACGCGGTAGAGCGTGCTCGTGTCGACGCTGATCTCGAGGTCGACGTCGAAACCGGGATGCTGGAGGCAGACCGAGATCTCCGAGGGCTCGAGGACCATCCAGTAACGCCGCTTAGGGTCGCGAAAGTCGAACTGAACCACGGTTCGGTTGGGTGGGAGCCGCTGGCGATCGACGTGGCGGGCCATCCAGACGATCAACAGGGAGGGATCGAGTTCCTCGGCGCGCGGCTCGGTGAACGACCACGTCGCTCCCCACTCGCCGATCGCCTGCACGACCGGCGCGAGGTCACGGCCGCTGGGCGTGAGGCGATATTCGAGGGTGCGCCCTTTGGGCCCCGTCCTGCGCTCGATGACCTCGGCCCGCTCGAGCGCGCGCATGCGGTCGGTCAGGACCGAGCGCGAGATCCCTGGGAGGCCGCGTTGGAGCTCGTTGAAGCCGCTTGCGCCGCCGAGCATCTCGCGCACGATCAGAAGCGTCCAACGGTCGCCGAGGATCTCGGTGGCATGGGCGACCGGACAGTACTGGTCGTAGCTGAACATCGCGCCACGATGCTAGCCGCGGGTCGGCGAACAGGTCTCCAACAGGTCTGTTACTCGAACCGGTTGGTTCGAAAGTAGAACTAGCCAGCCCGGGCCGGCAAGCCTACGTTGCTCGCATGGCTACAGGTGGGAGGACGAGATGACCGCCATCCAGACATCACAGGCACCGCCCTTGGAGACGATCGCATTCGACGAGCTCGGCGGATCGTTGCGCGGAGAGCTGCTGTTGCCGACGAGCCCCGGCTACGACACTGCCCGCAGGATCTGGAATGGCGCGGTCGACCGCCGTCCGGCCTGCATCGCCCGCTGCACGGGCGTGGCCGACGTGGTCGCGGCGGTGCGCTTCGCCCGCGAGCGCGACCTGGAGATCGCCGTGCGGGGCGGGGGCCACAACGTGGCCGGCACCGCGGTGTGCGACGACGGGGTCGTCATCGATCTCTCGGCGATGCGGGCCGTGTGGGTCGACCCCGCCGGTCGCACGGCCTGGGTGCAGGGTGGTGCTCTGTGGGGCGACGTCGACCACGAGACGCAGGCCCACGGTCTGGCCACCACCGGCGGCATCGTGAGCCACACCGGCGTCGCCGGGCTCACCCTCGGCGGTGGCATCGGCTTCCTCATGCGCAAACACGGGCTCACCGTCGACAACCTGCTTGCCGCCGAGGTGGTCACTGCCGACGGCAGCATCGTCCGGGCCTCCGCCGACGACCACCCCGATCTGTTCTGGGCGCTGCGAGGCGGCGGCGGCAACTTCGGCGTCGTCACCTCGTTCCGGTTCGCTCTACATCCCGTCGGCCCGACCGTCGTGGCCGGGCCCGTCTTCTGGGCGGCCGAGGACACCACCGACGTGCTGCACTTCTACCGCGACTTCACCGCACAGGCGCCCGACGAGCTCGGCAGCGTCGTCAGGCTCGGCACCGTCCCCCCACTGCCGGTCATCCCCGAGGACCTGCACTGGCGGCCGGCGATCGCCGTCGCCTGCTGCTACGCCGGCGCCGTCGAAGACGGCGAGCGTGCGGTGCAGGACCTCCGCCGGTTCGGGACGCCGCTCGTCGACCTGCTCGCACCCTCGCCGTACGCCGGCTTCCAGGGCGGCCTCGACGACACCGTCCTCCACGGATGGCACTACTACTGGAAGGCGACGAACCTCGCCGGCCTGTCCGACGACGCCATCGCCGTCATCGCCGAGCACGCCTACGCCGCCAGCTCGCCCCGCTCGTACGCGGCCATGTTCCACATGGGTGGCGCCGTCGCCCGAGTCCCCCACGACGCCACCGCCTACGCCGGTCGCGACATCGCCCACAACATCATCATCGACGCCGTGTGGCTCCCTCACGAGTCGGGCGAGCCCGCCGCGGCCGAGACCGCTTGGGCGCGGCGGTTCCTCGAAGCCCTCCAACCGCACCGCGCCGACGGCGTCTACGTCAATTTCCTCGACTCCGACGACGACGCCAGTCGGGTGCGAGAAGCCTACGGCGACCAGACCTACCGACGACTCGCCGAAGTCAAGGCCACCTACGACCCCGACAACGCCTTCCACCACAACAAGAACTTCCAGCCCGCCTAACGCCCGCGCCGCGCCGACCGGCGCGCGACGTGTTCGTGATGAACGCCGTCGCCCACACCCTCGTCAGCCACGTCCGCGACCCGCTCGGCCGGCGCTAGCGGGAGGGGTTTCATGCCGCTGCCCACCCACCTTTCCCGCCTTCGGCTCGCGGAGCTCCGCCCCCTGGGACCTGCTCGCCGCGCTCGACCTGGACGGCTGCGAGCGCCGCCCGCTCGCCGAGCCGGAGACGATCCGTCGCTTCGTCGCGATCGTGATCGACGCCATCGGCATGCGCACCCACGGCCCGCTGATGATCGAGCGCTTCGGCGCTCGGCACGCCGGCTAGGACCGCCAGCAAGGATCGCCGCGCGCGCGTCCCGGAGGTCGTTGCCCGCGCTGGTCGTCGCCGCCTGCTCAGCCCTTGGGTGGTCACCCTCACCGCGACCGCCGTCTCGACCTGCGCGCTGGACGGGGTCGCAACGGCCGCCGGAGCCCTGGTGGCTGCCTCGCACGCCCTGCGCAGCCTGCAGCACTGGTTGCCGTGAGCAGGCGTTTTGATGTGCATCGCTCGGATGCGGCTGCGACGTGGGTGGCGACGCGGCGCTCGACGGCGTCGCGGCTCAAACGCCGGCCTGTGCGCGTCGGGAACAGCGGCTCGTCTGGCAGGAGGCCGCGCTCGGCAAGCCAGACGGCAAGGACCGCCTTGGCCTGCGTGGTGAGCGGGACGGCACGTTGCTTGCGTCCCGCCGATGGATGCGATCGAGTGCGACAACTCCGCGTGAGGGGGCCGGGCGATGGCTTTGACGCGGGTGAAGATCTCATCCGGCTCCCCTTGGGAATCGACATTCGGGTACTCACGGGCGGTTCGCGTCGGCGATCAAGTCTTCGTGGGCGGGACGGTCGGCAGGAACCCTGATGCCTCCGCGGCCACGGGCCCCTATGCCCGGGCCCGGCGGGCCTTGGAGATCATCGGCACCGCTCTGATCGAGGCCGGCGGCAGCGTCGATGACGTCGTCCGTACCCGCATCTTCGTCACCGACCTCGGTGACTTCGACGAGATCGCCCGCGTCCTGCCACCAGCATGGTGCAGAGCCCGGCACTGATCGAGCCCGCAGACGTGCTGGAGATCGAGGCAGACGCGATGATCGGCTGAGCCGCCAGACCCGCCAACCGCACAGAAACGGCCTCGCGCGACCGTCGGCGACAGACACTCGGCTCGGACGACGAGGAGCGCTAACACCGTCACGGCCTGTTCTCGCGAAGCAGGAAAGCTTTGGCCCTCAGAAGTGGCTGATCGGGCTGGAACGATGCCGACCCCTACAGCCGCCCGGGAGGCCGAGCAATCCATCCTCGCCCACCGCGCGTTATGAGCGGCGGACGGCGCCGGATTTGCAGGGACTTTGTCGCTGGCGCTTCCAGGGCAAGTTGGCCGCTCGGAAGGTCGTGAGCGAGGCGTATCGACAGCGCCTGCTTCACGGACCTCCTCCCCGACGCGGCTCTGGTTCGGGGTTAGGAATGCCGGCTCGGGAGCGCTTGTACCGATGCTGTGCCAACGAGCACGCGACCTTTCAGTTCGGTCTCCGACTTGGCGGTTGCGCGCGTCGGGCGACACTCACCGCACCGACGTGTTGCCGGCGCCCGGTGGGCCGGTGATGACGACGGCGACCACGCCCGCTCAGTCTGCCGCCGCGCCGGCGAGCAAGCGGCTCAGCCGTTCAAAGCCGATGCTCTTCCTCAGCGCGTAACCGCTGCGGCGTGCTGCAGCGCCGCCCGTACCCACTCCTCGGCGGGCAACCCATGCAGCCCCGAAGGCGTGGCGAACAGCCGACACTTGAGGCCAAAGTCGGTCCGCTGATCCGCGCCCGGTTCTACCTCCTCGCCGTCGATGCGGATGGCGGGCGAGCCGAGGAATCGCTCCCGGGCGGCAGCCTGCGCGTCTTCGACTTCAATCAGTTCGATGTCTGCGGCGACGCCGGTTAACGCGAGCGGCTCGCGCAGCCGCGGCAGCAACGCCTCGTGGTTCGGGCAACCATCGAAGTAGAGCACTTCGAGCTTCATCGCCAGCGACAAAAACGAGGAGATCGAGCGCTACCGGAGTTGCGTTTCGAGGGGGGGCACGAGGGCCTCGACGCGGCGGCGGCCGCTCAGCCGCCGGGTGCTCTGAGCGCGGCCCCGTCCTCCAGTGGCGCGCCTGCGCGCGAGAGGCGGATCATCGCAACGACGGGCACGAGGCTGATGGCGACGATCAGCAGCGCGGGCAGCGCCGCGGTGTCGAAGCGCGAATCCTTGGTCGCCTCCCAGACCGCGATCGCGAGCGTGTCGTTGCCCAGCGGCCGCAGCAGCGCGGTCGCCGGCAGCTCCTTCATCACCTCGACGAAGACGAGCAGTGCGGCGGTCACGATGCCGGGCCAGAGCAGCGGCAGGTGAACGTCGGCGAGCACGCGGCTGCGATCCGCACCGAGGCTCCTCGCGGCGTCGTCTAGCGCCGGGTCAAGCCGCGCCATGCGCGACTCGACGGCAAAGAACGCGAGCGCCTGGAAGCGGACCAGGTAGGCGAGCACGAGCCCGATCGCCGAGCCGGTGAGCAGCAACCCGGTACCGAGCAGGCCATCGATGCGCCGGTCCAGCCAGGCGAGCGGGATGTAGACGGCGACGGCGACAACGGTGCCGGGCACCGCGTAGCCGAGCGTCTGCAGTCGCGCGATCGCGCCGCCGATTCGCGAGGGCTGCGTGCGGCTGCCGTACACGACCACGGTCGCGGCGGCGACGGCGATCAGCGCGCTGCCTCCGGCGAGCGAGACGCTGGTCAGCGCGGCGCGCAATAGGTCGGCGCCGGCCGCGCCCTCACCGAGCGACCGCACCGCCCAGAATGCGAGTTGTACGAGCGGCCCGACCAGCACGAGCACGAGCAGCGTCAGGGGTAGCGCCGTCGCGAGCCAGGCGCGCGGCCCGCGCAGTCGCCGCGGCACGACAGCTTCGCCGCGCGCGAGCGCGCCGTGGTAGCGCGCGCGGCCGCGCAGCATCCGCTCGATCAACACCAGCGCGACGGTCAGGCTGACCAGCACCGTGGCGAGCTGCAGTGCCGCGGCGCGGTCGAAGGCGCCGTACCAGACGCGATAGATCGCGTCGGTCATCGCGCGATAGTTGAGCAAGTTGACCGCACCGAAGTCGGCGAGTGCCTCCATCACCGCGAGCGCGGCGCCGGCGGCGAGCGCCGGGCGCGCCAGCGGCAGCGCGAGCCGCACGATCGCGCGCGGATGGCTCAGGCCGAGGCTGCGCGCCGCCTCGAAAGTGTCGCGCGACTGCTCAGAGAAGGCGCTTCGCCCGAGCACGTAGACATAGGGGTAGAGCACGAGCGTGAGCACGGCGATCGCCCCGCCGGCCGAGCGGATCTCGGGCAGCCCGACGCCGAGCACGTCGCGCAGCGCGCGCTGCAACGGGCTGTCGGAGTCATATTGTCCGAGCAGCACGAACACGAGCACGTAAGCGGGCATCGCCAGCGGCAGCACGAGCGCCCAGTCCAACCAGCGCCGGCCCGGGAAGTCATAGAACGAGACCAGCGCCGCGAGTCCGCCGCCGAGCACCAGCGTTCCCGCGCCGACGCCCAGCGCGAGCACCGCGCTCGCGCTCAGCGCCTCGAGCAGCAGGTCGCCGGCGATCTGATCAAACGCTCCGGAGTCGGTGACGAAAGCAGCCGGGAGCACCAGCAGCGGGCCGGCGACCAGCACCGCCATGAGCACGCCGACCGCGGTCCACGGCGCCGGACGCCGCGCGCGCGTGCGGCGTACGCGATGTCCCGGCGCCGCTACTTCCATCCGACCTGCTGCATCAACGCGACGGCATCGGGCAGCAGCCGGCCGGCCTGCTCGACGTCGATCGGGTCGAGCTTGACGTCCGCCCATTCCGCGAGCCGGCCGTCCGGTGCGACCGCGGGGTTGGCGGCGAACTCGCCGTTGGCCGCGATCTCGCGCTGGGACGCGGGCGCGGTCAGGTGCTCCATCAGCGCGATCGCGTCGGCACGGTGCTCGGAGCCCTTGACGAGCCCGACGCCGGAGAGGTTGGTGTGCGCGCCGGCACCGTCCTGGTCGGGCCACGCGGGCGCCACCGGAAAATCGGGGTCCGCCTTGAGCTCGCGTGCGAGGTAGTAGTGGTTGGTGAGGCCGACCTCGCAGCGCCCCGAGGCGATCGCATCGAGTACGTCGACGTCGGAACCGAGGATGCGCGGCTCGTTGGCGATCCAGGACTCGAGCAGCGCCCGCGTACGGTCCGGTCCGCGCTTGGCGAGCATGTCGGCGACGAGCGATTGGTTGTACTCGTTGTTCGACGTGCGCAGGCACAGGCGCCCCTTCCAGCGTCGATCGCCGAGGTCGTCGTAGCTCGTGACCGCGTCGGCGGCCAGCTTGGAGGAGCGCATCGGCGTCCGCACGCGCAGGCTCAATCCCCACCAGTCGCCGTCGTGGTCGCGCCACTGCTGTGGCACCTGGCGCTCGAGCACCGCCGAGCTGACCGGCGCAAGCAAGCCCGCCTGCTTGGCGCGCCAGAGGTTGGCCAGATCGGTCGTCACCAGCAGGTCGGCGGGCGTCTCTGCGCCCTCGCCGCGCAGCCGCTCGAACAGCTCGGGCGCGGTACCGCCGCGTAGCTCGAGCTGCTTGTCCGAAGCGTCCTCGAAGGCGGCGAACGCGGCCTCGTCGCCGTACTGGGAGCGGCCGTTGTAGACGACCACGTCGGCGCCGCCACCGAACGCGACTACTGCGAGCGCGATCAGGGTCCCCAGCAGCAGCCCGACGCCCAGCACGGCGCGGGAATGGCGCCGGATCAGGGCGGTGAGCATTAGGTTCTGCGATCTCCTAAGTCCGGTGGACGGCGGGTTAGGGTAGCCTAATCCCGCACCAGCCGTCAGGATTGCCGCCGATGGACCACGTCCCGCTCACGATCTCCGATCCGCCGCCCAGCGGCGATCACACCCCTCCGGCGATCGAAGTGCATGGGCTATCGCGCAGCTTCGACGGCCGGATGGCGCTCGGCGGCGTCGATCTTCGGCTCGAGCGCCGCAGCTTTCTGGCAGTGCTCGGCCCGAGCGGCTCGGGCAAGACGACGCTGCTGCGGCTGATCGCAGGTTTCGAGCGCCCCGACGCGGGCAGCGTGCAAATCGGCGGACGCACGGTCGCCGGTCCCGCTGACTGGGTCGAACCCGAGGCGCGTCGCGTCGGCATGGTCTTTCAGCAGGGCGCGCTGTTCCCGCATCTGACCGTCGCGGGCAACGTCAGCTTCGGGGCGACCGGCGCGCAGCGCATGCACGAGTGCCTCGAGCTGGTCGGCCTCACCGGCCGCGCGACGAGCTACCCGCACGAGCTCTCGGGCGGCGAGCGCCAGCGCGTCGCGCTCGCCCGCGCGCTCGCGGCGGACCCAGAGGTCGTGCTGCTCGACGAGCCATTCTCCGCGCTGGACGCCGGCCTGCGCGAACGGTTGCGCGAGGAGGTCGCCGCGATCCTGCGCGCCGCCGGCGCGAGCACGTTGCTCGTCACGCACGACCAGTCTGAGGCGCTCTCGCTCGCCGACGCGGTGACCGTATTGCGCGACGGACGCGTGGAGCAGGTCGGCACGCCCGAGGAGGTCTATGAGCGCCCGCGCAGCCATTGGGTTGCGGGCTTCCTGGGCGAGGCCGACGTCGTGCCTGCGACGGCGCGCGACGGCCTCGCCGAATGCGAGCTCGGGCGCTTCGCGGTGGGGCCGGAGCTCAGCGGCCCTGTCGCGCTCGTGATCCGGCCCGAGTCGGTCGCCATAGGGCACCGGCCAGCGCGCGATACCCACGCCCCGGCGCTGGTTGTCGGGCGCTCGTTCTATGGCCACGATCAGCTCGTCGAGCTCGAGCTGGCGAGCGGTCTGCGCCTGCGCAGCCGCAGGCTCGGCTTTCCCGCATGGCATCCGGGCGATCGCGTGCAGGTCTGGCTCGAGGGCCCGGTCTCTGCGCTTGCGGCCGGTCATGAGCCGCCCGGCGGCACCGCCCGGTAGATGTCGCCTGAGCCCGAAGCGAAGACGAGCTCGCCGTCGGAGTCGTTACCAATGTGCGTCAGCAGCGGGACCTTGACCCGCTCGCGGCGCACGTCCTCGGCGCCGCCCTGCGGCGTGCCCATCAGCGACCACAGCGTGCCCGCGCAGTAGTCGCCGTAGAGGTAGCGCCGCGTCAAACCGGGCAGCCGCGCGCCGCTATAGACGAGCCCTCCGGTTACCGAGCAGCCGCCATCTTCGCCGTGCCCGTAGGTCGCGACGGGCCAGACCAGCTCACCGCTGCGGTCCAGATCGTGGCCGTCGATCCGGCGCATGCCGTCAAACGCACTCCAGCCGAGGTTCTTCGGCGGCTCGTCCAGCTCGAGCGCGACGCGGTTGATCTCCTCGACCTCGTCCTGGCCGACGTCACCGATCCAGACCTCGCCGAGCGCCGGGTCAAACCAGAAGCGCCACGGGTTGCGCAGTCCGGTCAGCACCACCTGCCACCGCGGGCGGGTCGCCTCGACGTCCGCCGCGATCAGCTTGCCAAGCAGGTTCTCGGGATCCTGCGCAGCTGCGCGCGGGTCAAACGCGCCGCCCCCGTCGCCAAGACCGAGGTAGAGCCGGTCGTCGGGCCCGAACGCGAGCTGGCCGCCGTTGTGGTTCTCCTCCGGCTGATCGACCGCCAACATCCGGCGGACCGGGCGGGAGGCGATCGTGTGGTCGCTGCCCGCGCGGAACTCGGCCACGGTCGTGTCGCCGTGGAGGTCTGACCAGTGCAGGTACAGCCGCCCGCCGGTGGCGAAGTCGGGATGGAACGCGATCCCCAGCAGTCCCTGCTCTGCGCCGGTCAGCACCTGGCGGGAGATGTCGAGCAGCGCGGTTCGGCGCCCGCCCTCGATGCGCACGACGCGGCCGGGCTGCTCGAGCACCCACAACGCCCCAGGATCACCGGGCGCCGCGCCGACCCATACAGGACGGTTGAAACCGGTGGCGATTCGCTCGACATCGAGGTTATGCGCGCGCCCCTGCTCGACCGCCGGCACCGGCCGTGCTGCGGCGCGCTCCGGTTCGGCCTCGCCACACCCGGCGAACGCGAACGTGGTCAGCAAGATCGCGAGCCGCCGCATCGCGGCGTATATTAGGGCACCCTGAAGCTCCACCTGCGCCGTGGCACGCCGCAAGCACCCGCCAGGTACCGGCGCGTGCGATCTCGCTGAACTGCGCCGGCGCGGCCGGAGTCGCGGCAGAAGCTTGGTGTAGCGCGGAGCGGAAGACCACGCCGGGTGGGCGCGGCGGGTCATCGGGCTCGACGGCGTGCTTCGCCACACCCATCCGGTATGCCATCAAAGGACCGCGCAACCGGCCGACGTAGGGACGACCGCAGGTCAGGACGGCGTCGGCGCCGCCAGCGGCTGCGACTGCGTCGGCGAGGTCGCCTGCCAGCCGCCACTGGTAGGCCTGCTCGGACCGCAGGGTCGGCAGATCGGCAAGACGTGGCGCGGCAGCAAGGGCCACGAGCGCGACCACCGCCAGGGTCGCCACGCTCTGGAGACGGCCGCGCGGGCCGCCACGCGGCGCCACGGCGGCGAGTGTGCGCGCGGCGAACACGAGCCCGACAGCACCGCTGAGCGCGATCAGTGCCGCACCGGGCAGCGCATAGCGCGGCTCGCCCGAAAAGCCGGCCTGCGCCATCAGCGCGACTAGCGCGATCCAGGCGGCACCGGCCGCGGCAGGGACGAGGGCCGCGCGGGCACTCCGGCTCGATCCGCGCACCCACATCGCGACCAGCATCACGACGCCCGCCCAGAGGGGCCACAACGGGAGCGCGGCTGCCACCCGCAACGCAGCGAGGCCGGGCATCGCGGCGAGCGCCGGCTGCCCCGGGTTGGGCTCCCGTGCGCGGGCCCCCGAACGCAGCAGGTCGCCCGACCCGATCAGCTCCGGAAGCAGCCAAGCGGCCGGCACTCCCGCGACCAGCGCAACCAACAGCAGGCGGTCCTGCGGCCGCGAGCGCCACAGCGCGACCCCAGCGACGGCCACGAACGGCCATGCCTCCACCCGCAGCAGCGCGCATCCGACCGCGCACGCGAGGGCGATCCGCATGCGCCGCTCGCGCCATGCCGCCGCTGAACCCAGTGCGAGCGCGAGCACGAGCGCGGGCTCAGCGCCGGCGGCCGTGTAGGTCGGCAGCCCGCCGCACATCACCAGCGCCAACGCACCGAGCGCCCCTGCGACGCGCGAGCCGCCCGCAAGGCGCCGGACAAGCCCGAAAGCCAGTAGCGCGGCGAGCAGCGCGGCAGCACGCACGAGCAATACCCAGAGCCAAGGCGCGGCGGCGCCGAGCGGCGCGAGCAAGGCGCAGATGGCCACTGGCAAAGGCTTGAACGCCGGTCCCTCGAGCGTGCTCAGCTCGCCTGCGGTCAACTCGCGGCCCCAGAGCAGCCACGCCCACGGATCATAAGACGGCGCCGGCGCCACGAGCAGCAAGGACAACAAGGCTGCTCCGACGACGACGGCGAGCACGCGCGGCACCGCGGCGACACTAGCCAAGAAAGCCTCCGAGCCGGACCTTCAACGGTAGATCGTGAGCATCGTGCTCGCGAACGGTGATCGACAGCGTCGCCGACAACTGACGCCGCGCGAGCAAAGAGGCGCCGATGCAGCCGTGGACGCGTGACGCTTGCGCGGCGGCTCGCGGTCGTCTATCAGTCACTTGTCGATCAGCTCGCGGTACCCGCCTGGCTTCGGTGCCGACACTCGAGGCCGTGAACCGGCGATCGGTCGCACGGTTCGCTGTTGCCGTGAGTGCGCAGAGCACCAGCGAGCCGCGATGGTCCTGATGGAGTTCTGCGGATCGCCTGGCGCGCGCCGGTACCCGGCTGGGGGCCGCGCGGTCGCAGGTTCAAATCCTGTCTCCCGATCGATATCTCCCTGCAAATCACAGTAAACGCTTTGCAGGTGCATGGTCCCGGGGTGCATTTCGGGGTGCAACGTCTGCACCCCGTTGCACCCCGCCGCGAGCCAGGTTGGCTCTGCAGCGCGGTTTGGAACCTGCGACCGCACGGCTCCGAGCTGGGCGGTCGCTGGTGGCCCGCGCCGGGGTTGTAGTCCCGTCGGCCGCGGGATTCGAGTCCCGTCGCTCACCTCTAGGAACCGGCTGCGGCCGGTTTTGTTCCGGCGCCCCGCAGCTCGAGGTCGACGGGGACGACAACGCGGGGAAAAATTTCGCGAATCGCGCGCTTCGGCCACTCCTTCGCCTTCGCCGGCCGCGATCCACCGACTCTCTGACCAGCGTTTCTCGATCAGATGGCCATCGCTCGCTCAGGATGCGCGGCGACCAGTCGACGTCCTAGCGTATGAACCTCAACGTCCGCCGCGGGGCGCTCGCCGCCGCCGCCACCGCCCTCTGCCTCACCGCCGCTCCCGCCGCCAACGCGGCGCCCCCCGTCTGCAACCAGGCCTCGCCGCACTGGCTCGGCGGCGGCCTCGTCGCCCTCGACCCGCCGGTCGACAGCCCCGCCGCCCGTTACACGCAGGACATCGGCCCGCTGCCGGGCAAGGGCCGCGGTCTCGTCGGCGCCGCCGCCCACTCGCCCGCGCTCACCCTCTGCGGCGAGGTGGCCGGCGGTGGCGGCGGCGGTTCGGATTCCTTCTAGTCGCGCACCGCGTCATTGCACCTCGGGGCGGCTCCCGCCGCCCCGGGGGCGACGGCGATCGGCACGGTGCGGGAGCGCGTAAAGCCCGTCCAGGAACGCGTCGATGCGGGTGCGCTCGCTCCCGATGAGCGGGTTGCTGGTCGTCCAGATCACCTCCTCGCCGATCGCACTGGGCACCCGGGCCTTCAAGGGAGCAGTTTCATGCCCCGAGAAGCAGCAGTCGCACGGCGCCCGGTGTCCCGTTTGGGGTTCCCCTGCTGGCGGCCTGCACACGGGCAGCCCTGAGAGAGAGCGGCGACGGCTTCACGATCACCGCAGCACTGGGCACCGCCACCATCAGCGCGCCCGACGGTGACCCGGACGTTGCGTTGCTCGACGCCGACCGCCGCATGTACGCGGAGAAGAACAGCCGCCGCAGCTCAGCCGGCGGGCAGAGCGCAGCGGTGCTGCTGCGCGTGCTCGCCGAACGCCACCCGGACGTCGGCGAGCACGTCAACAGTCGTGCAGGCTGGCTGCCTGCCGCAGAGCGCTGAATCGCAGCGGATACGCCCGGATCGCTCCGGCTGGGGGCCGGGCGGTCGCAGGCTCAACTCCTGTCGCTCCCCGATCACGGAACAGGCCCTGCTAAGAGGCGTGTTTACCGCTCACTGGCGGCCGTACCGGGATCAACGGGGAACGCAAGCTTGTCGCGCTTCGGCGCCGTCCAGGCGCACCACGTGGCTCTAGCGCGTGTTCAAAGGCTCCGGGTGTTCTGCAGAGGGGCTCCGGTGGTGTGCACCCGGTCAAAGACCGGGAGGTCGCGGGTTGAATGGCCCCGGTTGTGGTCCCGGCGGGCCGCGGCGTTCTTGCTCGCGGCGCGATCGACCAAGCACCTGGGGGCTGGTCTCCGCCATCTGGCGGTTCGATAGCGCTCAACCGTCACGGGCTGTCGGGCGGTGCCCAGACGCCGACGCAGTCCTCGTGGATGGCTTCGCCGTCGACGAGAGGCATGAACCCGGTCGTGTCGACGTAGGCGCGTGCGCCGCACATGCTGCAAGCGGTCGGCGGCTCGGCCTTCGTGGTTGACGACCGGCCCTGGCGGCGCTCGAGACGATCATGGGCTGCAGCCACCGAGGCCCACCACACCGTCTCCACGCGCGGGGGGTTTTGCATCCGTTTTGCACTCCGGGGACGAAAAAGCCCGCCGAGGCGGGCTTCACGTTCCCGCCCGAAACCTGAGATCCGGCTTTGGGCAGTGTCCTACGTCGAAGCGGCTGAAGGGACTCGAACCCTCGACCTTCTGCATGGCAAGCAGACGCTCTAGCCAACTGAGCTACAGCCGCGCGGGACGGGGATTATAGGGAGCGGCGTGAGATGCGGTGGCCCTCGCGGTCGAAGATCGCGATCTTGGCGGCCGGCGCCGCGGTGACGGCGAGGGCGTCGCCGGCGAAGAAGCGTACGCGCGACCTGAGCAGGCGCCGCCAGCCCACGGGCGGCCGGTGGGTCTTGAGCCGGAGCACCTCGCCGTCCTGGAAGGTGACCGTCACGCGGCGGGCCTTCGCGTAGACGATGCCGCCGACGAGGCTCGCCTTGACGGTGCCGGGAGGAGGTTCAGGCAGACGCCCTTGACGCCGGAGAGCTTGGTGCGCTGGATCGAGAACTCCCACACGCCCCCGCTGGTCAGCGGGCCGCTGGAGAGCGGGGTAGAGCCGGCGGGCTGCGCCGCCGTGGCCGGGACGGCGCAGAGCACCGCGATCGTCGCGGAGAGGAGGGCGACGCGGCGGTAAGGCACGGGTGCGAGGGTAGCCACGAGCGCCGAATGGGAACCCACGTTGGCGTGAAGACGATCGAGGGGCAGACGGTGCTGGTCACGGGCGCGACGGCCGGGATCGGCGAGGAGGTCGCGCGGCAGCTCACCAAGCAGGGCGCGCGTGTGCTCGTGCACGGGCGCAACCGAGAGCGCGCGGAGGCGGCGGTGGAGCGGATCGGCGGCGGCGAGCCGGTGACGGCCGATCTCGCCTCGTTCGCCGACGTGCGGGCGCTGATCGAGACGATCGAGCGAGCTCGACGCGTTGGTCAACAACGCCGGGATCGGCTACGGCACGGCGCCCGGACGAGGGGAGCGCACGGTGGACGGCCACGAGCCGACCTGGCAGGTGAACTTCCTGTCCGCCTTCCTGCTGACCACCGGACTGCGCCACGCGCTCGCGGGCGGACGCGTCGTGCACCTCAGCTCGGGCGTGCACTCGAGCGGCACCGTCGATCTCGAGCAGCCCGACGAGCCGCGCACCGCCACGCCGTACGCCCAGTCGAAGATCGCGCTGGTGATGCTCGCGCGCGAGCAGGGCGAGCGGTGGCCGGACGTCACCGCGAACGCGTGCAGTCCCGGCTGGATCGCCACCAAGATGGGCGGCGCGGGCGGCGGAACCCTCGAGCAGGGCGCCGACACCCCGCTGTGGCTGCTCACCGACCCGTCGCTGGACGGCGTCAGCGGGCGCTACTTCTGGGAGCGGCGCGAGGAGGAGCCCAACCCGCAGGTCGAGGACGCGGATGCGCGCCGGCGGCTGTGGGAGCTCGCCGATGCGGCGGTCACGGCTTGAAGCGACGCCCGCGGTAGTAGATCTCCCACGCGTAGTAGGCGTAGAAGGCGCGCCAGTCGGCCCGAATGCGCCGCGCGTAGCGGGAGACGGCCGTGACGTAGGCCGACGACGGGTTGTACCGGAACAGCGCCCGCGCCTCGTCACCGGGCGCGCCGTTGGCGTGCAGGTAGTTGGCGGCGCCGAGGATCGCGTCACGCGGGTCTGAGATCTCGCCGCCGAGCCCGTACGCGGCCCACGTGGCGGGCATGAACTGCATCGGCCCGCGGGCGCCCGACACCGAGCGGTTGCGCAGGCGCCCGAACGCGGACTCGACGAAGTTGACCGCCGCCAGTAACGGCGGCCCGACGCGGTAGCGGCGCCAGGCGCGGCGGTAGTGGCCGCGGAGCACGTCCGCCGGCTGCGCCGCCCCTATCGACACCTTCGGCGGCGGGCCGACGTGCTGGGACACGATCCGCTCGAGCTCGAGGCGCGCCTGGATGTTGTCCCGGGCCTCGGCGCGCAGCTCGCGGGGGAGCGCGGCGATCACGCGGCGCGACAGCGCCGGTGCGCGCCCGAGGCGGCGGTAGATCCGCTGCTGGCGCTGGGCGAGCGCCGCGACGTCCTCCGGGATCCCGCCCCGCGCCGGGTCGCCGCCCGAGCGCCATCGGTCGATGGCCGCCCACAGCGCCGTGCGCATGTCGGCGACGTCGGTGGCGAGCGCCGCCGCCGAGCCGGGTTGGGGCGTCGGCGAAGGCGTCGCGGAGGGGCTCGCCGTGGGCGCGGGCCCCTGGGCCGGGCGCGCCGGCGGCTCCCCGCCGCACCCGGCGAGGACGGCGACCAGCACGAGAAGGATCGGGACTCGCATTGCAGGCCGAGGCTAGACGTCATGACATTGAAACAATGTTCCATGTATAACTCAGGAATGGAATTGCGATCTGATTCCGGCGGAGGGGAGAGCCGCACGCTGCACCGGGCGTTCGACGTGCTCGAGTTCCTCGCCCGGACCGGCAGGCCGACGACGCTGTCGGAGATCACCGACGCGGTGGACAGCCCGAAGGCGACCATCCACCGCCTGCTCGCCACGCTGCACGCACGCGGCTACGTCACCCAGGAGGCCCGCTCGGGCGCCTACGCGATGGGCATGCGCTGCTTCGAGCTGGGCAGCCTGTGGGCCCAGAACCTCGACCTGCGGGTGGTCGCCGCGCCCGAGCTACGGCGCCTCAACGAGGTCACCGGCGAGATGGTGCACCTGGCCCTGTACGAGCACGGCGACGTGATCTACGTGGAGAAGCTCGAGAGCCGTCACCCGATCGTCCCGCAGTCGCACGTCGGGCGCCGCTGCCCCGCGTACTGCGTCTCGACCGGGCGGGCCCTGCTGGCCTTCATGCCCGCCGACGAGATCGAGCGCGTGCTGGCCGGGCCGCTGCCCGCCCACACGGAGCGGACCACGACCGACCCTGGAGAGCTCCGGGCGCTGCTCGGCGAGGTCCGCCGCACCGGCTTCGGCACCAACGAGGGCAGCTACCGCGAGGGCGTGTGCGGCGTCGCGGCGCCGGTACGCGACCACACGGGTGCCGTCGTCGCATCGATCGGGGTGTGCGTGCCGGAGGCGCGTTTTGCGGGAGAGCGCTTTGCGGCGCTGCGCGAGGAGACGCTGGACTCGGCTGCCGCCGTGTCCGCCGCGCTCGGCTGGGTGCTCGCCGCGCGGGAGCCCGCGCGAGCGGGCTGAACCACAAGGGGAGGGAAACCGATGTCATCACGAGGGAGCAGTGACCGACGGTCGAACCGAGCGCTGCTGGCGCTCGCGTGCGTGCTCGCCGGCGTCGTGGCCACAGGCTGCGGCGAGGGCGCGACGGGCGCGGGCGGCGGGGGTGCCGAGAGCAAGGGCGACACGATCAACATCCTCGCGTTCAAGCAACCGTCGCTGGGCGCGTTCCTGCCCGCGGTGATCGAGGCGCACAAGCTCGATAAGGAGCACGGGCTCGACCTGGACTTCACATACACGACGCCGGACAACTACAACACCGAGTTCGGCGCCGGCCACTACGACGTCGGCGGCAGCGCCGCGCTGCTCTCCGAGGGGCTGCGGACCGAGCGCGACGTCGACGTGACGTACCTCTTCAATCTGTTCGACTACTACGGCGCGGTCGTCACGTCCAAGGAGATCGCCTCGCTGGGCGACCTGCGCGAGCACTCGCTCGCCGCCGCGACCGGCACGACGAACTACGCGATGTTCCAGTGGTTCGCCAAGCAGCAGGGGCTCGACCTCGACGCGGTCGACACGATCAACCAGACGACCGCCGGCCTGTCGACGATGGCGCTCACGGGGCGCACGGACGCCACGCAACTGTGGGAGCCGGCGTACTCGACGCTGACCGCCAAGAAGCCTGACATCAAGACGCTCGACCTCGGCCTCGACAGCTGGAAGGAGACGTTCAAGACCGACTCCATCCCGTACCTCGGGGTGGCGGCGAAGACGTCGTGGGCCGACGAGCACAAGGAGCAGGTCAAGCGCCTCTACGAGACCTACGCCGCGGCGGGCGAGTGGGTCGAGGCGAACCCTGAGGAGGCGGCGGACATCGTGTCCGAGACGATCCCCAACGGCGATCCCGAGGTGATCTCGGAGCTGATCGTGACCAACGACCGGCTCGGGCTCGCGGTCGCGCCGGCCGCCGACGTCTCCGACGGGATCGACGCCGTGTTCAAGGCGGGCAAGGAGATCGGCTACCTCAAGGAGACCCCGCCCGACTCGATCGTCTACACGGGGCTGTAGGGCGATGACCTCGATCCCGACTCCGGTCGCGGCCCGCCCGGGCCCGACCCTCCTCGACCGCGCGCGCCGGATCGACCTCGCGCCGCTCGCCACGCTGGCGGGCATCGTGGTCGCCTGGCAGGTCGCGGCCTCGTTCACCTCGGACACGTTCGTCCCCAACATCACCGACGTCCTGGCGCGGATGTGGGAGCTGGTGACGGGCGACACGCTGCAGGACTTCACGTTCACGCTCGCGCGCGTCGGCTTCGGCCTCGTGGCGGCCTTCGTCCTCGGCAGCGTGCTGGGGATCGTCGCCGGGGCACGGCCCACGGTGGGGCGCTACCTGCTGCCGGCCGTGCGCTTCATCCAGGGCGTCCCGTCGCTGTCCTGGGTGGTCCTCGCGGTGATCTGGTTCAAGGAGGTCGAGCTCCGGATCTGGTTCATCATGCTGCTGGTCACGCTGCCGGGCTTCACCCTGCAGATCTACGACTCGTTCCGCGCCATCCCGGCCGAGCTGCGCGACATGGCCCGCTCGTTCCGGCCCGGGCGCCTGGACTACCTGCGCGAGGTGACGATCCCGGCCATCACGCCCGGGATCTTCACCGCGTGGAAGGTGAACCTGGGCCTTGGCATCCGCGTCGTGCTGATCGCCGAGCTGGTGGGCGCCACGATCGGCGTCGGCGCCCAGCTGCTCGACGCGCAGCAGCTGTTCGACATGACCTCGGTGGTGGCGTGGACGCTGCTGCTCGGCCTCGCGCTGCTCGTCATCCAGGGGGTGCTGGAGCTGATCGAGGGCCGCGTGCTCCGGTACCGGGCGCCGAACGCGGAACCCGCTGCGGCGGCCCAGGGAGGAGTGAGGACATGAGCGCCGACCCGGTCATCCAGTTCTCGCACGTGAGCAAGGCGTTCGCCGACGGCACGGTCGCGCTCGAGGACCTCGACTTCGAGGTCTCCCGGGGCGAGCTCGTCGCGATCGTCGGCGTCACCGGTTGCGGCAAGTCGACGGCGTTCAACCTGATGCTCGGGCTGAGCGCGACGAGCGGCGGCGAGGTGCGCGTCGAAGGGCGCGACCCGCACGCCGACTTCGAATGGTTCCGCGGCCGGGTGGCCGTCGTGTTCCAGGACCCGCGGCTGCTGCCATGGCGCACCGTGCTCGACAACGTGTCCGTCGGGATGAAGTTCGCCGGCGTGCCGAAGGCCGAGTGGGAGCCGCGGGCCCGCGAATGGCTCCGGCGGCTCGGGCTCGCGGGCCGCGAGGACGCCTGGGTGCACGAGCTCTCGGGCGGCCAGCGCCAGCGTGTGGCGATCGCGCGGGCGTTCGCCGTGGACCCGGACATCATCCTGTGCGACGAGTCGTTCTCCGCGCTCGACGAGGTCACCTCGACGCGGCTGCGCCGCGAGTTCGTAGAGCTCGTGCGCGACAACGACAAGACCGGCGTGGTCATCACCCACTCGATCGCCGAGGCGCTCGACGTCGGCGACCGCGTGCTGGTGTTCCGCGCGCCCGGCCGCGTGTCGGACGAGATCGCCCTCGCCGGCGAGCTCACCGCCGCCGATGCGGGCGCGCACCGGGAGCGGATCCTCACCGCGATGGGGCCGTCGGCGCAAGACCCCGGCCATCGCCTGGACGAGCGCGTGGAGGTGGGCGTCGAATGAGCGCCGCCACCGCGCAGCGCGCGTCCGGGGAGCCCGACCTGCACTACCTCGACGCCGGCGAGGGGAACGGCACGCTCGCGCTGCTGCACAGCCTCGGCACCGACAGCGGCATCTGGGCCGAGCAGATCGACGCGCTGGCGGGCGAGCACCGGGTGCTCGCGCCCGACAGCCGCGGCCACGGCGCCTCCGGCTGGCGCCCGCCGCTCGACGTCGAGCACCTGGGTGGCGGACCTCGACCGCGTGCTCGACGCCGCCGAGGTCGGCACCGTCACGCTCGTCGGGCTGTCCATGGGCGGCGTGCAGGCGCTCGCGTACGCGGTCGAGCGCCCCGAGCGCGTCAGCGGCCTCGTGCTCGCCGACACCTTCGCCGAGCTCGATCCCGAGCTGGCACGCGCCAAGGTCGAGGAGCTGGCCGGCCAGGCCGAGCGCGACGGGATGGCCGCGCTCGCCGACACCTACATCCGCGACACGTTCACCGAGCCCGCGACGCCGGAGCGCGCGGCGGCCGTCCGCGACCCGATCGCGGCGATGGCCGCCGACGCCTACGTGGCCTCGGCGCGCGCCTGCTTCGGGGCGCGGCTGGGCGGCCGCCTCGGCGACGTGCGCGCGCCGACGCTCGTCCTGTGGGGCGCGCGCGACGCGAAGACGCCGCGGGCGCTGTCCGAGCGCCTCGCCGCCGAGATCCGCGACGCCGCGCTGGCTGAGATCCCCGACGCGGGGCACCTCTCCAACCTCGAGAACCCGCCCGGCTTCACGGCCGCCGTCGCCGGCTTCGCCGCGCGGGAGCGGGTATGAGCGAGCACGCGATCGAGCTGACGATCAACGGTCGCGCCCACCGGCGCGCGGTGAGCGCGCGCACCAGCCTCGCCGACTTCCTGCGCGACGACGCTCGGCCTCACGGGGACGCGGCTCGGCTGCGAGCACGGCGTGTGCGGGTGCTGCACCGTGCTGCTCGACGGCGAGCCGGCGCGCGCCTGCATCGTGCTCGCCGCCCAGGCCGACGGCTCGGAGGTCACCACCGTCGAGGGTCTCGGCGGCGCCCGGCGGCGCCCTCAGCGATCTGCAGGAGGCGTTCTGCGAGACCCACGCGCTGCAGTGCGGCTACTGCACGCTCCGGCATGTTGATCGCCGCCGAGGGGCTGCTCGCGCGAGACGAGCGAGCCGACGCGCGAGGACATCGACGAGGCGATCGGCGGCAACATCTGCCGCTGCACGGGCTACGTGCAGATCCGCGAGGCGATCGCGCTCGCCGCCGACGCGCCGCGCCGGACGCCGCGCGCCGGGGAGCGGGTGGCCCGTGGCTGACACCGGGAGCTGCGCTACGTCTCGCGGCCCGCGCCGGTGCGCGAGGACCGCCGCTTCGTCACCGGCGCCGGTCGCTTCGTCGCCGACATCGCACCGCCCGGCACGCTGCACGTCGCGCCTCGTCGACCAGCCCGCACGCGCACGCGCGAGATCACCGCCATCGACGCCGAGGAGGCGCTCGCCGTCGACGGCGTGGTCGGCCGTCCTCACCGGCGAGGAGCTGGCCCGCGAGACCGAGCCGCTGCGCCAGTACCTCGACCTGCCCGACGTGATCTGGCGGCCGCTGGCCGCGCGGCGTCACCCGCTACGCGGGCGAGTGGGTCGCCGCCGTCGTCGCGGAGTCGCGCGCGATCGCCGAGGACGGCGCCGAGCTGGTGATGGTCGACTACGAGCCGCTGCCCGTCGTGCTCGACCCGGAGGCCGCGATGGCGCCGGACTCCGCCGCTCGTACACCCGACCCACGGCACGCAACGTCCTCACCGACCGCCGCTTCCGCTGGGGCGACGTCGACGAGGACCTCGCCCGCGCCGACGGGAGCACGCGGCTGCGCGCGCGCTGGAACCGCAACTCGACCGTCCCGCTGGAGACGTTCGGCGTCGTCGCGTCAGTGGGACGACGGCGCGCGACCTGCTCGACGTCTGGGCCTCGATCCAGATGCCGCAGTTCCCGGAACAGATCGCCGCCGCGCTGCGCATGCCGCTCAACCAGCGTGCGCGTGCACTTCGACGTCGACGTCGGCGGCAGCTACGGGGTCAAGCGCGGGATCAAGCACGGCGTGCTGGCCGGCGCGCTCACCCGCCGCCTCGGCGTCCCCGTGAAGCTGATCGAGGACCGCCAGGAGAACATGCACGGCGGCGACTTCCACGGGCCCGACCGCATCTTCGACGTCGAGCTCGCCTACCAGCGCGACGGGACGCTCACTCAGCATGCGCCTGCACGCGATCGACGACGAGGGCGCCTACCCGGGCCGCTCGCCGCTGCAGCTCGCCAAGCCGATCGGCTCGATCGTCGGCCCGTACAAGATCGGCAGCGTCGCGTACCGCGCCACGGCGGTGGCGACCAACAAGACCGGCCAGGTCGCCGTGCGCGGGTTCGGGCAGTCGCCGACCAACTACGCGATCGAGTCCGGCGTGGACGCCGTCGCCCGCGAGCTGGGCATGGACCGGGCTCGAGCTCCGGCGGCGGAACTTCCCGCGCAGCGACGAGTTCCCCTACCGCATCCCGAGCGGCACCGACTACGACTCCGGCGACTACCCCGCGGTGCTCGACAAGGTCCTCGCGGCGGCCGGGCTGCCCGAGCTGGAGCGCCGGCGCGACGAGCTGCGGCGCGCGCGGCCGGCTCGCCGGGATCGGGATCGCCACGTGCCTGGAGCCGGGCGGCGGCAACGCGATCTTCGAGAACGTGATGAACCCCGGCAACGACAAGACCACGTTCCCCGAGGCGGTGCCGGCTGCGCGTCGACGGCAACGGCGGCGGTCACCGCGATCATCGCGCTCTCGTCGGCCGGCCAGGGCCACGAGACGTTGGTGGCCACGCTGGCCGGCCGAGGAGCTGCGGCGCGACCCGGCGAGCAGATCGCGGTCGTGCGCACCGACTCGCTGGCGGCCTGCCCTCGCAGAGCCCGGTCGGCAGCCGCATGGCGATCGTGCTCGGCGCCGCCGTGCAGGGCGCGGCCGCCAGCCTTCGCGGACAAGCTCGTGCGCGATCGCCGCGCACCGCCTGGAGTGCCGCCGACCGAGGACCTCGAGTACGAGGCGGGCGACGTCATCGTCCGCGGCGACCCCCGTCCGGCGCATCGGCTGGGACGAGCTGGTCGCGATCGCCCACCGCAACCAGCACCTGACATGCCGCCCGGCACGCAGCCCGGCCTGGAGGTCGTGCACGTCGCCCAGGTGCCCGGCGGCGGAGCGCTGGCGGCGACCGACGGCAGCGTGCAGATGTACCCGACGTTACTCGTTCGAGGCCCACGTCGTGCTGGCCGCCGTCGATCCCGGCACCGGCATGGTCGAGCTGGAGTCCTACGTCGTCGCGCACGACTGCGGCACGGTCATCAACCCGGACGTCGTGCGCGGGATGGTCTACGGCGGCACTGGCCCACGGGATCGGCGTCGCGCTGTACGAGCAGTTCGCGTTCGACGAGCAGGGCCAGCCGCTGACCCAGTCGTTCATGGACTACCTGCTGCCCAGCGCCCACGAGGTCCCGGACGTCGACGCTCGAGGAGCACGTGCACGCCGTCGCCGCTGACCTCGCTCGGGCAGAAGGGCGTCGGGCGAGGCCGGCTACATGGGCGCGCCCGCCGCGGTCGCCTCGCGCCGTCAACGACGCGCTCGCCGAGCGTCGGCGCGGCCGTGCACTCGCTTCCGATGGCGCCCAGCGACTCTGGGGGCCGCCGTCGCAGCCAGCCGGAGAGGAGTCCCATGACCGATGAGCGCTCATCGACATCCACGCCCACCTCGTCCCGCCCGGGCTGCTCGAGCGACCTGCCGGACGGCGGCTGCGCTTCCCGGGCATCGAGGTCGTGGACTCGCGACAAGGGGCGCTCGCTGGCGTTCGCGGGCGGGGCACCCGACGCGGCCCGTGCCGCGGCCCGACTGCAGGACGTCGCGCGCCGCTTGGCGTGGATGGGCGAGCAGGGCATCGAGCGCCAGGTCGTCGGCGGCTGGCTGGACATGTTCGGCTACCAGCTGCCCGCGGACGAGGGCGCCGAGTGGGCGCGCAGCGCTCAGCGAGCGCCTGCGCGCCGAGGCCGACGCCGACGAGCGGCTGATCGCGCTCGGGCACGCTGCCGATGCAGGACCCCGAGCTGGCCGCCGAGCGCGCTGCGCGAGCTCGTCGAGCGGCGGGTTCCCGGGCGTGATGATCGCCACCCGGGTCGGCGAGCGCGAGCTCGACGAGGGGCGTTCACGCCGTTCTGGGAGGCGGCCGACGAGCTCGGCGCCGTGATCTTCCTGCACCCGGGATTCGGCGTCGCCGCCGCGCCATCGCACGACTTCGGGCTGGTCAACGGCCTCGCGCGGCTGGAGGACACCACCGTCACGCTGGCCCGGCTGCTGCTACGCCGGCGTCCCCGCGCGCTACCCGGGCGCGAAGATCGTCGCGCCCATGGCGGCGGCTCCCTGCCCTACGTGCTCGGCCGGCTGGCCCGCAACCAGGCCAAGATCGCACACCGACGCCGCCGACCCGCACGAGTCGTTCGCGCAGCTGTACTTCGACACCGTGGTCTTCGACCCGGCGGCGCTGCGGCTGCTGGTCGAGCAAGGCCGGCGCCGGCCAGGTGCTGCTCGGCTCGGACTACCCGTTCCCGATCGGCGACCTCGAGCCGCGGGGCGTCGTCGAGGCGGCGGGCTTCGACGCGGAGACCGTCGAAGCGCGATCCTGTCCGGCAACGCCGCGCAGCTGCTCGGGATCGGAGCGCGCGCGACGTGAAGCCCGTCGACTTCGAGCTGCACCGCCCGGAGACGGTCGAGGAGGCGCTGGGGCTGCTGGCGAGCACGAGGAGGACGGCCAAGGTGCTGGCCGGTGGCCAGAGCCTGGTCCCGCTGCTCAACTTCCGGCTCGCGCGCCCGGAGCACCTCGTGGACCTCGGGCGCATCGCGCGGGCTGGCCGAGCTGCGGCGCACCGACGACGGGCTGGCGATCGGGGCGATGGTCCGCCAGCGCGCGGCCGAGCGCTCGCGCGGCCGTCGCCGCCGACTGCCCGCTGCTGACGGCCGCGCTGCCCGCACATCGCGCACCCGCCGATCCGCAACCGCGGCACGGTCGGCGGCAGCCTCGCGCACGCCGACCCGGCGGCCGAGCTGCCCGCGGTGATCCGCGCGCTCGACGCCACGCTGCGCATCACCGGGCCGCGCGGGACCCGCGACGTCCCCGCCGAGGCGTTCTTCCACACCCACTTCACGACCGCCGTGGAGGCCGACGAGCTGCTGGTGGAGATCGGCATCCCGCGCGCCCGGCCCGGGACCGGCGCCGCGTTCACCGAGGTCAGCCGGCGCCACGGGGACTTCGCGCTCGTGGGCGTCGCCGCCCAGGTGACGCTCGAGCGCGGCGTCGTCGCCGACGCACGCATCTGCCTCAGCGGCGTGGCGGACCAGCCGCTGCGCTGCTCGAGCGCCGAGGCGGCGCTGCTCGGCGGGCCCGTCGACGCCCGCACCGCCCGCGCGGCGGCCGACGCCGCGCGCGAAGGGCTGGAGCCGACCGGAGACCTGCACGCGACCGTTGCCTACCGGCGCGACGTGGCCGGCACGCTGGTGGAGCGGGCGCTGATGACCGCTGCCGCCCGAGCACAGGGAGGGGACACCGCATGATCCACGAGCTGCGCGAGTACGTGGCCGCCGACGGGGCGGCCGAGAAGCTGCACCGGCGCTTCGCCGACAGCACGCTGGAGCTGTTCGAGCGCCACGGGCTCGACGTCGCCGGGCTCTGGCACGACGACGCCGACCCGGGCCGCATCGTCTACCTGCTGCGCTTCGACGACGAGGAGACGCGCCGCCAGGCCTGGGCCGGCTTCCAAGCCGACGAGGACTGGCAGCGCGTCAAGCGCGAGAGCGAGGCCGACGGTCCCGTCGTGAGCGAGATGACCAGCCGGGTGCTGGTCACCCCGAGCTACTGGCCCGGCTAGGCCACCGAGGCGGCCACGGCGCCCGGGCGCTCCTCGCCCACCGCCTCGCCGCGCTCCGCCCTGCGGTCGCGGTCGCGGTCCATGCGCTGCGAGCCCGATGGTCAGCGCCGCCACGACGCCGATCACGATCAGCAGCACGACCAGGTACGCGAGGGTGGTCAGGTAGCCGGGGACGTCGCTCTTCTGCTCGCGCTGGAGGTTCTTCTTGTCGAGCACGAACTCGCGCGTCATGCTCGCCTCGGCCGGGACCTCCTTGGCGGGGATCGCCTTGTCCTCGGGCAGGAACACCGGCAGCCCGGCGATCACGTCGCCCTTGTGCAGGCGCAGCGTCGCCTTCCAGTTGCCGTAGACGGGGATCGGCTCGGTCGTGCGCCACACGCCGGGGGGTCCTCGCGCAGCTCGGAGACGACCGATCCGCCGCCCTGCCATGAGGTCGCGTTGAACCACTCGGCGTCGCTCGGCCGCGTCGGCAGGGTCGAGCTTGACCTCGGCGTTCACCGTGCGCTCCGGCGGGCCCGTGCGCGTCGGTCAGCGTCACCTGGGCGGTCACCTTGTCGCCCTCGGAGATCGGCAGCGGGAACGCGATCGCCGACGAGCAGCCCGACGCCCGGCGGCGATCGACGGCCCAGCGCGGGGTCGGGGCCAGGTCGATCGGCGGGCGGGGCCAGCGCGCGGCCGATCGCGGCGCCGATCACGCCGCCGGAGACGGCGGCCAGGAAGCCGAAGATCACGCCCTCGGGGAGCAGCGAGGCCGGCCAGGACATCGTCATCCACACGTGCGACCAGCCCCACTCGGCCGCCAGGCCGACGGTGCCGATCGCGGCGCCCGCGACCGCGCCGAACGCGATCGGGCGGCGGGTGGAGACGAACAGCGCCACGGCCTCGACGCACGATCGCCTCGACCGCGTAGAGCGGGAAGTGCGGCGTCGTCTGGCCCCAGAGGCCGCCGACGAGCACGGTCAGCAGCCCGCGCACGATCAGGTAGCCGCCGAGCGTGAGCAGCGCGCCGCCGCGGCCGATCCAGATCCGCGCGGCGACGAGCGCGACCGAGGCGGCCAGCATCAGCAGCACCGGGTGGTAGAGCAGCCGGAACTGCGGCACGGAGAAGTCGAACTCGGCCTGCACGGTCGAGAGGCCGACGAGGAACGCGCCCGCCAGCATCGCCTTGCGGAACGTCGCGAAGTGCCCGGTCGGCTCGCGGCCGGAGGCGGACGCGGCGCGCAGGCCCTCGGCGGTGAGGATCGCCGCGGCCAGCGTCGCCAGCGAGGCGCCGCCGATCAGCATCAGGTGCGTCGGGCCCCACAGCGTCACGTCCTGGCCGAACAGCCGGTGCCAGACGTCGTCGAGCGGGAAGCCGGCCAGCGCGAAGGCCGCGCACGCGGTCATCAGCACGCCGCCCAGCGGCGCGTACCAGTCGTTCTGCAGCCGCACGGCGGTCGTGCTCGGCTTCCCGTCCTTGGGGAGCGCCATCGCCAGCAGGCCGGCGACGAAGATGCCGAACAGGCCGAACAGGATCAGGTAGTGCGCCGGGTTGGCGAGCGGCCCGGGGTCGCGGCCGTTGTCGATGTGCAGGGAGATGTCCCAGTACATGCCGATCACGGCCGTGAGCAGCGAGACGCCGACGAAGGCCAGCGGCAGCGACGCCCAGCCGGGCACGCCGGTGACGCGCTCCGAGTAGGCGGCCAGGCGGCCGACGAACGCGACGCGGCCCGGAGCGGTGGCCGACCACGATGATCAGCGCGACGGCGGTCACGATCAGCGCCATCCCGGTCGCGAGGACGACCTCGCCGATCGCGGCGCCGCCCGCGGGGTCGGCCTTCTCGCCGGACTGCGCGGAGGCGGTGGCCGGCCACGCGAGCAGCGCGCAGGCCAGCTCGCCGCCCACAAGGTTCGATGCTGCATGCGCTTCGCCACGTCGGTGTCCCTCCCAGAAGTTACCGCGAGTAAAGTTACTGGCGGTAATGTACCCCTGATGGCGCCAAGAACCGTGCGACCGCTCACATCCGGCAAACGCAAGGTTCCGCGCCAGGTGCGCGAGCAGCAGATGCTCGCCGTGGCCGAGCGCGCGTTCGCCGAGCGCGGGTTCCACGGCGCCTCGGTCGACGCGATCGCCGAGGGCTCGGGGATCTCCAAGCCGATGATCTACGCGTACTTCGGCTCCAAGGAGGGGCTCTACCGCGCGTGCATGGACGCGCGCCCGCGACCCGCCTGCTCGAGGCGCTGCGCCGCGGGCGTCGACCCCGCCGCGCCGCCCGACCAGCAGCTCTGGCACGGGCTGCTCGCCGTCTTCACGTTCGTTGAGCGCGAGCACGACTCGTGGGCCGATCCTGCTCGGCGAGGTCACCGCCGGCACCGGCCCGTTCGCCCGCGAGGGCGCCGAGATCCGGCGCGAGATGACCGCGCTGGTCGCCGACCTGCTCCGCCGCGCCGCGCTCGCCGAGGGGATCGCCGAGGACGCGCTGGTGACGGTCGAGCCGATCGCCCGCTCGCTGATCGGCGCCGGCGAGTCGCTGGCCGTGTGGTGGGCCGACCACCCCGAGGAGTCGGCCGAGCGGGTCGCGCTGGTGCTGATGAACTTCGCCTGGAACGGCCTCGGCGGCATCATCGAGGGCCGCTGGGCCGGGCGTCCAGGCTCTAGTCCAGGCGGATCACCTTCGCGCCCTGCACGTAGTGGACCTGCGTGTCGCCGACGTGGTCGACGATCTGGCCGGGCAGCGGGTGGACGTGGCCGTGCAGCACGTGGCGGGGCTGGTAGCGGTCGACCCAGTCGCGTAGCCCCTCGTAGCCGACGTGCGCGGGGTCGTCGGGGTCGTCGTTGAACCCGGCCGGCGGGCAGTGGGCGATCAGCACGTCGGCCGCCGGCAGCTTCTTGCGCGAGCTTCGACGCCTTCTTCTGCGTGTACTGGTGCGGCCCGCCGCGCCCGTACTCGACGCAGCCCTCGAAGCCCGCCACCGTCAGGGAGCCGAGCGAGGTGCGGCGCCCGTGCAGGTCGTCCACGTCGAGCTCGGCCAGCAGGCCGTCCGGGTCGTGGTTGCCGTGCACGCCCACGCGCGGGATCCGCAGGCCGGCGAGCGACTCGATCCACGCCCGGTCGAGGTCGCCGAGCAGGACGATCGCGTCGACGTGCAGCTGCTTGGCCATCAGCGCGGGATCGAGCGGCGGCCGCTGGTCGGCGAGCGCGAGGACGCGCATCAGGCCAGCTCGTCGACGGCCGCCGCGAACACCTCGGTGTGCCGGTCGACGTCCGCGGCGGTCGTGGCGGGCGACATCAGCGCCATGTTGTGGAAGGGCGTGATCATCACCCCGCGGTTGAGCGCGTAGAGGTGCAGGTAGCGCTCGAGCTCGGGGTCGGAGACCGCGTCGCCCTCGGTGCCGTTGCGCGGCGGCGGCGAGGTGAACCCGTACTCGGCGCGGCAGCCGAGCTGCGCGACGTGCCAGGGCAGCGAGCGCGACGGGAAGATCTCCTCCAGCCCGGCCGCGAAGCGCGTGGCGAGCGGCATCGTGTGCGCGAACGCGTCCTCGGTGAGCACGTGCTCGAGCGTCGCGCGCATGGCCGCCGCCGACAGCGGGTTGCCGGCCAGCGTGCCGCCGACGCCGCCGGTGTCCTCCCAGTCGGCGTCGGGGTCGGCGAGCAGCGCGTCGGCGATCGTCGGCGGACACGCCGAGCGCGCCGGACGGGACGCCGGAGCCGATCGCCTTGCCGATCGTGAGCATGTCCGGCTCGAGGCCCCAGGCCGGCCGTGCAGCCGCCCGGGCCCGCGGAGAACGTGTGCGTCTCGTCGATGATGAGCAGCGTTCCCGTCCGGCGGGTCAGCTCCCGTAGCCCGTCGTGGTAGCCGGGCTCTCGGGTGGATGATCCCCATGTTCGTCATCGCCGGCTCGGCCAGCACGCACGCCACCAGGCCGTCGGCCAGCGCAGCGCTCGAGCGCCGCCGAGGTCGTTGAACTCGACCGCCCGCGTGGTCGCGGCCGGATCGACCGGCGGGCCGACGTTGCCCGGCCGCGCGTGGGTCAGCCCGTCGGGATCGGCGACGGCGAACGTCTCGTCGACGGAGCCGTGGTAGCAGTACGAGTACACCGCCACCAGCGGGCGCCCGGTGAGCTGGCGGGCCATCCGCAGCGCCGTGCGGTTGGCGTCGGTGGCGGTCAGCGTGAACATCCAGCGGGCGGCGCCGAAGCGGCGGGTGAGCTCCTCGCCGACCCACACCGCGTCCTCGGTCGGCACCATCGTCGTGATCCCGCGGGAGAGCTGCGCGCGTGACCGCCTCGACCACCGGCGCCGGGCCGTGCCCGGGCATCGCCCCGGTGTCGCCGAGGCACAGGTCGACGTACTCGTGGCCGTCGACGTCGACGATCCGCGCGCCCGAGGCCTCGCGGGCGAAGACGGGGAACCCGCCCGCCCAGCGCATCATCCACGGCATCGGCACGCCGCCCAGCAGGGAGCCGCCGGCGCGCTCGTAGAGCGCGCAGCGACCGCGGGCGAGCGGCGGCGAAGGCCTCGGCCTCGCGGGCGATGAGGGCCGACAGCCGGGCACGGTCGAGCGGCATTATCGCGATCTTATGAGGCCTGCCAGAATCCGAGGATGGCCGATGAGGCGCCACAGCGCCGCAACCTCCCGTCACTCCCGCGCCGCCAGGGCGAGGACGGCGACAAGCCGGCCCCCCAGCGCCGGATGCGCCCGCGCTTCTGGGTGATCGTGCTGGTGCTGCTGATCGCCAACTACGCCAGCGTCGCGCTGTTCGCGCCCGGCAAGGAAGCGTCGGTGCGCATCCCGTACAGCCCGGAGTTCCTCTCCCAGGTCACCGACGGCAACGTCAAGAAGGTCTCCTCGACCGGCGCCACGATCACCGGCGAGTTCGACAAGAAGGTCAAGTACCCGCCGGACGAGAAGGACGTCAAGGCGGCCCAGAACTTCGACACCGAGATCCCGACGTTCGCCAACACCGACGAGCTGGACAAGCTCCTCCAGGACAAGAACGTCGAGCTGTCCGCCGAGCCGATCAACGCCGGCCGCGGCGTGTTCATGAACGTGATCCTCGGCTTCGGCCCCGTGATCCTGCTCGTCGCGCTGTTCGTGTGGCTGGCGCGCCGCAGCGGCGGGCAGATGAGCGCTTTGGGCGCCTTCGGCCGCTCCAAGGCCCGCCGCGTCGAGGCCGGCACCACCAAGGTCACGTTCGCCGACGTGGCCGGCATCGACGAGGCCAAGTCAGAGCTCACCGAGGTGGTCGACTACCTCAAGAACCCGGATCGCTACCGGCGCCTGGGCGGCAAGATCCCGCGCGGCGTGCTGCTCTCCGGGCGTCCCGGCACCGGCAAGACGCTGCTGGCGCGCGCCGTGGCGGGCGAGGCCAACGTGCCGTTCTTCTCCGTCTCCGCCTCGGAGTTCGTGGAGGCCATCGTCGGCATCGGCGCCTCCCGCGTCCGCGACCTCTTCAAGCAGGCCAAGGAGGCCCAGCCGGCGATCATCTTCGTGGACGAGCTCGACGCGATCGGGCGCTCGCGCAGCGCCGGCGCGTCGCCGTTCGGCGGCGGCAACGACGAGCGCGAGCAGACGCTCAACCAGATCCTCACCGAGATGGACGGCTTCTCGTCCGGCGAGGCCGTGATCGTGCTCGGCGCCACCAACCGGCCCGAGGTGCTCGATTCCGCGCTGCTGCGGCCGGGACGCTTCGACCGCCGCGTGACGGTGCCGCCGCCCGACAAGGACGGCCGCCGCCAGATCCTCGAGGTCCACACGCGCTCGATCCCGCTCGACGAGAGCGTCAACCTGGACTCGCTCGCCGCCTCGACGCCGGGCATGGTCGGCGCCGACCTCGCGAACCTCTGCAACGAGGCCGCGCTGCTGGCCGCGCGCCGCGACCACGAGAAGGTCCAGCACAACGACTTCACCGAGGCGCTGGAGAAGATCGTGCTCGGCGCGCCGCGCAGCATGGTGCTCTCCGAGGAGGACCGCCGCCGCACCGCCTACCACGAGTCCGGCCACGCGCTCGTCGGCATGCTCACCGACGGCGCGGACCCGGTGCGCAAGGTGTCGATCATCCCCCGCGGCATGGCCCTGGGCGTGACGCTGTCGGCGCCGGACATCGAGAAGTCCAACTACGAGGAGCAGTACCTGCTGGGCCGCATCAAGGTCTCGCTGGGCGGGCGCGTGGCGGAGGAGATCGTGTACGGCACGATCACCGCCGGCGCGGAGTCCGACATCCAGCAGCTGACCGCGATCGCGCGCCAGATGGTGGGCCGCTGGGGGATGAGCGACGCGATCGGGCCGATCGCGGTGATCCCCAGCGAGGCGCAGGGGCCGCTCCTGCCCGGGCTCCTCGGAGGTCTCCGACGCCACCCAGGAGGTCCTCGACCAGGAGGTCCGCCGGATCGTCGACGCCGCCCACGTCGAGGTCACGCGGCTGCTGACCGACAACCGCGACAAGCTGGACGCGCTGACCGACGCGCTGATGGCCGCCGAGACGCTCGACGAGGACGACGCGTACCGCGCCGCCGGCGTCGAGCGCGACTCGCACGAGCGGAGGATCGCGGCCGACCCGGGCTCGATCGCCGCCGCGCAGACGACCTAGCTCGTGAGCGCCCGGGCGCGCTGGATCGGCGTCTCCCCGCGCTCGAACCGCTCGGCGGCCTCCGGGCGCAGCTCGCCGTCGTCGGTCAGGTAGTCGCGCCACGAGCGGCTCGGCGCGTAGCCGATCAGCGACCGGGCCTTGGCGATCGAGATCCCCGAGGCGTCCTCGCGGTCGGTCTCGCGCAGCTCGATCGCGTCGCCGTGGTGGTGGCGGACCAGCTCGGCGAGCGGCCGGTTGACGTGGTTGTCCGGGGAGGCGATGTAGATCACCTCGTGGCCGGGCGTGTCCGCGGTCGCGGCGAGCACCATGGCGTCGGCGAGGTCGTAGGCGTCGATGTAGGCCCACAGGCTCGCGCTCGGGCTGTTCTCCGGGTCGCGCAGGGCGGGGGAGAGGTTGGTGGCGTAGTTGCCCTCCCACTGGACCCACGACGGGCGGATCGAGATCCCCGTCAGGTCCGAGCGCCGGATCGCCGCGTCCATCAGCTGCTCGCCGAAGTGCTTGGACAGCGCGTACGGGTCCTGCGGGCGGATCGGGTGCTCCTCGTCGACGGGCGCGTAGTCGGGCAGGAAGTCGCGCTCGGGGAAGAAGAAGCCGGGCACGGTCTCGCTGGAGACGTTGACCACGCGCGGGACGCCGAAGCGGACGGCCGCCTCGATCACGTTGAACGTCGCCATCAGGTTGTTGCTGAACACCCGGTGGCCCGGGTTGCGCGTCGGCTCCGGGATCGCCGCGGCGTGGATCACCGCGTCGTGCCCGCGCACGGTGGCGAACGCGTCGCCGGCGTCGGAGAGGTCGGCCTGGAGGTAGTCCGGGGCGCCGGGGGTGGGCGCCTCGAAGACGGGAGCGCCGACGTCGAGGGCGGTCACGTCATGGCCCGCGTCGAGCAGGGCGGCGACGGTGGCGGCCCCGACCTTGCCGCGCGCGCCGGTGACGAGGATTCGCATGCCATGAGTCTGCCCCAGCGGGGGTGGTGTCACTCCGCCGGTGCCGATCCCCGATAATGCCCACGCGTGGAGACCTCGCCCGACCGACTGCGCGACCTCATGGAGCACACCGTGCGCGCCAGCCAGCCCGCCGCCGCCCTGCGGGCGATGAACGCGCTGCGTGAGGAGCTCGACGCGTACGAGCGCCTGCAGGTCGCCCGCGCGCTCGACGCCGGCCAGTCGTTCAGCGCCGTCGCCAGGGCGCTGGGCATCTCGCGCCAGGCGGCGCATCGCCGCTATCGCGACCTCGCCGGCGTCGAGCTGCCCACCGAGACCCGGTCCGCGGGCCAGGGGCGGGTACTGGTCACCAGCGAGGCGCGCGCCGCCGTGACCCTGGCGAGCGAGGAGGCGACCGCGCTCGGCGCGCGCACGGTCGGCAGCGAGCACCTCCTGCTGGGGATCATCCGCAGCCGCGCCAGCAGCGTGGCCGAGCTGCTCGAGAAGAGCGGCGTCACGCTCTCGGACGCCCGACGCTGCGCGCAGCCCACGCTCGTGGACGGCGCGCCCGAGCCCACGCCGGAGGCCGCCAAGTCCGGAAAGCCAGCGCGGGGCATCTCCGCCTACGCGCGCTCGGTGTTCGACCAGGCGCTGCGGGAGGCGCTCAAGCGCGGCGACGGCTTCGTCGGCGTCGACCACATCCTGCTCGCCTCGCTGGAGGAGTCGAGCGGCGGCGCGAGCCGCACCCTGATCGAGCTGGGGCTGGACCCCGACGACGTCCGCGCCGCCCTCGCCGCCTGACTCAGGAGACTCTCGGCCGGGACTTAGGAACCGCTTGGGTTCGGCCTGGAGACTCTCCTCCATGCCGACCCTCCTCAGCCTCACCGAGATCCCCACGGAGGTCGATCGCACACTTCCCCGCACCACCGATCGCGACCGTCGCCGCGCCGCCTTCACCGCCCCCCGTCCGGCGCCGGGCCGCTACCTCGCGATCGAGGATGGTGACGAGATCGTGGTCATCGACACGGGGGAGAAGACCCTCCACCTGGGCCGTTCCAGCACCGCCGACGTGATGCTCGAGCACCTGTCCGTGTCCCGGCGCCACGCGATCGTGACCCGCCGCGGCGAGGGCACCGTGATGCTCGACGACCGGAGCCTCAACGGCGTCCTCGTCAACGGCGAACGGGTCCGCGAGGCGGTCCTTCGCGACGGCGACGAGATCCGCCTCGGCGAGGTCTCGATGCGCTTCCTCCTCGTCGCCTGACACAATCGCGCCCCATGGCGGGGGACCCAAGGATCGAGCGCGGGATGACCACGCAGCTGGCCGAGCGCCGGCGGCGCATCGAGGGCGGCGAGCAGCCGCTCGGCTGGAAGCTCGGGATGGGCGTCCCGGCCGCGATGGAGAAGCTCGGCACCGACGCCCCGCTGGTCGGCTACCTGCTCGAGACGGCCCGCGTCGAGTCGGGCTCCACGGTCGACATCTCTGCCTGGGACAACGCAAAGCTGGAGCCCGAGATCGCGGTCCACATGGCCGGCGACCTCGGCGCGGGCGCGACGCGTGAGGACGCCGAGGCGGCGATCGCCGGCCTGGGCGCGGCGATCGAGCTCGTCGACCTCGACGCCGGCGTCGGCGATCCCGAGGGGATCCTCGCCGCCGACATCTTCCAGCGCCACGTCCTGCTCGGCCCGCTGCGCGAGGGCGCTACGCCCGCCGGGGTCACGGCGCGCATCACCAAGGGCGGGGAGGAGGCGGCCGCGGCGGACGACGCGACGGCGGCCACCGGCGATCCGGTCGATCTCGTGATCCACGTCGCCACCACGCTCGCCGAGGCGGGGGAGGGCCTGCGCGCGGGTGACGTGGTGATCTGCGGGTCGGTCGTCCCGGCGCTCGACATCGCTCCGGGCGACGAGGTCGAGGCCACGCTCGATCCGCTCGGCACGCTCAGCGTCTCCTTCTCATAAACCGCCTTGCCGCGCCGTCGGCGCCCGGTTAAGGTCGCCTGACGAGCATGGCGGAGAGCTCACACGAGTCCGCGGCGGTCGAGGTCGCCGCTCCCGAGCAGGTCGCGGCGCCCACTCCGTTCGCGCCGATGCCGATGTCACGCGGCGTGGCGCTCGCGCGCAGCGCGTCGGCGATGGGCAATCAGGCGTTCGGGCAGTGGGCGCAGACGGCGGGCGCGGCCGGCGAGCCCATGCCGTCCCTGTCCGCCCACCGGGCGTGGGGGAACGTGCTCGCGCGCGATCCGGAGCCTGCCACCATGCCGGCGGAGGGCGGCGACGCAGCGCAGGACGGGCCCGAGCCGATCGAGGTCAAGGGCCTCAAGTTCGGCCAGCAGTTGCTCGACGGTGAGATCCCCGAGACGGGCGGCGACCTCTCCAAGACCGTCAGCGCCAAGCTCGGCAAGTACAAGGCCGACTTCGGCCCCTACAACCTCAACGTCCCGCTGTTCCCGGGCGTCTATGCCGCGTTCGGTGCCGGCGGAGCGATGAGCGCCAACGCGGACGCCTCGCTCACGCTGGCCGGCTCGAACGCGCCGTCGGTGATGGGCTCCAAGAAGCAGGAGGTCAGAGCGTCGGGCTCCGGCAGCGCCCAGGGCACGATCTTCGGCAGCCTGACGGCGGGCGTGCACATCGGCGTGCCCGGGCTGGCCAACCTCGGCGTCGTCGGCCAGGGCACGCTCGGCTTCGCCGCCGATGGCGACGCCCGGTTCTCGGGCTCGATCAAGCGCTTCAAGCCCAAGGGCTCGGCCACGTGGCTCCCGTGGAGCGGTGAGGTCGACTTCGAGGCCAACATCAAGGGCTCGCTGATCGCCTCCGCGAACGGCTACTTCGAGTACCAGGTCCTGTGGATCTACAAGGACCAGTTCGGCAAGTTCAAGATCGGCGAGTGGACGCTGGCCGAGGCCGGGCTGAAGGTGAAGGGCAAGATGCGCCCGGGCGAGGGCCTCACCGTGACGATCGACCCGTGGGTCGGGCAGCTGCTGAAGCCGGGCGTCACCGAGCAGCTCCGCGAGCGGACCTCCGAGGAGAAAGCGAAGGCCGAGTCGCTCGCCCAGCAGGGGCAGGCGCCCACCGTGGGCGTGTCGCGCACGCTTGCGCGGGCCCCCGGCGACGACGAGCCGCCGCCCGCGGACGGCGGAGCGCCCCCGCCCGACGGGGGCGGCGCTGCGGCGCCTCCGGCCACGATGGCGCCTGCCGGGCCGGCCCCCGCGCCGCGGCGGCGGTGGCGGCGGCGGGGCCTCGCTCGGGCCTGAAGAGGTCGCGCTGCCGGCCGAGCCGAGGATCGAGGAGGAGTGAGCGCCGCGCCGGTGGCCGTGCAGGCCTTCCTCGCCGAGTCCGTCGCGGTCGCCGACGGGAGGCTGTTCGCGCAGGGCGCGGGCTTCGCCAACCTGCGGGTCCCGGCGCTCCCGGTGCATCCCGGGCGGCTCGGGGTCGCGGTGCTGCTCTCGGTGCCGCTCTCGCGCACCGGCGAGGACATCCCGCTGGCGCTGCGCCTGGAGGCGCCGGACGGCGAGCCGCTGGCGCTGGCCGACACCGCCACCGAGGCGGAGGTCGCCGCCGAGCTGGCGGGCTCCGTGGTCGCCGGGCCGGCGCCCGACGGCACGCCGCTGGACTTCCAGATCGTGCCGCTGGCGTTCAACTTCGACGGGCTGCGCCTCGAGGCCGCGGGCGCCTACGCGGTCGTGGTCGAGATCGACGGGTCCGAGGCCGTGCGGGTCCCGTTCGGGGTCACGGTCGCATGACGACCTCTGGCGACCTCGCCGCCCTGCTCGGCGCCGCGCGCGAGCACGTGCGCACGATCCGGGCGACGATCTCGGAGTGGGAGGATCCGGCCGCCACCCTGCGCGCATGGAGCGTCGCCGGGCCGTGGCAGCACGAGGCGGCCGCCGGCGACCCGGAGCTGTTCGGCATGCGCACCGAGCCGGGCGCGACCGAGTCCCGCCAGTGGCTCGACCGCGCGGGCGACCGCGCGCGCGAGGAGCGCGGCGAGCTGGTGCTCGTCCGCGACGGGCCGCGCTGGTGGCGGCAGCACCCCACGGCGGGCACCGAGAGCGGCGAGGCGCCGCAGAGCTCGCTCGACGTCGCGGTCGTGCTCGAGTACCTGGACCGACCCGCAGCCGCTCACCCGCGCGCTCGAGCTCGAGTCGGACGGCGACGACAACGGCCGCCTCCGCGTCCAGGCCACCGCGCGAAGCGACGCGTTCGACGGCGCGCTCACCGCCCTGGGCTGGGGCGCCGCCCACTGGGAGCTGCTCGTCGACGCTCAGCGCGGGATCCTGCTCGGCACCACCGCCTTCACCGCCGACGGCGAGCCGTTCCGCCGCGTCACCGCCTCAGGGCTTTCGCTCGACGCGGACTTCGATGACGCGCTCTTCAGCCCTGGCGTAAGGCGCCGACCAGAATCGAACTGGTGTAAACGGCTTTGCAGGCCGCTGCGTAGCCACTCCGCCACGGCGCCGGGAGGCGGCTAGAGGGTAGCTACCCGCCGATGCCGACGAGGTTGACCATGATCGGGATCCCGATGATGAGCAGGATCGCGCCGAGCACGTCGAACACGATGCCGGAGCGGACCATCTTCGTGATCGGGACGACGCCCGAGCCGTAGACGATCGCGTTCTGGGGCGTCGAGACCGGGAGCATGAAGCCGAACGAGGCCGCGAAGGTGGCGGCGAGCGCCGGCGTGAACGGGTCGACCCCGGCGGCGGCGGCGATCGGGATGATGATCGGGACGACGATCGAGGCGCTGGCCGTGTTGCTCGTCGTCTCGGAGATCATGATCGAGAGGATCACCGCGAAGATGGTGATCTGCGGTCTCCGTGCTCAGCCCGAGCGTGTCGGCGGAGGACTTGCCGATCGTCTCGGCCAGGCCGGTGTCGGCCAGCAGCGAGCCGAAGATGATGCCGGAGCCGAACAGCAGGATCGTGCCCCAGTCGATGTCCTTGGCCTCGGTCCAGGTGAGCGTGAACTCGCGCTTCTCCCAGTTGGTGGGCAGCAGGAACAGCAGCGAGGCGGCGAGGATCGCGACGATGCCCTCGTCGAGGCGCTCGCCCACCTTCTCGTAGGCCTTGGAGTCGGTGCCGGCGATGATCCCGACGATGCCGGGCATGATCCACAGGATCACGGCGGTGGCGAAGGCGATCAGCGTGTTGCGCTCCTTGACCGAGAGCTTGCCGATCTGCTCGCGCTCCTCGGCGACGTACTCCTCGAGGCCCTCCAGCCGCTTGATCTCGGGCTTGTTGAGCAGCAGCAGCACGGCGGCGAGGACCACGAACATGATCAGGCAGAGCGGGCAGCGCGGTCGCGACCCACTGGGCGAAGGAGATCGTCTCGCCGGTCGCCTCCTCGATCAGCCCGCGGCCGATCAGGTTCGGCGGGCTGCCGACGGGCGTGAGCAGGCCGCCGACGCTGGCGCCGTAGGCGAGCATCAGCATCAGCGCGACGCCGAGGCGCAGCTTGAGCGGGTCGACGGCCTCCTTCGAGTCCCGGTCTTGTCCTCGATCATCCCGGCGAGCGTGCCGAGGATCGCGACCGCCGTCGGGAGCAGCATCGCGACCGTCGCGGTGTTGGACACGAACGCCGACAGCAGGCCGTGATGGCGCCGAACGTGATGATCGTGCGCGTCGTCGACTTGCCGACGCCGCGGCAGCGCGAGCATCCGGAACGCGAACCGGCGCGCGAGCCCGTTCTGGAGCATCGCCTGGGCGATGATGAACGCGCCGATGAAGGTGAAGACGGTCGAGGAGCCGAACGGCGCGAGGATGTCGTCGGCGTTGCCGACGCCGAGCATGACGATCAGCGCTGATCCCGATCAGGCCGCCGATGGGGATCGGGACCGGCTCGGTGATCCACAGCACGATGACGCCGAGCAGGACGGCCGCGAGCGTGTGCTGCTGCTGCTCGAGGTCGAGCGGGAGCAGCAGGAAGACGATGACGGCCAGCGGCGCCAGGAACAGGCCGACGGTCCGCCGGCCCTTCTCGAAGCGCTCCTCCGCCGGGCTCAGCTTCTGCTCGCCGAGGCTGCGGTACGTGCCGGCCTTCGCGATCTCCTTCGCGAGGTCCCGGCGCCCTCCCCCGGCGACGCGCTTGCGTCGCTCATGTGCCGCCCATCCCCCCGGTTCGCGCGTCGTCAAACCCGCGCGACGAGGGCCTCGGTCACCGCGGTCGGTCGACGCGGTGCCGCCGAGGTCGGCGCGTCCGCGTCTCCGGATCGGCGAGCGTGGCGCTCGATCGCGCGCCATGATCGCGTCGGCCGCCGCCTGCTCGCCGAGGTGCTCGAGCATCATCGCCGCCGACCACACGGCGCCGACCGGGTTGGCGACGCTCCTGGCCGGCGATGTCGGGCGCCGAGCCGTGCACGGGCTCGAACATCGACGGATGCTCGTGCTCGGGGTTGAGGTTGGCCGAGGGCGCGATGCCGATGCTGCCCGCCGCCGCGGCCGCGAGGTCGGAGAGGATGTCGCCGAACAGGTTCGAGGCGACGATCACGTCGAAGCGCCCGGGGTTGAGCACCACCATCGCGCACAGCGCGTCGATCAGCACCTGCTCGGCGGCGACGTCCGGGTGCTGCTCGCGGGCGAGCGCGAACCGCTCGTCCCAGAACGGCATCGTGTGGATGATCCCGTTGGACTTGGTGGCGCTGCAGATGCGCTTCGAGCGCGCTCTGCCGCCTGCGCGAACGCGTAGGCGATGATCGCGGTCGGTGCCGATGCGGGTGAACACCGCGCTCCTGGATGGCCAGCTCCTGCTCGGTGCCGCGGTGCAGGCGCCCGCCGATCTCCGAGTACTCGCCCTCGTTGTTCTCGCGCACGATCACCATGTCGAGGTCGGCCGGCGTGCGTCCCTGAGCGGGGAGGGGACGCCCTCCCACAGCCGGACGGGGCGCAGGTTCACGTACTGGCGGAAGTGGCGGCGGATCGGGATCAGCAGCCCCCACAGCGAGATGTGGTCGGGCACGTCGTGGCGCCCGACGGCGCCCAGCAGGATCGCGTCGCTGCGCGACGAGCGTGTCGAGGAAGTCCTCGGGCGCCATCCGCCCGGTCTCGGCGTAGTAGTCGCAGCCCCACGGGTGCTCGGTGTAGGCGAGCTCGAAGCCGTGCGGGCGGCGGCGGCGTCCAGCACGGCCGTCGCGGCGGGCGTCACCTCGGTGCCGATCCCGTCGCCCGGGATCAGGGCGATCTCGTATGCGGTCATGCGCCCTCGCGTACCCGGCTCTCAGAGCAGGCATACGGGTTCATCCCGTTGCTAGTCTTGGGCGCCTCCCGGGCGATTAGCTCAGCTGGGAGAGCGCCGCCTCGACAAGGCGGAGGTCACTGGTTCGAGCCCAGTATCGCCCACTCCGAAAGCCCCGCTCCGGCAGGGTTTTCGCGTTCCCAGGGTCCCAATAGAGTCCCTTTACTCGGATCTCGCGGGCGGGACTCTGGTGCCCGCGGCGACCTGGCTGCCATCGCCGACAGCGGTCAGGATCGGATCGAGGCGCGCGTCATCTACCGGCCGTCCTGGCTGGCACCGGCGTGGTCCGCGTCCGCGAGCCGCCGCCCCTGCGTCACAGCGTCTCCTCGTCCGTTACCAATCGGCCTTGCGTTGGTGCATCGGCCCTGCGAGCGTCGACCGGGCTTCAATGCAGCGAGGAGGAACGTGCCCGAGCCCGAGCTTCACACGCCCGCCGACGCGCTGCGAGCCCTTGACCAGACGTTCGCTCTCTTCCGCACGCGACGCGGATCGCTCGCCAACCAGGACACCCGCAAGGAAGACCTTTGGCTGCTCCTCAATCACGTACTCGACTGGCTCTACAAGTCAGAGGAGGCGATCTCGCGGGACACGTTCGCGACTCGGGACGACTACTTCGAGGCTCGCGCGGCCGATCCCGATGGTGAGGTTCTCGGCGCGCTCATCTGGTTGAGAGGGCTCGCCACACACCAGGGATCGCCGATCCGCGCCCAGATCTGGCGCCAGGTGGGCAACTCCCGGCTCCACCACGCCACAGACGGATGGCCGACGCGATCGTCACTTCCAGCCGGGAAGAAGGACAATCATCAGCGCGACATCTTCTATGAGCGACACCTCGAAGGGGAACGGCTCGAGCCGGCGCTACTCAGCGCACGAGACTGTCTGGTGAGACTCGCTGGCCAGCCCTTGGATCCACCCCCTATCCAAGACTGTCCGTGACGCACGCCCGCAATGCGCGCGGTGGCGGAGGAGTACGGAAGGACGCCTCAACACAAGTCGCCCCCGCGACGCTTGCGACGTCCGAGGGCACGGCGCTGGAGGCCGAGTTGCGCGAGGCGGTGGTGATGGCGACGGGCGGTCGCGCGCAGGTCGCTACCGGCAATCGGGCTACAGATTTGGCTACAGAATCGCGTGTCTGTAGCCCGCGCCCTCGCTTCCCGCTTGCCATGCGGCGTTGCGGCATGAGAACCGTTTCTGACCCCGCCCGCCCTACGAAGGTCAACAGCAGGGGGCTGACGGGGTCAGAAACGAGTTCATCACAGGTGCAAAGCAAGCGGGAAGCGAGGGGCGGGTGGTGGCAGGCACAAACTGAAGGTCAGGTGCAAGAGGGAAGCGACGAACAACAGCTGCAAGGACAGCGAGAAGCGGCAGGGAAGAACGGAAGCGCGGCGCCGGCGGAGACGCACACGAGGTCGGCGCGGGTGCTCAAGCGGCCCACAGCGGCAACGAGTGCTCGGGCGGGGGTACCGCGAGCGTCGCAGTTGAGGACGAAGAAATTTGCTCGCGGCCGCCGGTCGGCGGGTTAATATGGAGTGCGGTTTGTCAAGTGGCCATGGTTGAGCGTCCGTCGCGGCGGAGGTATTGGGGAGCCGTTGGGGTCCTCGGGGCGGCACGCGCGTGGGGCCGGCGAGGTCGACCGTGGTGGTCAGCCTGATATGCGAGGGCTGGGTACCTCATGACCGAGGATGCGTCGCGGGGCCGCGGTCTAAGAACGGGCGCGACCCGGACCGGCTGGTTCGGGTTGCCCATAAGCCGCGCGCGGTCCCGTCTATTGCGACGTGCCGGGCCGTGTGATTCGTGCGTGTCGCCCCGACGGCCTCGCGGCTGGTCGGGGTCGTCTTGTCGGGGTCTAGTCGAGCGTGGCGGCCTCCCAGCAGAAGCACGCGAGTTCGCGGGCGATCGCGACGGCGGTGATGCCGGCGGGCTTGCCTCGTTGGGTGAGGTGGCGGTGGCGGTGGTGCAGGCGTTGTTGGGCGCGCCAGGCGATCGCGATCACGCGCGGTCTTGTCCGGCCTGTCGGCGCTCGAGGACTGGACGAACGCGGGATGGGTGGCGGTATTGGTGGGAGGCTTCGACGAGCAGTCGGCGGGCGTGTCCGGAGCCGGCCTTGGTGATCTGATCCGAGCCGCGGCGGGTGCCGGAGGAGTGCTCGCTGGGCACGATCCCGAGGAACGCGGTGAGTTGGCGTGGGGCGGGGAAGCGCCGGAAGTCGCCGACCTCTGCGCAGATGCCGCATTAGAGAGGGTGTTCAGGCCACGGAAGCAGCGCAGCCGGGCGATCTCGACGGCGAACGGGCTGGTCGGCCAGCTGGTCTCGATCGCGCGGTCGAGTTCGTCGCGGCGCTGGACGGCGAGCTGGACGCTGGCGATGTAGTCGAGCAGGACCGCGTGGGCGGCGGGCTCGTCCAGGCGCAGCGTGTTGACCCAGCCCATCCAGTGTTTGGTCCATGCGCGGGCCGGTCGGGCAGAGGATCTCGCGGCGCGGCAGGAACTTCGAGAGCCGTGGCGGTGGCGCATCAGATCACCGCGGCGTCCTCACGCGCCCGGATGAGGTCGCGGAAGGCCTCCTCGGCACGTCGGGACCCGGACCAGCGAGAGCTCACCAGCGCGCGCCAGCCGCAGCAGCCGCTCGGCGTCGCGACGTCGGTCTTGATCCGCTCACCGGGCCCGCGCGGCACCGACCCCGGCGCGCACACGGTCACCTCGATCCCCGCCTCGGTGCCCGCTCGGGCGAGCGCGTACCCGGTCGGGCCGGCCTCATAGAGCAACCGCGTCCCCGGCCTTTCCAACGGCGCGAGCACGTCGATGACGCGGCTCGGCGGGCCGGTCACCTCCGCCGCTCGTCCACAACTCACCGGTCGTCCAGGTCCATCCCCGACAAGCCAGGAACTGCCCCGCATGCACATCACCTGCCACCAGTCGCTTAGCGATCCACCACGCTCGGCACCTCCCATAGCTGCGGTGTCGGCCGCCTCGCCCACAGCGGCGGCCCAGTCCCCGCATATCTATGCGCGCGTGCCGGCGCTCTGCCACCCGGCAGCCGACCAGCCGCTCCATACGTCTAAGAGGAGTGAGATCGTTGCTTGCACCCCACGCGATGAGGGTGCCCGCCACCCGCGTCGAGGAGTGGCGAGCGTGAGGCCGCTCCTGAACGCCGAACAGGCGGCAGAGTTGCTCAACGTTCCCGTGTCGTGGGTTCGTGCGGAGGCGCGTGCCGGGCGTATCCCGTGCATACGGCTCGGCCGGTACGTTCGCTTCGAAGCTGAAGAGCTTCACGCTTGGTGGGAAACGCGGCGCCAAGGACCGCACCGAGTGGCGACCCCGAGGAGGACAGCCGATGTCGTCGAGTGATCCGGGAGGTCGCATAGGCTCACGCCTCCTTGACACCTCCCAGGAAGGGGACTGACGCGATGGCTCGGCGGTCCTACGGCACCGGCTCGCTCGACGTTCGCACGGACAGCGCCGGCCGCGAGACTTGGTACGGCAAGTGGCACGCCAACGGCCGCCGCGTGAAGCGCACGCATCGGCCCCAAGCGCACAGAGGGCAGCCGTGACGGACTCACCCGCGCGCAGGCCGAGGCCGAGCTGCGACGGCTCATGGCCGAGGTGCAGGTCGACACCGACCGTGGGGCACAGCCTCACGGTCGCCGCGGCCGGGGAGCGCTACCAGCGGCACCTCAAGCGCGGCGGCCGGAAGCGGTCGACGATCGCCGCCGTCGGAGTCCGCGTTGCGCGTGCAGCTCGTGCCGTTCTTCGACGGACAAGGCGCTCGACACGATCCGGCACGAGGACGTCGTCGACCTCGTCGCCGTGCTCGAGGGCAAGGGGCTCTCGCCGAAGTCGATCCACAACTACGTCGGGACGCTCTCGGCACTGTTCAACTACGCGAAGCGGCCCGCAGCGCCGTTGGGCGGCCGTCAACCCGTGCGACGGCGTCGAGCTGCCCGGCGTGCCCGAGCACGACGAGATCCGGTTCCTCGACGAGGCCGAATGGGAGGCGGTGCTACGGCACGTCCAGCCCGGCCCGTACGCAGGCGATCGACCGGGCGTTCTACCTGACCGCGATCATGGCCGGGCTCCGTCACGGCGAGCTGATCGCGCTCCGGTGGCGCGACGTCGACTGGGCCGCGAGGCGCGTCCGGGTGAGGCAGAACTACGTGCTCGGCGAGTTCGACACGCCGAAGTCGCGGCAGGGCGACACGGAGCGTGCCGATGGCCGACCGGCTCGCCGGCGAGCTCGACCGGCTCTACAAGGCGCATGGGGGAGCCCGACGACGACGCGCTCGTGTTCGCCGGACCCGATCACGGGTGAGCCGCTCGACAAGGCCGCGAACCTCCGGCGGTACCGCAAGGTGCTCAAGGCCGCGGCGCTCGACCCGACGCACAACTTGCACGGGCTCCAGGCACACGTTCGGGACCCGCTGTGCGGCGGCTGGTGTCGCCGATGCGGACCCTGCAGGAGTGGATGGGGCACCGCGACATCGCAACGACGCAGCGATACGCCGACTACGCGCCGAGCACGCACGAGGCGGACTTGATCGCCGCGGCCTTCGGCTCGAGGACGGCGGTCCCAGCGGCTGCCGTGGAATGAATCCTCCCTTGGCGGGTGGTTCGGCGTTTGCGCTTCCGCGCCGTCCCGCCTCGTCGTGTTCGAGCGGGCCAAGCGCCAGCTCTGACGCCTACGATCCAATCGCATGGCGTCGTTGAGTTACGCCCACGTCACGCCGGAGGCCCTTCGGTGGGCGCGCGAGTCGACGGGCTACTCGGTTTACGACGCGGCGGCGAAGATCGGGGTCAGCTGGTCGGCGCTCGAGGCTGCTGAGGAGGGCAACGACCTCCTCACCCTGCGCCAAGCCGAGCGAGCAGCTGATGCCTACGAGCGACCTCTTGCGGCGCTGTTCCTGCCAGCACCACCGGCCGAGGAGCCGCTCGAGGCCGTCTTCCGTCGGTTGCCGGGTGCCCCCGAGCTGCCCTGGCCGCCGGAGATGGTGCTGCTGAGCCGAAGGATCAGGGAGCGTCAGGACGCGATCGCTGAACTTCATGAGCTGCTCGAGCAGGAGTCGCGTTGGGCGCAGTCCCAACCCCGACTGCGAGTACGAGACCTTGGTGCGCTTCCACAGGTTGGCCGCGACCTGCTCAACGTGTCGCTCGACGAGCAGCGAAGCTGGCAGGACCGATCGGGCTACGCGCCGCTCCGGACGTGGGTCAACGCCGTTGAGGCGCTCGGCGTGTTCGTGATGCAGGACGGCACGATGCCCATCGAGACGATGCGTGGGTTCGCGGCGCCGCACGATGTGGCCCCGGCGATCGTCGCGAACACGAAGGATGACCCGCGCGCCAGGGCGTTCACGATCGTGCACGAGCTCGGGCACCTTGCACTTGCCGCGAACGGCCACGTTGCAGGTCCGAAGACGGAGGCATGGTGCGAAGACTTCGCCGGCAACCTACTCGCGCCGCGCGAGCACTTCGTTCCGGCGTTCAGGGCCCTGCAGGGCGGCGATCTGCTGCGGCGCGTCGACCACGTCGCGCTCGAGTTCGGCATCACGCCCATGGCCGCCGCGGTGCGGCTCGGTCGCTACGAGGCGATGCCGCGCAGAGCGGTCGACACCCTGATCAGAACGATCCGTGCCCGCGGCGGAGTCACGAAGCCGTCGGGCGGCCAGTACTACCTGACGGCGATTGGTCGTGTAGGCCCGTCGTTCATCCGCTTGGTGTTCTCCGCGGTCGAGGGCCAGGCACTCACGTATCCAGCGGCGTCGCGCCTGCTCGGCGTGAAGGTCAACAACTTCGGCAAGCTGCGCGACCACCTCAACGAGCGCGCCGCCGGAGCGTAAGTGTTCGTTTTCGACACGAGCGCCTACATCAACGGCCAGCGCGACCATCTACCAATCGCGACATTCCCGACGGTCTGGCAGCTCGTCGCGGACTCGATCGATCGCGGCGATGTCGTCCTGCCCCGAGAGGTCTACCGCGAACTGACCGGGACGGACGATGATCTCGCCACGTGGATCAAGCAGCGGGCCGCCGCGGTCGCTGAGCCATCCGCCGAGGTCCAGCGGGAAGCCGGCCAGATCCTGCAGGCGTTCCCCAACATCGGGGTGCGCAACGCCGCGGATCCGTTCATCGTCGCCGAAGCGAAGCTGCGGATGATCACAGTCACGACCTATGAAGGCCGCTCCTTCAGCGGAGTCCCTCATGCGCGTTGGCACCGCTCAATGCCGGGGGTCTGCGAGCACTTCCACGTGGCCTGCTGCACTCTGCCGGAAGCGCTTGCACGTCTCGGCCTGACCCTATAACGAGCCCCATGGGCGGGGGCTCTGCGCGCAAGGACGATGCCGCCGCCTCATCCTCAGCGAGCTGGCCAGCGTCCACGGGGTCATGCGCCTGCGACGAGGCGGCGCGCTGTGCCCCAGGCGCGCCGTGGTCCCGTTCGTGGTCCCGTTCTGAGCGGATCTCAGATCACCTCAGATGACGTGAGCGACGCCGTAGAGCCGAGCACGGTGTAGGCTCACCCCGTTCAGCGGGTTCGAGCCCAGTATCGCCCATGGACCGCCGTTCGAGCATGCCCGCGCGGTAGCCTCGGCGCGGTGTTCGACCACGTGGGCATCGCCGTCTCGGACCTTGCGGCGTCCGAGCGGTTCTACCGCACCGTCCTCTCCGCGCTGGGGGTCGAGCCCAGCCACGCGGACGCCGAGCTCGTCGAGTGGGAGGACTGGGACATCATGCCCACGGACCGCGAGCATCCCGTCAGCCGCGGGCTGCACGTCGGGTTCCGCGCGCCGGGCCGCGCGGCTGTGGACGCGTTCTGGCAGGCGGGGATCGACGCCGGGTACCGCGACGACGGCGCGCCCGGGCCACGCACGGAGTACGGAGCCGACTACTACGGCGGGTTCCTGCTCGACCCGGACGGCAACAGCGCCGAGGCCGTGCACGGCGACCGGGAGCGTGCCGTGCCCGCCGGCCAGATCGACCACCTGTGGATCCGCGTCGCGGACCTCGCGGCGTCCAAGCGCTTCTACACGACGATCGCGCCCCACGCGGGGATCCGTCTCGGGGACGACGAGCCCGGCCGCGTGCAGTTCGCGGGCGACGACTACAGCTTCTCGCTGATCGACGACGAGCGGCCGCTCACGGAGCACGTCCACCTCGCGTTCCCCGCCAGCGAGGACGACACGGTGCGCGCGTTCCACGCTGCCGCGCTCGCGGCCGGCTACGAGGACCACGGCGGTCCGGGGGAGCGCGCCGAGTACCACGCCGGCTACTACGGCGCGTTCGTCCTGGACCCCGACGGGCACAACGTCGAGGTCGTCAACCACAACCGCTGAGCGGTGGCCCAAACCGCGCCTACAGCGACCGATGGTTTCGGCGGGATGCTCCCTGAGGGTGAGACTGGCACGATGCCAGGGGTGATCGTCAGCAAGGACTTCGTCTACCTCCATATGCCCAAGACGGGCGGGGGTACGATCCGGTCGGTGCTCACGACGGTGCTCCCCGAGGGGAACGCGACGCAGGGGCCGCATCCGCACGTCCATCCCGGGTGGCGGTACATCCTGCCGGAGGCCTCCGATCTCCCGGTCCTCTGCTACGTCCGCAACCCCTGGGACTGGCACGTCTCCTGGTACATGTTCGCCAGCCGCAAGGAGCCGAAGCAGGCGAAGCTGTGGACGTCGGCGTTCGGCGATCAGCCGGACTTCCCGACGTTCCTCCGGCGGGCGTGCACGGGTGGCCTCGATCACGACCGCGAGGACCTCGCCGAGCAGCTCCGGCGTGGGGAGGACTTCTTCAACGTGCGACTGCGCGACCTCGTCGGCGGTCTGAGCGACGATCGGCTCACCTACGGGCGCTTCGAGCGGCTGTTCGACGACCTCGACGGGTTCCTGCGCCGCGTGGGCGCGCCGGTGCCCGACGACTTCCTGGCTCAGGCCGGAGCCGTGCCCGGGGTTCACCTCGGCGACCGAGGCCCCTACCGGGACTATTACGACGACGACACGCGCGCGCTCGTCGCGCGCACCTGCGCGTCCGTCATCGAGCGCTTCGGATACACCTTCTAGCCCGCCGGCAGCGGCGTGGACTTGGCGCACAGCATCGCCAGCCGGCGGCCGTCCTCGTAGTCCTGGGCGCCCTCGTAGCTCGTGAAGCGAGGCTCGAGTGGGACCACCTGGAAGCCGGCTTCGCGGGCCAGCTCGATCACCGCGCGGCGGGTGGGGCGCAGGACGAGCTCGGCGCCGATCGCGTTGCGCGGATCCTCCGTCGACTCCCGCCGCAGCTCCATGGCCGAGCCCCCGGCCTGGGACAGCGACGTGTCGATCACCAGCAGGTCGCGGCTCCACTCGCCGAGCCGCCGGACGAGGCCGATCGGATCGGAGACGTGGTAGAGCAGGCCGAGGCAGAGGACGATGTCGAACGGCGCGTCGCCCAGGTCGACGTCGAAGACGTCCGCCCGCCGGAACTCGTAGCGTTCCGGGTCGACGCCACGGGCCTCGAACACGAGCTCGGCCTGCTCGACGTGCATCTCGCGCGCGTCGAGCCCCAGCACGTGCTCGCAGCCCGCTTCGATCGCGCACAGGGCCCAGAACCCGGCGTTGCAGCCGAGGTCGAGGACGCGCCGCCCCTCCAGCGACCCTCCGCACAGCTCGACCAGCGGGTCGAAGAAGTACCGGCGGCGCTGCTCGTGGCGGTTGATGTGGCGCTCGTCGAGGATCGGCGTCCGCACGCCGCCGAGGTCGATCGCGTAGTGCCAGCGATCGAAGCGCGCGACGCGCTCCGCGATCCCGGCGCGCGGCGGCTCGTCGCCGTACCCGAAGCGCCGGAGCGCCGGACCGGCCGCCGCCTCCAGTCGCTCGGCGACCTCGCCGTCCACGCGGCGGCCGCGCCCCAGCGTCGGCGGCGGCTCGATCGCGTCGACCGGCAACGGGTCGAGGCCCTCGGCGTCCAGGAAGCGCAGGATCCGGGTGGTCTCGGCCTCGGGATCGGCGCACAGGTCCTCGAGCCGCACGCACAGCGCCCGGTCGCCGAGCAGGGCGACGCTGTCGTCGCCGGCGCGCTCGTTCGCCCACGCCCAGTACTCGATCCGTCGCACCGGATCGGCGGGGTCGCCGGGCCTCCCGAGCGCCGTCTCGCCGTAGTGGAGCACCTGGTTCTGGTTCTTGGCGAACGCGATGTCGCGCCCGTCGCGGATCACGTGCACGAAGCGCATGCCGGGGAAGCGCTCGGCCAGGAACGGCAGCAGGATGTAGCTGTGGGGATGCTTCCAGCCCCACCGCGGCGCGTCGGGCCGCAGCGCGAGGTGCAGGCCGAGCGTCCGCTCGAAGTCCTCGCGCATCGCGTCCGACGCGCCGGAGCGCAGGTACGTCCAGCCCCCAGCGCCAGTCGAAGTCGGCGATGTCCAGCGCGTCCTGGGAGCCGTTGAGCCGCGAGCCCATGAACCACCCGGCGCGCTGGACGATCCGCGTGACGGCGCGCGTGCCCGAGCCGCCTGTCCCTCCGATCACGAGCGGAGCGTCGGCCATCGACCCGTGAGGATAATGTGGCGGCCGTGGACCCGATCCCCGCGTGGATCGCGCGCGAGGTATCGGCCCGGCTCGGTGCCGCCCCGGCGCGCCCCTCCTGGCCGCGCGTCTCGATCGTGGTCCCGACGCTCGACGGGCGCGCCCATGCTCGAGCGCCTGGTGGCCGGACTGGTCGCGACGACCGACTACGACGAGTTCGACCTCCTCGTCGTGGACAACGGCTCGACCGACGGCACCGTGGCATGGCTCGAGGACGCCGCGCTCCCGTTCCCGTTCCGGGTGCTGTCGATGGGGCGCAACCTCTCCTTCTCGGAGGCGTGCAACGCCGGCGCGGCCGTGACCGACGGCGAGCTGTTGCTGTTCCTCAACAACGACGTGGAGCCGATCGAGCCCGGCTGGCTCAAGCGCCTGGTGACGAGCCTCGACGGGGCGGCGGTCGCCGGCGCGGTGCTGGTCGACCCGGCGCTCGAGTCCGAGGGAGGCCGGCAGGGCGCCGTGCACCACCGCGACCTCTTCTTCCGCCCCGCGCCGCGCCTCGACGGCGTGCTGGAGCCGCGCCCGCGGGGCTTCGGGACGGATCTGGCGTCCGCGCTGGGCCCCGACCGTCCCGCCGCCGCGGTGACCGCCGCGTGTGCGTTGGCGAGGCGCTCGGCGTTCGACTCCGTGCAGGGGTTCTCGGAGGGGTTCTTCTACGGCAAGGAGGACGTGGACCTGTGCCTGAAGCTGGCGGCGGCGGGCCACGAGGTCGTCGCGTCGGGCACGACGGTGCTCGTACACCGCCGCGGCGCGACGCGCCGGGCGTCCTCGTTCGGCACGGGGGAGGTCATGCGCGACAACCTCCGCGTCCTGATCGAGCGCTGGGGCCCACGGCTGCGCCGCGAGTTCGCGCTCGACCACGAGACCGGCCGCGGCGTGTGGAGCGACGGCCCGGCGGCGCGCGGACGCTGGGACGCCGGCGTCGCGTACTGCGTGGTGGGCGATCCCGACGGCGCCGAGGCGCTGGCGAGCGGCCTGCGCGAGCTCGGGCGCGAGGCGCGCACCTCGACCGACGGCCTCGCGTGGCTGCACGACGACGTCGTCGTGCACGTCGACTCCAGCGCGTCGCCGCCGCCCGCCGTCCCGGGGCGCTGGAACGTGCTGGCGCGCACCGGTGGCCCGCGGCTGCCCCGGCGCGAGCTGCTGCGCTTCGGCGTCGTCTCCGAGCACGGCGACCACCCGGCGCGGCTCGCCGCCGAGGTCGAGGCGGAGCTGGAGCGCCGCGGCGGCGCACCGCGCGTCCGCCCCGCGGCGCCGGTGCGACCGGCTCCTCCGCGGGCGATCCTCGTGCTTGGGATGGCGCGCACGGGCACGTCGGCGACGACCCGGCTGCTGAACCTCTGCGGCGTGGCGGTCGGCCCGGAGGCGAGCCTGATGCCGCCCAACCCCGACGTGAACGCGAAGGGCTTCTACGAGCACTTCCCGCTGATGCAGATCAACGTCGCGCTGCTGCTGCGGCTCGGCGGCACGTGGCGCGAGCTGCCCGCGTTGAGCCCCGGCTGGGAGCTGGACCCCAGCCTCGACGACCTCCGCGAAGAGGCCCGGGGGCTGATCGCCGAGGACTTCGCGACGGCCCGGACGTGGACGTTCAAGGACCCGCGCACGTCGCTGACGCTGCCGTTCTGGCGCCCGCTCCTCGGCGACGTCGACTACGTGATCTGCCACCGCCAGCCGCTCGACGTCGCCGCCTCGCTGGAGCGGCGCGACGGGCTGGCGCTCGAGCAGAGCCTCGCCCTGTGGGAGCGCTACACGGCGGCGTCGATCCTCCACACCGTGGGCGCGCGGCGCCTGTTCATCGGCTACGACGAGTACTTCGACGCACGCGACGGGGCGCTCGCCGCGCTGACGGCGTTCGCGGGCGCGCCGGCGCTCGCCGAGGACGAGGCGTTCCGCGCGCAGGCCGCGACGTGGCTGGACGCCGACATGCGCCACCACCACGTGTCGCACCGCGAGCTGCTGGCCGAGCCGCAGGCCGGCGAGCGGGTGGCGCGGCTGCACCTCCTGCTCGAGCTCGCCGTGCGCTCGCGCGACCGCGAGCCCGCGCTGGCCGGCGCGCGCGGCGGCGGACCGATCTCGGACGCGCTCGACGCCCTCGCCAGGGAGAGCCTCGGGACCGCCGCCGTCGCCCCGCTCAGCGTGCCCGCCCGCCCCGCCTGACTACTGCAGCGCCCAGGGCAGCCCGTCCCAGCTCTTCGGTGGGCCGTCCTTCCACAGGCTGAACGGCGCGTACGCCTCCTCCGGGACCTCGGTGTCGCGCTCCGCGCTCGCCCCGTGGCGGAGCGCGAGCTCGGAACGCGGATAGACGGTGTCGCGCGGGTTCGTGCGCGCGCCCGCCATGAAGATCACGCACGGGCCGTCGCCGGCCCCGACGAAGATGTGCTCGGTCCCGGCCGGGCAGTGCACGAAGTCCCACGCCTTCAGCGGGCGCTCCTCGCCCTCGACCAGCAGGAGGCACTCCCCGGAGAGCACGAGGAAGTCCTCCTGGTTGGCCTCGCGGTGGTAGAGCCCGTTCGGCTGCCCGGGCTCCAGGACGGCCAGCGCGTAGCCGACCTGCTCGAACGGCACGGCGTCGCCCTCGAAGATGCACTCGTCGCCGAACGACCCGCTGGTGACCCACGCCGCGTCGCGGACGTTGACCGCGAACCAGCCCGGAGTGGCCGCGACGAGTCCCGTCGCGGCCTTCTCCATACGCGCCTCCTGCATCAGCCCTTGCCGTCGTGCGCCGTCCGCCCGCCGCGCGGCACGGTGACCGAAGGCGCCCGCCGTGCGGCCGGAGCGTCGGGGAGCGAGGCGGGCTTGGCGCCCGTGAACACCCACTCGGCGAAGAACGCGTCGAGGTCCTGCCCGGAGATCCGCTCGGCGAGCCGGATGAACTCCGTCGGTCGTGACGTTGCCGCGCGACTTCGTGCTCGCCCAGCGCGGCAGCAGCCGGAAGAACGCGCGGTCGCCGATCTTCAGCCGCAGCGCGTGCAGCGTCGCCGCGCCGCGGTCGTAGACCGCGCCGTCGAACAGGTTGTCCGGGCCGGGGTCGCCGATCGGGACGCTCCAGAACCCGTCGTCGGCCGGGATCTAGGCGATCGAGTCGAAGATCTCCTGGGCCGTGCCGTTGCCCTCCCGCTCGCTCCACATCCACTCGGCGTAGCTGGCGAAGCCCTCGTTGAGCCAGATGTACTGCCAGCTTGGCCACGGCGACGTCGTCGCCGTACCACTGGTGCGCGAGCTCGTGCACGACCACCGCGTCGCCGGACTCCTCGGAGTTGAAGAACTCCTTGGCGTAGATCGGCCGCGTCTGGTTCTCCAGGGCGAAGCCGAGCCCCTCGGCGTCGTCGATGATCGCGCCGGCCGCCGAGAACGGATAGCGCCCGAAGCGGCCCTCCAGGAAGCGGACGATCTCGGGCTCGCGGTCGAGCGACCCGTCGACGATCTCGCCCGTGGTGGGCGGCGCGTCGGCCGCGCCGCCGACGATCCAGTCGTTCTCGTTGGGGCGTGCCCTCCGGCGCGCCCATCGTGTGCCAGCCGTCGGCCGGTCGCCGTCGTTCTCGAACGAGGTCGAGCCGGCGCCGCCGGGGACGACGATGTCGTCGACGAACACGCCCGGGAGCTGCCACATGTTGTCGCTCGCGTACGCTGAACGCGACCTCGATCTGCTGCCCGGCGTACGGGGTGAGGTCGACCGACCACTGCTCGTAGCCGTCGCTCGTCCCGCTGGCCGCCGTTCCACGTGCCCGTGGTGCCCGACGGGTCGCAGCCCTCCTCGGTCTCGCGTCAGGTAGTGCTCGAAGAACGGCTGTAGAAGCACGCGAAGCCCGTGTCGTCGCTGCTGTGGCCGTTCAGGTCGGGCAGCGTCGTCCAGTCGTCGGAGCCGACCGGATGCGCCTCGACGAAGAAGAAGTCCCAGTCCTTCTCGGTGTCGCGCTTGACCCAGAACGTCAGCTTGCCGCCGGAGGCCGGCACGTAGATCGTGCGCGCGAGCCGCTTGTAGGAGTTGTTGGCCTTCTGCGAGAGCGCGTAGCGCGAGCCGGTGCGCGGCGTCGACTCGTCGAAGAGGTCGGGGTCGACCGCGTCGATGAAGCGGATCCCGTCGCGCTTGTAGGACGTGCAGCTCGAAGTCGCCGTTGGTGGCGGTCGCCAGGTAGGACGCCATCGGCTCGCTTGCGCCTCCCACACCCACGTCGTCCACCCGCGGCGCGTGTGGCTGCCGCGCAGCACGCCGTTGGCCACCGCCTCGCGCCCGGCGGGCACCGTGATGTGGAACTCGTAGGACGCCTTGTCGAGCGGGTGGTCGTTGACGGGGAACCACGCCGCCGCCACGTCGGGCTGGCCGACGACGAGCGCGCCGTCGTCGGTGTGGAACCAGCCGCCCTCGCCGAGCGACTCGTTGTTGATCGTCGTCGGCACGCCGTCGTAGGCGACCATCGCCGTGAAGCGCTCGCCGCGGCGCAGGCCGTCGCGCGGGCGGACGGTCAGCTCGCCGCCGTTGCGGCTGAACGCCGCGAGCCGCCGGCCGACGACGATCGCGCGCACGGTGAGCCCGACGAGGTCGAGGTTGAAGCGCGAGAGGTTCTGCGTCGCCTTCGCCCGGATCGTCGCCAGGCCGCTCAGCCGGTCGGTCGACGGGTCGTAGCGGATCGTCGAGTCGTAGTGCGAGACGTCGTAGCCGCCGTTGCCGGCGAGCGGGAAGTACGGGTCGCCGATCCCGGGCGCACCGGGGCCGAACGGCGTTGGTGGTGCGCCGTCGCGGTGCCAGGCAGCAGCGCGAGCAGCGACGAGGGCGACGAGGACGACGAGACTGCGCGACATGTGGCCCCTCCCAGGTCCGGACGGGCCGACCCTACCGGAGGGGTCCCCTCACGCCAAGCGGCGTCAGCCGGCCAGCCGCGTCCCCGTCTCCAGCAGCGACTTGAGGTCGCTGAGCACCCAGGCCCAGCCGCCGCCGGCGCCGGTGTCCTCGAGCTTGCCGCCGACCAGCATCTGCAGGCTCGGCGCCTGCTCGAGCTCGTGGACGATCGTGAGCTTGGTGCCCTGTCGCCGCGTCGGCGATCTCGTAGGTGAGGCGCGTGAAGCCCTCGGCCTTGAGGCCCTCGTCCATCAGCATCCGCCACGTCTGCACGAGGCGGCGCGGCGGATCGGCCTCGACGACCTCGCCGTCGACGATCACGTCGGGGCGCCCGCCTCGAGGAACTCCTCGACGCGTGGACGCGGAACCGTCTGCCCGGCTCAGCCCGTCGAACTCGACGAAGCCGCCGTAGCCGTAGCGGTTGGTCCACTCGGGGGTGGTGATCGCGTCCCAGATCGCCTGCGGGGTGGCGCGGATGTAGACGCTGTTGACCTGCGTGGTCGCCAGGGTCATGGGTGGTCATGCCTCCAGCTCCTTCTTGAGCTCGGTGAGCGCCGTCACCCGGCGCTCGGTGTACTTGTCGATCCAGCGGTCGTGGATCAGGCGGATGGGGACCGGGTTGAGGAAGTGCAGCTTCTCCCGGCCCGATCTGCGGGCGACGACGAGGTTCGCCTCCTCGAGGACGCGCAGGTGCTTCATGACCCCGAAGCGGGTCATCTCCAGCTCCGACTCGAGCTCGGTCAGCGTGCGGCCGTCACGCTCGAAGAGCCGGTCGAGGAGGAAGCGGCGCGTGGGGTCCGCGAGCGCCTTGAACACGAGGTCGTCGTCGGTCACGCCGACGATGATAGGTGACCAAATGGTCACATGTCAACCATCCGGTAGTGGACCGACTGCGCGGCGCGGTTTGCGGGGAAGGGTTGGCGCGTCAGCGGGCGAAGCACGCTTCGTCCGGCCCGCCCATCACTAGGAGGCCCCTGTGAACACCCGAACCATCGCGGTCATCGCGCTCATCATCGCCGTGATCGTGCTCGTGATCCTGCTCACCTAGCAAGCGACGAGCGAGGTCGCCGCGGGGCTGGACCGACACCCCGTCCAGCCCCAGCCAGCCCGCCATCGCGGCGAGCTCCTCGCGCAGCTCGGCCGCCGTCTCCGGCGGCGCGTCCGGCTCCGCGTAGGCGGCCTGCACCAGCAGGAGCCCGGCGGCCCGGTCGGCCTTCAGGTCGACGCGCGCCACCAGCCGGTCGCCCAGCAGGAACGGCAGCACGTAGTAGCCGTGCACGCGCTTGGGCGCGGGCACGTAGATCTCGATCCGGTAGCGGAAGCCGAACATGCGCTCCGCCCGCGGCCGCTCCCACACCAGCGAGTCGAACGGGCCGACCAGCGCCCGCGCCGACACCGAGCGCGGCAGCCTCGCCTCGGGCCACATGTACGCCGGGCACGGTCCAGCCCTCGACCGTCGACCGGCCACAGCTCGCCCGCCTCGACCAGCTCGTCGACCCGGGCGCGGGCCTCGGCGACCGGCAGCCGGAAGTAGTCGCGCAGGTCCTTCTCCGCCGCCACGCCGCAGGCCGCGGGCGGCGATCCGCACCAGCTCGCGCTGGGCGTCCTCGAGCGGACGGCGTGGGCGCGGCGACGACCTCCGGCGGCAGCACGCGCTCGGGCAGGTCGTACAGGCGCTCGAAGCCGCGCCGGCGCGCCGACGTGATCTGCCCGCTCCAGAACAGCCACTCGAAGGCCCGCTTGACGTCCGACCAGTCCCACCACGGGCCGGTGCGCTGCGGGCGCTCGTGCTCGAGCACCTCGCTGGCCGCCACCGGCCCGCTGGCGCGGACCTCCTCGAGCACCTCGGCCACCAGCTCGGGCGGCTCCTCGGCGATGCGGCGCATCCCGCCCCACGCGTCGTGCGGCGGCGCGCTCCATCCGCCAGCGCAGCAGCGGCTGCATGGCGACCGGGATCAGCGACGCCTCGTGGCCCCAGTACTCGAACAGCCGCCGCGGGGCGCGGTCGCGCGCGCGGTCGATCAGCTCGGTGGGGTAGGGGCCGAGCCGGCGAGTACAGCGGCAGGTAGTGCGCCCGGGAGAGCACGTTGACCGAGTCGATCTGCAGCAGCCCGACGCGGTCGAGCACGCGGCGCAGCGCCCAGCCGTCCGGCGTGCCCACCGGGCGCGGGTCGGCGAACCCCTGCGCGGCGAGCGCCATGCGGCGGGCCTGAGCCGCGGACAGCCGCTCGCGGGGGTCGTCTGCGGGCTGCCAACTACGCGTCGTCGCGATGGACGGTGTCGGGCGCGAACGCGGGCAGGCAGACCGCGATGTACTCGGCGCCCTCGGGATCGGGGGTCGAGTAGCGGACCCACTCGCCGCCACGGACGAGGATCGCCTGCCCGGGGCGGACGTCGAGCTCGCCGTCCTCGTGCTCGACGTGGAGCACGCCGCCCAGGACGACGGTGTACTCGTCGAAGTCGGGGCGCTGGCCGGGCTCGACCCAGCCCGACGGGGAGCGCATGTGGGCGACGCTCACGCGCTCGTCGCCCGTGTTCACGCGCCCCGCGTACTCGTCGATCAGCTTCGGCTTGGTGCCGGCCGCCTCGACGCGGCTGGGGGACTCGATCAGCTCAGGCATTGCGCTCCGTCCATTTCGAGAGGTAGGTGGGCTCCCAGCCGGCGAACCGGTCCAGCAGGTCGGCGGGCGTGGCGGCGAAGTGCAGCGCCTCGCGGTGCTGCGGCCGGATGAAGCCCTCGTCCACGGCATGGTCGAACAGCGCCGGCGAGCCCGTCGTAGTAGCCGTTCACGTTGAGCACGCCCATCGGGTTGCGGTGCAGCCCGAGCTGGCTCCAGGTGTAGATCTCGATCAGCTCCTCGAGCGTCCCGGCCCCGCCGGGGAGCGCGATGAAGCCGTCGGAGAGCTCGGCCATCATCGCCTTGCGCTCGTGCATCGAGCCGACCACGCGCAGCTCGGTGATCCCGGGATGGCCGATCTCGCGGTTGACGAGGTCCTGCGGCATGACGCCGATCACCTCGCCGCCGGCCTCCATCGCCGCGTCGGCGAGGATGCCCATCAGCCCGACCTTGCCGCCGCCGTAGACGACGCCGATCCCGCGGCCGGCCAGCAGCCGCCCAAGATCGGCGGCGGTCTCGGCGTAGGCGGGGTCGCGCCCTGGGTTGGAGCCGGCGTAGACGCAGATCCGCTGCACCGGGGCGAGGCTAGCCGACGTCGGCGACGGGTACGCGACACGCATGGAGACGACAGAACTCGGGCCCCTCACGGTCAGCCGGCTGTGCATCGGGACCATGCTGATGGGCGGCAAGACGCCGCGCGAGGAGTCGCACCGGATGCTCGACCGCTACCTCGAGGCGGGCGGCACGTTCCTCGACACCGCCGACGTGTACGGCGACGGCGAGTCCGAGCGCACGCTCGCGCCCTGGCTGGCCGATCACCGCGACGAGGTCGTGGTGGCGACGAAGGTGCGCATGCCGATGTCCGAGCCGCCCGGCGAGGGGCTCGCGCCCGACCGCATCCGCGCCGCGTGCGACGCCAGCCTTACGCGGCTCGGCATCGACGTCATCGACCTCTACCAGGTGCACGCGCCCGATCCCGAGACCCCGCTGGAGGACACGCTGGAGGCGCTCGAAGGGCTGGTGAGCGCGGGCAAGGTCCGCGCGCTGGGCGCCTCGAACTTCCCGGCCTGGCTGCTGGCGTGGGCCGTCGGGCTGCAGGACCGCGAGGGTTGGTCGCCGTTCGTGCGCCTGCAGCCGCAGTACTCGCTGGTCGAGCGCTCGATCGAGGTCGAGCTGCTCCCGTTCTGCCGCGCCGCGGGCCTCGGCGTGATCCCGTGGGGGCCGCTCGGGGCGGGCTTCCTGACCGGCAAGTACTCGCGCGACACCGACCCGCCGGAGGGCTCGCGGATGGCCGACGCGGGCGACGAGATCGAGGAGGCGCGCCACCGGCGGGCGATCGAGCGCAACTTCCGCGTCGTCGATGAGGCGGAGGCCATCGCGGCCGAGAAGGGCGCCACCATCACTCAGGTCGCGCTCGCGTGGCTGCTCGGCGTCGAGGGCGTCGTCGCTCCGATCGTGGGCGCGCGCACGTTCGAGCAGCTCGAGGACGTCCTCGGGACCGTCGACGTGCACCTGGACGCCGCCGACCGGGAGCGGCTGGAGGCGCACGCGCCGCCGCCGGCCATGTACCCCCAGCGGATGCTCTCCGAGCAGGTCGGGCTCGGCGAGCTGGCCACCCTGGGGCGATGAAGGACAAGGTCGACCTCACGGCTGTGTTCGCGCAGCTCGACGACGCCTACGCGCCGCTGATCGTCGGCTACCTCAACGACTACAAGCTCGTGGCGGTCAAGCCGCGCGGCGAGTTCGTGTGGCACAAGCACGACGACACCGACGACTTCTTCCTCGTGCTCGAAGGCCGGCTGACGATCCAGCTGCGCGACCGCGACGTCGAGCTGGGCCCGGGCGAGCTGTACGTTGTGCCGCGCGGGGTCGAGCACTGCCCGCGGGCCGACGAGGAGGCGCACGTGCTGCTCATCGAGCCCCGCGGGACCGCGAACACGGGCGACGCCGGCGGCCCGCTGACCCGACCGGAGAGGGAACTGGGATGAGCGACTACGTGGTGATCGCGCGCTGGCGGGCGCCGGGCCGGGGAGGAGGACGCGGTCGCGCGCGCCCTCGCCGAGATGGTCCCGCTCGCGCGCGCCGAGCCCGGGATGGTCCACTACCAGGTCCACCGCGATCCCGAGGACCCGCACGTGTTCACGATGTACGAGCGCTACCGGGACGCGGCGGCGTACGACGCCCATCTCCAGTCCGAGCCGATGAAGCGCCTCGGCTTCGGCGACGCGATCCCGCGGCTGGAGAGCCGCGAGCGCGAGTTGCTCTCGGCCTGGGAGCCGGCTTAGCCTGGATTCAGGCTTAGAGCTCCGCGATCAGGCGGTCGAGGTCGCTCTCGTCGTTCCACGCGCCGACCGAGGCGCGGACGAGCGAGGTGCCGGGGAGGAAGCGGACGACGACGCCGGCGGCGGCCATGCGGTCGCGGGTCGCCTCGGGGTCGGGGTCCTCCCAGGACACGAGCGTGCTGTCGCCGCGCGGGGCGACCGTGCGCCCGCTCGCCTCGAGCCGCTCGCGCCAGCGTGGCGGCCAGCGCCGCGCCGCGGTCGAGCACCGCGTCGAGTCCGTGGCGCTCCAGCACGTCGACCAGCGAGGCGCGGCTGAGCGCGACGGACTCGCGCGACAGCGACGGCGTGTCGTAGCGCCGCGCGTCGTCCTTGTAGGGGGAGTCCAGGCCATGCGCGTTGTCCTCGAAGCTCGACGTAGCTGGGGGCGACGGGGCGGATCCGCTCGCGCCACTCGGGGGCGACGTAGAGCATCCCGGTGCCGTCGGCCCCGCACAGCCACTTCTGCCCGGCGGCGGCGTACACGGCGCAGCCCAGCGCGCGGACGTCGACGGGCACCGCGCCCGAGCCCTGCGCGCCGTCGAGCACCACCGGCACGCCGACGTCGGCGAGCGTCGGCGGGCGCGAGCTCGCCCGACACCCAGCCGACGTGCGAGCACACGACCACCGTGGTCGTCGCGCGGACGGCGTTGGCCAGTTCTCCGAACGGGACCAGCCGGACGTCGGCGCCGCGCTCCTTCGCCGCCTTCAGCGGCCCGACCACCCCGGGGTGCTCCTGGTCGGACGAGACGATCTCGTCGCCCGGCCCGAGGTCCATCCCGGCCATCACCGCGCCGATGCCCTCGCTGGTCGAGGTCGTCAGCGCGACGTCGGTCTCGTCGCAGCCCATCACCCGCGCGTAACCGGCGCGCAGCTCGGCCTGGAGCGCGAAGCGCCGTTCGAAGTGTGGCGTCGCGCGGCCCTCGTCGAGCGCGCCGTCGAGCTCCGCCTGCGCGGCCCGGACGGCGGCGGCGGGGAGCGGCCCGTCGGTCCCCGCGTTCAGGTAGGCGACGCGCTCGAGGACGGGGAACTCTGAGCGCAGGGCGGCGGGGTCCATCGGGCGGTGACTGTAGCCCTTGTGCGCGGACCGGAAACTCGACTGGTGTCGGGCGGTGCGCCGTCTTCTGGTGCTGGTGTGACTGACCCTCCTGAGCCACACGGCCGGGGGAGGTCCGGGCAACAGCGTGTCCGGCGGCGAGGACGGGTTGCAGATATCGACAGACGGCGATCGCGTCGCGTTCCACTCGGGGGCCACCGACCTGGCGCGCCGGCTCGGCGCCTCGGACTTCAACGTGTTCGTCAGCGACCTCTCGTCCGGCGTGACCGAGGTGGCGGCGCGGCGCCCCGACGGATCGCCGATGGCCGAGGCGGTCTTCACCGCGCTCAGCGGCGACGGCGACCACGTGGCGTTCATCACGCGGGACGGCCTCGCGGCCGATGACACCGACGGCGCGGCCGACCTGTACCTGCATCACTTCGTCGCCGGCGGCGGTCCCGGGCCGACGCCGACCGCGACGGCGACGCCGACGGCGCCGACCGCTCAGCCGCCCGTGGCGACGCCGACACCGGCGCCGCCTGCGCCGCCCGCGCAGACGATCCGCGGCGAGCAGGCGTTCGTGCAGGGCACGGCCAACGATCTCTACCTCGCGTGCACCACGCTGGACCTGTTCCTCGTCGACGTGCTGCCGGCGGGGCGGAAGGTGGCGGTGACGGGCGCGGCGGATCTTCGGTTCGCGGGGCGGACGGCGGACATCCTGCTCGACGGTCGCAAGGTGGGGACGGCGCGGATCGGCGCCGGGGGGCGTTCGCGGCGAAGGTCTCAGCGCCGGCCCGCAAGCGGCGCGCGCGGGCCCGCTACCAGGCGAAGGTCGGGCTCCACGGCGTCGCAGAAGCTGCGGTTGGTGCGCCGGATGGTCGCGACCACGCTGACTCGCTCCGGCGGGAACCTCACGCTGCGCGGCGTCGTCAACCCGCCGCGCGCACGGAAGCAGCCCGTCATCGCGGTCGAGCGCTTCCGGTCCTGCAAGCGTCGAGAGAACGTCAAGGTCCCCAAGGTGCGGCCCGGCAAGGACGGCCGCTTCGCGATCCGGATCAAGGTGCCCTCCGGCGCCGAGGCCGTGCTCTACCGGGCCCGCACGAAGGTGCCGGTCCGCGCCGGGCGACCGGCCACGAAACGCACCTTCACGCTTCCGCGCGCCGCGGACGTCGGCTGAGCGTCATGCGCCGCCTCCTTGTGCTGGTGGTCGCCGCCCTCGCGCTCGTGGTCGTACCCGCCATGGCGCTCCCCGCGGGCGACACGGTCCTGATCAACCGGCGGTCGACGGCACGCAGAGCGGAGGGACCTTCCCCGAGTTCGCCGTGTCCTCCGACGGGCGCTGCGTCGCGTTCACCTCCGCGGGAGCCGTGCTCCCGGGCGCCGAACGGGTTCGCGCAGCTCTACGTGCGCGACACGGTCGCCAACACGACGACGCTCGTGAGCGCCACCCCGGGCGGCGCGGGGGGCAACGGCGAGTCGCAGGTTCCCCGATATCACCCCAGACTGCCGCTACGTGGCGTTCGATTCGGAGGCGACGGACCTCACCGCCGACCTCGTGGACAAGCGCCTCGTCTACCGGCGCGACCTGCAGACCGGCACGACGGTCCTCGTCAGCCGCGCCACCGGTCTCGCGGGGGCGCTTGCCGAACCAGGGTGGCCATCTCGCCGACCATCTCCGACGACGGTCAGCGGATCGTGTTCCCCACCTTCGCCACACAACCTCTCCGCCGACGATCAGGACGGTGGGGCGCACACCGACCTCTTCCTGCGGCAGGTCGGCACCGGCACGACCACCCTCGTCAGCCGCAACGGCGCCGGGGAGGCGCAGACGGCTCCAGCGGGGCGGGCTTCTACCCGACGCTGTCCGGCGACGGCACGCTGCTGGCGTTCGACACCAACGCCGCCAACATGAGCACGGAAGACACGTCTCCCGACCCCGGGAGCCCGACCCGCGACGGCCAGGACGTCTTCGTGAAGAACCTCACCACGGGCGCCGTGACGTACGTCAGCCGGGCGGGCGGGGCGAGCGGCGCGGCGGGGAACAGCAGCTCGAGCCTCTCGGAGATCAGCGGCGACGGCAAGCGCGTCGCGTTCGCCTCGTCGTCGTCGAACCTCGGCGGTGGCCTGGGCGGGATCTACGTGCGCGACCTGGTCACGAACCAGACGATCCTGGCCAGCCGCGACGCCGCCGGCAACACCGCCGACGCCGGCAGCGGCGACAGATCGACATCTCCACGGACGGGGACCGCGTCGTCTTCTACTCCCCGGCGAACAACCTCCCTGGCGGCGGCGGGGACGACAACCAGTTCGACGTCTTCGTCAACGACATCTCGACCGGCGTGACCGAGGTCGCGGCGCGGGGCTCGGACGGCGATGCGGCCGACAGCTCCTTCTTCGCGGCTATCAGCGGCGACGGGACCCACGTGGCGTTCGCCACGACGGACGGCCTGGTTGACGACGACACGGACGGGACGTTGGATCTGTACCTGCACCACTACGTGCCGGGCACCGGTCCCGACGCCGACCCCGACCGCAACCGCGACCCCGACGGCGACCCCAACCGCAACGGCGACCGCTCAGCCGCCCGCGGCGACGCCCACGCCCGCGCCGCCCGGCCCGCCGCCGGCGGCGCAGACGATCCGCGGCGAGCAGGCGTTCGTGCAGGGCACGGCCAACGATCTCTACCTCGCGTGCACCACGCTCGACCTGTATCTCGTCGACGTGCTGCCCCGGGCGAAGGTGCGGTGACGGCGCGGCGGATCTTCGCCTCGCGGGGCGGACGGCGGACATCCTGCTCGACGGTCGCAAGGTCGGGACGGCGCGGATCGGCGCCGGCGGGGCGTTCGCGGCGAAGGTCTCAGCGCCGGCCCGCAAGCGCCGCGCGCGGGCCCGCTACCAGGCGAAGGTCGGGCTCGACGGCGTCGCAGAAGCTGCGGCTGGTGCGCCGCATGGTCGCCACCGCGCTGACCCGGTCCGGCGGGAACCTCACGCTGCGCGGCGTCGTCAACCCGCCCCGGGCGAGGCGCCCGGCGGTCGTCCAGGTCGAGCGGTTCCTCTCCTGCCGGCGGCGCGAGACGGTCAAGGTCCCGCGCGTCCGGCCCGGCAAGGACGGCCGCTTCGCCATCCGGTTCAAGGTGCCCGCCGGCGCGGAGGCCGCGCTCTACCGGGCCCGCACGAAGGTGCCCGCCCGCGCCGGGCGACCGGCCACGAAGGGCACCTTCACGCTTCCGCGCGCGGCGAGCACGTGCGGCCGCAGCACGCCCCGCGGTGCTCACTGCCCGCAGACGGGCCACGGGGTGGCGCCGGACTGCGCGTAGAGCATCGCGGCGCGCTTGTCCTGCTCGGCCTCCGAGGCCGCGGCAGGGTTGCCGCTGCCGCCGACCGACGCCCATGTCGCTGGTCGAACTGGTACTTCCCGTAGAACCCGTTGCCGGTGTTCGGTCGCCGGGTTGCCGCCGGACTCGCAGGCGGCGATCGCCTCGAGGTGCGGGGCGGCCGTGGAGTTCGCGGCCTCGCGGCGGGCGCGGACCAGCTCGCGGCGGCTCCGGCGGATGTCCGCCCGCAGCTCGCCGGGGGAGGAGCCGCGCAGCTCGCGCCGCTGCTCTCGCGAGGAGAACGAGACGCCCTTCACGCGGGCGACCTTGCCCGCGAGGCGGGTGGCGCGGGGGACGAGGCGCTGCTGGAGCGTCGCCCGGCGCGCGGCCTCCATCTGGTCGCCCACCGTCAGGTGGCCCGCGAGCGGGGCCGCGAGGGTGGTCTCGGTGGGGCTTGGCGGGTCGAGCGACTCCGCGGCTGCAACGGCCGGCAGAGCCAGAGCCGTGCCGGCTAGCGCCAGCGCGGTCGTGGTCGTCGGTCTCATGATCACGTCCTTGACGGCGCGCACGCGCGCCGTTTCGCTTTCGGTCACGGACGGCGGCCGCCGGCGACCTCGGCTGACGCGGTCAAGCGCACGGGGTCGCTGCGGGGATCAACCGTCGCGGGCTCGAACCCTAGCAGCCAGGTACGAACACGTGTTCGTAAAGGCCTGCACGGGCGCGGCGGACTAGCATCACCCCGCATGCACGTCGTCCTCCCCGACGGGACCGAGAAGGAACTGCCCGAAGGCGCCAGTGGCGCGGATCTGGCGGCTTCCATCGGCGCCGGCCTCGCCCGCGCCGCCCTTGCCGTGAAGGTCGACGGGGAGGTGCGCGACCTCGGGCCGCGAGCTGCAAGACGGCGCCCAGGTCGCGATCGTCACCACCCGCGATCCGGAGTCGCTGGAGCTGATCCGCCACGACACCGCGCACGTGCTGGCGGCGGCGATCCTCGACCTCTATCCCGGCACCAAGATCTCGATCGGCCCGCCGATCGAGGACGGCTTCTACTACGACTTCGAGTTCCCCGAGGGCGTCACGGTCTCCGAGCACGACTTCCCCGCCATCGAGGCCAAGATGCGCGAGCACGTCAAGGCCGACGAGCACTTCGACGCGCGAGGACGTCTCCACCGGCGACGCCCTGGACCGCTTCACGCGCGAGGACCAGGACTACAAGGTCGAGCTGATCGAGGACCTGATCAAGAACACCGGGGTGGAGACCGTCTCGCTCTACACCAACGGCCCGTTCACCGACCTCTGCCGCGGCCCGCACGCGCCGTCGACCAAGCGCATCAAGGCGTTCAAGCTGCTGTCCATCGCGGGCGCGTACTGGCGTGGCGACGCCAACCGCCAGATGCTCACCCGCATCTACGGGACCGCCTTCCACACCAAGGAGGACCTCGAGGCCTACCTGCACCGCCTCGAGGAGGCCCGGGCGCGCGACCACCGCAAGCTCGGCAAGGAGCTGGACCTCTTCCTGTTCTCCGAGCTCAGCCCCGGCTCGCCGTTCTGGCAGCCCAACGGGATGGTGATCTGGAACCAGCTCACCGACCTGTGGCGCAAGGAGAACGGCGCGCGCGGCTACCGCGAGGTCAAGACGCCGATCCTCTACGACGTCGACCTCTTCAAGATGTCCGGCCACTGGGACGTGTACCGCGAGCACATGTACTTCACCGACGTGGAGGAGCGGCAGATGGGCCTCAAGCCCATGAACTGCCCGGCGCACATCCAGCTCTTCAACGACGAGCGCCGCTCCTACCGCGACCTCCCGGTCCGCTACTCCGAGGCCGGCCTCGTCCACCGCCACGAGCCGAGCGGCACGCTCCACGGCCTCCTGCGCGTCCGCCACATCACCCAGGACGACGCCCACATCTTCTGCACCGAGGAGCAGATCGAGGAGGAGGTCATCCGCTGCCTCGAGTTCGGCTTCGCGATCTACGACACCTTCGGGTTCGAGCCGCGCCTGGAGCTCTCGACCCGCCCGGACAAGCGGATCGGCACCGAGGAGATGTGGGACCGCGCCGAGGCGGCGCTCCAGCGCGCGCTCGAGATGCGCGGGCTCGAGTACGAGCTCAACGAGGGCGACGGCGCGTTCTACGGCCCGAAGATCGACCTGCACATGACCGACACGATCGGGCGCTCGTGGCAGCTCGGCACCGTCCAGCTCGACTACAAGATGCCCGAGCGCTTCGAGCTCGCCTACACCGGCGCCGACAACGCCGAGCACCGCCCGGTGATGATCCACCGCGCGCTGATGGGGTCCTTCGAGCGCTTCATCGGGATCCTGATCGAGCACTACGCCGGCGAGTTCCCGCTGTGGCTGGCGCCGGTCCAGGCGCGCGTGCTCCCGCTCGCCGACCGCCACGCCGACTACGGCCGCGAGGTCGCGGAGGCGCTGGGCGAGGCGGGGCTGCGCGCCGAGCTCGACGACCGCACCGAGTCGGTCGGGCGCAAGATCCGCGAGGCGGAGCTGCGCAAGGTCCCCTACATGCTCGTGGTCGGCGACCGCGAGGCCGAGCAGCGCGCCGTGGCCCTGCGCCGCCACCGCGAGGGCGACCTGGGGACGATGCCGCTCGACGAGGCCGTCGCGCGCCTCACGCGCGAGGTCACCGAGCGCACGGCCTGATCGACGCGGCCGGCGCCGGCCGGTAGCGTCTCGCCATGCGACTCCTCCTCCTCGTCGCGGCCGCGGCGCTCGCGCTCCCGGGCGCGGCCTCGGCCGCCACCGTGTCCGTGGTCTTCGCCGACTCCTGCGCCGGCGACGTGGCGTGCTCGAAGTACGGCGGCGGCACCCCGTGCCCGTCACCCAGTTCGCGGGCGCCGCCGGGGAGGCCAACCGCCTGACGGTCAGCCGCGAGGGCAGCGAGTTCGTGTTCCGCGACGAGGGCGCGCCGCTGGCCGCCGAGGCGCCGTGCACGCTCGGTCGACGCCGCGACGGTCCGCTGCCCGGTCACCGAGGGGCATGCCCGCCATCCGCGGCCTCTCGCTCGTCGCTCGGCGACGGCGACGACACCGCGACGGTCACCGGCAACCCGGTCGTCGAGACGACGATCGACGGCGGCCCGGGCGCGGACACGCTCACCGGCGGCGCCGAGAACGACCAGATCGACGGCGGGCCGGGCCCGGACCGGCTGGCGCGGCGGCGGCGGCTTCGACGACCTGCTGTACGTCACGCGCACCGCCCCGGTGATCGTGGACCTGGCCGCCGGCCGCGGCGGCGAGGCGGGGGAGGGCGACGTGATGTCGAGCTTCGAGACGCTGGTCGGCGGCTCCGGCGCCGACGGCCTGCGCGGCTCGGCCGCCGACGAGACGCTCGACGGCGGCGAGGGCGCCGACGTCCTGCTGGGCGGCGGCGGCGACGACGCGCTGTTCGGCAACGTCGGCGCCGACCGGCTGTCGGGACAGGGCGGCAACGACCGGCTGTTCGGCGATCCGGCGCAGGGCGACGACTACTACACGCCGATCGATCCGGCTGCTCCCCGACCGGCTCGACGGCGGCCGCGGCGACGACGAGCTCTACGACACCGGCGGCCGCAACGTGTTACATCGGCGGGCCGGGGGCCGACCGGCTCGAGGGCGGCGAGGACCGCGACACGATGCGCGCCGGCGCCGGGAACGACCGGATCGAGGCGCGCGGCGGCGGCGCCGACCGGATCGACTGCGGCCCCGGCCGCGACCGCGCACGCGGCGCGACACGCGCCGCCGCTGCGACGCTGAGAGCCGGCCGGTCGGGCGTGCGAGTACGTGCGCTTAGGGCCGGTGGGTCGAGACGTCCGTCTTGACCTCGCGGACGCCGATCCCGTCGATGTAGCGCTCCAGCCGCCGGATGGCGGGCCGCGCCGCGGGCACGATCCCGCCCTCGCGGGCGGTCAGCGTCCGGCCGCGTGCAGGCGCAGCAGGTACTGCGCGCCGCCGGGCGGCGGGCTCCCGCGCGTCAGCGAGCTGCCGGCGGGCAGCCGCGGCGAGGTCGCGCCGCAGGCGCGGCCAGCTCGCCGCGCGCGCAGCGCGCAGCTCCTTGAAGCGCCCGCCCGCCCCGCCGTAGCGCTTCTGCAGCGTCGCGGTCCCGTCGGCGCGCACGGTGATCGTGTCGAGCGTCGCGCCCGCCGCGCCCTGGCGCTGGAAGAACACGAGCGGCGACGCCTTGCGGACCTGGCCGGCGTGGGTGCTCCCGGCCACGCCGCCGAGCTTCTCGTCGACGATCCGGGCGACGTGCGTCGCCCACCAGCAGGCCGGCGAGCACGTGGATCGGGCCGCGCATGCGCCTCGGCTCGACGCCCTGGCGCGCCACGACGGTGCGGCCGCCGAAGCGCACGATGTACGTGGCGCCGTTGGGCGCCGGGCGCCCGGGCCCGCGGTGGAGGCGGCGTCGGGGACGCGGGCGAGCCCTCGCCGCAGCCGCGCGCATGGCGTCGTCGGCGACCACGACGTCGCGCTGGACGCGCCCGACGCCGCCGGACGGCCGGTCGAAGAGCCCGGAGCCGTCCGTGCGCACGGTGATCTTGTCGATCAGCGCGCCCGGGCCGCTGCTGGATCAGCTCCACCAGCACGGGCGCCGCGGCGCGCTGCGGCGCCGGCGACGCGGTGGGCGCGCTCCGCGGGGCGTGGGCCGACGACGATCCGCCGCAGCCCGCCAGCAGCGCCAATGCCCGCCACCGCCACGAGCCGTCTCACCACCGGATAGCCTCCACTGGTGAGACACCGTAGCGCCCGCCCGCGGTGCAATCCGGTCATCAACCCCTTGACGAGACCCGTACGCCGCTATACTTCCGCGGCGTTGATTACGCGTTCCCACACCGCGCCGCGCCCTTCTTGACGCGCCGCACACAACTCGCCTAGTGCCGGTCCCTCGCAGGTTCGACCGGCAGCCGCCGGAGCGCGACACGACCCGGATCAACGAGCGCATCCGTGTACCCGAGGTCCGCCTGATCGACGAGACGGGTCAGCAGGTCGGCATCATGAAGACGCAGGACGCCCTGCGCCATGCGCAGGAGCGCGAGCTCGACCTCGTCGAGGTCGCCGCCGAGGCGAAGCCGCCCGTCTGCCGCATCCTGGACTACTCGAAGTACAAGTACGAGCAGAACCAGAAGCAGAAGGCCGCTCGCAAGCACCAGACGCAGATCAACGTGCGGGAGATCAAGTTCCGCCCGAAGATCGCGCAGCACGACTACGACACCAAGAAGGGCCACGTCGAGCGCTTCCTGAAGGCGCGCGACAAGGTCAAGGTGACGATCATGTTCCGCGGCCGCGAGATGGCGCATCCCGAGCGCGGCGAGATGATCCTCAACCGGCTCGCCGAGGACCTCGGCGACCTGGCCCTGATCGAGCAGCGCCCGCAGCAGGACGGCCGCAACATGACGATGATGCTCGCGCCCACCCGCACCGCCGCCGAGGACGAAGAGGCCACCGCCGCGGAAGCCGAGAAGGCCGAGACGCGCGCCAAGCCGCAGCAGAAGCCCGCCGGCTCCGCCCTGCCGGCCGAGCTCGACCCCGACCAGATCTAGACTCCGGGCGGGGCTCTATACTCGTCGGCCGGCATGCCGAAGATGAAGACCCACTCGGGCGCGAAGAAGCGCTTCCACAAGACCGCCACGGGCAAGATCCAGGGCCGGCACGCTTTCTCGAGCCACATCCTCGAGAAGAAGTCGCCGAAGCGCAAGCGCAAGTTCGCCAAGGACGTCGACGCTCAAGGACGCCGACGCCAAGCGCGTCAAGAAGCTGCTCGGGGGCTACGGCAAGTGACCCGCGTAAAGCGCTCCGTCCACGCCCGCAAGAAGCGCCGCGCGATGCTCGATCGCGCGAAGGGCTACCGCGGGGACGCGAACTCCTCGTACAAGCGCGCCAAGGAAGCGGTCATGAAGGCCGACTCCTACGCGTACCGGGACCGCCGCAACAAGAAGCGCGACTTCCGCCGCCTGTGGATCACCCGCATCAACGCCGCCGCCCGCCAGAGGGCATGAGCTACGGCACCTTCATGCACGGCCTGAAGCTGGCCGGCATCGAGCTGGACCGCAAGGTGCTCGCCGACATCGCCGTGCGCGATCCCGAGACGTTCCGCCGATTCGCCGAAAGCGCCCGCGAGGCGTCGACGGCCTGACCGTCGGCGCATACCCCCTCCCGGGCGTCCCTCCAGATCGGAGCGGCGCCCTTTTTTTCGCCCTGATGACCATCACCAGCCCCCACAACGAGCAGCTCACGCAGATCCGCAAGCTTGCGGGCCGCAAGTGGCGCGACAAGCTGCGGCTGTTCGTCGCCGAGGGGGAGGACCTGATCGAGGCGGCGGAGCGCGCGGGCTGGGAGCCCGAGGCCGTCTACGTGGCCGACGACAGCGGCCTGACGGCGTCCCAGTGGCGTCGCACGTGCTGGCCGACCGTCTCGCAGCTCGGCTCCGGCACCCGCGCGATCGGCATCTACGGCATGCGCTGGGCGCCGGCTCCGGTCGGCCCGGTGTGCCTGGCGCTGTGGGGCGTCAACGACCCCGGCAACGTCGGCACCGCGCTGCGCTCCGCGCTCGCGTTCGGCGCCGGCAGCGTCGCGCTCGGCCCCGGCAGCGCCGACCCGTACGGGCACAAGGCGGTCCGCGCCTCGATGGGCGCCCTGTTCGACGTCCCGGTCGCGCGCGTGCGCGAGCCGTCGCGAGCTGCCCGGCCGCAAGATCGCGCTCGTCGCCGGCGAGGGTGTCCCGCTCGAGCAGATCGACGCCGCCGGCGAGATCTGACGCTCGTCGTCGGCGCCGAGCGCGAAGGCCTCCCGGCGTCGCGTCATCACGGCGTGCGACGAGGTCGCGCACATCCCGATCCGCACCGAGTCGCTGAACGCCGGGATGGCGGCGACCGTCGCCCTGTACGAGGTCGACCGTAGGATCCGCGGCCATGCTTGACCGCATCGCCGAACTGCGCTCCGAGGGCGAGGCGGCCGTCGCCGGCTCGCCGGACACGGCCGCGCTGGAGGACGTCCGCCTGCGCTTCCTGGGCCGCAAGGCCGAGCTGCCCAACCTGCTGCGCGGCGTCGCCCAGCTGCCGCCGGAGGAGCGCGGCGCCGTCGGCCGCGCCGCCAACGAGGCGCGCAAGGCGCTCGAGTCGGCGCTCGAGGCGCGCCGCGGGCGAGCTCGAGTCCGGCGAGCTGGAGGCGCGGCTGGCGTCCGACGTCGATCGACGTGACGCTGCCGGGCTCGCCCGCGCAGCCGCTCGGCCGCCTGCACCTGATCACCGCCACCCGGCGCGAGATCGAGGACGTGTTCATCGGCCTCGGCTTCCGCATCGTGGAGGGCCCGGAGACCGAGCTCGTCTACTACAACTTCGACGCGCTCAACCACGACGCGCTGCACCCCGCGCGCCAGGAGGGCCACACCTTCTACGTCGCCGACGACGTGGTGCTGCGCACGCACACCTCGCCGATGCAGGTGCGCGCGATGGAGCAGCACCCGCCGCCGCTCTACGTCGTCGTCCCCGGCCGCACCTACCGGCGCGACAACGACCGCACGCACACGCCCCAGTTCCACCAGATCGAGGGCCTCGCCGTCGACGAGGACATCACCCTCGGCGACCTCCAGGGCACGCTGCTGGCGTTCGCCCGCGCGATCTTCGGCGACGACCGCGACGTCCGCCTGCGCCCGCACTTCTTCCCCTTCACCGAGCCCAGCGTCGAGCTCGACGTGTCCTGCTTCAACTGCAACGGCGGCTTCCTGCGCGACGGCTCGCGCTGCCCGCTGTGCAAGGGCGAGGGCTGGATCGAGCTGCTCGGCGCCGGCGAGGTCGACCCGAACGTGTTCGAGTACGTGCGCGAGCACGGCTACGACCCCGAGCGCCACCAGGGCTTCGCGTGGGGGATGGGCGTCGAGCGGATCGCCGCGCTCAAGTACGGCGTGCCGGACCTGCGGCTGCTCTACGAGAACGACCTCCGCGTACTGGAACAGTTCGGATGACCACAACCACTGGTTCGACAGCTCGGCTTGGACGCTGCTACGCCGAGCGGACGGATGAGGCTGCCCCTGCTCTGGCTGCGTCGACTACGCCGACCCCGGCCTCTCGACCGAGGCGCTCGAGGAGCGCCTGACCATGACCGGGACGAAGGTCGAGGCCATCCACCACCACGGCGTCGCCGCGCTCGAGTTCTTCCGGGTCGGCCGCGTGCTCACCGCCGAGCGCCACCCCGACGCCGACCGGCTGACCGTGTGCACCGTCGACATCGGCGACGGCGGCGAGCCGCACCAGATCGTCTGCGGCGCGCCCAACGTGGCCGCCGGGCAGATCGTCGCGGTCGCCTCACCGGGGGCCGTGATGCCCGACGGCACGCGCCTCAAGAAGGCCAAGCTCCGCGGCCAGGTCTCCAACGGGATGATCCTCGCCGAGGACGAGCTCGCGATCGGGACCGAGCACGCCGGGACCATGGTGCTCCCCGACGACCTCGCGCCCGGCACGCCGCTGGCCGACGTGCTCCCGATCTCCACCGACGTGCTCGAGCTGGAGATCACCCCGAACCGGCCCGACTGCCTGGCCATCTACGGCGTCGCGCGGGAGGTCCACGCCGCCACCGGCGCGCCGCTCGCCCCGCCGCCGTGGGAGGCCGACCCGGGCACGCCGGGCGAGGTTGCGGGCGTGCGCATCGAGGTCGAGGACCCCGACCTGTGCCCCCGCTTCACCGCGCGGCTGTTCGAGGACGTCACGATCGGCCCGTCGCCGGAGTGGCTGAAGGCGCGGCTGATGGCCGCCGGCCAGCGCCCGATCAACAACGTCGTCGACATCACCAACTACGCGATGCTGCTCACGGGCCAGCCGCTGCACGCGTTCGACTTCGAGCTCGTCGCCGGCGGCCACCTCGTCGTCCGCCGCGCCCACGAGGGGGAGACGATCACCACGCTCGACGACGTCGAGCGCCGGCTGGACCCGCGACATCCTCGTCATCTACGACGACGAGGGGCCGACGAGCATCGCCGGGATCATGGGCGGCGAGCGCTCCGAGGTGCGCCCGACCACCACGCGCGTGCTGATGGAGGCCGCCAACTGGAACGGCCCGAACCTCCTCGACACCTCGACGCGGCTGCAGCTGCGCACCGAGGCGTCCGGCCGCTTCGAGAAGGGTCTCGCCCCGGAGCAGGCCATGGACGGGCAGGTGATGGCGACGCGGCTCATGCTCGAGCTGACCGGCGCGCGCCTGGTCGAGGGGACGATCGACGTCGGCGGGCCGGGCCCGGACCCCGTGACCATCCGGATCCGCGACGCGCGCACCGCCCGGCTGCTCGGCGCGAGCGTCCCGCGCGAGGAGGCCGCGGCGATCCTCGAGCGGCTCGGGTTCGGCGTCGCCGAGGCCGACGACGGGCTCGACGTCACGGTGCCCGCCTTCCGCCGCAACGACGTCACCCGCGAGGCCGACCTGATCGAGGAGGTCGCCCGCATCTGGGGGCTGGAGAAGATCCCCGCCACGCTGCCCTCCCGCCGCGGCGTCGAGCGGCCGCCTGGAGCCGGCGCAGCGCTTCCGCCGCCGGGTCGAGGACGCGCTGGTCGGCGCCGGCGTCTACGAGGCGGTCGGCTGGAGCTTCGCCGCGCCCGACCTCGTCGACCGCCTGCGGCTGCCCGCCGACGATCCGCGACACGCCGCCGTCGCGCTGCGCAACCCGATGTCCGAGGACCAGTCGGTGCTCCGCACGACGCTGCTCGGCTCGCTGCTCGACGCCGCCCGCGTGAACCGCTCGCGCGGCGTGGGCGACGTGCGGCTGTTCGAGGCCGGCGCCGTCTACTTCGACCGCCCGCGTCCCAACGAGCCGCGCGGCACGCTGCCCGACGAGCGCCAGCACCTCGCCGCGCTGCTGACCGGCCAGCTGCGGCGCGCCACGTGGCGCGAGACGGAGCCGCCGCAGGCGGACTTCTACGCCGCCAAGGCGGTGCTGGAGACGCTGCTGGGCGCGATCCGCGTACCGTGGAGTGTCGAGCCGGCGCGCGAGCCGTTCCTGCACCCCGGCCGCTCCGCCCGCGTGCTGATCGCCGGCGAGCCCGTCGGCTGGCTGGGCGAGCTGCACCCCGGCGTGGCCGCGCGCGTGGGACCTCGAGCGGGTCGCCGCCTTCGAGCTGGACCTCGGGACGCGTGCTGGACGCCGCCCCGGAGGTGCCCCCGTACGTGGACGTGACCTCGTTCCCGTCCGTGCGCCAGGATCGCGCGTGGTGGTTCCCGCGCGACGTGTCGGCCGCCCAGGTGCTCGAGGTCGTCCGCGCCGCCGGCGGGGCGCTGCTCGCGCACGCCGAGGTGTTCGACGTCTACCCGGCCGAGGATCGCGTCTCGCTCGCGCTGCGCCTCGAGTTCCGCGCCTCCGACCGCACGCTGACCGACGAGGACGCCGCCCAGCGGCGCGCGAAGATCGACGCGGCGGTGGCCGAGAAGCTGGGGGGCGAGCCGCGTGGCTAGCGTCGCCGTCCTCGGAGCGGCGGGGTACGCGGGCGCGGTCGCCGCGGCGCTGGTGCACCGCCATCCGGAGCTCGACCTCACGCACGTGACCGCGCGCACCGACGCCGGCGCGAGGCTCGACGACGTCCATCCGCGCACGCGCGTGCCGCTGGAGCTGGAGCCGCCCACCACCGACCTCGACGTGGACGCCGCGGTCGTCGCCTACCCGCACGGCGCCGCCGCGCCCGTCGTCGCCGAGCTGCTCGAGCGCGGGATCCGCGTCGTCGATCTCAGCGCCGACTTCCGGCTGCACGAGCTGGCGACCTACGAGGAGTGGTACGGCGACCACGGCGCCCCGGAGCTGATCGGGGAGGCCGTCTACGGGCTGCCGGAGCTGCACCGCGAGGAGATCCGCGCCGCCCGGCTGGTCGCCAACCCCGGCTGCTATCCGACGGCGGCCATCCTCGCGCTGGCGCCGCTGGCGCGCGCCGGCCTGCTGGGCAATGTGATCATCGACGCCAAGTCCGGCGTCTCGGGCGCGGGCCGCGAGCCCAGCCACGGCAAGCACTTCGTCACCGTCGACGAGACGGTCACCCCGTACAAGGTCGGCGCGCACCGGCACACGCCGGAGATCGAGCAGGAGCTCGGGGTCCCGGTCACGTTCACGCCCCATCTCGTGCCGCGTCTCACACGGCGAGCTGGTCTCGTGTTACGTCACCCCGGCCGCCGAGGCCGACGTCGCCGCGCTGTACCGCGACGCCTACGCGGACGAGCCGTGGGTCGAGGTCGTCGAAGGACCGCCGGGCATGCAGGAGGTCCGCGAGACGAACTTCTGCCGCATCTCCGTGCACGGCGACCCGCGCACGGGCGTGGTGATCGTGTTCGCCACGATCGACAACCTCTACAAGGGAACCTCCTCGCAGGCCGTGCAGAACCTCAACCTGATGTTCGGGCTCGACGAGTCCGCGGGCCTATGACCTTCGCCTCGCGCTGGGTCGAGCCGCCCGTCCACGTCACCGAGGCCGCCGACGGCGGGCTCCCGGCCGGGTTCCGCGCCGCGGGCGTGGCCTGCGGGCTCAAGCCCTCCGGCGCGCCCGACCTGGGGCTGCTGGTCTCCGACGAGCCCGACACCGTGAGCGCCGCCCGCTTCACCCGCTCCGGCGTGCTGGCCGCCCCGGTGCTGCTGTGCCAGCAGCGCTGCCGGCTCGACGCGATCCGCGCCGTGGTCGTGAACTCGGGCAACGCCAACGCCGCCACGGGCAACCGCGGCTTCGAGGCCGCGGCGAAGATGCAGGGTGGGGCGTCGATGGTCGCGCGCGTGCCGGAGGACCAGGTCGCGGTCGCATCGACCGGCGTGATCGGCGTGCAACTCGACGGCGAGAAGGTCACGAAGGGCATCGTGGCCGTGCGCGAGGAGCTGGCCGCCTACGGCGACGACACGTTCGGCGAGGCGATCCGCACGACCGACAAGTTCCCCAAGAGCGCGACGCTGGACGTCGAGCTGCCGTCCGGGACGGTCCGGCTCACCGCCCAGGCCAAGGGCGCCGGGATGATCTCGCCCGCCTTCGCGACGATGCTGTGCTTCGTGCAGACCGACGCGGCGCTGGCGCCCGAGACCGCCGACCTCCTGCTGGGCGTGTGCGTCAAGCGCTCCTTCGACCGCATCTCCGTCGACGGGCAGCTCTCCACCAACGACACCGCGATCCTGATGGCCTCCGGCGCGAGCGGCGTGCGGATCGCGCCCGAGTCCGAGGACGAGGTCCGCTTCGGCGAGGCGCTCGACTACCTGCTGCGGCGCCTCGCGCTGCTGATCGTCCGCGACGGCGAGGGCTCCAAGCGGGTCGGGCGCGTGACCGTGCACGGCGGGCACGAGCCGCACGTCATCGCGGTGGCGCGGGCGGTCGCCGACTCGCCGCTGGTCAAGGCCGCGCTGCACGGCGGCGACCCCAACTGGGGGCGGATCGCCCAATCGGTGGGCAAGGCGCTGTTCGACGCCGCGCCGCTGCCGGTCGACATCTGGATCGAGGACGTCCAGGTGTGCGCGGCGGGCGCGGCGCAGCCCTACGACGAGCCGGCGCTGGCGCAGGCCGTGGCGGGCGAGGAGGTCGAGTACACCGTCGGCCTGCCCGGCACCGGCGCCGAGGCCGAGGTGTTCTTCTCCGACCTCTCGCACGAGTACGTGACCATCAACGCGGAGTACACGACGTGAGCACGCCTCCCCGCGATCTCGGCACCCTCCTCGAGGCGCTCCCCTACATCCGGGAGTTCCACGGCCAGACGGTGGTGATCAAGTACGGCGGCGCCGCGATGAGCGACCCGGCGCTGCGCGAGGACTTCGCGCGCGACGTGGTGCTGCTCAAGTACGTCGGGCTGAACCCGATCGTCGTCCACGGCGGCGGGCCGGACATCACCGCCTACATGAAGCGCCTCAACATGCCGGTCGAGTTCGTGGGCGGGCTGCGGGTGAGCGATCCCGACACCGTCGAGATCGCCAAGATGGTCCTCGTCGGCAAGGTCAACAAGGACATCGTGATGCGCCTCAACCGCCACGGGCAGCCGGCGGTCGGGCTCTCCGGCGACGACGGGCAGCTGTTCCGCGTGTCGACGATGGAGGGGCCGGGGGGAGAGGACATCGGGCTCGTGGGGAAGGTCGAGCGGGTGGACGCGACCGTCATCCACCACATCGCCGAGGACTACATCCCGGTCATCGCGTCGGTCGGCGCGGACCGTGCCGGGCAGTCGCACAACGTCAACGCCGACGAGGCGGCCGGCGCGGTGGCGCGCGCCACCGGCGCCTACAAGGTCATCTTCCTCACCGACGTGCCCGGCTGGCTGAGCGATCCCTCCGATCCCACGTCGGTGATCTCCGAGTGCGGGGCCGACGAGGTGGAGGCCGCCCTGCCGGACGCGGTGGGCGGGATGCGCCCGAAGCTCCAGGCTTGCATCGAGGCCATCCACGGCGGCGTCTCGTTCGCCCACATCATCGACGGCCGCCAGCCGCACTCGCTGCTGCTGGAGCTGTTCACCGACGCGGGCGTGGGCACGAAGGTGCGCCCGGCCACATGACCGCGCTCGCCCCCACCTACGCGCGCTACCCGGTCGAGTTCGCCTCCGGCTCGGGCTGCGTGCTGCGCGACGCCGACGGCGTCGAGTACCTCGACTTCCTGGCCGGGATCGCCGTCTGCTCGCTCGGGCACTGCCACCCCGACGTCGTGCGCGCGGTGCAGGAGCAGGCGGCGCGGCTGATGCACGTCTCCAACCTCTTCACGAACGCGCCGATGGTCCGGCTCGCCGAGCGGCTGGTGGAGCGCTCGTTCGGCACGAGCGTCTACTTCGCCAACTCGGGGGCCGAGGCCAACGAGGCGGCGCTGAAGCTGGTGCGCAAGGCGCGCCCGCGCGGCGACATCGTGGTGGTGCACGGCGCGTTCCACGGGCGCACCTACGGGGCGCTGTCGGCCACGCCGCAGGAGTCCAAGCAGGCGCCGTTCGCGCCGCTCGTGCCCGGCTTCCGGGTGGTGCCGCCGACGGCCGAGGCGCTGGCCGGCGCCGTCGACGAGCGGACCGCCGCGGTGCTGCTGGAGCCGATCCAGGGCGAGTCGGGCGTGCACGTGCTCGGCGAGGACGTCTTGCGCGCCGCGCGCGAGGCCTGCGACGCGGCCGGTGCGGCGCTCGTGTTCGACGAGGTGCAGTGCGGGACGGGGCGGACGGGCTCCCTGTGGGCCTACGAGCAGTTCGGCGTCGTGCCCGACGCGATGACGCTCGCCAAGGGCCTCGCGGGCGGCATGGCGATCGGCGCGCTCGTCATCGGGCCCGCGCTGGAGGACGTCTTCGCCCCCGGCGACCACGGCTCGACGTTCGCCGGAGGCCCGGTCGCCGCGGCGGCCGCCAACGCCGTGCTCGACGTCGTCGACGATCCGGCGTTCCTCAGCGACGTCCACGGGCGCGGCGAGCGCCTCGCCGAGGGCCTGCGCGAACTGACCGACGTCGTCGAAGTGCGCGGCCGCGGGCTGATGGTCGCCGCCGAGCTCGAAGATGGCGCCGACGCACCCTCGATCGCCCGCCGCGCGCTGCTCGACGAGCGCCTGATCATCAACGCCACCGGCGCCACCACGCTGCGCTTCCTGCCGCCGTTGACCGTGGACGAGGACGAGATCGACGACGCCCTCGGCCGGCTCGCGCGCTTGTTGCCGTAGCCGACATCTGCGCCCGGCCGCTCTCGGTGCGAGCGCAAGGGGCCGATGGCCCTCAGGGTCGTCGCCGAGGGCATCGAGGACCAGGAGGCCCTGAACGCCCTTGCGGCGTACGGGTGCGACCTCACTTCAGCCGCCCGCTCCCCGCCGCCCGGCCAACGCGTTCACGGGAGCGCTCGCGCGGCCCGGCGCCGCGCTTACACTCGGCGGATGGTGATCGTTCCGCCCGGCGGCGGGGAGGTGATCGGGGACTCGGCGGACCGCCGTGTCGAGATCCTCTGCGAGCACGACGGGCTGCACGCCACCTGGTCGCGGTTCGGGCCCGGCCGCGACGGGGCGGACCTCCACGTCCACCGCCTCCACACCGACTACTTCTACGTGCTGGAGGGCGAGCTCACCGTGCGCCTCGACGGCGACGAGGTCGTGGTCCCCGCGGGGACGCTGGCGCGGGTGCCGCCGCTCGTCGTCCACGGCTTTCGCAACGGCAGCGACGCGGAGATGCGCTACCTGAACTTCCACGCCCCCGGCCAGGGGTTCGCGGGCTACATGCGCTCCCTGCGTGACGGGCACCCGATCACGTACGACCAGGAGCCGCCGCCCTCAGAGGGCGCCCGCCCCGCCACGGAGGCCGTCGTCGGCGGCGCTGTGGACGCGGGCCACGGCGTCGTGGTACACGCCGACACCGAGGCGCTCGGGGTCGCGGAGGTCTCGCTCGGGGAGCCGCGGCGCGTCGACGGGCGGACGTGCCTCTACGTGCTCGAGGGCGAGGTGGCCGTCGGCGAGCGGGTGGCGCCGGCTGGGTCCTGGGTCGACCTGCCGCCCGGGACGCGGTACTCCGGGGCCGCGCGCCTGCTCGAGGTCCGCGTCAGCTGACGTCGGGGCGGACGGCGATCGCCATCAGCTCGACGACGGCGTCGTTGTCCAGGAGCTCTGTGACGCCGAACAGGCCCATCGCCGGGTAGCGGCGGCCGAAGTGCTCGCGCCAGATGGGGGCGAGCTCCTTCTGCCGGTAGCGGTACTCGCGCAGGTCGGTGGCGAAGATCTGCATCGAGACGAGATCGTCGGGCGTGCAGCCGGCGGCCTCCAACGCCTCGACGACGTTGGCGGCCGCGAGCGCGAACTGCTCCACCACGCCCCGGCCGGCGATCTTCCCGTCTGGCCCCATCGACGTCTGGCCGCCCAGGTACACGACCTGGCCGGGAGCGGCGATGACGGCGTGGGCGTACCCGGACGGCGGCGCCAGCCCGGGTGCGGTGACGATCTCGTGGGGCGAGCTCATGCCTGGATTCCTCCTCCGTCGAGTATCAGCGTCTGGCCGTTGACCGCCACGGCCTCGGGCGAGGCGAGCCACGCCACCGCCGCGGCGACCTCGACGGGGTCGAGCAGCCGCCCGAGCGGGCTGCTCGCCGCCAGGGTGTCACGCGCCTGGTCGTCGGTGCGCTGGGTGCGGGCGGTGATGTTGGCCACCGTGCGGTCGGTCATCGGCGTGTCGACGTAGCCCGGGCAGACCGCGTTGGCGGTCGCCCCCGAGCCCGCCAGCTCGGCGGCGGCGACGCGCATCAGGCCGACCGCGGCGTGCTTGGCCGCCGTGTAGGCGGCCGTGTACGGGGCCCCGATGCGGCCGCTGACCGAAGCCACCGTGACGACCGCGCCCGCGCCGCGCGAGCGCATCCCCGCGATCACGGCCCGCGTGCACAGGAACGCGCCGGTCGCGTTGACGTCCAGGTGGGCGCGCCAGCTCTCCAGCGTGGTGCGGTGCAGGGGCGCGCTCTCGGCCATCCCTGCGTTGTTGACGAGCACGTCGATCGGCCCGAGACCGTCGAACAGCGCGGCCACGGCGGCCTCGTCGGTGACGTCGCACACGGTCGGCTCGCCCCCGGAGCGCGCGAGCGCGGACTCGTCGCGCCCGACCGCCACCACGCGGTCGCCGGCCTGCGCGAAGCGCCCGACGACCGCCCGGCCGATCCCGCCGCCGCCTCCGGTCACGACGACGAGGCGAGCGCTCACGCCAGCGCGCGCTCGCCCGTCAGCGCCTCGCCGAGGATCAGGGTGTGGATCTCGCTCGTGCCCTCGTAGGTCAGCACCGACTCGAGGTTGTTGGCGTGGCGCATGACGGGATACTCGGTCGTGATCCCCGACGCGCCGAGGATCGTGCGCGCCTCGCGCGCCACGTTGAGCGCCTCGCGCACGTTGTTGAGCTTGCCGACGCTGATCTGGCGCGGCTCGAGCTCGCCGGTGTCCTTGAGCACCCCGAGCCGCCACGCCAGCAGCTGGGCCTTCTGGAGCTCGAGCATCATGTCGACGAGCTTGCGCTGGGTGAGCTGGAAGCCCGCGATCGGCCGCCCGTACTGGACGCGCGTCTTGGCGTACTCGAGCGCCGACTCGTAACAGGCGCGCCCGGCGCCGACCGCGCCCCAGCAGATCCCGAAGCGCGCCTCGGTGAGGCACGACAGCGGCCCGCGCATGCCCTTGACCTCGGGCAGCACCGCGTCGGCGGGGAGCCGTACGTCCTCGAGCGAGAGCTCCGATGTGACCGACGCCCGCAGCGAGAGCTTGCGGTGGATGTCGCTCGCGGTGAAGCCCTTCGTGTCGGTCGGGACGACGAAGCCGCGGATTCCCTCGTCCGTCTTCGCCCACACCACCGCGACCTCGGCGATGCCGCCGTTGGTGATCCACATCTTCGTGCCGTTGAGGATCCAGTCGCCGCCGTCGCGCTTGGCGGTGGTGCGCATGTTCACCGGGTCCGAGCCGAAGTCGGGCTCGGTCAGCCCGAAGCAGCCGATCGCGTCGCCGGCCGCCATCCGCGGGAGCCACTGGAGCTTCTGCTCCTCGGAGCCGAACTTCCAGATCGGGAACATCGCCAGCGAGCCCTGCACGGACACGAGCGAGCGGATGCCGCTGTCGCCGTACTCGAGCTCGCGCACGGCGACGCCGTACGCGGTCGCGCTGGCGCCCGCGCAGCCGTAGCCCTCCAGGTGCATGCCGAGCAGCCCGAGGTCGCCGAGCTCCTTGGCCAGCTCGCGCGACGGGAGCTCGGCCTTGTCGAACCAGCCGCCGATCTCCGGCAGGATCCGGTCGCCGACCCAGCGGCGAACGGTGTCGCGCAGCATGATGTCCTCGTCGCCGAGGAGGTGGTCGAGCCCGAGCACGTCATGGGGGTCGATCTTGGGGCGGGAAGCGGTCGTGGCCATGTGTTCTCCAGTGTTCAGCTCAGGGCGGCCGGCTCGAGCAGGCAGAGATCGGAGCGGCCGGCGCCGACGATGGTGTTCGCAGCGTCCAGGGTGTCCAGGTATCCGCCGATGAGGGTAGGCACCTGCGCCTCGCTGCGGATCTGGTCGCCTGACGCGGTCAGATGCCCACGACGGTACTCATGTCCGCCGGACGCCGTGGTCTGGTCGGTGGCGACGTGGACCAGCTCGACGCCCGCCTCGCGCAGCGCGACGGCGAGCGCGACCGCGTCCGGGGTCGCCGAGACCCGCGCGGCCAGCACGCCGTCCCATGCCGCGCGGACCGCCTCGACGACCTGCAGCGGGAACCGCGCGCCGTCCTCGCCGTACGCGTCCTCGCGGCGGTTGGAGCGGGCGGAGAGGAACGAGGCGAGCAGCCCCCCGCTCGCGAGATCGACCTCGAGCGCGTCGAAGCCCGCCTCTCCTCCTCGTCTTGCGGCGTCCGCGAACGCCGTGCGGATCCGCGCCATCCCCGCCTCGTCGAGCGCGGCGGGGACCTGGGCGCGGCGCGTGTAGGCGATCGGGGACGCCGACACGAGCGGCCAGGCCCCGTCGCGCAGCGGCAGGTCGACGCCCTCGGAGCGGGGGCGGCCGGCAGCGCGGCGGCCGGCATGGGTGAGCGACAGCATCGCCTTGGCGCCCGCCGCGTGCACGCGCTCGACCGCTTCCCGCCACGCGCCCGGGTCGGTCGGCGAGTCCGGCGCCACGCGGCCGTCGGCGGTCACCGCCAGGGCGGGGGAGAGCACGAGGCCGGCGCCGGTCTCGGCAGCGTCGAAGCCCTCGACCACGGCGCGGTTGCGCAGCTCCAGCGCGCCCAGGCGCAGGGGCGCGAACAGCGGCGGCGCGGCGAGCGCGCCGGCGCCCGATACGAACGCGTCCACCCGCCGCACCAGCGACGGGTCGCGCAGGGTGAGGTTGGCGTGCCCGATCCGGCCGCTGCGGGTCAGCAGGTTGAAGGCGAACTGAAGCGGGTGCAGCGCCACGTGGCGCGGCACGTCCTCGAAGTACTGGGCGCTCTGGCGCGCCGCCTCCTGGAAGCGCTCCACGACCGGCTTGCGCTCGAGCTCGTACTCGACCAGCGCGGCCGGCACCGACGCGTGGCGCCCGAGCGACTCGGCGAGCTGGATCGAGTCCTCCAGCGCGAGCTTGGTCCCCGAGCCGATCGAGAAGTGCGCGGTGTGCGCGGCGTCGCCCACCAGCACCGTCGAACCGGCGCTCCAGTCCCCGCAGCGGACCTCGTTGAACGCCAGCCATACCGAGCGGTTGGAGAGCAGGCCCCGGCCGCCCAGCACGTCCGCGAACAGCGCTTCGCAGTACGCCAAGCTCTCCGCCTCGTTCAGCGCGTCGAGCCCCGCGCGGCGCCAGGTGTCCTCGCGCATCTCGACGATGAACGTGCTGGCGCCGGCGTCGAAGGGATACGCGTGTGCCTGGATCACGCCGTGCTCGGTCTGCGCGAACGCGAACGTGAACGCGTCCAGCGCCGTCTCGGTGCCGAACCACGCGAACCGCGTCGGGTAGGCGGATACGCGCGGGCGGAGCTCGGTCTCCAGCGTGCGGCGCACGAGCGAGTTGACGCCGTCGGCGCCCACCATCAGGTCGGCGTCGGGCAGCTCCTCGAGCGAGGCGATCTCCCGCTCGAAGCGCAGCTCGGCGCCCAGCTCGCGCGCGCGCCGCTGGAGGATGTCGAGCAGCACCGTGCGGCGGATCGCCGAGAACGCGTGGCCGCGCGACCGGATCACCTCGCCGCCGAAGTGCACGTCGATCGTGGTCCACGTCGCGAACGCGCCCGCGATCGCCTCGTGGGTGGGCTCATCGGCGTCGCGCAGGCGCCCGAGCGTCTCCTCCGAGAACACGACGCCGAAGCCGAAGGTGGCGTGCGGCGGGTTGCGCTCGATGACCACCACCTCGTGGGCGGGGTCGGCGCGCTTGAGCAGGATCGCCAGGTACAGCCCGGCCGGCCCGGCTCCCAGGACGGTGACCTTCACGCCAGCACGTCGGCCAGGCGGTCGAGCTGGGCCGCGTCGGCGACCGTCGGGAGCAGCACCAGCTCCTCGCAGCCGGCCTCCTCGTACGCGCGCACGAAGTCGCGGATCGCGCGCGCGGAGGTCAGGTTCCCGGCCGCCACCTTGGCCGCGAACGGGCCGGTGAAGGCGTAGTAGTCGAGCAGGTAGGCCTCGCCGGCGGCCTCGCTCGCCGAGCGCGAAGTACGCCTGGCCCCACAGGCGCGGCTCGCCGGGGCGGCCGAGGTCGCTCCACGCCGCGCGGGCCTTGGTGGCGGCGCTCGCGAACGCCCGCGGCGGACCGCCGCCGTGGACGTAGCCGTCCGCGTAGCGGGCCATCCGCGCGAACGCGGCGGGGCTCGCGCCGCCCACCAGCAGCTCCGGCGGCTGCTCGCGCGCGGCGCCCGGCATGACCGGCGCGTCGGCCCAGTCGCGCAGCTCCAGGAGCTGGTCGGTCAGCCGGCCGCCGCGGCCGCGATGCGGCACCCCCGCGGCGTCGTAGTCGTCCTCGCGCCCGCCGACGGCCAGCCCGAGCGTGAGCCGCCCGCCGGAGAGCGCCTGCACCGACGCGGCGGTCTTGATCAGCACCGCGGCCGGGCGCAGCGGGCCGATCGCGATCACCGTCGCGAGCCGGATCCGCTCCGTCACGGCGGCCGCCGCCGACAGCGCCGCGAACGGCTCGAACGAGTCGTAGAGCAGCCGGTCGAGCACCCCGAGCGAGGAGAACGGCCCGGCGTCCGCCCGGCGCGCCCAGTCGACCAACAGGTCGCCCGTGGCGCCCGGCGTGGTGGTCGGAAGCCCGATCCCGACGCGCATCGGGCCGGAGTGTATGTTCCGCGCCAAGGAGGACGAGAGCATGCCGGAGTCGGCGTTCTGGAACCCGCACACGGAGACGCTGTCGCGGGACCGCCTGGAGGCGCTGCAGGCGCGCAAGCTGCGCGACCTGCTCGAGTGGACGTTCACGCACGCCCCGTGGCAGGCGGCGCGGCTGAGCGACGCGGGGGTCGAGCCGGGGTCGGTGACCACGCTCGAGGACCTGGCGCGCATCCCGTTCCTCACCCGCGCGGACTGGATGGCCGCCCAGGACGAGGACCCGCCGTACGGGCCCGTGCTGGCGTGCCCGCCCGAGGCCGCGATCCGCCACCACACCACCTCGGGCACGAGCGGCGGCCGCCCGCTCGCGGTGCTCGACGGCCCCAAGGACTGGGAGTGGATCGCGGAGATGTGGTGCTACGCGTTCTGGGGCTTCGGCGTGCGCCCGCGCGACACCGTGTTCTTCGCGTTCGGCTACGGCACCTTCGTCGGCTTCTGGGGCGCCCAGTACGCGTGCGAGAAGCTGGGCGCGCTGGTGCTCCCGGGCGGCAACATGAGCACCGAGGCGCGCGTGCGGATGCTCGTCGCCAACCAGGCGACCGTCGTCTGCTCGACGCCCACCTACGCGCTGCGGATGGCCCAGGAGGCGCGGCGGCTGGGCATCGACCTGCCCGGCTCGGCGGTCGAGCGGCTGATCCTCTCCGGCGAGCCCGCCGGTTCGATCCCCGCCACCAAGGCGCTGATCGAGGAGCAGTGGGGCGCCAAGGCGGGCGACACCGCGGGCATGACCGAGCTCGGCACGATCGTGATGTTCGAGTGCTCCCACCAGCCCGGCGGCGCGCACATCATCGAGGACCACTACATCGAGGAGGTCATCGATCCCTTGAGCGGCGAGCCGTCCGGCTACGGCGAGCTGGGGGAGCGCGTCGTCACCTCGTTCGGGCGCGGCTTCATCCCCGTGCTGCGCTACCGGACCGGCGATCTCGTGTGCCGCGTGCCCGCCGATCGCTGCAGTTGCGGGCGGGGCTTCGACATCTACGACGGCGGGATCCGCGGCCGCGCGGACGACATGAAGGTGATCCGCGGCACCAACGTCTACCCGGGCGCGGTCGAGGCGATCGTCCGCCGCGTGGCCGACGTGGACGAGTTCCAGGTGCGCCTCTACACGGCCGACGGCATCCGCGACGAGATCGAGGTCCGGGTCGAGCTCGCGGAGGGCCAGGAGGAAGGCGTGCTCGCCGAGCTGGGCCGCGAGCTGGCCGAGGCGCACGAGGGACTGCGCTTCGGCGTGATCGAGGCCGAGGCGGGCAGCCTGCCGCGGTTCGAGCTGAAGGCGAAGCGCCTGACCGACGAGCGCGAGGTCTGGGGCGGCAAGGGCGAGCGGAAGGCGATGTGATGGACGAGTTCGACATCGGGCCGGGCGAGCGGGAGCTGCTGGAGACCTACGAGCGGCTGCACGCCATCCTCGCCGAGCACGGCGACGACCTGCCGCCGTTCGCCCAGCGCAACGCGATCAAGGCGCTGGCCGCGCTGTGGCAGGTCGCCAACGGGCTCGGAGCGCAGCCCGGGCAGGTCTACGACGTGGGCGCGTGATCGCCGCCGAGGCGGTCGGCCGCACGCTGGCCGAGCACGGCGTGCGCGACGCGTTCGGGGTGCTGGGCAGCGGGAACTACCTCGCCACCCTGGCGCTGCACGCCGCCGGGGCGTCGTTCCACCACGCCCGCCACGAGAACGGCGCGATCTGCATGGCCGACGGGTACGCCCGGGTGAGCGGGCGGGTCGGCGTGTGCAGCGTCCACCAGGGGCCGGGTTTCACGAACGCGCTGACCGGGCTCACCGAGGCCGCCAAGGCCCGCACGCCGCTGCTGCTGGTGTGCGGCGAGGCGCCCGCCGCCGCGCTGCGGTCGAACTTCCGCGTCGACCAGGAGGGGGTGGCGCGGACGCTCGGCGCGATCCCGGAGCGCATCCATTCGGGGGAGACCGCCGCGGCCGACACCGCGCGGGCGCTGCACCGCGCGCAGGCCGAGCGCCGGCCGGTGGTGCTGAACCTGCCGCTGGACGTGCAGGCCGAGGAGGCGGGCGCCGCGCCCGCCGGATCGGAGCCGCCGGGCCGGCCCGCTTCGGCGGCCTCGCCGCCGCACCGGCCCGCCCCGGAGCCGGAGGCCATCGAGGAGGTGGCCGCGCTGTTCGCCGCCGCCCGCCGGCCCGTGATCATCGCGGGCCGCGGCGCGGTGCTGGCCGGCGCGCGCGAGCCGCTGGAGCGCCTCGGGGACGCCATCGGCGCCGTGCTCGCCACCTCGGCGATGGGGCACGGGCTGTTCGCCGGCTCGCCGTGGGCGGTCGGGATCTCCGGCGGGTTCGCCTCGCCGCTGGCCGCGCGGCTGGTCGGCGAGTCCGACCTCGTCCTCGCGTTCGGCGCCGCGCTGACCCGCTGGACGACCAAGGACGGGGCGCTGATCGCGCCGGACGCGAAGGTCGTGCAGGTCGACCTCGACGCCGACGCGGCCCACCGGCCGGTCGACGTGGCCGTGCTCGGCGACGCCGCCGCCACCGCCGAGGCGCTGCTCGCGGCGGGCGTGGGCGGCGACGGCCGCCGGACGCCGGCGCTCGCGGCCGAGATCGCCGCCGGCTCGTGGCGCGACCAGCCCTACGAGGACGTCGCGGCGAGCGGGCGCATGGACCCGCGCACGCTCTCGCGCGCGCTCGACGCCCTGCTCCCCGAGGACCGCACGGTGGCCGTCGACTCCGGGCACTTCATGGGCTTCCCGCCGATGTACCTGCGCGTCCCCGACCCGCAGGGGTTCGTGTTCACGCAGGCCTTCCAGTCGATCGGCCTCGGCCTCGCGAGCGGGATCGGCGCCGCGATCGCGCGGCCCGACCGGCTCACGGTCGCCTGCGTCGGCGACGGCGGCCTGCTGATGGCGCTCCCCGAGCTCGAGACGCTCGCCCGACTCCGACTGCCCGTGCTCGTCGTCGTCTACAACGACGCCGCCTACGGCGCCGAGGTCCACCACTTCGGCCCGCAGGGCGTGCCGGTCGAGCTCGTGCGCTTCCCCGACACCGACTTCGCGGCGCTGGCCCGCGCCGCCGGGCGCCGAGGGGATCACGGTCCGCGAGGAGGCGGACCTCGACGCGATCGCGCCCTGGCTGGAGCAGCGCGGCGGCCCGCTGCTCGTGGATGCGAAGATCACGCCCGACTTCTGCGCGGAATGGCTCGAGGAGGCCTTCAAGTGACCCAAGCCCAGTCGCTCGCCGAGCTGCTCGCCGGCGTCGAGGTGATCGACCTGACCCAGCCGTTGAGCGAGGACACGCCGGTGCTGCGGCTGCCGCCGCCGTTCGCGAACACGCCCGGCCTGACGCGCCACGAGATCAGCCGCTACGACGACCGCGGCCCCGCGTGGGCGTGGGACTGGCTGGAGATCGGCGAGCACGTCGGCACCCACTTCGACGCGCCCGATCCACTGGATCAGCGGCAAGGACGGCGAGGACGTCGCCTCCGTGCCCGCCGTCCAAGCTGGTCGGCCCGGCGGTCGTGATCGACAAGTCGGCCGAGGCCGCCGAGGACCCCGACTTCCTGCTCACCGTGGGCGACATCCGCGCCTTCGAGGACGAGCACGGCGCGCTCCCCGCCGGGGGCTGGCTGCTCCTGCGCACCGGCTGGGACGCCCGCGCGCACGACGAGGAGGCGTTCCTCAACGCGAACGAGACCGGCCCGCACACGCCCGGCTTCGACGCCGAGTGCGCGCGCTGGCTGGCCGAGGAGGCGCCGGTGGTCGGCGTGGGCGTCGAGACGGTCGGCACCGACGCGGGCGCCGCGCACTCCTTCGACCCGCCGTTCCCGGTCCACACGTTCGTGCTCGGGGCGGGCAAGTACGGGCTCACCCAGCTCGCGAACCTGGCGCAGCTCCCGCCCACGGGCGCGGTGCTGATCGCGGCGCCGTTGAAGCTCGTGCGCGGCACCGGCAGCCCCGCCCGGGTGCTCGCGCTCGTGCCGCGCGCGTAGTACGCTTGTCAGTCATGGAGCCCGATCGTTTCGACGACGTGGCGTACACGGTGACCGAGGAGCCCCAGCCGCTCTCGGAGCGCAGCCGCCTCCGGCGCCGCGTCGCCACCGTCCTGACCGCCGCGACCGTCGCCTTCGGCGGGATGGCCGCGGCCGCCGACGCCATCACCGACAACGGCGAGGCCGGCCAAGCCCGCCGCCGAGCCCGAGCCTCTCCAAGGACGGCTCGCACCACTGGCGCGGCGACAAGCCGTGCCGCAAGGGCGATCGCGACCACGGTCGCGACTCGTCGGCAGCGCTGCGCTACTGACTTCAGCCGCGCACGCGGCAACCAATAGTGGTTGACTGACCATCGTGACCGACGTTCGCGAGCAACTCGAGCGCCTCGGATTCCCGGGCGAGGGCGGCTACTACCGCAGCCGGATCCCGTGCCCGGAGGACTCCCAGATCGGCCGCGCCATCCACGCCTTCGCGGAGGCCACGCCGCGCGAGCAGGCGGCGTTCCGGGCGGGCATCGACCGCACGCGGTCGGGCCTGCTGCAGGTCTGGAGCGAGCGGATGGCCGCGCTCGCCGTGCGCCTGGACAGCCAGCAGCCGCTGGTGCTGGGGCTCGTCGGGCTCAGCCTGGCGCAGGCCGACGAGGACCACGAGGCGCTGCTGGTCGCGCCGCTGCACCGCCGCAGCGCCGAGAAGCTCGGCCTCGACGCGGGCCGCGTGTTCGACGCCGCCGCGGGGCGCACCGACCTGGCCGGCGCGCGCTGGCTGGCCGAGATGCGCGACTGCGACGACCAGCCCGAGGACGCCGGCTACGTCGAGGACGACGACGGCGAGGGCTTCCGCTACGAGCGCGACGGCGGCCGAGGGCTCGGCCTGCGCTAGCGGCGGGTGCGCTTCTTCGCGCGTTCTTCGTCTTCGTGTGCTTCTTGGCGACCTTCTTGGTGCACGTGCGGTAGGTGCGCTTGGAGACCGCGCGGCGACCGGTCGTCGTGACCGCGACGATCTTCACCGTCACCTTGCCCTTCGGGACGCCGCGGAGGTTGATCCGGGCCTTGACCTTGCGCGCCTTGAGGCCCTTGAGCTTGACCTTGGTCTTGCGGTTGACGGTGATCTTCGAGCGACTTGAAGACCACGCCGCGCGGGCGGCGGATGCGGACCGTGAACTTGCGCTTGCTCAGGCAGCGCCCGGCGGAGGGCAGCGGGAACAGCTGAGCGCCGAGCTGGGCCTCGAGGCCGCCGCTCTCGATCGTGCCCTCGACGCCGACCTGGCCGCGGGGTGTCGCGGGGTGGAGGGCGTGGCGGGGGTGGCGGGCTCCGGCGTCGCCGTGGCGATCGGCGTGGGGGTCGCCGTGGCGGCGGGCGCCTCGGAGCCCGACCGCCGTCCACGTGAAGCCGGCCGACAGGCTGGCGCCCTGGAACGCGTTGTCGTCGGCGCCGTGCGCCATCGTGGCCTCGAAGCGGTAGGCGCGCTGCTCGCCCGGCGGGATCGTCCCGACGCCGAGCGTGGGCATCGCCGCCAGCTTGCCCGACCACACCACGCACCGGGGCGGACGCCCGCGTGACGTCGATGACCGCCAGCTCGAGCCGGCCGGACAGCAGCCCGCCGCCGTCGCCGGGCGTCTCGAGCGGGTCGGCGGCGCGGTCGACGGACAGGGCGCCGGGCACGCTGCCGCTGTTGGTGATCTGGACGGTGCCGCTGGCCTGCCCGCCGGGGCGCATGGCGCCGGCCGTGAAGACCGCCTCGCCCTCCTTGGAGTTCACGAGCGTGAGCGAGCCGCCGGCGGCGGCGAGCTTCAGGCGCGGCTCGTCGCCGCCGCCCGGCGCTCCGAACGCGATGCCGAGCGCCGTCAGCGCCAGCAGGGCGTTGATCGCGAGGGCGAGGATGCCGCCGGTGGAGATGCGTCGCAGGCGGGCCATGGCTAGAAGTCGCCGTCCGCCGGGCCGGTCTCGGTGGCCGCCGGGGAGAGGCAGGCGACGCCCGACGGCGTTGGTGGCCGCGGTGGAGGGCGTCCACACCATCGGCGTCGTGGTGACGACGCCGGTGTTGACCGTGCCGGTCCGCGCGCCGAGCGTGACGATCAGCCGGTTGGTGCTCTGCGTCATCGTCGCCGCGAAGCGGGCGCCCGCGGCGCCGACGTGGTTGGCCATGAGCTGCAGGCCGCTCGCGGAGGCGGTCAGCCCGAGGCGCGTGGTGTTCGTGGAGTCGTAGAAGTCGAGGTAGTCCTGGGTGCCGTTGTCGATCACGCGGACCGTGACGGCGAGGTGTCCCGGTGGTCCAGCCGGTGCGGATCGACGAGCGCAGCATCGTCTGCGAGTGGGTGAAGGTGATCACGTCGCCGGTGTCCATCCGCCCGCTCGTCCCGCCGTTGGTGGCCTGGACGTCGGTCGCGGTGGGGGAGGTGTTGTCGACGATCCGGGCGGTCACCGCGGTCGAGGCGCGCTCGTTGCCGGCGCCGTCGACGGCCACCGAGCGCAGGTCGTAGCTGCCGTTGGCGACGGCGGTCGTGTTCCAGTTGCAGGTCGTGAACGGCGTCACCGTGTCGGTGCAGGCCGTCGCCCATGCTCCCGTGGAGCCGTTGAGGCGGTACTCGAAGCGCAGGGCGGCCACGCCGGAGCCGGCGTCGGCGCCGCTGCCGGTCAGCGTCCTGGTGCCGAACAGCGGCGTGCCGGGGTTGACGATCGTCGCCGCGCTCGGCGCGGTGTTGTCGAGCCGGGTCTGCACGATCGCCGAGACGGTGACGAAGCCGGCGCGGTCGGTCGCGGTGGCGCGCAGGTCGTACATGCCGTCGGGGATCCCGGTCGTGTCGCCCGAGCACGAGTACACGGCGATGTTGTCGACGCAGGCCGTCATCCAGGTGGCGCTGCCGACGAGGCGGATCTCCATCAGCACCGAGGCGACGCCGGAGCCGTTGCCGTCGTCGACGGCCGCGGTGATCGTCGCGTTGCCGCGGCGCGGCGTGCCGTCCTCGACGACCGTGACGGCTCGGCGCCGTGTTGTCGACGCGGCGGCTGGAGACGATCGAGGTCGCGGTGTTGCCGGCGTTGTCGGTCGCGGTGGAGCGCAGGTCGTAGAGGCCGTCGGCGACCGCGGTGGTGTTCCACGAGCAGCCGTACGCGCTGGTGGTGTCGGTGCAGATCGTCGTCCAGGCGCCGGAGGGGGAGGTGCGGTACTCGAGCTCGACGTCGGCGACGCCGCTGCCGGCGTCGGTGGCCGTCGCGGCGAGGGCCTTGGTGGCGGTCAGCGGCGTGCCCGGGTCGGTCAGCGTCGTGGCGGGCGCGGTGTTGTCGACGCGGCGGTTCGGCCACGATCGCGCTCGTCTGCGTGTAGCCGAGCGCGTCGACGGCGATCGCGCGGAGGTCGTAGAGGCCGTCGGCGACGCCGGTCGTCGTCCAGCTGCACGAGTAGGCGGCGACGGTGTCGGTGCAGAGGTCGGTCCACGTCCCGGCGCCGGCGGGGGAGCGCTGGATCCGCACGCTGGCCATCGCCTCGTCGGACGTGGCGGTCGCGTTGACGGCGACGGTCCCGCGCAGCGGGGTGCCGGGGTTGGTGACGGAAACGGCCACCGAGTTGAACAGGGTGGCCGTGCCGAAGGTGGTCTTCGCGTGGGCGGAGCCGGCGGTGAAGTCCGCGCCCGAGGGGCGCGCTCCCTGGCCGAGGACGGCCATCGCGAGCAGCACCGCGGTCGCGACGACGAGCGCCCGCCTCATGCCTCGGCCCCCTTGGGGGTCTGGCGGCGCTTGGCCTCGACGCCGGCCTCGCGCCACAGGCCGCTGAGGCTCATCAGCGCGATGAAGCCCGCCGGGAGGCCGACGACGAGCATCCGCCAGCGACGGTCGGAGAGGGCGGCGACGACGAAGCCGGCCTTGGGGATGCCGAGCTTCACGCGTGCCTGCTCGGGCCCCTTCAGCGAGAAGGTCCACGGGTCGGCGACGGTGTTGGCGTCGCCCTTGGTGCGGTACTGGCGGCCGCCGAAGCGGTCCTTCGAGATCTTGACGATCCGGTGGGTGACCAGGCCCGCGGGGCCGGAGCCGGCGGGCGGGCGGTAGGTGATGACGTCGCCCTCACGCAGCTGGTCGACCGGGACGACCTCGTCGAGGACGAGCGAGCCCCGGTCGTAGGTGCCGCTCATCGAGCCGCTGACGATGACGTAGCGCTCCCAGCCGAGGACGGCCGGGAGCACGAGGAGAGCGCCGAACAGGATGCCCGCCGCGACCAGCAGCGTGGAGACCACGCGTCCGGCGCGGCGGGCCATTACGAGTACCTCGGTCCGGTGAGGGACTTAGACGGCGGTCCAGGTGAAGACGGTCTCGGACGTGTCGCCCTGGTAGGGGTTCCCGGCCGAGGCGTCGACGGAGACGCTGAACTCGTAGCGGTGCTTCTCGGTGCCGGTGAAGGTGCCGAGCGAGATGGGGCTGCTCATCGAGGCCAGCGTGCCGGTGTACTTGACCGTGTCGCCGACGTCGCAGGTCGGGGCGGTGGCGCCGACGAAGACGCCGCAGTCGACGACCTTGACGTTGAGCTTGCCGGAGAGCGGGTTGACCGAGTCGCTGTCGACCGGCGTGCCGCGGTTCAGCGCGAAGGTGCCGGCGAGGCTGCCGGTGTTGCCGATGTCGACGGTGCCGGTGGTCGCGGCGGCGCCGGGGCGCATGCCGGCGGCGGTCAGGACGGCGGCGGCTTCCTTGGAGTTGTAGATGGACAGCGTGCCGGTGGCGAAGGTGTTGGCCGGGTTGGCCGAGGAGGCGGTGAAGTCAGCGCCTGAAGCGGCGGTGATGCCGACGGCCACGAGCACCGTGGCGAGGGCCGCGAGGGTACGTCGCGGACTGGAGAAGAGGGCGGCGATACGGGACATTGGGAGGACTCCTGGGGACGGTGGCGTCGTCGCGGGTTTCCGCGATCGGTGCGGCTGGATTGGCCGCCGCTGGCAACCGGGCCATCTCCGTGGAACCGAGACCCCTGGCTTTGCGTCCCCGCCTCACGACGGGTTTGCCGTTCTCAACAATCCGGTTGTCGGCACACGCACCGGATGGGGTGATGACCCCTGGACACATGTCCGATGGCTTTCGCCTTCAGCCGGTCCCGAGGCCGCCCTCACTAGGCTGTCGCGCGACATGAGCGACCAGCCGCGAGAGCCCACCTCCAGCACAGAAGTCCACCGCGTCGCCGACCCCGAGCACACGCGGGTCGCCGGCTACCTCGCCCAGCCCGGAGAGGTGGGCCGCGTGCTGCTGCTCTACAGCGGCGGCCTCGACACCAGCGTGATGCTCAAGTGGATCCAGGACGAGTACGAGGCGGAGGTCGTCGCGCTGACCGTCAACCTTGGCCAGCCGGGGGAGGACTACGACGTCGTGCGCGGGAAGGCGCTCCAGCTCGGCGCCCTCGACTGCCACGTCGTCGACGCGCGCGAGGAGTTCGTCCGCGAGTACGTGCTGCCCGCCATCAAGGCCAACGCCGACTACGGCGACGGCTACCCGCTGTTCACCGCGCTCGGGCGGCCGCTGATCGCGAAGCTGGCCGTCGAGTACGCGCGCAAGTCGGGCTGCGACACGATCGCCCACGGCTGCACGGGCAAGGGCAACGACCAGGTGCGCATCGAGGGCACGGTCGCCACCCTGGCTCCCGAGCTGAAGGTGATCGCCCCGGTCCGCTCGTGGGCGATGGGGCGCGACGAGGAGATCGCGTACGCGCGCAAGCACGGGATCCCGGTCAAGGGCGGCACCGAGAGCGCGCCGTACTCGATCGACGACAACCTGTGGGGGCGCTCCTCGGAGGGCAAGTGGATCGAGGACCTCTCGCACGCGCCCGACGACGACGTCTTCCAGCTCGTGACGAGGCCGGAGCTGGCGCCCGACGAGCCGCAGGTGGTGGCGGTGACCTTCGAGGCCGGCGTCCCGGTGGCGCTCGACGGCGAGCGGCTCGGCCCGGTGGAGCTGATCGAGCGGGCCGCCGAGATCGGCATGCGCCACGGCGTCGGGATCGTCGACCACATCGAGGACCGGATCGTCGGCCTCAAGGTGCGCGACATCTACGAGGTGCCGGCCGCCGCGATCCTGCTCAAGGCCCATCGCGAGCTGGAGCGCCTGACGGGGACGATCCACCAGAACCAGTTCAAGCCGCGCCTGGACCAGAAGTGGGCCTACCTCGTCTACGCGGGCCTGTGGTGGGAGCCGCTGCGCGCGGACCTCGAGGCCTACATCGAGCACGTCAACCGGCGCGTGACCGGGACGATCGGGCTGAAGCTCTACAAGGGCAACGTCCGGGTGGTCACGCGCGAGAGCGCGAACGCGGTCTACGACGCGCAGCTGGCGACGTTCGCGGAGTCCGGCGGGCTGTTCTCGCAGAACGCGTCGCCCGGGTTCATCGAGCTGTGGACGCTGCAGTCGCGGATGGCCCACCGGCTCGCCGACGAAGGCGACGCCTAGCCGCGGCTCGCGTCGGGTAGCGTTCAAGCCATGTTCTACAAGCTCCTCGGCATGGTGGTCTGGAACGGCGGCAAGTTCACGCTGCGCCGCAAGTACGGCCCGACCTACGCCCCCAAGTCGCTCGTCGCCGGCGCCATCGTCGCCACCGTCGCCGGCGTCGCGATCCTCGCGTCGCGCCGCGGCGACTAGCTGTTCCCGCCCCCGCGCTTCATCGTGCGGGGGCGCTTTTCTCGCCCAACGTCCGGCCAACCCGCTTGGGAGCCGCCGCTGCGTCTGGGACCATGCGGCCGCGATGGGTGAGTCTCCTTCCTCGGCGCTTCCGCAGCTCAGCGGCCTCACGATCGAGGCCGTCGAATGGCTGCCGTCCGGCGCCGACAGCGGCCTGGTCCGCGTGCGCGGCCGCTGGAGCGCTTCGGAGGCCGCCCGCCCCGGCCTCCCCGAGCTGGTGCTGAAGGCCGGAGGGGCCGACCATCGCTTCGAGTCGCTGCCCGACGCCCGGTTCGCCCGCGATCCCGCTTCGTGGCGGGGCAGCTACCTCGTGCCGGTCGCGCTCGTGGCCGCCGAGCCGGAGCTGCTGTGGGTCGAGTGGCCCGGCGGCGTGCGCTCGGGGCTGCCTCCGATCGCGCCCGGGCTGGCGCGTGCCGCGCCGATACCGGAGATTGAGACCGAGGAGCCGGCGGGCGGCCAGCTGATCGACCGCGGCGTGCTCGCCGAGCGGCGCGCCCGGCGTGCCGAGGCGGCTGAGAAGGCGTCGGCGCGGGTCGCGGCGGAGGCGTTGCGCGCAGTGGAGGCTTTGGAATTGCAGTCCGCCGAGCTGGAGCGCCGGCTCGCGGAGACGACCGCCGAGCGCGACTCGCTCGCCGAAGAGGCAGCGGCTCCCGTGGTCGATGTCGCCGAGCTCGACCGGATCGCCGCGCGCCGCCAGGCGGCGCTGGCCGGCGCGCTGGACTCGCTGGCCCGGCTGCGCCGCCAGAGCCGCGAGTGGCGGCTGAAGCTGCGGACCGGCGAGATCGCGCACGCCGGCGACGCCGTCCGCCTCGCGGTGCTGGAGGCCGAGCGCGTCACGGTCGGTGACGCCGTCCGCGCCGCGGAGCGTGCCGCCGAGCAGCGGTTGCAGCGCGTGGTGGCCTCGCTGGAGGCGGCGCGCGACGAGGTCGCCCGCGGGCACGCCGAGCTCGACGAGGCGCGCGAGCAGGCCGAGGGCCGTGTCGCCGCCGCGCTCGCGGCCGCCGAGGAGACGCGCGAGTCGCTCGAGCGCCGCCACCGCGGCGAGAGGGTCGTGCTGGAGGAGGTGCGCGAGGCGCTGCAGGAGCGCCTGGACGCCGCCGACAGCCGCACCGCCGCGCTCGAGGCCGCGCAGGCCGAGCTCGCCGTTGCCCACGAGACCGCCGAGGCCCGCGCCGCGTCGCTGCACGCGCGCGTTGCCGAGCTCGAGACCGCGCTGGCGTCGACGGAGACCTTGCTGCACACCGCGACGACCGCGGTGGCGACGACCGAGGCGCAGCTCCGCGTCGAGTCCGTCGCCCGCGCCGCGCTCGAGGACGAGCTCGACCGCGACCGCGACGCGCGGGCGACGCTGGCCGCCGAGCGCGACGCGCTCGCCGCTGACCTCGTCGTCGAGCGCGAGGCCCGGGCAGCCGATCGCGACGCACTCGCCGCGGAGCGCGACGCGCTGGCCGCCGACCTCGCCGCTGACCGCGAGGCGCTCGCCGGAGACCTCATCGCCGAGCGCCAAGCGCGGGCCGCCGACCGCGACGCGTTCGGCGCGGAGCTCGCGGCCGAGCGCGCGACCCGAGCCGCGGAGCGCGACGCGGCGATCATCGCCCGCGACGAGGAGGGTCCTGCGCCAGAGCCGGAGGCACGCGCGTTGCTCGAGGCCGTCCTGGCCGCCGAGCGCGAGCGCCGCATGACGGCGGAGGCCGCCGTCGACGCCGCCCGGCACGCCTTCGAGGCCGACCTCGCGGAGGCCCGCGCGGCCCGCGACGCCGCCCAGGACGAGCTGATGCGCGTCCGGGCCGAGCTCGAGCACGAGCGCGACGCCCGCGCCGCCGCCGACGCGGCGGCCGCCGAGGCGAGCAGTCTGCAGGACCGCATCGCCGAGCTCGACCGCCACGCCGCCGGCCTCGCCGCCGAGGTCCGCCTCGAACAGGCCGCCCGCGAGCAGGCCGAGGCCGCGGCCACCACCACACCACCGCCACAGGCCGAGACCGGCCGCATCCTCGCCGACCTCGACGCAGCCGCGGCCGCCCTCCGAGCGTCCGTTGTCGCCTCAACCCCCCAGGGCGTGGATGAGGTGACAACCGACGCGGAGGAGCCCGCTGACGAGCGTCAGGTGCCCGCCGCGGTCGCTCCCGCGCCGGAGCACGCTCGGCCGACGATCATCTCCGCCCCCTCGCACCCGCCGCGCGTTGACGCCGCAGGGCGCTCGGCGCGGCAGTACCCAGCCCTCCGGGGTGCGATCGTGAAGCTCGCGCACGACGATCCTGTCGCCGCTGGCCGGCTGCTCGCCGCGCTGCTGCCCGCTCAGGGCGCCGCTCTCGCGAACCCGCTTGACTACGACCTGACCATCCGCGAGGTCGGGACCTTCGCGGTCACGGTCGGTGCCGACGGCTCCGAGGTGCGGGAGGTGAAGGTGCGGCGGCCGCGCGATCAGGCCGACTTCCACCTGACCGCTGACGCGCTCACGCTCGCCGAGTTGCTCGCCGGCGTGCCGCGCCATGTCGGCCGCATCTTCGGCCCCGCGAAGTTCCGCGGGAGCAAGCGGAGCCTGGCTGTCCTGCGCGCCCTGCCGGCCACCCGGCTGACGATCGCCGAGGCGGCTCGTGCCGGCGCGCAGCTCGCGCCCGGGCTCGTCTATCGCGCGCTCTCCTACGCCGTGCACCCGACCTGGACCCGCGGCGAGCGCTTCACCGTCGCGCAGGAGATCACCGGCGAGGCGCCCGAGACCTGGTACCTGACCGCTCGCGACGGCGCCGGCCTGGACGTCTCCGACCGCCCGCCGCCCGAGGGCGCCGACGCCACCGTCACGATGACCGCCGAGGCGTTCGCGCTGCTTCTACGGGGCGAAGCGGTCCCGAGCGGCCAGCGGCCCGCCGTGCGCGGCGATCGCCGCGTGGTGGCCCGCATGAAGGCGTGGACGGACCGCGCCCAGGGCCTCACCTGAACAGAGTTCTCCCCGCTCGACGGGAGGATGGGGAGACTCTCCACGGAACGTCAGCGTCTTTTCCTGGGGAGGAACCTGCATGAGCGAGAACCTGGCCGCATTTGTCACCGAGACCGCCGAGAAGTTCGGTGATCGGCCGGCGCTCAAGCTCGACGACACGGTCGTCTCCTACGACGTGCTCAACGAGGGCTCGGCGCGCGTCGCCGGGCTGCTGAAGGCCAAGGGGCTCGAGCGGGGCGACCGCGTCGGGATCATGCTCCCCAACGTCCCGTACTTCGCCATCGCCTACTACGGCGTCCTGCGCGCAGGCGGCGTCGTCGTCCCGATGAACGTGCTGCTCAAGGGCCGCGAGGTCAGCTTCTACCTCGAGGACCCCGGCGCGAAGCTGATGTTCGGCTGGGGCGACTTCGAGGAGGCCGCGAGCACGGGCGCCGAGAAGGCCGGCGCCGAGCTCATCTCCGTCAAGCCGGGCGAGTTCGAGAAGCTGCTCGCCGAGGCGGAGTCCGACCACGACGTCGCCGACGTGGCCGCCGACGACACCGCCGTGATCCTCTACACGTCAGGCACGACCGGCACGCCGAAGGGCGCCGAGCTGACCCACGGCAACCTCAAGAGGAACGCCAAGGTCACGGCGGACACGCTCGCGAAGTCCACCGAGGAGGACGTCGTCCTCGGCGCGCTGCCGCTGTTCCACTCCTTCGGGCAGACCTGCGGGCTCAACGCCGGCGTCTACAAGGGCTGCTGCCTGACGCTCATCCCGCGCTTCGACCCCGCCAAGGCGATGGAGATCATCGAGCGCGACAAGGTCACGATCTTCCAGGGCGTGCCGACGATGTACGTCGCGATGCTCAACCTGCCCGACGACCAGGTCAAGGACGTCTCCTGCCTGCGGCTGTGCGTGTCGGGCGGCTCGGCGCTCCCCGTCGAGGTCCTCAAGGGCTTCGAAGAGCGGTTCGAGGCCAAGATCCTCGAGGGCTACGGCCTGTCCGAGACGAGCCCGGTCGCCTCCTTCAACCACCCCGACCGAGAGCGCAAGCCGGGCTCGATCGGGACGCCGGTCGAGGGCGTCGAGATGAAGCTCGTCGACGACGACGGCAACGACGTCGGAGGGCGCCGAGGAAGTCGGCGAGATCGCCATCAAGGGCCACAACGTCATGAAGGGCTACTGGAAGCGCGATGACGCCACCAAGGAGGTCCTCGACGACGACGGGTGGTTCCGCACCGGCGACATGGGCAAGCGCGACGACGAGGGCTACTACTTCATCGTCGACCGCAAGAAGGAGATGATCATCCGCGGCGGCTACAACGTCTACCCGCGCGAGATCGAGGAGGTCATCTACGAGCACCCCGCGGTCGCCGAGGTCGCCGTCGTCGGCGTGCCCGACGACAAGATGGGCGAGGAGATCGGCGCCGCCGTCGTGCTCAAGGAGGGCAAGGAGGTCGACGCCGACGAGCTGCGCGCCTTCGTCAAGGAGCAGGTCGCGAACTACAAGTACCCGCGCAAGATCTGGTTCCCGGACGAGCTGCCCAAGGGCCCGACGGGCAAGATCCTCAAGCGGGAGGTCAAGGTCCCCCAGGAAGCGAAGACCGGCTGAACGGGCGTCGCCGGTCTCCGCCGGAGCCCGGGCGCCGGTCTCCGAGCGAAGACCGGCTGAACGGGCGTCGCCGGCTGCGAAGACCGGCTAAGCCTGAATCCACCGATCCCCGTGGCGTCTCGCCACCGTGATCGTCTCTGACTCGGCCCACGGCGCCGAGCCGGTCACGGCCCATCGGTGGATCCAGGCTAAGCGGCGGCGGGCACGGCGGGCACGGCGGCTCGGCTTCGGCTTCGGCCTCGGGCTCCGGCGCGAGCTCCGTGGCCGTCCGGCCCTCGACCGCGCGCACGCCCGGGACGAGCAGGCCGCCCACGGTCACGATCGCGCCGAGGATGCCGGCGCCGACGAGCGTCGCGCGCACCCCGATCGCGGCGCTGACCGGGCCCGGTGAGCGCGAACGACAGCGGCAGCAGCCCGATCGAGATCAGCCAGTCGAGGCTGGAGACGCGGCCGAGCATGTGCCCGGGGACGTGGCGCTGCTTGGCCGTGGCCCAGACGATCGTCCCGACCGTCTCGAGCGAGTTGAACGCCGCCGCGGCGAGCATGAGCTGCCACACGCTGCTCGCGAGCCCGTAGCCGACCACCGCCAGCGTCGCGAGCGTCCAGGCGGCGTACATGAACGTGATGTCGCGCCGCGGCAGCCCGCGGCGGCCGACCGTGACGGCGGCGACCACGGAGGCGAGGCCGCCGGCCGCGAACACGAGCCCGAGGTCGCGAGCGGTGCCGTGGAGGTCGCTCCTTGACGATGTAGGGCACCAGCACCTCGACCGGCCCCATGAACAGCAGGTAGGCGAACGCCGCGCGACGCGAACGTCGCCCACAGCCAGGAGTGGCCGCGCACGTAGCCCCAGCCCTCGCGCAGGTCGCCGAGCAGCGACCGGGCGGCGGTGCGCGCGCGCGGCGGCGGCCGGCGGATCAGCAGCAGCGCCAGCGCGGACAGCGCGAACGACGCAGCGTCGAGCGCGAACGCCCCGCCGGCGCCGAGCGCGCCGACCGCGATGCCGCCGAGCGCCGGGCCCGTCATGCGCAGGGCGAGCGGCCGCACGACCTGGTCGAGCGCGTTGGCCTGCGGCGAGCTCGTGCGCGGGGAGCAGCTCGGGCACGAACGCGTCGAACGCCGGCGCGAAGAACGCCTGACCCGTGCCGTAGACCATGACCAGCACGACCACGTGCCAGAGCTCGAGCGCGTGGGTGAGCGACAGGATCGCCAGGGTCGCGCCGGCCAGCAGCCGCGCCAGGTCGGCCGCCAGCATCAGCCGCCGCCGGTCGAAGCGATCGCTCGCCACGCCGCCCACCAGCAGGAACACGATCGTCGGCACCGTCATCGCGATGCCGACGAGGCCCATCGCGGTCGGCGCGTCGCTGAGCTGGTAGACCTGCCACGCGAGCGCGACGAGGAACGCGCCGTCGCCCAGCAGCGACACGCACATCCCGGCCCACAGCAGCCGGAAGTCGCGGTGGCGCAGCGGGGTCAAGCAGCCCACGCTGCGCGACCCCGCCCGGGCGGTCGAGCGCCTCGTGGCTGTGCAGCATCAGCGGCGGGCGGCGTCGTCGGCGAGGAAGATCAGCGACGCGTCGGCGGTCCATCGGCCGCGCGAACAGGAAGCCCTGGCCGAGGTCGCAGCCCATCTCGCGCAGCGTGTCGCGCTGGCCGGGCATCTCGATGCCCTCCGCGACGACCTCGAGCGAGAGCGTGGCGCCGAGCCCGACGACCGCGCTGGCGAGGCCGGCCGCCTCGGGCGTCGCGCCGCCGCGCAGGAACGAGCGGTCCATCTTGAGGATGTCGACGGGGAAGCGGCTGAGGTAGCTCAGCGACGAGTAGCCCGTGCCGAAGTCGTCGAGCGCCAGCGCGACGCCGAGCTCCTTGAGCTCGCACAGGCGCTCGACGGCCAGATCGGTGTCGGCCATCAGAACGGACTCGGTGATCTCGAGCGTCAGGCGCGCCGGGTCGAGCCCGGACTCCTCGAGCGCGTCGCGGACGTCGGCGACGATGTCGGAGTGCTGGATCTGCTTGAGCGAGAGGTTGATGGCTCATGTTCGGCGACTCGCCGGGCAGCGTCATCAGCATCCGCTTCGCGTGGCGGCAGCCCTCGCGCAGCACCCAGCGGCCGATCGGGATGATCAGGCCGGTCTCCTCGGCGATCGGGATGAACTCGACGGGGCCGACCATGCCGCGCTCGGGATGGTTCCAGCGCAGCAGCGCCTCGACGCCGGAGATCGACCCGTCGGAGAGGCGCACGACCGGCTGGTAGTAGAGCTCGAGCTGCTCGGTGGCCATCGCGCGGTGCAGGTCGGTGCGCAGCTCGAGGCGCGCGAGGACGCCCTCGTGCATGGCCGGCTCGAACAGGCGGTAGCCGCCCTTGCCGTCGCGCTTGGCGATGTACATCGCGGCGTCGGCGTCCCGGATCAGCTCCTCGGCGTCGCGCAGGTCGTCGGGCATCGCGACCGAGATGCCGAGGCTGCCCCGCAGCGCGAGCTCCTTGTGGCCGGCGCGCATCGGGATCGACGAGCGACTCGAGGATGCGCTGAGCGGCGTCGGCGGCGTCCTGGCTGTCCTGCACGTCCTCGAGCAGCACGGCGAACTCGTCGCCGCCGAAGCGGGCCGCGGTGTCGGCGCCGCGGGTGCTCGCGTCCAGGCGCCGGCCGACCTCGACGCAGCACCTCGTCGCCGGCGGCGTGGCCGAGCGAGTCGTTGATCGTCTTGAAGTCGTCGAGGTCGAGAACAGCACGGCCAGCGTGCGCCCCTCCCGGCGGCTGCGCGCGATCGCGTGCCGGACGCGCTCGGAGAACATCGCGCGGTTGGCCAGGCCGGTGACGGTGTCGTGGAACGCCTGGTGGGTCAGCTGCGCCTCGAACAGCCTTGCGCTCGGAGACGTCGCGCGCGTTGAGCAGGATGCCGCCGACGTGCTCGTCGTCGATCAGGTTGGTGAAGAGGATCTCGAACTGGCGGTGCGTGCCGTCGCCGTGCACGAGCGCGCACTCGAGCGACTGCGCCTCCTCGCCGGCCGCGGCGGTCGACAGCACGCGGTCCAGCCGGGCCGCGGTCGGTCTCGGCCACGAGCTCGGAGAAGCGCTGGCCCGACGACGTCCTCGTGCCGGATGCCGAGGATGCGCTCGATCGACGGGCTCTGGTAGGTGATCGCGGTGTCGGGGTCGAGCACCGTGATGAGGTCGCTCGAGTGGCGCACGAGCGAGCCGAAGCGCGCCTCGCCGCGGCGGCGGTGCACCTCCTCGGTGAGCACGGCGCTGTCGAGCGCCAGCGCGACCTGGGCGGCCAGCGCGCGGGCGGCGGACTGCTCGCCTTCGAGCCGACGTCGTCCGTCGACGAACAGCACGGCGGCCGGCGGCGCGGCGCGGGGCGAGCGGCGACGGCGTACGCGCGCTCGGCGTTCAGCCCGGCGGCCGCGGCTTCGGCGGGGGTGATGCGGAGTACGACCGCCGTCCTCGTCCGCGTCCAGCGAGCGCGGGCAGCTGCGCGCCGTCGGCCGCCCCGGTCGCGGCGATCACCTCGAGCGTCGCCGCCGTCACGGCGTGCGCACATGGCCGCCGCGGCGCCTGGCCCGGCCAGCGACGCGGCGGCCGTCACGGCCACGCGGTCGATCTCCTCGCGGCTGGAGGCCGCGACGAGGTCGGCGCCGGCGCGGCTCAGCATCCGCTCGCGCTCGAGCGAGCGCTCCTGCTGGCGGACCAGGCCGGCCATGCGCAGCACCACGAGGCCGAACAGGATGATCGAGGCGGCGCGCACGACCGCGAAGTCGAAGTTCCGGCGTCTGCACGTCGTGCACGAGCCCGATGACCGGCGCGATCATCGAGCCGCACGGTGAGCAGCGCGAGCCGGAAGCGCGTCAGCACGACGTCGTCGGTGACCTGGCGGTCGCCGATCCGCGCCATCGAGGGGTGCAGCGCGGCCGCGCCCCACAGCAGGTAGGAGGCGATCCAGCCGGCGTCGAGCCACAACTGCCCGATCGTAGCCGCCGTGAGCGTCAGCAGCCCGTAGGCGAAATCGGTCGCGAGCAGGACGACGATGCTCGACGCTGAGCAGGTGGAAGGCCAGCTCCCGGCGTCCGCCGTCGAGCGCCAGCCGGACGGCCGCGCCGAGCAGGATCACGTCGCCGAGCGGGTAGGCGACCGACACCAGCTTGGCGGTCAGCGCCGAGCTCGTCCTGGTGGAGGTAGGGCGCCATCAGCACGACCCACGACGGCAGCGACGAGGCCGACGGCGAGGATCAGCCCGTCGATCAGCCCGCCGCGGTCGCCGCCCGAGCCGCGCCGGCGGACGAGCAGCAGCAGGCCGGCCATCATCACCGGGTACATCAGGACGTAGAAGCGCGTCGCCCGGCGACGGGAACGGGACGTCGGCCCCGAACACGCGCGGGTAGCTGTACGTGTAGAGGTCGCCGAGCCAGAACAGCGCCGAGCCCGGCGGCGAACAGGTACCACGGCGCGCGCGACGGCGGGCTTGAAGCGGCGGATGCCGTACGAGGATCGCCAGCACGGGCGAGAGCCCGAGCAGGTTCATCAGCGGGCCGCTGCCCTTGAACGGCGGGAACGAAGAGATACAGCGACGCAAAGCGAGCGCGCCGACCGCGAGGTAGACCGTCCACAGCGGCGCGCGCGCGCGTTCATGCCGATGCGCTGCCTGGAAGCCCGGGTCGTCGACGGACTGCGCAGCTCACCGCGGTCGGCGAGCTCCTCGAGGACGACGATCAGCCGATCGACCTCCTGCGACGGTGTTGGCCGCCGTGAGCTGGATGCGGAAGCCGACCTCGTCCTTGGGGACGAGCGGGTAGGCGGCGAGCGTGACGTAGATGCCGCGCTCGAACAGCAAGCGCCCGACGGCGTCGATCCGCCGGTGGTCGCGCAGCGGGATCTCGATGATCGGCAGCCCGGAGTGGTTGGGCGTGTGCACGTCGAGCCGCTGACAGGGCGGAGAGGACGCGGCCGGTGAGGTCGTGCAGCGTGGCGCGCAGGGCGTCGCCGCGCCGCTCGTTGACGTCGAAGCCGGCCAGCACGGTGGCGAGCGAGGCGACCGGCGAAGGCCCGGAGTACAGGTACGGCGCGGCCGCGACCTTCAGCAGCTGCTTGACCTCGGTCGGGCAGGCGATGAACGCCAGCAGCGACGAGTACGCCTTCGAGAAGCCGCCGACGAGCACGACGCCGTCGTAGCTCTCGCCGGCGTGGCGGACGATGCTGTTGCCGCGCGACGCCGTAGGAGGAGCTCTCGTCGGGGCTGCGCTCGCCGATCACGCCGAACCCGTGCGCGTCGTCGACGTAGAGGAGCGCGCCGTGGCGGCGGGCCACCTCGGCGAAGGCGGGCAGGTCCGGCGCGTTGCCGGTCATGCTGTTCACGCCGTCCATGCACACGAGGCGGGTCGGGTCGGCCTCCGCGCGCAGCAGCGCGTCGAGATGGTCGGGGTCCTCGAACCGGAAGCGGCGCACCGCGGCGCCGCGGGCGCGGGCCACCTGGCAGCCGTCGTAGATCGTCTTGTGCGCCCGGGCGTCGAGGAAGATCGTCCCCGAGGCGGCCAGGAGCGGGATCACCGACATGTGGATGTGGGTGATGGTCGGCAGCACGAGCGAGTCCTCGCTGCCCAGGAGGGCGGTGAGGCGGGTCTCGATCTCCTCGCACAGCACGGGGCTGCCGAGCAGTCGCGACCAGCTCGGGTGCGTGCCCCACGTCTCGAGCTGCGGGAGCACCGAGGCGATGATCTCGGGGTCGAGGTCGAAGCCGAGGTAGTTGCAGGAGGCGAAGTCGGCGAGCCAGCGGTCGCCGATCCGGATCATGCGGCCGTCGACCTCGTCGATGACGGCGTCCATCATCGGGTGCGTGGCGGTCAGCGCGGAGAGGTCCGCGCACGTTTCGAGCCAGTGGTCCAGCCAGGGGCGGCGGCCGCCTGTGGACGGGGAGGGCGTCTGGAGCAGCGCGATGGGCGCGACGTCGGGCATCTGTCGGTGGTATCGGTGGGTGGGGTGCCACTCTTTAATGCGGTCGCCGCTCGAAAGCCGTTCCGTGACCGGTCAGGGGATTCCCGGAGCGTGCGGCGTGGGGGAGGGCTGACGTCCGATGCCCCGCCTAGTGTTGACGGCCCGTGTCGAACCCCGGCTGCGCACATCTGCACGTCCACTCCGAGTACTCGCTGCTCGACGGCGCCTGCAAGATCGACAAGCTGGCCGCCCGCGCCGCGGAGTTCGGCCAACCCGCTCTCGGCCTGACCGATCACGGCGTCATGAACGGCGCCATCGAGCTCTACAAGGCCTGCACCAAGCACGGCATCAAGCCGATCCTGGGCCTCGAGGCCTACTTCGTCGACGACCGCTCGGTCCGCGAGGGCAAGATCGAGCGCAACCACCTCACGCTGGTCGCCCAGAGCGACGAGGGCTTCCGCAACCTGGTCAAGCTCTCCAGCGCCGGCTTCCTCGAGGGCCTGTACCGCGGCAAGCCCGGCGTGGACATGGAGATGCTGTCCCAGCACGCCGAGGGCGTGATCGCGCTGTCGGGCTGCCTGGCCAGCCGCAGCTCGCGCCGGATCGTCGAAGGCAGGCTGCCCGAGGCCCGCGCGCACCTCGACGAGCTGGTGCAGGTGTTCGGCCCCGAGGACGTGTACTTCGAGATCCAGCACAACGGGATCGCCGAGCAGGAGCAGGTCAACGAGGCGATCGGCCGCTTCGCGCAGGAGATGGGCCGCCCGCTGGTCGCGACCGCCGACGTGCACTACCTGCGCCGCGAGGACTACCACCACCACGCGGCCCTGCTGTGCGTGCAGACGAAGTCCACGCTGGCGGCGCCGAAGATGTCCTTCGACACCAACGAGTTCTATTTGAAGAGCTCGCAGGAGATGGCGGAGTCGTTCGCCTCCACGCCGGAGGCGCTCGCCGCCACGGTGGAGATCGCCGAGCGCTGCGAGGTCGGCATCGAGCTCGGCAAGCAGCTGATCCCGCGCTACGACTGCCCCGACGGCCAGGACGAGAAGGCCTACCTCCGCTCGCTGGTCGAGGAGGGGCTGCGCAAGCGCTACGGCGACCCGGCGCCCGCCGAGGCGATCGAGCGCATGGAGATGGAGCTCGGGGTCATCGACTCGATGGGCTTCAACGCGTACTTCCTGATCGTGTGGGACTTCGTCGACTACGCGAAGTCCAACGGCATCGCGGTCGGCCCGGGCCGTGGCTCGGCGGCCGGCAGCCTCGTCGCGTTCTGCCTCCAGATCACCGACGTGGATCCGCTGCGCTACGACCTGCTGTTCGAGCGCTTCCTCAACGCCGAGCGCGTGTCGATGCCGGATATCGACATCGACTTCTCGGTGCGCGGCCGGGAGCGCGTGATCCGCTACGTGACCGAGAAGTACGGCGCCGAGCGCGTCGCGCAGATCATCACCTTCGGCAAGATGTTCCCCCGCGCCGCGACGCGCGACGCCGCCCGCGTGCTGGGCCACGAGTACGCGATCGGCGACAAGCTGGCGAAGCTGATCCCGGACCCGCAGCAGGGCCGCCCGCCGAGCTTCGAGGACTGCCTGCAGCAGGGCACCGACCTCGCCGCCGAGGTGGGCCGCGACCCGGTGGCCAAGCAGATCGTGGACGTCGCGCAGGGCCTGGAGGGGATCGTCCGCAACGCGTCGATCCACGCCGCCGCGGTCGTGATCGCCGACCGGCCGCTGACCGACGTCGTGCCGCTCCAGCTCGCGGACGCGGGCGCGGGCGAGAACGGCCAGAAGATCTACCGGACCGTCACGCAGTACTCGATGAAGCCCATCGAGGAGATCGGCCTGCTCAAGATGGACTTCCTGGGCCTGCGCAACCTCGACGTGATCGAGGACGCGCTGGACATCGTGGAGCGCTCGACCGGCGAGCGGCCGGACATGACCACGCTGCCGCTCGACGACGAGAAGACCTACGCGATGATGGCCCGCGGCGACGCGATCGGCGTGTTCCAGTTCGAGTCCGAGGGCATGCGCGAGGCGCTGAAGAAGGTCGCCCCGACGGAGTTCGAGGACCTGGTGGCGCTGGTGGCGCTGTACCGCCCGGGCGCCATGGATCAGATCCCCGCGTACGCGCGCGGCAAGCGCAACCCGGACTCGATCCAGTACATCGACGACCGCCTGCGCACGATCACCGACGCGACGAAGGGCGTGATCCTCTACCAGGAGCAGGCGATGCAGATCGCCAAGGCGCTCGCGGGCTTCAGCGGCCCGAAGGCCGACGACCTGCGCAAGGCGATCGGCAAGAAGAACCGCGCCGCGATGGCCGAGCTCAAGCCCGAGTTCTACGAGGGCTGCAAGGCCTCGGGCACCGCCTACGACGTCATCGAGACGCTGTGGATGACGAACGAGAAGTCGGCCGACTACTCGTTCAACAAGTCCCACGCCGCCTGCTACGCGCTGATCTCCTACCGGACGGCGTGGCTGAAGGCCAACTACCCGGCCGAGTACATGGCCGCGCTGATCTCCTCGGTGATGGACACCAAGGACAAGGTGCCCTTCTTCGTCAACCAGACCGAGGCGATGGGGATCGAGATCCTGCCGCCGGACGTCAACGAGTCCGACCACGAGTTCATGGTCGTGGAGGGCAACATCCGCTTCGGGCTGGACGCCGTGAAGGGCGTCGGATACGCCGCGGTGGAGGCGATCAAGCGCGCGCGCGAGGAGGACGGCCCGTTCCGCTCGCTGTGGGACTTCTGCGAGCGCGTCGACGGGCGCACCGTCAACAAGCGCTCGATCGAGGCGCTGATCAAGTGCGGCGCGTTCGGCTCGACCGAGGCGACCCGGCGCGGGATGCTCGAGGTGCTGGACTCCGCGCAGGCGGCCGGCCAGAAGCTCCAGCAGGACGCCGAGATCGGCCAGGGCTCGATCTTCGACCTCGGCTTCGCCGACCCGGCGGGCGGCAACGCCTTCGCCGCGCCGGCGCATCCGCCCATCCCCACGCACGAGTACGACCGCCCCGAGCTGCTGGCGATGGAGAAGGAGTCGGTCGGCGTCTACATCACCGAGCACCCGCTCAAGCGCGTGCGCGAGGCGCTGCGCATGAAGGCGGACTGCTCGATCGCCGAGATCCCCGAGCGCCGCGACGGCGAGTGGGTGAAGGTCGGCGGGATGATCACCGAGGCGAAGAAGATCCGCACCCGCAGCGGCTCGAACATGATGTTCGCGACGGTCGACGACCTGGACGGCACGGTCGAGGTCGTGGTGTTCGAGAAGGCGATGACGGCCGCCGAGGGCGTGCTGGCCGCCGACGAGATCGTGCTGGTCCGCGGCCGCGTGGACCACAAGGACGCCAACAAGGTCTGCATCGTCGTCCAGGAGGTCGATCGCTTCGATCCCTCGGAGGCCGAGATCGAGAAGGCGAAGGCGACGATGGCCGAGCGCGCCGCCATCGAGGCGCCGAAGTGGCTGCGGATGCGCGTCGACGCCGCGCGCCTGGAGGCGGCGGTGATCGGCGAGCTGCGCGACCTGTTCGAGCGCTACCCCGGCCCCGACGACTTCGTGCTGGAGATGCAGACCCGCACCGGGCTGCGCTGCCTGCGCTTCGGCGGCGACTTCCGGATCGCCGCCCGCAACGGCGCGCTCAAGTCAGAGCTGCGCACGCTGCTCGGCGACGCGCTGGTGCAGGCCGCGCCCGTGGTCGCCGAGCCCGAGCTCGAGCCCGCCGTCGCTTAGGAGTTCGCCGCTCGGCGCCCGGGGGTATGCCTCGCGCAACCGAGTTGGGGAGGCTCGCCGTGCGCCGGATCGTCGTGCTCGTCGCAGTACTGCTGGGGGTGTGCGCCGCGCAGGCGCAGGCCGCGAACCCGCCCGCGCCGGGCGCGCCGGGGGAGCGCCACACGTGGGCGGGCGCCGACAAGCACGGGTTCGGCACCTCGACGACGCGAGGATCCGAGGTCTGGTTCACGCTGCGCTCGGCCGAGCTGAGCGAGATCTACTACCCCGACCTGAGCACGCCGAGCTTCCGCGACCTCGAGTTCGCGGTGACCGACGGCAAGCGCTTCCTGGACCGCGAGACCGGGCCCGGCGTGCGCTCGGAGGTCCGCCCCGTGCCCGGGTCGCTGGCGTTCCGCCAGACCACGTGGACGTCGCGCTGGCGGCTCCAGAAGACCTGGATCACCGATCCCGCGGGCTCGACGGTGCTCGCCGACGTACGCTTCGAGTCCAAGACCCGCAAGCCGCTGCGCGTGTACGTGATCGCCGACCCGGCGCCGGGTGACGGCGGCAACGACGACCGCGGGACCAGCACCGCCTCCGCGCTGCAGGCCTACGACGACACGGCGGCCAGCGCCGTGCGCGCGTACCCGTCGCTGCGGGAGACGACGAGCGGCTACGCGGGCACCGCGAGCGACCCGCGCGAGCGGCTGGAGGCCGACAAGCGGCTCGGGCGGCGCTACGACGCCACCGCGGCCGGCAACGTCGTCCAGGCCGCCCGCACGAGCCTCACCGGGCGCCGCGGCGGCCGCCACCTGACCCTCGCGATCGGCTTCGGGGCCGACGCCGGAGCCGCCGACGCCACCGCGCGGCGCTCGCTCGGCGGCGGCTACGGGCGCGCCGCCTGGGCGTACCTGCGCGGCTGGTCGCAGTACCTGCGCTCGATCGCGCGCCCGCCGGCGAGCGTGCGCCACCAGAAGCGGCTCTACGAGCAGTCGGTGATGGTGCTCGAGGCCTCCGAGGACAAGCGCAACCCGGGCGCGTCGATCGCCTCGCCCTCGATGCCGTGGGTGTGGGGGACGCTGACGCTGTCGGGCGAGGAGTTCTCCGGCCCCTACCACCTCGTCTGGCCGCGCGACTTCTACCACGTGGCCACCGCGCAGCAGGCGGCCGGCGACGGGGCCGCCGCCACGCGGCTGATGGACTACCTGTGGCGCGTGCAGAAGCCCGACGGCTCGTGGTGGCAGAACACCCGCGTCGACGGCACGGAGTTCTGGACAAGCCTCCAGATGGACGAGGTCGCCCTGCCGGTGGTGCTGGCGTGGTGGCTCGGGCGCCGGTCGAGCGAGGACTGGGGGCACGTGCGGCGCGCCGCCGACTTCATCGTCGCCAACGGGCCCGAGACCGAGCAGGAGCGCTGGGAGAACCAGAGCGGCTGGTCGCCCAACACGATCGCTACGGAGATCGCCGCGCTCGTGTGCGCGGCGGACATCGCGCGCGATAACGGCGACACGGCGCGGGCGGGGCAGTACGAGGCGCTCGCCGACGAGTGGCAGGAGAGCGTCGAGGGGTGGACGGCGACCACCAACGGGCCGTACTCCGAGGATCCCTACTACCTGCGCGTCACGAAGGACGGCGACCCGGACGACGGCTCGGAGTACAGCCTCGGCGACAACTTCCCGCGGCCCGTCAAGGAGAACGAGATCGTCGACCAGAGCTTCCTCGGGCTCGCGCTGTTCGGCGTCAAGCCGCACGACGACCCGACGATCCTCAACTCGCTGGCGGTCGGCGACCGGATCCTCAAGCGCGACACGCCGCACGGACCCGGCTGGTACCGGTTCACCTTCGACGGCTACGGCGAGACGGCCAGCGGCGCCGACTGGGACATCTTCCCGACCGCCGAGCGGCAGACCTTCGGCCGCCTGTGGCCGCTGCTGGCCGGCGAGCGGGGCGAGTACGAGCTGCTCGCGGGGCGCAGCGCCACACCGCACCTGCGGACGATGGCGGGCGCCGCGAACGACGGCCTGATGCTGCCCGAGCAGGTCTGGGACGGCCGGCCGCCGACGGGCGGGCCCGGCTTCGAGGCCGGCGAGGGCACGCGGTCGGGGACGCCGCTCGCGTGGACCCACGCGCAGTTCGTGCGGCTGGCGTGGTCGATCGACGCGGGCGCGCCGGTCGAGCAGCCCTCGATCGTCGCCTGCCGCTACGCGCGGCGCTGCTGAAGGCCGCGCTCGCGGAGGTCGATCGCGTTCTCGATGTCGGCGCGATCGACCGCCTTGCCGGACGCACCGGGGCCCTCGAAGATCGCCGCGAGCCCGTCGAAGCGGGGCTCTGAGAGGAACGCGGCGATGCCGTCCGCGCCGATCTCGCCGTCGCCGAGGTTGGCGTGGCGGTCGCGGTTGGAGCCCAGTTCGGTGACGGAGTCGTTGACGTGCAGGGAGCCGAGCCGGTCCAGCCCGACGATCGAGTCGAAGTCGTCGAGCACGGCCGAGAGCGACTCGGGCGTGCGCACGTCGTAGCCGGAGGCCAGCAGGTGGCAGGAGTCCAGGCACACGCCCAGGCGCTTGCCGCCGCCCGCGGCGTCGATCAGCGCCGCCAGCTCCTCGAAGGAGCGGCCCAGCGTGCCTCCGGCGCCCGCGGTGTCCTCCAGGTGCAGCGGGCAGTCCTCGGACTCCTTCAGCGCCTCGGCGATCACCTTGCCGGCGCGCTCGATCGCGGGCCCGACCTCCCCGGACTTCGCCGATCCGGGGTGCAGGACGACTCCCACGGCGCCAAGTGCGGCTCCGGCCTGCAGCGCGTGGGTCAGCGCGGTGAGGGACTTGTCGCGGATCTCGGCGTCCTCGGAGGCGCAGTTGAGCAGGTAGACGGCGTGGATCAGCGAGCGCGTCGACATCGGACGCGTCCATGGCCTCGTGGAACGCGGTGATCTCTTCTTCGGTGTATTCACGCGGACGCCAGGCGCGCGGGCTCTGGTTGAAGATCTGGATCGAGCGGCAGCCGCGCTCCACGCCGCGTTCGACGGCGTTTGCGGGCCCCCCGGCCGGTGAGACGTGGGCGCCGATCAACATCGGTTCTGGACGCTCTTGTTTACTGCCATGCTGTGTCCATGCGTGTGCGGTTCGCTCCGTCGCCGACCGGCGCGCTCCATATCGGGGGAGCGCGGACGGCACTGTACAACTGGCTCCTGGCCAGAGGCCATGGGGCGCAGTTCGTCCTGCGCATCGAGGACACGGACCGCGAGCGGTCCACCCGGGAGAACGTCGAGCAGATCTTCGAGGCCCTGCGCTGGCTGGAGATCGACTGGGACGGGGACCCGATCTTCCAGTCCGAGCGCAGCGACCGCCACGCCGAGGTCGTCGAGCAGCTGATCGCCGGCGGGCACGCCTACCGCTCCACCGCCGGGCCCGACGAGGTCAGGGCCTTCAAGGCCGCCCACGGCGACACCGGCTTCCGCGGGGAGGACGAGGGCGAGGGCGCCGTCCGCCTGCGGATGCCCGACGAGGGCGCGACCGTCGTGCACGACGTGATCCGCGGGGAGAGCACTTTCGAACACCGGCTCATGGACGATCTCGTGGTCGCTCGCGCGGACGGGACGCCGGTCTACCACCTGGCGGTGGTGGTCGACGACCTGGACGCCGGGATCACGCACGTCGTGCGCGGCGCCGACCACTTCTCCAACACGCCCAAGCAGATGCGCATCCTCGAGGCGATGGGCGCCGAGCCCCCCGTCTACGCCCACGTGCCGCTGCTGCACGGGCCGGACGGCAAGAAGCTCTCCAAGCGCCACGGCGCCGCGTCGGTCCAGGAATTGCGCGACGCGGGCTACCTCCCGGAGGCGGTCCGGAACTACATCGCGCTGCTCGGATGGGGCTACGACGCCGAGACCACCTTCTTCACCACCGACGAGCTGAAGGAGCATTTCTCGCTGGAGCGAGTCTCCAGGTCTCCCGCCGTGTTCGATGAGCAGAAGCTGCGCCATATGAACGGCCGATATCTACGAGAGCTGCCAGTGGAGGAGCTCACCCGACGCCTGGAGACGCTCACGGGGCGTAGGGAGCTTGGTGAGGCCGCGGCGATCACCCAGGACAAGATCTCCACGCTGGCGGAGTTCTGGCCGCTCGCCGGCTTCTTCTTCGACGGCCCGGCCGACGACCCGGCCGTGCGCGAGAAGGTGCTGGGCGCCGACGGCGCGATGCGGCTGCTGGGCCTGGCACGCGACGCGCTGGCCGCGATCGAGGGGCCGTGGACCGTCGAGGCGGTCGAGGCGGCGCTGCGCGGCGTGGCCGAGAGCGAGGGCGTCAAGCCCAAGCACGTGTTCCAGCCGCTGCGGGTCGCGCTGGCGGGAACGACCGTGTCACCGGGTATCTTCGAGAGCGTGGCGCTCCTGGGGCGCCAGGAGACGCTGGCCCGGATCGACGACCTCAACCGTCCGTCGAAGTTTGCCGATACGGGCTGAAGGCCGACTGACCATGACTGGCCCTACGCCTCCAGATCCCCAGATTCCGACCGATGACAGGTTCATGACCCCGCCTCGCGCGACCGCAATGCCCGTGCCAGAAGCCGCTCCGCGCGCTTCCGCTGGCGCTGCGCCGGCCCAACCGTATTCCGCGGTCGGCCGCTCGCGCAACGAGGGCCACGGCAAGCGCCTCACCGCCGCCTTCGAGGCGCTGGAGGTCTTCCCGGCCCTGGCCGAGTCGCGCAACCGCCTGCTTCAGCTCGTCGCCGAGGAGCGCCCCTCGATCGGCGACATGGTCCGCGCGATCGAGTCCGATGTCGCGCTCGTGATCGCCATCATGCGGGTCGCCAACGGCTTCGACTCGCCGCGCCGCGGCCAGGTCGACTCCGTCGTCATGGCCGTCGAGGTGCTCTCGCCCGAATCGGTCCACCAGCTCGCGACCGACGCCGAGACCTTCGAGTTCTTCGAGCGCGGCAAGAAGTGGGACGCCGCGCCCGAGCGCTTCCGCCTGCACGCCGTGGCCGTCCAGCGCGCCGCCGACCGCCTCGCCGCCGCCGCCGGCTACCAGCACCGCGATCGCCTGCTCGTCACCGCGCTGCTGCACGACATCGGCAAGCTCGTGCTCATGCACGCGTACCCGGGCTATCCGAAGCAGGTCCACGGACCCGCTCGTACGCCCGAGGAGCGCCTGCACTACGAGCGCCGCGAGCTCGGCGTCGACCACGCGCTGGTCGGCGGCGTCCTCGCCCGCCGCTGGAACCTCCCCAAGGCCGTCGCCTCCGCGATCGAGCGCCACCACGCCGACGACGCCCAGGGCGACGCCGCCTTCGTCCGCCTCGCGGACATGCTCGCGCACTACTCGCAGGGCTCGCCGGTCTCCTCGACCGAGCTGCTCAAGGCGGCCCGCAACGTCGGCTTCGGCCCCTCGGAGCTGCGCGCGGTGCTCTACGACCTCCCGTATCCCTCCAACGAGCGCCCCCGCGCCGTCGAGCCGTGCCCGCTGTCGGGCCGCGAGCTCGAGGTCCTCAAGCGCCTCGCCAAGGGCATGGTCTACAAGCAGATCGCCCACGAGCTCTCCTTGTCGACGAGCACGGTGCGCACGCACCTGCACAACATCTACGGCAAGCTGGGCGCGGTCGACCGCGCGCAGGCCGTGCTGCACGCCACCGAGCGCGGCTGGCTCTAAGCCCGAATCCACCGATTCTCGCGGCGTCTCGCCGCCGTGCCATCCACGATGATCGGTGGATCCGGGCTACGCCCGAGCGCGCGCCCGTCTGCGGGCGTGCCACCGGGTTGCGGCGATCGCCAGCAGGACGCCGGCGGAGTCGATCAGCACGTCGCGGGGTGAGCCGACCCGGCCCTCGACCGTGGTCTGGTGCAGCTCGTCGGTGATCGCGTAGCCGATCGCGATGGCCGCCGCCGTCAGGAGGTGGCGCGGCCCAAGCGCCCGGTACCAGAGCCACCACAGCAGGCCGAACTCGGCCATGTGGGCGAGCTTGCGCAGGACCGTGTCCCACGTGCCGAGCCCCGAGTTGAGGTCCGGCTGGGCGGACAGCGCGAAGATCACCGCCATCAGCAGCAGGGGAGGGGCGAACCTGATCACCCCGGTGATGCTAGGTCGCGGGGTCGTCCTCGACGTCGACCACGCGGCCCTCAGGCGGAGGCTCGTGCTCGAGCCGGACCTCCTCGCGGCGCACCGGGACGGTGCGCTCGACGTGGTCGGTGACCACGACCTTCTTCAGGCGCACCCGCTCGCGCGGCTGGGCCTCGGTGCGCAGGCGGACCTCCTCCTCGGAGCGGACCACCTCGACGGGCGCGTCGCCGTCCGGAGCGCGCGTGTCGCCTACCGGGGCGCTCGTCTCGCCCTCGTCGCCCCCAGCCACGGCGCCCGTCTCGGGAGGTTCCGTTGCCGCCTCGTAGTGCTCGTCGAGGAGCGCCTCCTCGTGGGCGGTGAGGGCGACGTCCGGGTCGATCCGCGGCGCGTCGAGCACGTGTGCCTTCTCGAACGGGACGCGGACGTCGTCGCCGACCAATTCCGCGTCCTCGAGCCGGCAGAAGCTCGCCTTGGTCCCGAACAGACCCGATTTCACGCCGGCGTACGCGGGTCGGTCGGTCTCACGGTCGAGGTAGACGTCCTCGAGCGTGCCGATCTTCTCCCCGTCGCGGTCGACCACGGTCTTGCCGCGCCAACCGAGGACGGTGTCGATGTCAAGCATGGACAGGCGCTACCCGGGGAGGCATCGGGTTGAACGACGTTGGGTAGGCCCGCGGGCATGGAGCCCTGGCTGATCGTCCTGATCGTGGTTCTCGTCCTGATCGCCCTCGCGCTGATCCCGCTCGCGCGCAAGCGCTCGCGGCAGCGGACCGGGCAGCGGCGCGTCGAGGCCAAGGCCCGCGACGCCCAGGCCGACCGCCACGAAGAGGCCGCCCAGTCCGAGCTCGAGCGCGCCGAGCGGCTGCGCGCGATCGCGCGCAACGAGCGTGAAGAGGCAGAGCACCACGTCGGGCTGGCGCGCGACGCCGAAACTGAAGCGACGGAGCGATTCGACGCCGCCGAGCGCGAGCAGGCCGCCGGGGCCGAGCAGCGCGAGCGTGCCGAGCGCGTCGATCCACACCGCTGACCCGCGCGACGCCGGTGCCCTAGCATCGGCGGCCCCCATGCTCTCCATCACCACCAAGTCGCCCTACGCCATCCGGGCACTGACCGAACTCGCTCGCACCGGCGGCCCCGGACCGGTCCCGATCGGCGAGCTGGCCCGCCGCCGCGACATCCCCGTCCAGTTCCTCGAGCAGCTCTTCGCCGTCCTGCGCCGCGCCGGCATCCTCCGCTCCCAGCGAGGCGTCAAGGGCGGCTACGCCTTCGCCCGAGACCCGTCCGAGGTCACCGTCCTCGAGGTCGTCGAGCTCCTCGACGGTCCCCTGGGCGGGGGCGCGGAGTCGATCTTCGCCGAGGCCGCAGCCGCCGCCCGAGCCGTGCTCGCCAAGGCCACGATCAGCGACGTCGTCGAGCGCGAGAACCGCGACGCCGGCGCCTCGATGTACTACATCTAACCGGGCGCCGCCGGCGAATTTCCCTGCTCAGAGCGCATGACGCGCTTGTGCCCACTGTGCGTTCCGTGACCACGGGCCTCGCTTCCATCCGGTTCGGGGCCGACAATGTTCTATGGCCGGTCGTGGGATCGGCCAGTCGTTCCGGTGATGGCCGTCGCAGTGCCGATAGGTGATGCCCGTGGTCGACATGAGCCGTCTGATAATCGAGAAGAACACCGCCGGGAACTTCGGCCTGGCGCCGAAGCGCTGGATCGCCCAGCTCGAGGCGATCCGCCTGCTGCCCGAGCTGGCTCCCCCGAAGGGTCGCATCGAATAGCCCTCCTGGTGGGGTGGGCCTCCTCAAGGCTCGGCCGTCTGCGCCGATGATCCTGGGAGATGGCCTCACTCGCCAAGCGCATCAGCCCGCTGGCATGGGTCCTGGTCCTCTCGTTCGTGCTCACCGGCCTGGTCGTGGCCTACGTGTACGACGGCCGCCTGGGCGCCTTCATCCTCGTGTTCATGGGCGTGGCCTTCCTCCGCTCGAAGTCCGAGGAGAGGTCGTCCAACCCGGACGACTACTCGGCGGACCCCGACCCGCGCTAGCCCGGCCCAGGGCCGCCTCCGCGGTCACGCCGGGTACCTACGCGGACCGGCGCGGCCCGGTTCGATGCGGCGTGCGCGAAGGGCTGGCCGAAACGCCCTCCCATCCGGCCCAACGCCCGTGGGATACTCGCGCCGGTCCATGCGACGTCGCAGAGGCGAGAACGACGAGGAGCTCGAAGGAGAGGCCGACGACCTCGTCCCCGGCGCGGGCGGCGACCTCGGCTCGATCCTGCTCGGCGTCCAGGAGGGCGCCGGCAACCATGCGCTCGCGTCGATGATCGCGCAGGTCGAAACGGGCGAGGAGCCCGCCGCCGCGCTGCTCCCAGGGAAGCGCGAGAACGGCGACGGCGCACAAGACCTCGGCCAACGGGTCGCACGAGCCAGGGCCAACCCGTTCGCCAAGCGCCTGGAGGGCGAGCTGGAGGCCTTCACGCGGCGCCTCACAGACGCGAGCGCGTCCGGCTGGGAGGGCACCGACGTGGGCGTCTTCGACGCCGAGCTCGCGGAGATCGAGGACAAGCTCGGCCGCGCCGAGCGCGAGGAGGAGGCTGCCGCGGCGCTGGCCGCCGTTGACCGCCGCCGTGCGCCGCTCTCGGAGCGCACCAAGAAGGCGATCCTCGAGCGCACCGCCCTGACCAAGCCGGGCATGCTGATCTACGCGCCCGAGGACTTCGAGTCGCTGATGGAGCTCCACAAGCAGCTGATCGAGCTGGAGAAGGAGCTCATCGACAACAACATCGCCGTCACGACCGTGGGCGGCTCGCTCGGCGGGCTCAGCGACGTGACGACCGAGTACGTGCGTACCGCGGCGGCGAAGCTGCGCGACAACCTCGACAAGGCGGCCGTGACGCTCGGCGACTACGAGCTCGTGCTCAAGGAGGTCTCCGGTCGCCACGCGACCGCCAACGCCGAGGACCGCGAGAAGCTCAACCAGTTGATGGCGGGCCTCGAGCCGCGGCTCCAGCGCGAGCCGACGATGGCGCTCAACGAGGGCGCGAGCCGCCAGGAGATCGACTACCTGCTCAAGACGGCCTGGCTGGAGCAGCACGAGGCGACGCAGAAGCTCTCCAGGGACGAGATGTGGCAGCTCGTGACGGGGTTCTCATCCGAGGAGGGGACGAGCTCGTTCTTCGACCTCCCGGGCCGCATGGACCGCTGGCGGATGCATATGGCCGTCGAGTTCGGCGTGATGGAGGACGTCGAGGTCGGCTGCTCCGACAGCGACATCCGCGACGCGCTGTTCGGCGGGCGGGCCGCGGTCGACAAGCGCGCGCACGTGACGGCCGAGGTGCTGGGCCGTGAGGACGACCGCAACCCCTCCTTCTACTACGGCACGAGCCGGATCACGCCGCCCAAGGACTTCTGGGGCACGAACGAGGGCAAGGTCGTCAAGCGCAACTGGAGCTCCAACCAGGGCATGATGATCGACGCCTTCAACGACAAGGCCGAGGACCTGGTCAAGATCGTCCACGACGTGCTCGAGGACCGCAAGTCGCTGAAGGCGATCGTCGTGAAGGTCGGCGAGTCGCTCAAGTGGGCGAACTGAGGCCCTTCTCCGCCAGTTCCCGCCGAGCCTTCTCCGTCTTCTCGAGCGCCGACAGGCCCATCCCGGAGAGCACCGGCGGCGCCTTGGTGAACTGGATCTCCCGGTAGTCGACGATCTCCAGCACGTTGCCCCACGGGTCGCGGACGCGCAGGTCGCCGTCGGGCTCGATGCCCGCCTCGGCCATGGCGGCCCGCACGGCCTCGCGGTCGTCGACCACCAGCCCGAAGTGACGCGCGTCGTCGGGTGGCTGGCGACGGCCCTCAGAGAGCGCGAGGAACTGGTCGCCGAGGTCCAGGAACGCCATCCCTCGCACCCGCCCGCGCAGCTCGAAGGCGAAGATCCGCCCGTAGAACTCGAGCGCCGCGTCGAGGTCGCCGACCTCCAGCGCCACGTGGTTGATGCCGACCAGGCGCGCCCGTGCCACGGGCGGATACTACGCTGGACCTAATGGCTTCCATCCCGATCAACATTGCGGACCATGTCGGCCGCACGCCGATGGTCCAACTCGCGCGGCTCGCCGACGGCGCGGGCGGGGACGTGTTCGCCAAGCTCGAGATGTTCAATCCCGGCGGGTCGGTCAAGGACCGGATCGGCGTCGCGATGATCGAGGCCGCCGAGGCCGACGGGATCATCGAGCCGGGCCGCACGACGATCGTGGAGGCCACGAGCGGCAACACCGGCATCGCGCTCGCCTTCGTGTGCGCCGCCAAGGGCTATGACCTGATCCTCACCCTCCCGCAGGGGATGAGCCGCGAGCGCGAGGGCCTGCTGCGGCTCTACGGCGCGCAGGTGCACATCACCGAGTCCATGGGCGGCATGAGCGAGGCCGTGGCCGCCGCCCAGGCGATGGCGCGCACCGGCGACGCCTGGCTGCCCGATCAGTTCGCCAACCCCGCCAACCCCGACGTCCACTTCCGCACCACCGGACCGGAGCTGTGGGACGCGCTCGAGGGCCAGATCGACTACCTCGTGGCCGGCGTCGGCACCGGCGGGACGATCACGGGCGCCGGGTCGTATCTGAAGGAACGCAACCCGCAGCTGAAGGTGATCGCCGTCGAGCCCGCCAGCAGCCCCGTGCTGTCCGGTGGGCTGCCCGGCCCGCACAAGATCCAGGGCATCGGCGCGGGCTTCATTCCACCCGTGCTCGACCGCTCCCTGCTCGACGAGATCATCGGCGTCGACGACGAGGACGCGCTGGAGACCGCGCGCCTCGCCGCCCGCCGCGAGGGTGTGCTGGCCGGTATCTCGTGCGGCGCCGCCATGCACGCGGCGCTGGAGATCGCCCGCCGCCCGGAGGCCAAGGGGGCGCGCATCGCCGTCGTCCTGCCCGACTCGGGCGAGCGCTACGTGTCGACGCCCTTCTTCGCCCCCGAGGCCGACCGCGCCGGGGCCGCGTGAGCCTGCGCGAGGTCGAAGGACCGCCCGGAGCGCCCTGGGAGCGCCCGATGCACGGCACGCTCGACCGGCTGGTGGTCGAGTCCGACGTGCTGGCCGAGAACCCGCTCGGCGACCCGGCCCGCCGCCCGCTCTACGTCTACCGCCCGCCCGGGGTCGAGCTCGACCACCCGCGGCCGCTGCCCAGCGTCTACGTGATCCAGGGCTACACCGGCCAGCTGGACATGTGGTTCCAGCGCAACGCCTTCGAGGCGACCTTCATCGAGCGCGTCGACGCGTTGTTCGCGGGCGGCGACTGCCCGCCCGCGATCGTGGTGTTCGTGGACGCGTGGACCAGCTTCGGCGGCTCGCAGTTCCTCAACTCCTCCTCGATCGGGCGCTACACGGACTACCTGTGCGACGAGGTCGTCGAGTTCGTCGACGGCCGCTACCCGACCGCCGCCGACCGCGACCGCCGCGGCCTGAGCGGCAAGTCCTCGGGCGGCTACGGCGCGATGGTGGTGCCGATGTTGCGCCCCGACGTGTTCTCCGCGCTGGCCTCCCACGCCGGCGACGCGCTGTTCGAAGCCGCCTACCTGCCCGAGTTCCCCACCTTCGTGCGCCTGCTGCGCGACCGCTACGACTCGTCCTTCGAGGTGTTCTTCGAGCGCCTCGCCGCGCAGGACCACTTCGACTTCGAGGCGTTCCGCGCGATCGAGCTGTACGGCTACGCGGCCGCCTACTCGCCCGACCCCGCCCATCCCGGCAAGGCGCTGCTGCCCGTCGACCTCGAGACCGGCAAGCTCGTCGACGACGTGTGGGCGCAGTGGCTGGAGAAGGATCCGGTCCGGATGGCCCCCGCGCACGCCGACGCGCTGCGCTCCATGCGGCGCATCTACCTCGACGCCGGGACCCGCGACGAGTACTTCCTCGACCTCGGCGCCCAGGCGTTCTCAGCCGAGCTCGACAAGCTCGGCGTCGACCACACGCTCGAGCTGTTCGACGGCGCCCACGGCGGCATCAGCTACCGCTACCCGGGCGCGATCCGCGAGCTCGTCACGGCGCTGGCCTGACCGAGGCACCACGCCTCGACCGAGGGCCACGGCCCGTAGCCGGCCGTGTCGTTGAGGTGCCCGCCGCCCGCGATCAGGTCGATCGGGATCCCGAGCCCGGCGTACCGCACGGCCGCGCCCTCCGGGCAGTACTCGTCGGCGTCGGAGCAGACGAGCCGCGAGCCGGGGGCGAGCGGCGCCTCCGGGGCGGGGAAGAAGGACTGCAGCTCCGGCTCGTCCAGCGCGTCCGACGGCGGCGCGACGAGCAGCGCCCGCGCGGCGCGGCCGCCGCGGGCCAGGTGGTGCAGCCACAGCAGGCACGCGAGCGAGTGGCAGACGACGGTCGTCTCCTGCTCGGGCGGCAGCAGGATCTCCAGCGCGTCCAGCCACGGTTCCAACCGCGGGTGGTCCGGGTCGGGAAGCACCGGGTAACAGACGGGCGCTCCGGCCTCCAGCAGCCGCGCCGCGAGCCAGGTCTGCCAGTGCTCGGGCGTGTTGGCCTGCCAGCCGTGGAGGATGACGAATGAGCGCCCCATCGTGGCCGCTACCGTACCCCGCGTGGCCGCCCGGACGCTCGACATCACCGGTCTGACATGCCCGATGACGTGGGTGAAGACCAAGCTCGAGCTGGAGCGGCTGGCCCCCGGCGACGTGTTGAGCGTGCGCTGCGCGGAGGGCGAGGCGCTGGAGAACGTCCCGCGCTCGGCGCGTGAGGCGGGGCACGACGTCGCGGTCGACGGCACCACGGTGCGGATCGTGCGCCGGTGAACGGCCGCCGCGCGTTCTTCCGCGACCTCGCGCGCGAGGTGGCCGCCGTCACGGCGCCCCCCCGAAGCCGCGCCCCGCCCTGTCCGACGGCGAGCTCGAGCGCTACTCGCGCCAGATGGTCCTGCCGGAGTGGAGCGAGGCGGCCCAGCTCGCCCTGCGCGGCGCGAGCGTGCTGGTGGTCGGCGCCGGGGCGCTCGGCTCGCCGGTGGCCCTGCACCTCGCCGGCGCGGGGGCCGGCCGCCTGGGGATCGTCGACGCCGACGACGTCGAGCTGTCCAACCTGCACCGCCAGCACCTGCACTTCACGCCCGACATCGGCGTCCCCAAGGCGCACAGCGCGGCCGCCAAGCTCGGCTTCCTCAACCCGGAGACCGTCGTCGAGCCCTACCAGGTGCGCCTCGACGAGGCCAACGCCGCCGGGCTCGTCGCGGGCCACGACCTCGTCGTCGACTGCAGCGACTCGTTCGCCACCCGGTACGCGGTCAACGCCGCTTGCTGCGACGCGGGCGTCCCGCTGGTGCAGGGCGGCGTGCTCGGCACGAGCGGTCTGGTGATGTCGATCCGCCCGCGCGAGAGCGCCTGCTATCGCTGCGCGTTCCCGGAGCCGCCGCCACCGCGCTCGTCGCCGAGCTGCGCCGGGCGGGCGTGCTCGGCCCGGCCGCCGGGGTGATCGGCTCGCTGCAGGCGCTGGAGGCGATCAAGCTGCTGACCGGGGTGGGGGAGCCCCTGATCGGCGCGTTCCTGCAGGTCGACCTGGGCACCTACGCGTTCCTGCGGGTGGCGGTCGCCAGGCGCGACGATTGCCCGGACTGCTCGCCCCGTACCCTCTAGGCATGCTCCTCGGCACCCTGCGCCGCGTGGCCGGTGAGGTGAAGCGCGACCTCGCCGCCGCCAGCGACCGCGACCCCGCCGCCAAGGGCGTCGCCCCGGCGGAGATCCTGGCCGCCTGGCCCGGCGTGCACGCGCTGCTCGCGCACCGCGTCGCCCACGCCCTGCGCGGGGCCGGGATCCCCGTCGCGCCGCGCGCGCTCGCCTACCTCTCCCGCTCGCTGACCGGGATCGAGATCCACCCGCGCGCCCAGATCGGCGACGGGCTGTTCATCGACCACGGGATGGGCGTGGTGATCGGCGAGACGGCCGAGATCGGCGAGAACGTCACGATGTACCAGGGCGTCACCCTGGGCGGCACCGGCTTCGCAAGCGGCAAGCGCCACCCGACGGTCGAGGACAACGTGACGATCGGCTCCGGCGCCAAGCTCCTCGGCCCGATCACGATCGGTCACGGGGCGAAGATCGGCGCCAACGCCGTCGTCGTCCACGACGTCCCGCCGAACTCCACCGTGGTCGGCAACCCCGGGCATCCGGTCCGCGTCGAGGGCCGCCGGCCCGAGGGACCCGACGCCGACTGGGTCCACCTGCCCGACCCGATCGCCGACGCCATCAAGACCCTGTCGCGGCGGATCGTCGAGCTCGAGCGCGAGGTCGCCGAGATGCGCGGCGGCGACCAGCCCGCGCAGGCCGACGTCGTCCCGCTGCGCAACGTCCGCGGCCCGAATCCCGCCGGTGGCTAGCTTCAGCGAGACCGTCGAGTTGGCCAAGCCGCCCGAGGCGGTGTTCCCGTGGCTGTTCGAGCAGGACAAGGTCCCGCAGTGGACGGGCGGCCTCGAGGAGTACGAGGTCCTCGGGGGTGGGGCGATCGGCGCCGGCACGCGGGTCCGGCAGGTGCTCAACATCTCCGGGCAGCGGGTCGACCTGCAGCTGGAGATCACGCGCTACGCGCCTCCGACCGCCGCGGACTCCACGTTCTCGATGAGCGGCCTCGACGTGGAGATCTCCTACGCGCTGGCCCCTTCGGGCGGGGGCAGCGTGCTGACCCAGACGCTCGAGGCCCGCGCGACGTCGTTCAAGGCGCGGATGCTCGTCCCGATGGTCCAGCCGCGCCTGGAGCGCAAGCTCACGGAGGACCTGGAGCGACTCACGGAGGTGCTGTCGGCATGAGGATCGGCATCGTCGGCTCGGGTCACATCGGCGGCACGCTGGCGCGCCGCCTCACCGCCCTCGGTCACGAGGTGTCCATCGCCAACTCGCGCGGTCCCGATTCGCTGGCCGACCTGGCCGCCGAGACGGGCGCGACGCCCGCCACGGCCGAGGACGCCGCCCGCGACGCGGACCTCGTCGTGCTCGCCGTGCCGCTGAAGGCCGTGCGCGACCTGCCGTCGCTGGAGGGCAAGCTCGTCCTCGACGCCAACAACTACTACCCGGGCCGCGACGGGCGCATCGACGAGATCGAGAGCGGCAAGCCGTCCAGCCGGCTGGGTGGCGGACACGGTCGGCGGCGACGTGGTCAAGGCGTTCAACACCATGCAGGCAGGCCACATCCTCGACGGCGGCCGCGCCGCCGGCGAGCCGGGCCGGCTCGCGGTGCCGGTGGCGGCCGACGATCCCGCCGCCCGCGCCACGGTCTCGCAGCTCGTCGAGGCGCTGGGCTTCGACGCCGTCGACGCCGGGCCGCTGGCGGAGAGCTGGCGCCAGGAGCCGGGCACGCCCGTCTACGGCGCCGACCTCGACGCCGCTGCCACGCGCGACGCGCTCGCCTCCGCCCAGCAGGGCTGATGGCCGGGCTCGGCCGGACCTGCCCGTCCACGACCTCCCGGCCGCCGTCGCACACGACCGTGAGCGGTTCGGCTTCGAGGCCCTCCACGAGGACACCGGCTTCGCGGTGCTGCTGCACGGTGATCCGGTCCGGTCCCGGATGCGAAAGTGGCTTCGGGAGGCGCCCGAACTCGACGCCCTGGAGGGCACATGACCGAGACGGGAGCCGTGCTGGACATCGCCGCGATGGGCGGCCGCGTGGAGATCCGCCAGAGCACCGCCGAGTTGGTGGAGTTCGACGTCGTCGGCCGGATGTTCGGCCTTGTGGCGCAGTCGCATATCCACACCCGCCAGTCGGAGCGCTACGAGGTGATCGAGGGCGCCATGCGCCTCGTCACGCCTCGCGGCGACGTGCACCTCGCCCAGGGCGACACGTACGAGCTGCCGCCCGGCGTCCCGCACCGCCAGCTCCCCGCCGGTGAGGGCGAGGGCCGCGTGCGCGTGCAGGTCCGGCCCGCCGCCGGCACCGAGGCGTTCCTGCGGCGCCTGTCCGAGCTGTCGACCAGCGGGCAGATCAACCGCTGGGGCTTCCCGACGCCGGCCGCCGCCGCCCGCCTCGTGCTCGACTTCGGCGACGACGGCCGCGCCGCCCACCCGCCGCTGCGCATCCAGAAGGCGCTCGCGCGCACGCTCGTCGCGCTCACCTCGCGCGCGTACGAGTTCGTGGACGAGTGGCACGTCGCCGCGCCCCGCGAGGCCGTCTTCGCCGCGCTCGCCGACGGCCGCAGCTACCCGCGCTGGTGGCGGCCGGTCTACATCGACGTCGAGTCCGACGGCGAGCCCGCCGTCGGCTCGCGCTCGCGCCAGCACTTCAAGGGCCGGCTCCCCTACCACCTGCACACGTCGTCGGTGATCACCCGCATGGAGCCGTCGCACGTGCTCGAGGCCGACGTCGAGGGCGACCTCACCGGCCGCGGCACCTGGACGCTCACCGACACCGCGCAAGGCACCCACGTGCGCTTCGACTGGCGCGTGACCGCCGACCGGCCGCTCCTGCGCCTGCTCAGCCCGCTGCTGCGGCCCGCCCTGCGGTGGAACCACGCCTGGGCGGTCGCCCGCGCCATCGACGGCCTCGAGCCCTACGCCCAGGCGCTCGCCCGCGAGGGCTACGCGACCGCGCCGGCGCCCGCCGTCCCGAGGACGCTCGCCGCGAAGGCCGCGCGTGGGTGACGGGCGGCGAACACGAGCGGGGCGAGCAGCACGCGCTGCATCCCGACGCCGAGCAGCGGCGCATGGGCTTCCTGGTCGTAGCGCCGCGCGAGGTCGGCGAGCACGAGCGGGTTGCGCGGGAGCCCGCGACGGGTCATCCGCCCGGCTCGGGCCAGCTCGACGACCTCGGCGAACATCTCCTCCATCGCGAGAGCGGGGCGGACCTCGACGCGCACCTGCGCCTCGTCCTCGCCCGCGTTGGCGAAGCCGTGCACGACGCCCGGCGCGACCTCGACGACGTCGCCGGGCCCGGCCAGCCGCGTGCGCAGTCCGACGCGGAAGCGCAGCAAGCCGGAGACGACCTCGAAGCGCTCGGTCTGGATCGGGTGCACGTGGGGGAGGGGCACCGCGCCGCCCGGGCGAAGCCCGAGGGTGAAGGCGAGCAGCTCGCCGCCCGTGCTGGCGGCGGTGTCGGTGAAGGTGAAGCGCTCGCCCGTGACGGGGTTCTCGAGCGTCTGGCCGGGAGTAAGCATGCGGAGGATGTTCGCCCAGGATCGCCGGACGGTCTATGGCGCGAAAGCGCTGATTCATGCTTGATCGTCCGGGAAGCCGTCGTCGCGATGCGAGAGGATTCGTCCCATGACCGAGCCGCGCGAGGTGCTGGACATCGCCGCCATGGGCGTGCGGCTGGAGATCCGCGAGAGCACGCCTGAGCTGTTCGACTTCGACGCCGTGGGGCGCGCGTTCGGCCTGATCACGCAGTCGCACGTCCACACGCGCCAGTCCGAGCGCTATGAGGTGATCGAGGGCGCGATGCGCCTCGTGACCCCGCACGCGGACATCCACCTGTCCGAGGGCGAGACCTACGAGCTCGCGCCCGGGATCCCGCACCGCCAGGTCCCGGCCGGCGAGGGCGCGTTCCGCGTCCGTATCCAGGTCCGTCCCGGGGCAACGTCCGAGGCGCTGTTCCGCCGCCTCGCCGAGCTGTCCGCCGACGGTCAGATCACCCGCTGGGGCTTCCCGAAGCCGGCCGCCGGCGCCCGCCTGATCCTCGACTTCGGCGACGACAACCGCGCCGCGCAGCCGCCGGTCAAGGTGCAGAAGGCGCTGGCGCGCGCGCTGGTCCGCGCGGCTTAGTCGATGTACTCGTAGGCGACGAGGGTCAGGAAGTCGGGGAACTCCTCGCCCAGCGAGACGCGCTCGAAGATCGCGCGCGTGTCGTCGGGGCGGCCCTTCTCCCAGGTCTCGTCGCCGACCTCCTCGTGGATCTTGTTCATCTCCTCCTCGAGGACCTCGACGACGTGCTCGCGGGTGAACTTGCCGTGGCGGAGCCACTGCCAGATCTGCGAGCGCGAGATCTCCGCGGTGGCGGCGTCCTCCATCAGGTTGTTGATGCCCGCGGCGCCGCGACCGCCGAGCCAGAACGAGAGGTACTGGAAGCCGACCGAGACGTCGTTGCGCAGGCCCTCCTCGGTGACGTCGCCCGGGGTGGACTTCGCGTCGAGGAGCATCTCCGGCGTCGTGGAGACGTCGGGGCGCTGCTTGTCGATCTGGTTGGGCTTGTCGCCCAGCACCGCGTCGAAGGCCTCGGTGGCGGTCTCGACGACGTCGGGGTGCGCAACCCAGGTGCCGTCGAAGCCGGCCTTGGCCTCGCGGTCCTTGTCCTCCTTCGCGGACGCGAGCGCCTTCTTGTTGGCCGCCTCGTCCTTGCGCGACGGGATCTGCGCCGCCATGCCGCCCATCGCGAACGCGCCGCGCTTGTGGCAGGTCTGCACGAGCAGCTCCGTGTAGGCCTTCATGAACGGGACCGTCATCGTCACGTCGGTGCGGTCCGGAAGCACGAAGTCCGGGTTCTCCCGGAAGCACTTGATCATCGAGAAGATGTAGTCCCAGCGCCCGGCGTTGAGGCCGTAAGAGTGATCGCGCAGCTCGTAGAGGATCTCGTCCATCTGGAAGGCGGCCGGGAGCGTCTCGATCAGCACCGTGGCGCGGATCGTGCCCTGCGGGATCCCGAGCGCGTCCTGGGCGAACACGAACACGTCGTTCCACAGCCGCGCCTCGAGGTGGTGCTCCATCTTGGGCAGGTAGAAGTACGGCGCCGTCCCGTTGTCCAGCGTCCGCTGGGCGTTGTGGAAGATGTACAGCCCGAAGTCCATGAACGCGCCGGCCAGCGTCTCGCCGTCGATCTTCAGGTGCTTCTCGGGCAGGTGCCAGCCGCGCGGGCGCACGAGCAGCGTCGCGACCTCGTCCTCGAGCTCGTAGTGCTTGCCCTCCGACGCGTCGTATTCGATCGTCCCCTCGATCGCGTCGATCAGGTTCACGTGGCCCTCGACCTGGTTGGCCCAGGTGGGGGAGTTGGCGTCCTCGAAGTCGGCCATGAAGCCCTTTGCGCCCGAGTTGAGGGCGTTGATGACGAGCTTGCGGTCGGTCGGGCCGGTGATCTCGACGCGGCGGTCGACGTAGTCGTCGCGCGGCGGGGCGACCTGCCAGTCGCCGTCGCGGATCTCCTTCGTCTCCTCGAGGAAGTCCGACGGAGCGCCGCGGTGCTTGCGCGCCTCCAGCAACTCGAGCCGCCGCGGGTTGAAGCGGCCATGGAGCTCGGAGAGGAACTCCAGGGCGTCTTCGGTGAGGATGTCGGCTGCGCGCTCCTCCCGGACTGGGGCGGCTTCGAGCGAGCTCATGGGCGTTCTCCTCGGATCGAGAGGTCGAGCAGGGTCATGGGGTGGTAGAGCGGCATCGGCCGCTCGAGGTGGGCCGTGATCTGGATCGAGCAGCCCGGGTTGGCGGCGGCGATCGCCTCCGCGCCCGTCGCGGCCAGGTTCGCGGCCTTGCGCCGGCCGAGCTCGGCGGCCGGCTCGGGCTTGACGAGGTTGTAGATGCCGGCCGAGCCGCAGCAGATCTCCCAATCGGCGGGCTCGACGAGCTCCAGGCCGGGGATCGAGCGCAGCAGGTCGCGCGGCTGGGCGCGAACGCCCTGGGCGTGGGCGAGATGGCAGGCGTCGTGGTAGGCGACCTTCAGCGGCACCGGGTGGCGCTTCGCCTGCGGCTCGCTCTCGGCGAGCAGTTCGTGGACGTCGCGCATCTTCGCCACGAAGGCCTTCGCGCGATCGGCCCAGTCCGGGTCGTCGGAGAGCAGGTGGTCGTACTCCTTCATCGAGGAGCCGCAGCCCGACACGTTGACGGCGATGGCGTCGAAGTCCTCGTAGGCGGCGATCGTCTCCCGCGCCAGCACCTTGGCGTCCTCCTCGACGCCCGCGTGCATCATCAGCGCGCCGCAGCAGCGGGGCTTGCGCGGGGAGTGGACCTCCCAGCCCTCGGCGGCGAGCACGCGCACGGTGGCGGCGTTGACGTCGCCGAAGAAGGCCCGCTGGACGCAGCCCTGCATGAAGCCGACGCGGCCCTTGCGGGTCCCCTGCGCGCGGGACGACCTCGGGGAGCTGGGCGATCGCGGCCCGCAGCTTGACGTCGGGCGTGAGCGTGAGCAGCGCCTTCAGCCGCGGGCGGTTCATCCGCTTGGCGAGCCGCTTGTTGATGCCCAGGCGCCCCTGCAGCGCCATCAGCGGCGCGAGCACGCGCAGGCGCCCGGGGTGCGTGAAGAGCTCGAAGATCAGCCGCCGGTAGGCGCGCTCGCCGCGCGAGCGGTCGCCGACGCGCTCGAGCTGCGGGCGGACGCGCTCGATCAGCCGGTCGTACTGCACGCCGGACGGGCACGCCGTCACGCACGCCATGCAGCCGAGGCAGCGGTCGAAGTGCTCGGTCATCTCGGGGGAGACCTCGGACTCCTCCTCGTGGCCGATGCGCATCAGCACGATCCGGCCGCGCGGGGAGTCCATCTCGTCCTCGAACACCGCGTAGCTGGGGCACGTGGGCAGGCAGAACCCGCAGTGCACGCAGTCGGCGATCAGGTCCAGCTCGGGCGGCTTGTGCTCGTCCCAGGCGATCGACATGGCTCAGATGCCTCCCACGTAGGCGCCCGGCTTGAAGATCCGGGCGGGGTCGAAGCGTTCCTTGAGGCGGGCCATCACGGCCAGCGTGCCCTCTGGCGGCAGCGGCCATGCGTCCGCGACCGAGTCGGCGCCGTCGAGCACCGCGCACGGGCGCGGGTCGATGCCGTCGCGAACGGCGGCGACGTCGGCGCCGGTCGGCAGCGCCAGCCACGAGAGGCCCAGCGCCGCGCGCGAGACGACGGTGCCGCCCTGCTCGCGCGCGGTGCGGATCACGGCCGGCAGGTCGGTGGGGCGGCCGGAGACCTTCACCACGATCCCGTCGGCCGAGCGCTGCGCGGCGCGCACCAGCGCCCACAGCTCCTTGTCGTCCTCGTACGCGCTGGGATCGTCGAGGCCCAGCTTGCGCATCCGCTCGACGGTCTCCTCCGCCTGGTGGGAGGCCGCGGCGCCGCCGAAGCGGACCAGCACGCGGCCGGCGTCGCCGTCCCACGCGACGTCGAGGCAGTCGGCCTCCAGCGGGTGCGCGGCGAGCGAGCGGGCCGCCTCGGCGAGCCGCTCGGGGTCGCCGCTCGCGCCGACCGCGGTCGCGAACTCGTCGGGCATCGGGTGCAGGCGCACCGACACCGAGGCGATCAGCCCGAGCGTCCCGTAGGAGCCGGCGAACAGCTTCGCGATGTCGTACCCGGCGACGTTCTTGATCACCTTGCCGCCCGACTTGGCGACGGTGCCGTCGGAGAGCACCACGGTCATGCCGACCACCAGGTCGCGCACGCCGCCGTAGCGATGGCGCATCGGCCCCGAGTCGCCGGTGGCGATCATGCCGCCGATCGTCGCCCCACTGCCTTCGTCACCGCGGCCGACTTCGTCGGCGCTCGCGGCGCCCAAGGGCGGGTCGAGCGCGAGCATCTGGCCCTCGGCGGCGAACGCGGCCTGCGCGTCGGCGACCCGCACGCCGGCGTCGAGCACGGCCGTGAAGTCGCCCACGTTGTGCTCGGCGATCCGGTCCAGCGAGCTCGTCTCGAGGTCGACGGCGTCACCGGCGGGGCCGCCCCACGCGAGCTTCGTCCCGCCGCCGACGGGACGCACGGCCTGGCCCGCGGTCCCGTGGGAGCGGATCCGCCCGGCGATCTCGTCCAGCATCAGAACCTGTCCGCCAGACCGGCGGCTTCCAAGGGATGCTGCCGGTAGGGACCCGGGACCTCGCCGCACAGCCGCGGCGTCGGCATCACCTTGCCGGGGTTGGCCATGCCGGCCGGGTCGAACGCGCAGCGCAGGCGCTGGAACGCGTCCAGGTCGGGCTCGGAGAACATCTTCGGCATGTGCTTCTTCTTGTCGACGCCGACCCCGTGCTCGCCGGTGATCGAGCCGCCGGCGTCCAGGCATGCGTCGAGGATCTTGCCCGACAGCTCCTCGGCCCGCTCGGCCTCGCCCTCGTTGCGGCCGTCGTAACAGACCAGCGGGTGCAGGTTGCCGTCGCCGGCGTGGAAGACGTTGGCGACAAGCATCCCGTACTCCTTGCCCAGGTCCTCGATGCGCTGGAGCACCTCGGGCAGCTTGGTGCGCGGGATCACGCCGTCCTGGACGAAGTAGTTGGGCGACAGGCGCCCCATGGCCGGGAACGCGGCCTTGCGCATCTTCCAGAACAGGGCGCGCTCGACGTCGTCGCCGGCGATGCGCACGTCGTCGGAGCCGCACTGCTCGCACAGGCCGACGACCTGCTCGAAGCGGGCCTCGCACTCGCGCTCGGCGCCGTCGAGCTCGACGAGCAGCGCGGCGCCGCGCGGGACGCCGTCCTTGTCGACCCAGCCCGCGTGGGCCATCTGCTCGGACGCGTCGATCGCCTTCTCGTCCATCATCTCGATCGCGCCCGGGACCACGCCCGCCTGCACGATCTCCGACACCGCCTCGCCGGCCTCGCGCGTGCTGTCGAAGAAGGCCACCAGCGTCTTGACCGTCTCCGGGCTCGGCACCACGCGCAGCCACACCTTGGTGCAGACGCCCAGCGTGCCCTCGGAGCCGACGAAGGCGCCCAGCAGGTCGTAGCCGGGGTGGTCGAGCTCGTAGCCGCCGAGGCGCACCATCTCACCGTCGGCGAGCACGACCTCCAGGCCCGTCACGTAGTTGGTGGTGAACCCGTACTTGAAGCAGTGCGCGCCGCCCGAGTTCTCGGCCACGTTGCCGCCGATCGAGCACACGATCTGGCTCGACGGGTCGGGCGGATAGAAGAACTCGGGCCCGACGATCGCCGAGATGTTCGCGTTCGTGACGCCCGGCTCGACGCAGATGCGGTGGTTGTCGAGGTCGATCTCCAGCACGCGCTTCATGCGCGAGACGACGACCAGGACGCCGTCCTCGATCGGGAGCGCGCCGCCCGAGAGCCCCGAGCCGGCGCCCCGGGCCACCCACGGGACGCCCGCCCTGGCGCAGGCGCGGATGACGGCCTGGACCTCCTCGGCCGAGAACGGCAGGACCGCCGCGGCCGGGGTCACGTGGTACTGCAGCAGCCCGTCGGACTCGTAGGTCCGGAGCTGGTGCTCGGTGGTGTAGACCCAGCGGTCCCCGACGATCCCGCGCAGCTCCTCGACCAGGGCCGAGATGTCCGCCGGCGGTGCGTCCGCGTCGGGGGCGGGCCCAGCTTCCGCCGGGCCCTCCGGGGCTGCGTCCTTTACTACGGGATCATCCATCCGAGCACCGAGGTCGACTGCAGGTAGACGAGCACGCACATGATCGCCAGCATGAGCAGCGACCAGCCCAGGACCTTACGGAACAGGTCGCCCTCCCGTCCGGCGAGGCCCACGGCGGCCGCGCCGATGGCGAGGTTCTGCGGCGAGACCATCTTGCCGAGCACGCCACCGGACGTGTTGGCGGACGTGAGCAGCAGCGGATCGATGCCGGCCTTGATGGCCGCCTGTTGCTGCAGCACGCCGAACAGCGAGTTCGACGACGTGTCCGAACCGGTCACCGCCACGCCGAGCCAGCCGATGATCGAGCTGAACAGCGCCAGCACCCCGCCGGCGCCGGCGATCCAGCTGCCGATCGTCAGCGTCTGCGCGGACTGGTTCATGACGTAGGCCAGCGCGAGCACGGACACGACGGTGATCGTGGCCAGCTTGAGCTGGTCGAGCGTCTTCGACGAACACCTGGACCGCGCGGCCCGGGCTGACCTTCAGCACCAGCATCGTCAGCAACCCGGAGATGAACAGGAGCGTGCCCGCGGCGTTGGCCCAGTTGAAGTTGAACGTCACGCTGGCGGGCGACTCGCCGTCGGCGTTCTGGATGTTCAGGCCGGGCCACTCGAAGGCCTGGGTGAGGTCGGCGAGCGCGGTCTTGATCGGCCCGAACTGGGCGATCGAGAACACCGCGATGATGATGATGTAGGGCGCGAACGCCTCCCAGATGTCCTTCTTGCTGTCCGCGTGGTCGTCGTCCCGGCGCCGTATCTCCTCCTCGTGGCGGGCGTCGTGCGTGGCCGCGCCGGCGATCGCCGGCTGGGCGCCGCCGCTGTCCTCCCCGAGCAGCGGGTCGGTCGGCTGCCACACGCGCAGCAGGGCGATGATCGCGCCGGCGGAGGCCAGCGAGGCGATGATGTCGGTCAGCTCGACCGAGACGAAGTTCGAGCAGAGGAACTGTGCGACCGCGAACGTGAAGCCGCCGGCGATCGCCGCGGGCCAGACGGAGCGCACGCCGCGCCACCCGTCGACCATGCCGACCAGGATCAGCGGCACGATCAGCGCGAGGACGGGCGTCTGGCGGCCCACCATCGCCCCGATGTCCTCCTTGGGGATGTCCGTGAGCCCCGCCAGGGTCACGATCGGGATCGCGATCGCGCCGAACGCGACGGGAGCGGTGTTGGCCACCAGCGCGACGGCCGCCGCCTTCATGGGCTGGAATCCGACCGCGACGAGCATCACGGCGGTGATGGCGACCGGCGTGCCGAAGCCGGCGAGCGCCTCGAGCAGGGCGCCGAAGCAGAAGGCGATGATGATCGCCTGGATCCGCTGGTCGTTGGATATGCCGCTGAAGGCCCTTCGCAGAACCGCGAAGTGGCCGGTGGCCTCCGTCATGTTGTAGATCCAGATCGCCGTCCAGACGATCCACATGATCGGGAACAGCCCGAACACCGCGCCCTCCGACGCGGAGAGCAGGGCCTGGCCGACGGGCATGCCGTAGACGATGATGGCGATCAGCAGCGCGAGCCCGAGCGCGGCCAGCGACGCGATGTGCGCCGGTTTCCGCAGCCCGCCCAGCAGCACGAACAGCGTGACGATCGGGATCAGGGCGAACAGCGACGTCAAGAACAGCGAGTCGCCGACCGGATCCAGAACCTGCTTGTACACAGAAGCCTCCCCTTGGGTCCCTTGCGCAGTCCACTACCCCAGCGGGCGCGGCGCCATACCCCCCTGCCCCGCCGGGCCTCTGTCTACGCTTCCGACGCGATGGAGACCGATCGGCTCGGCGTCGGCGTGCGGGCGGCGCTGCACGCGCTGGACTCCGCGCTGTCCGAGCACCGCCGCGCTTTGGCGCTCGCGGCCAGCCGCCGGGAGGCCGAGCGGATGGCGCGGGCCCGGGAGGTGAAGGCCGCCGCCCAGCTCGCGGAGGCCGCGCTCGCACAGCCGGTCGAGCGCCCGATGCGCGGGCTGCGGGTCGCCGAGACGTGGATCGAGGCCGACCGCGTGCGGCACCGGCTGACCGACGCGGTGCGCGCCGAGATCGCGGGTCGCGAGCTTCTGGTGCGCGGCGAGGGCTGGACGGCCCGCCTCCCGATCGCGCCCGGCGACGGCCCGTCCGCCGCGGCCCGAGACGCCCTTGAAATCGTGACCGCGGTCGCGCCCGCCGCCGCGGGCCGCGCGCGGTCCCGCCTCCAGCAGGTCGTCGCCTCCGAGGTCGCGCACGCGCGCGCGAGCCACGACGCCGCGGCCGCGCTCGCCGCCCACGACCGCGAGGCGGCCGAGCGCCACGCCGACAGCGCCCCTATCGAGGCGGCCGCCGCCGAGCTCGCGGAGCGCCTCGGCGTGCGCTGGCCCGACGAGGCGGCGGAGATCCGCGCCACTCGCGCCCGGCTCGACCAGGCGCGCGTGCACCTCGCCGGCGCGCCCGAGCAGCCCTACGCCTGGCTCGCCGACTGGCCGCCGGCGGTGGCCGGCGCGATGCTCCGCGACCTCCCGGAGGAGGCGATCGCGGGCGCCATGCCGTCCATGCGCGCCCTCGTCGCGCGGCTCGCCCCCGACGAGCCGATCCTCGCCCTCAGCGCCGACGCCGGCAACGTGACCGCAGTGACCCCGCGCCGGACGCTGGCCGCGGAGGGGTCTGACCCCGCCCGTACCCGCGAGGTACGAACGGGGTCTGACCCCGGGCGTACCCGCGAGATACAGACGGGGTCAGACCCCTCGTCGCGGCTCGTGGCGATCGCGGACCTCGTGGTGGCCGCAGGCGGGGGCGAGGGCTCGGCGCCGCCGCCCGCGCACGACCCCACTTCTCTGCTGCGCAACCTCGATGAGCTGCGCGCCGCCGGGCTGCTGACCGCCGAGGAGTTCGAGGCCAAGCGCGCGGAGGTCCTGCGCCGGGGCTGACCCGTCACCTCCTGGTCGTTTCTGTGAGAGCGCGCTCTTGACATGAGCGAATTTGTGCGCTTATGATCGAAAGCGAGGAGGAGTGATGAGCGCCGACGAACGCACATTGCGGCGGCCGCTGGTACCTGCACAGCGCCGTCAGCTGATCGCCGAACGCATCCGGGAGACGGGCAGCGTCAGCGTGGCCGGGCTCGAGGCCGAGTTCGGCGTCTCGCCGATGACGGCGCGCCGCGACCTGGACCTCCTCCAGCGCGACGGGCGGGCTCGCCGCACGCACGGGGGCGCCGTCGCCGTCACGCTGGCCCGCGACGAGGACGCGTTCCAGAGCCGCCTGGCCGAGGCCGCCGACGCCAAGCGCCGGCTCGGCGAGCGCGCCGCGGCCATGGTCGGCGATCGCGAGACGGTGTTCGTCGACTGCTCGACCACCGCGTACTGCGCGGTCCGCTCGCTGATGGAGTCGGGCCGCGAGGTCACGATCCTCACCCCGTCGGTCGCGGTGATGGACCTGATCGCCCGCGCCGACGCGCCGCAGATCGAGCTGCTCGGGCTGGCGGGCTCGCTGCGCCGGCTGACCCGCTCGTTCGTCGGGCCGCAGACGGTCCGCGCGATCCAGGACCACTTCGCCGACAAGCTCCTGTTCAGCATCAAGGGCCTCGCGCCCGGCAACGTCCTCACCGACGCCAACCCGCTCGAGGCGGAGGTCAAGCGCACGATGCTCGCCCGTGCCCGCGAGTCGATCCTGCTGATCGACGAGTCCAAGCTCGACAACCCTGGGCTGAGCGCGATCGCCCCTGTCAGCGCCGTCCACACCGTGCTCGTGACCGGCGGCACCCGCACCCAGCTGCGCGCGCTGGCAGAGACCGGCGTCGTGATCGAGGAACTGGCGTGAGCGAGACCCCGATCCTCGCGCTCGAGAACGCGGAGAAGTCCTACGGCGCCGTGCGCGCCCTGCGCGAGGGGACGCTCTCGCTGCGCGCCGGGGAGGTCCGCGCGCTGGTGGGGGAGAACGGCGCCGGCAAGTCCACCGTCGTGAAGCTGCTGGCCGGCGTCATCCGCCTCGACGGCGGCGAGATGCGCGTCGACGGAGAGCCGGTCGACTTCCACTCCCCGACCGCCGCGCGCGACGCCGGCATCGCGGTGATCTACCAGGAGCCGACGCTGTTCCCGGACCTGAGCATCGCCGAGAACGTCGTGATGGGCCGCCACCCGCTCAAGGGCGCCCGCCGGATCGACCGCGGCGCGATGCACGAGCAGGTCCAGGAGCTGCTCGAGCGCCTCGGGGTCGTGCTCGGCGCCGAGCGCCCCGTGCGCGGCCTCTCGATCGCCGACCAGCAGATCGTGGAGATCGCCAAGGCGCTGTCCTTCGACGCCCGCGTGCTGATCATGGACGAGCCGACCGCCGCCCTGTCGGGCAACGAGGTCGAGCGCCTCTTCAACGTGGTCCGCAAGCTGCGCGAGGAGGGCGCCGCGGTCCTGTTCATCTCGCACCGCATCGAGGAGGTGTTCTCGATCTGCGACAGCGTCACGGTGATGCGCGACGGCGCCGTCGTGCACGACGCCCCGATCGCGGAGATGACGCCCGACGACATGGTGCGGCGGATGGTCGGCCGCGACCTCGGCGCGCTGTTCCCCAAGGAGGCGGCCGAGATCGGCGCGCCGGTGCTCCAGGTGCACCGGCTCACGCGCGAGGGCGTGTTCTTCGACGTCAGCTTCGAGGTGAAGGCGGGGGAGATCGTCGCGCTCGCGGGGCTTGTCGGCGCCGGCCGCAGCGAGGTCGCGAGGGCGATCTTCGGCATCGACAGGCCCGACGCCGGCCACGTCGAGGTGGCGGGCCGCCGCTTGCCGCCAGGCCGGCCGCTCGCCGCCATGCGCGCCGGGATCGGCTTCGTCCCCGAGGACCGCCGCCAGCAGGGCCTCGTCATGGATCTCTCGATCGCGCGCAACGCGTCGATGACCCGCACCAACGCGCTCGCCCGCGGCGGCCTGATCACGGGCGCCTCGGAGAACCGGCTGGCGCGGGAGTGGGCCGCCCGCCTGCAGCTGAAGTTCCACCGCCTGGAGGACCCCGTCGGGTTCCTGTCGGGCGGTAACCAGCAGAAGGTCGTGCTTTCGAAGTGGCTCGCCACCGAGCCGAAGCTGCTGATCCTCGACGAGCCGACGCGCGGCATCGACGTCGGGACCAAGTCCGAGGTCCACCGGCTGATGAGCGAGCTGGCCGGCCAGGGCCTTGCGGTGCTGATGATCTCCTCCGAGCTGCCCGAGGTGCTCGGCATGGCCGACCGCGTGCTGGTGATGCACGAGGGCCGGCTCGCCGCCGAGCTGAGCCGCGACGAGGCCGACGAGGAGCGCGTGATCCGCGCCGCCACCGGCCAGCAGGAGGCGGCGAGCGGAGCGGTGACGAGCGCTGGCGAGGCAGAATGAGCGCCGAGACCGCCGCTCCCGTCGAGGCCGCCCGCGCGCGGCGCCTGACCGATCTGATCTTCCGCGTCCGCGAGCTGGGCATCATCGTCGCGTTCGGCCTGCTCGTGGCGGTCACGGGCATCCTCGAGCCGCGCTTCGTCGAGACCGCCTCGCTGCGCAACCTCGCGCTCAACGCCTCGATCTTCGCCATCCTCGCCGTCGGCCAGACGCTGGTGCTGATCACCCGCAACGTCGACCTGTCGGTCGGCTCGGTGCTCGGGCTGAGCGCCTACTTCGCCGGGGACCTGCTCTCCGAGCACCCCGGCATGGCGCTGCCGCTCGTGTTCGTGCTCGGCATGGCGCTCGGCGCCGCGTGCGGGCTGTTCAACGGGCTGCTCGTGACGTGGGGCCGGGTCCCGGCGCTCGTCGTGACGCTCGGGACGCTGTACATCTTCCGCGGCCTGGCGTTCCTGTGGACGAACGGCACCCAGGTCAACGCCGAGACGCTGCCCGACGCGTTCCTGAACCTGGGCACCGACTCGATCGTCGGCATCCCGATCCTCGTGATCGTCGCGCTGGTCGTGCTGCTCGTCGTCGGCTCGGCGCTGCGCGACTACCGCTCCGGGCGCGAGCTGTACGCGATCGGCTCCAACCCCGAGGGCGCGCGCCTCGCCGGCGTGCACTCGGACCGGCGCGTGGTGATGGCGTTCGTGGGCGCGGGCGCGCTCGCCGGCCTTGGCGGGGTGCTGTTCACGGCCCGCTTCGGCACCGTCGACGCGACCGCCGGCGTCGGCTACGAGCTCACGGTGATCGCCGCGGCCGTGGTCGGCGGCGTCGCCATCTTCGGCGGCGTGGGCAGCGTCTACGGCGCCGCGCTGGGCGCCCTGCTGCTGGGCACCATCACCTCGTCGCTGATCGTCCTCAAGGTCGCCGCGTTCTGGCAGATGGCCGCGATCGGCGCGCTGCTGCTGCTCGCCATCGCCTTCGACCGGCTCGTCGCCGTGCGCGTCGAGGCCGCTTTGCGCCGGAGGAGCGCGCGCCGTGCAAGCTGAGGCCGCCACGGCGCCCCCCTCCGCCCCCGAGCGTGAGGCGGAAAGCCGCGTGCGCTCGTCGCTCGCGCGCTGGGAGACGCTGCTCGCGGGCCTGATCATCCTGACGTTCGTCGTCGGGCAGATCCTCTCGCCCGAGTTCCTGACCGCCGACTCGTTCACGACCGGCTCGCTCGACCTCTCGGAGGTCGCGCTGATGGCGCTGGCGCTGACGCTCGTGATCGTCGCCGCCGAGATCGACCTCTCGGTGGCGTCCGTGCTCGCGCTGTCGAGCGCGCTGATGGCGCAGCTGTGGAACAGCGGGCTCCCGCTGGAGCTGATCATGCCGATCTGCCTCGTCGCCGGGGCCGCGTGCGGCGCGTTCAACGGGCTGCTCGTGACCCGGCTCGGGCTCCCGTCGCTGGCGGTCACGATCGGCACGCTGGCGCTGTTCCGCGGCCTCGCCTACGTGGTGATCGGCGACGAGTCGGTGACCGACTTCCCGTCCGCGTACACCGACCTCGCGTTCGGCAACTTCGCGGGCACGTTCATACCGAACACGATGGTGCTGTTCGGCATCCTCGCGGTCGCGTTCGCGGTGCTGCTGCACGCGACGCCGTTCGGGCGCTCGATCTACGCGATCGGCGCCAACGAGGAGGCCGCGTACTTCTCCGGCCTGCGCGTCAAGCGGGTCAAGCTGATCCTGTTCACCGTCTCCGGCGTGGTGGCGGCGCTGGCGGGGATCGTCATCACGCTGCGCAACTCGACCGCCGCCGCCAACGTCGGCCAGGGCTTCGAGCTGACCGCCATCACCGCCGTGCTGCTCGGCGGCGTCTCGATCTTCGGCGGCCGCGGCACGATCGCCGGGGTCGTGCTCGCCCTGCTCCTGCTGGGCGGGATCCAGAAGGCGCTGCTGCTCAGCGAGTCCATCTCTTCGTACTGGATCCAGATCACGACCGGGGTCCTCCTGGTCGGCTCCGTCCTGGGTCCCAACGTCGCGCGCCGCACCAACGAGGCGCGACGACGCCGTGCCGGCCAACACCCTGAGGAGGGTTCGAAGTCATGAAGATGCTCACCGCGCTGGCCCTGTTCGCCGCGCTGCTGTTCTCCGCCTGCGGCTCGACCAAGGACGACGAGTCCTCGTCGTCGGGCGACAAGACCGAGAGCGCCGACTCCGGCGCCGCCGATCCCAGCGCCCCGCTCAAGGAGGGCCTGAAGACGGTCTCGATCCCGAAGCAGCTCGGCAACCCGTACGAGGAGTTCGAGCACTCCGGGATCGACGAGGCGATGACGGAGCTCAAGGGGTCCAACCGGATCACCGGCCCGACCGACGCGAGCGCCTCCTCGCAGATCTCGATCATCAACGCCGCGGTCCAGCAGAAGCCGGCCGCGATCATCATCGCCGGCAACGATCCCGACGCCGTCGCGCCCGCGCTCAAGCAGGCGGCCCAGCGCGGCATCAAGGTGGTCGGCATGGACTCCGACGTGGCGGCCGACGCGCGCAGCGTGTTCGTCAACCAGGTCACCACCCAGCTCGTCGGGGAGAACCAGGTCGAGTCGATCGGCAACCAGATCGGCTACAAGGGCGAGATCGCGATCCTCTCCGCGACCGCCAACGCGACCAACCAGAACGCCTGGATCAAGGTGATGAAGGAGACGCTCAAGAAGCCCAAGTACAAGGACATGAAGCTCGTCAAGACCGCCTACGGCGACGATGACGACCAGAAGTCCTTCCAGGAGACGCAGGGCCTCATCCAGGCGTATCCGAACCTCAAGGGCATCATCTCCCCGACCACGGTCGGCGTCGCCGCGGCGGCCCGGTACCTGTCGAAGTCACCGCAGAAGGGCAAGGTCAAGCTGACCGGGCTCGGCTTCCCGAACCAGATGCGCAAGTTCGTCAAGGACGGGACCGTCGAGCAGTTCCAGCTGTGGGTCCCCAAGGACGTCGGCTACCTGGCCGGCCAGGCCGCCGTCGCGCTGGCGTCGGGCCGGATCACCGGCAAGGAGGGCGAGAAGTTCGAGGCCGGGCGCCTTGGCGAGTACACGATCGGCGCCAACGGCGAGATCGTCCTCGGCCCGCTGACGACGTTCAAGGCCGACAACATCGACGACTTCGACTTCTAGATGGGGGTGGTCGGAGTGCTGGGGATCGGGCTGGAGGCCTATTGGCCCCAGTTCGACGGCCTGAAGGAGCGGATCGAGGGCTACCAGAAGCGAGTCGAGGAGCGTGTGGCCGGGCTCGGCGCTGACATCGTCAGCGCCGGGCTGGTCGACACTCCGCGGAAGGCCCGCGAGGCGGGCGACCGGTTCGCGGCCGCGCAGGTGGACCTCGTGCTCTGCCACGCGGTCACCTACGCGACCTCGAGCCAGGTGCTGCCGGCGCTCCAGGGCGCCGGCGTGCCGGTCGTCCTGCTCGGTCTGCAGCCGACCGGGACGCTCGACTACGAGCACACCGACACCGGTGAGTGGCTGGCCAACTGCGCCGCGTGCTGCGTGCCGGAGATCGCCGGGGCGTGCACGCGCGCGGGGATCCCCTACGACACGGTGGCGGGCACGATCGACGGCGACGACCGCGCGTGGGGGAAGATCGCCGCGTGGGTGCGCGCCGCCGGCGTCGCCCGCGCGCTGCGGCGCTCGCGGGTGGGCTTCCTCGGGCACACCTATCCCGGGATGCTCGACATGTACACCGACTTCACCGCCGTGCACGCCCAGGTCGGCGCGCACGTCGAGGTGCTCGAGATCGACGACCTCGCGACCCGCACGGCGGCGGCGAGCCACGAGGAGGTGGGCGCCAAGCTGGAGGAGATCCACGCGATGTTCTCGTTCGCCGATCCCACCGAGGACCCGATCGCCGCGCCGATCTCCGAGGAGCAGCTGGACTGGTCGGCGCGCGTGGCGGTCGGCCTGGACCGGCTGGTGGCCGACTTCTCGCTCGACGCGCTGACCTACTACCACCGCGGCGCCGACGGCAACGAGGCCGAGCGGCTCGGCGCGGGCGTGATCGTCGGGAACTCCCTGCTCACGGCGCGCGGCGTGCCGACGGCGGGGGAGGGCGACCTCAAGACCAACCTCGCCCAGATGGTCCTCGACCGGCTCGGCGCGGGCGGGTCCTACACCGAGTACTACGCCCTCGACTTCGACGGCGGCTTCGTGCTGATGGGCCACGACGGCCCCGCGCACCTCGCGATCGCCCAGGAGCAGCCGGTGCTGCGCGCGCTCAAGCTCTACCACGGCAAGCGCGGGGCGGGGCTGAGCGTGGAGCTGAAGGTCCGCTACGGGCCGGTGACCATCGTCGGGTGCACCCAGACCGTCGACGGCCGCCTGAAGCTGCTCGTCGCCGAGGGGGAGTCGATCCCGGGCGCGACGTTCCGGATCGGCAACACCAACTCCCGGCTGCGCTTCGCCGCCCCGCCGGCCGAGTTCTTCGAGGCCTGGTGCGCGCACGGCCCGACGCACCACGTCGCGCTCGGCGTCGGCCACGTCGCCGAGGAGGTCACCCGCGTGGGGTCGCTCCTCGGTCTCGAGACGGTCGTGGTCTGATGGAACGCGCGTGCTTCCTCCTGCGCGTCAAGCCCGAGAAGCTGGACGAGTACAAGGCCCGCCACCGGGAAGTGTGGCCGGAGATGCTCGACGCGCTGCGCGAGACGGGCTGGAGCAACTACTCGCTGTTCCTGCGCGACGACGGCCTGCTGATCGGCTACTTCGAGACGGAGTCCTTCGACCGCGCGGTGGCGGGGATGGAGGAGCGCGACGTCAACACCCGCTGGCAGGCCGACATGGCGCAGTACTTCGAGAACGGTGAGTTCGAGCGGGTGGAGGAGGTCTTCCACCTTGCTTGAGCCCGCGTACGCGGCAGTCGACCTCGGCGCCGAGAGCGGCCGGGTGGTGCTGGGCTTCCTCGAGGACGGCCGCGTGCGGCTAGAGGAGGTGCACCGCTTCGAGAACCGGCCCGTGCGGCTGCCCGACGGCCTGCGCTGGAACCTGCTGGCGCTGTTCGGCGAGGCGTTGCACGGGCTGCGCGAGGCGGCGGGGCGCGCGTCGCTGAAGGGCATCGGCGTCGATTCGTGGGGCGTCGACTACGCGCTGCTCGACGCCGACGACCGCGTGCTCGGCCTCCCGTTCCACTACCGCGACTCGCGCACGGACGGGATGGTCGAGGCGGCCCACGCGCTGATCGACCGCGCCGAGCTGTACTCCGTCACCGGCATCCAGACGATGCCGATCAACACCGTCTTCCAGCTACTCGCCGACCGCGGCTCGCCCGCGCTGGCCGCCGCCGATCGGATCGCGCTCGTCCCCGACCTGTTCAACCTGTGGCTGACCGGCGTGCTCGCCAACGAGAGCACCGACGCCTCGACCACCGGGCTGCTCGACGCGCGCACCGGCACGTGGGCGCGCGATGCGATCGCCCGCCTCGGGCTGCCGGCGGCGCCGTTCTCCGGCGACCCGGTCGAGCCCGGCCGGACGCTCGCGCCAGCGCTCGACCACCACGACGGGATCGGCGGCGTGCCCGTCCACGTGGTGGCCGGCCACGACACCGCCTCGGCGTTCGTCGCCGCTCCCATGCGCACCGAGAACGCCGCCGTCCTGTCCTCGGGCACGTGGTCGCTGCTGGGCGTCGAGCTCGATTCGCCGCGCCTCGACGCGCAGGCCGCCGCCTACAACCTCACCAACGAGCGCGGGGTCGACGGCACGACCCGGCTGCTGAGCAACGTGATGGGGCTGTGGCTCCTGCAGGAGTGCCGACGGGAATGGGCTTCCCCACCCACCCGCGAACCCAGCTACGACGAGCTGACCCGGGCGGCCGAGGCCGCCCCCGCCGACGTGCCGCTGTTCGACCCCGACGACGACGCCTTCATCCCCCCCGGCGACATGCCGGCCCGGATCGCCGCGGCGTGCCGCGCCGCCGGCCAGCCCGCGCCGGACGGCCAAGGGGAGACGGTCCGCTCGATCCTCACCTCGCTGGCGTGCCGCTACCGCGTCGTGCTCGAGCAGCTGGAGCGGACGAGCGGCCGCACCGTCGAGGTGGTGCACGTGATCGGCGGCGGCTCGCGCAGCCGGCCCCTGTGCCGGCTGACCGCCGACATGCTCGGCCGCCGCGTACTGGCCGGCCCCGTCGAGGCGACCGCGCTCGGCAACGTGCTCGTGCAGGCCCGCGCGACCGGCGAGCTGGGCTCGCTGGCCGAGATGCGCGAGGTCGCCGCCGCGTCCGCCGAGCCCGAGACCTTCGAGCCCGGCGACGATCGCGAGGCCGCCGAGGCCACCTACCAGCGCTTCTTGTGCGTGACGGGCGCCGCCGCGCCCGCTCGCGCCTGACCCGAAGGAGACCGCAGTGACCGACTACGACCACCTCTCATCCCGGCTCCGCGACGACGGCCGGGACGTCGACGCGGTGGAGGCCGCGCTGAGCGCGCTCGTGATCGAGACGCCGTCGTGGGGTTACGGCGATTCCGGGACCCGCTTCGCCACCTTCCAGCAGCCCGGCCGCCCGCGCGACGTCTTCGAGCGCCTCGACGACGCCGGCGAGACCCGGCGCCTCACCGGCACCGCGTCCTCGGTGGCGCTGCACTTCCCGTGGGACGCCGTCGACGACCTCGCCGCGCTGCGCGAGCACGCCTCCGCCAACGGGCTGCGGATCGGCGCCGTGAACCCGAACCTGTTCCAGGACCCGGACTACAAGCTCGGCTCGGTCACCCATCCCGACGCCGCCGTGCGCGCCAAGGCCGTCGAGCACCTGCTCGAGTGCGTGGCGATCGCGAGCGAGCTCGGCTCCACGGCGCAGTCGCTGTGGTTCGCCGACGGCACCAACTACCCGGGCCAGGACGACCTCGCCGCGCGCCGCCACCGCCTGCTCGACTCGCTGGGCGAGCTGTACGCCGCGCTCCCCGGCGAGCAGGAGCTGCTGGTCGAGTACAAGCTGTTCGAGCCGGCCTTCTACGCCACCGACCTCGCCGACTGGGGCTCGTCGCTGCTCGTGTGCCAGAAGCTCGGCGAGCGCGCCCGCGTGCTGGTCGACCTCGGCCACCACGCCCAGGGCGTGAACATCGAGCAGATCGTCACGCTGCTGGCGCTCGAGGACCGCCTCGGCGGCTTCCACTTCAACAACCGCAAGTACGCCGACGACGACCTCGTCGTCGGCTCGGTCAACCCGTTCGAGCTGTTCCTGATCTTCGTCGAGCTCGCCGCGCGGCCGCTCCCGCGGCTGACCATCGACCAGGCTCACAACGTCGAGGCCAAGGTCGAGGCGATGGTGCTGAGCATCGTCAACCTCCAGGAGGCCTACGCCAAGGCGCTGCTCGTCGATCGCGACGCGCTCGCCGCGGCGCAGCAGGCCGGCGACGTGCTCGGCGGCCACGAGGCGCTGCTGGACGCCTATCGCACCGACGTCCGGCCGCTGTGCGCGAAGGTCCGCGCCGGGCTCGGCGCCGCCGAGGAGCCCGTGGCCGAGCTGCGCGCTTCCGGCTACGCGGCGCGGACGGCCGAGGAGCGAGGAACCACCGCCTCGGTGGCCGGGGGGTGGGGGCGATGAGCGTCGCCGCCGACCACATGGTCGACCTCGCCGAGGACCGCTGGCCGTCGTCGGGCGTCCCCGACGACGCGCTGGGACAGGTCCTGCTCGCCTCCCACCTGCTCGGCTCCGATCGCGCGGTGGCCAACTTCGGCGGCGGCAACACGTCGGCGAAGGGCGAGAGCACCGATCACGTCGGCCGCGCGGTCCCCACGATGTGGGTCAAGGGCTCCGGCTCCGACCTCGCCACGATGGGGGAGGGCGACTTCACTCCGCTGCGCCTCGACGAGATGCTCCCGCTGTTCGAGCGCACCGAGATGAGCGACGAGGACATGGTCGCCCACCTCGCCCGCTGCCAGCTGGATCCCGCCGCGCCGCGCTCCTCGATCGAGACGCTGCTGCACGCGTTCGTCCCGGCGCCGCACGTGCACCACACGCACCCCGACGGCATCAACGTGATGGCGGGCGCCGAGGACGGCGAGCGGCTGATCGCCGAGTGCTTCGGCGACGAGGCGGCGTGGATCCCCTACATCCGCCCGGGCTTCACGCTGGCGCGCCAGGTCGGCGCGGCCGTTCGCGACAACCCGGGGTTGCGGCTGGTCGTGCTGGCCAAGCATGGCCTCGTCGTGTGGGGCGACACCGCCGAGGAGGCGTACCGCCGCACCATCGCGGTCATCAACCAGGCGGCCGAGTTCGTCAACGCGCGCACCGGGGGCACGTCCCGCTTCGGCGGCAGCTCGCCGGCCGCGGTGCCCGGCGACCTGCTTCGCACGGTGCTCCCCGCGCTGCGCGGCGCGGTCTCCAGCGAGAAGGCGAAGGTGCTCGTCGTCGACACCTCGCCGCGCGTGCTCGAGTTCGTCGGCTCGCGCGACGCAGAGTCGCTCACCGACGTCGGCGCCGCCTGCCCGGACCACCTCGTGCACACCAAGCGCGTGCCGCTGTGGATCCCCTACGATCCGGCCGTCGACGACGCGGAGACGCTCGCGGACCGGATCCGCGAGCGCGCCGGCGCCTACCGCGACGAGTACCGCGCCTACGTCGAGCGCCACGCCGACGAGAGCACGGTGCCCGGGGACCCCGACGCGCGCGTGGTCCTGATCCAGCACGTCGGGCTCGTCGGCGCCGGCACCACCACCAAGGCGGCCGGGCTCTCGCGCGACCTCTACCACCGCGCCATCGAGGTGATGGCGGGCGCCCACGCGCTCGGCGGCTTCACGTCGTTGACCGAGGAGGAGAGCTTCGCCGTCGAGTACTGGCCGCTGGAGCTCTACAAGCTCTCGCTGGCGCCGCCGCCCGGCGAGCTGCAGGGCAAGGTGGCGCTCGTGACCGGCGCGGCCGGCGGCATCGGTCGGGCGGTGGTCGACGCGCTGTCCGGCGCCGGAGCGTGCATCGTCGGCTTCGACCTCGACGAGGACGGCGCCACCGCGGCGGTCGACGAGCTCGGGGACCGGGGCATCGGCGTGGGCGGCGACGTCACCTCCGAGGAGGCCGTCGAGCACGCCTTCGCGGCGGCCATCGACGCGTACGGGGGCATCGACGTGGTCGTCTCCAACGCCGGCGTCGCGTCGAGCGCGGCGATCGAGGAGACCACGCTGGCCGAGTGGAACCGCAACCAGGCCATCCTCGGCACCGGCTACTTCCTCGTCTCCCGCGAGGCGTTCAAGCTGCTGCGGGCGCAGGACACCGGCGGCTCGGTGGTGTTCGTGGCCTCAAAGAACGCGATGGTGGCGGGCAAGAACGCCGCCGCCTACTCGTCCGCCAAGGCGGCCGAGCTGCACCTGGCGCGCTGCCTGGCCGAGGAGGGCGGGGCGGCCGGCATCCGCGTGAACACGGTCAACCCCGACGCGGTCCTCCAGGGCTCGCGGATCTGGGGCTCCAGCTGGCGCGAGGAGCGCGCGGCCTCCTACGGGATCGAGCCCGGCGAGCTCGAGGAGCACTACCGCAAGCGGACCACGCTCGGCGTCAACATCCTCCCCGAGGACATCGCCGACGCGGTGATGCACTTCGCGTCTGACGGCCGTTCCGGCAAGAGCACCGGTAACGTCCTCAACGTGGACGGAGGGGTTCCGGCGGCCTACCCACGGTGAGAGTCGCCCTTTTCATCACGTGCTTCAACGACACGCTCTTCCCCCAGACCGGGGCAGGCGGTGGTGACGCTGCTGGAGCGGCTCGGGCACGAGGTCGCGTTCCCGGAGGAGCAGACCTGCTGCGGGCAGATGCACTTCAACAGCGGCTACGCCGACGACGGCCTGAAGCTCGCGCGGCCGCTTCGAGCGCATCTTCGACGAGTACGAGGCGATCGTGTCGCCGTCCGCGTCGTGCGTGGGGATGGTCCGCGACCACTGCCCGGCGGTGGCGGGCCGCGTGTTCGAGCTGACCGAGTTCCTGGTCGACCGCCTCGACGTGGTCGACGTGGGGGCGACGTTCCCGCACCGCGTGACGCTGCACCCGACGTGCCACTCGCTGCGGATGCTGCAGGTCGGCGACCGGCCGCGGCGCCTGCTGGAGGCCGTGCAGGGGATCGACCTGGTCGACCTCGAGGACGCCCAGGAGTGCTGCGGCTTCGGCGGCACGTTCGCGGTCAAGAACGCCGACACCTCGATGGCGATGCTCTCGGACAAGCTGCGGCGCATCCTCGACACCCGCGCCGAGGTCTGCACGGCCGCCGACAACTCGTGCCTGATGCACATCGGCGGCGCGCTGCGCCGCCAGCGCACCGGCGTGCGAACGATGCACCTGGCCGAGATCCTGGCGGCGCAGGAGTGAAAGCGAAGGGCTTCCCCGCCGCGGCGCGCGAGTCGCTGGCCGACTCCCAGCTGCGCCGCAACCTCGGCAAGGCCACGCAGACGATCCGCGCCAAGCGCCTGCGCACGATCGCCGAGCTGCCCGACTGGGAGCAGCTGCGCGAGTCCGGCGCCGCCATCAAAGCACGCGCGATGGCCACGCTGCCCGAGCAGCTCGAGCGCCTCGAGGCGTCGGTCCAGCGCGCGGGAGGCACCGTGCACTGGGCGCGCGACGGGGCGGAGGCGACGAAGATCGTCGGCGACATCGCGGCCTCCCACGGCGCCGAGGAGGTCATCAAGGTCAAGTCGCTGGCCACCGACGAGATCGACCTCAACGAGGGCCTGGCCGAGCGCGGCGTGCGCGCGATCGAGACCGACCTCGCGGAGCTGATCATCCAGCTCGCCGGCGACAAGCAGTCGCACATCCTCGTGCCCGCCATCCACTGGAACCGCGCCGAGATCCGCGCGCTGTTCGAGCGCACGATCGCCGAGGGCGAGGACCTGGGGTGGGAGGCGACCGCGATCGCCGAGGCGGCCCGCAAGCACCTGCGCGCGAAGTTCCTGTCCGTCCCGGTCGCGGTCAGCGGCGCCAACTTCGGCATCGCCGACAGCGGCACGATCTGCGTCGTCGAGTCCGAGGGCAACGGGCGCATGTGCACGACGCTCCCCGAGGTGCTCGTGACGGTGATGGGGATCGAGAAGGTGCTGCCCCAGTGGCGGGACCTCGAGGTCTTCCTCCAGTTGCTGCCGCGCTCCTCGACCGCCGAGCGGATGAACCCGTACACGTCGCTGTGGACCGGCGTGCGTCCCGACGACGGGCCGCGCGAGTTCCACCTGGTGCTGCTCGACAACGGCCGCACCGACGTGCTCGCCGACGAGGTCGGGCGCCAGGCGCTGCACTGCATCCGCTGCTCGGCGTGCCTGAACGTGTGCCCGGTCTACTCGCGGGCCGGCGGACAGGCGTACGAGTCGGTCTACCCCGGCCCGATCGGCGCGATTCTGACGCCCCAGCTCCAGGGGCTGGGGGAGGCGCCGACGCTCCCGTGGGCGTCGTCGCTGTGCGGCGCCTGTTACGAGGCGTGCCCGGTCAAGATCGACATCCCGTCGGTTCTCGTGCACCTGCGCGGACGTGTGGTGGCGGAGGAGAAGTCGAAGCTCAGCCCGGAGACGCTGGCGATGGGCGCGGTGGCGAAGGTGTTCGCCTCCCAGGGGCACTACGAGCGCGCCCAGCGGCTCTCCAAGCTCGGCCGCGGGCCGCTCGGGCGCGCGCCCGTCCCGGGCTGGTCGGCGATGCGCGACCTGCCCGAGGTGCCGCAGTCGACGTTCCGGGAGTGGTGGCGGCGACGTGACAACGAAGCGCCGGCGGCGCCCGTCACGGAGCCGCGCCGGTGAGCGAGGCGCGTGACGCCGTGCTGGGGCGCATCCGCTCGGCGCTCGGCGCCGGCGCGGTCGTGCCCGAGATCCCGCGCCACTACCGCCAGGCCGGCGCCCCCGCCGACGGCGACGTCGTCGCCCTGTTCTGCGAGCGGGTCGCCGACTACCGCGCCACCGTACACCGCGTGGCGGCCGCCGAGCTGCCGGCCACGGTCGCGCGCGCCTGCGCCGAGCGCGGCGCGGGCCGGCTCATCACCCCGCCGGGGGGCCCGGCCGCCGTCGAGGGGCTGGAGCTGGTCGCCGACGAGCCGCCGCTCTCAGCCCAGGCGCTCGACGCCTTCGACGGCGTGCTGACCGGCTGCGCGCTCGCGATCGCCGAGACGGGCACGATCGTGCTGGACGGCGGCCCGCGCTCGGGCCGGCGCGCGATCACGCTCGTGCCCGACTACCACGTGTGCGTCGTGGAGGAGGCGAGCATCGTCGCCTCCGTCCCCGACGCGGTGGCGCTGCTGGAGGAGGCGGCCGCCGCCGGGCGGCCGATCACGCTCGTCTCGGGTCCTTCGGCCACGTCAGACATCGAGCTTGACCGGGTGGAGGGCGTCCACGGCCCGCGCACCCTCGACGTGATCGTCGTGGCCCAGGACGTAGCCGCTGCCGGCTAGCCACGCCTCGAACTCGGATGCGGGCATGGGGCGCGCGATGTGGTACCCCTGCGCGACGTCCGCGCCGAACTCGGTGAGCCGGCGCAGCGTGTCGGCGTCCTCGACGCCCTCGGCGACGACGCCGATGCCGAGTCGCCGCCCGAGGTCCACGGCGGTCTGCACGATCGCCGCGTCGGTCGGGTCGGTGCGCATGTTGGTCACGAACGAGCGGTCGATCTTGAGCTCGTCGACCTGGAGCTTCTTGATGTAGGCCAGCGACGAGTAGCCCGTCCCGAAGTCGTCGAGCGCCACCCGCACGCCCGCGGCCGACAGCCGCGCCAGGGCGGCGAGCGCGCGATCGGCGTCGACCAGCAGGACGTCCTCGGTGATCTCGATCACGAAGCGGTCCGGCCGCACCCCGTGGTGGGAGATGGCGGCGAGCACGCCCTCGGTCCAGCCGGTCTCGAGCAGGTTGGTCGCGGACACGTTGACGGCCATCGTGAGGTCGAGCGTCTCCGCTCGCCAGGCCGCGGCCTGGCGCAGCGCGTGGCGGATGACGAGCTCGGTCAGCGGCCCGATCACGCCGGTCTGCTCGGCGAGCGGGATGAACTCGTCCGGCGCGACCAGTCCCCGCACGGGGTGCGGCCAGCGCACCAGCGCCTCGACGCCCATGATGCGCCTGTGGCCGAGGTCGAGCTTGGGCTGGTAGTGGAGGATCAGCTGGTCCTGGGCGACGGCGTCGCGCAGCTCGCCGATCAGCTGCAGCCGCTCGCGGGTGTGGAGGTCGCGCTCGCGCGCGTAGAACTCGGTGCCGGTGTGGCCCGACTTCGCCTGGTACATCGCGACGTCGGCGCGCTGGAGCAGCGTCTCGGCGTCGTGGCCGTGCTCGGGGAACAGCGCCACGCCGATGCTGGCCGCGACCTGCAGCTCGATGCCCTCCACCGTGAAGCGCTCCCCGAGGGCGACGGCGATCCGCTCGCCGACCCGCTGCGCCTGGAGGGCGTCGTCGAGCAGCACCGCGAACTCGTCGCCGCCGAGGCGCGCGACGTCGTCGTCGGCGCGCAGCACCGAGCCGATGCGGGGCCCGAGCTGCGCGAGCACCCGGTCGCCGGCGTGATGGCCGAGCGTGTCGTTGAGCTCCTTGAAGTGGTCGAGGTCGATGACCAGCAGCGCCAGGGTCTCGCCCGTCTCCCGGGCCAGCGCGATCTTGCTGCGCAGGCGCCGGTCGAACCAGCGGCGGTTGGGGAGCCCGGTCAGCTCGTCCGTGGTCGCCTGGCGGCGGGTCTCGGCGAACTGGCGCAGCTCGCGGACCGTCAGCATCGTGCGCGCCATCGCGCCGAGCAGCGCGGCGGCGGCGAGCCACACCGCGAACGGCGACAGGCTGCCGAGCCCGGCCACCACGAGCAGGGTCAGCGACACGAGGCAGGCGACGAAGCTCACCGTCAGCGTGCGCCAGCCGCCCAGGCCGGGCGCTCATGCGCGGCGTGGGACGCTGCCATGCGGCCATCGCCATCAGCGCCGCGCCGACCAGCCACATCGAGTCGAGCACGCCTCCCGCGCTGGTAGGAGTCGCTCGCGAGCCGGTACAGGTAGGTCACGTCGGCGGCCGTGAAGACGCACAGGCCGACGGCCAGCAGCGGCCACGCGCGGCCGCTGCGCCGCGGGCTGAGCGCGAGGAAGGCGATCACCACCGACGCGAGCACGAGGTCGCCGACCGGGTTGGCGGCGTTCGTGACCAGCTCCGCCGTGCTGCCCGTCGGCGCCGTCGAGGATCGGCGCGACGACGAACGCCATGCCGAGCGCGGCGACGGCGAGCACGCCGATGAGCCCGTCGAGCCACATGCTCGCGGGCAGCCCGCGGACGCTGGCGCGCAGCGTGCAGCCCCATGCGCGACGTAGGCGGCGGGGTAGAAGGCCAGCCAGCCGGCGTCGGCGAGGAGGGGAACGGCGGGTCGGGGTCGTGGTAGAGGACGATGTTCCAGTAGGCGTTGCCCAGCCCCCACAGGGCGAGCGCGACGGTGAGGGCGATCCATGCCGGCGGCCGGGCGCGCCGCTGCCAGCAGCGCAGCGCGCACAGCGTCGTCGCGGCGGCCATCACGACCTGCTGGCCCCACTGGTTGACGATCGTCTCGACGGTCTCCGAGTCGCGCGCCGATCCCGAGCGCGGTGTGGCCGAGGCTGGCCGCGAGGGCCAGCAGCATCACGGAAGCGGCGGCGGCCGTCGCCCGTCGGCGCGCTCGGCCCGACTTCGCCCGCAAGCGGCAGGAGCAGCGTGATCGAGGGTCGCGGACGGTGCACCACTCCGGTCATCGGCGGCGGACGGCTGTTCTATGAGCCTGGACGGCGCCGCGTGCCCCCTGGAAGGATCGCGATATGACCCCGCTGCCCGCCGCCGTCCGGGATCTCTTCGAGGGTCCCAACTACGCCCATCTCGCCACGGTGCTGCCCAGCGGCGCACCGCACTCGGTTCCGGTGTGGACCGGCGTCGAGGGCGAGCACATCGTCTTCTTCACCCAGCCGCAGTCCCGCAAGGCTCGCAACCTGGCGCAAGATCCGCGCGTGGCGTTCTCGATCACCGACCACGAGCGCCCCTACCGGATGGCCCAGGTCCGCGGCCGCGTGGTGGACACCGTGCAGGACGACGCGGCGCTCGAGATCGCCGACCGGCTGGCGGTCAAGTACACGGGCCAGCCGTTCCCGATGCGCACCGGCGTGGTGTTCCTGATCGAACCCGAGAAGGTGCAGCAGATGGAGCTGCCCTTCCAGCACGCCCCCGCCTAGTAGGCGGTCGTGCGGGCGCGGTGGCGGGGCCGCGCCTTGTAGCGCGGCGCGGCGCCGCGGTGCCAGAGGACGTTGTCGACGGCGGTCGCGGTCGTGCCGGCGGGGTGGGCGGCGACGAGCAGCTCGACGGCGTGCAGCGCGCAGGCGCGGATCTCGACCTCCTCCGGCGAGTCGTGCTCGATCAGCTCCTCGGCCTCGATCCGCTTGACCAGTGCGTCGTCGAAGGCGAGCACGCCGTCGAGGCGCAGCACGTGCGGGACGAGGTTGTCGGCGAACAGCGTGAGCTTGTGCAGGTCGTGGGCGGGCGCGAGGCCCGCCAGCGCGAGGTCGGCGGCGGCGATCTGCGCGCGCTTGAAGAACGGGACCTGCCTCGCCGTCGTAGGGCGAGACGTCGAACCACGTCGGCCACGTGGCGAGGTGGGCCGCGAGCGCCTCGGCGGAGCCGGTGCGCGGGCGAGATCGCAGGAACGCGCCGCCGTGCTCGTCCGCGACGCGGGCGCCGAGCTCGCGCAGCGCGGTCTCGAAATGGCCCATCAGCTCGTGCTCCGGGTCCTGGCCGAGCGCGGCGGCGATCTCGGCCCGGTCGATCGTGGCCAGCGCCGCCGCCGGCCACGGCCCGTGCTCGCGCAGCCCGGCCTCCACCGTGCGGAAGCCCGACATCCCGGCGCGCTTGCGCAGCGTCGGGAACCAGCCGCTGCCGAAGTTGATCGCGTTGAGCGTGATCTGGAAGGCGGCGCGCTCCTCGTCCGGCGCGCCGGGGGCGAGGTCGGGCGCCGGCGGCGAGGCGGCCGGGAGCGCCGCGGCGTAGGGCTCGATGGCCTCCTCGACGATCCGCACGTGCCGCGCCCGCGCGGCGACGCGGGCGCAGCTGGAGCGGATGTCGTCGGTGAGGCTCACCCGGAGATCAGGAACCCGATGCCTCCCCACAGCTTGGCGACCGAGGGCTTGACGCCGAGCTTGCGCATCCGCTTCCCGGCGCGCGCGATGCGCTTCTCGAGCTCGTCGGACTGCCCGAACAGCTCGTCGAGGGCCGGGTCGTTCAGCTTCGGCGCCTGGTCGACCGGGTAGCCGGCCCTGCCGCCACGCGTCGAGGCGGGCGCAGATGTCCTCGGGCGGCGGCTGCAGCCTGCTGCGCGGGGCCGAGCTCCTTGCGCCACGCGGCGCGGCCGGACTTGAGGACCCGGTCGCGCAGCTTCGACGCGGCCGAGGGCCTTGTCGAACCGGCGCAGGTCCTCGCGCGCCGGGGCGAACCAGGCCTGGAAGGCGTACTGGAACGTGAGCTCGAAGCGCCGCCAGCGAGGCGTCGCCCGCCGGGGCGCCCTCGATCGCCGATCGGCACGGCTCGGCTGGAGGCGGTCGGCGGCGGGCTTGACCTCGGCCTTGTGCGACAGGACGGCCTCGCGCGCCCGCTTGGTGGCCTTGGCCAGCGCGCGGGCCTCGGCGCGGTCGCCGCGCTTCACGGCGTGGCGGCGGGCGCGGCGGCGAGGCAGACGAGCAGGGCGAGGACGTGGGCGGCTGGGCGCATCCCGCGAAGGTAGCTCCGGCCCTGCGAGCACGAGGCGGGGGACTCGACCTCGCCGCGGGACCGTCCCACACGGGGGATATCGTGATCCGACGATGCCGAACACCGCGTCCACAGACCAGCTCCTGGAGGGGCTCAACGAGCCCCAGCGCGACGCGGTGACGCACGGCGAGGGCCCGCTGCTCATCCTCGCCGGCGCCGGATCGGGCAAGACCCGCGTGCTCACCCACCGGATCGCGTACCTGCTGCGCACCGGCCAGGCCCGCGCCGACGAGATCCTCGCGATCACGTTCACCAACAAGGCCGCGCAGGAGATGCGCGAGCGCGTCGAGCTGCTCGTCGGCCGCGCCACCCGCGCCATGTGGGTGATGACCTTCCACTCGGCCTGCGTGCGGATGCTCCGCGCCGACGCCCACCGGCTCGGCTACACGCGCCAGTTCACGATCTACGACGCCGCCGACTCGCGCCGGCTGATCAAGAAGTGCCTCGACGACCTGGACGTCGACGTCAAGCGCTTCACCCCGCGCGCGATGCAGTCCCAGATCTCCGACGCCAAGAACAAGCTCCGCTCCGCCGAGGACTACCGCCAGCTCGTCGGCTCCTACTTCGAGCAGACGGTGGCCGACGTCTACGAGCACTACGAGCGCGAGCTCCACCGCATGAACGCGATGGACTTCGACGACCTGCTCGTCCGCGCCGTCAACGTGCTCGAGCTCTTCCAGGAGGTCCGCGACCGCTACGCGACCAACTTCCGCCACGTCCTCGTCGACGAGTACCAGGACACCAACCACGCCCAGTACCGCTGGCTGCAGCTGCTCAGCTCCGAGCACCGCAATCTGGCGGTCGTCGGCGACGACGATCAGTCGATCTACGGGTTCCGCGGAGCGGACATCACGCAACATCCTCAACTTCCAGGACGACTACCTGGACGCCCACGTCGTCAAGCTCGAGCAGAACTACCGCTCGACGCAGACGATCCTGAGCGCCGCCAACGCCGTGTCGTCCAACAACCGCGGCCGGATGAGCAAGGCGCTGTGGACCGACATCGGCGAGGGCGATCCGATCCGGGTCCGGGAGCTGGCCGACGAGCACGCCGAGGCCCGGTTCGTGGCGGCGGAGATCGAGCGGATGGTCGACGAGGGCGTGAGCCGCCGCGAGATCGCGATCTTCTACCGCACGAACGCGCAGTCGCGGGTGCTGGAGGACATGCTCGTCCGCGCGCAGATCGGCTACCAGGTGATCGGCGGCACGAAGTTCTACGAGCGGGCCGAGATCCGCGACGCGATCTCCTACCTGACGTTCGTGATCAACCCGCAGGACGCCAACGCGTTCACGCGGGTCGCCAACTCGCCGCGCCGCGGCCTCGGGCAGACGTCGCTCTCGCGCGTGCTCAGCCACGCCGACACGATGGGCATCCCGGTGTGGGACGCGGCCGCCGACCCCGGCTCCGTGCCCGGCCTCGGCACGGCCGCGCAGAAGGCGCTGCACCGCTTCATGTCGACGATGGAGCGCCTGCGCGAGCGGGTCGAGGCGGAGGCGCCGGTCGGCGACGTCATCTCGGAGATCCTCAGCGAGACGGGCTACACCGACGCGCTGGAGGCCGAGCGCACGATCGAGGCGCAGGGCCGCCTGGAGAACCTCGAGGAGCTGGTACGCGTCGCGCGCGAGTACGACGCGACGGCGGAGGACGGCGGCTCGGCCGGCGAGTTCCTCCAGCAGATCGCGCTGCTCGCCGACGCCGACTCGCGCGAGGACGACGAGGGCCTCGTCACGCTGATGACGATGCACAACGCGAAGGGCCTCGAGTACCCGATCGTGTTCATCATCGGGCTCGAGGACGGGGTGTTCCCGCACTCGCGCGCGCTCGACGAGGGCGGCCTCGAGGAGGAGCGCCGGCTGTGTTACGTCGGGATCACGCGGGCGATGCGCGACCTCACGCTCACCTACGCGCGGCGGCGCAACAGCTTCGGCGCGAACTCGTTCGGCGTGCGCTCGCGCTTCATCGACGAGATCCCGCGCGAGCTGACCGACCAGCCGGAGCGCGAGCGCGCCGGCCTGCCGACCGGCCGGGTCGCCTCTTGGGCGGGCGCGGCGGCGGCGTCCGCCGAGGCGAGCGGCGGCGGAGGCGGTGACAGCGCCGGCCAGGTGTTCCGGATGGGCGACGACGTGATCCACGCCGCGTTCGGCGAGGGCGTCGTGACGGCCACCGAGCCGGGTGGGATCATCGTCGTGCGCTTCGCCGACGACGCGAGCGAGCGCAAGCTGATGGCCGACTACGCCCCCGTCCGCAAGCGTTGATTGTCGGATCTCCCACCGTGAGCGGGGAACACCCGACAATCAACCTCACGTGGGGCCGCCGGGGCCCGTTGTAGCGGGCGTGTACGAGTTCTTCGCAGCCCGTGCGGTCTCTGGCGTCGAGGAAGTCACCGACGGTCGGTATCGCCGTAGCGTGCGCCTGGCGCACGGGCCGGCCGTGATCGCCGACGGCGAGCTCGAGGCCGGCGACCCGCGCGACGCCGCCGAGGCCGAGCGCCTGTGGAACACGCTGCTCGACACCGACGCCGACACCGAGCGGATCGACGCGGCGCTGGGGTCAGACCCCTTGTTGCACGACCTCGTCGCCGCCGCGCCCGGCCGCCGCGTGCCCGGCTGCGTCGACGCCGGCGAGACCGCGATCCGCGCCGTGCTCGGCCAGCAGGTGTCGGTCGCGGCCGCCCGCACCCAGGCCGCCCGCCTGGTCGCGCGCTGCGGCGAGCCGCTCCCCGAGCCCGTCGGCGCCGTCACCCACCTGTTCCCCGAGCCGGCCGCGCTCGCGGCGCTGGACCCGGAGACGCTCCCGATGCCCCGCGCCCGCGGCCGGGCCATCGTCGCTCTCGCCGCCGCGCTCGCCGACGGGCTGCACCCGTACGAGCAGCGCGACGAGCTGCTCGCGCTGCCGGGGATCGGGCCGTGGACGGCCGACTACGTCGCGATGCGCTGCGGCGACCCCGACGTCCTGCTGGAGACCGACCTCGGCGTCCGCCGCGGCCTGAAGGCCATCGGCGGACCCGACGACCTCGTGCGCCACGCCGAGCGCTGGCGGCCGTGGCGCTCTTACGCCGTTCAACACCTCTGGAGCCAGGCATGAGATACACGACGATGGACACCCCGATCGGCGAGCTGACGCTGATCGGCGACGACGACGCGCTGACCGGCGTGTTCATGGGCCCGACGCCCGTCGGCCCCGAATGGACCCACGACCCCGCGCCGCTGGCCGAGGCGGTCACCCAGTTCGAGCAGTACTTCGCGGGCGAGCGCACCGAGTTCGACGTCCCGCTCGCGCCGCGCGGCACCGAGTTCCAGCACCGCGTGTGGGGGATGCTGCGCGAGATCCCGTACGGGGAGACGACCACCTACGGCGCGCTCGCCGTCCGGCTCGGGAACCCGCGCACGGTCCGCGCCGTCGGCCTCGCCAACGGCCGCAACCCGCTGCCCATCATCGTCCCCTGCCACCGCGTGATCGGCGCCGACGGGTCGCTCGTCGGCTTCGGCGGCGGGCTGGAGCGCAAGCGCGCCCTCCTGGCACACGAGGCCGAGGTACGGGAAGGATTCCGATCGACGCTGTGGTAGAGGAACCCGTGCGCAAAGCCCTCGGGATCGCCTTCTTCCTCTACTGCGGCTTCGTGTTCCTCTTCATCGCGGCCTACGTGCTCGCCGCGACCCAGTTCGACCTCCCGATCGGCCCGCCGATCGTGGCGGTCCTCTCGGTCGCGCTCGCCTGCGTGGCCGTGACCCAGCTCACCCGCCGCCGCTCGTAGAGTCCGGCGGCGATGCGCCGCCTGCTCCTTCTCGCCTCGGCGATCGTGTTCGTCGACACGGCGTTCTTCGCGGCGATCACGCCGCTGCTGCCGCGCTACGTCGACGACCTCGGGATCTCCAAGACCGCGGCCGGGCTGCTGGCGGCCGCCTACCCCGCGGCGTGCTCCTCGGCGCGCTGCCGGGCGGCTGGGTGGCCGCGAAGGCCGGCGTGCGGCCGACGACGCTGCTCGGGCTGGCCGTGATGTCCGCGGCGAGCGTCGCGTTCGCGTTCGCCGACAGCATCGTGGTGCTCGACGTAGCGCGCTTCGTGCAGGGCGCCGGGGGCGCGCTGATGTGGGCCGGCGCGCTGGGGTGGCTGATCGGCGAGTCCCCGCGGGAACGGCGCGGCGAGCTCATCGGCACCGCCATGAGCGCCGCCGTCGCAGGCGCGTTGTTCGGCCCGGTCCTCGGCGCGCTCGCCCATGCGGTCGGCCCCGAGCCGGTGTTCTCGGGCGTCGGCGTGCTCGGCGTCTGCCTCATGGTCGCAGCGCTGCGGACCCCCGCGCGGGCGCCCGCCCCGCCGCCGACGCTGTCCACCCTCCTCGAGGCGGTGCGGGATCCGCACGTGCTCCTCGCGATGTGGCTGATGAGCGTGCCGGGCCTGCTGTTCGGCACGCTCACCGTGCTCGCCCCGCTGCAGCTCGACGCGCTCGGCGCCGGAACCTTCGCGATCGCCGCCTGCTTCCTCGTCGCGGCGGCGTTCGAGGCGGTCGTCACGCCGGTCGCGGGGCGCATCTCGGACCGCATCGGCCGGCGCGGCCCGGCGCTCGCCGGGCTGGCCGGCGGCGGCATCGTGATGGCGCTGTTGCCGTGGCCGAACACGGCCTGGCAGCTCGCGGCGCTGGTCATCCTCGCCTCGCCGGCCATCGGGATCCTGTGGTCTCCCGCCATCGCGATGGTCTCCGACGGCGCCGAGGCCCACGGGGTCGAGCAGGCGATCGGGATGGCGCTCGTCAACGTGGGGTGGGCGGTGGGGGAGACGGCCGGCTCCGCGGGCGGCGCCCGGCTCGCGGACGCGACCTCCGACCGGGTGCCCTACCTGCTGCTTGCGGCGCTGTGCGCCATCACGTTCGCCGTCTTGCGCCGGCAGCGCCAAGGCGCGGTGGCGAGTCGATAGCCTGCCGCCCGCAATGGCGGCCGGGATCATCGACGGGAAGGCGATCGCGCAGCAGGTCCGCGAGGAGGTGCGCGTGGACGTCGCCGCTTGGGTGGACGCGGGGAACCGCCGCCCGGGTTGGCCACCGTGCTGGTCGGCGACGATCCCGCCTCGGCGGTCTACGTCGGCGGCAAGCAGAAGGCGTCGGCCGAGGTGGGCATCGAGGGCTTCGACCACCGGCTGTCCCACGACGTCTCCCACGACGAGGTCGAGCGGATCCTCGTCGAGCTCAACGAGGACCCAGCCGTGTCGGGCATCCTGCTCCAGCTCCCGACGCCGCCGCAGGTCGACGGCGGCGCGCTCAGCGAGCGCATCAACGCCGCCAAGGACGTCGACGGGCTCACGCCGGTCTCGGCGGGCCTGCTGGCCAAGGGCCGCCCGGGCCTGCGCCCTTGCACGCCGAGCGGCGTGATGGAGCTGCTGCGCCGGTACGACGTCGCAATCGAGGGTGCCGAGGCCGTCGTGGTGGGGCGCTCGGACCTCGTCGGCAAGCCGCTCTCCGCGCTGCTGCTGGCCGCCAACGCGACGGTCACCACCTGCCACTCGCGGACCCGCGACCTCGCCGCGGCGTGCCGCCGTGCGGACATCCTGGTCGCGGCCGTGGGGCGGGCCAACTTCGTGCAGGGCGACTGGGTCAAGGAGGGAGCCACCGTGATCGACGTCGGTATCAACCGGACGGACGCCGGCCTGGTCGGCGACGTCGACCACGCGGCGGCCGCCGAGCGGGCGGCCCTGATCACGCCGGTGCCCGGCGGGGTGGGCCCGATGACGATCGCGATGCTGCTGCGCAACACGCTGCTGGCGGCGAAGGCGCAGGCCGGCATGAGGCGCGTGCGGACAGGGGAGATCGTCTGCGCGGCGGGAGCGATCGCGCTGCTGATCGTCACGTTCCTCGACTGGTACGGGCTCGCCGGGAACTTCGGCCCCCTCGACGATCCCACCAACCTCCCGGGCGCGAACGCCTGGCAGGCCTTCGGCGTCATCGACCTGCTCCTGGCCGTCGTGATCGTCCTCGGTCTCGCGCTGCTCGCGTTCCAGTTCCTCGGCCGCGGCCCGGCGCTGCCGGTCGCGATCGAGGTGATCACCTCGACGGTGGCGCTGATTGCGTTCCTGCTTGTGGCCTACCGGATCCTCAACCAGCCGGGTCCCAACGAGTTCGTCGAGGTCCGCCTCGGCGCCTGGCTCGGCCTGGTGTCGCTCGCGGTCGTGTTCTGGGGCGCGTGGAAGTCGCTGACCGACGAGCGCCCGCGGCCCGCCGACCCGCCGGCGCCCGAGCCCGAGCGCAGGCCGACCCCCGCCCAAGGAGCCCACTGATGAAGCCGACACGCCCGGATGCGGTCGATCCGCGGCCGCCCCGGACGGGTCGCCCTTCATCAGTGGACTCCTAGACTCGACGCCATGGCCCTCGACCGCGCCCAGGTGCTGCACGTCGCCCGCCTCGCCCGCCTCGACCTCGCCGAGGACGAGATCGACCGCTTCGTGGGCGAGCTGTCCGGCATCCTCACCCACGTCGAGACGATCGACCAGCTCGGCGACCTCGAGGACGTCGAGCCGACCTCGCACGTCGTGGCGGTCGAGAACGCGCTGCGCGCCGACGAGCCCCAGCCCTCGCTGCCGCAGGACGTCGCGCTGGCGAGCGCGCCCGACTCCGCCCAGGGCGGCTTCCGCGTGCCGAGCCCGGGCGCCGGGAGCGACCCCTCGTGAGCGAGCTGCTCGACCTGACCGCCCACCAGGCGGCCGAGAAGGTGCGCGCCGGCGAGCTCGACCCCGGAGCGCTGTGGAGCGCCTACCGGGAGCGCGCCGCCGCCGACGAGCTGAACGCCTACACGTGGGTGGCGGGCGAGCAGCCTCCCGAGGTCGATCGCACCTCGCCGCTGGCCGGCGTGCCGGTGGCGGTCAAGGACCTGTTCGCCACCGATGGCGTCCCCAGCCAGGCGGGATCGCGCATCCTGAAGGACTACCGGCCGCCCTACACGGCCACCGCCGTGCGGCGCCTCACCGGCGCCGGCGCCCCGCTGCTGGGCAAGACCAACCAGGACGAGTTCGCCATGGGCTCCTCCACCGAGCACTCCGCCTACGGGCCGACGCTGAACCCCTGGGACCGCACGCGCGTGCCCGGCGGCTCCTCGGGCGGCTCAGCCGCCGCCGTGGCGGCCGGCATCGCGCCGTGGGCCATCGGGACCGACACCGGCGGCTCGATCCGCCAGCCCGCCGCGCTGTGCGGGATCGTGGGCATGAAGCCCACTTACGGCGCCGTCTCTCGTTACGGGATGATCGCCTTCGCCTCCTCGCTGGACCAGGCCGGGCCGTTCACCCGCGACGTCACCGACGCGGCGCTGCTGCTCGGCGCCATGGTCGGCCGCGACCCGAAGGACTCGACCTCGCTCGAGCTGCCCGACGGGATCGCGCTGCCGAGCGCGACCGACCTCGACGGCATCCGCATCGGCGTGCCGGAGGAGCTGACCGGCGAGGGGATCGACCCCGGGGTGCTGAAGGCGTTCGAGGCCACCCTCGACCTCGCGCGCGGGCTGGGCGCGACCGTCGAGACGATGCAGCTGCCGCATGCCCCGCACGCGCTGGCCGCCTACTACCTGCTCGCGCCCGCCGAGGCGTCCTCGAACCTCGCCCGCTACGACGGCGTCCGCTACGGCTACCGCGCCGGCGCCCCCGACCTGCTGAACATGTACACGAAGACCCGCGCCGAGGGCTTCGGCGCCGAGGTCAAGCGGCGGATCATGCTCGGGACCTACGCGCTGTCCTCCGGCTACTACGACGCCTACTACGGCCGCGCCCAGAAGGTCCGCACCCGCATCAGCGAGGACTTCAAGCGCGCGTGGGAGTCGTTCGACTTCGTCGCCACGCCGACCAGCCCGTCGGTCGCCTTCGAGCTCGGCGCCAAGCTCGACGACCCGCTGGCCATGTACCTCCAGGACGTGTGCGCGGTCCCGATGAGCCTGGCCGGGATCCCCGCCATCTCGATCCCCAACGGGCTCGCCGACGGGCTGCCCACCGGCTTCCAGCTCGCCGGCCCGGCGTTCAGCGAGAACCGCATCCTCGACGCGGCGCACGCGCTCGAGCAGGCGATCGGCTTCGACGGATCGAAGGCGCGCTCATGAGCGAATGGGAGCCCGTCATCGGCCTCGAGATCCACGTCCAGCTCAAGACCCGCACGAAGATGTTCTGCGGCTGCGCGCTGAGCTTCGGCGAGGCGCCCAACACCCGCACGTGCCCGACCTGCCTCGGCCTCCCGGGAGCGCTGCCGGTGGTCAACGCCCAGGCCATCCACTACGGGCTGCTGATGGGGGAGGCGTTCGACTGCGAGCTGGCGCCGCGTTCGATCTTCGCCCGCAAGAACTACTTCTATCCCGACCAGGCCAAGAACTACCAGATCTCCCAGTACGACACGCCCCTGTGCAGCGGCGGCCGGCTGGGCGACGTGCGCCTGAACCGGATCCACCTCGAGGAGGACGCCGCCAAGCTCATCCACGTCGGCGAGTCCGGGCGCATCCACGGCTCCGAGGCGAGCATCGTCGACTACAACCGCGGCGGCACGCCGCTGGCCGAGATCGTCACCGAGCCGGACATCCACTCGGCCGAGGAGGCTCGCGACTGGCTCAACCTGCTGCGGGTGACGCTGCGCCAGCTCGGCGTCAGCGACGTGAACATGGAGGAGGGCTCGCTGCGCGCCGACGCCAACGTGTCGGTGCGGCGCAAGGGCGACGACGAGCTCGGCACCAAGACCGAGCTCAAGAACATGAACTCCTTCCGGTTCCTCATGCAGGGCATCAACGCCGAGGTCAAACGCCAGATCGCGCTATCGAGGGCGGCGACCGGGTGATGCAGGAGACGCTGCACTTCGATCCCACGTCGGGGCGGCTGAGCCCGCTGCGGTCCAAGGAGGAGGCGCACGACTACCGCTACTTCCCCGAGCCCGACCTCGTCCCGGTGGTCCCCACCGAAGAGATGCTGGCCGAGGCCCGCGCGGCCCTGCCCGAGCTGCCGGCCGCCCGCATCGAGCGCTACGAGCGCGACTGGGGCCTGCCCGCGGACACCGCGCGGCTGTTCGCCGTCGAGCCCGAGTGGGGCGATTACTTCGAGGAGGCCGCCACCTCCGCCGGCGCGCTCGAGTCGAAGCAGGTCGCCAACTGGGTGATCGATCTCCGCGGGCGCCTCGACGCCGGCGTCGACCCGATGCTCTCGATGGTGTCGGCGCCCGCGATCGGCCGGCTGGCGCAGCTGGTCTCCGACCGCTCGACCACCGCCGGCAACGCCCGCACGGTGCTCGATCTGCTGGTCGTCGAGGGCGGCGATCCGGACGACATCATCGAGCGCGAGGGGCTGGCCGCGATGGAGGACGACGGCGAGTTGGCCGGCGTCGTCAAGAAGGTCATCGAGGCCAACCCGGACGTCGTGGAGCGGATCAAGGGCGGCAACCAGAAGGCGATGGGCGCGCTGGTCGGTCCGATCATGAAGGAGACCCGCGGCCGCGCCGACGGCGGCGAGGTCAACCGGCTGATCCGCGAGCAGCTCGGACTCTAGGAAGCCCGCGCATGACCGCGCGGCCCCGCCCAGCCGTGCTCGCGCCGCCCTACCGCCCGTTCACGCTCGCCGTCTCGGCCGTCGGCCTGATCCTGCTGGCGGTGATCGCCGTCGCCGACGGCGCCGACGTCCTCGAGCGCGCGGACACGCTGACGCTCCTGCTCGGCGTGGCGATCCTCATCGCCGAGCTGTTCCCGATGCGGGTCCCCGAGGACGACGGGGAGGTCTCGTTCTCGACCACCTTCGCGTTCGCGCTGCTGCTCACCGACGGCGTGGCGGCGGTGGTGCTCGTCCACGCCGTGGCGCTGGTGCTCGCCGACGCGTTGCGGCGGCGGCCGCTGGAGCGCGTCGTCTACAACGCGGCGCAGTACGCGATCGCGTGGGGGCTGGCCGGCGCGCTGCTGATGGCGCTCACGCCGGACCTCGCCGACGACAACGGCCTTCAGTACCTCGAGGCCGGGTACCTGCCGGCGCTCGCCGCGGCGGCCGCGCTGTTCCTCGTGCTCAACACGGCGTTCTCCGACGCCCCGCCGGCCCTTGCGCGCGGCGTGAGCGTGCTCTCCGCGGCGCGCGGCGACATCGGCCCCAACGGCTGGTGGACGGTCGTGATGGTGGCGCTCGTCCCGGTGATCCTGGCCGCCGCCGACTACGACCTGTGGCTGCTCCCGCTGCTCGGCGTCCCGCTGGCGGCGATCCAGCTCGGGAGCCGCCAGGCGGTGCTCAACCAGCACCGCGCGAGCCATGACGAGTTGACAGGGCTGCCGAACCGCGAGCTGCTCACGCAGTCGCTGCGCTACGCGCTGCGCCGCGGGGAGCGCCGCGGCAACGAGGTCGCCGTCCTCCTAGTGGAGCTCGAGCGCTTCAAGGAGGTCAACGGCACGCTCGGGCACCGCCGTGGCGACCTCGTGCTCGTCGAGGCGGCCCGGCGGCTGGACGCCCTCGCGCGCCCCGGCGACATCGTGGCGCGGATGGCCGGAGGCGAGTTCGCGCTCGTGCTGGCGCCGGTGGCGGGGGACGAGGAGGCCGGGCGGGTCGCCGCCGAGGTCGTCGCCGCCCTGCGCGAGCCCGTCGACGTCCGTGGGGTCGAGCTCGACGTCGGCGCGGCGGTCGGGGTCGCCTGCCACCCCCGCGACGGCCGGACCTTCGACGCGCTGCTGCGCCACGCCGACGTCGCGCTGGAGCGGGCGAAGGTCACGCGGGGGCGCTGGGTCGCGTACGAGCCGGGCTTCGACGAGGACGGGCTCGAGCGGCTCGCCCTCGTCGCGGACCTGACCCGCGCCATCGAGGCCGAGGAGCTCGAGCTGTACTTCCAGCCCAAGGTCGCCCTGGACGACGGCGCGCTGCGGGGGGTGGAGGCCCTCGTGCGCTGGCGGCACCCCGAGCGCGGCCTGCTCGCGCCGGAGGAGTTCATCGAGCCGGCCGAGCACACCGGGCTGATCCGGCCGCTGACGATGTGGGTGGTGCGCGAGGCGCTCGACCAGGCCGAGCGCTGGCGCGCCGAGGGGCTCGAGCTGCCCGTCGCGGTCAACCTCTCGGTGCGCTCGATCACCCCGGAGCTGCCGGGCGAGCTGGCGGCGATCCTCGACGGCCGCGACGTCCCGCTCGAGCTGGAGATCACCGAGACGGTGGGGATGGCGGACGCCGACGAGGCGCTGGCCGTGCTCGAGCAGCTGACCGCGCTCGGGATCCGGCTCTCGGTCGACGACTTCGGGACCGGCTTCTCCTCGCTCGCCTACCTCAAGCGCCTGCCGGTCAGCGCGATCAAGATCGACCGCTCGTTCGTGACGGAGATGGACAGCGACGACAGCGACCGCGCGATCGTGCGCTCGACGATCGACCTCGCGCGCCACCTCGGCATGGAGGTCGTCGCCGAGGGCGTGGAGAGCGAGGCCGCGCTCGCCGAGCTGCGCGCGCTCGGCTGTCACGTCGCGCAGGGGTTCCTGATCAGCCCGCCGCTGCCGGTCGCGCAGCTGCGCGCTTGGCTCGACGCCGGCGGCTGGCAGGCCCCGCTCTTCAGCCCGAATCCGTCGATTCTCGCGGCGCCTCGACGCCGTGGCCGTTCGCCAGGACCGATCGGCCGAGAACCAGGTGGGTGACCACATGAGATCGCGGCCGATCCCCCCTGGCTCGGCCGAGCGAAGCGGTGGCGAGGCCTCCGGCCGAGACAGTACGCCGAGTCATCCACGGGTCATCGACGGATCCGCGCTACCCGATGAACAGCGAGCGGGCGGCGCGCACCAGCGCCTCGTTGCCCGCCGCGGGCCGCCCGTCGGGGCCGAGCAGCGTGTCCTCCAGCCCGACCCGCGTGTCGATCCCGCGCCGCACGGCGTCCTCGATCAGCACCCACGTGGCGTCGCCGTCGCCGTGCTGGAGCCGGGGCGCGTCCACGCCGAGGCGGTCGAGCGCGGCGTGGATGGCGGCGACGATCTCCAGCGCGCCGTCGCCGGCGTCGACGGGCTCGACCAGCACGCGCGTCACGCGCGCGCCGGTGGCGGCGAGGCGCTCGGCGTCCTCCACGCTCCACACGCCCGCCTCGATCCCGACGCCCGCCTCGGTGAGCGCGGCCATCACGTCGGCGGCGCCCTCCTCGGACAGGTTGACCGACGCGTAGTCGGGCGCGCGCCACGCGCGCACGAGCGCGAGCCGGCGTTGGAGGTCGGGCTCGATCCACGCGCCGGTCGAGACGCCGACCGGGATCTCGGCGGCGTTGCGGACCTGCTCCACGACCGCGTCGATCAGCCAGCCGTCGAGGCGCTCGCGGCCGTCCTCGTCGCGCGGGTGCAGGTGGATGGCCCGCGCGCCGGCGGCCGCGCACGCCACCGCGTCGGCGGCGAGTTGCTCGGGCGTCAGCGGGACCGCGGCGTGGTCATCGGCGGTGCGATCGCCGTTGAGCGCGGCCTGCAGCAGCATGGCGCGAGGGTAACGGCCGCCGGGCGTACGATGCCCGCCATGGCACGACTCATCCGCATGGACCGCACCGGTCACACCACCCTGGCGGAGTGGACGCCCGCCGACGAGGCCTCGGTGGAGGCCGCCGCCGCGGCGTTCCGCGAGCAGCTCGAGGCCGGCTACTACGCCGTCATCACCGAAGGCGAGGGCCACGCTCGGCAGGTGAGCGAGCTGCCGGCGGGCGCCGACCTCGTGATCCTGCGCCGCCCGATCGCCGGCGGCTAGGCGTGGATTCGGCCAAGTGGCGGTGCTGCCGGAGACCGCCGCGGTCGCGTGGCGGCCGCGCGTCGACGAGCGCTCGCTGCGGGCGCGCGGGCGGCGGTGGACGCTCAGCACCACCGCGCACACGGTCCCGTTCGCCGTCACCGCCGCGGGGCTCGTCGCGATCGAGCCGGGGCTGGCGCCCGTGTCGGCGCTCGCGCTCGTGCAGGCCTGGGCGATCCCGGAGCTCTACGCCAAGCGCGGCGCCAACGTGCTCTCCCCGCGCCGGCGGCTCGACGGCCGCGCCGAGCGCACCGCGATGGGGCTGCTCGGCGACCTCGTGGGCCACGACGCCCGCGAGCTGCACGCCCGCACCGGCCTCGTGCCCGAGCGCGGCCGCCTCGGCGTGTGGCTCGTCGGGGAGGCGGGCGCCGTGCTCGTCCGGCCCGGCGGGCGGCGCGTCGACTGCTTCTGCGTCCGCGCCGACGACCCCGCGCTGCCCTCGGCCGACCGCACCGCCCACCTGCTGCTGGCGCTGCGCGAGGACGAGCAGGGCTTCGCCACCGTGGCCAACCTCGCGTTCAGCGGCGCCCGCTGGCGCGTCCGGCGGCGGCTCGCGCGCCCGATGCGTCCCGCGCTCGACGCCGCGGCCCGCCTGGCGCGGGGCTGATCACAGGCGGGAGGACCGCCGCTCGTTATTTCTTGGACAACGGGCCATCGCAGCGGGAGGCCCCCGGCTTGATCATGCTTGTCATGACCTCCGCCGCGCTCTCCAACGCTCGTACACGCCGGTCCGCCACGGGCCCGCCCACCGCCCGCCGCCTCGTGCTCGTCCCGGCCGCCGAGAGCAACGGCCGCGGCGACGAGCTCGTGCGGCGCTATCGCCTCGCCCGGCTGCGCCTCGAGCCGCGCGAGACGAGCGGCGGCGAGCGCTTCGCGCACCTGAAGGACTTCCACGACTGAGCAAGCACCCTCTCTTCTCCCACAGATCGAACCAGAACAATGGCCCGCCGCTCCGCCCTCCTCCTCCGGGGCGGCGGGCCTAGATCTTCCGTTGATCCCGGCTTGATTGACCGCCGGTAATCTCTCCCGCATGGAGACTGAAACGTCCACGTTTGGGACCATCGGCCGCCGCCTCGTCGCGTGGATCGTCCTGATCGCCGTCGCGATCATCGCGGTCAAGGTGGTGTTCTCGATCGTCGCAGGGCTCGTCATGACGGTCCTGTGGATCGGGGCCTTCGCGCTGCTGGTCTTCGCGGTCCTCTGGGCCCTCAAGCGCCTGTAGATGGCCTACCTGGTCCTCTGCTTCTTCTTCGGCCTTGCCGGGGGGATCGTGGGCAAGGTCAAGGGGTCGTCGTTCTTCCTGTGGTTCCTGATCTCCGCGATCGTCCCGATCGGCGGGCTGCTCGTGGCGCTCTTCTACCGCAACGACCGTGACGAGCTGCGCCGCCAGTGCCCCGGCTGCGGGCGCATCGTGAAGGCGCACGACGCCCTCTGCACCCGCTGCGGGACCGAGCTCGAGTACCCCGAGGTGCCGCTCGAGCCCGAGTCGGTCACCGCCGCCCGCCGATAGACTCGACCGCTCACGCCCGCATTACGCGGGGTTCGAACCGTCCCCGAAAGGAGGGGAGCGCGATCATGCGAGCAGTCGACGCAGTGATGGAATGCCTTAAGGCGGAGGGTGTGGACGTCGTATTCGGCTACCCCGGCGGCGCGAACCTCCCCACCTACGACGCCTTCGTCGACGCGGGCATCCGCCACATCCTCGTCCGTCACGAGGCCGGCGGCGGCCACGCCGCCGAGGGCTACGCCAAGGCGTCCGGCAAGGTCGGCGTCGTCTTCGCGACCTCGGGCCCGGGAGCCACCAACATCGTCACGCCGCTCACCGACGCGATGATGGACTCGGTGCCGATCGTGGCCTTCACCGGCCAGGTGCGCACCGACCTGCTGGGCACGGACGGCTTCCAGGAGGCGGACACGTTCGGCATCACCATGCCGATCGTCAAGCACTCGTTCATGATCCAGCACCCCGCTGAGATCCCGCGGGTCGTCCACGAGGCCTTCCACATCGCCCGCACCGGGCGGCCCGGGCCCGTGCTGATCGACCTGCCCGTGGACCTCACGCGCGCGGAGATCGACTACGAGCCGGTCGGCGACGTCCGCCTGCCCGGCTACCAGCCGACCACCGAGGGCAACTCCAAGCAGATCCGGATCGCGGCCAAGGCGATCGCCAACGCCCGCCGGCCGGTCCTGTACGCGGGCGGCGGCGTGGTCAACGCCGGCGCTTCGTCGGAGCTCGCCGAGCTCGCCACCGTGGACCGCATCCCGGTCACGTGCACGCTGATGGGCCTGGGCGCGTTCCCCGCGCCGCATCCCCAGTGGCTGGGCATGCTCGGGATGCACGGCACCCGCGCGGCCAACTACGCGATGGACGAGGCGGACCTGATCGTCGCGGTCGGCGCCCGGTTCGACGACCGCATCACGGGCAAGCTGTCCGAGTTCGCGCCGCGGGCCAAGTTCATCCACATCGACGTCGATCCGGCGGAGATCTCCAAGAACGTCCCCGCGCACATCCCGATCGTCGGCGACGCGAAGAACATCCTCCAGCGGCTGGTCACCGAGTACCGCGCGCTGGGCGCCGACGGCGCCCGGCTGGCGGAATGGTGGGAGCGCATCGAGGGCTGGCGGACCCAGTACCCGCTGCGCTACGACGACTCGACCGACGCGGAGATCAAGCCGCAGTTCCTGATCGAGAAGCTCTACGAGGCCACCGGCGGCGAGGCGATCGTGGCCTCCGACGTCGGCCAGCACCAGATGTGGACGGCCCAGTACTTCCACTTCAACAAGCCGCGGCGCTGGATCAACTCGGGCGGGCTGGGGACCATGGGCTTCGGCCTCCCGGCCGGGATGGGCGCCGCCGTCGCGCGGCCCGACGTTCCCACGATCGTCATCACCGGCGACGGCTCGATCCAGATGAACGCGCAGGAGCTGGCCACCTGCACCGAGTTCCGGATCCCGGTCAAGGTGTTCATCGCCAACAACGGCTACCTGGGCATGGTCCGCCAGTGGCAGGAGCTGTTCTGGGACAAGCGCTACTCGCAGGTCGACATGGGCAAGTGGCCCGACTTCGTCAAGCTGGCCGAGGCCTACGGGGCCACCGGCATCCGCCTGACGGACAAGGCGACGCTGCTCGACGACATCAAGGCCGCGCTCGCGATCGAGGGCCCGGTCGTCGTCGACGTCCGCGTCACCCGTGAGGAGAACACGTACCCGATGATCCCCGCCGGCGCTGCCGCGCGAGAAATGGTGGGGTGACCACGATGGGGTCGACAGAACCGATCGTGCGCCGCTACGCACGCGGAGCAGAGGTGGGATGAGGATGGGCGAGCCGGGAACCAAGGAGCCGCTCACCCTCGAGGAGCTCGAGGCGTCCGCCGGTGTGCGGACGGGCCGCAAGCACATCCTCTCGATCCTGGTGGAGAACAAGCCCGGTGTCCTGACACGGATCGCCGGCCTGTTCGCCCGCCGCGGGTTCAACATCGACACGTTGGCCGTCGGCCCGACCGACGACGACACGCTGTCGCGCATCACGCTCACGCTCGACGGGGCGATGCACCCGATCGACCAGGTCACCAAGCAGCTGCACAAGCTCGTGAACGTGATCAAGATCCGCGACCTCGAGCCGGCCGACACGGTCGCCCGCGAGCTCGCGTTGTTCAAGATCTCCGCCGACGGCGCCAGCCGCGGCGAGGTGATGCAGATCGTGGAGATCTTCCGCGGGAAGATCATCGACGTGACGCGCCGCTCGGTGATCATCGAGATCACCGGGACCTGGGAGAAGGTCGAGGCGTTCGAGCGCATGGTGCGCCCGTTCGGCCTCGTCGAGATGGCCCGGACGGGCGAGATCGCCATCTCGCGAGGGCGCGGCGAGACCTGAGGAAGGCCTGCTCCGACGCGCCTTTACGGTGCGTCGGGGCAAGTTTCTTCACCCGAAGGTTATATTTCTACCTCTGGGGTATGACGCCGGGGCCCGGGTAAGGATCCGGGTGCGGCTGAGGGGGTCGCTGAATATGCCTGCCGTGGAGAAGCGGGTCGTTGATGCGCGTGCTGCCAGGAGCAGGCGTGCGGATGGGGTCTGCGCATGTCCACGCTCCGTTACCGCCGGCTCGCCCACGCGTGCGCGGCGGTGGTCACCACCGTTTTCGTTCCGATGCTCGTCCCGCCGCCGTCCGCGGCGCACCCGCGATGCCCCGGCTCGGCCAGGCCGCCCGGGAACGCGTCGCTGCGCACGGTCTCCAAGGCGGTCGTCTGCGAGATCAACCTCGAGCGCCGCAGCCGCGGCCTCGCGGCGGTCTCCGGCGAACCCCGGCTCTCCCGTGCGGCGCGCCGGCACGCGCGGTCCATGGTCCGCCTCGGCTTCTTCTCCCACACGAGCCCTGGTGGCGGCACGATGTCCGAACGCCTGCGGGCGAACGGCTATGGCGGCGGGCGCTGGGCCGCGGGCGAGACGCTCGGCTGGGGGAGCGGCGACGCGGCGACGCCCCACGGGGTCGTCTCGATGTGGATGGGCAGCCCGCCGCACCGGGCGGTCCTGCTCGAGCCGCGGCTATCGCGACGTCGGGATCGGCGTGGCGCTGGGCAACCCCTTCGGAGGCTCGCGGCGCGGGAGCGCGACCTACGTCGGCGAGTTGGGAAGGGCACGATGAGCGTCGAGACGCTTCATCCTGCTCGGCATCGCCTACGTCGCGCTGATGGTCCTCATCCTGTGCCTCCTCGCCGGAGCGAAGCGCAGCGACGAGGCCGTGGCCAGTTACCACGAGCACGATGACGGCATTGCGCGGGAGCGCGTGCAGGGGTAGAAATGTCCGCCGAGAATCTTGTGCTCGTGCGTTTTGCGCGGCCCCGCGCCGCACGGGCCGCTCCTGGCGGCTGTTCTCCAGATCCGGCACGGGGTCGCGCAAAGCGCACGAGCGGCGGCTGTCCGCCGTTCTCCCCGAAAGTACAGAATCCCGCGCGTCTGCGGCGGCCGATGGCCGGATGGTCGAAGCTCAGGCGGTGACCGCGGCGCGGGGCCGCTCGCGCGGCAGGCTCAGGGTCGCCGCGACGCCGAGCAGCGGGAGGAAGCCGGCCAGCAGCAGCGCCGTGTCGATCCCGTGGGCGTCGGCGAGCAGCCCGAGCAGTGGCGCGCCGAGGCCGCCGAGCCCGATCGCCAGACCGAGCGTGACGCCGGAGGCGATCCCGATCCGGTTCGGCAGGTACTCCTGGCCCATCACGACGGTGACCGAGAAGCTGGAGATCACCGCCATCCCGGTGACGAACAGCAGCGGCGTCGCGACCGCGGCCGGCGCCGCGAGGAACAGCAGCACGAGCGGGGTCGCGACCGACAGCGAGCCGATCACGACCGGGCGGCGCCCGACCCGGTCGGCCAGCCGTCCGCCGACCAGTGTGCCGACGGCGCCGCCGACCAGGAATACGACCAGGGCGGTGTTGCCGCTCTCCTTCGAGCGGTGCAGGACGTCGACGAAGTACAGCGGGACGAAGGTGAGCATCCCGTAGAAGAGCACCGTCCGCGCGGCGATCACGATCCCGAGGCGGGAGAACGAGCCCCAGTCGTCCTCGCCGCCGCGGTGTGAGCCGGCGCGCACGACGCCCGCTTGCGGGCGGAACCGGTTGAGCCGCGGCAGCTCGATCGTGATCCAGAGCGCCACCAGCGCGCCCGGGACCGCGACGAGCAGCGCGCCGGGCAGGCCGAGCAGGACCACGGCCGGCGTCACGAACGCCGGGCCGAGCGCGAAGCCGGCGTTGCCGCCGACCGAGAACAGGCTCATGCCGGTCGCCCGGCGCGAGCCCGAGAGGTAGTTGGCGTAGCGCGAGCCCTCCGGATGGAAGGCCGCCACGCCCAGCCCCGACACCACCACGGCGGCGAACGCGAGCGGGAAGCTGGGGGCGATCGCGGCCAGCCCGACGAACACCGAGCCGACGAAGATCCCCAGCGGCATCAGCCACGACAGCGAGTGGCGGTCGGCGAACGCCCCGAAGACGGGCTGCACCAGCGATGAGGCGACCGTCCCGGCCAGCACGAGCGAAGAGGCCGTCGCGTAGCCCCAGCCGTTGGCCGCGATCAGGAACGGCAGCAGCGCCGGGACCGCGCCCTGGCAGCAGTCGGCCAGCGCGTGAGCGCTGGCCACGACCGCGAGTCCGCGGCGATCGAGGTCTTCGGTCACCCGTTCACCTTAGGCTCTCGTACCCTGTGGGGAGTGACGGCTCGCACCTCGCCAGGACGCCCATCGCTCGCGCTGGCGGCCGCCGACCGCGCTGAGCTGCTGGCCCGCTGCGAGCGCGCCGTGCGGCGCGCGCGGCGTGGCGCCGGGGAGGTCCTGGCGGCGATCACGGTAACCGTCGCCCCCCAGACCGACCCCAGCGCGGTCGTCTTCGCCTCGCGCCGGGCCGGCGAGCCGTGGTTCTGCTTCGAGCAGCCCGACCGCCGCGGCGCCGCGCTGGCCACGCTCGGCTGCGCCCGCGCGATCCGCTCCGGCGGCGAGCGGCGCTTTCCCGACGCGGCCGCCGCCTGGCGCGAGCTCGTGGGGACGGCCGAGGCGGACACCCCTGACGGCCCGGCGGGCGCGGGCCTCGTGGCCGTCGGCGGCTTCGCCTTCGCACCCGACGGCGGCGCCGCGCGCCACTGGCAGGGCTTCGCGTCCGGTGACCTGGTCGTGCCCGAGGTCGCGCTGGCGCGCGCCGGCGCCGACGTCCGCCTCACGCTCGCCGCGCTGGTGGCGGCCGACGACGTGCCCGAGGAGATCGTCGCGCGGCTCGGCGCGCGCGCGGCCGGCCTCGACCTCTCGCCGCTGCCGATGCTCGACCCGGCTCCCGCCGGGCGCTTCGAGATCGCCTCCGCGGCGCCGCCCGAGCACTACGTGGCGGCCGTCGCGCGTGCCGTGGAGCGGATCCACGCCGGCGACTTCGCGAAGATCGTGCTGGCCCGCGAGGTCGCCGTCCACGCGCCCGCCGCGCACGACGCGGCCGCCATCTTCGGCGTGCTGCGGGCGGCCTTCGAGTCCTGTTACGTGTTCTGCGTCGGCCGCGGCGACGCGGCCTTCGTGGCCGCGTCGCCCGAGATCCTGGTCCGCCGCGAGGGCCAGCGGGCCTCGACCGTCGCGCTGGCGGGCTCGACGCGCCGCTCCGCCGACCCGGCGGTCGACGCCCACCTCGGCGAGCAGCTGCTGCAGTCCGAGAAGGATCGCGAGGAGCAGATCATCGTCACGCGCCGGATCGCGCGCGCGCTGCGCCCGCACGCCGTGTGGATCACGGCCCCGGACGAGCCCGCGATCATCAAGGTCGCCAACATCCAGCACCTCGCCACGCCGATCCGGGCGCAGCTGGCCCATCCGCAGAGCGCGATCGAGCTCGCGGGGCTGCTCCATCCCACCCCGGCCGTGGGCGCCGAGCCGCCCGCCGCGGTGCGTCGCATCCCCGCGTTCGAGGGCTTCGACCGCGGCTGGTACGCCGGCCCCGTCGGCTGGACCGACGCCAACGAGGACGGCGAGTTCTGCGTGGCCCTGCGGTGCGCGCTCCTGCGCGGCGCCGAGGCGCGCCTGTACGCCGGCGTGGGCGTGGTGCGCGACTCCGACCCGGCGGACGAGCTGGCCGAGACCGAGGTCAAGCTCGGCGCGCTGCTCCCGATCCTCTCCGGCTAGACCTCGCTTGCACGACCTCGTCGAAGGGCTTCCGGCGCGCGCGCTCGATCCACTCCTCTGGGGAGCGGCGGCTCGGGTCGCGGCTCTTGATCGGGTAGCCGAACGACAGCACGGCGGCGATCTTGTCCTCGTCGTCGAGCCCCAGGGCGCGGTTGAGCCCGACGCGGTCGGAGATCCCGTTCGGGCACGAGCCGACGCCGAGCGCCCACGCGGCGAGCATCATGTTCTGCGCCGCGCGGCCGGCGTCGATGCCCGCGCCGCCGTTCATCTGGATCGCCACCACGAACGCGGCGCCGCGCACGTTCTGCGGCTCGAAGACGGACTCGGCGAGCGCCTCGACGACGCTGTCGTCGCGCACGACGAGGAACGTCCACGGCTGGCGGTTCTTGGCGCTGCCCGCCACGCGGCCGGCGTCGAGGATGCGCCGCTCCACCTCGGGCTCGAGCGGACGGGCGAGGTACTCGCGCACCTCGCGCTTGCTCACGACGGCGAGGTAGGCCTCCATGAGCGGGAGGCTACCGGCCCCGCTGCCACCACCGGCGGCGGACGGCCTGCACCGGCGAGGCGAGGCCCTCGTTGTGCTCGGGGAGCCCAGCCACGTCCGCGGCGTCGATGGTCAGCGTCACCTGCCGGAGCGTGATGCGGTCGACCTCCGGCGCGTCGACGAAGCGCATCCCGCTGTCGGTGCGCAGCACGATCCCGTCGAAGATGTGCTCGCGCGCGTTGTCGAGCGCCCGGTGGACGGTGCCGACCTCCACGCCGTCGGCGCTGATCACCGGCACGCCGGGCTTGAGCGCCAGGTAGCTGATCGCGTGGTCGTCGTCCATGGCGGCAATCCTAAGCGTCCCACGCCAGGCGCACACCCGAGAAGATCTGGCGGCGCAGGGGGAGGTCCCAGTTGCGCATCGCCGCCGTCGTGACCCGCGGCCGGCTCGCCCACGAGCCGCCGCGCAGCACCTTGTAGCCGCGGCCGAAGAACACCTCGGAGTACTCGCGGTAGGGATGCGCCACGAACCCGCGGTAGCCGCCGAACTCGCTCGCGGTCCACTCCCACACGTCGCCGAGCATCCCGAGCGCGCCGCAGGGCGACGCCCCCGCGGGGAGCGCGCCGGCCGGCTGCGGGCCGAACGCCGTCTGGTCGAGGTTCGCGTACTCGACGGCGTGCGGCGCGTCGCCCCACGGGTGGAGCCCGGCCGTCTCCGTGTCCTGGTCCCAGGTCGCCGCCTTCTCCCACTCGGCCTCCGTCGGGAGGCGAGCGCCGTGCGCGCGGGCGAAGGCGTCGGCCTCGAACCAGGACACGTGCACCACGGGCTCGTCGGGATGCAGTGGCGCCCAGCCGTCCAGCCGCCAGCGCCGCCATCCCCCGGGCCCGTGGGCCCAGCCCTCTGGGTGCGTGATGTCGTAGTCCTCCTTCCAGCGCCCAGCCCTCGTCGCTCCACCATTCGCGGCGCTCGTAGCCGCCGCCCTCGGCGAAGCGCAGCCAGGTCGCGTTGGTGATCGGCGTGCGGCCGATGCGGAAGCCGCGGGAGCTCGACGACGTGGCGGGGGCGCTCGTTGTCGTAGGCGAAGCCCTCGGGGCCGGTGCCGAGCGAGCACGGGCCGGCGGGCACCTCGACGGCCTCCAGCCCGGTGTGGCCGCCGGGGCTCTCGGGGCGGGCGCGCGGGGCCGATCGCGGGGGCGGGGAGCGAGGCGGGCGCGCTCGATCGCCTGCAGCATCGTCTCGCCGTGCTGGTGCTCGTGGCGGAGGACCAGCTCGAGCAGCTCGCCGTTCCCGGCGCCGCGGCGCTCCAACACGGCGTGCGTGCGCTCACGGACCGTGGCGAGGTAGTCGAGCGCCTGCTCGCGGTCGAGCAGCGGCAGCGTGCCGCGGACCGCCCGCGGCGTCTCGAACGCGTCGTACATCGCGGACAGCTCGGGCTGCACCAGCGGCTCGCCGCCGTGGCGGTGGACGAGCCACAGCTCCTCGTAGGCCGCGATGTGCGCGAGGTCCCACACCAGCGGGCTCATCAGCGTGGAGTGCGCGGTCTCGACGTCGGCGTCCGACAGCGGGGCGACGAGCGCCAGGGTCCGGTCGCGCGCCTCGGCGAGCAGTTCGGCCGCAGCGGCCGGGCTTGCGGTCGTGGCGGCCATCTCCCGGAACGGTACAGACCGTCTGGCGTGGGCTCGGGTCAGCGCCGCGCGCGGCGCCACACCTCGACGACCTCGCGGACGGACGCCGTCCGCCACGAGATGCGCGAGTCCAGCGGCCGCACGACGAGCTCGAAGCGCCCCGTCTCGAGCTGCTCGAGCTCGGTGACCAGCGCGTGGAACCGGCGGCCCTTCTTATCGACGAGCACGATGTCGCCGGCGCCGATCCCCTTCGACGTCGTCCGCCGCTGGGGGGCGGATCCGGTGGGGGCGACGTCGATCAGGGTGGGCTGCGGCTCGGTCACGGCCCGAAACCTAAGCCGCCTCCCGGACGGAGCGGGCGACCGCGTCCCACACCCGTCGATGCAGGGCGACGTTGGCCTCGCGGTCGGTCCGCACCGACACGATCGAGCTGCGCTCGGCGGCCAGCGCGCGGTCCAGCGCGGCGCGGAACGTCTCGAGGTTCTCCGCGCGCTCGAACCCGCAGTCGTACAGCGCGGCGGCGTGGCTGAAGTCCAGCCCGTGCGGGGTCGCGACGTGGCGCTCGAAGTCCTCGCCCTCTCCGCTCACCGGCAGGAAGTTGAAGATCCCGCCGCCGTCGTTGTCGAGCAGCACGATCGTCAGCTTGAAGCCGAGCCGCTTCGCCGCCAGGAGCCCGCCGATGTCGTGCGCGAGGGCGACGTCGCCGATGAGCAGCACGACCGGCCCGTGGACCGCCGCCGCGGCCGCCCCGAAGGCGGTGGACACCGTGCCGTCGATGCCGTTGGCGCCGCGGTTGGCGAGCACGCGCGGCGCGTCGTCGCGGGCGGAGGCGAACGTCTCGACGTCGCGCACCGGCATCGAGGACGCGACCACGAGGGTGGCGTTGGGCGGCAGCCGTCGCGTGAGCTCGACGGCCACGCGGGGCTCGCTGAGGCCGTCGAGGTGGTCTCGATCGCGGCGGCGGCGGCCTGGTCGGCTTTCCGCCACGCCGCCAGCCAGGCGGGGTCGCGGCGCGACTCGATGCGCTCGCCGAGCGTGGCGAGGGTGCTGCGCGGGTCGGCGCCGATGATCGTCGCCGACCGCGCCGGCGGGGTCCTGCCAGGCGGTCTCCGGGTCGAAGGCGACCTGGGTGGCGCTCTGTCGAGGCCGTGCAGCCACTGACGCAGCGGCTTGGAGGTGGGCAGGTCGCCGAAGCGGAGGACGAGCTCGGGGGCGTGCTTCGCGGCGAAGTCCGGGTCGCGCAGCAGCGCGTCGTAGTGCGCGACGGCGGCCGCGCCGCGTCGGGCGCCCGACAGCGGCTCGGCGAGCAGCGGGATCGCGAGCTTCTCGGCGAACGCGGCCAGGGCCTGGCCGAGCATCGGGTCGCGCTCCGCCCGCCCGGCGACGAGCACGGCACGCGGGCGGGCCACGAGGTCGACGACGAGGCCGTCGACGGTGCGGGGGCCGGCCTCGGCGCGCACGAACGGGCGCGTCACCCACGGGCGGCCGTCGGCGCGCCCGCCGCCGCCGGGCTCCTCGTCGGGAAGCGGCGCGTCGAGCACGAGCGGCTCGCGCAGCGTGAAGTTCAGGTGCACCGCGCCTGGGCCGGCCGTCGAGCGCGGTCCAGAACGCCCGGCAGGCGAGCTGGCGCAGCCACCGGATCCGCTCCGGCGTGGCCGGCTGGTCGTCGACCTCCAGGTACCACTTGGCCGCGCGAGCCGTAGAGCTTGACCTGGTCGATCGTCTGGCCGGCGCCGACGTCGCGCAGCTCAGGCGGGCGGTCGGCGGTGAGGACGAGCAGCGGGACGCGCGCCTCGTGGGCCTCGATCACGGCCGGCGCGTAGTTGGCGGCCGCCGTGCCCGACGTGCACGCCAGCGCCACCGGCCGCCCGCTGGTCTTGGCCAGGCCGAGCGCGAAGAACGCGCCGCTGCGCTCGTCGATGTGCGAGGTCGACCGGATCCTTCTCTCGCGGACGAGCGAGAGGACGAGCGGCGTCGAGCGCGAGCCGGGGGAGGTGCACGCCTCCCGCAGGCCGCAGCGCGCGAGCTCGTCCGCGAACGCCCGCAGGCCGAGGTAAGTGTCCGTTGCGCCCATCGGCGCGCCATCATCCCGGACGATGGCCCCGCCGCTCGTCCTCCTCCACGGCTTCACCCAGACGCGGCAGAGCTGGCGGCCCGTGGTTGCCGCTTCGGGCGGGCGTTCCCGGACGCTCGTGCCCGACCTCCCGGGACATGGCCAGGCGGCCTTGCGGCCCGCCTCGTTCGCCGCGTGCACGGCCTACGTGCGCGCGCTCGGCGGCGAGCGGTTCGCGCTGTGCGGCTACTCGATGGGCGGCCGAGTCGCCCTCCATGCCGCGCTCTAGCTCGGCCCTCTGGTCTCGCGGCTGGTGCTCATCGGCGCCAGCCCGGGGTCTGGCCGACCCGGCCGAGCGCGCGGCGAGGCGCGAGGCCGACGACCGGCTCGCGGACCGGATCGAGGCGATCGGCGTCGAGGCGTTCGCCGGCGACTGGGGAGCACAACCGCTCTTCGCCGGCCAGCCACCGCAGGTCGCCGCCGCCGCCCACGCCGACCGCCTCCGCAACACCCCCACCGGCCTCGCCGCCGCGCTCCGAGGCCTCGGGACAGGCGTCATGGAGCCGCTCTGGGATCGCCTCGGCGAGCTGCGCATCCCCGTCACGCTCATCGCCGGTGCCCGCGACGAGAAGTTCCGCGCGGTCGCCGACCGCATGGCCGCCGCGATCCCCGACGCCCGGGTCGAGATCGTCGAGGGAGCCGGCCACGCGGCCCACCTCGAACGCCCCGACACCGTCGCCGCCCTGCTCACCTGACCGGAAGGGGTCAGACACCCCCCGCGCAGCGACATGAAGCGAGGGCCGCCGAGGCGCGGTCAGGCAAGGAGGCCGGGGCCGGTGGGAACCGCGATCTCGCCGGCCCGCGGGGTGAGCGGGCCGGGGTCGAGGTCGTCGAAGGCGCCGAGGGTGGCGAGGCCGCAGGGGAGCAGTTCGCCGGTGGAGGCGAGTGCGGCCGCGGCGTGGACGGCGGCGGCGATCCCGAGCGGGCCGTCATAGCTGGAGGCGACGTACACGCGGGTGCCGGCCTTGCGCGCCGCTCGGGCGTCGTCGAGCAGGCCGCCGATCCCGCCGCAGCGGGCGATCTTGAGGCACACGGCGTCGGCGGCGCCCGAGCCGGCGGCGCCCGGCTCGGCGGCGGTCTCGTCCATCGCGACCGGCACCGACGACTCCGCCCGCACTGCGCGCAAAGACTCGACGCCGTGGACGGGCTCCTCGCAGAGCTCGAGCCCGACCGGCGCCAGCGCCCGCAGGTTGGCGAGCGCCTCGCGGGGGGAGCCCCAGGCGCCGTTGGCGTCGACGCGGATCGCGACGTCCGGCCCGACCGCCGCCCGCACGGCGGCCAGGCGGCCTGCGTCGTCGCCGACGCCGACCTTGACCTTCACGCAGCGGACCCCGTCCGCCACCGCCAGAGCGGCGGCCGCCGCGGCGCCGGAGCGGTCCGAGGCGCCGACCACCGCGTTCACCGGCACCGCACGCACAGCGCCCGCCCCGAGCAGCGCCGCGACCGACACCGCCGCGCGGCGCCCGGCTCGGTCCCACAGGGCGAGGTCGACCGCCGCCAACGCCTGCGGGAGTGGGCGCTCGGCGCGGCAGGCGGCGAGCAGCGCGTCGGCGCTGTCCTCCGGCCCCGCGTCGGCGAGGATCGCCCCGTAGGCGTCGAGCGCCGCCAGCACGGCGGCGAGCGGGACGCCGTCGTAGGGCTCCAGCGGCGCCGCTTCGCCGAGGCCGGAGTCACCGCTGGAGAACCGCAGCCGGACCCGCACGAGCTCCCGCTCCGACAACGTGCCCCACGCCGTCACCAGCGGCAGCCGCAGCCGCAGCCGCACCCGCTCGACGCGCAGGGTCGCCATCGGTCAGGAGGCGAGCAGCCCCGCGGAGAGGAGCGTGCAGAACGCGAGCTGGAGCATTCCCGTCCGGGCGAGCGCGCCGTTGAGTGCCGGGCCGTCGGTACGGCTGCGGACGAGCCGGACGATCGGCACGGCCACGCGGGAGCGCGAGGAAGGGCAGCAGCAGCCACGCGGACAGCCCGTCGCCGCCCAGCAGCCACGGCAGCGGCGCGGTCAGGAACGCGCCGTAGATCATCGCCGCGTACAGCCCGCGGGCGCGGTTGCGCCCGAGCCGCACCGCCAAGGTCTTCTTGCCCGCCCGCCGGTCGGTCTCCAGGTCGCGCACGTTGTTGACGACGAGGATCGCCGACGCCAGCAGCCCGACCGGGACGGCCAGCACGAGGGCCTCCCACGCCAGATGCTCGGTCTGCGCGTAGTAGGAGCCGGCGACCGCCACGACGCCGAAGAAGAGGAACACGAACACCTCGCCGAGCCCCTCGTAACCGTACGGTCGCGGCCCGCCGGTGTAGAGGACGCCGGCCAGGATCGAGGCGGCGCCGACCAACAGCAGCTCCCACCCGGCGGTGGCGATCAGGTAGGCGCCTGCCGCGACGGCGGCCGCGAAGGCGAGATAGGTCGCTTGCAGCACCTGGCGCGGCGGCACCAGCCCGCCCGCCGTCACGCGCACCGGACCGAGCCGGTCCTCGGTGTCGGCGCCACGTCGCGCGTCGGAGTAGTCGTTGGAGAGGTTGGTGCCGACCTGGATGAACAGCGCGCCGAGCATCGCGGCGACGAAGGTGAGCGGCTTGAACGTCCCGAGCGTGGCGGCCAGCGCCGTGCCGACCAGGACGGGCGCGACCGCCGCGGGCAACGTCCGCGGCCGGGCGGCCATCAGCCAGATCCGCACGGAGCTCGGGCGTTCGGTCGTGGCGCTCACGGCCGCTTGGGGAACTTCGAGAAGTCGGGCGCGCGCTTGGCCTTGAACGCCTCGCGGCCCTCGGCGGCCTCCTCGGTGGCGTAGAAGAGGAGGTTGGCGTCGTGGGCGAGCTGCTGGATCCCCGACAGCCCGTCCTCGGCGGCGTGGAAGCTCGCCTTCAGCATCCGCAGCGCGAAGGGGGAGAGCGCGAGCATCTCGCGGCACCAGGCGACGGTCTCCTCCTCGAGCGTCTCGAGCGGCACGACCGTGTTGACGAGCCCCATGTCGAGCGCCTGCTGCGCGTCGTACTGGCGGCACAGGAACCAGATCTCCTTCGCCTTGCGCAGCCCGACCGTCTTGGCCAGCAGCGCGGCCCCGAACCCGCCGTCGAACGAGCCCACGCGCGGGCCGGTCTGCCCGAAGCGGGCGTTGTCGGCGGCGATCGAGAGGTCGCACACGAGGTGCAGGATCTGCCCGCCGCCGATCGCGTAGCCGGCCACCATGGCCACGATCGGCTTCGGCAGGCGGCGCATCTGCACGTGCAGGTCGGTGACGTGGAAGCGCCCGACCGCGGCGCCCTCCGGCACGTAGCCGGTGTCGCCGCGCACGCGCTGGTCGCCGCCGGAGCAGAACGCGTCGGGCCCCTCGCCGGTGAGGATGATCGCGCCCACCGTGGTGTCCTCGCGGGCGGTCTCGAGCGCCTGCGAGATCTCCACGACCGTCTGCGGGCGGAACGCGTTGCGCACCTCCGGGCGGGCGATGGTGATCTTCGCGATCCCGTCGCCGGAGGTCTCGTAGCGGATGTCCTCGTACTCGCCTGCTGACGGGTGGGCGGGAATCCAAATCATCGGCCATCACACTAGTGCGATGCCGATCGACCCATGGCTGCCACGCGCCGCGGCGCTGCACGCCGACCGGATCGCCATCGAGGCGCCCGAGGGCTCGCTGACCTACACGGAGCTGCTCGAGCGGGCACGGCTCGACGCGGCGCCCGGCAGCCGCGTCGCGCTCGCGCTGCCGCCCGGCCTGGACTTCGCGGTCGCCCTCCACGCCACGCTGCTGGCGCGCGCCGTCGCCATCCCGGTCGACCCGCGGCTGGGGGAGCGCGAGCAGCAGGCGCTGCTGGCCAACGCCGATCACGTGCTCGACGGCCCTCCGGCACCGGGTGCGCGAAGGCAAGCTCTGACCCCTCCTGCGGATGACGACGTGGCGCTGGTGGTGCACACCTCGGGGACGACCGCATCGCCCCGGCCCGTGGAGATCAGCTTCGGGAACATCCAGGCCAACGCGCTCGGCTCCGCCGTGGCGCTCGGGCTGGACCCCGACGAGCGCTGGCTGTGCCCGATGCCGCTCTCCCACGTCGGCGGGCTGATGGTGCTGCTGCGCAGCGCCATCTACGGCACCCGCGCGGTCCTCGGCACCGCCGACCGCGCCACCGGCGACGACATCACGATCGCATCGATGGTCCCCACCCAGCTCCGCCGGCTGATCGAGAGCGGCGCCCGCCCCGGGAAGCGCCTGCGCGTTCTCCTGCTCGGCGGCGCCCCCGCCGCGCCGGACCTGTTCGACGCCGGCTGGCCCGTGGTGGAGACCTACGGGCTCACCCAGGCCTGCTCGCAGGTGACCGTCGACGGCAGCCCGCTCCCCGGCGTCGGCATCGACCTGGCGCCCGACGGCGAGATCCTCGTCACCGGCCCGACCGTCGCGGGCGGCGGCACCCTGCGGACCGGGGACCTCGGGCGCATGCACGAAGGCCGCCTGAAGATCATCGGCCGCAAGTCCGACACGATCGTCACCGGCGGGGAGAACGTCGCGCCCGCCGAGGTCGAGGCCGCCCTGCTCGAGCATCCCGCTGTGGCCGACGCCGCCGTCTTCGCCCGCCCGGACCCGGAGTGGGGGGAGGCCGTCACCGCGGCCGTGATCCTGAGCGGTCCCGCGGAGCCGGAGGAGCTGCGGGCGTTCGTCGGCGAGCGGCTCGCGCGCTTCAAGGTCCCCAAGGCCGTCGAGGTGGCGGACGTCCTCCCGCGCACCCCGTCTGGGAAGCTGCTGCGGAGGGAGCTGTCATGAGCGATTACCGCAAGGAGAGCCGCGCCCGCTGGGGCGAGTCCGCGCGTGGGTGGGAAGCCCACGCCGAGCAGATGCGCCGCGTGACGATGCCGGTCTCGACGTGGATGGTCGACGCGATCGGCCCGCAGCCCGGCTACACGGTGCTCGAGCTGGCCGCGGGCCCGGGAGAGACGGGCTTCCTGGCCGCCGAGATGATCCGGCCCGGCGGGACGCTGATCACCTCCGACGTCGCCCCGGAGATGCTCTCGGTCGCCCAGCGCCGCGCCGAGGAGCTCGGGCTCGACGACGTCCGCTTCAAGCAGATCGACGCCGACAGCTCGATCGACATCGAGGCCGCCACCATCGACGCCGTCCTGTGCCGCTGGGGCTACATGCTGATGGCCGACCCCGCGACCGCCATGCGCGAGACGCGGCGCGTGCTCAAGCCGGGCGGCCGGCTCGCGCTCGCCGCGTGGACCGGCCCGGATGACAACCCCTGGAGCGCGCTGACCGGGCGCGAACTCGTCCGCCGCGGCCTCGTCGAGCCCCCCGAGCCGGGAGCGCCCGGCCAGTTCGCCTGGGCCAAGGAGGGCGTGATCGCCGAGCACCTCGCCGCGGCCGGGTTCGTCGAGTACGAGGTCGACTCGGTCGGCTTCACCGAGCGTTACGACGACTTCGACCACTACTGGACCATCCAGAGCGAGATGTCCGGCCAGATGCGTCGCGCGCTGGCGGGCGCGGACGCCGCCACCATCGAGGAGATGAAGGTCACGATCGGCCAGGCGCTCGCACCGAGCACCCACGACGACGGCTCGATCACGCTCCCCGCGCGGACCTGGGTCGCCGTCGCCGAAGCCTGACCGCTAGGTTGATTCCCATGTTCTACGACGACGACGCTGACCTCTCGCTCCTCGACGGCAAGACCGTCGCCATCCTCGGCTACGGCTCGCAGGGCCACGCCCACGCCCAGAACCTCAAGGACTCCGGCATCGACGTCGTCGTGGGGCTGCGCCCCGATTCTTCCTCGGTGGAGAAGGCCAAGGGCGACGGCTTCGAGGTCCTCGACATCGGCGAGGCGACCTCCCGCGGCGACATCGTGATGATCCTGCTGCCCGACGAGAAGCACGGCGAGGTCTACCGCGAGCAGATCGCCGACGGCGTCGCCCCCGGCAACACGCTGCTGTTCGGCCACGGCTTCTCGATCCACTACGGCGAGGTCGAGCCCCCGCCGGAGGTCGACGTCGCCCTGATCGCCCCCAAGGGCCCCGGCCACCTGGTCCGCCGCCAGTACCTCGAGGGCTCCGGCGTCCCCGGGCTGATCGCCGTCGACCAGGACGCGTCCGGCAACGCCAGGGACCTCGCGCTCGCCTACTCCAAGGGCATCGGCTGCACCCGCGGCGGTGTGATCGAGACCACCTTCAAGGACGAGACCGAGACCGACCTGTTCGGCGAGCAGGCCGTCCTGTGCGGCGGCGTCTCCGAGCTGGTGCGCGCCGGCTACGAGACGCTCGTCGAGGGCGGCTACGACCCGCGCCTGGCCTACTTCGAGTGTCTGCACGAGCTCAAGCTCATCGTCGACCTGATGTACGAGAAGGGCATCACCGGGATGCGCTACTCGATCTCCAACACGGCCGAGTACGGCGACCTGACCCGCGGCCCGCGGATCATCTCCGACGAGGTGCGCCAGTCGATGAAGCAGATCCTCGGCGAGATCCAGTCGGGCGAGTTCGCGCGCGAGTGGATCGCCGAGAACCGCGCCGGGCAGGAGAACTTCCAGCGCATGCGCAAGGAGCAGCAGGGCCACCAGATCGAGGTGGAGGGCAAGGAGCTCCGTTCGCACATGGACTGGATCCAGACCGACTTCTGACGTCGCCGGGCAGGCGAAGCCCTCATCCGCGTGTTAGGCTGACCTAAGATGGACCGGGTGCCGATCGAGGAACGTCGTGACTTCCCGCTGGTGGGCGCTCGCGCCCGCTGCCTGAACCGGTTCGAGCGCGACCTCGCGGCGTGGCTCGCGACGCCCGAGGGCCGCTTCGCGACCTACGAGGCCAAGCGCCTCGTGGCCGCTACGCCCGAGCGCAGTCCGCGCACAGCCCCCTGACCACGACCTGCGTGGTCAGCGGGGTGAACCCTGCGGCGCGCGCGGCGTTCAGCAGCTCAGCCGTGCCGACGTCGGTCTCGACGTCGGCGATCGCGCCGCAGCGGCGGCACACGAGGTGGTGGTGGTCGTCCATGCGCGCGTCGTACACGACGGCGCCGCCCTCGGTGGGCACCCGCTCGACCAGCCCGAGCTCGCGCAGCAGCTCCAGCGTCGCGTAGACGGTCGGCAGCGACACGCCCGGCATCAGCTCGCCGACCTCGTCGAAGACCTGCTCCGCGGTGACGTGGCGATCGGCGCGCCCGACGATGCGCGCGACGCCGAGGCGCTGCGGAGTGACGCGCTGCCCACGCTCGCGCAGCGCAGCGGACAGGGCGGTCTCGATGGTCGTCGTGGCCATGCCGCGAGTCTAGCGCAACTCTTAGGTTCGCCTAACCGGATGGTTGTCTTACATCGTTTGTTATTGTCCTGATCATGCCACGCACAGAAAGCGCAGTTTCCGCCGGGATCCTTGCCCCGGCCAACGCCGCCAAGCGCGAGGAGATCGTCGGTCTTCTCACTCGCGCGTACTGGATGGAGATGGAGACCGTCATGTCCTACGCGGCCAACGCCGCCGCGCTCGACGGCATCCGCGCCCAGGAGATCGCCGAGTCGCTCGACGCGGACGTGACCGAAGAGCTCGGCCACGCTCGCCAGTTCGCCGGCCGCATCAAGGACCTCTACGGCACGCCTCCCGGCACGATGGAGTTCACCCCCGAGCAGACCTACCTGCAGCCGCCCGAGGACCCGACCGACGTCGTGTCCGTGATCCGCGGCGTGATCGAGGCCGAGGCCGGCGCGATCGAGCACTACATGCGGGTCATCGAGGCCTGCGACGGCGTCGACTGGGCGACCCAGGACATGGTCATCGACATCCTCCGCGACGAGGAGGGCCACCTGCGTCAGTTCGAGCGGTTCCTGCGCGAATTCGAGTAGCTAACGTAGGGCGCCGCTTATGACGCCGAATCCCTACGTGAAGCAGTACCTCATGACGGCGGGCCCGACGCCCGTCCCGCCCGCCGTCTCGCAGGCCATGGCCGCGCCGATGCTCTACCACCGCGCTCCGGCGTTCGTGGAGATCTACGAGCGGGTGCTCGCCAAGCTGCCTGCCGTCTTCCAGACCTCCAACGACGTGCTGACGTTCGCGGCCAGCGGCTCCGGGGCGATGGACTCCGCCGCCGCCAACCTCGTCCGCCACGGCACGCCGGTGCTGGCCTGCGCGGCCGGCAAGTTCGGCGAGCGCTGGATCGAGCTGTGCGACGCCTACGGCGGCCTGACGGTCCGCTACGAGCCCGGCTGGGGCGAGCGGCTGGACCCGAGCGAGATCGACCGCCTGCTGAGCGAGAACGACGGCATCGAGGTCGTGTTCGCCACGCTCAGCGAGACCTCGACCGGCGTCGTCCACGATGTCGCCGCGATCGCGGAGGTCGTCAAGCGCCACGGCGCCATCCTTGCCGTGGACGCCGTCTCCGGCCTCGGGGCCGCCGACCTGCGCCAGGACGAGTGGGGCATCGACGTCGTGATCGCCGGCTCGCAGAAGGCGCTGATGTGCCCGCCCGGCCTCGGCTTCGCGAGCGTGAACCAGCGGGCGCTCGACTACGCGGGGGAGCACCCCGGCGGCCGCTACTTCTTCGACTGGAACAAGACGGCCACCAGCCAGCGCAAGGGCGACAGCCCGTTCACGCCGGCCGTGCCGCTCTTCCTGGGCCTCGATGTGGCGCTCGACATGATCGAGCAGGAGGGCTTGGAGAACGTGCTCGCCCGCCACGCCCTGCTGGCCCGCGCGACCCGCGCCGGCGCGGCCGCGATCGGCTTGGAGCTGTTCGGCGACCCCGACGAGCGCGCCAACGTCGTGACGGCGGTCGAGCTGCCGGAGACGGTCGACGGCGCCAAGGTCCCCGGCGCGCTGCGCAAGCTCGGCATCACCGCCAACGGCGGCCAGAACCAGCTCAAGGGCAAGATCATCCGGATCGCCCACTGCGGCTACTTCGGGGCCTTCGACATCCTGACGTCGCTGTCGGGGCTGGAGATGGCCCTCGGCCAGCTCGGCCATGATGTCGAGCACGGAGCAGGCGTGGGCGCGGCCCAGCGCGTGTTCCTCGAGGCCGGGGTCCCCGCGGCGGCGTGACGGCCGGGCCCCTCACCGAGCAGTACCGGATCCTCGTCAAGGAGAAGATCGCCGACTCCGGCGTGAACCTCCTGCGCGAGCGCTTCGACGTCGACCTCGGCGTCGACTGGTCCGACGAGGAGCTGGCCGAGCGCATCGGCGGCTACCACGGGATCCTGATCCGCTCGGCGACGCAGCTCACCGCCGACCTGATCGAGCGCGCCGACAACCTCAAGGTGATCGGCCGCGCCGGGATCGGCGTCGACAACGTCGACGTCGAGGCGGCCACCAAGCGCGGGATCATCGTCGCCAACGCGCCGCAGTCGAACATCGTCGCGGCCGCGGAGCACACCATCGCGCTGATGCTCTCGCTGGCCCGCAACATCCCGCAGGCCCACGCCTCGCTCACGCAGCACAAGTGGGAGCGCTCGAAGTTCGGCGGCGTCGAGGTCTACGAGAAGGTCCTCGGCGTGCTCGGCTTCGGCCGGATCGGGCAGCTCGTCGCGGCCCGCGCGCGCGGCTTCGGCATGCGCGTGGTGGCCTTCGACCCGTTCGTGAGCGCGGAGCGCTTCCGCGAGCTGGGCGTCGAGAAGTGCGACTCCAGCTCCGACCTGTACGCCCAGGCCGACTTCATCACCATCCACCTGCCCAAGACGCCCGACACCCGCGGCTGGCTCGACGCCGAGGCGTTCTCGCAGATGAAGGACGGCGTGCGGGTGATCAACTGCGCGCGCGGCGAGCTGCTCGTCGACGACGCGCTCAAGGACGCGCTGGACTCCGGCAAGGTCGCGGGCGCGGCGCTCGACGTGTTCCCGAGCGAGCCGATCACCGACTACCCGCTGTTCGACGGCTACCCGAACGTGGTCGTGACGCCCCACCTGGGCGCGTCGACGACCGAGGCGCAGGACCGCGCCGGCGTGCAGACCGCCGAGCAGGTCGTCGCGGCGCTGACCGGCGGCGTCGTCTCCACCGCGGTCAACATCCCCGCCGTCAGCGCGGAGGACATGGAGGTGCTGGGCCCGTTCCTGCCGCTCGCCACGCGGCTCGGCCGGCTCGCCATCACGCTCGCCGAGGGCTCCAGCGTCGAGCGCCTGGAGGTCGAGTACCTGGGCCGGATCGCCGAGCGCGACACCCGCCTGCTCACCATCGCGGTGCTCAACGGCGTGCTCGCCGGCCACACCGAGGAGGACGTCAACTACGTCAACGCGCCCTCGCTGGCCGAGGAGCGCGGCATCGAGATCTCAGAGCGCACCGAGTCCGTCGCGCGCGACTTCACCGACCTCGTGCGGGTGACCGTCGTCGCCGGCGGCGAGCGCGTCCGCGTGGTCGGCACCACCATCGGCCAGCTGGACCGCCCGCACCTGCTCGAGGCGTGGGGTCAGCGCTTCAACGTGCAGATGGACGACGACCACCTGGCGCTGTTCCGCTACAGCGACGTGCCGGGCATGGTCGGGCGCGTCGGCACCTGCTTCGGCGAGCACGGGGTCAACATCTCCGCCGCCGCGGTCGGCCGCCAGCCGCCCGAGGCGGACGGGGGGACGTCGCGGTGATGGCCATCACCACCGACGTGCCGGTGCCGGACGCGGTCATCCAGGAGATCGCCGCGAGCGACGGCTTCCTGACCGGCCGCGCCGTCAGCCTGGCCTAGCTCAGGCGGGGTGGGGCTTGCGGGCCGGCGCGCGGTGCGTCGGGGCCGGCTTGGCGACGTCGGCGACCCACCCCGGCGCGAGGCCGAGCACCGTGGCCAGTGCCTCCACGCAGCGTTCGTCGAACGCGGTGCCGGCGTCGCCGCGCAGCAGCTCGAAGGCGCGCTCGGGGGTCCAGGCCGCGCGGTACACGCGGTCGGAGACGAGCGCGTCGTAGACGTCGCAGACGGTGAGGATGCGGGTGTGCAGCGGCAGCTCGTCGGCGACGAGCCCGCGCGGGTAGCCCTTGCCGTCGAGGCGCTCGTGGTGGTCTGAGACGAGGTCGCGGACGATGGGCGCGAAGCCGCCGAGCTCCTCGAGCAGCCGGCGACCGGCCTCGGGGTGGCGCTTGACGGCGGCGTACTCGTCGTCGGTCAGCCCCGCGGGCTTGCGAAGGATCTCCAGCGGCACCGACAGCTTGCCGATGTCGTGCAGCAGCCCGCCGACGGCCAGATGGCGTCGCGTGGTGGCCGGGAGCTTGAGCTGCTCGCCGACCTGCGCGGCGAGGACGGCCACGCGGCGGGTGTGCTCCTCGGTGGACGTGTCCCGCTCGGCCAGGCGCATCATCAGCGCCCGCACGCGGGGGCCGAGGTAGGCCTCCTCGGAGGCGACCAGGTCGGTGGCGGTGAGGTCGCCGACCAGGGGCAGCGAGGCGGCGTGGCCGGCGATGTCGCGCGCGGCGGGGATCGCGATCGCCGCCACGGCGGCCAGCTCGAGCGCGTGGGCGACGTAGAAGCCGACCGTCATCGGCCCGATCACCAGCTGGGCGACCAGCGCGACGCCGAGCCAGACGCAGCCGACCGCGACCAGCAGGTCGGCCGGGCGGCGGGTGAGCCAGAACGTGCGCGTGGCGCGGTGGGTGAGCAGCACGCAGAAGGAGAGTCCGAGGGTCATCAGCACGTACGCGGCGCTCGAGCCGGCCTGGGGGACCGCCGGGACGAAGTCAGGCAGCAGCAGGCCGACGACGGCGAGGACGACGACCCCCACGGCGAGCGTGGCCTGGAGCGCCAGGAGCGGCCGCACGTTGCACGTGCGGCGCAGGAAGGGGAGCGCGGTGAGCGCGAGCAGCGCGGTGCCGATGGGGATGGAGAGACCGCCGGCCATCGCGATCACGCCGTTGGGGCCGACGAGCACGCCGGGCGTGGCCATCGCGTGGACGGCGAGCAGCGCGGTCATGGTCGAGAACGCGGTGCCGAGCAGCATGGCCCGGCCGTCGCGCGCCCGGGCGCCGGCCAGGGTCAGCGCCAGCGCGGCGCCGGCCGCGATCGCGGCGGCGACCGAAACCACGCCGAAGTGCACGGCCGCCGGCGCCATGAGCATCTGGCGGCCGAACCCGGCCACCAGCACGGCCGGAGCCAGTGCGAGCAGCGACAGAAGGGCAGGGATCGTCCAGCGTGAGCGGTCGGGCATCCACGAGGGTCATCGGCCGGGACGGCCGAAGTGTTGACCCCCGTGTGGACGATCGTCAGGCCGGCAGCGTCGCCGTGTGCGGATCCGCCTCGGTGCGGGCCGTGTCGCGCTTGGCCAACTTCTTCTGCAGCATGACGTTGAGGCCCATCAGCACGAGCACGACGATCAGCAGCCCGGTGGCCAGCACGTTGACCTCGGCCGGCACGCCCTGGCGGGTGGCGCCGAAGATGAACAGCGGGAACGTCTGCGTCTGCCCGGCGTTGAAGCTCGTGATCACGTAGTCGTCGACCGAGATGGCCGCGGCGAGCAGCGCGGCGGCCGCCACGCCCGGCGCGATCATCGGGAACGTCACCTTGCGGAACGCCGTCCACTCCGTCGCCCCGAGGTCCATGGCCGCCTCCTCGATATGGCGGTCCATGCCCTCCAGCCGCGCCTTCACGGTCACCACCACGTAGGAGACGGTGAACATCACGTGGGCGATCACGATGGTCACGAAGCCCGTGTTGATCGACCAGCTCAGGAACAGCGCGAGGATCGAGGCGCCGAGCACGACCTCGGGCGTCGCGAGCGGCAGGAACACGAAGAAGTCCACCAGCGAGCGGCCCCGGAAGCCGTAGCGCACCAGCGCCAGCGCCATGAACGTGCCGAGCGCCGTCGCGATCACCGTCGAGACGGCCGCGATCAGCAGCGAGTTCTGCAGCGCGGTGGCGAGGTCCGGGTTGGCGAACGGGTGCAGCCAGTGGTCGAGCGTGAAGCCCTGCCATGTGAAGTTGAAGCGGCCCTGGTTGTCGTTGAACGAGAACAGGACGACGATGAAGATCGGCACGAAGAGGTAGAGCAGGGCGAGCCCGGCCCAGACGCCCAGCAGCCGGCTACGGAGCTTGTCGCTCATCAGATCGCCGCCTCGGACAGGTTCTTGGCGCCCAGCCCTCGGGCGTAGATGAAGATCGAGATGAGGATGAAGGCCATCAGGATGAAGGAGAGCGCCGCCGCTCCGGGGTAGTCCTGGGTGACCAGGAACTTGGACTGGATGACGTTGCCGATCATGAACTGGCGCGGGGTGCCGAGCAGCGCCGCGTTGATGAAGTCGCCGGTGGCCGGGATGAAGGTCAGCAGCGATCCGGCGAACAGGCCGGGCAGCGCCAGCGGAAGCGTGATCTTGCGGAAGGCGGTCGCGCGGCTGGCGTAGAGGTCGGTGGCCGCCTCGATGAAGCGCCGGTCGATCTTCTCGAGCGACACGTACAGCGGCAGCGCCATGAACGGCAGGAAGTTGTACGTGATGCCCGCGATCACGGCCGTGCGCGAGGCGAGCAGGCGCCCGTCCTCGCCGAGCACCCCGATGCTCCGGAAGAACCCGACGACGAAGCCGTCGTCGGCGAGGATCAGCTGCCAGGAGACCGTGCGCAGCACGTAGCTCATGAAGAACGGCAGGATGATCAGCAGCAGCATGAAGTTCTTCCACTTGCCGGCCTTGAAGGCGATGAAGTAGGCCAGCGGGAACGAGATCACGAAGCACAGGACGGTCGCGGCCGCCGCGTAGCCGACCGAGCGGAAGAACTGCTCGTGGTAGTCCTTGATGACCTCGGTGTAGGTGCTGAACGCCCAGTCGAAGGTGAAGCCGTCCTCCGGGTTGCCCGACATCAGCGACACGATCAGCTGCTGCCCGAGCGGGATGGCGAAGAAGACGATCAGCCAGATCAGGCCGGGGCCGAGGAACAGCCACGGGAGCAGGCTGCGGCGGCGCTGGAGCGAGAGCTTGAGCATCGCCTAGGCCCCCGTCACCTGCGCCATCGCCTCTTGCATGGCGCGCTCGTCGCCGGTCGAGAGGGCGGGGTAGGGCTTGAGCTTCGCGGCGACCTCGTCGGGCGGGAAGATCAGCTCGTTCTCCGCCAGCTCCGGGTCGGTCTTGGCGAGGATGTCGCGGACGCCCTTCACCGGGCTGATGTAGTTGACGTAGGCGCAGATGAGCGCCGCGACCTCGGGCTCGTAGACGTAGTTCATCATCGTCTCGGCCGCGTAGGGATGCTCCACCTTGGCGGGCATCATCATGTTGTCCGTGAAGAGCATCGCGCCCTCGTCGGGGTAGGCGAAGCGCAGGTCCGGGTTGTCGCTCTGGAGCTGGATCAGGTCGCCGGAGTAGGCGAGCGCGAGCCACACGTTGCCCTTGGCGAGATCCGTCGTGTAGTCGTTGCCCGTGAAGCGGCGGAACTGGCCGTCGCGGTTGGCCTTGTCGATCTTCTCGATCGCGCCGAGGATCTGGTCGAGGGTGGCCTTCGAGGCGTCGACGCCGTCGGCCAGCAGCACCGAGTTGGCCGAGTCATAGGGCTCGGCGAGCATCGTGACGCGACCCTTGAACTCCGGGTCGAAGAGGTCGTTGAGGCTGCGCAGCTCGCGGCCGGTCTTCTTGATGTTGTAGCCCAGGCCGACGGCGCCCGACTGCCAGGGCAGCGTGTACTCGCGCTTGGGGTCGTAGTTGATCGACTTGAGGTTGTCGACCAGGTTGGCGATGTTCGGGATGTTGCGCTTGTCGAGCGGCTCGATGTAGTTGAGCCGGACCAGGCGCGCGGCCATGTAGTCGGTCGGCGTGATGATGTCGCGGCCGATCGGCTGGCCGTTCTCGAGCTGCTGGCGGATCTTCCCGTAGAACTCGTTGTTGTCGTTGATCTCCTCGACGTAGCGGCACTTGCCGCCGTACTCCTTGTTGAAGCTCTTGATGACCTTCTTGTCGATGTAGAGCGGCCAGTTCGAGAACGTCCAGTTACCGATCTCCGTCTTGGCGTGCGTGACGGCGGGCGTGTTCTTCGGCTTGGTCTGCTCGCGCGCGGCCGTGCCCTCGATCGAGGTGCAGCCCGCGAGCAGCGTCCCGAGCCCGGACAGCGCCAGCCCGGTCGAACCGGCCCTGCCGATGAACCCGCGGCGGCTCAGGCGCTCGCCGGCCAGCAGCTCCTCGAGCGCGCGCTCGAGGTCGCGCGGGTCAGCCACCCTCGGTCTCCCGCGCCACGACGAACGTGTGCTCGGTGTCCCACACGAGCTGGACCTCGGTGCCCGGGCCGAGCGTGTCGGTGCCCCCGGCGCCCACGTTCTGGGCGAACACCGTGAGCTCCTCGCCACCCGCGGCCCTGATCAGGTACTGGATCGAGACGCCCAGGAACGCGGCGACGATGACCGTGCCGTGCAGGACGTTGGCGTCCGCGCGGACCTCCTGCCCGACGGGCACGAGGTGGACCTTCTCCGGGCGCACGCCGACGCGGACGTCGCCCTCCTTGACGCCGCAGCGCCTGGTGAGGACGCGGAGCTTGGCGCCGTCGTGGGTCTCGACCCGCGACGTGTCCCCGTCGGCGCCGCGCATCGTGCCGTCGACGAGGTTCGAGATGCCGAGGAAGTTGGCCACGAACTCGGTCTGCGGGTGCTCGTAGAGGTCGGTCGCGGTGCCGGCCTGCTCGATCTTGCCGCCGTGCATCACCGCGATGGTGTCGGCCATGGTCATGGCCTCCTCCTGGTCGTGCGTGACGTGCACGAAGGTGATGCCGACCTCCCGCTGGATGCGCTTGAGCTCGATCTGCAGCTGCTTGCGCAGACGCAGGTCCAGCGCGCCGAGCGGCTCGTCGAGGAGCAGCGCCCGCGGGCGGTTGACGAGCGCCCGGGCGAGCGCGACGCGCTGCGCCTGGCCGCCGGAGAGCTGCATGGGCTTGCGCTTGGCGAGGTGGCCGAGCTGGACCATCTCGAGCGCCTCGCCGATGCGCGTGTTCATCTCGCTCTTGGAGACCTTCTTGCGCTCCAGGCCGAAGCCGACGTTCTTCTCGACGCTCAGGTGCGGGAACAGCGCGTAGGACTGGAACACCGTGTTGACGTCGCGCCGGTAGGGCGGGAGCTGGGTGACCTCCTCGCCGCCGAGGTAGACCTTGCCCTCGGTCGGGTCCTCGAAGCCGCCGATCATGCGCAGCGTCGTGGTCTTGCCGCAGCCCGACGGGCCGAGCAGGGCGTAGAACGCGCCGCGCTCGATCGACAGCGTCAGGTCGTCAACCGCGATCATCTCGCCGAAGTGCTTGGAGACGCGCTCCAGGTGGACGTCGGCCTCCTTGCCGCCGAGGGCGGCGAACGCGTCGTCCTTGCCTTCGGCGACCCCGGCGGCCGTGGCCCCGGTGGGGGCGGTCTGCTCGCTCATCGGGACGACACCGCGTCGTACCAATCCTTGCGTCGCGCCCCGGTCAGCTCGAAGATCACGTGCTTGACCGAGGTGTACTCCTCGAGTGCATACATGGACATGTCCTTGCCGAACCCTGACCCCTTCACCCCGCCGTGCGGCATCTCTGAGCCGATGGCGAGGTGCTCGTTGATCCAGACCGTACCGGCCTCCAGCTCCCGGGCCGCGCGCTGTGCCCGAAACACGTCCCGCGTCCAGGCCGAAGCGGCCAGTCCGTAGCGCGTGTCGTTGGCCAAGGCAAAGGCCTCGTCGTCGCTCGTGAAGCCGAGGACGGAGAGGACCGGGCCGAAGACCTCCTCCTGCACGATCTCCGACGACTGTGCCGCACCGGTGACGACGGTGGGCGCGTAGTAGGCGCCCGGTCCGTCGAGCGGCGCGCCGCCGCGCTCGGCCGTGGCGCCCGCGGCGCCGGCGCGCTGCACGAAGCCGTGCACGCGGTCGCGGTGGGCGGTGGAGATGAGCGGGCCGAGGTCGGTGGCGGCGTCCATCGGGTCGCCGACCGTCAGGCGGTCGACCTTGGCCAGCAGGCGCTCGAGGAGCTCCCCGCGGGCGGACTCGTGGACGTACAGGCGCGTGGCGGCCGTGCAGTCCTGGCCGCAGTTGGCGAAGGCGCCGACGATCGCGCCCTCGGCGGCGGCCTCGAGGTCCGCGTCCTCGAACACGACGAACGGGGCCTTGCCGCCCAGCTCCATGTGGACGCGCTTGACGCTCTCGGCGGCGTCGCGCATCACGGCGGCGCCGGTCCGGGTCGAGCCGGTGACGGAGATCAGCCGCACGTCCGGGTGGCGGGCCAGCGCGGCGCCGGCCTCGGCGCCGGGGCCCGGGACGACGTTGAAGATACCGGGCGGGACGCCCGCCTCCAGCGCCAGGTGCCCCAGCATCAGCGCGGTCAGCGGCGTCAGCTCAGACGGCTTGAGCACGACGGCGTTGCCGGCCGCCAGCGCCGGGCCGACCTTCCAGCACGCCATGTTGAGCGGGTAGTTCCACGGCGCGATCGAGGCGCAGACGCCGAGCGGCTCGCGGCGGATCGAGCTGGTGTAGCCCTCGAGGTACTCGCCGGAGGCCTTGCCCTCGAGGTTGCGCGCGGCGGCGGCGAAGAAGCGGAGGTTGTCGATCGAGAGCGGGAGGTCGAACGCGCTCGAGAACTTCAGCGGCTTGCCCGTATTGCGCGACTCCACGCGGGCGAACTCGTCGGCGCGCTCCTCCAGCAGGTCGGCCAGGCGGTCGATCACCGCGGCGCGCTCGCCGGGGGTGATCCGGCTCCAGTCGCCGCGGCGGAAGGCGGCGCGGGCGGCCGCGACCGCGTGCTCGGCGTCCTGCGCCGAGGCGTCCGCGACCTCGGCCAGTGGCTCGCCGGTGGCGGGATCGACGACGGTCCGTGTGCGCGCCGCGGCGACGTCCTCGCCGTCGATCAGCAGCGAGCGGACAGCGTTGTGGGTGATGGCCATCGTGTTGTTCCCCCGACGGACCTTCCAGGTCCGTCCGGACGGACCCTCCCCTGTCGGGGCCGGGGCCGCAATGTACAGAGCGGCAGGTTTTAGCCGTTTCGGTGGGACCGATTGTCCGCAGCGGTCAGCCGAGGAAGCGGGCGACGTCGGCGATCTCGGCCTCCAGGGCGGGGAGCGGCTCGAACGGATCGACCGCCACGCGGCCGTCCTGCAGCCGCCACGTCCCGGCCGCCCGGCCGTCCACCAGCACCACCGGGTGCACCCATCCGCCACCCGGCCACACGCGGCGGCGGTGCTCGGGAGCGACGACGTCGTCGCGGTCCGCGTAGCCGAGCAGGTAGGTATCGAACGCCGGGAGGAGGCGGACGCCCGGCGGCGCGGGCTCAGCCTCTCCCGGCGTGTGGGCGGCGCGGGCGGCGACGCCCGACCATTTGGTGAGGTCCTTCGCCGTCGTCGGCCCGTACGCGGCGGCGTAGCGGCGGCTGAGCTCGTCGAGCGCCTCCTCGCGGGGCGGGAGCGGCGGGAGGTCGAGCGCCGCGAACGCGTCGTCGAGCCGGAGCTCGAGCAGGCCCTCGCGCGCGACGCGGGCGGCAAGGTGGGGGAGACGCTGGCCTTCGCCGTCGGGCCCGAGGCGCTCGCGCAGCGCGGCGCGCGTCTGCGGACCCTCCTCCAGCGCGCCGGCGATCGTCTCGCGTGCGCGCTCGTAGATCGTCTCGTCGAGCCCCAGCTGCCGCCAGCGCGCGCTGGTCCGCCACGGGCCCACCGCCGAGAGCACCCACGGGACGTCGTCGGCCGCGAGCAGGTGCAGCGTGCCCCGCCACGCCCACGTGCGGACCAGCCCGGCGGCGTCGACGTCCGCCGCGGTGATCCCCTCGCAGCGCGCGCGGATCGACAGGCGCGCGGCGGCCGCATCCTGCGCCTGGATCCCGCACACGTGGCGGACGGTCGCCACCACGCCGTCGCGCGAGCGCGGCTCGAGCTTCTGGGCGCGCACCCGCCGGCGCCGGGTGTCCTCGTCCATCCGGTGACAATACGTCGCCCTCGCCCGTTGGAGTTCCGACACGCGGGCCACTTGCCGGACGGCGCTGCCGTGCGACCATCAGGGGCATGACCGTCACCGACCAGATCGCGACCGACGACCTCCAGGAGCTCGCCCACCGCCACCTCCTGATGCACTTCACCCGCAACGGCAACTACGGCCCAGGGGGCAAGCCGCTGCTGGTGCTCGAGCGCGGCGAGGGCTCGTACGTGTTCGACACCGCGGGCAAGCGCTACTTCGACGGGCTGTCATCGCTGTTCTGCGCGCAGATCGGCTACTCGTTCGGCGAGGAGATGGCCTCGGTGGCCGCGCAGCAGCTGACCACGATGGCGTTCAACACCGTGTGGGGGACCGCGCACCCGCCGGCCATCCACCTGGCCGAGGCGATCGCCGAGCGCGCGCCCGGGGACCTCAACCGCGTGTTCTTCACCAACGGCGGCTCGGAGTCCGTCGAGGCCGCCTGGAAGCTGATCCGGCAGTACTACGTGGCGCGCGGCGAGCCGCAGCGGATCAAGGCGATCGCGCGCGAGATCGCCTACCACGGCGTCACGCTCGGCGCTCTCTCGTTCACCGGGGTGCAGTCGATGAAGGAGCCCTTCGGCGAGCCGCCGATCCCGGTCGTGCGGGTGTCCAACACGAACGGCTTCCGCTCCGATGAGACCGACCAGACGGCGCGGCTCCTGAAGGAGATGGAGGACACGATCGTCGCCGAGGGCCCGGAGACGATCGCGATGATCATCGCCGAGCCGGTGCAGAACGCCGGCGGCTGCCTCGTCCCGCCCGACGGTTACTGGGCCGGGCTGCGCGCGCTCGCCGACAAGTACGGCATCGCGCTGGTGGCCGACGAGGTCATCACCGGCTTCGGGCGGATGGGCGAGTGGTTCGCCGCGCCGCAAGCTACGGCGCCACCCCGGACCTGATCACGGTCGCCAAGGGCATCACCTCCGCGTACGCGCCGATGGGCGCCGTGATCGTCTCCGACAAGATCGCCGCCCCGCTGTACGACGACAAGCGGATGCTGCTGCACGGCATCACCTACGGCGGGCACCCGGTGGCCGCCGCGATGGCGCTGCGCAACATCGAGGTCTTCGAGCGCGAGGGCGTGCTCGAGAACGTCCGCGAGCTCGAGGGCTACATCGGGGAGCGCCTGCGCGAGCTCCAGGACCGGATCCCGCTGGTGGGCGACGTCCGCGGCGAGGGGTTCTTCTGGGCGCTCGAGCTGGTGCGCGACGAGGACGACACGCGCTTCGACGCCGACGAGCGCGAGGCGCTGCTGCGCGGCTACCTCAGCGGCCGGCTGCTCGAGGAGGGCCTGATCGCCCGCCCCGACGACCGCGGCGACGCGGTGCTGCACCTCGCCCCGCCGCTGGTCTCCAGCAAGGGCGAGCTCGACGAGATGGTCGCGATGACCGAGGCCGTCCTCACGGACGCCTCGGAGCGCTTCTTCGGCGGCGCGTGATCCACACCGCGCAGGGCTGGTGGCTGGCCGAGGCCGGCGCGGTCGAGGCCGCGCCGGCGCTCGAGGGCGACGTCACCGCCGACGTCGTGGTGATCGGCGGCGGGTACGCGGGCCTGTGGACGGCGTGGCAGTTGCTCGAGCGCGGCGCCAGCGTCGCGGTGCTCGAGGCGGACGTGTGCGGCCACGGCCCGAGCGGGCGCAACGGCGGGTTCTGCGAGACGCTGTGGAGCAACCTCCCCGAGCTGACCGAGCGCTTCGGGCTCGAGCGCGCGCTGGCCGCCGCGCGGGCGTCGACGGACAGCGTCAACGCGATCGGCGCCTGGTGCGAGGCGCAGGGCGTGGACGCCTGGTTCAAGCGCAAGGGGTTCCTGCTCGCCTCGACGACCGAGCCCCAGGACAAGGTGATCGACGGGATCCTCGCCGCCGGCGCGCCCTCTGACCGGATCGTCGCGCTCGACGGCGCGGCCCTGCGCGCCCGCTGCGACTCCCCGCGCTTCCGGCGGGGGCTGCTCGTCCCCGACGATGCCACCGTGCACCCTGCGCGGCTCGCGCTCGGCCTCCGCGCCCGCGTGATCGAGCGCGGCGCGCGCGTGTTCGAGCACTCGCGGGTGAAGGCGCTGCGCGGGACGGTCGCCGAAACCGCCCACGGCCGCGTCGTGGCCGGGGGCGCCGTGCTGGCCGTCAACGCCGCGGCCCGCGGCGTAGCGCCGCTGCGGCACCGGCTCGCGGTCACCTCCTCGCACATCGTGCTCACCGAGCCCGTCCCGGAGGCGATCGAGCGTCTCGGCTGGACCGGCGGCGAGAGCATCACCGACGCCCGGACCTTCCTGCACTACTTCCGCACGACCAACGACGACCGGATCGTGTTCGGCTGGGGCGGCGGCCGGCTGGCCGCCGGGGCGCGGCTCGAGGGCCGCATGGAGGTCGACCCGGCCGTCGCCGAGGAGACCCGCCGCCACCTGCACGAGATCCTGCCCGCCACCGAGGGCGCCCGGATCACCCACGCGTGGGGAGGCCCGATCGACGTCAGCCCCAGCCACCTGCCCGCAGGTCGGCACGCTCGACGGCGCGGGCGCCCGGGTCCAGTTCGCGTTCGGGTTCACCGGCAACGGCGTCGGCCCCTGCCACCTCGCCGGGCGGATCATGGCCGCGCGCGCCGCGGGGAGACCCCCGACGTCGACCTCCCCGAGGCCGACACCGTGCCCGTGCCTCCCGGAGCCGCTGGCCTGGGCGGGCGGGATGGTCGTGCGCGCCGCCTTCCTGCGCCGCGAGCGCCTCGAGTCGCAGGGACGCCGCGCCGACCCGCTGACCCGGGCCGTCTGCGCGGCCCCGCGCGCGCTCGGCATCCACGTCTCGCGCTGATACGCTCCGAGACGGTCATGGCTCATCTCGGCCTTTCCCTCCTCCTTCTCCTCCCCCCTCGGGGGGAATAACGCGTGGCGGCCGCGAAGCCGCATCCCGAGAACGAGAAGGAGCAGGAAAGAGCCCTAAGAGAGGAACCCATGAGCCAGGACCGAGTCATCATCTTCGACACCACGCTGCGCGACGGCGAGCAGTCGCCGGGCATCTCGCTGAACACCGGCGAGAAGCTGGAGATCGCCCAGCAGCTTTCACGCCTCGGCGTGGACGTGATCGAGGCCGGCTTCCCCGCCGCCTCGCCCGGCGACTTCGAGGCCGTCCAGGCGATCGCGCGCGACGTCAACGGTCCCATCATCGCCGGGCTCGCGAGGGCTCATGCCGGTGACATCGACCGTGCCGCGGCAGCCGTAGCCGACGCGGAGCGACCTCGGGTCCACACGTTCATCTCCACGTCGGACATCCACATCCAGCACCAGCTCCAGTCCACGCGCGAGGACGTCAAGGGCACCGCCCGCGCCTCCGTGGCGCACGCGCGCTCGCTGGTCGACGACGTGGAGTTCTCCCCGATGGACGCCACCCGCGCGGACGTCGAGTTCACCGCCGAGGTCGTGCAGATCGCCATCGACGAGGGCGCGACGACGATCAACATCCCGGACACCGTCGGCTACGCGATGCCCGACGAGTACGCCCGGTTCCTCGGGCGCCTGTACGAGCTCGTGCCCGGCGCTGCGCGACGTCGTGCTCTCCGTGCACTGCCACGACGACCTGGGGCTGGCCGTGGCCAACTCGTTCTCCGGCGTGCAGGCCGGGGCGCGGCAGGTGGAGTGCGCGATCAACGGGATCGGCGAGCGCGCCGGCAACGCCTCGCTCGAGGAGATCGTGATGCTCCTGCACACCCGCGAGGCCGACATCGGGCTGAGCACCCGGATCAACACCCGCGAGATCTCGCGCACCAGCCGCATGGTCTCCCGCCTCACCGGCTACGCCGTGCAGCCCAACAAGGCGATCGTGGGCCGCAACGCGTTCGCGCACGAGTCCGGCATCCACCAGGACGGCGTGCTCAAGGAGCGCTCGACCTACGAGATCATGGACGCCACGACGGTCGGGCTGGACGCGAACTCGCTCGTGCTCGGCAAGCACTCCGGCCGCCACGCGCTGCGCTCGGCGCTGGAGGAGCTGGGCTTCGAGGTCTCCGGCCAGGCGTTGAACACCGCGTTCAAGCGCTTCAAGGAGATCGCGGACAAGAAGAAGCAGGTCAGCGCCATGGACCTCGAGGCGCTGGTCACCGACGAGCTCCGCGACGAGCTGCGGTCGTGGACGCTCGAGTGGTTCGACGTCGAGGCCTCCAGCCGCCGCCCGCCGCACGCGACGGTCGAGATGCGCACGCCCGACGGCGAGCTCGTCCGCGGCGACTTCACCGGCGACGGCCCGGTCGACGCGATCTTCCGCGCGATCAACGCCGCCACCAAGCGCGAGGCGCGCTTGCGTGAGTTCCGGATCGACTCGGTGACGGGCGGCCAGGACGCCCTCGGCGAGGCGAGCGTGGTGCTCGAGCTGGCCGGGCAGTCGGCCGGCGGGCAGGGCGTCTCGACGGACATCATCGAGGCCGCCGCGCTCGCCTACGTGCGCGCGCTCTCCAACGCCGAGCGGCGCGTGGCGGCGGCCGCCGCCGAGGCCGAGGAGCAGCTCACCGCGACGCCATAGCCTGATCCGGCGATGGTCCGCGGCGAGGCGCCCGAGAAGCGGCGGATTCAGGCCAGAGCCCGGCCCTGGGCGAACGCCGCGTCGAGCACCTGCTCGACGCGGCTGGAGTCCATGAGGTTGGTGCCCATCGCTTTGGCGGAGGCGGCGTCGGGCACCACCGTGCGGACGTTGGCTCCGCGGGCGCGCAGCGCGAGCGTCTCGGCGGCGACGGCGGTGGTCGAGAACGCGCGCAGGAGGCGAAAGGCGGTCGCGGTCGGAACGAGGCACAGCACCTCGGCGCCGCGTCCGGCCGGCGCCGCGTCGAGGTTGGTGGGGCTCCAGACGCCGCCGTCGACGTACTCGCGCCCGCCGATCTCCACCGGCGTGAAGATGCCGGGCACGGCGCACGAGGCGAGCACCGCCTGGCTGACGGTCGCCTTCGGGCGCGCCGGGGGCGCCGAACATCACGCGGCGGCCGCTGCGGAGGTCGACGGCGGCGATCCGCAGCCGCCCGTCGAAGGTTGCGCCCGCCTCGTCGAGGCTGCGGCCGAGCCCGCTCAGGTTGCGCTTGCCTCGGGGTGCGGCGCGCAGCGCGGCGGCGCGGACGGCCCGGCCCGCCGGCGCCGCGCCCGCCATCGCCATCGGCGCGAAGGGGGCGGCGGCGGCCATCCCGAGGCCGGCGGCGCGGGCCAGCAGGCTCTGATCCTCTTCGGCCGCGGGCGCCGCGTCGGCCCATTCGCGCGCGGCGCGGTCGCCCGCCCTCGGCCGCCGGCCGGCCGCGAGCGTGGCGGCGACGATCGAGCCGGCGCTGGACCCGACGAAGTGCTCGCAGGCGCGGAAGTCGACCTCCGAGGCGGACTCGACGCCGCTCAGGACGCCGCGCAGCCACGCCTCGCCGAGCGTGCCGCCGACGCCGAGGACGAGCACGTCGGGGTGCGCGGTGATCTGCATCGCGGGGATGATGGCGGCGCGCGGCGGCGGCGACGCGCCGTGTCGGCGTTCGGTCTGCGGCGCGCGCCCGCCGGCGGCGCCGTGTCGGCGTTCGGGCATCGACGGCCCCGCCTGCGACGTTGTGCCGAATCAGCGGACGACGCGGACGCGTAGGACGCGGTCGCGGCTCTCGCCCGGCAGCCTGACCACGACGCGCGCCCTGACCGCCTTCGTGCGGCGGCGCAGCACGCGGCGCACGAGTCGCCGCCCGCGCTTGTTCAGCTTCGCGCGCACGGTCCGGGCGGTCGTGGCCGGCACCGCGCGGGAGCCCCGGGCGATCCGCTTTCCGCGCGACTTCGCCCGCACGCTCACCCTTCCGGCGGCGGGCGCCACCACGCGGACCGCGAAGCCCTTGCGCAGCACGCGGCGCGCATGCGGCCGGCGAGCCGTGGAGGCAGACGGTGCCACACCGCCGATGGGCCCGCCTCCGATGGGGGCGCCACCGCCGCCGCCGCCCAGCCCGGCCACCGCGGCGCGGGCGTTGACGAGCCCGTTGCCGTACTGCGCGTCGTCGCCCGCCGCCCCGATGTCGGTCGCGGTGTCGGCGATCCGCTGCGCCGCGGCGTTCCCGCGCACGCCGAGGCCGACCAGCAGCGCCGCGACGCCCGCGACGTGCGGCGCCGCCTGTGAGGTGCCGGCCAGCTCCTCGTAGGTCGAGGGCGGGACGGTGGAGAGGATGTCCTCGCCCAGGCCGTCGCCGCCCGGCGCCACCACGGCGAGGCCCTGGCCGAACGACGAGAAGTACGAGCGCTGGCGGTCGCGGTCGACGGCGCCCACGCACAGGAGTCCCTGGGCAGCGGCGGGCTGCTCGCAGATCGGGACGCCGTTGTTGCCAGCGGCGGCGACCACCACGATTCCGGCCTCCAGCGCGCGGCGGATCGCCTCGTCGATGGCGTCGCCGCCGATCGCCCCGAGGATCGGGATCTCCGTGCCGAGCGAGAGGTTGACGACGTCGGCGCCGGCCGTGCGCGCGTAGTCGATCCCGGCGGCCACGGTCTCGGCGCTCCCCGAGCCGTCGTCGTCGAGCACGCGCACCGGCATGATCCGCGCGCCCGGCGCCACCGAGGACACGCCGACGTCGTTGCCCGCCGCGGCGGCGGCGATCCCGCTCACGTGCGTGCCGTGGCCGTTGCCGTCCTGCGGGGTCGCGTCGTTCTCCACGAGGTCGCGGCCGGGGACGAGCTGCCCCGCGAGGTCGGGATGGTCGAGCTGGACGCCGGAGTCGACGACGGCGATCACGGCGCCCGCGCCGGTCGCGGTGGCGTGGGCGGCGTCCGATTCGACGAGGTCGAGGTTCCACTGCTCGCCACGGCGCGGGTCGCCCGCGGCGGTCGCGGCGGAGGGGAGGAGGCCCAGGACGAGCAGGGCGAGCGCGAGGCACCGCATCGAGGTGAACGGTGCCCCGTGAACGCAGCTGTTCAAACTGTACGTGATAACGTACAAACGTATGGCGGCTACTGCAGAGCCCCTTCCGGTTCCGGTCGGCCCCCGCATCCGCAACCTGCGCGAGGCGATGGACCTCTCCCTGCGCGACCTCGCGGTCCGCAGCGGTGTGTCGGCCCCGATGCTCTCGCAGGTCGAGCGCGGCGAGACGAGCCCGACGCTCCAGGTCGCCGCGCGGATCGCCGCCGGGCTGGAGCTGCGGCTCTCCCAACTGCTGCGCCTCGACGAGGAGGGGACGGTCACGATCGTCCGCCGCGACGAGCGCCGCCGCGGCGGCGCCGACGGCCACGGCTACGAGATCCTCACCCCGCCGCTCCCCGGCCAGCGCGCCGAGGTCTCCCGCCACACGCTCGCCCCCGGCGCCTCCACCGGCGGCCCCGGCGACCCGCCCATGCACGAGCCGGGCGCCCGCGAGACCGCGGTGGTCGAGACCGGCCTCGTGACCCTGCTGATCGACGGCGCGCGCCACGACCTGCGTACCGGCGACTGCGTGACCTTCGACGCGGATCTTCCGCACCACTTCGAGAACCACGGGAAGGAGGAGGCTGCCCTGCTCGCCGTCGTATCAGCGGGGCTGCGCCGCTCATGACACCGCGGGCGCGGCCCAAAAAGGGGCAGGCCCCGGGAGGGTATCATGAATCGGACTCTGACCCTCTTCGACAAGATCTGGGCCGCCCACGAGGTGGCTCCCGGGCTGATCTACATCGACCTGCACCTCGTGCACGAGGTCACCAGCCCGCAGGCCTTCGAGGGCCTGCGCCTCGAAGGCCGGCCCGTGCGGCGGCCGGACCGCACGCTCGCCACGGCCGACCACAACGTCCCGACCGATGACACGCCGATCGCCGCGCGGATCCGCGACGAGCTCTCGCGCGTGCAGGTGGAGACGCTGGAGGCCAACTGCGCCGAGTTCGGCGTCCCGCTCTACTCGCTCGGCTCCGACCGCCAGGGGATCGTGCACATCATCGGCCCGGAGCTGGGCGTCACCCAGCCCGGCATGACGATCGTCTGCGGCGACTCGCACACCGCCACCCACGGCGCGTTCGGCGCGCTCGCGTTCGGGATCGGCACCAGCGAGGTCGAGCACGTGCTCGCCACCCAGACGCTCGGGCAGCGCAAGCCGAAGTCGATGATCGTCCGCTACGACGGCGAGCTCGGGTTCGGCGTGACGGCCAAGGACCTGATCCTCGGCACGATCGGCCAGATGGGCGTCAACGGCGCCGCCGGCCACGTGGTCGAGTACGCCGGCTCGGTCATCGAGGGCCTCTCGATGGAGGGGCGCATGACCGTCTGCAACATGACGATCGAGGGTGGCGGCCGGGCCGGGATGGTGGCTCCGGACGACACGACCTTCGAGTGGTTCTCGTCGCAGCCGCGGCCCGGCGCGCCTGACGACCTCGAGGCCGCCGTGGCGGAGTGGCGTCAACTGCGCACCGAGGAAGGGGCTGTGTTCGATCGCGAGGTTCGGTGGATGCGGGTGCCCTCTCTCCTCAGGTGACGTGGGGGACGACGCCCGGCGATGGTCGCTCCGGTCACCTCCTCGGTCCCGGATCCGCGCTCCGACGGCGACGAGCGCGCGCTGAAGTACATGGACCTGAAGGCCGGGACGCCGCTGCAGGACATCCGGCTGGACCGCGTGTTCATCGGCTCCTGCACGAACGCCCGGATCGGCGACCTGCGCGCCGCCGCCGAGGTCATCAAGGGCCGCAAGGTCGCCTCGTCGGTCAACGCGATGGTCGTGCCGGGCTCCCACCAGGTGCGCCTGCAGGCGGAGCGCGAGGGCCTCGACGAGGTGTTCCGCGCCGCCGGCTTCGACTGGCGCAGCGCCGGCTGCTCGATGTGCCTGGGCATGAACCCGGACATCCTGGCTCCCGGCGAGCGCTGCGCCTCGACCTCCAACCGCAACTTCGAGGGGCGCCAGGGCCGCGGCGGGCGCACCCACCTCGTCTCACCCGCCATGGCCGCCGCAGCCGCCATCGAGGGCCGGTTCGTCGACATCAGGGAGTGGTCGTAGTGGAACCCGTGAAGCTCGTCTCCGGCGAAGTCAGCGTGCTCGACCGCGCCGACGTCGACACCGACCAGATCATCCCCAAGCAGTTCCTCAAGCGGATCGAGCGCACGGGGTTCGGCGAGTTCCTCTTCTTCGACTGGGCCAAGGACGACCCGAACTGGAACCTCCCCCCGAACCCCATCCTCGCCACGGGCCCCAACTTCGGCTGCGGCTCCTCCCGCGAGCACGCACCCTGGGCGCTCGAGGACTTCGGCTTCAAGGCCATCGTCGCGGAGAGCTTCGCCGACATCTTCTTCTCCAACTGCACCAAGATCGGGCTGCTCCCGGTGCAGTTGTCCGAGGAAGGCGTCCGAGCGGTGATGGACGCCGGGACAGCGGACGTCGACCTCGAAGCGCTCGAGGTCCGCGCGGGAGGCCAGACGTTCCCGTTCGAGATCGACGACCAGATCCGCCACCGGCTCCTCAACGGCCTCGACGACATCGCGCTCACGCTCCAGCAGGCCGACGCGATCGAGGCCTACGAGTCCCAGACCCGAACCCCCGCAGCACCGGTCACCACCCGCCTATAAATCCTCCCGCGCCCCTACAAGGGGTGATGGTCGACGTTGAGGACGCATACGGTGCAGAACGTCGACTTTCGGCCCTCGCGGCCCGGCAGCGTGGGGTGGTGGCACGGTGGCAGCTGCGGAGGCTCGGCCTCTCGGACCGCGCGATCAGTCGGAGGGCGGCGGCCGGTCGGCTCCACCCCGTTCACCGCGGGGTGTACGCCGTCGGCCATAAGGCGGTCACGTGGGAGGGCAGGGCCGTGGCTGCGCTGCTCGCCGCCGGACCACCCGCCGCGCTGAGCCACCGCGCGGCGGCCGTCGTCTACGAGATCCTCAAGCCCGACGACCGCCCGATCGACGTAACCGTCATCGGCCGCAAGCCCCGCCAGCGAGCGGGCATCGAACTCCACTCGGCACGCGCGCTGAAGATCACCAGACGCAACGGACTCCCGGTCACCGAGCCCGCCAGAGCACTCCTCGACCTAGCCACCTCCCTACCCAGCGCCGTTCTCGAACGCGCCTACGCAGAGGCCCAAGTCCGCCGCCTCGTCACGCCCGAACAAGTCAGAGCCGAGCTCAAGAACCACCGAGGCGCGCCGGCCATGACAAAGCTCATCGACACCACCGAACCGACCCGCACCACCATCGAACGACGGCTTGTACGAATCATCCGGGAGGCCGGGTTGCCGCGGGCAAAGATGAACGCCCAGGTAGGCCCCTATGAGGTCGACGCCCTATGGGAGGACCACAGACTCGTAGTCGAAACCGACGGCTGGGCCGCCCACGGCCACCGCACGGCCTTCGAAAAGGACCGAGCCCGCGACGCCGATCTCACCGCCCAGGGCTACGCCGTCCTGCGGTTCACCTGGCGGCAGGTCATCGACCGCCCGGACCTCGTCGCGGCACGGATTGCAGCAGCGCTCGAACACCGTCGACCGCCTCCCGCGTAATCACATGGTCGGTGTTGTCCGTCAAAGCCACCGAGACCGAAGCGCCCGCCGCCGAGAACGCCCGCGCCGTGGCCTCGATGTGCTCCAGCGGGATCCACTCGTCCTTCCGGCCCGCGCTGACGAACACCGGCAACCCGTTGAGATCCGCGACCGGCGTGTGCTCCTCCGGGGTCCCGAGGAACGTCCCGGTGAGCAGAGCCACCCCCAGGTACCGCGCCGGCCGCCGCGCCACGTGCTCGGCGACGATGCACGCCCCCTGCGAGAAGCCCGCCAGCACGAGCCGCTCCACGGGCACGTCACACGCCGCGATGGCCTCATCCAGCGCGACCAGCGCATCCGAGAGCCAGGGCTCCAGCGACTCCAGCGGATCGAAGAAGCGCCCCGGGTACCAGGATCCGCCCGGCGCGGCGGGGAGCACATACGAAACGCCCGGCAGCGCCAGAGGCTCCACCAGATGAGCCCGCATGTACTCCGGGTCCTGGTCGCGACCGTGCATCAGCACGGCCGCGACGCGCGCGTCGGCGCTCAGCCGACCACCGTCTCGACGGTGTCGATCTTCTCCAGCTGCTCGATCTCGGGACGCCGGTCCTCCCAGTGCGGCGGGATGCACATGTGGGTGCCGAGCTCGTCCTCGGTCTCGTCGATCAGGAACCCCCGACCGGTCGCGTGGGCCAGCTCGAACAGCGCCCCGCCCGGGGTGCGCATGTACACGGAGAAGAAGTAGCCGCGATCCTTGACGTCGCTCACGTCGGTGAACCCGAGGCCGACGATGTAGTCCTTCAGCGCCTCCTGGTTCTCGGCCGTGCCGGCGTCGAAGGCGTGGTGGTGGATCGTGCCCTCGCCGAAGTTCCACGTGCCCTGGGCCAGGTCCGGCTCCTCGACGAGCTCGAGCTTGCGCCCGTAGCCGTCGCCGGCGATCTCGTACTGGTGGTTGCCGCCCTCCGAGGACACGAGGGAGCAGTTGAACGCCTCCTGCAGGAAGAAGTCCATCGGCTCGGGCTCGCGCACCGAGGTCGTGGTGCCGTAGGCGCCGCGGATCGCGTGCTCGCCGGGCACGCCGCCGTCGTCCCACGGCTCGCGGTCGTCGGGCTCGGTCTCGCCCACCATCGCGTACGGGATCCCGCACGGGTGGGAGAAATACAGGCGCTCGGTGCCGAACACCTCGCCCCGCGAGGTCTCGACGCCGGCGGCACTCAAATGGTCCGCCCAGAAGCCGAGCGAGTCGGCGGGCACCGACAGGTTGATCTGCTTGGCCTGGTTCGTGCCGCGCTTGCCCATCCATCCCACGTGGCGGTAGGGGAAGCTCGTCAGGACCGTGCTCCCATCGCCCACCCGGTTGGCGTAGTACAGGTGGTAGACGGGCAGCGCGCCGTCGAACAGCACGGTCTTCTTGATGCTCCTGAGACCGAGCGTGCGGACGTGGAAGTCGTAGTCCTCCTGCGGGGTCCCGACGCAGAAGGTCAGGTGATGGGTCCCGTGGATGGTGCCGGGGTTGGGCATCGGCGCTCCTTTCTCCTCGGCGGGAATGTATACAGGGCTGATTCGCCGCACAATCACCTCCGAGGGGGAGCCATGGCCGACCGCGCCACGCTGTTCGACGACATCGACTCGATGGAGCCCGACCGCTTCGCCGCGCACCTCGCCGAGGACGTCTCGATGCGCTTCGGCAACGCCCCGCCGATCGAGGGCCGCCAGGCCGCCCGCGACGCCTGGGCGGCGTTCTGCGAGGGCATCGACGGCGTCTCGCACGCGCCGGTCGCCCAGTGGCACTCCGAACGACGGAACCGTCGCCGAGGCCGAGGTCACCTACACGCGCAAGGACGGGGGCACGGTGACGGTCCCGGTGGCGACGATCTACCGCGAGAGCGACGGCCTGATCGACGACTACCGGATCTTCATCGACCTCGCGCCCCTCTTCGCGACTAGGCTCCGGCCCCATGCCGAAGATCGTGACCCTGCCCGGCGACGGGATCGGACCCGAGGTGATGGCCGCGGCCATCCGGGTGCTGGACGCCGTCGCCGACGACCTCACCTACGAGGAGCACATCTTCGGCGGGGCGAGCATCGACGCCCACGGCACGGCCCTCACCGACGACGTGCTGGCCGCCTGCCGCGCCGCGGACGAGGTGCTGCTGGGCGCCGTGGGCGGCCCGAAGTGGGACGCGACCGAGGTCAGGCCCGAGCAGGGCCTGCTCGGGCTGCGCAAGGGGCTCGGGCTGTACGCGAACCTGCGCCCCGTGCGCCCGATCGAGGCGCTCTACGGCGCCAGCCCGCTGCGCCGGGAGGTGATCGAGCGCACCGACCTGCTGGTCGTGCGCGAGCTCACCGGCGGCATCTACTTCGGCGACAAGGGGCGCAGCAACGGCAGCGCGTACGACCACTGCGAGTACTCGACCGCCGAGATCGAGCGGATCGCCCGGATCGGGTTCGCGGCCGCCCGCTCGCGCGTCTCCAGCGTCGACAAGGCCAACGTGCTGGAGACGAGCCGCCTGTGGCGCGAGGTCGTCACCCGCGTGCACTCCGAGGAGTTCCCCAACGTCGAGCTCGAGCACGTCCTCGTCGACAACGCCGCCATGCGGCTCATCGCCGCCCCGCGCCACTTCGACGTGATCCTCACCGAGAACATGTTCGGCGACATCCTCAGCGACGAGGCGGCCATGCTCACCGGATCGATCGGGATGCTGCCCAGCGCCAGCCTCGGACAGCCGGGCGATCCGGGCGTGTTCGAGCCCGTGCACGGCTCCGCGCCGGACATCGCGGGCCGCGGCATCGCCAACCCGCTGGCCATGATCCTCTCGGCGGCCATGATGCTCCGGCACGGACTCGCCCGGGAGGCGCAGGCGGCTGCCGTAGAATCGGCGGTCGACCGAGCCCTGGCCGGCGGACTTCTCACCACCGACCTGGGCGGCACCGCAACCACCGCCGAGACGACCGAGGCGGTCCTGAGGGAGCTGAAGTGAACCAAGCCGACCTGATCTGGATGAACGGGGAGCTCGTCGCGTTCGAGGACGCCAAGGTTCACGTACTCACGCACGCCCTGCACTACGGGACCGGCGTCTTCGAGGGGGTCCGGGCCTACGAGACGCCGGACGGCAACGCGGCGATCTTCCGCCACGACGACCACTTGGACCGGCTGTTCAACTCGGCGTCGCTCTACTACATGGACATCCCGTACTCCAAGGAGGAGCTGCGGGCCGCGACGCACGAGACGATCACCCGCAACGGCTTCAAGACGTGCTACATCCGCCCGCTCGTGTTCCGCGGCGCCGGCCCGATGGGTCTGTTCCCGCTCGACTGCCCGGTCGAGGTGTCGATCGCGGTCTGGGAGTGGGCGTCCTACCTCGGCGACGAGGGCAAGCAGAACGGCGTGCGCGGCAAGGTCTCGAGCTGGCGGCGGATCAGCTCCGAGTCGCTGATCCCGGCCGCCAAGGCCACCGGCCAGTACCTCAACTCCGTGCTGGCCAAGGTCGAGGCCGACAAGGCCGGGTACGAAGAAGGCATCCTCCTCGACGCTCGCGGGATGGTCTGCGAGGGCACCGGGGAGAACCTGTTCGTGGTCAAGAACGGCGTCATCGCCACCCCGACCTTCGCCTCCGACATCCTCGGCGGCATCAACCGGCTGTCGGCGATCGAGATCGCCCGCGACCTCGGCTACGACCTCGTGGAGCGCGACATCTCCCGCGGCGAGCTGTACCTGGCCGACGAGATCTTCATGACCGGCACGGCGGCCGAGCTGACGCCGCTGCGCGAGGTCGACGACCATCCGGTCGGAGACGGGCGACCGGGCCCGATCACGCGCGAGATCCAGGGCGTCTTCGAGGACGCGCTGCACGGACGGTCGGAGCGCTACGCGCACTGGCTGGACGTTGTGCCCGCGCCGGCACCCGCCCCGTGAGCCGCATCGCGATCTACGACACGACCCTGCGCGACGGGATGCAGGGGGAGGGAATGTCGCTCTCGGCCGAGGAGAAGGTGCGGGTCGCGCACCTCCTCGACGACCTCGGCGTCGGCTTCATCGAGGCGGGCTTCCCGGCGTCCAACCCGAAGGAGGAGGAGCTCTTCGAGCGCCTCTCGCACGAGCGCTTCAGCGCCGACGTGTGCGCCTTCGGGATGACGCGGCGGCGCGACGTGACCGCCGACCAGGACGCCGGGCTGCGGCTGCTGGCCTCCTCCTTCGCCCCGGTCTGCACGCTGGTCGGCAAGACGTGGTCGCTGCACCTGGAGAAGGTCGTGCGCGTGGATCCCGAGGAGAACCTCCGGATGGTCGCCGACTCGGTCGCCTTCCTGGTGGGCGAGGGCAAGCGGGTGATCTACGACGCCGAGCACTTCTTCGACGCATGGCGAGACGACGCCGCCTATGCGCTGCGCTGCGTCAAGGCGGCCCACGAGGCCGGCGCCGAGAACATCACGCTGTGCGACACCAACGGCGCCTCGCTGCCGCACGAGGTCGCGGCCGCCGTGCGCGAGGTCGTCGCCGCCGGGCTTCCGGTCGGCATCCACTGCCACAACGACGCGGAGTGCGGGGTCGCCAACTCGCTCGCGGCCGTGGCGGAGGGTGCCGTGCTCGTCCAGGGCACGCTGAACGGCTACGGCGAGCGCTGCGGCAATGCCAACCTCACCTCGATCGTGCCCAACCTCCAGCTCAAGCTCGGCCACGAGTGCCTGCCCGCGCTGGAGGGTCTCACCGAGGCCTCGCACCTGCTCGCCGAACTGCTCAACCTCGTGCCCGACGCCAACGCGCCCTACGTGGGCAAGAACGCGTTCGCGCACAAGGGCGGCATGCACGTCGCCGGCGTGGCGGCCGACCCGGCCACCTTCGAGCACATCGACCCCGCCACGGTCGGCAACGCGCGCAACGTGCTGGTCTCCGAGCTCTCGGGCCGCGGCACGCTCATCTCCCACGCGGGAGGCTCACTGGACGGCGCCGCCGCCTCCCGGGTGGTGGAGCGGGTCAAGGAGCTCGAGCACCGCGGCTTCCAGTTCGAGGCCGCCGACGGCTCCCTGGACCTGCTGATCCAGCGCGAGACGGGCGATTACACGCCGTTGTTCCGGCTCGAGTCCTGGCGCGTGATCGCCGAGAAGCGCGAGGACGGCCGCGTGATGACCGAGGCGACCATCAAGATCTGGGTAGAAGGAGAGCGGTTCGTACGCACCGCCGAGGGCAACGGCCCCGTCCACGCGCTCGACCGCGCCCTGCGCGATGCGATCTCCGAGACCTATCCCCACCTGGCCGACATCAAGCTCGTGAACTACAAGGTCCGCATCCTCGACGAGGCGAAGGCCACCGCGGCCGTCACGCGCGTGCTGCTCGACGCCTCCGACGGCGCCGACACGTGGGGCGCCATCGGCGTGCACGAGAACGTGATCGAGGCGAGCTGGGACGCGCTGGTGGACTCGCTGGAGGCCGGGATGCTCCCGAGCCGCAGTGGGCACCGGCGGGGAGAGCGGTCCACGACGGCATGACCGTCGCGCAGGACATCATCCCGCTGGCCCAGCCCGTCCTCGGCGAGGCGGAGGAGTCCGCGGTCATCGAGGTGCTGCGCTCCGGCCAGCTGTCGCTCGGCCCGCGGGTCCCCGCGTTCGAGGACGCCTTCGCCTCCCGGCTGGGAGCGGCGCACGCCAGCGCCGTGTCGTCGGGCACCGCGGCGCTGCACCTCGCGCTGCGCGCGGTGGGGGTGGAGGCGGGCGACGAGGTCGTGACGAGCCCGTTCTCGTTCGTGGCCTCCGCCAACGTGATCCTTTACGAGAACGCCCGGCCCGTGTTCGCCGACATCGATCCCCGCACGCTGAACCTGGACCCCGCCGCCGCGGCCGCCGCGACCACCGATCGCACGCGCGCGCTGCTCCCGGTGCACATCTTCGGCTACCCGGCCGACATCCCGGCCTTCGAGGCGCAGGGGCTCCCCATCGTCGAGGACGCCTGCGAGGCGCTCGGCGCCGTCCACGCCGACGGCACGCAGGTCGGCGCCCGCGGCCATCCCGCCGCCTTCGGCTTCTACGCCAACAAGCAGCTCACCACCGGCGAGGGCGGGATGCTCACGCTCGCGAGCGCCGAGCAGAAGGCGCGCATCGACTCCGAGCGCAACCAGGGCCGCGCGCCCGACATGGGCTGGCTGGACCACGACCGCCTCGGCTTCAACTACCGGATGACCGACATCCAGTGCGCGATCGGGCTCGTGCAGCTCGAGCGCCTCGACGACATGCTCGCCGACCGCGCGCGGGTGGCCTCGGCCTACCGCGAGGCGCTGGCCGGCCTCGAAGGGCTCCAGCTGCCCTGCGAGGACGCGGGCGGAGACGTCCGCGGCTGGTTCGTGTTCGTCGTCCAGCTCCCGCCGGCGTGCGACCGTGAGGAAGTGATGGCGCGGCTGCGCGAGCGCGGCGTGCAGTCGAAGCCCTACCTGCCGGCCATCCACCTGATGTCCTTCTACCGGGAGCGGTTCGGCCACCGGCCGGGCGAGTTCCCGATCTGCGAGGACGTCGCCGCGCGCTCGCTGGCGCTGCCCTTCTTCCCGGCCATGACCGAGGGCCAGGTCGCCCGCGTCGCCGAGGCCCTCACCGGCGCGCTCGGCCGCTAGCTGCTCCCGCCGCCGCTCAGGGGCTGCTGCTGCTGGCCTCCACGGCGGATCCGCTTCTTCGCGCACGTCCTGTAGCGGCGCGAGCCGTTCAGCGTGCGGTTGTCCCTGGTCCTGATGCGGATCTTCACCGTGAAGCGGCCCGCCGGGAAGCCGCGGAGGTCGACCCGCGCCCGGAACCGGCCCTTGATCTTGCGGACCGGCGTGGCCTTGCCGTTGACGAGCACGCGGGCGCGGCGGATGCGGATGCCCTTCGGCTGGCGCAGCCGGATCACGAAGTTGCGGCGGCTGATGCAGCGCTTGGCGGACGGAAGCCCGAAGGCGCCGGCGACCTGCTGCGGCGTGGCGTTCTGCAGCGGCGGCGGGGGAGGAGGTGTGGGGGTCGGCGTCGGGGTGGGCGTCGCCGTCGGCGTGGCGGTGGGGGTCGGGACCGGCGGCGCCGGCGGGTTGACGGCAGGGCTGGTCGCGCTCGCCGCGCCGCCGGGGTTGGTGGCGGTGACGCGGCACGTGATGGCGTGCCCGGCGTCGTCGCCGGTCAGGACGTAGGTCGTCCCGGTGGCGCCCGGGATGGGTGTGCCGTCGCGGAGCCACTCGAACGTCAGGGTCGGGGTCGGCGCACCGGTGAACGTCCCCGGGGTGCAGGTCAGCGTCTCGCCGGTGGCCGCGGTGCCGCCGATCGAGGGCGCGGTGCCGCTCTGCGGCGCGACGGCCGGGACCGCCCGGACGGCGCTGGTGGCGGTGTCATCGCCGCCGGGGTTCGTGCCCGTGACCCGGCAGGCGAGGTTGTGCGTCGCGTCGGCGTCGACGATCGGGTAGTCGCGGGCGGTGGCGCCGGCGATGGGGGTGCCGTCGCGCAGCCACTCGTACGTGAACGTCGGGCTCCCGGTCCAGGTGCCCTCCTCGCACGTGACGGTGTTGCCGACCTCCGCGGTGCCCGTGACCTGCGGGACGCCCGCCACCGGCGCGTCGGGCCCGACCACGACCAGCTGGGCGCCGAACGGCGCCGCGGCCGGGTAGCGGTCGTCGAACGACGTGTGGCGTCGATGACCGCACCGGTCTTGGTGGCGAACTGGCCGGTCCGGCTGTCCGAGGTCACGATCTGGAACGTCGCGCCGATGGCCGGATCGAAGGCCGGGGCGCGCACGATCGCGAGCGTGCCGTCGAGCGCGGCGGCACCGGTGACCGCGAGCCTGTCGAACTGGCTCGCGACGGCCCCGTCGATCTCGACCTCGAGCGTCCCCGACGGGTTCTGCGTGTAGTTGCCGTCGACCGTCAGGAGGCCCGGCGAGCTGCCCGGCCGCACGGTGCCGCCCAGGTTGGTCAGGTTCCCCTCGTACTCGCCGTCGCCGGACAGTACGCCGCCCGTCAGCGTCGCCGGATTGGTCACGTCCAGCGTCTCGCCCGCCTCCACGACGGTCTGGCCGCTCGCCTGGGAGAAGGCACCGGTGATCGTGAACACGCCGGATGCGGGCGACACGAGGCCGCCGTCGTTGATGACCGTGCCCCCGGCGGTCCCGTCGCCGGTCAGCGTGCCGCCGGCCGCGTTGGTGAACCCGCCGCCGAAGTTGAGCGTCTCGCCCGCGTCGATGGTGATGAGCCCGGCGTTGGCAGTGCGGGAGGCCCATGTGCGCGGGCCGCCGGCGAGCTCCACGACCCCGGTCGCCCCGATGTCGACGAGCGAGTCAGTGCTGCTGCAGTTGAAGGTCCCTGCGCCGGCCGCGACGTCCAGGGTGGCGGTCACGCGCAGCGTCGACGCGGTGATGAGGCAGATCTGACCCTCCGTCCAAGTCAGGTCGCTCGTGGCCGCGAGCGTCGCGCCGGTCGTGGATGGCGAACTGGCCGGCGCGTCGTCTTGCTCCAGGCGCCGGTCACGGTGCTGGTGTGCGCGCCCGTCAGGGCCCCGCTGGAGGTCGCGAGGTTGGTGATGCTGCGGTTGCGGGTGCCGCTGAAGGTGCCGCCGGTGATGTTGACCTGCGGCAGGGTGGTGGCCGGTGTGGTGCCGTCGAGGTTCAGGGTGCCGCCCGACAGCGTGAGGGTCCCCGGGTCGAGGATCGCGTTGTTGGCCATCGTGGAGGCGCCACCGGAGTTGGTGAACGTCCCTGCGCCGCCGATCCGGGCGGTGCCGGAGAAGCTGCGCGATGTGGCGTTGGTCAGTGTGGCGCCGGTGTCGATGAGGATGTCGCCGTCGTCGGTGCCGGCGCCGTCGGCGCTGAGCGTGACCGACCCGCCGTCCATGTTGATCGTGCCGTCGTTCTCGACCCGCGAGTTCCACGTATGCGACCCGCCCGCGACCGCGATGTCGCCCGCCGGCTCGATATCGACGACGGAATCGCCGCTGCTGCAGTTGAACGTCCCCGCCCCCGCGGCGACATCGAGGCTCGCCGCGATCCGCAGCGTCGCGCCGGTGGTGAGGCAGAGCTCGCCCTGGGTCCAGGTCGAATCGCCCCCGACGGTCAGGGTGGCGCCGTTCTGGATCGCGAACTGGCTGGCCGTCGTCTTGCTCCAGGCGCCGGTCACGGTGCTGGTGTGCGCGCCCGTCAGGGCCGCCGCTGGAGGTCGCGAGGTTGGTGATGCTGCGGTTGCGGGTGCCGCTGAAGGTGCCGCCGGTGATGTTGACCTGCGGCAGGGTGGTGGCCGGTGTGGTGCCGTCGAGGTTCAGGGTGCCGCCCGACAGCGTGAGGGTCCCCGGGTCGAGGATCGCGTTGTTGGCCATCGTGGAGGCGCCACCGGAGTTGGTGAACGTCCCTGCGCCGCCGACCCGGGCGGTGCCGGAGAAGCTGCGCGATGTGGCGTTGGTCAGTGTGGCGCCGGTGTCGATGAGGATGTCGCCGTCGTCGGTGCCGGCGCCGTCGGCGCTGAGCGTGACCGACCCGCCGTCCATGTTGATCGTGCCGTCGTTCTCGACCCGCGAGTTCCACGTATGCGACCCGCCCGCGACCGCGATGTCGCCCGCCGGCTCGATATCGACGACGGAATCGCCGCTGCTGCAGTTGAACGTCCCCGCCCCCGCGGCGACATCGAGGCTCGCCGCGATCCGCAGCGTCGCGCCGGTGGTGAGGCAGAGCTCGCCCTGGGTCCAGGTCGAATCGCCCCCGACGGTCAGGGTGGCGCCGTTCTGGATCGCGAACTGGCTGGCCGTCGTCTTGCTCCAGGCGCCGGTCACGGTGCTGGTGTGCGCGCCCGTCAGGGCCCCGCTGGAGGTCGCGAGGTTGGTGATGCTGCGGTTGCGGGTGCCGCTGAAGGTGCCGCCGGTGATGTTGACCTGCGGCAGGGTGGTGGCCGGTGTGGTGCCGTCGAGGTTCAGGGTGCCGCCCGACAGCGTGAGGGTCCCCGGGTCGAGGATCGCGTTGTTGGCCATCGTGGAGGCGCCACCGGAGTTGGTGAACGTCCCTGCGCCGCCGATCCGGGCGGTGCCGGAGAAGCTGCGCGATGTGGCGTTGGTCAGTGTGGCGCCGGTGTCGATGAGGATGTCGCCGTCGTCGGTGCCGGCGCCGTCGGCGCTGAGCGTGACCGACCCGCCGTCCATGTTGATCGTGCCGTCGTTCTCGACCCGCGAGTTCCACGTATGCGACCCGCCCGCGACCGCGATGTCGCCCGCCGGCTCGATATCGACGACGGAATCGCCGCTGCTGCAGTTGAACGTCCCCGCCCCCGCGGCGACATCGAGGCTCGCCGCGATCCGCAGCGTCGCGCCGGTGGTGAGGCAGAGCTCGCCCTGGGTCCAGGTCGAATCGCCCCCGACGGTCAGGGTGGCGCCGTTCTGGATCGCGAACTGGCTGGCCGTCGTCTTGCTCCAGGCGCCGGTCACGGTGCTGGTGTGCGCGCCCGTCAGGGCCCCGCTGGAGGTCGCGAGGTTGGTGATGCTGCGGTTGCGGGTGCCGCTGAAGGTGCCGCCGGTGATGTTGACCTGCGGCAGGGTGGTGGCCGGTGTGGTGCCGTCGAGGTTCAGGGTGCCGCCCGACAGCGTGAGGGTCCCCGGGTCGAGGATCGCGTTGTTGGCCATCGTGGAGGCGCCACCGGAGTTGGTGAACGTCCCTGCGCCGCCGATCCGGGCGGTGCCGGAGAAGCTGCGCGATGTGGCGTTGGTCAGTGTGGCGCCGGTGTCGATGAGGATGTCGCCGTCGTCGGTGCCGGCGCCGTCGGCGCTGAGCGTGACCGACCCGCCGTCCATGTTGATCGTGCCGTCGTTCTCGACCCGCGAGTTCCACGTATGCGACCCGCCCGCGACCGCGATGTCGCCCGCCGGCTCGATATCGACGACGGAATCGCCGCTGCTGCAGTTGAACGTCCCCGCCCCCGCGGCGACATCGAGGCTCGCCGCGATCCGCAGCGTCGCGCCGGTGACGAGGCAGAACTCGCCGAGGTCCCAGTCGGAGTCGCTCCCGAGCGCGATCGTCGCCCCGCCGGATAGCGTCGTCTGGCCGGCGACGTTCTTCGTCAGCGCCCCGCCCGCGTCGAGCTGCCCCGCGCCGGTCACGGTGGCGGAGCCGAGGGTGGTGGCGCCGGCCACGTCCAGCACGCGGTTGTTGGCGAACGACAGCGTGGAGCCCGTCGGGAGCGCCAGCGTGCCCGTGACGGCGTCGCTGTCGGTGATCAGCACGCTGTCGCCGGAATCCAGCGCGGCGTCGTCGTCGGCATCCGGCTCATGGGCGCAGCTCCAGTTCGCCGCCGCGTCCCAGTTGTTGCCGGGCCCGGTGAAGTTGCACGCCTCCGGCACGGCCTGAGCAGCAGCCGGGAGCGCCAATGCGACGAGGACGGCGATGCCAGCGATCAACCAGCGGCCCGGCGATAGGCGTCCTGCCCTCATCGTGCTCTCCTCAAAATGGTGTGGCGCGAGTCTCTTCCTCGCTCGTCGCCCATGTCAAGGAGCCGCGCCGACGGCCCGGCGATACGTAAAGTGCGCGGGCATGTCGCGCTTCTCACAACCGCCCGACCGGGTCTTCCAGCAGCTCGACTCCTCGATCGGCTTCGACTGGCGGCTGGGGCCCTACGACGTCGAGCAGTCGCGCGCGCACGCGACGATGCTGGCCGCCTCGGAGATCATCTCCGACGCCGACCGCGACGCGCTGCTGGCCGGGCTGGAGCGGGTGGAGCAGGAGCTCGAGAGCGGCGAGTTCCCGTTCGAGACCGACGACGTGGACATCCACATGGCGATCGAGCGCCGGCTCACCGAGATCGCCGGGCCGGTCGGCGGGAAGCTGCACACCGCCCGCTCGCGCAACGACCAGGTCGCGACCGACATGGCGATGTTCACGCGCGCGCACGCGCTGACCACGCTGGAGCGCCTCCAGCACCTCCAGAGCGTGCTCGTCCAGCTCGCCGGCGCGCACCTCGACTGGCCGATGCCCGGCTACACGCACCTCCAGCGCGCCCAGCCCGTGTACCTCTCCCACCACCTGCTGGCCTACTTCTGGATGTTCCGGCGCGACGCCCGGCGGTTCGAATTCGTGATGGGCTCGACCACGGACCTCCCACTCGGCGCGGGCGCGCTGGCAGGCGTGAACTTCGCGACCGACCGCTCGCTGCTGGCCCGCGAGCTCGGCTTCGCGTCGGTGGTGCCCAACTCGATCGACGCGGTCTCCAACCGCGACTTCGTGCTCGACTTCCTGTCCGCGGCCGCCACCTGCGCGACCCACCTCTCGCGGTTGGGCGCCGAGATCGTGCTGTGGTCCAGCGAGGAGTTCGGCTTCTGCGAGGTCGCCGACGCGTGGGCGTCGGGCTCCTCGATCATGCCGCAGAAGAAGAACCCCGACGCCGCTGAGCTGCTGCGGGCCAAGGCGCCCCGCATCGCCGCCCACCTGATGGCGCTGCACGGCGTGATGCACGGCCTCCCGCTGACCTACAACAAGGACATGCAGGAGGACAAGGAGCACCTCTTCGACGTCGTCGACACGCTCGACGTCTGCCTGCAGGCCGCGCGCGGGATGCTCGAGACGATCTCGTTCCGCCGCGAGGCGCTCCAGGAAGCCGCCTCCGACGAGATGGTCGCGGCCACCGACGTCGCCGACCTGCTCGTCCGCCGCGGCGTCCCGTTCCGGCAGTCGCACGGGATCGTCGCGGGGCTGGTGCGCGAGGCGGTGGACTCCGGCCGGCGGCTGTCCGAGCTCACGCGCGAGGACCTCGCGCGCCACAGCGACAAGCTCGACGACGAGTTCTACGACGTCCTCTCCCAGCGCTCGTGGCTGGAGTCGAAGGTCTCCGAGGGCGGCACCGCGCTGGACCGCGTGCGTGAGCAGCTCGCTCACGCGCGGGCCGAGCTGGATGACCAGCCCGCTTGACGCGACCTTCTACGCCCGGCCGGTCCTGGATGTCGCCCAGGACCTGCTCGGCTGCGTCGTCCGTCACGGCACCACGGCGGGCGTGATCGTCGAGACCGAGGCGTACCACGAGACCGAGGCGGCCTGCCACGCCCACATCGGGATCACGGCGCGCACCCACGTGCTGTTCGGCCCGCCCGGGACCGCCTACGTGTACCGCTCCTACGGCATCCACGCGCTGCTGAACGCCGTCTGCGAGGCGGAGGGCGTCGGGGCGGCCGTGCTGATCCGGGCGCTGGAGCCGCTCGAGGGCCTCGGGGAGATGCGCGAGCGGCGCGGCCTCGAGCGGCCCGAGGACCTGTGCTCGGGCCCGGGCAAGCTCACGCAGGCGCTCGGGATCGACCTCGACCTCAACGCCACCGACCTCGCCACGGGCCCGATCCGGATCGAGACCGCGGCGCCCGGCTACGAGCACGTCAAGCCGGTCTCCGGCCCGCGGGTCGGCATCACGAAGGCCGCCGACCTGCCCTGGCGCTTCTCGGTGCCGAGGTCGCGCAGCGTCTCGCGACCCAGGCCCGGCTAGCCCGGCGCCGCCTCCGCGCCCGCGCCGCCGGTGTCGGGCGGCGGCTCGGCGGGCGTCTCGGGCGCAGGCTCGGCCGGCGTCTCCTGTTCGGGCTCGGCCGGCGTCTCCTGCTGCTCGGGCGCCGGTGCCTGGTCCTGGGGCGCCGGCTCGGCCGGCGCTCCTCCGCCCTCGATCGCGTCGCCCGTTTCACCGCTGGGCGGCGCCTCGGAGACCGGCGGGGGGGAGCCGGGCGGGACCACCGGCACGGCATCCGGGGAGTCCTTCTTGACCTTCTTCATCCCGACCAGCGACTCGATGAACGTCTTGAAGATCCCGGCCGGGTACGTGCCGCCGGCCACCGGATCGCCCTGGAACTCGGTCTCCATCGGCTTGAACTGGTCCGGATACCCGACCCATACCGCGACCGTGTACTCCTTCGTCCAGCCGACGAACCAGGCGTCGCCGTAGCCCTCGGTGGTCCCGGTCTTGCCGGCGATCGCCACGCCCGGCACGGCCGCGCGAGTCGCGGTGCCGGACTTCACGACCGTCTGGAGGATCGACTCGATCGTGCCGGCCTGCGCAGGGCTGATCACCTTGCGCGTGCGGACGCGGTTCTGGAGCTTGCGCCCGCCGCGCTCGAGCGCCTTGAAGTCGTCCTTGGCGCCGCGCCCGATCGCCTCGATGCCGACCGGGCCCGGGATCGGCGTGACGCGGCGGTTCTCCGGCTCGCCGGGGCTCAGCGTCCCGTAGGTGAGCTCGCCACTCTGTGCGAACGTCTCGTAGGCGTGCGCCATGTCCAGCGGCGTGACGCCCTGCTTGAGGCCGCCGAGCGCGTTCGCCGCGTTGTGCGAGACCCGCGAGCGGACGCCGAGGCTGCGGGCCATCCGGGCCACCCGGCTGGGCTTGAGCTTGAGCCCGAGCTCGGCGTAGACCGAGTTGTCGGAGTTCGTCGTCGCGTTGGACAACGTCGTCACGCCCGCGTAGGCGTCGTTGTAGTTGTTGACCGTGAACTTCTCGCCGCCCTTGAGCGGGAAGACCTTCTTCTTGGAGGTCCACAGCGAGTCGGGCGAGATGTCCTGGCGCAGCGCCTCGGCGAGCACGAACGGCTTGAAGGCGGAGCCCGGCTGGCGCTGGCCCTGTGTCGCGAGGTTGAACGAGGACTTCGCGTAGTCGTCGCCGCCGACCATCGCGCGCACGGCGCCGGTCTTGTTCTCGATCGCGACCATCGAGGCGCGGGGGCCGGACTCGAACGGCAGCCAGTTGTTGATCGCGGCCGCGGCGGCGTCCTGCATCTTGGAGTCCAGGGTCGTCTTGACCGTCAGCCCGCCGGTGAACGCCGTCCGTGCGCCGACCTGGCCGCCGCCGAGCTTGTCGACGACCTGCTGCTTGACCCACGACGTGAAGTAGGGGTACTTGGTGTCCTCGCGCGGCTGCTGGATGTCCGCGCGCGTCGGGCAGCGACTCCGCCTTGGAGGCCTCCAGCTGGAGCGGGCTGATGAAGCCCTGGTCGAGCATCCGCTGCAACACGACGTCGCGGCGCAGGCGGGAGGCCTTGGGGTGCGCGATCGGGTCGTAGCCACTGGGCGAGGCGACCATGCCCGCCAGCGCCGCCGCCTCGTGGGGCTCGAGCTGGGCCGCGCAGGGCCGCCGCTTGTCGGTCTCGCAGCCCGAGTGATTGCGCCCGAAGTACGTGCGCGCGGCGGATTCGATGCCGTACGCGCCGGAGCCGAAGTAGATCGTGTTCAGGTAGTTGCGCAGGATCCGCTCCTTGGACCACTTGCGCGTCAGGTGGTAGGCGAGCGCCGCCTCCCGCAGCTTCGTGAACAGCGTGCGGTCGTTCTGGGCGGCGGTGGCGTTCTTGACGAACTGCTGGGTGATCGTGGAACCGCCCTGGACCGCGCTCTGCTTGAGGACGTCCTGGTAGAGCGCGCGGCCGATGCCGCGCAGGTCGTAGCCCTCGTTGGTGTAGAAGCGCCGGTCCTCGATCGCGATGATCGCGTGCTTCATCACCGGCGCGATCTGGGCCTCGGAGACGTACAGCTGGCGCTGGTTGCCGGTCAGCAGCCCGATCTCGCGCCCGTTGGCGTCGAGGATCACCGAGTTGCCCTTCAGCGGGTCCTCCAGCTGGGGCAGGTCGGAGGCGACCGCCATCATCATCCCGAACACGGTCGAGACGGCGGCCAGCGTGCCCAGGCCCAGGAGCAGGGCGAACACGCGCAGCTTGCGGATCCGCACCGAGGGGCCGGGAGGCTCGCCGCCGTCGCGCGGCGGCCGGCGCCGCAGCGGCAGGTGCAGCACCTTCGCCCCGTTCCCGTTCCCGCCGCCGTTCGTCTGGCCTTCCTTGAAGGCAGCCGGATCGGAGGTTCGGTCGGATTCGCTCATGAGTGGGGTGGGGACCCGCCGAAGGCCATCCCGGCACGCTGCTGTTACCCGCGGCGCCAAAGGGCGCATCGTACGGGCGGACCAGGCCCGCGCGGGCGCAGAGACTAGCATTGGCGCAGATGGAAACCTCGGCCTCCGAGGCCGCCAGGACGGCGGCGTATCTGGCCCGCAACGTCGTCGACGCACTGCCGCGCGGCGCCCTCGCGGAGCGCCTGGCCGCCGGTCGGCCGCTCCGGGTCAAGCTCGGGCTGGACCCGACCGCCGCGGACGTCCACCTGGGCCACACCGTGGTGCTCCAGAAGCTGCGCGAGTTCCAGGACGCCGGCCACACGGTGGTGCTGATCATCGGCGACTACACCGCGCGCGTCGGCGACCCGAGCGGCCGCTCCGCCACCCGCCCCCTCCTCACCCCGGAGGAGATCGACGCGCACGCGCGCACGTACGTGGAGCAGATGACCAAGGTCCTGGCCGCCGACGAGCGCCTCGAGGTTCGCTTCAACTCCGAATGGCTCGACATGTCGATGGAGGACCTCTTCCGCCTCGTGCGGACCGTCACGGTCGCCCAGATCCTCGAGCGCGACGACTTCTCCAAGCGATGGGCGGCCAACGAGCCGATCTCGATGCTCGAGCTGCTCTACCCGGTGCTCCAGGGCTACGACTCGGTGGCGGTGCGGGCCGACGTCGAGCTCGGCGGCACCGACCAGACCTTCAACCTCCTGATGGGGCGCGCGATTCAGGCCGCCTACCAGCAGCCGCAGCAGTCGATCCTGACCGTGCCGCTCCTCGCCGGGACCGACGGCGTGCAGAAGATGTCCAAGTCGCTCGGCAACCACATCGGGGTCACCGACGCGCCGGCGGACATGTACGGCAAGACGCTGAGCGTGCCCGACGCGGCGCTGGGCGAGTGGTACTCGCTCCTGCTGGGCGCGGCGCCGCCGGAGGGGGTCTCGGCGCGCGACGCCAAGCGCGCGCTCGCGCGGGCGCTGGTCGAGCGCTTCCACGGCGCTGCCGCTGCGGCCGAGGCGGAGGCGGCGTTCGACCGGGTGTTCGTCTCGCGCGAGATCCCCGAGGACATCGAGGAGGCCGTCGTCTCGCCGGCCAACGGGCTGGTCCACCTGCCCGAGCTGATCGTCACGCTATTCGGCGGATCGCGCTCGGAGGCGAGGCGCAAGCTGGCCGAGGGCGCCGTCAAGCTCGACGGGGAGGCCCTGGCGGCCGACCCCCTCGACGTGCCGGCCGCTCCGCTGGACGGCCGCGTGCTGCAACTCGGCAAGCGCCGCTTCCGGCGCCTCCGGGTCAGCTAACCGCCAGGGGACGCTCGCGAGGTCCCCGCGGTGCTACAGTCCCGCCCCGCTGCGGAGAACAGCGCCGGGGCCGGGCTTGGAAGAAGCCGGTGCCATGCGCTAGACTTCGCTGCCCGCTCGGGGCCTGAACGCTGCCCCGGGAGCCTCATCGGAGGAATCCCCTCCTACGAGGCGCCTTCGAGGCCCCGCGGTGCTACAGTCCCGCCCCGCTGCGGAGAACAGCGCCGGGGCCGGGCTTGGAAGAAGCCGGTGCCATGCCTAGACTTCCTGCCCGCTCGGGGCCTCAAACGCTGCCCCGGGAGCCTCTCGGATCCCCTAACGCAGGCGCGGCGGTCTTTGAAAACTCAACAGCATGCGCACCTCGATGGTGCCGCCTCCGGGCGGAGCCAATCGATGTGTGCGTCCAGGTTCGACCTGCCGCCGGCCTTCGGGCCGAGTGGCAGCCAGAAAGAGAAGTACAGCAGTACCCCGTCGTTACATCCGGGCTTGCTCCATGTGTACGAGCAGCCCCTAGTGTGATGTTCCGACAGCTCTACGTGACATGCAGTTCTTCACGGAGAGTTTGATCCTGGCTCAGGACGAACGCTGGCGGCGTGCTTAACACATGCAAGTGGAGCGACGAACCGGGGCTTGCCCCGGGGCAGAGCCGCGAACGGGTGAGTAACACGTGGGTAACCCACCCCGATGATTGGGACAACCCCGGGAAACCGGGGCTAATACCAAATGTGCTCGAGATTCATGAGGACCTCGAGTAAAGATAGCTTCGGCCTTCGC
>CAVXSJ010000001.1:0-134689 GCA_963764385.1 uncultured Solirubrobacteraceae bacterium | reverse complement strand
TGAATAATATTACATATAAATTGTTATATAAGAATTATATCATTTTTAGATTTATTAGTATCAGTTTTTTCCTTTATTTGAAAATAGCACCTAAACCAACCACTAGCATATTTTGCTACCTCCTCTAATTTTCCTGGTTCTTCAAACAAATGACCGGATTGAGGGACAATAATTAATCTTTTCTTGTCTACATTTATCAATTGCTTATCTATGATTTGTCTATTCCATTCAATGACAAGATGATCATTTTCTCCAACCAGAAATAAAGTTGGGCATTTGATTTGTCTTAGTGAAGTATATTTTAAAGCGATGTTCTACTTCTCCCGCCTCTCGAAACTATAGCACTTATTTTATATATCTTCTGTTAGTCCTGTGATGAAGCTGCTGCTGATCCTGTAATTAGCTCCAAAATAACCTAATGTATTATTGAGGTTATTTAATTGATTATTTCGGTTTAGGAACCCAGTCGGTGACAGCAATTAATCTATCCCCTAAAAGTGGTATATTAAATCTATATTCTTTTGTCACAAAATCTTTTCTTTCTTCTCTTTCGGTGATCGCGTTCCAGACCAAGACCGCCCCCATGGGGCGGCCGTCGGGCGTGCAGGCGATGATCGCCAACCTCAACCCGCGCGGCAGCTAGCGGACGGAGCTCACTCGATGACCTCGTCCGCGCACCACGCGGGCGAGGGGCGTCGTGTGACGCGCTGGACCCGCGAACTCATCATCACGAAGATCCGCGAGTGGAACGACCGGTACGGCGAGCCGCCGTGCTCGGCCGACTGGAACCCTTCGCTGGCCCGCTGGCGTGCCCAGGAATGGCGCGCTGAGCGGTACCGCGAGGGGGTCTGGCCCTCCACGAACGCCGCCAAGCGTCCGTTCGACGGCAGCTTCGATGCCGCCGTGCGTGCCGCCGGCCTCGAGCCGCATCGCCCCGGCCCGCGCCGCCGCCTGCCCGGCGAGGCGCGCCCGACGGTGGCGCAGCGCGGGCCGGATGGCTCCCGCGCGCGCTGCCGACGAGCTGCTGGCCGCCGACGAGCGGGCGCGGCTCGCCGAGTCGCACGCCGCCGCCCTGGAGCGGAGGCTGGCGGCCGCGGAGCGCCGCGCCGAGCGTGCCGAGGACAAGGTCAACGACGCGCGCCGCCGTGCGCGGCGGGCGAGCGAGCAGGCCGGGCGGGCCCGCCGGGCGCGTGAGCGCACGCGGTCGACCGCCCAGGAGACCCGCGAGCTGTCGCTGGAGCGCGTCGAGCTGCTGGCCGCCGAGTCGGAGGCTCGCGTGCGTGCGTCCGAGGACCAGGCCGAGGCCGCGGCCCACGATGCCTACGAGGCGCGCCGTGCCGGGCGCGCCGCCGAGACGCGTGCCGTCGAGGCGGAGGCGCGCGCCGAGGCGGCGAAGCGGCTCGAGGCGGCGGCGCGGGCGGAGCTGTCCAGCTCCGGGACCACCGCCGCGTGGGCGGCGACCCGGGAGGCGGAGGCCCGCGCGGCCGAGGCCGAGCGGCGTGCGCGCGAGCTGGCGGCGCTGGTGTGCGGCGAGCAGCGCCGGCTGACCCCCGGCGAGCTGGCCGAGCTGCGCGCCGGCGGCCCGTCCGGACCGGCCGTCCTCGCCTCGGCGCTGAAATCCCTCGGGCGGGCCCGCTCCACGGGCGATCGCGTCGCCCTGGCGGCGGCGCTGGGCGCCCTCGCCTCGGCCGCGGTGCGGTGGCGCGACCGGCTCTGAAACCGGTCGCGCCCGCCCGCCGCTATCAACCGCGGGCGGGAACGGCCGATATCCGTAGGGATGGCCACCCAGACCGGGACAGTCCTCTCCGAGGGCCAACGCGTCGAACTCGACCTCGGCGCCAAGACCGACATCCTCGGATGCCGCGTCATCGGCTTCAGTGGGACGAGCGTCGTGTTGTCGGCCACCACGTCCAAGCTGCCCGACGAGCTCGAGGTCGGCCGCGCCGCGTACGTGATCGTCGACGAGGACGGCCGCATGCAGGCGCTGCGGGCCGAGATCGTCGAGATGGTGGCGGGCCACGACATCATCGTCTCGATCACCGACGAGTTCCAGCTCGGCCAGCGCCGGCGCTACTCGCGGGCGCCGATCGCGCTGCCCGCCAGGGTGCGGACCCTGCCCGACGGCGAGTTCCACGAGAGCGCCACGCGCGACATCAGCGCCGGCGGGCTCCGCGTTGCCCGTGGCCACGCCCCGTGCGAGGAGGGCGACACCATCGAGGTCGTGATCGAGGCCGCCCAGGCGGGGCTGCGCATCGACGCCGAGGCCGAGGTGGTGCGGGTCACCGACCTCGACCTGTCACTGCGCTTCACGAAGATCGAGCCCGCCTCGGTCATCCTGCTCCAGCAGATCGCGCTCGCCTACTACCGCTGACGCCCGTAGGGTTGGGGCGTGGCCATCGCCCCGCCTCCGCCCGTCTCGGCCAACCCGCTCAAGCGGGTCGCGTACGAGATCCAGGCCGAGCGCCGCTCCGGGGGGATGCCGCCCGGCGACACGACGCCGAGCGTGAGCCGCACGCGGGCGATGATCCGCAACCCGCTCGGGCTCCTGCTCGACGCCTACGAGCGGCGCGGGCCGGTGTTCTCGCTGCGCGTCCTGCACGCCAACAACGTGTTCGTGCTCGGGCCGGAGGCCAACCACTTCGTGCTCGTGTCGGGCGCGAGCAACTTCACGTGGCGCGACGGCGGCTTCGGCGACCTGATCCCGCTGCTGGGCGACGGCCTGCTGACCGTCGACGGCGACTGGCACCGGCGCTCGCGGCGGATCATGCTGCCCGCCTTCCACAGCGAGCGGATCGCCGGCTACCGCGAGACGATGGAGCGCGAGGCGCAGCTCGGCCTCGAGAGCTGGCGGGACGGCGAGACCGTCGACCTGTACCACTGGGCGCGCCGGGTCGCCCTGCGCGTCGCGATGCGGGCGCTGTTCGGCTTCGACCCGGACGCCCGCCACGACCGCTTCGACCCCGCGCACGAGTTCGAGCGCGCGCTCTCCTACTACGGCGAGGACTACTGGCTCCAGGTGCTGCGCGGCCCGCGCACCCCGTACGGGCGGCTGATCGATGCGCGCCGGAAGCTCGACACGCTCGTCTACGAGGAGATCGCCCGCCGGCGCGCGTCCGGCGAGCGCGGCGAGGACGTGCTCTCGCTGCTGCTCGACACCGACCTCGAGGACCGCCACGTCCGCGACGAGGTGATGACGCTGCTGTTCGCCGGGCACGACACCACCACCGCCACCGTGTCGTTCCTGTTCTGGGAGCTGGCCGAGCGCCCGGACTGGGACGACATGGACACCGCGCTCGACGAGACGCTGCGGCTGTACCCGCCGGCCTGGATCGGCCCGCGCCGCTCCACGCACGAGTTCGAGCTGCACGGCCACCGGATCCCGGCCGGCGTGCCCGTCAACTACAGCTCGTGGGCGTCGCACCGGCTCCCCGACGTGTGGGAGGACCCGCACGCGTTCAAGCCCGAGCGCTTCCTCCCCGGCGAGCGGGAGAAGATCCCGCGCGGCGCCTACGTCCCGTTCGGCGGCGGCTCGCGGATCTGCCTCGGCATGCGCTTCGGCCAGCTCGAGATCAAGCTGATCGCCGCGGCGATCCGCGAGCGGTTCACGCTCGAGCGACTGCCCGGCCACAAGCTCGAGATCCGCCAGACGCCGACGCTCGGCCCCCGCGACGGACTGCCGATGATGGTCCGCACGCGCCGTCAGTAACAACCTGGTTGGCGGCGCAAGCAGGGTGCAATAGGCTGCGCCCGAGGGCCGTTTCCCACTGGGAGGAGAACCGTCGCATGGCAACGCCTGTCCGGGTCACGATGAGCGTGAACGGGGATCAGAAGACCGACGACGTGGAGCCTCGGCTGCTCCTCGTGCACTACCTGCGAGATCACCTCGGGCTGACGGGCACCCACGTCGGCTGCGACACCTCCAACTGCGGCGCCTGCACCGTCCACATGAACGGCGACGCCGTGAAGTCCTGCACCGTGCTGGCCGTCCAGGCCGAGGGCGCGGAGGTCACCACGATCGAGGGGATCGGCTCGGAGGGCGCGCTGCACCCGGTCCAGGAGGCCTTCTGGGAGCACCACGGCCTGCAGTGCGGCTACTGCACGCCGGGCATGATCATGGCCGGCGCCGACCTGATCGCCAAGAACCCGGACCCGACCGAAGGGGAGGTCCGCGAGGCGCTGGCCGGCAACCTCTGCCGCTGTACGGGCTACCACAACATCGTCAAGGCCGTGATGTCCGCGGCGAAGGCAGAGGTGAGCGCATGACCGCCGTCGAGCCCGCTCCGGCCAAGAAGTGGGTCGGCCAGGCGCTGCGCCGCAAGGAAGACCCCCGGATGATCACCGGCAAGGGCCGCTACGTGGACGACATGGTCGTCCCCGGCATGCTCTTCATGGCCGTCGTGCGCTCCCAGTTCGGGCACGCGCGGATCAACTCCGTCGACGCCTCGGCGCGCCCTCGCGATGCCCGGCATCCACGGCGTCTTCACCGGCGAGGACCTCGACATCCCCGCCGCGCTGCCGATGGCGTGGGTGCCGCCGGGCGTCGAGATCAAGACCGCCGAGCACTGGCCGCTGGCCCGCGGCGAGGTCAAGTACGTCGGCCAGGGCGTCGCGATCGTCCTCGGCGACGACAAGTACGCCGTGGTCGACGCCGCGGAGCAGGTCATCGTCGACTACGAGCCGCTGCCGGTGATCGTCGACCCGGAGAAGGCGCTCGAGCCCGGCGCGCAGCTCGTTCACGAGGACATCGGCACCAACGCCACGCACGAGTGGTCGATCGGCGGCGGCGACATGGACGCGGCGTGGGCCGACGCCGACGTCATCATCGAGCGGCGGATCGTCAACCACCGCACGGCCGGCTCGCCGATCGAGCCGCGCGTGTGCATCGCCGACTACCGCGGCGGCTCGCTGACGCTGCACCTCACGAGCCAGAACCCCCACCTGATCCGCCTGTTCATGGCGGGCCAGATGGAGATGTCCGAGGACAGCATCCGCGTGATCGCGCCGGACGTCGGCGGCGGCTTCGGCGTGAAGATCACCGAGTACCCGGAGGAGATCCTCGCCTCCTGGGCGTCGCGCAAGCTCGGGCGCGCGGTCAAGTGGACCGAGACCCGCTCGGAGCACATGAGCTCCTCGATCCACGGGCGCGACCAGATCGACTACGTGAAGGTCGGCGCCAAGCGCGACGGCACGATCACCGGGATCGACTGCACCGTGATCGCGGACTTCGGGGCGTACTACACGATGCTCACGCCGTTCATCCCCTCGTTCGGGGGCTTCGTGATCAGCGGTTGCTACAAGATCCCGAACCTCAACTTCACGGTCAAGGGCGTGTTCACGAACAAGATGGCCACCGACGCCACGCGCGGCGCCGGCCGGCCTGAGGCCACGCACCTGATCGAGATCATGGTCGAGCAGCTCGCCCACGAGCTCGGCATGGACCCGCTCGAGGTGCGCCGGAAGAACTTCATCCCGAAGGAGGACTTCCCGGCCACGGTGGCCGTCGGCATCACCTACGACTCGGGCGACTACCACGGCTCGCTCGACAAGCTGATGACGCACGTCGACGTCGACGCGTTCCGGCGCGAGCAGGAGGAGCTGCGGGGCAAGGGCATCTACCGGGGCATCGGGTTCTCCACCTGGATGGAGATCTGCGGCCTGGCGCCCTCGCGCGCCGTCGGCCCGTCCGGCGTCGGCCTGCAGGCGGGCTTCTACGAGTCCTCGCAGGTGCGCGTGCACGCGACCGGCTCGGCGACCGTCTACACCGGCACCGCGCCGCACGGCCAGGGGCTGGACACCTCGTTCGCCCAGATCGTCGCCGACCGCCTGGGCATCACGCCCGACATGGTCGACGTCGTGCACGGCGACACCGGCACCGGCCCGTTCGGCCTCGGCACCTACGGCTCGCGCTCGCTGGCCGTCGGCGGCGAGTCGATCGCGCGCTCGACCGCCAAGGTCGTCGACAAGGTCAAGGCGATCGCGGCCCACAACCTCGAGGCCGACCCCGAGGACATCGAGCTCACCGACGGGAAGTTCTCCGTCAAGGGCTCGCCCGACAAGGGGCTGACGCTGGCCGAGGTCGCCGGCGTCGCCTACGTGACGATGGACATGCCCGACGGCATGGAGCCCGGCCTGGAGGAGACGACGTTCTACGACCCGGAGAACTTCGTGTTCCCGTTCGGCGCGCACGCGTGCATCGTCGACGTCGACGCGGAGACCGGGAAGATCGAGATCGTCCGCTACGTGGCGGTCGACGACTGCGGGCCGGCCATCAACCCGAAGCTGATCGACGGGCAGATCCACGGCGGCATCGTGCACGCGATCGGGCAGGCCCTCTACGAGCGGATCCACTACGACGACGACGGGCAGCTCGTGACGGGCACGTTCGTCGACTACGCGCTCCCGAGCGCCGCCGACGTGCCGAGCTTCGAGACCGATCGCACGGAGACGCCGTCGCCGGTCAACTCGCTCGGCGTCAAGGGCGTGGGGGAGGCGGGCACGATCGCCGCCAGCCCCGCGATCGTCAACGCGGTGATCGACGCGCTGCGCCCGCTCGGCGTCGACTTCATCGACATGCCGCTGAGCCCGCAGAACGTGTGGGCGCAGCTCGAGCTGGCCAAGGGGCGCGACGTCCCGGCCGACCCGGGCAAGCAGGGCGGCAGCTGGGACGAGCACGGAAGCGGAAGCGCCGGCTCCGGACCGACCAGCCCGAGCGAAGGAGGTGGGCTGTGATCCCCGCCGAGTTCGACTACGTCCGGCCCGGCTCGCTCGACGAGGCGCTGGCCGCGCTGCGCGAAGGCGGCGAGGACGCGAAGCTCCTCGCCGGCGGGCACTCGCTGCTGCCGCTGATGAAGCTCCGCCTGGCGGCGCCGACGCTCCTGGTGGACCTCGCCGCCGTGCCGGGGCTGACCGGGATCGAGCGGTCCAACGGCGGCTGGCGGATCGGCGCGATGACGACCCACGTCGCGATGGAGAACGAGAAGGCCCTCGGCCTCGCCTCCGAGGTCGCGAGCCTCATCGCCGACCCGCAGGTCCGCCACCGCGGGACGATCGGCGGCTCGCTGGCCCACGGCGACCCCGCCTCCGACCAGCCGGCGATCATGCTGGCCTACGAGGCGACGGTCGTGATCCGCGGCGAGGGCGGCGAGCGCGAGATCGCGGCCGCCGACCTGTTCCAGGACTACCTCACGACGGCGGTCGCCGACGGCGAGGTGCTGACCGAGATCCGCCTCCCGGCGCTCGACGGCTACGGGTTCGGCTACCACAAGTTCAACCGCCGCCAGGAGGACTGGGCGATGGTGGCCGTCAGCGCGCTGGTCAAGAAGGCGCGCGGACGGCACGTGCGAGGACGTCCGCATCGGCCTCACGCACATGAGCAACGTGCCGCTGCGGGCGACCGCGGTGGAGCAGGCACTGCGCGGCCAGCCGCTCGACGCCAACTCGATCGCCGCCGCGGCCGAGCACGCCGCCGACGGCACCGAGCCCCCGGCCGACCTGAACGCCTCGGCCGACTACAAGCGCCACCTGGCGCGCGTGCTCTGCAAGCGCGCGCTGAGCGATGCCATAGCCTGAGGGCGGTGGCGCCAGACAGCCGTTCCGGCGGGCACCTCGAGCTCGAGGTGCTCGCCGGCACCTCAGCGGCGTGACGCTGTGACCACGTTCGTCACCAGCTCGATCTCGACCTCGCCGACCTCGTGGCGGACGAGCACGTCGTGGATCGCGGCGAGCGCGGCGTCGCGGCGGTCGGCCGGGAGCCCGGCGATACTGCTGAAGGAGGCGTAGGCGGCCTCGAGGCCCGCCGCGTCGGTCCGCTGGACGGCCGGGAACCGCTCGTCGTGCAGCGGGCCGACAGCGCGGGCGAGGGCGGCCCTCCAGACGCTCTCATCGTGCGGGTCGACCTCGTCGCGGGGGAGCATGTGGGCTTCGAAGACCTCGTGGGCTTCGACCTCCCACGCGATGCCCGACGCCTTGTAGTCGCGGCGGTTGTAGAGCACGGCGACGCCCCCGCGCGGACTCAGGACCCGCGCGAGCTCGGCGGCGGCGGGCTCCGGGTCGAACCAGTGGAAGGCCTCGGCCACGAACACGGCGTCGACCGCGCCGTCGGGGAGCGGGATCGCCTCGGCCGTGCCCGACAGGACGCGCGCGCCGGGCACAACGCGCGTCAGCACCGCGCGCATGCCGTCGACCGGCTCGACCGCCGTCACGGAGTCAAAGCGCGGCAGCAGCTCGCGGGTGAGCTTGCCCGTCCCCGCCGCGAGGTCGAGCACCGCCGACGCGCGCGAGAGCCCGAGCCGGCGTTCCACCGCGTCGAGCGCGGCGGCGGGCCAGCCGGGCCGCCCTCGCTCATAGGCCTCCGCGGCCGGACCGAACGCGGCGGCTCGCGCATGCACCGATCCGGGCATGCCGGACAATCTGACACGTGCGATTCGAGGATCTGGTGAAGAGGGTGGGGCCGGAGCGCTACGCCCAGGCATGCGAGTGGGCGTGGCGGACCGCCGCGGGCAACGGGCGCCGAGACCCGCCCGACTGATCGGCTACCGGCCCCCACGCCAGACGTGGCGCAGCTTCGCTCCCGTATCGCGCAGCGCTGACGGCCCGTACGTCACAATGTTGCACGTGCAATTCAGCACGACCGACGACGTCGCAGACGCGCTCGCCGGCGAGGGCTACCTCGCGGACCGGGCGCTCGCCACGAGCGTGTACCTGGCCGCCACGCTGGAGCAGCCGCTGCTGCTCGAAGGCGAGGCGGGCGTGGGCAAGACCGAGGTGGCCCGCGCGCTCGCGCATGCGCAGGGCGCGCGGCTGATCCGGCTGCAGTGCCACGAGGGGATCGACCTCCACCACGCGGTCTACGACTGGGACTACCAGCGCCAGCTGCTGGCCATCCGCGCCGCCGAGGCGGGCGCGGACGCGCGAGAGCTGTTCGGGCGCGAGTTCCTGCTCCGGCGCCCGCTGCTGGAGGCGCTCGAGTCCGATCCCGCCCACCCGACGGTGCTGCTGATCGACGAGATCGACCGCGCCGACGACGAGTTCGAGGCGTTCCTGCTCGAGTTCCTCGCCGACTTCGCGATCACGATCCCCGAGCTCGGGACCATCACCGCCGCACGCCGGCCGCTCGTCATCCTCACCTCCAACCGCACCCGCGAGCTGCACGACGCGCTCAAGCGCCGCTGCCTGTACCACTGGATCGACTACCCGAGCCGCGAGCGCGAGGCCGAGATCGTCCGCATCCGGCTGCCCGGCGTCCCCGAGGACGTCGCCGACCGCGTGTGCGCCGCCGTCGCCCGCCTGCGCGGCGAGGAGCTCTACAAGCTGCCCGGCGTGGGGGAGACGATCACGTGGGCCCGCGCGCTGCTCGCGCTCGACGGCGACGGCGCCGACCTCGAGTCCACGCTCGGCGTCGCGCTGAAGGTGCGCGAGGACATCGACCGCGTCCGCGAGCGGGGGCTGCTCAGTGGCGCCTGAGCTGGCCGACGTGGTCGGCGCCCGCGTCTCCGCGCTGGCGGAGGCGATGCGCGCCGCCGGCGCCCGCGTCGGCGTCGGGGAGCTGCTGGCCGCCCACCGCGCCCTCGCCGCGGTCGACCCGGCTTCGCGCGAGGACGCCTTCTACGCGCTGCGCGCGGCGCTGTGCTCGACCCGCGCGGAGCTCGACCTGTTCGCCACGGTGTTCGCGCTCGTGTTCGCCACCGCCGCCGACCCGCTCGACGACCCGCTCCAGGAGCTGGGCGAGATCCGCCGCGCCGCCACGCCCCGCAGCGCCATGGCGGTCGAGGGCGAAGACGGCGCCCCGCAGATCGAGAAGCCCGTGCCCGCCGCCTACAGCGACGAGGAGCTGCTGCGCCACAAGGACTTCGCCGAGTACTCCGACGCCGAGCGCGCCACGCGCGCGGCGGCTGCTGACCCGCATCGCCGCCCGCGCGCCGCAGCGCGTCAGCCGCCGCACGCAGCCGACCCGCCGCCGCCGTGAGGAGCACGACCTGCGCGCCACCGTACGCGCGTCGCTGCGCCACGGCGGCGAGCTGGTCGAGCGGCGCTACCGCGAGCCCGGCCTGCGCCCGCGGCGGGTCGTGCTGGTGTGCGACGTGTCCGGCTCGATGGCGCCCTACGCGCGGATGCTGCTGCAGTACCTGCAGGCCTCCGTCGCCGCCCGCACGCGGGTCGAGGCGTTCGTGTTCGGCACCCGCCTCACGCGCGTGACGCGCGATCTCGAGGGCCGCGACCCCGATCGCGCCCTGGCCCGCGCCACCGAGCGCGTCACCGACTGGTCGGGCGGCACCCGGATCGGCGCCGCGCTGGCCGAGCTCAACCGCGAGCACGGCCGCCGCATCGGCCGCGGCGCGATCGTGGTCGTGCTCTCCGACGGCTGGGACCGCGGCGACCCGGAGCAGCTCGCGGCCGAGATGGCGCGCCTGCGCCGCACCGCGCACCGCCTGGTGTGGCTGAACCCGCTCGCCGCCGACCCCCGCTACGAGCCGCTCACCCGCGGCATGCGCGCCGCGCTGCCGCACGTGGACCACCTGCTGCCCGGCAACTCGATCGCCTCGCTGGAATCGCTGGCAGAACTCATGGAGGGAGGACTGTCATGAAGGACGTGCTCAAGGATGTCGACCTCTGGACCGGCCGCGGCGACGCCGTCGCGCTGGCCACGGTCATCGCGGTCAAGCGCTCGGCCCCGCGGCCGCCCGGCTCGAAGATGGCCGTCAACGAGCACGGCGAGATCTCCGGCGCCGTGTCCGGCGGCTGCGTGGAGGGCGCCGTCGTCGAGGTCGCCGAGCAGGTGCTCAACGGCACGCCGCCGCAGCTGCTGCACTTCGGCATCGCCGACGAGGAGGCCTGGGACGTCGGCCTGCCGTGCGGCGGCGAGATCGAGGTCTACGTGGAGCGCTACGAGCCGTGAGCGCCCAGGGCTCCTACACGGAGATCGCGCGGTCCGGCGGGCGCGCCGCGCTCGTCACCGTGCTCGCCGGGCCGGCCGCCGGGCCACAAGCTGCTCGTGACCGCCCGACGGGGAGCGCGAGGGCTCGCTCGGCGACGAGGCGCTCGAGGACGCCGCCGCCCGCCACGCCGACGAGCTGATGTGGATCGAGCGCGCCGAGCGCCGTGAGGAGGGCGACAGCTCGCTGTTCATCGACGTCACGTTCCCGCCGCCGCGGCTGTTCATCTTCGGCGCCGTCGACTTCGCGGCCGCGCTGAGCCGGCTCGCGAAGGCGCCGCCGGCTGGCGGCCGTTCGTGGTCGACCCGCGCGCCCGCTTCGCCCAGCCGCAGCGGTTCCCGGACGCCGAGGAGGTCGTGGCGGCGTGGCCGGAGGCGGCCTTCGAGCAGCTCGGCGGCGTCGACCGGGCGACCGCCATCGCCGTGCTCACCCACGACCCCAAGCTCGACGACGCGGCGCTGATCATCGCGCTGCGCTCCCAGGCCGCCTACGTCGGCGCGATGGGCTCCCGCCGCGCCCAGGAGGGCCGCCGCGAGCGGCTGCTGGCCAAGGGCGTCGAGGAGTCCGAGCTGGCGCGCATCTCCGCCCCCATCGGGCTCGACCTCGGCGCGCTCACCGCCGAGGAGACCGCGCTCTCGATCATGGCCGAGATCGTGGCCATGCGCTACGGCCGCGAGGGCGGCCGGCTCGCGCACGCCAAGGGCCGCATCCACGAGGTCGGCGTCTGATCAAGGGGTCAGATCTGACCCCGCCGTTCGGGTCGGCGGGCTGGTGCTGGCCGCGGGCGAGGGCTCGCGGTTCGGCGCCACCAAGCAGCTCGCCCCGCTCGACGGCCGGCCCGCTGCTCGAGCACGCGCTCGGCGGCGGTGGCCGGGCTGAGCCCGCGCGTGGTGGTGCTCGGCCACGCCGCGCAGGAGATCCTCGCCGCCGTCGACCTCCAGGGCGCCGAGCCGGTCGTGTGCGAGGGATGGCGGGAAGGGCAGGCGGCGTCGCTGCGGTGCGGCGTCGAGGCGCTGGGCGACGTCGACGCGGCCGTCGTCGTGCTGGGCGACCAGCCGCGCATCACCGCAGCAGGCCGTCGCCGGCGGTGGCGGCCGCGGAGCCGCCCGCCCGCGCGAGCTACCACGGCCGGCCGGGCCACCCGGTGCTGCTCGACCGCGCGCCTGCTCGACCGCGCGGGCGACCTGCGCGGCGACACGGGCTTCAGGGACCTCCTCCACGGCGTCCGCGACGTCGAGGTCGGCGGCCTCGCCGACCCGACGGACGTCGACACGCCGGACGAGCTAAGCCGGCTCTAGGAGGCCCGCGCCGCACACGCGGTCGCGGCCCTCGGCCTTGGCGCGGTACAGCTCGGCGTCGGCGAAGGCGAACTGCGACACGTAGTCCCACGCGGCGCCGGGCCGGGTGGCGCTGACGCCGAAGCTCATCGTGACGTCGTGGCCGTCGCCCAGCGTCGTGCTGGAGACCACGGCCCGCAGCTCCTCGGCGAGCCGGGTCGCCGCCTCGACCTCCGCCCCCGGGAGCAGCACGACGAACTCCTCGCCGCCGATCCGGTACACGAGGTCGAAGGCGCGCAGCGCCTTGCGCAGCGCGTAGGCGACGTCCTTGAGGACCGCGTCGCCGGCGGCGTGCCCGAAGCTGTCGTTGATCGCCTTGAAGTGGTCGATGTCGGTGACGATCATCCCGACCGGCTCGCCCGAGATCGCCGACTGCTGGCGCAGCTCCTCGACGCGGACTGCAGCGCCTTGCGGTTGAGCAGCCCGGTCAGCGGGTCGATCACGGCCTCCGCGCGGACGTCGACGTCGGAGCGCATGATCACCGACTGCATCATGGCCAGGGCGACCACCAGCGCCACCGGCATCATCAGCCTGGTCGGGTCGTCGAGCACCGCCTGCGCGTCGAGCGCCGAAGCCGACGAGGAACATGAGCCCGAGGGTGATCGCGACGCCGACCGCGATCCCGCGCTCGGAGAACCGCGCGCCGAGCGTCACGAGCGGGAGCGCGAACCACGCCATCGCGGCCGCCTCCGACGCCGCCCGTGAGCGCGACGCTGACCGCGATGATCACCTGGGAGGCCGTCCACGCCGCGAACAGGGGGAACTCCGGGTGCGTGGTCGTGGCCGATGCGGGCGTCGGCGACGCGGAACAGGAGCGCCGCGCAGGCCAGCGGGATGATCGTCCACCAGCCCAGCCACGGCCCGCCGGCGAGCAGCGTGAGCGCAAGGACGCCGAACGCGGCGCGGCGCACGGGGCGCACGCGGCGGTCCATATCCAGCATGCGGGCGCGGTCGACGCCGTCGGGGAAGAGCCACGAGGAGCCGGCCATAGCCGCTGGCATCGACCGAACTGGGCCGTTTCTTGAAGCACACCGCCGTTACCCTTGACGGATGGTCGACGACTGCGACACCGGCGTCTGCGGAAGCGAGGTCCCGCCGCTGGTCGGCGCGGTCCTGACCGGCACCGGGCTCACGCTCGATCAGGCCGTCGCGGCGCTCGAGCGCGGCGAGTCGCCGCCGCTCTGACCGCCGTGCAGCGCCGGACCTCGTCGAGGAGCTACGCCGCCAGGCACTGCAGGGTGCGGCGAGCGTGCGCCGCCGACGGCCGCCGCCGCGGAGCCGAGCAGGGCGATCCCCGCCGCGACCAGCGCGCCCGCCTCGTAGGAGGCGCCGTCCACGATCGCGCCGCCCAGCGCGTTGCCGGCCGCGGTCCCGGCCACGATCGCCATCACCATCACCGTGAAGGCCTCCGTGACCGTCCCGGCCGGCGCGACGCGGTCGAGCAGCGTCGACGCCGTGGTGGCGGTCGGCGCGAGCAGGGTGCCGCAGCAGACGAGCAGGACCGCGAGCACGGCGGTGGACGGCACGGCGGCGAGCAGCGCCCAGCCGCCGGCCAGCGCGAGCATCAGCACCGCGAGCCGCCGGTTTGGCGCGCCCGGCCACGAGCGCCCGCCGTAGACGAGGCCGCCGATCAGGCTGCCGCCCGACAGCAGCGCCAGCAGCAGCCCGCCCGCCTCGGCCGAGCCGCGCTCGTCCGCGAACGCGGGCATCAGCACCTGCACGATCCCGATCGCGGTGCCGAACGCGCCGAGCACCACCGCCACCGTGCGCATGCCCGGCGCGGCGAGCGGCCCGACCCAGTGGGCCTCGTGCGGCTCGCCCCGCCAGCGCCGCGGGCCGTCCGTGGCCGAGTAGGCCAGCGCCGAGACACCGGCGATGCCCGCCCCGACCAGCACGGCGGCCGACGGCGACGCCACGGCCATGATCAGCGCCGTCAGCGCGGGCGCGGTCATGCACCGTCACCTCGAAGGCGATGGTGACCATCGCGTAGGCGGTCTCCCGCTGCTCGGGGCCGTGCACCAGCGTGCCCCACAGCGACCGCATGGCGGCCGGGAGCTGGGGGAGGAACACCCCGCCCGCCGCGGCGCAGACCGTCAGGAGCCCACGCGGAGCGCCCTCGCGTGCGGCGATCACGAGCGCCGCCAGCGAGATCGACGTGCCCGATCGCCGCGGGGCGCAGCACCCGCGGCTGGCCGAGCGCGGTCCATCATCCGGCCCTGCGCGACCGCGCCGAGCGCGTTGCCGAGGCCGAACGCGCCCGACGATCCGCCCGGCGACGGCGAACGAGCCGGTCGCGTCGCGCGCCAGCAGCAGGATCGCCAGGCCGAACATGCCGATCGGCATCGAGCCGAGCGCGGAGGCCACCACCGGCGACCGCGCACCGGGCAGCGCGAGCAACGCCCGGTAGCGCCGGGCGCCCTCCCTGACGGCGCTCAAGGAAGCAGCAGGAGGTCGACCGGGGCGCCGGTCGTCGAGCTCGCCGGAGTCGTGCGGGGCGACCGCGAAGCCGTCGCTCTCACCCAGCGCGCCGGTCATGTGCGAGCCCTGGCGCTCGGTCGGTGTCGCCTCCAGCACGCCGTCCGCGCCCGCGACGATGCGCGAGGTCAGGAACGTGGTGCGGCCGTCCGACGGCCCGGCGGGCGCGGCCAGCCGGCCGCGGGTCGAGGCGCGGGCGGGCGTCGCGCTCGCCCTGGAGGCGCCGCAGGGCGGGCTCGATGAACACGCAGAAGCAGACGATGCTCGACAGCGGGTTGCCCGGCAGCCCGAACACGAGCGTGTCGCCGCGGCGGCCGGCCCACATCGGCTTGCCCGGCTTGATCTGCACCCGCCACAGCACCTCTTCGACCCCGGAGGCCTCGAAGGCGGGCTTGACGTGGTCGTGCGGGCCGACCGACACGCCGCCCGAGACGACCAGCACGTCGCCCTGCAGGCCGCGCTCGACCGCCGCGAAGGTGGCGTCGCGGTCGTCGGCCACCACGCCCTGGTCGATCACGTCCGCGCCCGAGCGGCGGGCCAGCAGGCCGACCATCAGGCCGTTGGACTCGTGGATGCGCCCGGGCTCGGGCGCCGCGCCGAGCGGGAGCAGCTCGGAGCCGGTGACGAGCAGGTGCAGCCGCGGGCGGCGGTGGACGGCGGCCTCGCCGACCCCGGCGGAGGCCAGCGCCGACAGCCGCGGGATGGTCAGCCGCTGCCCGGCGCGCACCAGCACGTCGCCGGCGTGGAGGTCCTCGCCGCGGACGCGCACGTGGAGCCCCGGCTCGATCGCGCGCGCGGGGGCGACGTGCCCGTCGCTGACCTCGGCCAGCTCGGACTGCAGGATCGCGTCCGCGCCGGGCGGGATCGCGGCGCCGGTGGAGATGGCCGTCGCGGTCCCGGCGCCAGCTCTCCGGTCGCGACCTCGCCGGCGGCCACGCCGCCCTCGAGGCGCAGCGGGACGTCCGGGGCGGTGTCGGCGGAGCGCACGGCGTAGCCGTCCATCGCCGAGCGGTCGAAGGGCGGCAGGTCGACGGCCGCGGCGGCGTCCTCGGCGGCGGTGCGGTCGGCCGCCTCGGCCAGCGGCACGCGCTCGACCTCCAGCGGCGTGATCCCGTCCAGGATCGCCGCCAGCGCCTCCTCGATCGTCTTCATCCGCCGATCTGGGACATCGTCCGCTCCGGCTGTACGAATCCCTCGTCGTTGACGTGGTGCTTGAGCTCCTTGCGCCACACGGCGTCGCGGATGATCGTCTCGATCTCCTCGTCGGTGGCGCCCGTGCGCAGCGGCTCCGCGCAGGTCGGTCTCGGTCATCGAGAACAGGCAGGTGCGCAGCTCGCCCTCGGCGGTCAGCCGGATCCGGTTGCAGTCGCCGCAGAACGGCTCCGTGACGGGGGAGATGAAGCCGATCTCGCCCTTCCCGTCGGCGAACCGCCAGCGGCGCGAGGTGCCGTGGCGCTCGCGGCCCACCGGCTCGAGCGGGTACACCGCGTCGATCATCGCCCGGACCTCCTCGTTGGGCAGCACGCGGTCGCGGCTCCACGTCCGGTCGGCGTCGAGCGGCATGAACTCGATGAAGCGGATCACGTACGGCTCGGAGCGGGCGAACTCGGCGAAGCGGACGACCTCCGCCTCGGTGAAGTCGCGCAGCGCGACCACGTTGACCTTGATCGGCCGCAGCTCCGGGTGGCGCCTGGGCGGCGGCCAGCCCTTCGAGGACCTGGTGCAGCGAGTCGCGGCGGGTGAGCTGGAAGAACCTGTCGGGGGCCAGCGCGTCGAGCGACACGTTGACGCGCCGCAGGCCCGCGCGCACGAGGTCGCCGACCTGGCGCTCGAGCAGGTAGCCGTTGGTGGTCAGCGAGAGGTCGTGGACGTCCTCGATCGCCGACAGCTTCTCGACGAGGCGCCACAGCTCCTTGCGCACCAGCGGCTCGCCGCCGGTCAGGCGCACGTCGTGCACGCCCATCGCGCTCAGCAGCCGGATCAGGCGCTCGATCTCCTCGTAGCGTGAGCAGCGCGTCGCGCTTGAGCCACGGCAGGCCCTCGGCGGGCATGCAGTACTGGCAGCGGAAGTTGCAGCGGTCGGTGACCGAGACGCGGACGTCGCCGATCGGGCGGCCGTGACCGTCGATGAGTGGCTTCATCGGTGGAAGTCCGCCTTCCCGCCGGTCTTGTCGAGCAGCTCGATGCGCTCGATGACCACGCCGGGCTCGATCCCCTTGACCATGTCGTAGACGGTCAGCGCCGCCACCGAGCAGGCCACGAGCGCCTCCATCTCGACGCCGGTGCGGGCGGTCGTGCGCGCCTCGGCGACGACCGTCACGGTGCCCGCCTCGACGTCGACGTCGATCGTCCGCGCCAACCTTGGTGAGCGGCAGCGAGTGGGCGAGCGGGATCAGCTCGTCGGTGCGCTTGGCGGCCTGGATGCCGGCGATCCGCGCGACGGCCGCGACATCGCCCTTCGGCGCGTCCCCGGCGGCCACGCGGGCGGCGGCGGACGGGCGACATGCGGACCACGGCGCGCGCCCGCGCGAAGCGATCGGTCTCCGCCTTGGCGCTCACGTCGACCATGCGGGCCCGGCCGGCGGAGTCCAGATGCGTGAGCGGGGAGCTCTCCATCGCCTCGCATGGTATTGGCGGCGACCTTCAGGAAAGGGCCGCGCAGGCCGATTCCTCTCCTCGTGACCCCGTTGCCGACGACCCGGGCCGACCCGGCGCTGGAGGACGCGCTCGCCCGGATGGAAAGCCTGTGGTTGTCGCTGGCCGCCGAGATCCCCGGGCAGCGCCGGCCTGCTCGTCGACTGCTCCCTGCGCGTGCGCACCGCCGTGGGGCCGCTGTGGGGGCGCACCGAGGCCGAGCTGACCGCGATGCGCGGGTGCATGCTGGAGGAGGTCCTCGACGCCGACATCGCTCGCGCAGGCGCTGCGCCACTTCACGGCGGCGCTGAACGGCCAGACGCGCCGCTTCGAGCTCGTCGGCCGCCTCCAACTACCGGATCACGATCGTCCCCGTGCTCAACGACACCGGGGAGATCGCCGGCGCGATCGGCGCTCGGCTTCAGCGAGAGCCAGGAGCTGCGCGACGAGCGCGCCGCCGCCGCCGAGCTCGCCCGCCGCCTCTCCCAGCAGTCGGCGGTCGCCCGGCTCGGCGAGCTCGCGCTCCGCCGCCCCGACCTCGACCTGCTGCTCGACGCCGCCTGCGTGGCCGTCAGCGAGGGCCTCGGCGTCGACGCGTCCGTGCCTGCTGGAGCCGGCCGGCGACGACGGGCTGATGCTCGTCCGCGCCGGCCGCGGCTGGCACGCGGGGTTCGTCGGCTCGCACGTTCGAGATGTAGTCCTTCGCCGACGCGCGCCGGCGAGCTGTACTCCCGCGGCCCGGTCGTCATCGAGGACCTCCCCAACGACCCGACGTGGCGCGCCCGCCCGCTGCGCGACCACGGCGTGGTGTCCGCCGCCACGGTGCTGGTCGGCCCCCCCGACCGTCCCGCCGGCGCTGCTCGGCGCCTACAGCCACACGCTCCGCGTCTTCAGCAGCCGCGACCTCGACTTCCTCTCGGCCGTCGCGCACGTGCTCAACGGCGCGATGCGCAGCCGCGAGGTCGAGCGCCAGATGCGCCACGACGCGCTGCACGACGCGCTCACCGGGCTCCCGAACCGGACGCTGCTGCTGGAGCGCCTGACCGACGCGGTCCGCCTCGCCGACGCCGACAACCGCCGGCTGGCGGTGTTCTTCCTCGACGTCGACCACCTCAAGGTGCTCAACGACTCGCTCGGCCACCATGCGGGCGACGAGCTGCTGCGCGCCGTCGGGCCGCGGCTGCGCTCCGTGCTGCGCTCGACGGACATGATCGCCCGCTTCGGCGGCGACGAGTTCGCCGTGCTGTGCTAGCCGACATCGCCGACGAGGCGCAGGCCCTGCGGATGGCCGAGCGCCTCGTGCGCGTGTTCGCGAAGCCGTTCGAGGTGTGCGGCGAGCCGCGCTTCTGCTCGACCAGCGTCGGCGTCGTCATCAGCGACCCGCAGGGGTCCGCGCGGGCCGGAGGAGCTGCTCTCCGACGCGGACGCCGCGCTGTACCGCGCCAAGGAGCGCGGCCGCGGGCGCCACGAGGTCTTCAACGCCGGGATGCGCGACCGCCTCACCACGCGGCTGCGGACCGAGGACGACCTCCGCCGCGCGCTCGAGGCCGGCGATCAGCTGTGGGTCGCCTACCAGCCCTTCTACCGCCTGCCCGGGCCGCGAGCTGGCGGGGGTCGAGGCGCTGCTGCGCTGGAAGCACCCAGAGCGCGGGCGCGCTCTCGCCGGCCGAGTTCATCCCGGTCGCCGAGGACTCCGGGCTGATCGTGGAGCTCGGCGAGTACGTGCTGCGCACCGCCTGCGCGCAGGTCGCCGCATGGGGCGGGGACCTGCACCTGACCGTCAACGTCTCTGCGCGCCAGATGGCGCTCAGCGGGATGCCGGGCACCGTCGGCGCCGTGCTGCGCGAGACGGGCCTCGACGCCGGCCGGCTCGGCCTGGAGATCACCGAAGGGCTGCTGCTCGAGGAGACCCCCTCGATGTTCGAGACGCTGCAGGCGCTGCGGAACCTCGGCATCCGGCTGATGCTCGACGACTTCGGGACCGGCTACTCGTCGCTCGGCTACCTGCGCCGCTACCCGCTCGACGCGCTCAAGATCGACCGCGCCTTCGTGAGCGACCTCGGGCGAGGACGGGCGCGGCGACGCCGCGATCGTCCAGGCGATCATCGGCATGGCCCAGGCGCTGGGCATGCAGGTCATCCCCGAGGGCGTCGAGACCGCCGGGCAGCTCGAACGCCTGATCGAGCTGGGCTGCGACTACGCGCAGGGCTTCTACCTCTCCCGCCCGCTGGCCGCCGCGGAGCTCGAGGCGGGCCGCTGTCTTGAACGGCGCCGAGCCGCGCGAGTTCCCGCTCTCGGACGTCCTCGGCGCGCTTTCCTACGCGCTCGACATCACGGAGGGCGAGCCGCCCGGGCACTCGGTCCGCGCGCTCGCGATCGGGATGCGCATCGCCGAGCAGCTCGGCCTCGGCGACGACGTCCGCTCGGCGCTGTTCTACGCGCTGCTGCTCAAGGACGCCGGCTGCTCGAGCAACGCCTCGCGGCTGTCGTCGCTGTTCGCCGCCGACGACCAGGCGACCAAGCGCGCCATGAAGCGGACCGACTGGTCGAAGTCGGGCAGCCTGGCCATGTACACCTGGCGGGCGATCGAGCCCGGCGGCTCCCCGCTGGCGAAGGCGCGCCGGATGCGCGCGATCACCCAGGAGGAGGAGGTCACGCGCGAGATGTACGACACGCGCTGCGAGCGCGGCGCCGAGATCGCGCTGATGCTCGCGCTCCCGGAGCCGACCGCCGAGGCGATCCGCTCGCTCGACGAGCACTGGGACGGCAGCGGCCATCCGCGTCGGCCTGCGCGGCGAGGAGATCCCGCTGCTCGGGCGGATCCTGTGCCTCGCGCAGACCGTCGAGGTGTTCGTGCGCACGATGGGCGCGCGCGGCGCGTACGGGATGGCGCTCAAGCGGCGCGGCCGCTGGTTCGACCCGTCGCTGGTCGACGCCATGCTCGCCTTCCGCGACGACACGGCGTTCTGGGGCCCGCTCGAGGACGCCGCGCGCGGTCCCGCCGCGGCGCGGTGGGAGCCGGCGACCGGTGCTGCTGGCCGACGAGGCGCAGCTCGACCGCGTGGCCGAGGCCTTCGGGCGCGTGATCGACGCGAAGTCGCCGTTCACCGCCCGCCACTCGACCGGCGTCGCCGGCGTACGCGGTGGCGATCGCCGGCGCGATGGGGATGGACGCGGCCGCGCAGCGCGACCTGCGCCGCGCCGGGCTGCTGCACGACATCGGCAAGCTGGCCGTGTCCGTCGCGGATCCTCGACAAGCCGGGCCGGCTGACGGCGGACGAGTTCGCCGCCGTCAAGGAGCATCCCGCGTACACGCTCAAGATCCTCGAGCGGGTCGCGTGCTTCCGCCCGCTGGCGGAGATGGCGGCCGCCCACCACGAGCGGCTCGACGGCGGCGGCTATCACCTCGGTCTGTCCGCCTTCGACCTGTCGCGCCCGGCGCGCATCCTCGCCGTCGCCGACGTCTTCGAGGCGATGACGGCCGACCGCCCCTACCGCACCGCGATGCCGGTCGAGCAGGCGCTGGCGATCGTGCGCAAGATGAGCGGGACGGCGCTGTGCCCGGCCGCCGTGCGCGGGCTGGAGACGACGCTGGCGGCGGAACCGCGAGTTCGAGGCCGTGCTCGGTTCTAAGCTCGGCAGCCATGAAGGTCTCGGTCCGCCTCTTCGCCGGCCTGCGTGAGCGGGCGGGCGGCCAGCACGTCGAAGTCGAGCTGCCCGAGGGCGCCCAGGTCGTAGACCTGCTGGCGGCGATGGCGACGACGCCCGTCGGCGCGCTCGCGCCCGGGCAGTGTGTCGTCGCGATCAACCGCGAGTACGCGGAGGCCACCGCGACCGTGCGGGAGGAGGACGAGATCGCGCTGATCCCGCCCGTCAGCGGCGGGGCGGAGGACCCGGTGCGCGCGATCCGCGTCACGGAGGAGCCGCTCGACCTCGCCGCGCTGGCGGCGGCGGTGCGCGATCCCCGCGCGGGCGCTGTGGTGCTGTTCGAGGGCGTCACGCGCGAGGTCGCCGAGCTCGACTACGAGGCCTACGCGGAGATGGCCGCCGAGCGGATCCGCGCGATCGGCGGAGAGGAGGCGGCGCGGCACGGGCTGTGCGCGGTCGCGATCGAGCACCGCACCGGCACCGTCCCGCTCGGCGAGCCGAGCGTGATCGTGGCCGCCTCCGCGCCGCACCGCGGCGAGGCGTTCGCCGGCGCGCGGGCGCTGATCGACCGCGTGAAGGCCGAGGCCCCGATCTGGAAGGTCGAGGTCGACGGCGAGGACCGTCGCCGCGTGGAGGGGACGCTCCCGCCGGTTTGACCTTGCCTTCTTGCCTATGCAACGCTTAGGCAATGGCACACGATCTGACCATCGGCGAGGCGGCCAAGGCGATCGGCGTGAGCGCCGACACGCTGCGCCGCTGGGACACCACCGGCAAGCTCCGCACGATCCGCGACGCGAACAACCGCCGGCGCGTACCGGCCGCCGAGGTCGAGCGGCTCAGCGAGCACCCGCGCCGCCATGACACCGGGGACACGCTGTCGGCGCGCAACCGGTTCCCGGGCGTCGTGCGCTCGGTCGAGGTCGACGGGGTGATGGCGCTCGTCGAGATCGAGGCCGGGCCGTTCCTGGTCACCGCGGCCGTCACGCGCGACTCCGTCGAGGAGCTGGGCCTGGCGCCGGGGGTGAAGGCCACGGCAGCCGTCAAGGCGACCTCGGTGATGGTCAGCCGATGAGGCGCGTCGCCGCGGTGCTGGCCGCGCTGGCCGTCCTCGCCGGGTGCGGGGCGCGACGACGAGCCGCTGAAGGTGTCGGCCGCCGCGTCGCTCAAGACAGGCGCTGACCGCCTACGACAAGGACGCCCGCTTCTCGTTCGCGGGCTCCGACGAGCTGGCCGCGCAGATCCGCCAGGGCGCCAAGCCCGACGTGTTCGCCTCCGCCAACACCAAGCTCCCCGACGAGCTCTACGCGGACGGGCTGGTCGAGAAGCCCGTCACGTTCGCCCGCAACCGGCTCGTGCTCGCCGTCCCGGCGGACGGCGCCGAGGTCGCGTCGCTGCGCGACGTCGAGGGCAAGGGCGTCACGCTGGCGATCGGGTCGGAGTCCGTGCCGATCGGCAGCTACACGCGGGACGTGTTCGAGCCGGCTGCCCGAGCGCGAGGCGTCGGCGATCCTGCGCAACGTCCGCTCCGAGGAGCCCGACGTGGCGGGCATCGTCGGCAAGCTCACCCAGGGCGCCGTCGACGCGGGCTTCGTCTACGTCTCCGACGTGCGCGGCGCCGGCGGGCGTCTGAAGGCGATCGAGCTGCCCGACACGCTGCAGCCGTCCGTCGCCTACCGTGTCGCGGTGGTGAAGGGGACGGAGCACGCCGAGGACGCGCAGGCGCTTCGTGGACGGTCTGCTCGAGGGCGACGGCCAGAGCGCGCTCGAAGCGGCGGGCTTCGAGCCGCCCCCGCCCCGGTGAGGCATGCCTTCGTCGGGGTGCTGGTGCTCGCGCTGGGCGCGGTGCTGGCGTTCCTGACGCTCCCGGTGCTGGCGATCTTCCTCGACACGTCTCCGGGCGAGCTGATCTCCAGCCTGGGGGAGGAGGGCGCGCTCGAGGCGCTGCGGCTGAGCCTGCTGTGCTCGACGGCGGCGCTGGCGATCGTGGTCGTGGTCGGGACGCCCGCGGCGTGGTTGCTCGCCACCCGCTCGTTCCGCGGGCGCTCCGTGGCGATCACGCTGGTGGAGCTGCCGCTCGTGCTCCCGCCCGCGGTGGCGGGGATCGGGCTCCTGGCGGCGCTCGGGCCCCAGGGCGTGTTCGGCCCCGCGGTCGGCGACCACCTCGTGCTGACCACCGCCGGCGTGGTCGTGCGCGCTCACGTTCGTCTCGGCGCCCTTCTACCTGCGCCAGGCGCAGGCGGCCTTCGAGGCGGTCGACCGGACGTGGCTCGACGCCTCGCGCACGCTGGGGGCGAGCGAGGCGCTGACGTTCCTGCGCGTCGCGATCCCCGCCGCGCGACCGGGGCTGCTGGCCGGGTTCGCGCTCGCCTGGGGCCGCGCGCTGGGCGAGTTCGGCGCCACGCTGATGTTCGCCGGCTCCTTCCGCGGCGTCACCCAGACGGTGCCGCTGGCCATCTACGAGCGCTTCGGCACCGACTTCACGAGCGCGCTGGCGCTGTCGGCGGTGCTGGTCGGCGTGTCGGCGGCGCTCCTGGCGTCGGTGAAGCTCCTCAGCGGTCCTGGCTGGAACCTTGCTGCGCGTTGAGGCGCGGACGCGGCTCGGGCCGCTGGAACTCGATGTCGGCCTCGACGTTCGAGGCGGGACGCTGCCTCGCGCTGGCGGGGCCGTCGGGCGCGGGCAAGACCTCGGTGCTGCGGCTCGCCGCCGGGCTGCTGCGCCCCGAGCACGGCCGCGTCAGCTGCGGCGAGGAGGTGTGGCTGGACACCGAGCGCGGGATCGAAGTCGAGCCCGAGCGGCGCGGCGTCGGCTACGTGTTCCAGGACTATGCGCTGTTCGGTCACCTGCGGGCGTGGCAGAACGTCGCCTACCCGATGCGGAAGGTGCCCCGCGCCGAGCGGCGCGACCGGGCGGTCGCGTTGCTGGAGCGCTTCGGCATCGGCGCGCTGGCCGACGCGCGGCCCCAGACGCTGTCGGGCGGGGAGCGCCAGCGGGTCGCGGTGGCCCGCGCGCTCGCCAGGGAGCCGCGCGCGCTGCTGCTCGACGAGCCGCTGTCGGCGCTGGATGCCCGCACCCGGGCGGCCGCGAGCCGCGAGCTGGCCGAGGTGCTCGCCGAGGTCGGCGTCCCGGCGCTGCTGGTGACCCACGACTTCACCGAGGCGGCGCTGCTCGGCGACGAGGTGGCGATCCTCGACGGCGGCCGGATCGTGCAGCGCGGGGGCGCCGCCGAGCTCGCCGCACAGCCCGCCTCGGCGTTCGTGGCCGACTTCACCGGCGCGGTCGTGCTGACCGGGTTCGCGCATCCCGCCGCCGGGACGCTGACGCGCGTGCAGCTGGACGGCGGCGGGGTCGTCACCGCGCTCGACCGCGCCTCCGGGCCGGTGGCGGTCAGCGTGTACCCGTGGGAGATCACCCTGGCCCCGCCGGACTCGCGGGATCCCGGCTCGGCGCGCAACCACCTGCTGGTCGACATCGTGTCGGTGACGGCGGTCGGCAGCCGCGTGCGCGTGGGCCTCGCCGCGCCGCAGCCGATGGTCGCGGAAGTGTCCGACGCGGCGGTGGCGGAGCTGGGGCTGCGTGCCGGGCGTCGCGGGCGGTGGCGTCGTGGAAGGCGGCGGCCACGCGGTTGCTCCCGCTGGCGCCGGCCCCTCACCAGACGGTGTCGAACAGCAGCTCGTGAAGCAGCGCCTGGACGGCGAGCGCGGCCAGCACCGGGGTGCACAGCGGCCGGGCGGGCGAGCAGCGCGCGCGCCGCGGCGAAGCACACGAACGGCGCGAAGAAGAGCCAGATCCGCTCCGTCTCGGCCTTCGTGAAGCCCATCACCGCGGCGATCGCGAGCACGGCGAAGATCGCGACCGCGCGGTCCGACCCGTCGGCGAGGTCGCGCAGCGCGAGCCAGGCGATCGGCAGCCCGAGCACGAGCAGGAAGCCGACCGGCGAGCCGAGCACCCAGTACCAGTACGGGCCGCATCGAGGCGACCCCGGCGCGGTAGACCTCCTCGGTCGCGCGCACGTGCCGATCGGGTCGAACCCGGTCAGCGCCGCGAACGCGCCGTGGAAGGCGAGCAGGACGACGCCGCAGATCGCCGCCAGCTCGAGCGCGCGCGCCAGCCCGTCGCGGCGCAGGACGAGGATCGGCCGCCCACGCGCCGACGGCGAGCAGCGACCACGCGAACAGCGACGCGACGGCGAGCGCGAGCGCGCCCGCGCACGCGGGCGCGCGGCGTGACGGGATCGCGAGCGGCCAGGCGGCGAGCGAGCCCGAGCGTGAGGTAGACGGCGTCGGCCGAGGTGACGCCGAACATCAGCGCGCCGGGGGCGAGCGCCATCAGCAGCCCCGCCAGCCGCGCGCCGCGCTCGGGCAGCAGGCGCCGGGCGACGCCGTAGGTCAGCGGCGCGCTGAGCGCGCCGACGCGCGATGCACAGCGCCGCCAGCCCGCCGGCCGTCGAGATGCCGAGCGCGTGCATGACGCAGCAGCAGCCCCGGCGGATGGCCGGCCACGTGGACGGGGAACGACGGGACCAGCTCGGCGAAGCGGTCGAGGAAGAAGCGCGTGCCGTAGTCGAGCGCGGGGAGCGCGGGCAGGTACTCGTTGTCGGCCTCGAAGTAGCGGCCGACGTCGAACACGCGGTCCCACTGGGCCGTGCCGCCGCGCCCGGCGGCGAGCGCGAGCCGCAGCACGAGCGTGCCGGCCAGCAGCGCGACCGCGAGCACGGCGGGCCGCACGCGGGGGTCGAGCAGCCGCGGGGCGAGCGCGACGGCGGCGGCGAAGCAGGCGACCGAGACCGCCAGCAGCGGGTCGCGCCGGCCGGCTCGAGGTTGCCCAGCGAGGGCGGGTAGGGCGCGCCGAGGACGACGTCGGTGGCGCGCCGCAGGTACAGGCCGACGGCGATGACGACCGCGCCGACCGCAAACGCGACGTGGGGGAGCCAGGCGCGCGCGGAGGCGACCTTCGGGAGGCGCGCCTCGCCAGCCGGTCTCATGGGGTCCCTGCCATGCTGGCGCCATCTTGCCGCCGGGACCGACAGCGCGCCTCGCCGTCCCGCTGGCGGCGCTGGCGCTCGCCGGCTGCGGCTCGCGGCCCGCCGCCGAGCTGCCGCCCGCCGCGACCGCCGCGCCGCGCCGCCGCAGCCGCGACGCCGGCCGGCCGGGTCGTGCGGATCGGCGGCGAGCCGCGCGGGATCGTCGCCGACGCGGCGACGGGCACGGTGGCGATCGCGCTCGGCGACGCGGTGGCGCTGCCGACGCGCGCACCGGGACGATCCGCCGACGCGTCGGCGTTCCCGCCCCCGGCCAGCTGCGGCTCGCCGCGCCCGGCGGCCCCGTGCTGGTGCCCGCCGACGGGCTGGCCGAGATCGCGCTTCCCGGCGGCGCGGTCACCACCACCCCCGCGGGCCGCGACCCGCGCGACGCCGTCGTCGCGGGCGGCCGCACGTTCGTGGCCGACGCGGCGCGCCGATGAGCTGCGCGTGCTGCCGAGCGGTCGCGTCCCCACGGCGGACGATGCGCTGCCTCCCGACGCACACGTTCCGACCGGGCTCGAGCCGGCCCGCCTGGCGAGCGCCGACGACGGGCGCGAGGTCGCCTCGCTGGCCGTCCGCGAGCGCGTGCTCGAGCTCTTCGACGCCGGCACGCTGCGCCGCACGGGCCGCGCCGCCGCCGGCATCGGCCCGGCCGGCCTCGCGTCCGACGGCGAGAACCTCCTCTACGTCGTCGACGCCAAGCTCGGCGCGCTGCTCGTGTTCTCGATCCGCCCGAAGCTGCAGCTCATGCGGCGCCTCACGCTGCCCGGCACGCCCGACGGCGATCGTCTACGACCGCGAGCACGGGCGGATGTGGGCGACGCTCACCGAGACCAACGAGCTCGCCGAGCTGCGTGTGGGCGCCCGCCCGACCGTCTACCGCCGCTTCCCGACCGTCCGCGAGCCCGCGGGCGTCGCGGTCGATGCGCGGACCGGGCGCGTGTACGTCACGGGCGCCGAGGGCGTGCTTCAGCTCTTCGACCCGCCGCCCCTGCGGCGCGCCAGGTAGACGGCGCCCGAGACGGCGAACAGCGCGGCGGTGATCAGCAGCCAGCGCGCTACGTAGCCCTCGTAGTCGAGCCCGCTGACGCCGTGGAAGGCGCCGTTGCCCTTGCCGGAGATCACCGGAAGGAACACGAGCAGCAGCAGCCCCGAGAGCACCGCCGGCACGCGCACGTAGTTGACGGCGCTCCGCGCCGCCCGCGTTCGACGCGGTCGATCGCGCTGTAGAACGGCAGCAGCACGAGGTCGTGCAGGATCACGCTGGCGATCAGCCACGTGAAGATCGCCACCGCGGTCCCGCTGCGGGCGATCTGCAGCAGCGCGAAGGCGACCAGCGGCAGCGCGACCAGGTGGGCCAGCAGGTGCAGCGGCGACGCTCCGTAGCGCTCGCGCATCAGGACTCCCGGAAGTCGATCGAGGCCACCCACTTGGTGTTGTGCACGCCGGGCAGCGCGGGGACGATGATCCGCGCCGGATAGCCGTGGTCGGGCGACAGGTCGGCGCCGTTGACCTTCAGCGCCAGCAGCGCGTCCGGCTTTGTGACCTGCGCGCCGTTGAGCGACGCCTTGCTGAGCACCCCGCGCGGCTGCAGCGAGCGCACGAACGCCGACGTCGGGCGGGGCACGCCCGCGAGCTTCGCCAGCTCGGCAAGCCGCACGCCGGTCCACTCCTGCGTGGTCGTCCAGCCCTCCACGCACGCGATCGGCAGCGTGGCGGTGTGCTGGGGCATGGCCAGCAGCTCGTCGCGGGACAGCATGATCTCGCGGCCTCCGGCGCTGCAGCGCGAGCGCGTAGGTCGCGCCGGTCATCTCCTCGGTGATCCCCGCGCCGACCGCGGACTTGTTGACCTGGAAGTCGTTCGGGCCGGTGCCGAACCCCTGCCGCCGCGGGGCCAGCAGCGCCGTCCGGCGGAACGGGCCGCCGATCGTCTCGCCGACGTTGGCGACCAGCAGCGCCAGCGAGCCGGCGCCGACGAAGGCGAACAGCCCGCGGCGGCTCAGGGTCGGCTCCGCGGGAGACGAGGGGGAGAGGCCGCCGTGCTCGTCGGGCGGCTCGGGCCGCGTGCGAGCGAGGTCGTCGCGCAGCGGCCGCAGCACGCCGCGCTCGCGGTAGGCGCGGAGGATCACCGGCAGCTTGATCGCCACGTGCAGCGCGATCGACGCGACGAACACGATCGCCGCCGTAGTAGTGGGCGACGACGAAGTTGAACTTGAACGCGTACCAGTACTGGATGTTCAGCACGCCCGTGACGAACTGGAACACGGTGCTGGACACCAGCAGCGCGATCGAGAGCCGCTCGATCGCCTGCGCCGGCGAGGCGACCGGCGGCCACACGAACAGCCGCGGGATCACCGACCACAGCTTGGCCAGCACGAACGGGATCGCGACCAGCCCGACGTTGACGTGCAGCCCCTGGGTGATGGCGTACAGGTAGACCGGGCTCGCGGGCCACGAGAAGAGCAGCGGCAGGTCGCGGGCGCGGTCGACGATCGCGTTGCCCTCGAGGTCGGGCTGGTAGGCGACGTGGGAGAGGAACCCGGTGACGGCGACGATCGTCACCAGCACCAGCAGCACCGAGCCGATCGCGGCGGTCAGCCACGGGCCGCGCAGGGGCGAGCGCCAGAACGCCGGCCGGAACGGCCCCGGGGGCGGGGTCTCCGGCATGAGACGGCTCACGACCGGCGCAGTCCCGCGAACCAGCGCCGGCCCGAACACAGGGTCCAGGCGGCGGTGAGGCCCGCCGTCGCCGCACCGGCCTCGACGCCGAGCGGCAGCGCCGCGGCGGGCAGCGTCTCCGACGCGATCACGCCGCCACGCTCTCGGCGGGGCGCAGCACGGCCACGGCGCGCATCACGGCAGCGAAGCGGCCGGCGGGCGCCTCGGCGGCCACCGCGTAGGCGTCCTCGATCGTGTCGACGTCGCGCAGCGGCGGCAGGTCGGCGACGCGCAGGCCGATGGCCTCCAGCCGGGCGCGCTGGACCGCGCCGGTGTGGCCCTCGCTCATCGGCACGCCGGCGAACACGCCCGGGTCCGGCTCGCGCAGCCCGATGCCCCAGTAGCCGCCGTCCAGCGCGGGGCCGAACGCCGCGCCATGCGAGGCGACGGCGGCGAGCCCGGCGTCGATCAGCGCCGAGGTGACCTGCGGCGTGTCCATCCCGACGAGGAAGGCCGGGCCGCCCGCGTCCTCGAAGGCGGCGGCGAGCCGCTCGGCGAGGCCGTCGCCGCGCTGGGCGATCACCTCGAAGCCGTTCGGGACCCAGCGTCCCGGGGTCGCCGTCGAGCACCAGCACGCGGCGGCCGCGCGCGCCCGGCGCCGAGGGCGGCGGCGAGCGTGTCGTGCAGCGCCGCCGCAGCCAGCTCCGCGGCCTGCTCGGGCGTGCAGGGCGGCGTGAGCCGCGTCTTCACGCGGCCGGCGAGGGGCTCCTTGGCGATGACCAGGAGGGTGGGGGCCATGCTGTCTATGCGTGCCAGCTCCCCGTGCGGTTCACCGGAGAACCGCCGACATGTCGCGGACGGTCCGCGCGGTGCCCCGGATCGTGCCGGTGACCTTCGAGCGGCCCTCGCGCGCGAGGTAGCTGACCGGCACCTCCTCCAGGCGCCAGCCGGCCGCCGAGGCGCGCAGGACCATCTCCAGCGGCCAGCCGAAGCGGCGGTCGCGGATCCCGAGCGCGAGCAGCGCCTCGCGGCGAGCGGCGCGCATCGGGCCGAGGTCGGTGAGGCGCACCTTGGTGCGGCGCCGCAGCTCGAACGCCAGCACGGCGTTGGCGGCGCGGGCGTGCAGCGGCCACACGGCGTCGGGCGTCGGCTGCCGCGCCCCGAGCACGAGGTCCGCGCTCCCGGCCGCCACGGGCTCCGCGACGCGCGGGAGCTCGCGCGGGTCGAACGAGGCGTCGCAGTCCATGAAGCACACGATCTCGGCCGTCGCGGCGGTCAGCCCGGCGAAGCACGCGGCGCCGAAGCCCGGCTGCGGCTCGCGCACGACGCGCGCGCCGAGCGACGCGGCCAGCTCCCCCGAGCCGTCGGTGGAGCCGTTGTCGACCACGATCGGCTCGTAGCCGGCCGGCATCCGCGCGAGCACCCACGGGATCGCGTCACGCTCGTCGAGCACGGGCAGGACGACGTCGGGCATCGCCCCCAGTATCCCTCCGGGTACGCTCCGCCGCCGTGGAGGGACCGATCCTCGTCACCGGCGGCGCCGGCTTCATCGGCTCGCACGTCGTGGACGCGCTGCTCGAGCGCGGCCACGCCGTCCGCGTCGTGGACGCGCTGCTGCCCGCCGCCCATCGCGAGCGCCCCGACTACCTGGACCCGCGGGCGGAGCTGATCGAGGGCGACCTGCGCGACGAGGCGGTCGCGCGCGAGGCCGTAGCCGGGGTGGCGGCGGTCTGCCACCAGGCGTCGATGGTCGGGCTCGGCGTCGACATCGGCGACATCGCCGAGTACGTCGGCCACAACGACCTCGCCACCGCCCAACTGCTGAAGGCGCTGGCCGCGAACGGCTTCGGCGGGCGGATCGTGCTGGCCTCGAGCATGGTCGTCTACGGCGAGGGGCGCTACGCGTGCCCCGAGCACGGCGAGGTGCGGCCCGGCCCTCGGTCGGCCGAAGCGCTCGACGCGGGGCGCTTCGAGCCGCCGTGCCCGGCGTGCGGGCGGGCGCTGGAGCCGCGCACGGTGCCCGAGGACGCACCGCTGGACCCCCGCAACGTCTACGCCGCGACGAAGGTCGCGCAGGAGCACCTGTGCGCGGCGTTCTCGCGTGAGACCGGCGTGCCGGTGACGGCCCTGCGCTACCACAACGTCTATGGGCCGCGGATGCCGCGCGACACGCCCTACGCCGGCGTGGCGAGCATCTTCCGGTCGGCCCTGGAGGGCGGCCAGGCGCCGCGGGTGTTCGAGGACGGCGGCCAGCGGCGCGACTTCGTGCACGTGCGCGACGTCGCGCTCGCCAACGTGCTCGCGCTGACCGCGCCGGCGGCGGTGGAGGGCGCCTTCAACGTCGCCAGCGGCACGCCGCGCACCGTGCTCGACATGGCGCAGGCGCTGGCGCGGGCGTTCGAGGGCTCACAACAGCCGGAGGTGACGGGGCAGTGGCGCGGCGGCGACGTGCGCCACGTGTTCGCCTCGGCGGACCTGTCCGCCGAGCGGCTCGGCTTCCGCGCGGGCGAGGACTTCGAGGCCGGGATGCGCGAGTTCGCCACCGCGCCGCTGCGCGCATGACCCGCGTTGCCGTCGTCGGCCACGTCGAGTGGATCGAGTTCGTGCGCGTGCCGAAGCTCCCGGCGCCCGGCGAGATCGTCGAGGCCCCCGAGCACTGGGAGGAGGTCGGCGGCGCCGGCGCGGTGGCCGCCGTCCAACTGGCCAAGCTCGCCGGCGGCTGCGACTTCTTCACCGCGCTCGCTCACGACGCGATCGGCCGCCGGTCGCACGAGCGCCTGGAGGCGCTCGGCGTGACCGTGCACACGGCATGGCGCGAAGGGAACCAGCGCCGCGGCTTCACCCACATCGACGCCGAGGGCGAGCGGACGATCACCGTGTTCGGCGAGCGGATCGCGCCCCACGGCGACGACGAGCTCCCGTGGGAGCGGCTCGACGACGCCGACGGCGTCTACTTCACGGGCGGCGACGCCCCCGCGCTGCGCGCGGCCCGGCGCGCGGGGGCGCTGGTGGCGACGCCGCGCGGCGGCGAGACGCTGACGGCCGCCGGGGTGCGGCTCGACGCGCTGGTGCGCAGCGCCGGCGACGCCGGGGAGCAACTCGACCCGGCGCGCCTGGACCCGCCGCCCGACGCGGTGGTCTCCACCGCGGGGCGCGACGGCGGCACCTGGGAGACCGCCGCGGGCGAGCGCGGGCACTGGGACGCCGTGCCGCTCCCGGGGCCGCCGGGCGACGCCTACGGCGCCGGCGACTCGTTCGCGGCCACCGTCGCGTTCGGGCTCGGCGACGGGCGCGGACTGCAGGGAGCGGTGGAGCTCGCCGCCCGCGCCGGCGCCTACAAGCTCTCAGGCCGCGCGCCCTTCGACGGGCAGCTCGCCGCGGCCGACCTCTAGCGCCGCGGTGCCCGGGCCGGGACCGGCTTGGGGACGCCCCGGCCGCGCTGGGGCTCGGGGCGGTGTGTGACGCCGCCGAGGTGGTCGCGGCGCCGGACCGGCCACGGCGCGGCGTCGGGCAGCGGGAGCCGGTCGCCGGACGGACCGCGCGGACCGGGCTCGGGCGCGTCCTCGTCGTCGCGGCGGAAGTCGTCGCCGTCGTCGTCCTCGTCGTCGCGCAGCCGGAAGAACCACACGAGCCAGACGACGAGCGCCCCGACGTCGAAGACGCGAAGGCCCACCATGAAGATCCACCCCTCCAAGGTCATGGCTCTCCCAGGTTAAGCCTGCGGGCCGGAAGGGTCAATCGCGGGCGGCAAGCCACCCGTCGACCAACCGCCGCGCGATCGCGAGGCGCGGCGGGAGCCCGAGCGTTCCGTCGCCGGCCGCGGCGGCCTCCAACTCGGCGCGCGAGAACCACCGCGCGTCCTCCAGTTCCTGGTCGGCGACCACAGGCTCCCCGGCCACCCACGGGGCCGTGAAGCCGAGCATCAGCGACGCGGGGAACGGCCACGGCTGCGAGGACACATAACGCGGCGGGCCGACGGTGACGCCGGACTCCTCGAGCACCTCGCGGGCGACCGCCTCCTCGAGGCTCTCCCCGGGCTCGACGAAGCCGGCCAGCGCCGAGTAGCGGCCCTGCGGCCACGTGGCCTGACGGCCGAGCAGGAGCTCGTCGCCGCGCTCGACGAGCATGATCACCACCGGGTCGGTGCGCGGGTGATGGTCGGTCCCGCAGGCGGGGCAGTGGCGGACGTGGCCGGCCTCGCGGATCTCGGACGGATTCCCGCAGTTGGCGCAGAAGCGGTGGAGGCGGTGCCAGCCCAGCATCGCCGCGGCGTAGGCGGCAAGGCCTCCCTCGGCCTGGGGGAGGGACGCCGCGGCGTCGCGCAGGCCGAGCAGCTCGCCCGGCGCGCCGTCGGCGTGGGCGGCGAAGACCGGGCCGCGGTCGTCGAGGCCGAGCAGCAGCGGCTCCTCGCCGGCCTCGGCGAGCGGCACCAGCGCCAGCCGGGTCTCCGCGCCGCCGGTGACCCGCACGCCTTCGCGCCCCGCGACGACCGCGCGGGCGTTCGGGTGCTGCAGCTGTTCGGCGACCCACGCGTCGTCGGTGCGGTGCTCCCCGGCGCGGTCGAGCACGGCGCCCGTGAACGTGTTGGGGTCGGCGGTCATCGCAGGTGCTCTCCCACGTCCCACGTCCAGAGCTCCACGACGTTGCCGTCGGGATCGTCGACGTAGGCGGCGCGGCCGTGGTGCTCGCCGAAGGTCATCTCCTTCACATCCTGCCCGCGCTCGCGCAGGAGCGACACCGCCGAGTCGAAGTCCGCCTCCTCGATCTTCATCGCGAAGTGGACGTGGAGCCCGCCGCGCCCGCCCGCGAGGCCGACCTGCGGGCGCCACAGCCCGATCCGCGTGCGGTCGCCGGCCATCACCCACACCGCCTCGCGGTCCGGCCAGCGATCGACGACCGGGAAGCCGAGGACCTGGGAGTAGAACCACTCGGAAGCCTCGAGGTCGACCACCTCGAGCACCAGCTCGCTCACGCCGCTGACCGGGATGGGGTCCATCCCCGCCACCGTAGCCGGGCTTGACGCTCGCCGTTATCAACTGTACGGTTTATCAACCGATCAGATGAGTACACCAACACTCGACCCCCTCAGCAGCACCTTCGCCGCCCTCGCCGACCCCACTCGCCGGGCGATCCTCGCCCGGCTCTCGGAGGGGGAGGCCACGGTGGGGGAGCTCGCCCAGCCGTTCCCGATGTCGCTGCAGGCCGTGTCCAAGCACCTCAAGGTGCTCGAGCGCGCCGGCCTCATCACGCGGGGGCGCACCGCGCAGCTGCGGCCGTCACGGCTCCAGGGCGAGGCGCTGAAGGGCGCCTCGGACTGGCTGTCGGACTACCGCGGGTTCTGGGAGGAGAGCTTCGACCGCCTGGAGGACCACGTCCGTGAATGACATCGTCCGCGTCTTCGACGCTCCCCGCGAGCGCGTGTGGCGCGCCTGGACCGATCCCGACGAGCTCGTGCGCTGGTGGGGCAAGCGCGGCTGGAACGCCCAGCGCGACTCGATCGTGCTCGACGTGCGCCCCGGAGGGGAGCTGCGCATCGTCAGCGTCTCCGACGACGGCGCCGAGATGGTCAACGAGGGCGTCTGGCACGAGGTCGTCGAGCCCGAGCGGCTGGCCTTCGGGCCCCCCGGCGGCGGCCCGGTGAGCGTCGTGACGTTCACCGACCTCGGGGACGGGCGCACCGAGATGCACTTCCGCACCACCAGCGACATGACCGGCAACGCCCGCGCCGGTTTCCAGAGCGGGCTGGACCGGCTCGCCGAGATCCTCGACCACGACCACATCAGGAGCAGTCAATGACCGATACCGCCACCAAGCCGCTCGTCACCGGCGTCGACTTCGTGTGCCTGCCCACGAACGACTTCGAGGCGTCCGTCGCCTTCTACGAGGACGTCCTCGGCCTGCCCAGGGTCAAGCAGTGGGGCACCCACCCCGGCATGGAGTTCCAGGCCGGCAACCTCACGCTCGCGATCATGGACCCGACGTTCTTCGGCGGCCAGGAGTTCAAGCCGCACAGCCTCCCGGTGGCCCTGCAGGTCGACGACGTCGAGGCCGCCCGGGCCACGCTCACCGCCCAGGGCGTCGAGTTCCACGGGGACATCATCGACTCAGGCGTCTGCCACCAGGCGTTCTTCAGCGACCCCGCCGGGAACACGATCGGGCTGCACCACCGCTACGTGTAAACCGCGTCGATTGTCGGATGAGCCACCGCATAGGGGGCACATCCGACAATCGGCGCGTCAGTCGCGGCCGCGGTGGCGCTCCACGAGGCGGTCGGCCTCGCGGCGGCGGCGCTCGACGTAGGCGCGGAGCTCGGCGTCGGCCTCGTCGCGCAGCCGCCGGCCCTCGTCGGCGGCCTCGGCGCGGACGGCGGCGAGCACCTGCTCGGCCGCGGTGCGCGCCGTGGCCAGCTCGCGCTCGGCCTGGGCCTCGGCGTCGCGGAGCGTGCTCCGCGCCTCGAGCTCGGCGTCGCGGAGCGTGCTCCGCGCCTCGAGCTCGGCCTCGCGGAGCACGTGCTGCGCCTCGCCCTCGCCTTCGCGTACCGTCCGCTCCGCCTGCGCCTCGGCGTCGCCGGGGAGGCGGTCCGCCCGCTCCTGGGCGGCGGCGAGGAGCTCCCCGGCGCGGGCCTCGGCCGCCTTCAGGCGCTCCGCGGCCTCGGCCTCGGCCTCGGCGATCACGCGCGCGGCCTCGGCGGTGGCGCCGGCGGCGCGCTCCTCGGCCGACCGGATCAGCTCGCTGGCGGCGGCCTCGAGCCGAGCTCGATCGAGGATGGCGTCGCGCTCGGCGCGGGCGCCGGCGCGTTCCGTCTCGGCCTCGTCGGCGGCCGCGGCCAGGATCGTGGCGGCCTCGTCGCGCGCGATGGCGAGTGCGGCCGCGGCCTGCTCGCGATCCGCGGCGGCGGCCGCCTCGTCGGCCTCGGCGCGCCGCTTTGCGCCCGCCAGCGTCGCCTCGGCCTCCATCCGCACGCCCTCCAGCGAGCGCTCGGCCTCCGCCACGCGCTCGGCGAGGGAGCGCTCGCGTTCCTCGAGCTTCTCGCGCTCCTCCCGCAACGCCTTCGCGGCGTCGGTGGACGTGAACCACCGGCTCACCCGCTCGAGGTGCTGGTCGACCTCTTCGGGGTCGTAGCCGCGCCGCACCGTCCTGAACGTGCGCTGGACCACGAACATCGACAGCGTCTCGCCACGTCCGGCCATCGATGCCGCGTTCGGCGCCTTAGGCGGCACTCCTGCGCCGGTACGCTCAGACGATGGCCCCGCTCATCACCTCGCTGCTCACCCCGGCGCACTTCGAGATCCTGGCGGCGGTCGGCGAGGAGCGCGTCGCCGAGGTGAGCGAGACGCTGTTCCGGGTGGGCGATCGGACCTACCCGTTCATGGCGATCAGGGAGGGTGAGGCCGCGATCCAGGATCCGGCCGGCAACGAGATCGTCCGGCACGGGCAGGCCAGCTTCATCGGCGAGATGAACCTCCTGTCCGGCCAGACCGTCTACCTGACGGCCGTCGTCACGCAGCCGATGCGCTACGTCGCGGTCGAGCGCGACGCGCTGCGCCGGCTGTTGTTCGAGGACGGCACGCTGGCCGACATCCTGCTCACGAACTTCGTCTCCCGCCGCGAACTGCTGCAGCAGGTCCACGGCATCGGCATCGAGATCGTCGGCCCGCGCTCGTCGGAGCCGACGCGGCGGACCATCGAGTACGCCCGGCGCAACCGCCTCCCTCACGAGTGGCGCGACCCCGAGCACGACCCGGTCGCGGTGGCGCTGCTCGAGGGGCACGAGGCGGACCAGCTCCCGCTCGTCCGGCTGCCGGGCGGCACGGAGCTGCTCGCGCCCTCCAACGGCGAGCTCTCGCGGGCGCTGGGCGTCGGCCTGGAGCTCGCGGCCCGCGAGGACGTCGACCTGGTCGTGATCGGCGGCGGCCCCGCCGGCCTCGGCGCCGCCGTGTACGGCGCCTCGGAGGGCCTCGACACGCTCGTCATCGAGGGGACCGCGCTCGGCGGGCAGGCGGGCACGTCGCGCCGGATCGAGAACTACCTCGGCTTCCCGGGCGGGATCAGCGGCACCGAGCTCACCAGCCGGGCGGTCACGCAGGCGCGGAAGTTCCGCGCCCGCACGGCGACGCCGTACCGCGCCGTGGCGCTCGAGCCGGGCACGGAGCGCCACGTCGTCCGCCTCGAAGGCGGCGTGGAGGTCTCGGCGCGCAGCGTCGTCCTCGCCACCGGCGCCGAGTACCGGCGCCTGCCCGTCGAGGACCTCGACCAGTACGAGGGGATCTCGATCTTCTACGCCGCCGGGCCGCCTGAGGCCGAGCGCTGCGGCGGCACCCGCGTCGGCGTCGTGGGCGGCGGCAACTCGGCCGCGCAGGCGGCGATCTGGCTCGCGCGGGGCGGGGCCCTCGTCACGCTCCTCCACCGCCGCGCAGACCTGCGCGAGACGATGTCGCACTACCTGATCGAGGACCTCGAGCGCTTTGGCGTCGCGGTACGCGCCCGCAGCGAGGTCGCGGCGCTGCACGGCAGCGACGGCGAGCTCGAGGCCGTCACGCTCAAGGACGGGACGCGGATGCCGTTCGGCTTCCTGTTCCTGTTCCTGGGCGCCTCGCCCTGCACCGAGTGGCTCGGCGACACGGTCGCGCGCGACGAGAAGGGGTTCGTGGTCACCGGCGCCGAGGCGGGCGCCGCCGGCCTGCTGGAGACGAGCGTGCCGGGGATCTACGCCGCGGGCGACGTGCGGTCGGGCTCGACCAAGCGCTGCGCCACGGCGATCGGCGAGGGCGCGGCGGTCGTGCGCTTCGTCCACGAGCAAAGGACGGCGCGCGCCGGGGTCACCTGAGCGTCACTCGCAGAAGGAGATCTGCGGGATGCCGATCCCGGTCACGCGGCGCGTCTTAGCGTCCACGGCGAACTCGATCCGCCCGCCGGCGGAGCGCGGGATGGTGACGAGCAGGATCCCGAACATCTCCTCGGTCGTGCGGTCGATCCGCTCGCCGCGGTAGGCGCGCCGGATGGCGAGCAGCCGGTCGCCCTGCTTGACGCCGCGCGCGGCGGCGCCGCCGGTGACGAGGATCTCGCGGACGTTCCGGCGCGGGCCGAGCTCGACGAAGCCCTTCAGCGGGGAGCGCAGCCGCGCGACGCGCGGCCGCGGGCTCTGGACCGGGCAGCCCGGCTGGGCGGGCCCTACGCGCCCCGCATTGCGGAGGCTTGTGAAGCTCGCGCCGAGCTTGACCTTGCCCGCGCCGGAGCCGGTGATCTTGACCGGCGCGGCTGCGGTGGCGGGGGTGACGAGCGACGCGACGGCCAGCGTCGCCACGAGCAGGAGTCGCATACGTCTGACTCTATGCCTTCTTTCGCTCCCGTCGGCGCTGAACGTAGAGGCGCTTCTTGGGCGCGCGAGCTCGGCCTCGTCGGGCGGTGGCCGGTTCGCTCGCCGGCCCGCGGGGTTCGTGGTGGTCGGCGTCCACGCATCGTGGACGTACGAGCATGAACTCACGCCGTCCAGTCATAGACAGTCCGCGGCACGGGGCCGAGACTGGATGAATGCACACAGCACGGAGCACGGGAACGATCTTCGTGGTGGGCGCGACCGGCAAGACAGGGCGGCGGATCGTGGAGCGGCTGCGGTCGCGCGAGCTCGACGTCCGCGCCGGCTCCCGTAGCGGCGAGACGCCGTTCGACTGGGACCACCAAGCCACGTGGGCGCCCGCGCTCGACGGCGCGTCGGCGGCGTACATCTCCTTCTATCCCGACCTCGCGGTCCCTGGCGCCGCCGAGGCGATCGGCGGGTTCGCCGAGCAGGCGCTGGCGGCGGGAACGCGGCGGCTGGTGTTCCTGTCCGGCCGCGGCGAGGAGGAGGCCCAGCGCGCTGAGGAGACCCTCATGGCCTCGGACGCCGAGTGGACGATCGTGCGGTGCTCCTGGTTCAACCAGAACTTCGACGAGGGCAGCTTCGCCGACCTGGTGCGCGCGGCGTGGTCGCGCTCCCCGCCGGCGACATGGTCGAGCCCTTCGTCGACGCCGCGACATCGCCGACGTCGCCGTCGCGGCGCTCACCGAGGACGGGCACGCCAACCGCCTGTACGAGCTGACCGGCCCGCGGCTCCTGACCTTCGCCGAGCCGTCGGGAGTCGCCCGGGCGACCGGCCGGGACGTGCGTCACAAGCGGGTCTCGATGGACGAGTTCGCCGTCGCGCTGGGGGACCAGCCGCCCGGCGTCGTCGAGCTGATCGGCTACCTCTTCACCGAGGTCCTCGACGGCCGCAACGCGATCCTCGCCGACGGCGTCCAGCAGGCGCTGGGACGAAAGCCGCGCGACTTCGCCGCCTTCGCCAGCGACGCGGCGGCCAGAGGCGCGTGGGATGCCTAGCGCCGTGGTCGTCCTCACCGTCGCCGCCGCGCTCGGCTGCGGGCTCGCGGCGGGCTTCTTCTTCGCCTTCTCCACGACCGTGATGGGGTCGCTCGGCAGGCTCCCCGCGCCGCAGGGCATCGCGGCGATGCAGGAGATCAACGTCGTGGTGATCAACCCGCTGGTCATGACGGCGCTGTTCGGCACGGCCGTCGTGTGCCTCGTGTCGATCGTCGCCGCGCTGACGGGCTGGGACGGCTCGTACGGCGCGTACCCGGTGGCGGGCGGCGCCGTGTACCTGATCGGGACGATCGGCGTGACGATGGGCGCCAACGTGCCGCGCAACAACACCCTCGCAGCGCTCGATCCCGCCGACGGCGCGGGGGCCTGGGCTCGGTACCTGTCCGAGTGGACGGCCTTCAACCACGTCCGCACGGTCGCCGCGCTGATCGCATCCGGGCTGTTCGCCGGCGCGCTGGTGGCGGCGTGAGCGACACTGTCGCCATGGTCCCGCTCGACCCCTGGACACCGTCCGATCCGCTCGGCGAGGCGCTGCACTTCCTGCGGATGAACGGCGCCTTCTACTGCCGCTCGGAGCTGACCGCGCCGTGGGGCATGACGATGATGCCGATGCCCGGCTACATCTGGTTCCACGTCGTCACCGCGGGTCACGTGCTGCTCGAGGCGGGCGACGCCGAGACAACGCTGATCCGTCCCGGGGACCTCGGGCTCGTGCCTCATGGCGAGGGGCACGTGCTGCGCAGCGAGCCGGGCGTCGACGCTCCCGACGTGCTCGACCTCGACCGCGAGGCGATCAGCGACCGCTACGAGATCCTCCGCCACGGCGGGGGAGGCGCGCCGACCACGCTGATCTGCGGAGCGGTGCGGTTCGACCACGCCGCCGCCCTCAACCTCCTCAAGGTCCTGCCGGAGATCATGCACGTCGAGGCGTCCGACTCGGTCCAGAGCGACTGGATGCAGAGCACGCTGCGCCTGATGGCCGCCGAGGCCCGCGAGAAGCGCCCCGGCGGCGAGGCCGTCATCACGCGGCTCGGCGACATCCTCGTGATCCAGGCGATCCGCTCGTGGATCGAGACCGATCCGGCCGCGCGGACGGGCTGGCTCGGCGCGCTGCAGGACCCGCAGATCGGCCACGCCATCTCGCTCATCCATCGCGACCCGGCGCGCGACTGGACCGTGGCGTCGCTGGCGCGCGAGCTGGCGATGTCGCGCTCCTCGTTCGCCGCGCGCTTCAGCGAGCTCGTGGAGGAGCCGGCCATGCAGTACGTGACCCGGTGGCGCATGCAGGTCGCGGTCAACTGGCTCCGCGACGACGGCGCGACGGTCGCCGAGCTCGCCAGCCGCCTCGGCTACCGCTCCGAGGCCGCGTTCGCCCGCGCGTTCAAGCGCGTGATCGGCGAGCCGCCGGGCGCGGTGCGCCGCGGCGGCCCTCCCGGCGTCGTGCCGATCCACTAGGCGACGCGCGGGAACCTGCCGGACCCCTCTTCCCGTAGGGAGTTACATAAGCACCGTTATCGGGCATTGAAAGCGCGCGTCTGGCTCAGGAGCAGCCCTCGATCAGGCGCGTGGCGCTCGTCTTCCCCCCGATCACGGTGATGACGCGATCGTCGGCGTCGGTCCCGAAGCGCATCGACTGGCCCTTGTACTTGCCGGTCTTGTAGGTCACGTCGAAGTACGAGCCGCCCTCGACGTACTTGTGCGGCGAGCGGCGCGCCGCGGACCCGAACGTCTCGGCGATCTTCTGGGCGGGGTCACCGACGCGGATGCCGCCGAGGCCTGGCACGTGGCTCGGCTTGGTGTACGGCGGCTGGCCCTTGGTCTCGAAGCGCACGATGCGGCCGCGATTCAGCATCACGCTGACCCTGCGCTTGCGGAGGCTGGTGTACGCGCAACTGCTCCCCGGGTTCCGCTGCACCTTCGTGAAGCGCACGTTGCCGACCCGGGCGGCCCTGCGGAGGGTCATGCCCATCCGCATATTGAGGTAGCCGGCCGGGGTGATCTCGCCGTGCTTGGCCACGACGTCGGGCGGCGGGGCCTGAGCCATGGCCGGAGCGGCGATCAGGCAGAGGGCGATCGCGATGAGAGCCAGTGTGATGCGCATGGCGCCCATGATCGCGCAGCGCCGGGCGTTCGTCCCGCGGCTGTGCCCGCGCTGACCAACCCGTGACATGCCTCGTGTCGTCGGGGCAAGATGTTGGTGCGGTGGCCGCCATAAACGACGACGGAAGGGAGCCGACGACGATGACCCGCGACGCCGACCTGGAACACCTGCGCCGGGCCGTCGAGCTCGCCGCCGAGGGCCTCGAGGCGGGCGACGAGCCGTTCGGCTCCGTCCTCGTCTCCGGCGACGGGACCGTGCTGCTCGAGGACCGCAACCGCACCGCCGCCGGGGACCAGACGCGCCACCCGGAGTTCGAGCTGGCGCGGTGGTCGGCGACGAACATGCCGCCCGAGGAGCGCGCCGCCGCCACGGTCTACACGTCCGGCGAGCACTGCCCGATGTGCTCCGCCGCGCACGGCTGGGTCGGCCTGGGCCGCATCGTCTACGCGAGCTCCGCCGAGCAGCTCGCGACCTGGCGGGCCGAGATGGGAGCGCCCGCGTCCCCGGTCCGGAACCTGCCGATCCGCGAGGTCGTCCCCGGCCTCGTGGTCGAGGGCCCGGTCCCCGACCTCGCCAACCGGGTCCGCGAGCTGCAGCGCCGCCACCACAACGCCTCGAGCTCCTAGGGCCGCCGGACTATTCCCCGCGACCGGTCACAATCGCCGTGTGCCCACCCTGTTCACCGTCGGCTACGAGCGCCTCCTCCCGCCCGAGCTCGTCAACGAGCTCCAGCTCGCCGGCGTGCGGCGGCTGCTCGACGTCCGCTACCGGCCGCAGTCGCGCCGGCCCGGAATGTCGAAGACGCGCCTCAGCGAGATGCTCGGCGACCAGGACATCGCTTACGAGCACCGCAAGGCGCTCGGCACGCCGCCCGACATCCGCTGGCTGTTTCGCGCCGGCCGCAACGACGAGGCGCGCGCGGCGTTCCTCGAGCACATCGAGGCGACCGCCTCCGGCGAGCTCGACACGCTCGCGAAGGAGCTCGCCGTGGCGCCGCCGACGGCGCTGATGTGCCTGGAGGCCGATCCGGCCGGCTGTCACCGGCGCGTGGTCGCCGAGGCGCTCCAGCGCCGCACGCCCGAGCTCGTCGTGGTCGACCTCTAGCCGGCGCCCGACGTCTACTCGGCGGCCCAGGCCGCGAAGCCGGCGAGGATGTACGGCCAGCCCTGCGGCGAGCCCATCGCCTCGGCGTAGCCGTCGGCGCCATCGCCGTGGCGCTCGAAATCCCGATGCTCGAGCGCGACCTCGGTGTCCCCCGTGTCCCCGACCGCCTCGAAGCGCACCTCCACGGTCGAGGCGCGGTCCGGGTCGGGCTCCGGGACGCGCGTCGGGGAGATCTGCCACGTGAACGCGAGCCGGGCCGGCGGCTCCCACGCCACGACGCGGCCCCAGTCGAGCCGGAACCCGTGCGGGCCGCGCTCGAAGCACAGGCCACCCTCCCCCGCCTCGATCCCGATCGCCTCCAGCGTGCCCTGCGACCACGTGTACTCCCGCGGCCACCACTCGCCGAGCCGCTCCGCGAACGCGGCAAACGCGCGCTCCGGCGGCGCCTGGATCTGGACCGCGGACCTCACGGGCATAGGCGTCCCGATACCCCGGGTCGCGAGCGTTGAACGTCCGGCGGATCGCCCACTCGGCCAGGGTGTCCCGAGCGGCGCCGAGCCGGGTACCGCGCGGGCATCACGGCTCGCGGCCAGCCCCGGTGGTCGGGGGTGTCATGCCAACAGCTCCGCGCAGGTCATCGCGAACGGCCACAAGTCCTCGCCGTCCTCGACGAACCACACCGCTGACAGCACCGCCTGGGCGAATCCCCAGGCGCGGAGCCGCTCGCGGTCGAGGCCGAGCATCTCCGTGAGCACGTCGAGGCGGCGGGCGAGCACCCGTGCGGGCGCGTCCATGGCCAGGAGACCCGGGATCGGGTTGTGGAGCAGCACGCCCGGCTCGAACGCGCGCTCCCCGACCACGCCCTTGGGGTCGATGGCCAGCCACGGCTCCCGCTCCGCCCGCAGGACGTTGTCGTGGTGGAGATCGCCGTGGAGCACCACGACACCCTCCGCGGAGGCGCAGAGCTCGGCGAACACCGCCTCGCCGCGTGCGAACAGGCCCGCGTCGAGCGGCCCCGCGCCGCCGAAGGCAACGCGATGGCGCGCGAACGCCTCACCCCACCCCCCGACGGAGAGCGGCAAGTGCGCGGCGGGCACGGGCCGCCACAGGCGCGGCATCAGCGCCGCGAGCACGCGCGTGGCCGCCTCGTCGTCAAGGCAGTCGAGCGGCGTCCCCGGCCGCACGCGCTCGAGCAGAAGCGCTCGGAGGTCGTGGTCGGCGTCGAGCAGCGCCACCGCCCCGCGCCCGTCGAGCAACTCGAGCGCGGCCGCCTCGGGCCGCGCGTCCCCGTCGGCGAGCTTCAGCACCACCTCCAACCCGTCCGCGCGCACCGCCGCGATCACGTCGTTGTACTCGCTCGGGAACGGCGCCCCGAGCGTGAGTCCCCAACGGCGCGCGCAGGCCTCGGCGCGCGTCACGCCCGCGCGTCGAGCACGTGGCGCTCGATCGCCGCCGCCGTCACCGGCCGCAGCTCCGCGAACGAGTGCCGCCGCCCGTTGGTCGTCCGCATCCGGAGCGTCGCGACGCTGCGCCGCGGGCGGCGGATGCGCCGCTCGACGTCGGCGACGTCGAGCAGCGCCACGGCGCGCACGCGCGCCACGGGCGCGTCGTCGAGCAGCCACAGCAGCCGGCGGTCGGTGACGGCCAGGATCGTCCGCGGGCTCGCCCACGTGCTCGTCGGGGTCACCAGGCGAACCGCCTCCCCCGGGGCGAGGGCTTCGGCCAGCTCCGGGCCCAGCGCGCGGCGCAGCGCGTCCGAGAGCCGCCCTCCGCGGCCGCGCCGCATCGCCGCCGGCGCGGGAGCCGTGCGGCTCTCCTGTTGGGCCCCGGAGCGCAGCAGCTCAAAGGCCACGTTGATCTCCGCCATGCGGCTCAGACCGTCGGCCCCGCGCCGGTCCGGGTGCCACTCCTTGGCCAGCTCCCGGTAGGCGCTGGCGAGCTCGGTCTCGGATGCGGTCGGGGGCACCCCCAGCACGGCGTATGGGTCCACGCCCCCAATTGTGGCTGAGCCCCCGTTGGGGCCACTACAGTCGCTCCCGTGGGAGTGAGCCGTAAGGACCAAGCGCTCGCCGCCGCATCGCTCGTGGGGTCGCTGCCACCCGACGCGCCGATCGGGTTCTCGGTGCACGACGAGGCCCTCCGGCTGGTCCTCGTCTCCGACTCGCTCACCACGATCACGGGCCGTGGCGCCGCCGAGCAGATCGGCCGCCGCCCCAGCGAGCTCCTGCCCCCGGACCTCGCCGCCGAGGTCGAGTCGATCCTCGCGCACGTGCGCGATTCCGGCGAGGCCCTGACCGGCGTCGAGTTCGACGGCACCAGCAAGGTGGGCCCCGGCGAGGCCCGCACGTGGGTGGCCGGCTACTACCCCATGGAGCTCGACGGGCGGCGCATGGTGGGCTCGGTGGTGGTCGACGTCACCGACCGCCGGCGCGCGCAGGAGGCGCTGCGCGAGAGCGAGGGGCTGCTGTCCGGCGCCCAGCAGATGGCGGGCGTGGGCTGGTGGACGTGGACCGCCGACCCCGAGACGGTCGTCTATGCGCCCGAGCTGCTGGCCATGATGGGGCGCGACCCGTCGCTGGGCGGGACGCCGCACTTGCGCGACCGGCTCGAGATGGCCGACGCCGAGGAGCGTCTCCGCGTGCGCGGCGACGTGCGCGCCGCGATGGAGCAGGACCGCCCCTACGCCGGGCGGATCCGCGCCCGCCGCGCCGACGGCGAGGTCCGGCTGCTCGACGCCCGCGCCGACCCCGTGCACGACGCCACGGGCAGCGCCATCGGCGTGCGCGGCTTCGTCCAGGACATCACCGACCTCGCTCGCGCCGAGCGCCGCCAGCGGACGGTGGCCGCGCTCGGCCAGGCGGCGCTCGCGGGCCTCACGCTGGAGGCGCTGATGCAGCGCGCGGTCGATGCCACGTGCAGCGAGTCCCGCGTCGAGGGCGCCGCCGTGCTCGAGCTGAGCCCCGACGGAAGCGAGCTGGTCGTCCGGGCCGCACACGCGCCGCCGGGCTTCGACGGCCCGTGGCGGATCCCACGCCGCGCCGGCACACCCACCGAGAACGCGCTCGAGACGCGGCTGCCGGTGGTGATCGACGACCTCGACGCCCACTTCCCCGGCGGCGAGCACCGCGACATCGGGGCGCGCAGCGCGGCGATCGTCGTGATCGGCGGCCGCGGGCGGCCCTGGGGGCTGCTCGGGGCGATCTCCCAGCAGCCCCGGCGGTTCAGCCGCGAGCACGCCAGCTACCTCCAGGGCCTGGCCAACGTCCTGGCGGACGCCGTCGAGCGACGGACCGCCGAGGCGGAGATCGCGGAGCTGTCCGCCGCCCGGGGCCGCCTGGTCGTGCAGGCGCTCGACGGCGAGGAGCGGGCCCGGCGGCGGATCTCCGAGACCCTCCACGACGGCGCGCTGCAGGAGCTCCTCTCCGCCCGCGTCGACCTGTTCGGGCTCCGCGGGGGCGACGAGGCGGCGATCGCCGGTGCTCAGGAGCGCCTCGGCGCCATCATCCGGCGCCTCCGCGAGGTCATGAGCGCGCTGCACCCGACCGTCCTGCACTACGGCGGGCTGGACGCCGCCCTCCACGCCGTCGCCGACGAGCAGGCCGGCGCCAGCGGCTTCGAGGCACACGTCGAGGTCGACCCCGCGGCGACCGGCACGCGGGACGCGCTGCTGCTCTCCGTCGCGCGCGAGCTGCTGACCAACGCGGCCCACCACGCCGACGCCACACGCGTGCAGGTGACGGTCCGGCGCGAGAACGACGCGATCGTGCTCGAGGTGCTCGACGACGGCGTGGGGCTGACCGGCTACCGGGTCGCCGAGGCGTTCGGCGAGGGCCGGATCGGCCTCGCGTCGTGCCGCGAGCGGATGGAGGCGGTCGGCGGCTCGTTCTCGCTGACGACCGCCCCGGGAGCCGGCCTGCGCGTGCGGGCGAGTGCCCCGGCCGGCGGCGACGAACCTGGGCAAACGGTTGGCATCGCCTCTCCTGGTTATCCGCAAGATGGGCGATGATGGCCCGGTGCTGAACAGTCCAGAAACGGGTGATAGGACCCGCAGGGTGTTCATCGCCGACGACCACGAGGGCTACCGTTCCGGCGTCGCCCGGCTCGTTGCGGAGCACCCCGCGCTCGAGGTCGTCGGCCAGGCCGCCGACGGCCACGCGGCGCTGGCCGGCATCGTCGCCAGCCAGCCCGACGTCGCGCTGCTCGACGTACGGATGCCGGGCCTGAGCGGCATCGACGTGTGCCGGCGGCTGCAGGCGGAGGGCACGGCGCCCGGCGCGCGCGTCGTGCTGATCACCGGGACCCCCGATCCGGTCTTGAGTACACAGGCCGCCGAGGCGGGCGCGGTGGCGCTGCTGGGCAAGGAGACGCCGCCCAGCGACGATCGCCGCGCAGCTGCTGGCGGCCGCCGAGGGCCGGGTCGGGTGGTCGGTGGAGTGAGCTCGCCCCCGGATGTCGCCGGTGCGCTGTTCGCAGCGCTGGCGCCCGGGTCACCGATCGGCGTCGCGGTCCACGACGAGGACTACCGCCTCCTGCTCATCTCCCCCTCGCTGGTCGCCTTGTCGGGTACGCCGGCCGAGGCGCAGCTCGGACGCCGGCTGCCCGAGGCGTTCCCCGGCGCGGTCGGCACGATCGCCGAGGCGACTCTCCAGCAGGTGGCGGAGACCGGCGAGCCGCTGCTCAACATCGAGCCGGCCGTCACCGCCGGGGAGGACCGCGGTTGGCTGCTGAGCATCTACCCCCTGCCGTTCGAGAGCCGCCGGCTGCTCGCCGTCATCGCCATCGACGTCACGGAGAGCCGCCGGACCCAGGAGCGGCTGCATCGCAGCCGCGAGCTGCTCACCGCCGCCCAGCGGATGGCCGGCGTCGGCAGCTGGAGCTGGGACGTCGAGGCCGACCAGTGGACATGGTCGGAGGAGCTGTTCCGCCTCACCGGGCTGCCGCTCGGCGAGGCCCCGAGCCTGGAGTCCCTCCTGTCGGCCGTGCGCCGCGAGGACCGCAAGGCGCTGGTGGAGGTCACGACCGACCTGCTGCGCACAGGCGAGCCCGGCGAGCTCGCGTTCATGGTCGAGCGCCCCGACGGCGGCCGGCGGACGATCCGCGGCCGCGGGGTCCCGCACCGGGGCCCGTCCGGCCGCGTCGTGCGGGTCGACGGCTTCGCTCAGGACGTCACCGAGCTCGCACGCGCCGAGGAGCGGCAGGCCGCCGTGGCCGCGCTCGGCCGGCTCGCGCTGTCCGGGCTGCCGATCGACGTGTTGATGCGCCGCGCGGTCGACACCGTCGCGGAGGAGCTGCAGCTCGACCACGCGGTTGTCGCGGAGGCGCGCGCCGGCGGCCCCGAGCTCGTCGTGCGCGCGATCAGCGGCGGGCGCGGGCCGCGCCTGGATGGGCGCGAGGTCGTCGCCGGACCGGACACGCTGCACGGGTACACGCTGCGGCTCGGCGAGGCCGTGGTGGTCGGCGACTGGCACGAGGAGACCCGGTTGGAGGCGTCGCCGCTGGCCGTACGCTTCGGCGTGCGCAGCAGCGCCGCGGTCGTCATCGGCCCGCCCGACGCCCCGCTCGGCGTGCTGTCGGCGCACTCGCTGGAGCCCCATCGCGTCGGCGACGACGACCTGGCCTTCCTGATCGCGATCGCGAACATGGTCGCCAGCGCCACCGAGCGCCTGCGGGTCGAGGAGCAGGTCGTGGAGCAGTCGGCCGCCCGCGGCAGGCTGGTCGCGCACGCGCTCGACGCCGAGGACCGCACGCGTCGCGGCATCTCCGAGGCGCTGCACGACGGGCCGCTCCAGGACCTGCTCGCGCTCGGGCACGACATCTCCCGCCTCCAGCCCGCCGCGGAGGGCGACGAGCACCACCTCGAGCGCGTCCGCTCCAGCGTGGCGCGGGCGGTGGACCTGATCCGCGAGTCGATGCTCGACCTGCACCCCGTCGTGCTCCAGGTCGGCGGCCTGGAGTCGGCGCTGCGGGCGATCGCCACGCAGCACAGCCGCCTCGACGGCTACGCGTGCGACGTCGAGATCGACCCGGCGGCGTCCGGCGCGCGCGACGAGCTGGTGCTGGGGCTGGCACGCGAGCTGCTGCGCAACGTCTCCAAGCACGCCGGCGCGACCCGCGTGCAGGTCCGCGTGACGCGCGTGCCGGAGGGGGTCCTGCTCCAGGTGACCGACGACGGCGTCGGCTTCGAGTCGTCGCGGCTGCGCGAGGCGCTCGGGCAGGGACACATCGGCCTCGCCTCCAGCCGCGAGCGCGCCGAGGCGATCGGCGGCCGCCTCCGCGTGGGCCCGCGCTCCGACGGCGAGAGCGGCACGTACGCCGTCGCGCTCCTCCCCGTCGTCTGATCCCTGGCTCGCCCACGAGCGCTAGTCCGGGAGCAGCGGCATCGAGATCCCCGGGTCGCGGCCGACGAGCACGGCGCGGGTTATGGCGTCCGAGCCGAACCGGTCGCGGACGTCGTCGAGCGCGGCGTCCAGCGCCGCGCCCGGGCGCCGCTCGAGCGGCAGCGCCAGCTGGACGGCGTCCGCATCCTCGAGGTTGGTCAGGCTCAGGCCGAGCAGCGTCAGGCCGTCGCGCTCGATGATCGGGCGCGCCGCCGCGAGCAGGTCACGGGCGGCGGCGAGGATGGTGCTCGTGCGGTCGGTCGCCTCGGCGATCGTGTGCGAGCGCGTCGCCCGCGAGAAGTCGCCGAAGCGCAGCCGCAGCACGATGGTGCGGCAGACCCGGCGGGCGTGGCGCAGCCGCCGCGTCAGCCGGTCCACGATCGCGACGAGCGTGGCGTCGAGCGCGCCCGGTGGCCGCGGGCGCGTGCCGAGCGCCCGCTGGGAGCCGATCGAGCGCCGCCGCCGCCGGTTCTGCACGCGCCGCGGGTCGCGGTTGTGCGCGAGGGCGTGGAGTTGCCGCCCGGCGGCGCGGCCGAGCATCGTGACCAGGGTCGGCTCGGCCAGCAGGGCCACCTCCCCCACCGTCGTGATCCCGCGCGCATGGAGCTTGCCGGCGGTCACCGGCCCCACCCCCCACAACCGCTCGACCGGCAGCGGGTGCAGGAACGCCAGCTCGCCGCCCGGCGGGACGACCAGCAGCCCGTCCGGCTTCGCCACCCCGCTGGCCACCTTGGCGAGGAACTTCGTGCGCGCGACGCCGACCGTGATGGCCAGCCCGACGCGCTCGCGCATCTCCCGCCGCAGCCGCGCGGCGATCTCCGGCGGCGTGCCCGCGATCCGGCGCATGCCGCGCACGTCGATGAACGCCTCGTCGATCGACAGGCCCTCGACCGACGGCGAGGTGTCGTTGAACACGGCGAACATCGCCTTGCTGGCCTCGGTGTACGCCTCCATCCGCGGGCTCACGACCACGGCCTGCGGACACAGGCGGCGCGCCACCGACCCGCCCATCGCCCCCTTCACGCCGAACGCCCGCGCCTCGTAGCTGGCGGCGAGCACCACCCCGCGGCCCACGATCACGGGCTTGCCGCGCAGCCGGGGGTCGTCGCGCTGCTCGACCGAGGCGAAGAAGCAGTCGGCGTCGGCGTGAAGGATGTTGGCCTCGGGGAGCGACACGAACGTATGTTCGCATGTACCCCGGACGACGTCCACCCGGGTCAGCGCGCCAGCGCGCCCGTGACCTCCCGCCACCACGCGCGCTCGCCCGACGTCTCGGACCGCTCCAGGCGCCGCCGGACGAACGCCTGCAGCTCGCCCGGCGGGCCGATCGCGAGCAGCGGCCCCGCGATCGCGTAGCGCCCGTCGTCGAGCAGGACGAGCGAGCCCGGCTCGTCTCGGCGCGTGCGCAACTGGTCGATCACCAGCCGCCCGGACAGCTCGCTCGGCCGCGACGGGTTGCCGTCAGCGGCGTCGTCCCATGGCCGCACGGTCGTGACCGACGGGCGGCTGCGGGGCCTCGGGCGCGGGCGCTCTCGCGCGCCGAGCGGCCCGGACCGCCAGCGCCGCAGCAGCTCGCGGAACTCGATCGCCGCCTCCTGGCGGACGATCACGTGCAGCTGATCGCCGGCCTCCACGACCGTCGAGCCACGCGGCGGGATCGCCCGGTCCCCTCGCACCACCACGTTCAACAGCGCCTCGCGCGGGAGGCCCAGCTCGCGCACCGCGTGACCGACCACCGCGTCGTCGGCGCGCACGGGGAACTGGATCACCTCCGCGCCGAGCCGGTTGAGCAGCACGGGCTCGACCAGCGGCTCCGGGATCGCCGCCTCGTCCGAGCGCACGCCGAGCAGCCGCGCCAGCGGCTCGATGGTGGTGCCCTGGAGCACCGTCGAGAGCAGCACGACGAAGAACGTGACGTTGAAGAACGTCATCCCGCCCTCGATCCCCTCCGTGACCGCGAAGGTCGCGAACACGACGGGAATCGCGCCGCGGAGCCCCGCCCAGCCGAGCACGAGCTTCTCCCCCGTGGTGAAGCCCTGGCGGACCGTGACGACGAGCGTGGCCAGCGGCCGCGCGACGACGGCGGTGGCGAACGCGATCGCGGTGCCCTCGAGCCAGATGTCGCCGAGGTCGCCCGGGAACACGAGCAGCCCCAGGACCAGGAACAGCGCCAGCTGCGCGACCCACGCCAGCCCGTCGTGGAAGGTCACGATCGTGCGCCGCGCCGGGGTCGCGGCCGTACCGAGAACGAGGCCGGCGAGGTACACGGAGAGGAACCCCGAGCCGTGCAGGGTGTCGGCCGCGCCGTAGGCGAGCGCGGCGGTCGCGACCGAGGCGACGGGGTACAGGCCGGCGGAGGGCAGCCGGACGTGGCGCAGCCACTGGACGGCGAGCAACCCGATCCCCAGCCCCACGACGAAGCCGATCCCGAGCTCCTGGACGGCCAGCAGCGCCGCGTCGAGGAGCCCGTAGGCAGGCGACCGGATCGCCTCGATGCAGCCGATCACGAGCAGGATCGCGACCGGGTCGTTGAGGCCCGACTCGCCCTCGAGCGTGCGCGCCAGCCGGCGCCGCAGCGTCGACCCGCGCAGGACCGCGAACACCGCCGCTGCGTCGGTCGCCGCCACGGTCGAGCCGAGCAGCAGCGCGGGGAGCGGCTCGAGGTCGAGGATCAGGCCCGCCGCCACGGCGGTCAGGCCCGCGGTGAGCAACGTGCCGAGCGTCGCGAGCGCGATCGACGTCTTCAGCACGGGCCGGATCTCGTCGAACCCGCTGGAGAGCCCGCCCTCGAACAGGATCAGCGCGACGGCGATGATCCCGGCCTGGCGGGCCAGTTCGAAGTCGTCGAACTCGATCCAGCCGAGCCCGTCGGACCCGATCAGCATCCCCAGCCCGAGCACGAGCACGAGGCCCGGCAGCCGCAGCCGCCCGGCGGCGAGGGACGCGGCGAGGCCGGCCGCCAGCAGCAGACCGGTGAAGAGAAGCAACTGGCCCTCGTGCAAGGCCCTCACCCTGCCAGACTCCGGTGAACATGAGAGTCCTCGGCGTCCTGCACCCGGGCGGTGGCAGCAGCGGACTGCTGGCCGAGCGCGCCGCGGCCGGCGGACACGACGTCAGCGAGTGGACCCCAGGGCACGGCGAGCGCATGCCGGCGCCGCTGGAGGCGTTCGGGGCGGTGGTGGTGTTCGGCGGCGGCATGAACGTGCGCGACGCCGGCCGGCTGCCGTGGCTGAACGGCGAGATCGAGCTGATCCGCGACGCGCTACAGGCGCGGGTCCCGGTCCTGGGCATCTGCCTCGGCGCCCAGCTCGTCGCCGTCGCGGCCGGCGCCGAGGTGCACCGTGCCGGCGCCGCCGAGATCGGCTGGTTCGAGGTGTCCCGCACCGCGCCGGACCCGGTGCTCGACGCCATGCCGCCGCGCTTCTACGCCTACGAGTGGCACTCGTACACGTTCGAGCTGCCCGCGGGCGCCACGGAGCTGGCGCGCAGCGCCATCTGCTCGCAGGCCTACCGCCTCGGCGAGCACGCCTGGTGCGTGCAGTTCCACCCCGAGGTCACGCCCGAGATCGTGCGCTTCTGGGCCTACGACTTCGAGAGCGACCCGGATGCGATGGCGCTCGGCTTCGACCCGGAAGCGCACATGAAGCTGGCCGCCGACCGGCTGCCGGAGTGGATGGACACCGGCCGCCGCCTGTTCGACGCCTTCCTGGCTAGTGCGCTCGCCCGGACATAGGGCGCATCGTCCGGTGGAGTCCGGGTCGTGGCTGCCGGCGCACGGCATCCGGGAGCATGCTGGTGGCACGTGACGGGATGTCGGGTGCCGGCAGCCGCGGGCCGGGCCCGCCGGAATGCGTCCTAGCTACGGGCGAGTGCACTAAAGCGACAGCTGCTGCTGAGCCGGCTCCGGAGGATGCTCCGGCGGCTCGATCAGCTCAGGCCCTTCCACCCCGGCGCGGTTGACGGCCGGGTTGGCCGGCCGCGCCGTGGTCCGCGCGTCGGCGAACGGCGCGAGCAGCTCAGGGTCGTCGGCGCCCGCCAGCCACGCCGCCTCCTCGTCGGGCCCGGCGAGGACGACCGGCATCCGGTCGTGGACGGGCGCGCACACGCCGTTGGCGGTGGTGGTGAGGATGGTGGCCGAGGTGACCCAATCCTCGCCGATCCGGGCGTATCCGAACAGCCCGGCGAAGGCGTACGGCCCTCCCCCGTCCACCGTGTAGCGGAACGGGATCCGCGGCTGCTTGGGGTTCTCGGAGCGCAGCCACTCGTACCAGCCGTCGGCGAGCACGAGGCAGCGGCGATCGGGGCGCGCGTACAGGCCCGCGAACATCCTCGTCTCCGCGACGGTCTCGCTGCGCGCGTTGATCGGCTCGCGGCCCTTGCCGAGCTCGCGCGCCCACGAGGGAACGAGGCCCCAGCGCACGGAGCGCATCTTCCGCTCGCCCTCTTTCGCGCTCACGACCGCGATCTGCTCGGTCGGGCAGACGTTGTAGCGCTCGAGCGTCGCCGCGTCAGGCTCGTCCGGGACGCCGAAGCGATCCGGAAGGCCCATGCCCGCCGGGGTGGTGAGGGTGTAGCGACCGCACATGCCTTCCAGGCTAGATGGCCGCGGGTTCCTCCAGCCCGAGCTGCTCGATCGCGAGCTCGCGCAGCTTGAACTTCTGCACCTTGCCGGTGACCGTCATCGGGAACGACTCGACGGTCGCGACGTAGCGCGGGACCTTGTAGTGCGCGATCTTGCCCTCGCAGAAGGCCGCCACCGAGTCGCGGTCGATCTCGGCGCCGGCGCGCGGGACGATCCACGCCATCAGCTCCTCGCCGAAGCGGGGATCGGGCACGCCGACGACCTGCACGTCGGCGACGTCGGGATGCCCGTAGAGGAACTCCTCCACCTCGCGCGGGTAGAGGTTCTCGCCGCCGCGGATGACCATGTCCTTGATCCGCCCGACGATCCGCAGGTACCCCTCGTCGTCCATCACCGCGAGATCGCCGGTGTGCATCCAGCGCGCGCGGTCGAGCACCTCGTCGGTCTTCCCGGGCTCGTTCCAGTAGCCGAGCATCACGCTGTAACCGCGGGTGCACAGCTCGCCGGGCTGCTCGCGGTCCACCACCGCGCCCGTCTCCGGGTCGACGACCTTGATCTCGAGGTGCGGGTGCACGCGCCCGACGGTGCCGACGCGCTTCTCGAGCGGATCCTCGGCGCCGGTCTGCGTGGACACGGGCGAGGTCTCGGTCATCCCGTAGCAGATGGTGACCTCCTCCATGTGCATCTCGCTGACGACGCGGCGCATGGTCTCGATCGGGCACGGGGAGCCGGCCATGATCCCGGTCCGCAGGCTGGAGAGGTCGAAGTCCCCGAAGCCGGGGTGCTCGAGCTCGGCGATGAACATCGTCGGGACGCCGTACAGCGACGTGCAGCGCTCCTCCTGGACGGCCCGCAGGGTCGCCTCGGGGTCGAACGCCGCCTCGGGGATGACCATGCACGCGCCGTGCGTGGTGCAGCCGAGGTTGCCCATCACCATGCCGAAGCAGTGGTAGAAGGGCACGGGGATGCAGACGCGGTCCTCCTCGGTGTAGCGGCAGCCCTCGGCGACGAAGTAGCCGTTGTTGAGGATGTTGGCGTGGCTGAGCGTGGCGCCCTTGGGGAAGCCGGTGGTGCCGCTCGTGTACTGGATGTTGATCGCGTCGTCGAACTGGCAGACCGGCAGCTCGGCGTCGGCGCCGGCGGTGAGCGCCTCCCACTCGGGCGAGCCGAGCAGCACGACGTGCTCGAGCGTCTCCAACCCGCCGCGGACCGACTCGATCATCGCCGCGTAGTCGGAGGTCTTGAAGCTCTGAGCGGCGATCACCCAGCGGCAGCCGGACTGGCGCAGGGCGTACTCGAGCTCAGAGGTCCGGTAGGCCGGGTTGATGTTGACGAGCACGATCCCGGCCTTGGCGGTCGCGTACTGGACGAGCACCCACTCGGCGCGGTTGGGGCTCCAGATCCCCAGCCGGTCGCCCGGCTCGAGCCCGCCGGCCAGCAGCGCGCGGGCGAGGCGGTCGACGGCCTCCCCCAGCTCGGCGTACGTGTAGCGCAGCTGCTGGTGGCAGCTGACGAGCGCCTCGCGGTCGCCGAAGCGCTCCACCGCGCGATCGAGGTTCTCGCCGATCGTCTGGCCCAGCAACGGCGTCACCGAGGCGCCGTGGACGTAGGATGGCCGCATCCGAGATCTCCTTCCCTCGCGAGGAGCGTACATCCGTGGCCGAGCACATCGCACACCTACGCCTCGTCTCCATCCCCGTCGCCGACGTCGACCGCGCCAAGGCGTTCTACGTCGACACGCTCGGCTTCGAGGAGCGCTTCGACGGGCCGTTCGGCGAGGGGATGCGATGGGTCGAGCTGGCGCCGCCCGGCTCGCAGGCGACGATCGCGCTGGTGACCTGGTTCGAGCAGATGCCGCCCGGCAGCGTGACCGGGCTGGTGCTCGACACGCCTGACGCCAAGGCGGCCTTCGAGGCGCTCGGCGAGCGCGGCGTCGAGTTCACCGGCGAGGTGCGCGAGGACCCGTGGGGCACGTCGGCGTCGTTCGTGGACCCCGACGGCAACGGCTGGGTGCTGATGCAGACGCCTCAGCCGGGTGGGGCGTGACGCTCCAGGGATGACGGGATCCCCGTCTGCGGCGCGAGCTTCTTGCCGTCCCAGCGGAACAGCACCCGCTCCGTCCCCGTGGACCTGCTCTTGCCGACCTCGTAGAGCTTGTAGGTGAGCGCGACCGACTTGTTGCCGGCCCGCGCGACGCTGAGCTGCTCGCTGTCGTCGGCGGCGTCGTTGCCGAGGTAGCGGCCCTCGGCGAAGAAGAACGCGCGCTGGCCGCCGTCGCCGCGGCCGATCAGCACCCGGAGCTCGCTCTTCGGGTTGTAGTCGGCGAGCGAGACGGGCCGGTAGCCCTGCTCGCGCAGCGTGGAGACGGCGGCGCGGCGCGCGGCGCGCTGCTTCGCGGTCAGCTTGGGCTTCGTCGGCTCGGCCTTCTTGGGCCTCTTCGCGGCGGCAGGCTCGGGCGTGGCCGCCGGCGCCTCGGACGTAAGGGAGGCCTTCTCGCCCCGGTCGGGCGCCACGGTGACGACGGCCGTCGCACCGACGGCGAGCAGCGCGCCCGTAGCCACCACCCCGAGGACGCGCATAGCCCACAGGCGGTAACCCGAGCGGCGCGGCGGGAGACGATCCACGGCGGCGCTCACGCGACGATGGTGTCGTATGACACGTGAGTCGTCAACGGGGGTGGACCGATGGCGGACTTAGCGCAAGGCGGTCAGCCCCGCGGCCGCGACGGCGCACAGCGCGACGCTGGCGCCCGCCGCGATCCCCAGGTGGAAGGAGAGCAGCAGCCCTCCGAGCCCGGCGAGCGCGCCGATCGCGGCGGCGAGCGCCAGGACCGCCGGCATCCGCCCCGCCAGCCGCAGCGCCGCCGCTCCGGGCGCCAGGATCAGCGCCACCAACAGCAGGCTGCCCAGCCCGGGCGCCGCGGCCACGGTGGCGAGCGCGAGCAGCACGAGCATCGCCAGTTCCCAGCGCGCGGGCGAGGCGCCGAGCGAGCGCGCCGCCCCGCGGTCGAACGCGCTGAGGCTCAGCCGGCGGTGCGCGAGCCCCAGCGAGACCGCGACCGCGGCGGCCAGCACCGCGGCGGCGGCCAGGTCGGTGCCCGTGACGCCCAGCACGTCGCCGAACAGCAGCTCCTGCAGGCGCGGCGGGGTCTCCGGCGAGAGCGCGAGCAGCGCGCCGAGCCCGAACAGGCCCGAGACGGCGACCGCGACGCCCGTGTCCCCGCCGAGCCGCTCGTCGCGCCCGGCCAGCGCGATCGCCGCGGCCGCCACCAGCACGCCGCCCGCGGCGCCGAGCACGAGCGGCGCGCCCGCCAGCGCGGCCAGCACGAGCCCGGGCAGCATCCCGTGGGAGATCGACTCGGCCGCGTAGCTCTGGCGGTACAGCAGGACCCAGGCGCCGAGCGGACCGCAGGCAAGGCCCAGCACCAGCACCTCGGCGAGCGCGCGCTGCATGAACGCGGCCTGGAACGGATCGGTCAGCCAGTCGAACATCTAGTGCTCGTGATGACCGACGTTGACCGCGGTGCGGCCGCCGTCGAGCACCACCAGCTCGGCGCCGTAGGTGGCCTGCAACACGGCGGGCGTGAGCACCTCGGCGGGCGGCCCGAACGCGACCTGGCGGGTGTGGAGGCAGAGCACGTGGTCGAAGCGGCGCGCCTGCTCGACGTCGTGGGTGGCCACCAGCAGCGCGCGGCCCTCGTCGCGCAGCTCCCGCAGCACGGCCTCGATCCGGGTCGCGCTCGGCGCGTCGACGCCCGACAGCGGCTCGTCGAGCAGGAGCACGCGCGCGTCCTGGACCAGCGCGCGGGCGATCAGGACGCGCTGCCGCTGGCCGCCGGACAGCGTCCCGAACCCCGCCCGCGCCTGATCGGAGAGCCCGACGCGCTCCAGCGCCGCCTCCGCCGCGACGCGATCCTCGCGGCCGATCCGGCGGTAGAACGGGGTGCGGCCGTAGGCGCCCATCAACGCGACGTCGAGCGCGTTGACGGGGAAGTCCAGCCGCGCGTGGTCGGTCTGGGGCACGTAGGCGGGGCGGCCCTCGACCTCGACGGTGCCGCGGCGGTGGGGCAACTCGCCGAGCAGCGCGCGGAACAGCGTGGTCTTGCCGCCGCCGTTGGGGCCCAGCGCCCCGGCGATCCGGCCCGGTTCGAGCGCGAAGCCGACGTCGGCGAGCGCGTCGCGGCCGGCCACGTAGCCGCCGGACAGTCCCTCGGTGCGCACGAGCGTCACCGCAGCACCGCCACCAGCGCGAAGACCACGGCGCCCACGACCGCCATCACCGGCCCCGGCCCGACGTTCAACGCGTCGGCCATCAGCAGCGCGACGACGCCCTCCGAGGCGGCCAGCCCGGCGGTGCCCACCTGCATGGTGCGCACGTCGCGCGCCACCAGGCGCACCGTCGCGGCGGGGACGACGAGCACGACGGCCACGAGCAGCGCGCCGACCGCGTCCAGCGACACGACGACCGCCACCGCCACCGCGGCCAGCAGCAGGCGGTCGGCCAGAGTCGTGGGCACGCCCAGCGCGCGGGCGCTGCCGGGGTCGAAGCCGGAGGCCAGCCACGAGCGGTGCAGCCCGGCGTGCAGCGCGAGCGCGCCCGCCACCGCGGCCGCCGTCAACCACAGGTCGCGATCGGTGAGGCCGATCAACGTCCCGAACAACAGCCGGTCCACGCCGGCGCCCGACTCGTAGACGTCGGACGCGAGCACGATGCCGCCGGCCAGCGCGGCCACCAGCAGCAGGCCGGTCACGGCGCCGACGTCCAGGCGGCGGCCGCGAGAGAGGCGCTCCAGCGCGGCGCCGAAGCCCAGCGCGGCCGCCAGCGCCGGCAGCTGCGGCGCGACCGCCCACGGCACCGCGACGACCAGGCCCGGGAACGTGGCCGTCCCGACGGCGTGCGTGTAGAAGGCGAGGCGGCGCAGCACGATCCAGGAGCCGAGCACCCCGGCGAGCGCGGCCAGCAGCAGGATCTCGATCAGCGCCCGCTGCAGATAGGGCGCGTCGAAGGTCAGCGCGGCAGCGTGCACGAGTGCTCGCCCCCGCTGAGCCCGTCGACGATCGCGTCGGTGTTGGCGCGGATCGAGTCGACGTAGGTGGCGCCGCTGGACCCCTCGGGCCCCAGCGAGTCGGCCCACAGCGGCCGCCCGACGGCCGCGCCCGTCTCCTGCGCGATCGCGTCCTCGACCTTGGCGTTGACCGAGCTCTCGGTGAAGATCGCGCGGACGTGCTCCCGCCGGATGGTGGCGACCAGGTCCGCGAGGTCGCCCGCCGACGCCTGTGCCTGGGTGCTGAGCGCCGGGATCACCGTGCCGATCACCTCGAGGCCGTAGCGGCGCGCGTAGTAGCCGAGCGCGTCGTGGGTGGTGACGAGCTTGCGCTGCTCCTCCGGAAGTTCGCCGACGCAGCGCGCGACGGCGGCGTCGAGCGCCTGCAAGCGGTCGCGGTAGGCGCCGGCGCGCTGCGCGTAGCCCGCCGCGCCCTCGGGGTCGGCCTTGGCCAGCGCCGCCTCGATCTCGCCGACCGCGCGTTCCGCCCGGCGCGGGTCCTGCCACCAGTGCGGGTCCTCGCCCTCGGCGCCGACGCGGTCGATCAGGCTCAGCACCGGGGCGTCGGCGCCCGCGCTGTCGATCGCGCCCTTCAGCCACTCGTCGAGCTCGCCGCCGGACCGGATCACGACGTCGGCCCTCGCCAGCGCCTTCACATCGCGGGGCCGCGGCTCGTAGTCGTGCGGGTCGCTGTTGGGCACCAGCAGGCCGTGGACCTCGGCGCGGTCGCCCGCGACGTTGCGGGCGAGGTCGGCGGCCTGCGTGGTGGTCGCGACGACCTGCGGGCGACCGGAGTCCCCTCCCCCGCCCGCGCACCCGGCCAGGACGACCGCGAGGGCGGCGATGAGGAGTCCGGGGCGCATCGCGGGAATGTTACTGAAAACGATTCTCGTTACCATGTGAGGGAGCATGAGCGACCGCCAGTGGATCGATCACGCGCAGCGCGAGCTGTCGCGCGCCGGGCACCGCGCCGGCGGCGCCCGCGGCGAGGTGCTGGAGCTGCTCGGGCGCCAGGATTGCTGCCTGAGCGCGCAGGAGATCCACGACCGCCTCCGCGCCGCCGGTCGCGCGGTCGGGCTGGCCAGCGTCTACCGCGCGCTCGAGGCGCTCGCCCACCTCGGCCTCGTCCACCGCATCGACGTCGGCGGCACCGCCTGCTTCGAGCCCGCCGACCCCAGCGGCGACCACCACCATCACGCGATCTGCGACCGCTGCGGCAAGAAGGACGCGTTCACGGACCCGGAGCTGGAGCGCCTCATCCACGGGCTGGGCGAGCGGCTCGGCTACGAGGTGGGCGCGCACGACGTGGTCCTGCACGGCGCCTGCCCGGCCTGCGCGGCGAACTGACGCACGCGAACGTGCAGCGCGGTCCTTTCGGCCCGTCACCGTGTTGTCAGTGATCGTGCCGTTCCGACAGACCACCCGCCGCGAGGCCCTCGGCCTCGGCGCCGCGGCCGTCGCCGCCGGGGCCCTCAGCTCCCCTGCCGCCGCGTTCGCCCGCCCCTCCCTGTTCGAGCTCGACCTCGACCTCGAGCCGCTCACCGCCTCCGCATCCGCGGGCTGGCGGACCACCCGCGTGCTGCGCGCCCCGCGCCGCTTCGACCTCGTCGGCCTGGGCTGGGCGCGCGGGTCGCGCGCCGAGGCGCAGGTGCGCGCCCGCCGGCGCGGCGGCAAGTGGACGACGTGGGCGAGCCTGCACCCGACCGGCGACCACGGGCCCGACGACGGTCGCGCCGCCGCCGGCACCGATCCCGCCTTCGTGGGCACCGCCGACGAGTTCCAGCTGCGCCTGCGCGGCAACCCGCGCGCGCTGCGGGCCCGCTTCGTGCGCGCCCTGCCGACCGCCAACGTCGCGCGCCGCGTCGGCGCCCGCCTGCGCCGCCGGGCGCGTGCCTCGGCCCGTCGCCAGACCGCCGGACCGCCCGTCCGCGTGATCACGCGCACCGAATGGGGTGGCGACACCGTCCCGCCGCGCTCGGATCCCGCCTTCGGCTCCGTCGCGGTCGCCTTCGTGCACCACACGGTCACCTCCAACGACTACGCGCCCGAGGACTCGGCCGCGATCGTGCTCGGCATCGCGCGCTACCACCGCAACTCCAACGGCTGGAACGACATCGGTTACAACTTCCTCGTCGACAAGTACGGCCAGGTGTTCGAGGGCCGTGCGGGCGGCATCGAGGCGCCCGTGATCGGCGCGCAGGCGCAGGGCTACAACAGCGTCTCGACCGGCATCGCCTGCCTCGGCACGTTCACCGAGGTCGCGCAGGACGAGGCGGGGCTCGACGCGCTGGCGCGGCTGATCGGCTGGAAGCTCACGATCCACGGCGCGCCCGTCCAGGGCACGGTCACCGTCACATCCGCGGGCGGCGAGAGCAACCGCTACCGCTCCGGCACCCCGGTGACGCTGGAGCGCGTCTCCGGCCATCGCGACGGCGACTCGACGTCGTGCCCCGGCGACATCCTCTACACCCAGCTCGCCGACCTGCGCGCCCGGGCGGCCCGCTACGCGAGCCCGGTGTCGGCGATCACGATGCACACCTCCAAGACCGTGCGGGGGGTCACCGCCTCCGAGGTGGCGGGCGAGGTGCGCTTCGGCGACGGCTCCTCGGCCGTGGGCCTTGGCGTCGACGTCGAGATCCAGACCGCCGGGTCGGCCTGGACGCGCATGGCCGGCGCGGTCGTCGCGGCCGACGGCACCTGGGTCTCGAGCGTCCGCCTGACCGGCAGCGCGAGCCTGCGCGCCGTCTACCCGGGCGACGCGGCGCGACCGCGGATGGAGTCGCGCCCGATCGCGGTGCGCCTCGTCCCGAGCCTCAAGATCGGGATCTCCACGAGCCGCCCGAGGCGGGGGCGCGCGGTCACGGTCCAGGGCACGATGAGCCCGGCGGCGGCGCGCGTCACCGTCCAGTTCGAGCGGCGCGTGGGGCGCCGCTGGGTCCGCGTGCAGCGCAAGCGCATCGCGGTCCGCGGCGGCGCGTTCAAGACGATCGTGCGCCCGCCGGTGCGCGGCCGCTACCGGCTGACGGTGAGCGGCTCGGGGGTCAAGCGAACCCGGAGGCTCCGCGCGCTCTAGGTGTTCGGGCGGCTGGTGCGCAGCCAGTCGCTCAGGCGATCGGCGGCGCCGGACACCTTCTCGCCGGCCTTCTCGACCCCGACGCCGGCGTCGCGGAAGATCGCCCGGAAGCGCTCCGCGTACAACTCGAAGGCGTCTCCGGCCTCGGCGCGCGCGTCGACCGGCTCGCCGCGGCGCTTGTACTCCCCGGACATGATCCGGTCGTACTCACCGGAGCGCACCCAGCGCATCAGCTCCGACACGCGCTTGACCGGATACGCATGCGTCTGCCCGAGCTCGGTCCGCATCCGCGAGATCTTGTCCCAGCCGGGCTCCCACTCCTCGTAGGCCGTGCCCTGGCGGATGAACGCGTCGAGGTCCAGCTTGCGCGAGGCGGTGCCGCCCGCCAGCACCATCAGCGTGCGGCAGGTCACGATCGGGTCGCGGTTGACGAGCGTGGCGGCGCGGTCGCACGACAGCTCGGCGGCGCGGAACCACTCCAGCAGGGCCATCCGGACCGCCATCAGCGGGAGGCCGGCCAGCATCGGCAGCCGCGTGAGCCCGCTGACGGACAGCAGGATCATCAGCGCGGTGCGGTACAGCACGTGGTCGGAGAGGATGTGCGCCGCCTCGTGGCCGAGCACGGTGCGGAGCTCGCCCTCGTCGAGCAGCTCGATGGTGCGCGAGTTGAGGACGACCATCGGCCGCCCGGAGCCGATCGCGGCCGCGTTGGCGACGGGGAACTGGGTGAGGTAGAGCTCGGGCAGCACGGTGAGGTCCAGCCGCGCGAGCGCGGCGCGGTGCGCAGCCCACACCTCGGGGAGCTGGTCGGTGCCGAGCTTCACGGAGCCGCCCATGAACACCTGGCGCAGCGCGCGCTCGTAGCCGTACTCGATCAGCCTGCGGACCACCTGGTCGAGCATCGGGATGCTCTGCAGCGCCGCGGTCGCCGCGCGGTCGGCCGGATGCTCGTAGGCCTTCGGCGACAGCTCGACGAGACGCTGGTCCTCCGGCAGCGGCTCGCTCATCGCGGGGACGGTAGCGGGTCGGCCAGGACACAGGTCACAGCGACTACACGCGGTCCACGAGGCGGATGACGAGCCGCAGCCCGCTCCAGGTGTCGTCGATCGCGCACACCTTGTTGTCCACCAGCCGGTGCGCGAGGGCGAGCTCGCGCACCACGTCCTCGGTGATGTCGGTCGCCACGCCCGAGGCGCGCTTGGGCCACGCGATCCACAGCCCGGCGGCGGGCTCCATCCGCTCGCGCAGGCCCGGCAGCCGCCGTGCCAGCGTCGCCCGGCGGTCGTGGAAGGCCACGATCACGTCCGCCGTGCCCGCCGACCGCGCGGCGCACCGTCACGCCGTCGGGCAGCTCGCCCAGCGTCGTCTCCAGGAACCCCTCGGGCGCGCCGAGCACGAGCAGGCGGTGACCCGGCTTGATGCCGAGCTTGCGGGGCAGCGGGGTGCCCGAGTAGCCGGACATGCGCCCGAACGGTAACCACCGCGCTCGCATCGGTCCTCCCCAGGCGGTTGAATGTTGATGGTGGGAAGCCGGAAGCCGGTGTGCTGACGTATGCGGTTCGACACATCGACGATCGAGTCGGTGTTCCAGCCCATCGTCGACCTGCGCGACGGCGGGGTCGTCGGCTACGAGGCGCTTGCGCGCGGCCGTAACGGCGCGGCCTTCCTGTCTCCGGATGAGCTGTTCGCCGCTCGCCCGCGAACAGGGAGAGGTCGGCGAGCTGGACCGCGCGTGCCGCGAGGCCGCCATCGCGGGCGCCCAGGCCGCCGGGCCTCGGCGCGCCGTTCTGCCTGTTCGTGAACGCCGACGCTGGGGCGCTGGAGGACGACGTGCCCGGCACCCCGCGCGGAGCCGACTTCACGATGATCATGGAGGTCTCCGAGCGCTCGCTCACCGAGCGTCCCGAGCCGCTGCTGCGCGCGCTCACCGAGCTACGGCGCCGCGGCTGGGGCGTGGCGCTCGACAACGTGGGCGGCGACTCCCGCTCGCTGGCGCTGATGCCGGTGCTGTATCCGGACGTGATCAAGCTGGACCTGCGGCTCCTGCGCGATCGCGAGCCCGAGCGACCTGGCGCGGATCGTCACCGCCGTCGGCGCCGAGGCCGAGCACCGCCTCGCGACCGTGCTGGCCGAGGGGATCGACTCCGAGGAGCAGCTCGCCGCCGCGCGGGCGGCGGGCGCGACGCTCGGGCAGGGCTTCCTGCTCGGCGAGCCGGCGCCGCTGCCGGCCGAGCTCCCGGCCCCCGGCCGCGCGCTGCGGCTGACCAGCTCCGGCGGCGTGCCCGACAACGCCGTGCCCTACCAGCGCGTGACGAACTGGCGGCGCCCCGCTCATGGGGCGATCGAGCTCGCGGAACGCAGCGCGACGATGATCACCGACCAGGCCGCGGCACTCGGCCACACCGGGATGCTGCTGGCGTCGGTGCCCGACGACGAGCCCCTTCCCGGCGGCCAGCTGAGCCGCTACGTGGAGCTGGCGGACCGGATCGGGTTCGTGGCGGTGCTCGGCGGCGACGCGGCGGCCTCAGAGGAGGGGATCCGCGGCGGCCCGCTCTCCCCCGCCGACCCGCTCCGCGGCACCTGGACCGAGGTCGCGCTCGGCCCGGGCTTCGGCGCCTGCTTCGTGGCCCGTCACGAGGACGACGGCAGCTGGCGGTTCGCCACCTCCTACGACCGCGAGACCGTGGTCGAGTGCGCGGTCGTCCTGATGGCGCGGATGCCGTCGCTCGCCGTTCACGGCGACTGACGCGGCCCCGGCTCAAGCCTCGCGCCGAGCTCCGCGATCACCTTCGAGAGCTGGCTGCCCTGCCACGCCATCGGCGAGGAGCCCGGCTCCTCGGAGCGCAGCTCGGCGCCCGGGATCGCCTCCGCGTAGCGCTCGCCGACCGCGTAGGGGTGCTCCGGGATCGGCCTCGTCGCGGCTGGCCACCACGACGGCCGGCACCTCGAGCTCGGCCAGCTCCTCCCACGAGACGAAGGGCCGCGAGCGCGGCACCGCGCGCAGCGCGTCGGCCAGCGCCTCCGGGTGCTCGTGCGCCGCGAGCCGCTGGCGCAGGACCTTGAACACCGTCTCGCGCCACTGCTCGGGCACGTTGGGCTCTCCGTAGGCCTCCACGAACCCCTCGACGCCGCCCTCGCGCAACCCCTTCGACGAGCCTGTCCCACGCTCGAGACGGCGCTCCTCGGCCTCGTCACCGGGCTCGAAGGCGGGCGTGACCACGACGAGGCCCGACACGCGGTCGCCGTGGTCGAGCGCGAAGCGCACGAGCGTGTGCGCGCCCATCGAGGCGCCGGCCAGCAGCGCCCGGTCGATGCCACGGTCGTCGAGCACGGCCAGCAGGTCGGCGGCCAGCACCTCGTAGCCGTAGGCGTCCGGCTCGGGCGCGGGGGTCGAGCGCCCGTGGGCGCGCGCGTCGTAGGCGACCACCCGGTGCCCGCCGCGCTCCAGGGCGCGCGAGCCCATCACCACGTAGCGCCGCGTGGCGGTCAGCCCGTGCAGCAGCACCACGGGGATCCCCTCCCCCGCGTCGTCTCCGGAGAGCGTCACGCCGTCCGCCTGCACGCTGATCTCGGCCATCCGCGAGAGCCTAGACTGGGAGACGTGATCTTCGACGCCACCGACGAGACCTTCGACCGCGACGTCATCGAGCGCTCCCGCGAGCTGCCCGTGATCGTCGACTTCTGGGCCGCGTGGTGCGGCCCGTGCCGGATGCTCACCCCGGTGCTCGAGAAGGCCGTCACCGCGCGCGACGGCAAGGTCGCGCTGGCCAAGGTCGACACCGACGCCAACCCGCGCGTCTCCGCGGCGTACCAGATCCAGAGCATCCCGGCCGTCAAGGCGTTCCGCGACGGCGCGATGGTCTCCGAGTTCGTCGGCGCCCAGCCGCCCGCGCAGGTGGAGCGGTTCCTCGACGACCTCGCGCCCTCCGAGGCCGAGGCGCTCGTGGAGGCCGGCGGCGAGGCCAACCTGCGCCGCGCGCTGGAGCTCGAGCCGGGCCGCGCCGACGCCGCCGTCCCGCTCGCCAGGCTGCTCGCCGAGCGCGGGGACCGCGACGAGGCGCTGGCGCGTGCTGGCCGACGTGCCCGGCTCCTTCGCCGCCGACGGCCTCGCCGCGCGCCTGCGCCTCGAGGACGACGAGGCGCTCCGCGACGCGTTCGCGGCGCTCGACGGCGGGAACTTCGAGGCCGGCCTCGACGGGCTGATCGCCGCGATCCCCGCCGAGAGCGACGCCGACCGGCGCGACGACCTGCGCCGCTCCGTGGTCGGCGTGCTGGACGAGCTCGGCGTCGAGCACCCCGTGGCGCGCGAGTCGCGCCGCAAGCTCGCCTCCGCGCTGTACTAGAGCGGCAAGCACCGAGCTGGCCCACCGCCGCCGGGGCCGGCGGCCGTGGCGGCTCCGTACGTCCTCGAAGGACGCCAGCCGCACGCCCAGCAGCCGCACCGGCTTGGGCGGGGCGTAGGCGCGCAGCAGCTCCAGCGCGACCTCGGTGACGAGCTTGACGTCGTTCGTCGGCGCCTCCACCGAGCGCGCCCGCGTCACCGTCGTCCAGTCGTCGAGGCGGACCTTGATGGCGATCGTGCGCCCGCGGCGGCCGCGCGCCACCAGCCCTTCGCACAGCTCCGCGGACAGCCGCCGGAGCACCGACTCCAGCTCGTCGAGGTCGGAGATGTCGGTGTCGAACGTCGTCTCGTTGGAGCGCGACTTGGCCGCGCCCCGCTCGGTCTCCACCGGCGAGTCGTCGTGGAACTCCGCCCGCGCCTTCAGGAACCGCGCCGTGCGCGAGCCGAAGCGCGCGGCCAGCTCACCCTCGTCGGCGCGCTGGAGCTGGCCGATCGTGCGCAGGCCCAGCTCGGCCAGGCGATCGGCGGTCTTGGGGCCGATGCCGGGCACGCGGCTGGTGGGCGCCGTGGCGAACCGCTCGCACGCCTCCTCGCGGCCCATCGCCACCAGCCCGGCGGGCTTGCCGTGGTCGCTGCAGCACTTGGCCACCAGCCGCGACGGCCCGACGCCGGCCGAGATCGTGATCCCGGTCTTGTCGCGCACCTCGTCGATCAGCTCGCGCAGCACCCGCAGCGGCTTCGGGACGCCGGTCAGGTCGGCGTACGCCTCGTCGAGGCCCATCGGCTGCAGGCGGTCCAGCCGCTCGCCGACGATCGCCCACACGGCCTTCGAGGTCTCGCGGTAGGAGGTGAAGTCGGGCGGGATGACGACCGCGGCGGGGCACAGCCGCCGGGCGCGGGAAGCGGGCATCGCGGAGCCGACGCCGAACTTGCGCGCCTCGTAGCTGGCGGTGGTGACGACCGCGCGCGGGCCGGAGCCGGCGACGATCACGGGCTTGCCCTTCAGCTCGGGCCGCCGGATCAGCTCGACGGTGGCGTAGAAGGCGTCGCAGTCGAGATGGGCGATGACGCGCTTCGGGCTCACCCGAACAAAGGTACGGGTGAGCCCGGAAGCGATCTACCGCGTGGTGTCGATGCCACCGTGGCCGCGGAAGCCCAGCTTCCGGGCGGTGGCGGCGGTGAGGTCGTACTCGCGGGCGCCCGCGTAGGGGCCGCGGTCGATCACCGGCACGCGGACGCGCCGGCCGTGGTGGCGGAGCGTGATCTTGGTGCCGCACGGCAGCGTCTTGTGCGCCACGCCGAGCTGGCTGTAGCCGAGCGTGCCGCCGCAGCCCGTCTGGCGGCCGTAGAAGCCCGGCCCGTACCACGACGCCAGCGCGCTGCGGTACACGTTCATGCGGCCGAGGCCGCGCTTGACGACGCCTCCACCGCCGCGCACGTGCACGCGCACGGGCACGCTCATCGGGACGGTCCGCTTGTCGCGCAGGCGGTAGCGGCCCGACGTTCCCGTCCGGTCGCGGTCCAGCGTGATCCAGCGGCCCTTCTTGCGGACCTGCAGCGAGGCGATCATCCCCGCCTGCCGCGGTGCCACGGTGCCCGTGACGAGCGCCCGTCGGCCTGCGCGCACGTTGACGCGCTTCTTCTCGACCCCCACGCGCGAGATCGCGGTGGGTGTCGTGCCCTGGTTCGTGTCCTGCGCTTGCGCGAGGGCGGGCACGGCCCCGGCAGCGGTCATGGTCGTTCCAAGCGCCACGGCGAACAGCCCGCGGCGTAGCGGGGAAAGCCTCAAGCGAGGCACCTCCTCGGTTCATCGGCCGCGTCTGCCTGCGGAGCGTGCGATCCGCATCGATGCGGACCGTCGTTCCAACTCGCTCCGCCCGCAGTGACGTCGTGTCACCGCGGCTCGGCGTGGCCGAACTGGCGTTCGACCCTAGCAGCCGTTCCGAGCTCTCCCGTGGGGCGAATCACACAAGAAAGCAGGGAAAAGACCGCTCAGGCGGCCGTGGCGAGCTCGGCGACCTCGCACTCGGAGCGGAGCTTCTCGAGCCCGAGGCGGATCCGGCTCTTGGCGGTGCCCAGGGGAATCTCGACGCGCCGGGCGACCTCGTCGGCGGTCATGCCGCCGAAGTAGGCGAGCACGAGCGCCTCGCGCTGCGGCAGCGGGAGCCGCCCGAGCGCCTCGCGCACCGTGGCGCCCTCGGCGCGGCGCTCGACCAGCGCGCTCGGCCGGTCCTCGACGCGCGGCTCCTCGTCGGCGACGACGAGCTTCATGCGGTCGGTCGCGCGGCCGGCGGCCTGCGTCTCGCGCCACAGGTCCAGCGCGCGCGAGCGGGCCATCATCCGCAGGTAGGCGCCGAGCTCGCCGCGCGAGGCGTCGAAGCTCTTCGGGCGCCGCCACAGCCGCAGGAACACGTCCTGGACGACGTCCTGGGCCAGCGTGGCGTTGCCGAGCACGCGGAAGGCCGCGGTGTACACGCCCCGGGAATGCTCGTCGAAGGCGTGCGCGAGGCCGGCTGGATCGGAGAGGTCGTAGTCCATGCGATGTCCTTTGAGACTCATCAGGTTGTTGAAGAACATTCTACACGATGTCTAAGGTTTGCAAACCTGGCGCGAACCGCGAGAATCCGCGCCATGCCGAACCCCGACCGGCTCAGCGGTCTCGACGCCTCCTTCCTCTCGCTCGAGCGCAGCGGCGCGCACATGCACGTCGGCTCGGTGCTGCTCTTCGACGGCGAGGCGCCGCCCTACGAGGACCTCGTGGCGGCGATCGAGCAGCGGCTGCACCTCGTCCCGCGCTACCGGCAGAAGCTCGCGTATCCGCCCTTCGTGCAGTCGCGGCCGGTGTGGATCGACGACCCGCACTTCAACGCCGGCTACCACGTTCGCCACACCGCGCTCCCCGCGCCGGGCGGCGAGGAGGCGCTCCGGCGCCTCGCCGGGCGGGTGTTCGCCCAGGGCCTCGACCGCTCGAAGCCGCTGTGGGAGCTGTGGCTGGTCGACAAGGTCGGCGAGGACTCGTTCGCGATCGTCTCCAAGACCCACCACGCGCTCGTCGACGGCGTCTCGGGCGTGGACATCTCGACCGTGCTCTTCGACCTGGAGGCCGACCCGCCCGAGCCGGCCCCCGCGCCGCCCTGGTTCCCGCGCCCGGAGCCGAGCGGCGCCGCGCTGCTGTCCGCGTCGCTGGCCGAGAGCGCCGCCGCGCCGGTGCATGCCGCGCGGGGAGCGATCGGCTCCGCCCGCCATCCTGAGCGCGCCGGCCGCGCGGTCGGCGGCCTGGCGGCGATGGCGCGCGCCGGCGTGTCGGGCGCGCCGCCGAGCCCGCTCAACGTCCGCATCGGCCCTCACCGGCGGTTCGCCTGGGTGGACGCCGACCTGAGCGAGTTCAAGGCGATCAAGGCGGCGCTCGGCGGGACCGTCAACGACGTCGTGCTCACCGCCGTGGCGGGCGCGCTGCGGGCGTTCGTGATCCGCCGCGGGCGCGACCCCGAGGGCCTCGAGCTGAAGGCGATGGTCCCGGTCTCGATCCGGGCGGAGGCCGAGCGCGGCGCGCTCGGCAATCGCGTGGCGGCGATGTACGCGCCGCTTCCCGTCTACGAGCCCGACGCCGCCCAGCGCTTCCGGATCGTCCACGACGCGATGGGCGACCTGAAGGGCTCGGGCCAGGCGGTCGGCGCCGAGGTGCTGACGCGCCTCGACCGGCTTCGCGGCGCCCACGATCCTCGACCAGGCGGCCCGGCTGCAGACCCGCCAGCGCTTCTTCAACCTCGTCGTCACGAACGTCCCCGGCCCGCAGTTCCCCCTCTACCTGATGGGCCGCCGGATGCGGCGCTTCTATCCGCAGGTCCCGCTCACGCTCAACACGGCGCTGGGGATCGCGATCATGTCCTACGACGGCCGGCTCGGCTTCGGCCTGCTCGGCGACTACGACGCGCTGCCCGAGCTCGACGACGTCGCGCACGACCTCGAGGCGTCGATCGCGGAGCTGCCCAGGTCGCCGGCGTGGCCAAGACGGGCGCCAAGCGCCGCCCCGGCGAGCCGGCGCAAGGCCGCGGCAGGGGGGAAGACAGGCCCTAGTGCGCAAGATCGTGGTGGTCCTGGCCGGCGCCGTGCTGGTGATCGGCGGCCTGGCCGGCCTGGTGCTGCTCGCCAACTCGCGCGACGACGCCGGGGTGAGCGACGGCTCGACGGCCTCGGGCCCGGGCGAGCTGCAGCCCGACCGCGGCTCGCGCCACCTCCCCGCCGGCGAGCACGTCCCGCTCGACGGGCTCACCGACCCGCCGACCAGCGGCGCCCACCACCCGCGCCTGCCCACGCGCGAGGGCCGGCTGAGCCCGGACGAGATCCTCCATGCGCTCGAGCTCGGCGACGTGATCCTCTTCTACGACGCGCCGCGCCCACCGGCGGCCCTGCGGCGGGTGCAGGACGACGTCAGCGGCCCCTTCGACGCCGAGGTGGCGGCGGCGGGGCAGCAGGTGATCCTGGCGCGGCGCGAGGGGGCCGGGGCGGTCACGGCCGCGGCGTGGCGGCGGCTGCTGCGGTCCGACGACCCGGCCGACCCGCAGGTGCGCGAGTTCGCCGAGGCCTGGATCGGCCGCGGCGCCTGACTACTTGACCGCGACGGTCATCCGGACGAGGGCGCACAGGCGGCCCTCGTCGTCGGTGATGTCGAACTCCCACACCCAGGTCGAGCGGCCGCGGTGGCGCGGGCGGCCGGCGGCGTGGACGGTGCCCGCGAGGATCGGGCGCAGGAAGCTGGTCTGGCTCGAGTACCCCACCGTCGCCTTCCCCTCGCCGACCGCCTCGGCGGTGGCGATGGTGGCCAGCGATTCGGCCATCGAGGCGTAGATGCCGCCATGGACGAGCCCGGCGGGCTGCTTGACGCGGTTGGAGACCTCGACGCGCCCCCGCGCCTCCTCGCTCCCGGCGGCGTCGACCTGCAGGCCGTAGAGGGCGTCGAAGGGAGCCATCGCGGCCCGGCAGGATAGACGCCCTGCACCTTGGGCTGTTCTTACAGAGAGCCACTACCCTCTCCGCTGCCGATGAGCCCCCTACGAGCCCTTGCCCCCGACCAGCGCGCCGTGCTGGAGCTGCTGCTGCGCCAGGGCCGGTCCTACTCGGAGCTCTCAGAGATGCTCGGGCTGCCCGAGGCCGGGGTGCGCGACCGCGCCCATACGGCGCTCGCCGCGCTGGCGCCCGAGCGCGTGGCCCCGGTCGGCGAGGACGGCGTGGTGGCCGACTGGATCCTCGGCCAGCAGGACAACGGCGAGGCCGCGCAGACCGCCGCGGCGGTCGCGCGCATGCCCGCGTGGCGCGCGTGGGCCGTCGAGGTCACCGATCGGCTGTCGGAGGTCGACGGCGCGGAGCTGCCCGAGGTCCCCGACGCCGAGGTCCAAGAGGCAGCGCCGGCCGCCCGCCGGCCGCGCCCGGTGCGCGACGCCAAGAAGCCCGCCGCCCAAGCCCGAATCCGACGCCTTCGGCCGACCGGCCGCCGAGCCGGCTCCCGAGCCCGCTGCGCCGACCCCGAGCGCCGGCAACGCCATCACGCCCCGCTCCTCCCGCCTCGGCGGCGCGCTCGTGCTCGGCGCCATCGTGATCGTCGTCGGCGTCGCCCTCGTGCTGCTGCTCACCGGCAACGGCGACGACGACCCGCAGACCGCCAGCAGCGACAGCGCCACCCCGACCGCGACGGCGACCGCCACGCCCGAGGTCGTCAACGAGGTGCCGCTGAAGGGCATCGGCAACAAGTCCCAGGGCCTGATGCGCGTGTTCCGCCGCGAGGACGGCAAGCTGGTGTTCGCGCTGGCCGCCGACAGCGTGCCGAAGAACAAGGCGCAGGAGGTCTACGCGGTCTGGTTCACCAAGAAGGGCGGGACGCCGCGCAACCTCGGCTTCGCCCAGACCCAGGTCGGCGACGACAACGTCTTCACGACCGGCGGACCCCAGGAGGGCCAGGAGGCCGACTTCGCGAAGTGGCTGGCCGACTACGACTCGGTCGTCGTCGCGCGGGCCGCCGCCAACAGCGCGAACGCGAAGCGGCCCGGCCAGGTCATCCTGCGGGGCACGTTGCCCGGCGGCCAGAGCTAGCCTTCCGGGCCTGCGGGCCAACCTCGAACGTACTCCGGGAGCGCGACTTCCGGCTCCTCCTGGGCGCTCAGGGCGTGTCCATGTTCGGCGACCGGATGGTGGCCGTCGCGCTCGCCTTCGCCGTGCTCGAGATCGACGGCTCGCCGACCGAGGTGGGCCTCGTGCTCGCCGCCAGGACGCTCCCGCTCGTGGCGTGCCTGCTGCTCGGCGGCGTGGTCGCCGACCGCGTGTCGCGGCGCGGCGTGATGGTCGTCTCCGACCTGGTGCGGCTCGCGAGCCAGGGGCTGATGGCGGGGCTGCTGATCGCGGGCGCCGCCGACGTCTGGACGATCGCCGTGCTGGCGGGCATCACGGGCGCGGCCGGCGGCTTCTTCAACCCGGCGGCGGTCGGGCTGCTCCCGGGCATCGTCTCGCCGGAGCACCTCCAGCAGGCCAACGGCATCCGCGCCGCCGTCTACTCGGTGAGCGAGATCGCGGGCCCGCTGCTGGCCGGGATCCTCGTCGCCGGCTTCGGCGCCGGGTGGGCGCTGGGCATCGACGCCGCGACGTTCGCGGTCAGCGCGGCGTTCCTGGCGGCGCTGAGCGTGGCGCCGCGCGCCGAGCGCGCCGCGACGTCGTTCCTCGCCGACCTCCGCGACGGCTGGGACACGTTCCGCTCCTACACGTGGGTGTGGACGTTCGTGGTGTGGGCGGCGGTGGCGAACCTGGTGTGGGGCGCGTGGAGCGTCCTCGGGCCGGTGATCGCCGACCGGGAGCTGGGCGGCGCGGCCGCCTGGGGCGTGATCCTCGGCTCGCTCGGCGTCGGCGCCCTGATCGGCGCCGTGGCGGCGATCCGCGGCACGCTGCGCCGGCCGATGCTGATGGTCGCCCGGACCTGCTTCTTCGGCGCGCCGGCCCTCGCGCTGCTCGCCGTGGGCGCGCCGACGGGCGTGGTCGCGCTCGGGGCCGTGCTGATCGGCTTCGGGATGATGTTCGGCAACACCGTCTGGGAGGCCACGCTGCAGACCCACATCCCGATCGAGTCGCTGTCCCGCGTCAGCGCCTACGACTGGTTTGGATCGATCGTGTTCGCGCCGATCGGCGCCGCCCTGTGGGGGCCGTTGTCGGAGGTGATGGGCCTCGAGCCGGCGCTGCTGCTGGCCGCCGGCCTGACGTTCGCCTCGGCCGCGGCGCTCCTCGCCGTCCCCGACATCCGCCGCCTGGAGTCAGCGACCCACTAGGACGCCGGGGTTCATGATCCCGGCCGGGTCGCAGCGCTCCTTCAGCGTGCGCAGCAGCTCGACGCCGAGCGGGCCGTGCTCGGCGGCCATCCACGGCTCGTGGTCGCGCCCGACGGCGTGGTGGTGGGTGATGGTGGCGCCCGCGGCGGCGATCGCGTCGCCGGCGGCCGTCTTCGCGCGCCGCCACTGGCCGGCGGGATCCTCGCGATCGCGGGCGGCCAGGACGGTGAAGTACAGCGACGCGCCGGTCGCGTACAGGTGGGAGACGTGGCAGCCGACCAGCGGGCTCCCGAGCGCGCCGCGCAGCGCCCCCACGACGTCGGTGCGGACCCGCTCGAGGTCGGTCCAGCTCGCCGCCGTCTCCAGCGTCTCCACCAGCACCGCGCGGTCGAGCAGGTCGTCGCGCAGGTGCGGGCCCGCGAAGCGCGTCCGCGCCCAGCCCTCGCCCACGCCGCGGCCCGCCGGGAGCGCTCCCGAATGGCGAAGCAGGTTGCCGACGGGGCGCCGCCGCGCGGAGATGGTGCGCTCCTCGCCCTCCCAGCCGAGCACGAGCAGGCAGCCGTCGCCGTAGCCGAGCGCCCGCGTCGCGGCCACGCCGGCCCGCCGCGCGACGCTGCCGCGGCCCGCCATGGCCAGCCCCACCCGGGTCTCCGTCTCGTCGGAGAGCCGCGCCACGTCGGAGGCCAGCCCCGACTGCTCGAGGTCGCGGAGCATCTCGCAGCCCTCTCCGAACGAACGCACCAGCCAGCCCTCGAAGCGCGAGGTCTCCGGCGCCGCGCGCACGTGCAGGTCGGCCCGGGTGATCACGCCCAGCGCGCCCTCGGAGCCCACCAGCAGCTGGCGCAGCGACGGCCCGGCCGCTGTGGCCGGAACGCCCACCGTGGCGATCTCGCCCGCTGGCGTCGCGCAGCGCAGCGAGACGACGTTCTCGTCGATCCGCCCGTTCCCCGTCGAGGACTGCCCCGCCGAGCGGGTCGCGACGCAGCCGCCGACCGTCGCCCACTCGTAGCTCTGCGGCACGTGGGCCAGCGTGAGGCCGTGCTCGCGCAGCGCCCGATCCGCCTCGGGCAGCCGGATCCCCGGCTCGAAGCGGGCGGTCAGCGAACGCTCGTCGACGCCCATCAGCCGGTCCATCCCGCCGAGGTCGAGCGAGAGCACGCCCTCGAAGCCCTCGCGCGACGCCTCCAGGCCGCCCACGACGCTCGTCCCGCCGCCGAACGGCACCACCGCCACGTCGGCCTCGGCGCACGCGCGCAGCACGGCCAGGACCTGCTCGTGGTCCGCGGGGCGCACGACCGCGTCAGGGGCGGAGGCGCAATCGCCCGCGCGCTGGGCCAGCAGGTCGAGGTAGCTCTTGCCGCGGCAGCGCAGCACCCGGGTGGACCGGTCGTCGCGCACGGTGCCGACGATCGTCTCCAGCTCGCGCCGCAGCGCCTCCGGCAGCCGCGGCTCGGGCAGCGACACGGCCTCGAGCGCGACGGGCGTGTCGACCACGCCGCCCGGCACCCCGAGCTCGTCGCGCAGGAACGCCTCGGCATGCTCGGGCAGCCGCGGCCCCGCCCCGGGCTCGCCCCAGCCCCAGAAGACCTGCTCGCGCACCTACAGCACCGCTTCGAGGCGGTCGAGCGCCGCCTCGAGCCGCTTGCGGGTCGCGTGGCGAAACATGAACCCGCCGAGCTTCGCGGTGCCGCGCGCCTTCTGCGCGACGATCAGCGTGATCGTGGTGCCGGCGCCGGACTCCGCGAGCGCGACCTCCGTGCGCTGCTCGCGCAGCACCCGCTCGAACGGGCTGCCGGCGATCTGCTGCGCCCACACGCGCCGCCGAGGCGGCTCGTGGACCTCCACCTTGTAGTCGGCGCGCACCGGCTTGCCACGGTCGCTGCGCAGCACCGACGTCCAGGCGTCCGCGTCGACCGACTCGACCCGCTCGGTCAGCGGCCACCAGCGCGGGAGCTGGTACGGGTCGCCGACCACCGCCCAGACGTGGTCGAGCGGCGACGGCACGGTCCGCGAGCGCCGGACGTTCACCGGTGGCCCATCCTGCGAGTCCTGACGCCGTCGGATCGATCGGGGCCACGACTCACAGGCCGGACCACTAGGCCTCGTACGAGATCAGCGCGTGGACGTCGTAGTCCGCGAGCTGGTCGCGCCCGTTGAGGAACGCGAGCTCGACGAGGAACGCGCAGCCGGCGATCTGGGCACCGGCGCCCTCGGCGAGCTGCGCGAGCGCGCGCGCCGTCCCGCCCGTGGCCAGCAGATCGTCGTGGAGGAGGACCCGCGCGCCGTCGGCGAGCGCGTCGGCGTGCATCTCCAGCGCGTCGACGCCGTACTCGAGGATGTACTCCGCCGAGACGGTGTCGTGCGGGAGCTTGCCCGGCTTGCGCGCCGGTACGAAGCCTGCGCCCAGCTCGCGCGCGAGCGCCGCGCCGAGGATGAACCCGCGCGCCTCGGCCGCCAGCACGAGGTCGATGTTCCGCGGGCGCGCCCACTCGGCCAGCAGGCCGACCGCCTCGTCGAGCGCGGCGGAGTCGAGCAGCAGCGGCGTGATGTCCTTGAAGACGATCCCCGGCTTGGGGAAGTCCGGAATGTCGCGGATGTGATCCCGGAGCGACTCGGCGCTCACTTGGCGATCCGCCTCAGATCCCGGACCAGCAGCAGGTGCTTGAGGTGCGAAGCGACCGCGGCGAGGTTCTCCAGCGCCTCGACGGCCTCCTTGCGGCGCTCCGGGTTGCGCGAGCGCAGCGCCGGGGCGAGGATCTGCTGCAGCAACGCGGCCTCGCGCTCCGCGGAGGTGCGGAACACGCGCAGGTTGCGCCCTGCGACGCCGTACCGGGAGAGCTCGGTGACGGCCCGCACGATCTCGCGCTCGGTCTCGTCGTAGTAGGTCGGCCCGCCCGGCCCGCCGCGCTGCTCGCCCTTGACGATCCCGTAGTCCTCGAGCTCGGAGACCAGCTTCGGGTCGGCGCCCGTGTCCTCGACGACGTCCTCGAGCGAGTACAGCGCACCGCCCGCCCGGATCGAGAACGTCAGCCGCCGCAGCGCGGCGCCGGGGCGCGCGTCGCCGGCGGCCGCCGCGCCGGGGGTGGTGGGCGCCGGCACCTCTTCGTCGGACGTGCGGCCCGCGGCCAGCTCCTGGCGGATCACCCGCAGCGGCAGGAACTCGTCGCGCTGCATGCGCAGGATCGTGCGCAGCCGCGAGACGTCGGTCGAGGAGTAGAGCCGGTAGCCGCCGGGCGTGCGCCGCGGCTGCAGCAGCTTCTGGTCCTCCAGGTACCGGATCTTGGAGATCGAGATGTCCGGGAACTCCTGCGAGAGCGCCTTGCAGACCGCCCCGATGGTCAGCGACTTGCCCGTGCCCGGAGGCGGCCCTTCGGGTGACCGGGCAGCGTCGCCGTCCGCTTGCGTGCGGGTCGGGTCGGCCACGTCTAACGGGCCAAGTAGGTCAGCTTGTATTTGCCGATCTGCAACTCGTCGCCGTCCTCGAGGCGATGCGAGTCGATGCGCCGGCGGTTCACGTAGGTGCCGTTGAGCGAACCGGAGTCGTCGAGGTACCAGTCGCCCGAGCGCCGTACGAGCACGGCGTGGTCGCGCGAGACGGTCACGTCGTCGAGGAAGATCTCGGCCTCGGGGGTGCGCCCGATCGCGAGCCGCTCGCCGTGCAGCGCGAAAGACTGCCCGACCCGCCCGCCGCCGGAGCGGATGACGAGCGCGCCGCTTTCGGCCGCGACATCACCGACGTCGACCGGCCGTAGCTCTCCGGTCGTCTCGTCGATGATGTACGTCGCGGTCGTCGCGTCGTCGCGCGTCGGCTCATGCGTGCCCTGGAACGCGCCGCACTTGGGGCAGTAGTTCGCCCCGTCGGTGACGACGAATCCGCACTCTGGACAGTGGCGGGCCACGCGGCTGAGCCCCGACCGGGGCTAGAGCGCCTCGCCGCCGCCCGAAGCTCGCCCGGCCAGGATGTCGGTCAGGCGCTGGACGTCGGCACCGGAGATGACTTCTTCGCCGCCCTCGTGCTTCTTGCGCAGGCGGTTCACGAGCTCGGCGCGGAGGATGTCGATCTTGCCGTGGAGGATCCGCCGGCGATACGACACCTCCTGCTCTTCATCCGTGAGCTGCTGGATGAGGTCCTTGAGTTCCTGGTCGGAGAGGGACCCCAGGTCAGGGAATGTGTCCATCGTGGTCGTGTCCTCTCCTCGCGTGATGTCCGGGACCATAGCAATGTCAAGCTGAGCTTGAGCCTTGCGGCGAGCGGCTCATGCGCATCGCTTCCCGAACGTACTGGGCGGTCGAGCCGAGCACCAGTACGAGGCCCAGGTAGAGGCAAATCTCCCCCAGCGTGGCCAGCCCCGCCATGCCGAAGAACAGGCCTCCCATCACCGGCCACACGCCCGCCCGCCCAAGCCAGTTGACCTTGGCGTCCATGCGCCGGCGCAGGCCCCAGCGCACGAGGCCGACCACGAACAGCTCACGCGCCACGAGCACCGCGAGCGCCCACCGCGGGAGCAGCTCGAAGTGCCAGCACACGACCACGCCGGAGAGCACGAGCAGCCGGTCGACCGCCGGGTCCAGCAGCGCGCCGAACCGCGAGTACTGGCCGGTCAGCCGGGCCGCGATGCCGTCCAGGTAGTCGCTGCCCGCGACGACGGCGAACAGGATCACCGCCGTGCGGCTGACGCCGTCGCCGGAGGAGAACGCGAACGCGAGGAACACGGGCAGCAGCGCGAGCCGCACGAAGCCGATCGCGTTGGGGATCGTCCAGATGTTCAGCGGCTGGCCGACCAGCGTCTGCGGCGGCGGCGGGCCGGAGCGGTCCAGCCCGAACAGCCGCCGGAACGTGAGGCGCGCCTTCTCGGCGGTCTCCTGCGCGCGGGCGGCCGCCTCCTCGCCGACCTCGCGGGGGGTCCGGCGGCCGGTGCCGTCGTTTACGGGAGGCTGCGCCATAGCTCGGCCGCCGCCTGCGCGGCGCCCTCCAGCGGGATCGAGCGGGGCTCCTGGCCGCGGCGGACCTGCGCCTCGATCTCACCGGCCGCCAGCGTGCGCTTGCCGACCGTGAGGCGCAGCGGCACGCCGAGCAGCTCGGCGTCGGCGAACTTCTCACCGGGCCCGGCGTCGCGGTCGTCGTAGATGATCTCCAGGCCGGTCTCGCGGAGCTCGTCGTAGAGCCGCTCGGCCAGCGCGCGCTCCTCGGTGCCCTCGCGCCCCAGCCCGACCAGCTCGATGTCGAACGGCGACAGCGCGCGCGGCCACGAGATCCCCTGCTCGTCGGCGTGCTGCTCGACGGCGGCGGCGGAGATGCGCGCCGGGCCGAGGCCGTAGGAGCCCATCCAGATCGGCCGCGAGGTGCCCGACTCGTCGAGATACGTGGCGCCGAGCGGCTCGGAGAAGCGGGTGCCGAGCTTGAAGATGTTGCCGACCTCGATGGCCGGCTCGATCCGGACCGGATGCCCGTTGACGGTGTCGCCGGCCTCGACGGTGCGCACGTCGGCGCGCTTGAAGGGGAAGTCGCGGCCGGGCTCCACGCCGCGCAGGTGCGCGTTCTCGCGGTTGGCGCCGGTCACGTAGCCGCCCGGCTCCACCGCGTCGTCGAGCAGGATCGGGACGTCGGCGCCGACGGGGCCGATGTAGCCGGCGGGCCCGATCCGGTGCGCGAACTCATCCTCGCGCGCGGGACGGAACTCGGCGCCGAGCGCGTTCTGGAGCTTGATGTCGTTGACGCGGTGGTCGCCGCGCACCATCACCAGCACGAGGCCGCGGCCCTCGGCCATCACCGGGTAGGCCTTCAGCAGCGCGCCGGCTGGCACGTCGAGCCGCGCCGCCACCTCGGCGACCGTCACCAGCCCGGGCGTCTGGGCCAGCTCGGGCGCGCTCAGCGGCGCGGGCAGCTCGACCGGCTGGGCGTCGGCGCTGGCCACCTCGACGTTGGCGGCGTAGCCGCTGGCGAGCGCGACGTCGTTCTCGCCCGCCGGGGAGGGCGCCATGTACTCGTGCGCGCCGACGCCGCCCATCATCCCCACGTCGGACTCGACGCGGTACCACTCGAGGCCGCAGCGGTCCATGATGCGGTCGTAGGCCTCGCGGTAGCGCTCGTACTGCACGTCGAGCCCCTCGCGGTCGCGGTCGAAGGTGTAGGCGTCCTTCATGATGAACTCACGAGTACGCAGCAGGCCCGCTCGCGGACGTGGCTCGTCGCGTTCCTTGACCTGGAAGTGGTAGAGGCTGAACGGCAGGTCGCGGTAGGAGCGCACCACCTGCGCCACGTGGACGGTGACCGCTTCCTCGTGGGTCATGGCCAGCACGAGCTCGGCGCCCTTGCGGTCATGGAGCTTGAACAGCTCGGGGATCTCGTAGCGCCCGCTGCGCTGCCACAGGTCGGCCTGCTGGAGCAGGGGCATCAGGATCTCCTGGCCGCCCGCCGCGTCTATCTCCTCGCGGATGATCTGCTCCACCTTCTGGTGCACCCGCCAGCCGGCGGGCAGGAACGTCCACAGGCCGGCCCCGAGCTGGCGGACGAGGCCCGCGCGGACCATCAGCTTGTGCGACAGCTGCTCGGCATCCGCGGGCGCTTGCTTCTCGGTCGGCAGTAAGTAGGTGGATAGGCGGGTCATGGAGTGGGGAGAGCCTAGTGGTAGAAACTCGTTCGAATCCTTTGCCGTCCCCACTGGGAGGACCACCGCATGGCCTACGAAGTTCCGCCGCTCCCCTACGACTACAACGCGCTCGAGCCGCATATCGACGAGCAGACGATGCAGATCCACCACGACAAGCACCATCAGGCGTACGTGGACAAGGCGAACGCCGCCCTCGAGGGCACCGAATGGGACGGGAAGGCGATCGAGGAGGTTCTCAAGAGCCTCGACTCGCTCCCGGCCGACAAGCAGAAGGCGGTCCGCAACAACGGCGGCGGCCACTACAACCACTCGCTGTTCTGGGAGAGCATGGGCCCGGACGGCGGCGGAGAGCCCGACGGCGACCTCGCCGAGGCCATCAAGAGCGCCTTCGGTTCCTTCGATGACTTCAAGGCGAAGGTCAAGGAGACGGGCGTCAACCAGTTCGGCTCCGGCTGGGCGTGGCTCGTCCACGACGGCTCGGGCCTTGCGGTGGTCGGCAGCGCCAACCAGGACAACCCGATCTCCAGCGGCCAGACGCCGCTGCTCGGCGTCGACGTCTGGGAGCACGCCTACTACCTGAAGTACCAGAACAAGCGGCCCGACTACCTCGACGCGTGGTGGAACACCGTCAACTGGTCGAAGGTCGCCGAGCGCTACGCGGCGGTCTCCTGAGCCTGGACGACAGCCGCGCGTTCTACGAGGCGGGCTACACGCAGCCCGACGCGGCCGAGGCGCTCCGCCTCGGCCGCTGGCGCGAGATCGGCGCGCGCTCGAAGGCGGCGCACGTCCGCAGGCTGTGCGCCGAAGCCGGGCTGCGGCCCCGCTCGGTGGTCGAGATCGGGTGCGGCGACGGCGCGCTGCTGGCCCAGCTGCGCGGGCTCGCAGCGGCGCTCGACGGCTTCGAGCTGTCCGCGCCCGCGGCCGAGCTGGCGCGCATCGCGGTCCCGGAGGCCCGGCGGATCGAGGCCTACGACGGCGAGCACGTCCCGGCCGAGGACGACGCGTACGACCTCGCGATCCTCTCCCACGTGATCGAGCACGTCGACGACCCGGTGCCGCTGCTGGCCGAGGCGGCGCGGGTCGCACACGAGGTGCTCGTCGAGGTGCCGCTGGAGGACAACCGCTCGGGCCGCCGGCCCGTCAACCTCGCCGAATCGGAGCGGATCGGCCACCTGCACCGCTTCGAGCGCTCGGACGTCCACGCGCTGCTGACCGAGGCCGGCCTGGTGGTCGTGGGCGAGCTGACCGACCCCCTGCCCTACGAGCACCACGCCTTCTTCGGCCACCGCGGACGCGCCGCCGCCAAGTGGGCGGTGCGGCGCGCGATCCACCGCGTGGCGCCGCACACCGCCGAAGGGCTGTTCACCCTGCACTACGCGGTGTTGGCGCGCCGCCCGTAGGCGGCCAGGCCCGCGACCAGCACGTCGAGCCCGAACTCGAAGCGCTCCCCCTCGCCGGCCCCGGACAGCGAGACGAGGTGGGGGAAGCGATCGGCCGGCAGCGCGGCGAAGTACTCCCGCAGCTCCCGGGCGTAGCGCTCCCCCTCCTCGGTGCTCATGCGCTCCGCGGCCAGCGCCTGCGCGTAGGCGGTGGTGACCGCGTACAGCGGCAGCAGGTCGCGGCCGTAGGCGACGACCTGGTCGGGCAGCCCGCCGAGGCGCATGATCTCGATCATCCGGTCGCTGAAGGCGAGCGCGCCCTCGCCGAGCGGGATCCGCGCGAGGTTGGCTCGCGCCAGGTCGCGGTGCGCGAGCAGCCCGTAATGGACGGAGCGGACCAGCTCCTTGAGCTGCTCCTGCCAGCGCTGCGGGTCGGGGTGCGGGAGCTCGAGCCCCTCGGCCACCCGCTCGATCAGCAGCTGGAGCAGCTCGTCCTTGTTGGCCACGTGGGCGTACAGCGAGGCCGGGCCGGTCCCGAGCGCCTGTGCCACCGAGCGCATGCTGAGCGCGTCGAGGCCGCCGGCGTCGACGATGCCCATCGCCGCGTCGACGATCCGGCCGCGCGACAACGGGGTCCGCTCGACGATCCGCGCCCGTCGGCCCAGTCGTGGCGGTGCCGGGAGCTCGCTCGACACGAACACCAATCTACAGATGGAACGATGATCGTCAACTTCGAACGGTGTTCACAACGGGCTCCGTCCCAGCAGTTGCAGGCCGGCCTCCAGCGGGCCGGAGCCGAGCGCGGTCTGCGTGTGCTGGCTGAGGAGGAAGACCCCGCAGAACAGCGAGCCGAACGCGAAGAGAGCGCCGCGTCGCCGGCCGAGAAGGCGCGCGAGCGGAACCGGCCGAGCGGCAGCATCGGCGCCTGCGCCCGCAGCTGCCAGGCCACGAACGCGGCCAGCAGCAGCACGCCGCCCGCCAGCGAGGCGAGAACCTCGAGGCTCGTCCAGCCCGCGAGGTTGCCGCGCACGAGGCCCCACACGATGCCGAGCACGCCACCCGTGACGAGCACGACGCCGCGGACGTCGAGCGCGCGATCGGGCCCGAAGCTCTCCGGGATCCGCGCCAGCGCGAGCGGAGCCGGCACGATCCCGAGCGCGCTTCTCGCCCGGGGCGCGCGGCACGTTCCCGATCCGCGCCGTCGGGCGGGCGGACGCGTCGTATCCGTACGCCACCGGCGGCTCCCGCGCCGTGCGCGTGCCGGCCGGTCAAGGAGCCCGTCCTAGGCCAGCGCCGCGGCGGCGGCGAGGACCTGCGCCTCGCCGCCGGGCCGGCCCGTCACCTGCAGCCCGTTCGGGAGCGAGCAGGCCGGGAGCCCGGCGAAGTCCTGCGGCGTCGTGCACGGGCCCACCGAGGTGCGCAGCCCCTGCGTGGCGCGCTCCTCCTCGATCAGCGGCGGCCCGCCGGACACCGCCGGGGTGATCACGACGTCGACCTCGTCGAAGAGGCGGGTGAAGCCGGCGCGGACGGCCTCGCGGGCGATGGAGGCGTCGAGGAACTGCTCGAGTGTCACCTCGGCGCCCATCTCGAGCCGGCCGCGGACGTCGTCGCCGTACTCCTCGGCGCGGTCGGGGAACAGCCCGGCGCGGCGGTGGCTCGCGTGTCCCTCGGCGAACTGCACGACGCGGAACGTGCTGGCGATCAGCGCGGCCTCGGGCAGCGCCACCTCGACGGCGCCCTCGGTCGCCGCCGCGAGCGCGGCCTCGATCTGCGGCTCGAACGGGACGAGGTGGAGGTCGGGGCAGATGCCGACGCGGCGCGGCTCGGACGGCTCGAGCGGGCGGGCCAGCACGGCGTAGAGCAGCGCGAGGTCCTCGACCGTGGTGGCCATCGGCCCGGCGTGGTCGAGCGTGGGCGCCAGCGGCCACACGCCGTCGAGGCTCACGCGGCCGAAGGTGGGCTTGAGGCCGTACACGCGGCAGAAGGAGCTCGGAACCCGGATCGAGCCCCCGGTGTCGGTGCCCAGCGCGAGCGGCGCCAGCCCGGCCGCCAGCGCGGCCGCCGACCCGCCGCTGGAGCCGCCTGCCACCCGCTGCGGATCGTGCGGGTTGCGCACGGTGCCCATCGCGTCGTTGATCGAGCTGTAGCCCCACGCGAACTCGTGGGTGGCGGTCTTGCCGAGCACGATCGCTCCCGCGGCCCGGCAGCGCCGCACGGCCTCGGCGTCGCGGGTGGGGACGTGCCCGCGGTACATGGCGGAGCCGTAGGTCGTCTCCACGCCCTCCGTATCGAACAGGTCCTTGACCGCGAGCGGGACGCCCTCCAGGGGGCGTGCGGTGTCGCCGCGCCAGGCGGCCTCGGCGGCGCGCGCCTCCTCGGCGGCGCGGTCCAGGCACAGCGCCCAGAACACCCCGTGCTCGTCCGCCTCGATCCGCGCCGCGAGGTCGGCGACGACCTCGACCGGCGACAACGTGCCTGCGGCGTAGGCCTCGAGCATCTCCCTGGCCGTCATGGCCGCGGACCCTATACGTGGACGGGCACCTCGCTGGCGCGCGCCTCGCCGCGCCGGGGGCGCACCGGACGCTGGGCCGCCAGCAGCCCCGCGGTGATCCCGGCGGCCACCACGGCGATGCCCGCGATCCGCTGGGGCGTGACCTCGGCGTGCCCCAGCAGCGCCCCGGTGAACAGCGCGGTCACGGGCAGCACGCCGGAGAACAGCCCCGCGCGCTCCACGCCGAGGCGGGCGATCGCGCCGTACCAGGCGACGAAGCCGCCGGCTGTGACCACGGCCGCCATGTAGGCGAGTGCGAGCGCCTCGCGGGCGGTCGGGACCGCCAGCGCCTCGGAGCCGTCGGCGGCGAGCCCGATGACAACGAGCATGGGCACCGCCAGCAGCACGATCCACGCGGACACGCCCGCGGGCCCGAAGGCGGGGATCAGCGGCCGCGCGAGCAGCCCGAAGCAGGCCTCGCAGGCGAGCACGCCGAGCGAGAGCAGCAGCGCGTCGGCGGGCATCCGCCCGCCCGCGGCCTGCACGAGCGCGGCGCCGAGGGCGACCGCGACGGCAGCGGCCAGCAGCGCCGGCCGGATGCGCTCGCGGCCGAGCAGCGGCACGACGATCACCAGCACGACCGGCACGGCGCCGACGATCACGCCCACGCTGCCCGCGTCCGCGCGGCGGACGGCCTCCAGCAGCAGCACGTTGAACAGCACGAGCCCGGTGGCCGAGAGCGCGACGAGCTGGCCCAGCTCGCGCATAGAGGGGCGGCGCAGCCGGCCGCGGACGATCACGAGCAGGAGCACGGCGGCGACGGCATAGCGCGCCGCCTGGCCGCCCGCGATCGGGTAGTGCGTGAGCTCCTCGGCGGCGGCGACGGACGAGCCGATCGCCATGAAGGCCAGCACCGCCAGCCCCGATCCCGTGAGCGTCCGGCTCTTCATGCCGCGGACCGTACTCGTCGAACCGGTCCGGGCGTAAGGTCCAGTCTGATGGCAGATGAAAGGTCCAGTTCGGCGCGCCCGCTCCTCCTCGGCGACGGATCGCTGCACGGCCGCCTGGAGGCAGGCCTGCGGGAGGCGATCCGCTCGGGGCGCCTGGAGGCGGGGCACCTCCTGCCGTCGACGCGAGGGCTGGCCGCCGACCTCGGCGTGTCGCGCGGCGTCGTGGTGGAGGCCTACGCGCAGCTGCGCGCCGAGGGCTGGCTCGACGTGCGTCCCGGCGCCGCCCACCGCGTCGCGCGGGTGCCGGCCGATCCGCCGGCCGGTACCGACGGCTCCGCTCCGTTGCGGCCGCGCCACGACCTGCGCCCGGGCGGGCCCGACCCGCTGCTGTTCCCGCGCACGGGCTGGGCGGCGGCGCTCCGCGCGGTGCTGCGCGACGCCGACCCGGCCGCGCTGGAGTACCCCGACGTGCTCGGCGTCCCCGCCCTGCGCGCCACCCTCGCCGCGTACCTCGCGCGCGTCCGCGGCGTGCGCACCGGCCCGGGCGGCGTCGTCGTGTGCGCCGGCGTCGGCCACGCGCTCGCGCTGGCCGGGCGCGCACTCCACGCCGCGGGCGGCCGGACCGTCGCGGTCGAGGACCCCTCCCACGCGGGCACGCGCGCCGTGCTGCGCGACGCGGGCCTGGAGCCGGTGGCGGCGCCGGTGGACGGAGACGGGCTGGTGGTCGACGGCATGCCCGCGGCGGACGCCGTCCTGGTCACGCCCGCGCATCAATTCCCGACCGGCGCGGTGCTGCACCCGGACCGTCGCGCCGCCCTCGTCGACTGGGCGCGGCGCCACGACGCGACGATCCTCGAGGACGACTACGACGCCGAGTACCGCTACGACCGCCACCCCGTCGGAGCGCTCCAGGGCCTCGATCCCGATCGCGTCGTCTACTGCGGCTCGGTGTCCAAGACGCTCAGCCCCGCGCTGCGGCTGGGCTGGGCGGTGCTGCCCCCGCGCCTCCGCGAGCCGGTCGCCGAGGCGCGCCGGCGCAGCGACCTCGGGACCGCGGCGTTCGACCAGCTCGCGCTCGCGCGGTTCGTCGAGCGCGGCGAGTACGACCGCCACCTGCGCCGCACCCGCGCCGAGTACCGGCGGCGGCGCGACACGCTCGTGGCCGCGCTGCACGAGCACGTGCCCGCGCCGCGGATCGGAGGCGTGGCGGCGGGCCTGCACCTCGTGCTGGGCCTGGAAGACGACGAGCGCGCGGCGTATGCGGCCGCGGTCGACGCCGGCGTGGGACTCGCCACGATGGCCGAGCACGTGATGGCGAGCGAGCAGGAGCCCGCGTTGATCCTCGGCTACGCGCGCATCGGCGAGCCGGGGCTGCGCGCAGCGGCCGCGGCGCTCGGCGACGCGCTCAGGCGCGGGTGAAGCGACGCCCGTCGGTGGGCGAGTCGGCCTCGTCGAGGCGCGGCTTGAGCACCTCGTCCATCGCGTCGGCGCCGGCGCGGGCGGACTCGGCCTCGAGCTTCGCGAGGCGCTCGGGCGTCAGCTCGCCGGCGTTCTCCTCCTCGATGCGCTCCAGCCACGCGGCGCCGGCCTGCTGCTCGGCGGCGTCCACGTCGATCCGCTTGGTCTTGGCGTACTTGTCGATCTCGAGGAACAGCGCATCGACGAGCTGCTCCTGCGGGACCTTCTTGAGCGCCTTGCCGCGGGAGAAGATCAGGCCCTCGTTCTTGGCGCCGGTGATGCCGAAGTCGGCGTGCGAGGCCTCGCCGATGCCGTTGACCGCGCAGCCCAGCACGGCGACCTCGACCGGGTCCTCGTAGGCGCGCAGGCGGTCCTCGATGTCGGCCACCACGGTGTCCATGTCGAACTGCAGCCGCCCGCACGTCGGGCAGGCGATCAGGACCGGACCCTTCTCGCGCAGCTTCAGCGCCTTGAGGATCTCCCAGGCGACCTTGACCTCCTCCTCCGCGTGGAAGGTGGAGAGCGAGATCCGGATCGTGTCGCCGATCCCGTCGGCGAGCAGCGTGCCGAGGCCGACGGCGGACTTCAGCGAGCCCGACCACTTCGTGCCCGCCTCGGTGATCCCGAGGTGCAGCGGGTAGTCGATCCTCTCGCTGAGCAGGCGGTTCGCGGCGATCGTGTTCGGCACGTTGGTCGACTTGATCGACACCTTGAAGTCGGTGAAGTCCAGGCGCTCCATCAGCTCGACGAACTCCACGCCGGCGGTCACCAGCGCCTCCACGGGGTTCTCGCGCTCCAGCGCGTGCAGGTGCTTGGGGAGGCTGCCCGAGTTGACCCCGATGCGCATCGGGGTGCCGGCCGTGCGGGCCTTGTCGGCCACCTCCGCGACCTTCTCCGGGCCGCCGATGTTGCCCGGGTTGAGGCGGATGCAGTGCGCCCCGGCGTCGATCGACTTCAGCGCCAGCGTGTGGTTGAAGTGGATGTCGGCGATGATCGGGATCGGCGACTCGACCACGATCGTCTTGAGCGCCTCCACGTCCTTCTCGCGCGGCACCGCCACGCGCACGATGTCGGCCCCGGCCTCCGCCACGGTCCGGATCTGGTCCATCGTGGCGGAGAGGTTCGCCGTCTCGGTCTTCGTCATCGTCTGGACGGCGACGGGCGCGCCGCCGCCGACCTGGACGCCGCCGACCATCACGTGGTGCTTGGAGGCCATGGATCCAGTCTAGAAGCCGGTCAGGGCGTTCTCAGCGTGCTTACGTTCGCCCGCAGCGTGTCGAGGTCGTGGTCGCCGGCCACCGCCGAGGCGGTGTCCAGGACCGACTGCGCGGCCCCGAGGAGCGCCGACTCGTAGTCCTGGACGGCGACCGTGTGCCGGCCGAGGGTCTCGTCGGCGTCGCGCCGCCGCGCGATCAACTCGAGCGTGAGCGTCGCTCCCTCCGGCGTGACCGTGAACTCGTAGGGCCCTTCCATGAACGAGTTGCGCACCCGATTGCCGGTCCGGCGCATCTCGACATGGTTCTCCGTCCACCAACCGACGATCACGAGCGGCCGGTCTCGCCATGGGTCCGCTGGGAACGCCGTGCCGTCCACCTCGAGATGACAGTCGCGCGTCGCCGCCGCACCTGGGCCGACCACGATCGTGAAGCTCACGGCTCACCCCGCTCGCCGCCGCCCGTGCCGATCGGATAGGCCGACTCGAGCACCTTGTCTTCCTTGTTGATCCAGAACTCAACGGTCCAGCCGTCGTACTCCCCGCGAACCCTGATGCGAGGACCCTGCGTCTGCAGCTTCGAGGCGATGTTGTCATAGGCGCCGCGAACGACCCGCTTGATTTGCTCCTTGGTCAGTCCCCAGAAGACGTCGTTGTTGCCCCGCGTCTGGACCGGAGTGCCCTCCCAGTGGCCGTCATAGATGTGCTGCCAGTCCTCCCTGACGGTCAGTTTCCCCCATGCGGGCAGGTCGGCCGGCCGCCGCCACTGCTTGCCCTTCTTCTCTGGGTTGACCTTGCCCTCGACGTGGAACTCGGTGTCGCTGTCCTCGACCAGGACGAGGCTGCGCAGGCGATAGCGCTCCTGAATCTCGGGCAGCCGGTCGCGCACGGAATCCGTGCTCGCCTCCGGCGCCTCCTCGAGCCCGTCCGCCTCGGCGACGGCGGCGTCGACGTCGGCCTTCTTCTGGTCCGGAGTGCGCTCGTCCCCGTCCGGTGCCTGCTCGGCCTCGGTCGCCGGCTCGTCTCCCCCGCCGGTGAAGCGGTCCTTGATCCCCTTGACCTTGCCGGCGCCCCACTCCTTGGCGGCGGTCGCCTTGTCGGTCGCCCACTGCTTGCCCTTCGCGGCCTTGTCCTTGACCCACCCGACCGCGCCGCCGAACAGCTTCTTGAAGCCCTTGACGGCGCCGAGGACGACGAAGTCGACCGCCTTCTCGATCGGCTTGCGGACCTTGTCGATGCCCTCGCGGATCTTGTCGGTGATGCCGCCGAGGTTGAGCAGGCTGGCGAGGAAGGAGATCGCGAGCGGGAGGGCCTTGGCGAGGGCGCTCTCGACCTTCTCGGCGGCGACGCTGAGCTGGCCTCGCGCGATGGCGCCGATCGAGTCCAGCACGGAGTTGACGAACTCCATGATCTGCGAGCCGCGCTCGACGATGAACATGACGATGTTGTAGATCGCCTGGCACGCCTTGATGAACGCCGCGGCGGGGTTCAGGAGCGAGAGCAGCCACGTGATCCCGCCCTTGATCACGCGCTCGATGATGAAGTCCTTGATCCCTCCGAGGACGAGGTCCTGGAAGTCGCCGATCTTGTCCTTGATCCACTCCCACAGCCCCGCGACGCCCTCGGTGGCGAGCTTCTTGAAGACGTCGACGGTCGACTCCATCTTCTCGACGACGGGCTCGCCGACGATCTTCGCGACCCGCCCGCGGATGCTCCGGTAGCTGAAGCCGAGCACGTCCATCACGAGCTCGAAGATCCCGGCCAGGTCGAAGGTCTTGGGCATCTTGATGCCGGCGTCGCCGAGCGCGCCGAACAGCCAGCCCATCAGGCCGTTCTGCAAGTGGGTCCCGATGTTGTCGACGAACCGGCTGAGGCCGTCCTTGATGCCGCCGATCAGGTTGCCCAGGAAGCCGATCGGGTCCGTGATGATGTCGCCGATCACGTCCGCGGCCTTGGCCAGGACGTTGAGCAGCATGTCCTTGAGCTTGAGGATCGTCTTGATGACGCCGACGACGGCGTCCAGCGCCTTCGCGACCAGGCCCTTGTTGGCCGCCTTCAGCTCCTCGATGCGGTCGTTGAGCGCGTCGCGCGAGGCGACGTACTTCTGCGCGATCGTGTCGACCATCGCGTCCTGCTTGTTGTCGACGTCGCTGGAGAGGTCGTCCCACTGCTGGTCGAGCTTGCCCTCCGCGTCCTTGCCCACCTTCTGCAGGTCCTGGGGGAGCTGCGTCACGTAGTCGTGGACCTCGGCGCGGCCCGCGGCGATCTTCAGGCGCGCCGCGTTGAGCTCGTTGCCGACGAGGTCGGCGACTTCGCCGATCACGCCGTCCATCGTCGTCATGTACGCGTCGCGGCCGTCTGAGTAGAAGGCGTTGACCGCGTCGGGCATTCCGAAGAGCTTGTCCTTGAGCCACCGGGCGCCGCCGAACCAACCGCTGTAGCGGTCCTCCTTGTAGGCGGCCATCTTCGTGCCGACGTAGTCCTCGAACTGCTGGCGCGCGCTGGCCTCGCCGCGGGTGAAGGTCGCGTCGACCTTGCCGTCGAGCGCGGTGAGGATCCCCGTGACGTCGGTCTTGGTCTTGTCGTAGATCGCCTGGATGTCGGCGGCGACCTTCGCGCGCTTGGACTCGTCCTGGCTCTTGGTCTCCCCCTTCTCGCCGGCGACCTTGGCGATCGTCTCGAGCTTGGCGCCCTGCATGCCCTTGAGGTGCATGCCCTCGGCGGCGGTCGCCTCCTCGCGGCCCTTCTCGAGGATCTCGCTCTCCTGGGCGCGGTACTCCATCGGCGCCGTGGTGGCGTGCTCCTTGGCCTCCTGGCGGGCGTCGAGGGCGCCCGTGAACTCGGGCTCGTTGGACTTCTGGAGCTGCTCGTCGGTGACCTCGGCGTCGACCATCTGCTGGTCGACCTCGGCGGGACCGGCGGACAGGTCGGTCTCCTCCGCGGGCCTCGGACCCGGCATCGAGGAGGCGGCGCCCACGGAGGGGGTGGCGGCGCCTGGCTCGTCGGGTGAGAGCGGGACGACCTGCTTGGGCGTGGCCTTGGAGGCGTCGGGTGGCGCGTCGGTGGCCTGCTTGATGTCCTTCTCGGAGTCCTTCTTGCCGCCCTTGACGAGGCCGCCGACCTCGTCCTTGACCTTGCCGGCCTTGCCGGAGTCCTTGAAGTCGTCGGCCTCCTCGAGGTTCTTGGGCGCCGCCGCGTCGATCGCCTTCTTGACCGCGGCGATGAAGGCCTTGCGGTCGAAGGTGCCGGGCTGCTGCTTGCCCATCTCCTCGACCTGGTGGCCCGCCGCCTGGCCGGCGATGTCGTTGCCGGGCGGCTGGGCGGCGGCCTGAGCGGCGGAGGCGCCCGCGGCGGCCGGCTGGTGGGCCTTGGCCTTGGCGCCGGCCGCTCCGGCCTTGCCCTTCATGGCCTGGAAGTTCGGGTCCTCCTCGGGGGCGCGCGCGGGAGCGGCTTCCGCCGCCGCGGCGGAGCCACCGGCGGCGGCCCCTCCGCCGCCTCCCGCGGCCTGCTGGGCTCCCCCGGCCGCCGCCGCGCCCGCGCCGCCTGCCGGCGCCGCTCCGGCCGCCGCACCCTCCTGGGCGGCCGCACCGGCCCCGGCCTTGGCGCTCGCGGCGACCGCGCCGACACCACCGCCCGCCGCCGCGGCACCGGCCGCCCCGCCCGCCGCCGCGGCACCGGCCGCACCGCCCGCGGCCGCAGCCGCCGCGCCCTCGGCGGCCGCTCCAGCCGCGCCCGCAGCGCCGCCCGCCACCGCGCCCTCCGCGGTCGCACCACGCCGCGCCCGCACCCGCAGCGCCGCCCGCCACCGCGCCCTCCGCGGTCGCACCACCCGCGCCCGCAGCGCCGCCCGCCACCGCGCCCTCCGCGGTCGCACCAGCCGCACCCGCACCCGCGGCGCCGCCCGCCGCCGCGCCCTCGGCGCCCGCACCAGCCCCGCCCGCGGCGCCACCCGCCAGCCTCCTGAGGAAGTCCTGCATCGACGACCCCTCGGCGGGCGTCGCGCCGGCGGTCCCGCGCACGATCGCCTCAAAGGCCTCCAACACGCCGCCCGCGCCCGGCCGCTGCGCGGCGCCCCCGGCCGCGGCGCCGCCCTGCGCGCCCTGGCCGGCCCCACCGCCGGCATCGGCCTCGGCAGCCTGGCCGACCCCGGCGCCGTAGGCGCCACCCTGCGCGGCCTGGCCGACCCCCGCACGGGCCTCCGCGGCCTGCCCTGGCGCAGCGGCGCCGTTTGCCGCCTGCGACTCCGCGGCGCCGTGCGCCGACTCGGCGGCACCTGGCTCACGGCGCTCGTCGAGCATGCCCGTGACGGCGGAGTTGCCGACGAGGCGCTGGAGCGCCATCACCCCGGCAGGGCTCATCGGGCCGACCGGCACCGAGACGGGCGCTTGGGCGGCCGCCTCGGGAGCGGCGGCCTCGGCCTGCTCCTCCTGTTCGCGTTCCCGGGCCGCTGCCATGCGGCTAGCCGGGGAGGTCGTCCTCCGCGAGGTCGTCCACGGCCGCGAGGCCGGCAGCCTCGGCAGGGCCGATCCCGGCCGCGGTCATCGCCTCGACCTCCGGCGGCGCCGCGTCCTCCTCTGCCTCCATCTCGGTCTCGGGCATCGCCTCGCGGGCGAGGCGCTGCACTGCCTGGTTGCCGACGGCCGAGGCCCACGCGAGCGAGCCGGCCTGCGCCGGAACCGGCGCGATTTCCTCTTCACCGTGGAGATCGGCGGCGTGCTCGCCGCGCTCGCGCTGGAGGCGATCCATGGGGCGACGGTACCTCGCGCGCCGGCGGGCGTCGAGAGCGCCGCGCAAGTCTGCCCGCCTGGCCGCCCCAACGGTCATCGCGGCGGCCGAGTTCACAGGCCGCGGGCGGGAACGCGGCGACTGCGTCAGAGGCGGCGCGCGGTGACCGCGTACGTCGCGGTCCGCCCGTCAGCACGCAAACGCAACCGAATCCGGTAGTGGCCCCGCCTCAGCGAGCCGCCTGCGATCCGCAGCCGGTGGACCTTCCCCGCCCGCCGCGAACGCGCGGGGAAGCGGCGCACGACGCCGCCGCGCCGCAACACAGTCGCCGAGCCCACAGCCGGCCGGCGCAGCGAGAACGACACCCGGGCCGCCCGCCGCGAGCCGAACACCGGCCGCGACAGCCGCAGCGAGCGCAGGACGCCGCATCGGGTCGAGCGCTCGATCGCCGGGCGGCGCGAGAACCGGCGCGCACCGCGGTGGACCGCCACCCGCCGCGTCACCCGCGCGCCCGAGGCATCGCGCGTGCGCAGGCGCACCACGTACTCGCCGCGCCCCGCTCCCCGCCCGCGCCACACGAACCCCCGCGCACGACGCGGGAAGCGCGCCACCACGCGCGAGACGACCCGCCGGCCACGGGAGGCCCGCACGACGTCGACGGACACCCGTGCGGACCCCGTGCGACGGAAGCCGATCCGCAGCCCGCGCCGTACCGCGCGCACCCGCAGCGATCGCAAAGCCGGCGTCGCGACGCACGCCGACGAACCGCCCCCGCCCCCGCGCCGTCGGGAGCACCCCCGGCGCGAACGCCTCGCCGAGCACCCGTCCCTCGCTGTCGGCCGGCGCCCCGCGTCCCAGCAGCGCGAGCACGGTCGGCGCGACGTCGACGTTCTGCGCCTGCCCCGGGTTGGCCAGCGTGTCGTCGAACCGCGCGCCTACGACGCCGGAGAGCGACTGCTGGCGCACCTGCTCGCCGCCGGAGATCACCGCGAACGTGTTGTCGCTCGTCAGCGGCCCGCCGTGGTTGCCCGTCAGCGGGTTGGCCGGATCCGACCACGCGGCGCCCGCCCCCCGTGTCACGAACAGGTCGCCGGAGCGCTCCCCCGCGATCCGCCACCCCGGATGCACCGCGTCCAGTGTGTGCGCCGCGCCACCGTCGGCGGGGTTGCCCACGCGATAGAGCGCCTCGTCCGCCACGGGGAGCGCCGCCGCGCGCAGCTTCGCGAGCAGCGCGTCGCGATCGGCCCGCCCGCGGTCGGTCAGGTAGACCATGTCGACGGACCCGTTCTGCACGATCAGGTAGTCGCCGGAGGCGATGCCCGCCGCGCGGAAGCGCAGGTCGAGCGAGGCCTTGTCCCCCGTCGTGTCCATCGAGTGGTCGGAGACGACGAGCATCACCGTGCGCTCCCACAGCCCGAGCGAGCGCTGCTGGTCGGCGAACCGCCGCAGCTCGTCGTCGGCGAGCCCGATCGCCGCGTCGTAGGCGGCCCCGGTGCCGGTGGCGTGGCCCGCCGAATCGATCTGCGGGAGGTTCACGAACGTCAGGTTCGGCCGCTTGCGGGCGCCGTCGGCGTCCACGCCCTCGCGCACGCTGCGCAGCACCTCGTCCATCACGATCCCGTCCGACGCCGCGTACATCGTCGCCGGGTTCAGCGGGACGGTCTTGCAGTACGGCGTGTCGTCGCCCGGCGCCTCGCACGGCGTCCACAGGTAGTCCGCGTCGAACGCGGGAGCGGCCACCGCCCGGCGGGTGGAGAACAGCCGCGCGAGCTTGGGCTTGCCGAAGATCCCCGCCGTGGTGATCGCCTCAGCGCCCGCCTGGCGCCGCGCGGCGGTGAAGAAGTTCTCGGCCAGCACGCAGTCCGCGGCCTGGCCGTCGGTCTCGGCCGGGGCGCCCGCCGTCGCGCCGTCGGTCGGGCAGGCGCCCTGGGCCGCCGCGTCGTAGACGGCGAACGCGTTGCCGGGGATCCCCGAACGGTCGCCGAACGCGCCGGTGGCCATCGCGGTGTGGTTCGGGTTGGTCTCGGCCACCATCACCGAGCGCGACTCGCGGTAGTACGTGGCATGCGCGCCCTCGCCCGCCAGCAGCGAGCTCAGGAACGGCGCCTTGCCCTCGTCGACCTTGTCGCCGTCCAGGCCGTCGAGCACGAACACGTAGACGAGCGGCCCGCCGGCGTCGGCCGGCACCTGCGCGGCCGCCGCCGGGGCGAGGACCGCCAGCGCCAGCAGCGCGAGCAGGACCCTCACAGGCGCCTCGAGGTGAGCCTCGCTCGCACGACGCGGCCCGAGGCAAGGCGCGCGCTCAGCCGCACCACGTGGTCGCCGCGCCGCGCCGAGCGCAGCCGCAGCCGATAGGTCCGGCCCGCCACGCCAGAGCGCGCCTTGAAGCGCCGGACCGTCTTCCCGCCCCGGCGCACCGTCACCGTGACCCGTGCCGGACCACCGAGCCGGAACGCGATCCCCAAGCCGCGCCGGGCGAAGGCCGGCCGCTCGAGCTTGAAGGAGGTGACGGCTCCGCACGAGGCGCGCCGGTAGAAGGACGGCCGCCTCGTGAACCGCCCACCGGCGCGCCGCAGCGCCACGCGGCGCACGTCGCGCAGCCCGCCGGGCAGCTTCATCGTGAACCGCGCCGAGTACAGCCCGGCGCTCCCGCGCCGCCCGCCCCACACGACCCCCGCCCGGCGCCCCGTGAAGTGCGCGACCCGCCGGTTGCCGAGCACGCGCCGCCCGGCCGAGTGCTGGAACACGTCGACGGTGACCCGTCGCGCCCGCCGCCGCGTGAAGCCGAGCCGCAGCCCGCGGCCGCGCGCCCGTGCTGAGACCGACTTGAAGCCCGAGGTCGCCACACACGCCCCCGCACCGCCGCCCGAGTCGCAGCGCTCGCGCGGGTCGACCGGGTCCTGGGCGGCGCACACGTCCTGCGCACCCGCGGACGGCGCGAGCGCCGCCCCGAGGGCAAGGGCGAGCAGAAGTAACAGGAACCGCACCATGTTCGGTCCAGTATCCGGCAAACTGCTGTACCGATGCGCAACCAGCCTGTGAACCGCCGCGCCTTCCTCGCGACCGCCGCCGCCGGAGCCGGCACCCTGCTGCTCCCGAAGGCGGCCTTCAGCCGCCGCCTCCAACTCCCTCTGGCGCGCGACGTCGCGTTCCCCCAGGGGGTGGCCTCCGGCCAGCCGACCACCAACGGGATCACGCTGTGGAGCAAGGTCGAGGGCCTCACACGCGATGCGCGGCTGCAGGTGGAGATCTCTCCCGACGCCGACTTCCGCCGCGTCGTCTACCGCAAGTCCGCCACCGCGGCGGGCGGCAACGGCTACGCGGTCCACCACCGTGCCGAGCACGAGGTCCTCAAGCCGGGCGAGCGCTACTACTACCGCTTCGTCTCCTGCACCGTCGACGGCCCGGTCGGCCGCTTCGCCACCGCGCGGCCCGCCGACTCGCGCGAGCCCGTCCGGATCGCCTTCTTCTCCTGCCAGGACTACGAGTCCGGCTACTACACGCCGCACGCCGCGCTGGCGAAGGAGCAAGACCTCGACTTCGTGATCTGCCTCGGCGACTACATCTACGAGAAGCACTACGACGACGCGGCGGTCCGCAAGGACTCGACCGGCGCCAACGGCGACGCCGAGGTGCAGACGCTCCCGGAGTACCGCGACAAGTACGCGCTGTACCACTCCGACGCCGACCTGCGGGCGGTCCGCGCCGCGCACCCGATGCTCGCGATCTGGGACGACCACGAGGTCGAGGACAACTGGGCGCGCGACCAGCCCGGCAGCGCCACCGACAACCCGCGCGCGTCGTTCCTCGAGCGCCGCGCGGCCGGCTTCCAGGCCTTCTTCGAGCACCACCCGCGCTTACGCGTCAGCGGCGACCGGGACCGGATCTACGGCGCCCAGCGGTTCGGCGCCAACGCCGAGGTGTTCCTGCTCGACCAGCGCTCCTACCGCGACGACCAGCCGTGCGGCGACCAGCTGTTCATCCCGTGCGCCGACGGCTCGGCGCCGGGCCGCACGATGCTCGGCGGCGCCCAGAAGGAGTGGCTGGTGTCCTCGCTGGCCGCCTCCAAGGCGACGTGGAAGATCGTCGGCAACCAGGCGATGATCATGTCCCTCGACCTCCCGGCCGGCAGCGCCATCAACCCCGACCAGTGGGACGGCTACGCCGCCGAGCGGCGCGAGGTGCTCGAGCGCGTGCGCGACCGTGGCGTCAAGGACCTCACGTTCGTCACCGGCGACATCCACACCTTCTTCGCCGGGCGCGTCACGCCCAGCGGCCGCGAGGGCGTCGGGCAGCCGGCGGCGGTGGCGACCGAGTTCGTGGGCGGCTCGATCACCTCCAAGGGCGTCGCCGACACGACGACCGGCGAGGGCGGGCGCGAGATCGGCACGATCCCCGCCGACGCGGTGCTGCGCGCCAACAACCCCCACTTCGCCTACGCAAACCAGAGCACGAAGGGCTACGCCGTCCTGGAGGCGCGCCCCGACGAGCTGCTGGTCACCTACAAGGGCGTCGGCACCACCCAGCAGCCGACCTCGCCGCCGGCCACGCTGGCCCGCTTCCGGGTCCCGCGCGGCCGGGCCGAGGTCGAGTCGCTGGCGGCTACTTCGCGTACATCGACTCGATCTCGCCGGCGTACTTCTCGGCGATCGGGCGCCGCTTGAGCTTCATCGTCGGCGTCAGCTCGTCGGCGCCGGGCGCCCAGTCGCCGCGGATGATCGTGAACTTCTTGACCTGCTCGACGCGCGCGAGGTGGCCGTTGGCCTTGTCGACGCCCTGCTGGACGGCGGCGATGATCGCCTCCTCGCCCGCCAGCTCGTCGAGCTCCTTGACCGCCATCCCGTGCTGGGCCGCGAAGGCCGGGGCGAAGTCGGCGTCGAGCACGATCAGGGCCGTGTTGTAGGAGCGCCCGTCGCCGATCACGCACGCCTGCCCGATCAGCGGGCTGGCGCCCTTGAGCTCGGACTCGATGTTGGCCGGCGACATGTTCTTGCCGGCCGCGTTGATGATGATCTCCTTCTTGCGGTCCACGATCGTGATGTAGCCGTCATCGTCGATCGTGGCGATGTCGCCGGTGTGCAGCCAGCCGTCGGCGTCGAGCGACTCCGACGTGCGATCGGGCAGGTTGCGGTAGCCCGTCATGACGACGTCGGAGCGCACGAGCAGCTCCCCCCTGCCTCGGGCAGAGCCCTCATCACCGCTTCGCTCGTCGGCGAGCCGCACCTCGACGCCCGGCGTGGGCGGGCCGACGGAGCCGAGCTTGATCTTCTCGGGCGGGTTGCAGGCGCCGGCGCCGCAGGTCTCCGACATGCCCCACAGCTCGGCGAGCGGGACGCCGATGGCGTGGAAGAACACGAGCACCTCGCGGGGCGTCGGCGCCGCACCCACGTTGACGGCCGCGATCTCGTCGAGGCCGAGCATCGCCCGGATCCCGCCGAACAGGTGCGCCTCGCCCTCCGCGACGGTCGCCGCGAGGTCCTCGGGCACGTCCTCGCCGGCCTGCTCGAGCTCGACCTTGCGCATGGCGGCGTCCAGCCACGCGCGCTTCTGCTCGGCGCCCTCGCCGGTGGCCAGGTAGGCCTCCATCCCGGCCTTGAGCTTCTCCCAGATCCGCGGCACGGCGAAGAACCACGTCGGCTTGACGGCGGGCAGGTAGGCCACGACCTCGCGCGGGTTCGGGCAGCAGGTGATCGTCATCGCGTAGACGATCGGCAGGTAGTGGTGGGCCATCCGCTCAGCGATGTGAGCGGCCGGCAGCCAGGAGATGACCTTCGAGCCGTCAGGGAAGCGGATCAGCTGCTCGACGCCGCGGGTGGCGGCCATCAGGTTGCGGTGCACGAGCTGGACGCCCTTCGGCGGGCCGGTGGTGCCCGACGTGTAGATCAGCGTGATCAGGTCCTCGGGCTCGACGGCGCGCCACGCGGCCTCGACGTCGAAGTCCGACTCGGTGGCCTCCACGTCGGCCCACGCGATCGTGCCCGGGCCCTGGGCGCCCTCGAGCACGATGACCGTGTCCAGCGCGGGCAGCTCGGCGCGCGCGGCGTCGAACGTGGCGGCGAACAGCTCCTCCACGATCGCCACCTTGGCCTCGGAGTCCCCGACCACGTAGGCGATCTGCTCGGGCGAGGAGGTCGCGTAGATCGAGAACGGCGTCGCCCCCAGCGTCATGACCGCGAGGTCGGCGAGGTGGAACTCCGGCCGGTTGGCCAGCATCAGCGCGACGTTGTCGCCCTTGCGGACGCCCAGCTCGTGCAGCCCGCGGGCGAGCGCGTCGACGCGGTCGCGCAGCTCGGACCACGTGAGCGAGACCTCGTCGTCCTTGGTGCGCACGGCGACCCGGTCGGGGTGGTCCTCCGCGGTGATCCGGAAGGCTTCGGCGATGGTGGCGGCGCCGACGGCGCGCGACCCGGCGGCAGATGGGGCGGTCATGAGCGCGACCCTACCTCGATGCGGTTAACGGACGTTGAAGCCTTCGCCCGTCAAGCGTCCGATGTCGTTCGTGAGCCCGATCACCGCCAGGGCGATCACGAGCGCGAAGCCCACGAAGCCCGCCTTCTCCATGGTCGCGAGCGGGATCGGCTTGCCGCCGCGGACCTTCTCGGCGATCGCCCAGAAGATGTGCCCGCCGTCCAACGGCAGGAACGGGAACAGGTTGATGACGCCCAGCGAGAGCGAGATGATCGCCAGCAGGAACAGCGCCTGCGTCACGCTGACCGAGATCGACTGCCGCGTTGCCTCGTAGGACCCGACCACGCCGGAGATCTGCTTGCGCTTCTCCGCCTCGAAGATGCCGGCGATCGTCTCCACCGTGGCGCTCGTGACGAGCCACATCTGCTCGACGCCGAGCCCGGCGGCGCGCAGCGGCCCGGCCGGGTACTCGGTGCCGCCGAACTGGAAGCCCAGCAGCGGACGCTTCACCTCGGGGTCGTACACGGGGGTGGCGGTCAGCGTCTTCAGCTCGCCGTCGCGGCGGACCACGAGCGTGACCGGCTCCGTCGCCTTGCAGCCCGGGCCGTTGTCGGCGCAGCGGTGCTTGGCGATCTGCCCGGAGATCAGCTGGTTCTGCTCGCGCAGCGTGCCGTCGGCCGGCGGGCGCTTGCCGTCGACGGAGACCAGCACGTCGCCGGACTCGAGGATCCCGGAGGCGGGCGAGCCGGCCTTGATGTCGGCGACGCGCGGCGGCGGCTCGGTGGTCCCGTTGGCCCAGTAGATCCCGGCCAACATCACGAACGCGAGGACGATGTTCACGGCCGGGCCGGCCGAGATGACCACGATGCGCTTCCACACCGGCTGGCGGAAGTAGGCGCGGTGGGCGTGCTCCGGAGGGATCTCCTCCTCCGGGTTCATCCCGGTGATCTTCACGTAGCCGCCGAGCGGGACGGCGCCGATCGCGTACTCGGTCTCGCCCCACTGCTTCCGCGCGATCAGCGGCGGGAAGAACAGCGCGAAGCGCTCGACGCGCATGCCGACCGCCTTGGCGGCCGCGAAGTGCCCCGCCTCGTGCAGGATGATCAGGACCGCGAAGCCCAGGAACGCCAGGACGAAGCTCACGCGGCCAGGGCCCCGATCAGCTCGCCGGCCACGCCGCGGGCCTCGCCGTCGGCCACGTACAGCGACTCGAACGCGTGCACGCGCGACGCGCCGACGCGGTCCAGCGTCTGCTCGATCACCGCGGGGATGCCCATGAACGGGAGCCGCCCGTTGAGGAAGGCGTGGACGGCGACCTCGTTGGCGGCGTTGAGCACGCACGGCGCGGTCCCGCCCGCCTCGGCGGCCTCGCGCGAGAGGCGCAGGCAGGGGAACGCCTCGATGTCGGGCGGCTCGAAGGTGAGCGAGCCGACCTGCGCGAGGTCGAGCGTCGGCACCGGGACGTCGACGCGCTCGGGATGGTGCAGCGCGTAGGCGATCGGCACCCGCATGTCAGGGTGGCCGAGGTGGGCGAGCGTCGAGCCGTCGCACAGCGAGACGAGCGCGTGGACGATCGACTGCGGGTGCACCACGACGTCGATCCGGGAGTAGGGCGTGCCGAACAGGTGGTGGGCCTCGATCACCTCGAGCCCCTTGTTCATCAGCGTCGCGGAGTCGATGGTGATCTTGCCGCCCATCGCCCACGTCGGGTGCTTGAGCGCCTGCTCGACGGTGACCTCCTCCATCTCGGCGCGCGAGCGGCCGCGGAACGGGCCTCCGGAGGCCGTGACGGTCAGGCGGTCGATGGTGCCGGCCCGCTCGCCGGCGATCAGCTGGTGCAGGGCGGCGTGCTCGGAGTCGACGGGGATCAGCTGCGCGCCGGTGGCCTCCGCGAGCGCGGTCACCAGCTCGCCGCCCACCACCAGCGACTCCTTGTTGGCCAGCGCCACGTCGATGCCCTCGGTGAGGGCCACGATGGTGGGGCCGAGCCCGGCCGAGCCGACGATGGCGTTCAGGACCATGTCGGCGTCGGACTCGGCGACAAGGCGCACGAGGCCCTCGGGCCCGGCCAGCACCTCGCCCTCGGTCCACGCCTCGGCGGCGCGGGCGGCGGAGTCGGGATCGGACAGCGCGATCCGCTGCACGCCGTGGGCGCGCGCCTGCGCGACCAGCGCGTCATGCGCCGTTCCGGCCGATAGCCCGACGATCTCGAACTCTCCGGCCGCGCGCTCGACGACGTCGAGCGCCTGCGTGCCGATCGAGCCCGTCGAGCCCAGGATGAGCAAGCGCTTCACGGCGGCCCATTGTGGCAGGGGGAACGCTGGCCCTGGGGGCCAGGTTCCCTTGCGGCTTCGCCCAGGGGGCGAAGACCGCGGGTTCTCAGGCTTCGGTAAGCGTGTGTGGCGCGAACCCGTCGGCGAGCAGCCCGTCGATCGCCTTGGCGGTCTGCGGGCGGCTGAACAGGAACCCCTGGGCGGTGTCGCAGCCGGCCGCCTTGAGGTGGGCGAGCTGCTCGTCGGTCTCCACGCCCTCGGCCGTGACGGACAGCCCCAGCGAATGCCCGAGCTCGATCACGGCGGCCACGATCGCGGCGTCCTCGCCGCTGGAGGGCAGCCCGCGCACGAAGGAGCGGTCGATCTTCACGCAGTCGAGCGGGAACTGGCGCAGGTAGCTCAGCGACGAGTAGCCGGTGCCGAAGTCGTCGACGGCGATCTGGACCCCGAGCGCCCTGAGCTCGCGCAGGGTGGCGATCGAGGCGTCGGCGTCGTCGGCGAGCACGCTCTCGGTCACCTCCAGGCACAGCGCGGCGGGGTCGAGCCCCGTCCGCTCGAGCACCCCGGCGACCACGGCGATCAGCTCGTCGCCCGTCGGAGAGCTGGACCGCGGAGACGTTGACGCGCATCAGCACGCCGTCGGCCATCACGCCCGTCTCCCGCCAGGTCTGGGCGTGTTGGCACGCCTCCTCGAGCACCCACGCGCCGATCGGGACGATCAGGCCGGTCTCCTCGGCGAGCGAGATGAACTCGCCCGGCGCGAGCAGGCCCCGGTCGGGGTGCTCCCAGCGCACCAGCGCCTCCATCCCGACCAGCCCGCCGCCGGGGAGCGACAGCTCCGGCTGGAAGTGGACGACCAGCTCGTCCTGGACCAGCGCGCGGCGAAGGTCGTTCTCGAGGTCAAGGCGAGCGGCGGAACGCTGGAGCATCACGTCGTCGAACAGCGCGGCGCGCCCGCCGCCGGTCTGCTTGGCGCGGTACATCGCGGCGTCGGCGTCGCGGATCAGCTCGTCGGCGCTGCGGCCGAACGTGGAGGCGGTCGCGATGCCGATGCTGGCGTTCGAGAACACCTGCTGGCCGCGGCCGAGCGTGAACGGCCGCCCGAGCGCCTTCAGGATGCGCTCGGCGACGGCGACGGCGTCGCCCTCGTCGCCGAGGTCCTCGCACAGGATCGCGAACTCGTCGCCGCCGAAGCGGGCCACCAGCTCGTGGCGGCGAACGGCCGAGCACAGCCGCTGAGCGGTCGCGGTGAGCAGCTCGTCGCCGGCCCCGTGGCCGAGGCTGTCGTTGACGAGCTTGAAGCGGTCGAGGTCGAGGAACAGCACCGCCACGGCCCCGGGCTGGCGGTTCAGGCGCGCGAGCGCGGCCTCCAGGCGGTGCGTGAACAGCATGCCGGCTCGGCAGGCTGGTGAGCGGGTCGCGCAGGAGCTGCGTCTCGTTGGCGCGCCACGCGACGACGTGGGCGGCGCTCGCGGCGAGCACGAAGCCGCCGTGGATCAGCGACCATCGCCACGGGTGCGCGATCGCGGCGGGGTGGTTGAAGACCTGGTCGGTGCTGATGACGCTCCCCAGGCCGTGGTGCACGATCACCATCACCAGCGCCATCCCGAACGGCAGCCAGTCCTGGTAGAGGGCCAGGACGGCGATCATCACGAAGAAGTGGAAGTGCGCCTCGATGGCGCCGTTCCAGAGGTGCACGAGCACCGCAGAGGAGGCGATCAGGCCGAACGAGGCGCACAGCGACCGCACCCGGGGGCTGACGCCCTCGCTCGACGCGGCGATCGCCGCGACCGCGAGAATCCCGCCCTCGGTCAGCGCGTGCACGATCCCGAGCCCCTGGATCAGCGCGAACGCGGTCAGCCCGACCGCGTGCAGCCAGATCAGGGTCACGACCGTGCGGTGACGGTGCCGCCAGACCGGCTCGGCGAGCAGTTGCCCCTGGGGCAGCCAGGTTTGCAGCGCGGCGAACGGCGCTGTCAGCCTCGTGATCGGCCGCCCCGCAGACATAGCCCAGTGGTCGGCCGCGGGAGGGTGCGACTTGAGCGTGCGCGGGCCTTAGCGGTCTCCGGGGTACCGGAGGAGCGGCCGGATGAACCACAGCGTCACGAGCAGCAGCGCCAGCGCGCCCGGGTAGATCCACTGCCGCCTGGACGCCGTCCGCGACAGGCCGACTCTAAAGCAGGGCCAGCCAGACGTAGTAGCCCGCGACGATCGTGAAGAACGCCGCGTCGAGGCGGTCCAACGCGCCGCCGTGGGCGCCGAACGCGCGGCCGGCATCCTTCGCCCCCGCGTCGCGCTTGACCTGGGATTCGAACAGGTCGCCGAGCGGTGCCACCAGCCCGACCGCGACGCCCAGCAGCACCGCATCGGTGCCCGGGAGCCAGTCCTGGTAGAGCCCGGCCGCCCAGGTGGCGAGCACGGCGATCACGAACCCGATCACCAGTCCCTCGACGGTCTTGTTGGGCGAGATGCGAGGCGCCAGCCGGCGCGCCCCGAAGTAGCGCCCGCCGATGTAGGCGCCGGTGTCGCCGACGAACGTGCCGACCAGGATGTCGATCAGGATCCCGTCGCCGTGCGGCGTTCCCCGCAGCAGGACGGCGTGGGCGATCGCCATCCCGATCCAGAACACGCCGAAGACGGTGATCATCATCGACGCGGTCACGGTGACCCCCTCGCGCAGCGGCATCGCCACCGCGAGCAGGAACATCAGGGGCACGAAGGCGACCGCGGCCAGCAGCACCTGGCGCTCGTCGCCCAGCTGCGCCGCGACGGCCAGCCCCGCGACCGCCGCGAAGCCGACGAGCTTGACCGGCCGCAGGCCCTCGTACATCCGGAACAGCTCGTGCAGGCAGAGGATCCCCAGCGCCAGCACGCCGAGCGTGAACACCCAGCCGCCGGAGACGATGATGAAGATCGCGAACGCGATCGCCGGGATCGCGACGAGCACGCGCGCCGGGAGGTCTGACGCGCCGCGCGAGCGGCGCCGGGATCGCGAGCGCGCGGCCATCAGCGCCCGCCGAAGCGGCGGCCGCGGGCCGCGTAGGCCTCCAGCGCCGCCTCGAGGTCCGCCCGCGAGAAGTCGGGCCACAGCACGTCGGTGAAGTGCAGCTCCGAGTAGGCCGACTGCCACAGCAGGTAGTTGGACAGGCGCTGCTCGCCGCTCGTGCGGATCACGAGGTCCGGGTCGTGCATCTCCGGCGCGTACAGGAGCTTGGCGAAGTCCTCTTCGTCGCCGCCCTCGAAGCGCCGCGCGGCGTCGACGATCTCGGCCCGGCCGCCGTAGTTGAAGGCGACGAACAGCGTGATCCGGTCGTTGCCGGCGGTCGTCTGCTCCGCCCACTCCATCTGCTCGACCAGCTCGGGCGCGACCCCCTCGCGGCGGCCGATGAAGCGCATCCGCACGCCCTCGCCGTTGAGCTCGGGCGTCTCGCCGAGGATCCGCTCGGAGAACATCCCCATCAGGCCGGCGATCTCGTCGGGGGAGCGCGACCAGTTCTCGGTCGAGAACGAGTAGACGGTCAACTCGCGCACGCCGAGGTCGACCGCGTCGCGCAGCCTCGCCTTGACGGTGTCCGCCCCGGCCTCATGCCCTTCGGCCACCGGCAGGCCCCGCTGCTGGGCCCAGCGGCCGTTGCCATCCGTGATGATGGCCACGTAAGAGGCGCTCACACCTCGAGGATCTCTTCTTCCTTGCTCTTGACCACGGCGTCGAGCAGCTTGATCTTCTCGTCGGTGAGCTTCTGCAGCTGGTCCTCGGCGCGGTGCTCGTCGTCGGAGCCCGCCTCGCCCGCGTCGCGCAGCTCGCGCAGGTCGTGCATCGTGTCGCGGCGGATGTTGCGGATCGCGACCTTGCCCTCCTCGGCCAGACCGCGCACCACTTTCACCAGCTCGCGGCGACGCTCCTCGGTCAGCTCGGGGATCTGCAGGCGGATGATCGCCCCGTCGTTGTTCGGCGTCAGCCCGATGTCGGACTCGAGGATCGCGCGCTCGATCGCCTTCACCGAGGTCTTGTCGTAGGGCTGCACGGTGAGCAGGCGCGCCTCGGGGGCCGAGACGGTGGCGAGCTGCTTGAGCGGGGTCATGGCGCCGTAGTAGTCGACCATGATCCGGTCCAGCAGCGCCGGCGACGCGCGGCCCGTGCGCACGGAGCCGAACTTGGCGCGCGTGGCGTCCACGGACTTGTCCATGTGGTCGCCAGCGTCCTTGAGGAAGTCGTCGATGATGGTCATGTCGTCACCAGTGTCCCCACGCGTTCGCCGGAGACTATCCGGTCGATATTGCGCTCGTCGCCCATGTTGAACACGCAGATCGGGACGTGGTTGTCCATGCACAGCGAGAGCGCCGTGGAGTCCATCACCTTGAGGCCGCGCTGGAGCGCCTCGCGCGCCGCGATCTCCGGGATGAACTCCGCGTCGGGGTCCGTGTTGGGGTCCGACGTGTAGATCCCCTCGGTCCCGTTCTTGGCCATCAGGATGATCTCCGCGTGCATCTCGAGGGCGCGCAGGGCGGCCGCGGTGTCGGAGGTGAAGAACGGGTTGCCGGTGCCGGCGGCGAAGATCACGACCCGCCCCTTCTCGAGGTGGCGCATCGCGCGGCGGCGGATGTAGGGCTCGGCGACCTCGGAGATCGTGATCGCCGACTGCACGCGGGTGTGCACGCCGAGCTTCTCCAGCGCGTCCTGCAGCGTCAGCGCGTTCAGCACGATGGCCAGCATCCCCATGTAATCCGCCGTGGCGCGGTCCATGTCCTCGGCGGCGGCGGACACGCCGCGGTAGATGTTGCCGGCTCCGAGCACGACCGCGACTTCGACGCCGCGGTCGTGCAGCCCCTTGATCTGGCGGGCGAGCTTGCGGACGACCTCGGGGTCGGTCCCGTAGTCGAGGTCGCCCATCAGGGCCTCCCCGGACAGCTTCAGCAGGATCCGCTTGAAGACCGGCTCGGCCACCGGCGCTAGGCCCCGACGGAGAAGCGCGCGAAGCGGCGGATGACGACGTTCTCGCCCGTCGTTCCCGACAGCTCTGACCGCAGCTGCTCGATCGTCTTGCCCTCGTACTTGTCGGTGTTCACGTGCACCTGGTTCAGGAGGACGGTCTCCTCCATCCACTTGCGGAGCTTGCCCTCGGCGATCCGCCCGCGCACGTTCTCCGGCTTGTCGGCGGCCTGCTGCTCGAACACGCGCAGCTCGGCCTGCTTGGCCTCCTCCGGGATCTCGTCCTCGGAGACGTACAGGGTGGTCGGCGAGGCGGCGATGTGCAGCGCGATCTCGCGGGCGAACGCCGTGAAGTCGTCGTTGCGGGCCACGAAGTCGGTGTTGCAATCGACCTCGATCAGCACGCCGACCTTGTTGTTGGCGTGGATGTACGACTGCACGGTGCCCTCGGTGGCCTCGCGGCCGCCCATCTTCAGGGCCTTGTCGCCCAGGCGGACGCGCAGCAGCTCGGCCGCGGCGTCGATGTCGCCGTCGGTCTCACCGAGCGCCTTCTTGCAGTCCATCATTCCCGCGCCGGTGCGGTCGCGCAGCTCCTTGACCTGCGCGGCGGTGATCGTAGGGGTGCTCACTTGGCGTCCTCGTCCTTCTTCTTCGGCTTCGCTGTCGTCGTCTTCTTGGCCCGCGGCTTGGCCGGGGCCTTCTTCTTGGCGGGCGCCTCGGCGGCCGGTTCCTCGGTGGCGACAGCCACCTCCTCGGTCGCGGCGGGCGCCTCGGCGGCCGGCTCTTCCGTGGCGACAGCCACCTCCTCGGTCGCGGCGGGCGCCTCAGCGGCAGGCGCAGCCTCAGCGACCGGCTCCGCAGGCGCCTCGGCGGCGGGCGCAGGCTCAGCCACCGGCTCCGCGGCAGGCGCGGCGTCGGCGGCGGGGGTCTCGGCCACGGCCGGGACCTCCGCGGCCGCGGGCGCGCTCGCCACGGCGGGCTCGGCAGCCGCAGCGGCGGCCGCGCTGGCCTCCGCGCCGGCACGGCCCTCGGGCTTCGCCGGCGCCGCCTGCACGGCCTCGGCCACCTGGGCCTCGGCCACGTCACGCGTCTGGGCGTCCGGGGTCTGCGTCAGCGCAGCCTCGGCCTCGGCGCGCTCGCGCTCCTCGGCCTCGGCACGGTCGCGCTCCTCCTGCTCGCGGCGGGCCTTCTCCTCCTGCTCGCGGCGGGCCTGCTCCTCGGCCTCCTTGCGCGCCTGCTCCTCCTGGGCGCGGAACACCGAGCGGCCCTCGGAGACGACGTCGCCGATCGCCCGCGTGATCAGCGCGCAGGCTCGGATCGCGTCGTCGTTGCCCGGGACCACGTAGTCGATGCCGTCGGGGTCGCAGTTGGTGTCGACCAGCCCGATGATCGGGATCCGCAGGCGCTGGGCCTCGTGCACCGCGATCACCTCGGTCTTGAGGTCGACCACGAACATCGCGTCGGGCGGGCGCTGCATGTTCTTGACGCCGCCCAGGTTGGCCTGGAGCTTCTCCAGATCGGCCTGCGCGGACAGGCGCTCGCGGGTCGGCAGCAGCGCGAGCTGCCCCTCGGCCTCGTAGCGCTCGAGATCGTGCAGCCGCCGGATGCGAAGCGAGATGGTCTGGAAGTTCGTCAGCAGGCCGCCCAGCCAGCGATGGTTGACGTACGGCTGTCCGGCCGCCTCGGCGATCTCCTTGATGGAATCGCGCGCCTGCTTCTTCGTGCCGACGAACAGCACGGTGCCGCCGCGGTGGGCGACCTCGCCCGCGAACTCCTGGGCCTGCCGCAGCAGGGCCTCGGTCTTCAGCAGGTCGATGAGATAGATGCCGCCGTTCTCGCCATGGATGAACCGGCGCATCTTGGGGTTCCAGCGGCGAGTCTGGTGGCCGAAGTGCACGCCGGCCTCCAGCAGCTCGCGAAGTCCTACCTGAGCCACGGTGATGCTCCCTTTTCGATTTGGTGACACGGCCCGGGCGAAGAGCGGTGCGGGACCAGGCTTGTGCCCGGCAGGGTCCGCTGCTCAGGTGGCGTCATGTGCCGCCGCCCGGGGTTGGAGTGATGAATTCCAGGACAGTTTAGGCAAGTTCCCACGCAGCCCTTCGTTGGAACCCTCAGCGAGCCGGCCCTCCTTCCCCTACCTCCGGTGGATCGGTTCGCTTTCCTGGCCGGTGGGGCGGTTCCCAGAACCGCCCTGCCGCGCGTAAAGCCTGAATTCACCGATCCCCGTGGCGTCTCGCCACCGTGGCCGGTCGCGGATCATCGGTGAATCCAGGCTAAGCAGCCGCTTCGAGCGCCGCCGCGAGGTCCGCGGGGAGCGGCGAGACGAGGTCCAGGGCCTCGCCCGTCACCGGGTGTGGGAACGCGAGCCGCGTAGCGTGCAGGAACTGCCGCCGCAGGCCGAGGACACCGCCCCCACCCACCCCGCCGTACTCGGGGTCGCCGAGCACCGGATGGCCGATCGCCTGCAGGTGGGCGCGGATCTGGTGGGTGCGGCCGGTCTCGAGCCGCACGCGCAGCAGCGTCGCCGAGCGGAGGTTGCGCTCGGACTCGAAGTGGGTGACCGCCTCGCGCGGCTCGTCGGCGTCGGTGCTCATGCGCGTGCGCACGTGGCGGTCGCGGCCCAGCGGGGCGTCGATGGTGCCGCGCCGCGCGCCGGGGCGGCCTTCCACCAGCGCGAGGTACTCGCGGGTGATGTCGCGCGCCTGCAACGCCGCGACCAGCGCCGCGTGGACCTCGTCGGAGCGCGACAGCACGAGCAGGCCGGAGGTGTCGCGGTCCAACCGGTGCACGACGCCGGGACGCTCGGGGTCAGGCCCGCCCGCCACCCGCCCGGCGAGCGCCTGCACGAGCGTGCCGCTGCGATGCCCGGCGCCGGGGTGCACCACGACGCCCGGCGGCTTGTCGACCACCAGCAGGTGCTCGTCCTCCCACGCGACGCCGAACGTGGCCGGCGGCGCCTCGGGCTCGGGCTCCGCGGCCAGCTCGCCGACGCTGACCGTCTCCCCCGCGCTGACCGCGTGCCGCTTGGGACGCGGGCGCCCGTCGACGAGCACGACGCCGCCCTCGATCAGCCGCTGAGCGGCCGTGCGCGAGCCGGCCGTGCGCGCGAGGAAGACGTCGAGCCGCTCCCCGGCGTGCTCAGGTCCGACCGGCAGATCCACGGCTGGGTGGCCCCTCGAGGACGTAGAGCAAGGTGAGCACGCCGATCGTGATCGCGGTGTCGGCGACGTTGAAGGCCGGCCACAGCGGGAGGTCGACGAAGTCGGTCACGTACCCCTGCCGCGCGCGGTCGATCAGGTTGCCCGCCGCGCCGCCGACCAGCAGCCCGGTCGGCAGCCACACGAGCCGGCGACCCAGGTGGGTGACGAAGAACGCCAGCAGGCCGACCAGCGCCAGCGCCGCCACGATCGCCACGATCGCCCCGCCGCCGCTGAACAGGCCGAACGCCACGCCGGTGTTGCGGGTGTTGATCAGATCGACGCCGGGGAGCACGTCGATCCGCTCGCCGCGGTCGATCGAGCCGCGCACGAGCGCCTTGGTGCCCTGGTCGAGCACGAGCACCACCACCGCCACCGCGATGGCGCGCAGGAGCGCCCCGCCGCGGTTCACGGGGCGATCAGGCCGACGATGATGCGTCCGCCGATGCTCAGGGTGAGCAGGGCGACGATCGGGCTCAGGTCGAGCGGGCCGACCCGCAGGCCGAGCCGGCGGAAGATCCGCAGGAACGGCTCGGACACGTCGCGCAGGAAGTCCATGATCACGTTGGTGAAGCGGTTGTACGGGACGCGGACGCCGAGCGAGAACACGAACGAGATCACGACCCAGGCGATGATGCAGATCGAGTAGACCCCGATCAGGGCCCCCACGAAGTCGGCGATCTCCTGACGGACCTCCATCAGCCGTCCATCACTTCGTCCATCGCCTCGGCGAGCGCCGTGCGCACGCCGTGGCGGTCGAGCGCCGCGAGCCCCCGCGCCGTCGACCCGCCCGGCGAGGCGACCGCGCGCCGCAACCCGAGCGTGTCGCCGTCGTAGCGGCGGCTCAGCAGCTCGGCGGTGCCGGCCATGCCCTCGGTGACGAGCGTCGACGCCGTGGCGACCGGCAGCCCCTGCCGCACCGCGGCGTCGACCCAGGCCTCCACGAACACTGCCCAGTACGCGGGCGCGACCCCGGAGCAGGCGCCCGCGACGCCCAGCAGCCGCTCGGGCACCTCGACCACGGTGCCCAGGCGCCCGAAGCGTTCGAGCAACTCGGTGTGCAGCGCCTCGTCGACGGGCTCGTCGGGCTCCGCGAAGGCCAGCACGCCGCGGCCGACCTCGGACGGCGTGTTCGGCTCCAGGCGGAACACGGGCGTGCCGGGATAGGCGGCGCGGAGGTCGGCCAGCGGGACGTCGCCGAGGATCGAGACGACGCCCTTGGCCGTGCCGGCGATCTCAGCCGCCACGTCGGCCAGCTGGCGGGGCTTGTGGGCGAGCACGACCACGTCGGCGCGCTCGGCCAGCTGACGGTTGCTCCCCAGCGCCTCGCCCCCGAGCTCGGCGGCCAGCGCGGCCGCGCGGCCGGAGCCGGAGTCGGTGCACAACACGGGATCGCCCCAGCCGCGCGCGAGCGCGGAGGCCATGTTGCCGGAGCCGATGAAGCCAACTTCCATGCGCCGCAGCTTACGAGCCGCAGGTAAGCGAAGCGGTGTCACAACCCCCTTGTGAGCGATCCGGGGAGGCCGAAGGCCCGATCCGGGCGCTCAGGACTGGTTGAAGAAGCCCTTCTCGATCAGCCGAGCGCGCTCCTCGGCCGACACCTCGACGTTGCGCGGCGTGAGCAGGAACACCTTGTCGGCGATCCGCTGCATCCCGCCGTCCATCGCGTAGGTGAGACCGGAGGCGAAGTCGATCAGGCGCTTCGAGAGGTCGGCATCGGAGCTCTGGAGGTTCAGGATCACCGGGATCGATTCCTTGAACTTGTCCGCCACGTCCTGGGCGTCGTTGAAGGACTTGGGGATCACCAGGTGCACGCGGACGTCGCGCCCGTTGGCGCGGCCGGCGGCCACCGAGCCGCCTCCGCTGCCGACCGACTTCAACTGCGCGGTGCGCCGCTCGGACGGCGCGTCGTCGGCGAAGATGTCGTCGATCTCGTCCCGGCGGCGGCGCGACTGCAGGCGCCGTACGTTCGGGCGTTCGCGGTACCGGCTCTCCAGCTCTTCCTCGTGCTCACGGGGATCCGGCTCCTCTTCGTACTCGTCGTAGGCAGCATCGCGGTCCTCGGCGAGGCCGAAGTAGACGAGCGTGCGGTGCCAGGTATCGCTGAAGCCCATGTCGCGTGAGGGTTCGGGGTCGAGCCGGAGTTCCCTGCAACGGGCAATTCTAGGCGGTAGGCTCGAGCGCCATGGGCGAGTCCCTCGCCTGACCTCCTGACCGGGTGTCCACGCCACCCGGCCACGCGGAGGGAAAGGGGATCATGTCCTCGGGACGAGCGGCACGAACGGTCGACCTGCTCCGGCGGGGCGCCGCAGGCGTGGAGGCGGGCCCCGGACCGGTGGAGGGACCATGACCACTCGCAAGCACTTCAAGGCGCTCGTACGCGAGCGCATGCGCCACACGGGCGAGCGCTACAGCGTCGCCCGCGCCCACGTCGCGGGCGAGACGCCCGGCGACGCCTGGGAGCTGCGTGGCGGCCTGCACGCCGACACCGCGGCCTACGCGAACGTGCTCGCCAACACGGGCGTCGTCGCCCCCCACACCGGCGAGCCGTTGACCGAGGCGATGGTGCTCGGCGTCGGCGGCGGGCTGGGCGCCGGCTACATCCTGTGGGAGTTCGGCGAGCACGACGCGCGGGTGCTGGTGCTCGGGCACCGGCGCCTGTGGCAGTACCCGGCGCGCTGGGCCGCCGAGACGGCCGAGCGGCTCGGCCTGCACGCCGACGTCCACGAGACCGGCGGCGCCAAGGGCGCGGCGCAGAGTCTCGACGCGGTGCTCGATCGCGGCCTGCCCGCGATCGTGTGGGTCGATCCGTACCAGCTCGGCCATCGCCACCTCCCCACCTGGCTCGACGGCCACGGCGGCGGCCCGGTGGTCGTATACGGCCGTGACGGCGGCGACGTGCTGATCGACGACCGCTCGTCCGGGCGCCTCGCGGTCCCGGCCCAGCGCCTGGCGGCCGCGCGGGCGCGGGTGGGCTCCTACAAGCACCGGCTGATCGAGATCGACCCGGCGCTGGTCGAGATCGACGGCGACCGGCTGCGCGCCGCGATCGAGGAGGGCCTCGCGCTGCAGGTCGAGCACCTGTCCTCCCGCTCGGACTCGTTCTCGCTGCCGGCCTGGGCGAAGTGGGCGCGCATGCTGACCGGCCGCGGCGCCAAGGCGTGGCCGCAGGTGTTCGACGACGGCCGCGGGCTGGCGAGCGCGACGGCCTCGATCTACACCTACGCGGGCCGGGGCGCGCACCTGCGCGGGCTCTACGCGGACTTCCTCGACGAGGCGGCCACGCTGCTGGGCCGCGACCTCCGGGGCGCCGCGGCCGCGTGGCGCGAGGCGGCCGCGGCATGGGAGCGCGTCGTCGACGTGGCGCTGCCCGCCGGCAGCGAGCTCCGCGCGGCGATCGACGCCGCCGACGCCGCGATCGCCCACGGCGGCGGCGAGCGTCTCGACCGCGAGCGGTGGGCGCTGCAGGAGCGCCTCGACGCGTCGTACGCCGTCCCCTTCGACGCGCTTGCCGAGGCGGTCTCGGCGATGCACGCGGCCGAGACGGCCGCATTGGCAGCTCAGGTGTAGAGGCTGGAGCCGACGCGGACGATGGTGGCGCCCTCCTCGGCCGCCACCTCGTAGTCCTGCGACGTGCCCATCGAGAGGTGCCGGAGGCCGTGCTCGGCCGCCAGCTCGCGCAGGCGGGCGAAGTGCGGGCGGCTGGCCTCCGGATCCTCGGCGAACGGGGGCATCGTCATCAGCCCGACGACGGCGACGGGGCAGCGGGCGATGAACTCGCCCAGCACGGACGGCGCGATGCCCGCCTTGTCGTCGTCGCCCGCCACGTTGACCTCGACCAGCACCTCGGTCTCCGGCGCCCCGTACTGCTCGAGCTTGCGCAGCGCCGAGTCCGACGCGACCGAGTGGATCAGCTCCACGTACGGGAGGATGTCCTTGACCTTGCGGCTCTGGAGCTGGCCGATGAAGTGCCAGCGGAACGTGCCCGGGTGCGCGTCGGCCTTGGCGGCGAGGTCCTGGGCGCGGTTCTCGCCGAGCAGCGTCACGCCGGCCTCGGCGAGCACCTCCATCTCCTCGAGCGGGACGTACTTCACCGCCGCGAGCAGCTCGGCGTCGCCGATCCTCTCGCGGATCCGCTCGGCGTTCTCGCGCACCCGCGCCGCGTCGAGGCCGGTGATCAGGCGCGCCATACGACCCCCGCCTGGCGGCCCGTGGTCCCGCCGTCGGCGCGGTGGGAGAAGAACAGGTCGTTGCGGCACATCGTGCACAGCCCGAGGTCGTGGACCTCCTCCACCCCGGCCTCCTCGAGCTGGACGCGCGCGACGGCGGGCATGTCGAGGTTGCGCTCCCCCACGCGGGCGCCGGGCACGCCCACGAAGCGCTCGTGGACCTCCTCGCCGACCTCATAGCAGCAGCCGCGCGCGCCGGGTCCGATCGCCGCCCGTACCTCGCCGTCCGCCCCGAGCTCGCGCAGCGCGGCGACGCCCTCGGCGATGATGCGGCCGGCCAGCGGCCGGTAGCCGACGTGCAGCGCCGCCACCGCGCCGTCGGCGGCGAGCAGGACCGGGAGGCAGTCGGCGACGAACACGAGCGCCGCGGCGTCGTCGAGCGTGGTGGCCTGGCCGTCCTCGTCGGCGACGGGCCGGGTGTCCGACGGCGGCTCGGTGGCGCGGCGCACCGTCGTGCCGTGGACCTGGCGGCCGTACAGGAACCGCTCACGCGGGACGCCGACGGCGGAGGCGACCCGCTCGCGGTTGGCGTCCACGTTGGCTCCGTCGTCGTCCGTCAGGCGCCCGATGTTGAGCGAGTCGAACGGCGCCGGGGACACGCCGCCGTGGCGGGTGCAGAACAGCACCCGCGCTCCGGGCAGCTCGGCGGCGATGTGCTCGCCGTCCCAGCGAAACGGCGCGTCGAGCGAAGGTCGATCCATCCCGACCGATCCTACGAGGGCCGCACGGCCTCGAGCCCCGCGGCGACCTGGAGCTCGCGCGTCCGCGCCTTGCCGCGCAGCAGCGCGAGCTGGGCCGCCTCCAGCGCGTCGCCCACCGCGGGCCCCGTGAGGCCGGCGGCGACGAAGTCGTCGCCGGTGATGTCGAGGCGGCGCGTGCGGACGTCGCCGAGCCAGCGGCGCGCGTTGGCCTCCGCGGGCCGGCCGGGCTCCAAAGCGCCCGCCACCGCGACCGCCTCGGGCGTCATGCGATGCAGCATCCGCCACAGCTCGGCGTCGTCGAGCACCTCTTCGCCGAGCGCATCGCACAGGAGATGCGCGCCCTCGGCGGCCTTGACGACGATCCCGCGCGAGGTGGCGTCGAACTCGAGCGCGTCGAGGCGCTCCTGCAGCGGCGGCGGGTGCACCCTCCCGGCCAGGCAGCCCGCCAGCGCCGCCAGGTCCGCACGCGCGTCCGGCGGGCACATGTCGATGACGCGCGCGACGTTGTCCCCGACGACCGAGAAGTCCGGGTGCACGACGCGCGCGCCCAGGTCGTGGCGCCTCAGCTCCCACAGCGCCGCCGGCTGCGGCTCGCGCAGGAGCAGCCGCAGCTCCGACCCCAGCCGCGCGCCGCTGACCGTGTCCACCGTCGCCTTCGCGGCCAGCGCGTCGGTGTGCGGATCGGGCCCGAACCCGAGACGCGCGGCGTAGCGGGCCATGCGCAGCAGCCGCGTCGGGTCGTCCTCGAAGGAGGCGTCGTGGAGCACCCGCAGCCGCCTGGCGGCCAGGTCCTCCTCCGCTCGGTCCACCGCCGTCAGCGCCCCGTCGTCGAGGTGGAAGGCGATCGCGTTGACGGTGAAGTCGCGACGCGACAGGTCCTCCGCGATGCTCGCCCCCGGCCGCACGTCGGGGAGCGCCCCCGGCCGCTCGTAGGTCTCCGTCCGCGCCGACACCACGTCGAAGGTCGTCGCATCGGCGCGCACGGTCGCGGTCCCGAACCGCTCGTGCACCACCACCTCCCCGCCCAGCCGCTCCGCCGCGCGACGGGCCACGGGCACCGCGTCCCCTACGACGACGAAGTCGAGCTCCCTCGGCACGTTGCCCAGCATCGCGTCGCGGACCGCCCCGCCGACCACGTGGACGTCGGGCTCGCCGTCCAGCGCGCGCGAGCGCCGCCCCGGCGCCCGGCGCGCCGCGCATCAGCTCGAGCAGCGCCACCTCAGCCGCGGGCCGTGGCGAGCGCCGCCGCCAGGCCGTCGCGCAGCGCCGGCATGTCGGTGCCCGCGGTGAGCATCGCGAAGCGGTCGCGATAGAGGGCGGCGTCCTCGGCGGCCAGGCAGTGCACGCCGGCGATGATCCCGGCGCGCGCGCACACCTCGCGCACGGTGTCGAGCGCCTCCAGCACCGGCGGGTGCTCGAGCCGGATCGTGGGCTGCAGCCCGAACGAGAGCGCGAGATCCGACGGGCCGACGTAGATGCCGTCCAGGCCGGGCGTGGCGGCGATCTCCTCGGCCCGCTCGAGACCGGCACGGGTCTCGATCATCACCAGGCACAGCGGCTCCCCGCCCGCGGCGCGCAGCGCGCCGACGGAGCGGATCCCCTCCGTGGCGTACCGGCACGACGCGACGGCGCGGGCGGCCTGCTCGCCGTCCTCGACCATCGGCACGATCACGCCGTGCGCGCCGAGGTCGAGCGCGCTGCCGATGGTGAACGGCTCGTTGCGCGCCACGCGGACCAGCGACGGGGCTCCACCGGCCTCGATCGCCACGAGCATCGAGACCATCGCCTCCGGCGAGACGGCGCCGTGCTGCTGATCGACGACGACGTAGCCGGCGCCGGACCGGGCGGCCGCCTCGGCGGTCAGCGGCGACGGGATCATCAGCCACAGGCCGATCACGGGGCCGCCGGCCTGGAGGGCGGAGCGCAGCTGCGACGGGTCGGTCACGGCGGGGAGCCTACCCCGAGCAGCGGCCTCCGCCCCACGTTTCGCAGGCGGTGAGCTGGTCGTCGAGGGTGCGCAGGCTCACCGCACCGCGCCCGTCCGCGATCGCGAACTCGTCGCGGCCCAGGTGGCGGACCAGCGCGGTGTCGGAGTCCGGTGAGCCCTGCGGGAGCACCGTCATCGCCTCGCCCGGCGCGATCACCGAGCCGTGCCGGAACGGGTAGCCGAACACGAACGCGTCGGGCCGGCCGCTGAGGTGGAGCTTCACGGTGTGGCCCTCGAGGTCGACCGGCTCGCCGCCGACGTTGGCGATGGTGATCGACTCGGGCCGCGACGGATGGACGGTCACGCGCACCTTCCCGGCGAGGGGATCGACGCACGCGACCACGCAGGGGTAGATCGCCGACGCGCGCAGGTCGCCCTGCGGATCGAACAGATAGGCGCCGTCGCCGAGCCCGCCCGGGCCGACGTTCTCGAAGGCCGACTCCTTCAGGCACCAGTGCAGCTCAGTGGGGGTGTCGCTCCCGCACCCGCCGCGCAGCCGCAGCGTCCCGCCGGGCGGGATCACGGCGGAGTCGGGCAGGCGGTAGCCAGGGACGTGCCCGCGGCCGATGCGCAGCCACGAGTCGCGCAGCCACCAGCCGCCGATGCGCAGCTCGCGTGGACCGCCGTTGTGGACGTCGATCCACTCCCCGTTGAGGTTGACCGCGTCGTTGCCGTCCGCGTCCCAGTTGACCGAGACCTCGATCGGGACGTCCTGGTCGGGGCCCGCGCCGCACGCGGCGGGGTCGTAGAGGCCGCGACGGTCGGCGGCCGCTCGCTCCGCCAGAGCCAGGTACTCGCGGTTGTGCGCGGTCTCGATCCCGTTCGGCAGCCACAGCGCAAGGCCCTGCGCCATCTCGATCCGCGCGAGGTCGCGCCACCGCCCGCCGGTCTTGACCCACACCGAGCGGCGCTGGCGCCGGTTGCTGTGGCTGCTCGCCCGCTGCGCCGCGACCCGCACCCGCCACTTCGAGCGCCGGATGTGGCGCTCCACCAGCGCGGTCGCCTCGAGGCCGTGGCACGCGCCGCGGCGGCGGCCCGGGTACTTGCTGTAGCGGGTCAGCTCCATCGCGTTGAGCCCGGTGAAGCGGATCGTCTTGACCGCCCGGGTGCCGTCGGCCTCGACGTCGGCGCGGATGGTGTCTCCGTCGGCGATGAACTTCACCTTCGCGTCCCAGAACGTGCACACCGGTCGCTGCGCGCCCTCCACGCACGGTGCGCGGCGGACGGCGGACGCCGCCGGGGCAAGGAGGAGCAGCCCGGCGACGGCGAACAAGAGTCCCCGGACCATGCCGCCAGAGTAGCCTCGCCCGAGTGGTCGTCGACGTCGAGCTCGAGGAGCGCTACTGGTACCCGGACGACGGCGGCGTCGTCTGGCTCGCCGGTTACCAGCCCGTCGGCGCCGACGGGCGCTTCCTGGCCCGCGACGCGCCGGAGCTCGCCGCGGCCGGCCTGACCATCGCCGGGGTGGCGGGCGCCGCCCGGCACCACGCCGAGGCGCTCCACTCCGACGAGGTCGCCCCAGGGCGGCCGCTGGAGCTGCGCCGCGACGCCGGCAACGAGCACGACCCGAACGCGATCGCCGTCCACGTCCCCGGCGGCGAGCAACTCGGCTGGGTCCCGCGTGAGATCGCCGCCGAGCTGGCCGGCGAGCTCGACGCGGGGCGTCCGCTGGCCGCGATCGTCCTGCGCGAGCTGCGGGCCTCCCCGCGCGATCCTCGGGTCGGGCTGACGATGCTGCTCGCGCCGGCCGACGAGATCGAGCTCCGCGTCCGATGATCGTCGACGCCTGGCTGCAGCATCCGACGCCGCGCTTCATCGCGCACGACATGTTCGCGCCGCTGCGGCGCTGGACCGCCGGCGAGATGCCCAGCGAGCTCGGCTTCAAGGCGCTGCGCGTGATCCCGTGGCTGTGGGAAGCCCCGCCCACCGACCGCCGCCACTACCCGCTGTACGCCGCGTGCGTGGAGCTCGGCATCCCGTTCTGCACGCAGGTCGGGCACACCGGGCCGCTGCGGCCCTCCGAGACCGGCCGCGCGCCGCGGCAGGCGCTCGAGCACCTCGACGCCCTCGATCTCGACAGAGAGACGCGCGAGCTGTTCCTGGCCGGCAACGCCCGCCGCGTGTTCGGCCTCGCCTAGCCGACCTCGGCGATGGAGATGCCGCGCTTCACCGCGGCCTCACCGGCACGCCGGCGGCGGCGAGGTGGTCCTTGACCTCGCCCACGCGGTAGCGCCCGTAGTGGAAGATCGACGCGCACAGCACGGCGTCGGCCCCGGCGGCGAATCCGTCGACGAGGTGCTCGGGCTCACCCGCGCCGCCCGAGGCGATCACGGGCACGTCGACCGCCCCGGAGATCGCCCGCAGCAGGTCGGTGTCGTAGCCGTCCTGGGTGCCGTCGCGGTCCATCGAGGTCAGCAGGATCTCCCCCGCCCCTCGCTCGACGCCCTCGCGCGCCCACGTCACCGCGTCGACCCCCGTCGCCGTCCGGCCGCCCGCCACGTACACCTCCCAGCCGTCCGCGCCGCGCTTGGCGTCGATGGCCAGCACCACGCACTGGGCGCCGAACACCTGGGCGAGCTCGTCGAGCAGGGCCGGGCGCGCGACCGCCGCGGAGTTGATCGAGACCTTGTCGGCCCCCGCGTCGAGCACCGCGTGTGCGTCGGCCACCTCGCGCACCCCGCCGCCGATCGTGAAGGGGACGAACACGTCGTCGGCCGCCCGGCGCGCGAGCTCCACCACGGTCGAGCGCTTGTCCGAGGTCGCCGTGATGTCGAGGAACACGAGCTCGTCGGCGCCCTCCGCGTCGTAATGCGCGGCCAGCTCGACCGGGTCGCCGGCGTCACGGATGTCGATGAACTTCGTGCCCTTGACCACGCGGCCGGCGTCGACGTCCATGCAGGGGATCACGCGCTTGTAGTGCACGTCACCCAGTGTGACCGGTGAGGTAGTGCTGCATCCCGGGCGCCATCCGCTCCACGATCGCCTCCGGGGCCATCGAGGCGATCGGCTCGACCTTGAGGACGTGGCGGTACATCAACAGCCCCAGCAGCTGGGAGCCGAACAGCGCGGAGCGCTCCTCGGCGTCGGGCTCGTCGAGCCGCGCCGCGATCCGGTCGAGCAGCTCGGCGCGGACGAACCCGCGCAGCGCCGCCGCGGCGGGCTCGTGGCTCATCGCCGAGCGCACCATGGCGACGAGCGCCGAGGCGTGCAGATCGTCGTCCCACACCTCCAGGATCCGGCGCAGGAAGCGGGCGGCGAAGTCCTCCAGCTCGCCCTCGTCGAGCACGCCGGCCAGCAGCTCCGGAAGGCTCACGGGCATCTCCAGGGCGGCGGCGAACAGTCCGTCCTTGGATTTGAAGTGGTAGTTGACGAGCGCCACGTCGACGCCGGCGCTCGCGGCGACGTCGCGCATCCGCGTGCGGTCGTACCCCTGCGCGCTGAACGACTCACGGGCCGCAGCGAGGATCGCCTCTCGCGTCCTGCTCGGGCCCGGCCGGCGGCCTCGCTTGATTTCAGCCACGGTTGAAATATTAGCCGAGGACCTGTAACGTCCTTCTCAACCACTGTTGAATTCTAAGGAGGGTCCTCCATGCCCCGCCGCGCCATACAGCTCATCGTCGGCCTTCTCCTCCTCCAGGTCCTGCTCGTGGCCGCCTTCGTCGTCCCCGCCCACGACCCGCGTCCTCACGACCTCCCGGTCGGCGTCGTCGGCCAGGCAAAGCTGCCGGGCGCCTTCGAGGTCCACCGCTACGCCGACGCCGATCGGGCCCGCGCCGCGATCGAGCGGCGCGACGTGTACGGCGCCGTGATCCCCGCCGAGCGCACGGTGCTGGTCGCCTCCGCAGCGAGCCCGGTGGTCGCGCAGATGCTGCGCGAGAACGCCGGAGGCATGACCGTCCGTGACGTCGTGCCCACCGCCAAGGCCGACCCGCGCGGGGCGACCATCAACGCCGCGTTCCTGCCGCTGATCCTCGTGACGTTCCCGCTCGCCTTCCTGCTGGTCCGCGCGGGCCTGAGCCGCGGCCGTTTGCTGGGGGCGCTGACCGCCTTCGCCGCGGCCAGCGGGTTGCTCGTCGTCGCGCTGATCTCGCCGGTCATGGACGCGATGCCGGGCGACTACCTCGCACTGTCGGCGGTTGCTGCGCTGATCGTGCTCGCCGTAACGCTGCCGGTGGCCGGGCTGATCCGTCTCATGGGTTCCCTCGGCGCCGGGATCGCCGCCCTGCTGTTCGTCGCGATCGGCAACCCGGGCTCGGGCAACGCGGGCGCTCCCGAGCTGCTCCCCGGCTTCTGGCACGTCGCCGGCCAGCTGCTCCCGCCCGGCGCCGGCGGCCAGGCTCTGCGCACCGTCGCGTACTTCGACGCCTCCGCGCTCACGCAGCCGCTGCTGGTGCTGGCCGGCTGGGCGCTGGCCGGCGCGACGCTGATCGTGCTCTCCCGGCGGCGCTCCCCGGCTGCCGCGCGCGAGCCGCAGCGGTCCACCCCCCGCGTCGCGGTTCCGGCATGAGCCAGGACCGCGCGCGGGCCGCCGCCGGCAGCTCGCTGTTCTTCGCGTTCGCCCCCGGCATGGTGGCGGGCGCGATCCCATACGCGCTGACCGGCTGGGACGCCGACGGCGGTCCGCTCGCGCTGCGGGTCGCGGGCGGCGTGCTGATCGCGGCCGGGGTGCCGCTGCTGGTGCAGGCGTTCGCGCGCTTCGTCAGCGAGGGCGTCGGTACGCCCGCCCCCGTCGCCCCCACCGAGCACCTCGTGGTCGGTGGGCTGTACCGCCGCGTGCGCAACCCGATGTACCTGGCGGTGGTGGCGACCATCCTCGGCCAGGCGGCGCTGCTCGCCCAGCCCGTGCTGGTGGTGTGGGCCGCGGTCGCGGGCGCCGCGATGTGGGCGTTCGCGACCGGCTACGAGGAGCCGACGCTGGCCGCCCGGTACGGCGCCGAGTACGAGCGTTACCGGAGCGAGGTGCCCGGCTGGTGGCCGAGGCGCATCGAGAAGACCTGACCGATCCAGCCGCGCACGTCGAAGGTCCCGTCCTTGACGAACCCCTGGTCCTCGTAGAACCCGACCAGCTTCGGCGCGCCCGCCCAGCAGTCCACCCGCAGCAGCTCCACCCCGCGCTCCCGGGCCAGCTCGATGGCGCGCATGATCAGGCGCGCCCCGATCCGGTTCCCCGCCAGCCGGCGCGAGCTCAGCAGCAACTCGACGTACAGCTCGGGCTCGTCGGCGGGGTGCACGTGCTCCGGGCGCTCCCCAACGACCAGCGCGCCGGCCGTCGCGCCGTCCTGCTCGGCCATCCACAGCCCATCGCCGGTCGCCCACTCGCGCACCCGGGCGCCGAGCTTCTCGTTCTCGGACATCGGCCTGGTGCCCCACTGCCCGGTCTGCCCGCGCGCGACCATCCAGGCGACGGCCTCGTCGAACAGCCCGATCACGGCGTCCGCGTCGGCGGCTGTGCCGCGGCGGATCCTCACGCGCCGTCGAGCGCCGCCTGCCCCTCGGCGATCGTGAAGCGGCCCTCGTAGAGCGCCTTGCCGACGATCACCCCGGCGAGGTTGACCTGCCGCAGCGCGGCGAGGCCGCTGAGGTCCTCGAGCTGCCCGATCCCGCCGGAGTAGATGAAGCGGCCGCGCACGGCCTCGGCCACGGCGGCGACCTCGTCGAGGTCGGGTCCCTCGAGCTTGCCGTCGCGGTCGACGTTGGTGTAGACGAACGAGCGCACGCCGCGGTCGCCGAGCCGGCGGATCGCGTCCGCGGCCGGCATCTGCGTGGTCTGCGTCCAGCCCGACGTGGAGATCATCCCGGCGCGCACGTCGACCGAGACGACGATCCGCGGCCCGAAGGCGCGCAGGATGTCGTCGAGGAAGTCGACGTCGCGGAACGCGGCGGTGCCGACCACGGCGCGCTCGGCGCCGGCGCGCAGCGCCTCCCGCACCGCAGCGAGCGTACGCAGCCCGCCGCCGTACTGGACGGGGACGCCGGTCCCTTTGGTGATCCGGCGCAGGTGCTCGATCGACTTCGGCTCGCCGGAGCGCGCGCCGTCGAGGTCGACGACGTGCAGGAAGCGCGCCCCGGCGTCGACCCAGCTCTGCGCGGCCTGCGCCGGGTCGTCGTTGTAGACGGTGCGGTCCTCGAAGCGGCCCTGCACGAGCCGCACCGCCTGCCCCTCGAGGATGTCGATGGCCGGGTAGAGGATCACGCCGCCACCCTCGCGCACACCCTGGCGAAGTTGGCGAGCAGCGCGAGCCCGTCGCGCGAGGACTTCTCCGGGTGGAACTGGACCCCGAACACGGCGCCGCGCTCGACGATCGAGGCGAACGGCTCGCCGTAGGTGCCGCGCCCGACGACGTCGCCAGGCTCCGACGGCCGGCAGGCGAACGAGTGCACGTGGTAGAAGGCCGCCGCCTCGCCGAGGCCCTCGGTGAGCGCGCTCGGGCGCTCGAGGGCGACCAGGTTCCAGCCGATGTGCGGGAGCTTGGGCGCGCGCAGCGGCGTCACGTCGCCGGGCAGCAGGCCGAGGCCCGCGGCGCCCTCGAACTCGGTGGAGCGCTCGAACAGCAGTTGCATCCCGAGGCAGACGCCGAGCAGCGGCGCGCCGGAGGCCGCGCGCTCACGGAGCACCTCGTCGAGGCCGAGCGCCATCACGTTGCGCATCGCCTCGGGGAACGCGCCGACGCCCGGGAGGATCACCCCGTCCGCGGACCGCAGCACGTCGTGGTCGGCGGTGACGACCGTGCTCGCGCCGACGTGCTCGAGCGCCTTCTCCACGCTGCGGCGATTGCCCATCCCGTAGTCGCAGATCGCGATCACGTCGACAGGGTCCCCTTCGTGGACGGCACGCCGGTCTCGGTCGGGTCGATCGCCACCGCGGCCCGCAGCGCGCGGGCGAGGGCCTTGAAGCACGCCTCGATCATGTGGTGCGCGTTGGTGCCGGCCTGCAGGTCGAGGTGCAGCGTCAGCCGGGCGGCGGAGGCCACCGCGCGGAAGAACTCCTCGGCGACCTCGTGCTCGAAGCCGGCGATGTCGCCCGCCGGGAGGCGCTCGAAGCCCTCGATGGCGCAGTACGGCCGCCCGGAGATGTCGATCGCACAGGCGGCGCGCGCCTCGTCCATCGGCACCACGGCGTGCCCGTAGCGCACGATCCCGCGCCGCTCGCCGAGCGCGCTGTCGAGCGCCTGACCGAGCACGATCCCGGTGTCCTCGACGGTGTGGTGCGAGCCCGTCTGCAGGTCGCCCTCCACCCGCACCTCGAGGTCCAGCCGCCCGTGGCGGGCGAGCAGGTCGAGCATATGGTCCAGGAACCCGACGCCGGTGCTCCGGGTGCCCGCCCCGGTCCCGTCGAGGCCCAGCCGCAGGAAGACGCTCGTCTCCGCGGTCCGTCGTTCGATGTCCGCGCTGCGCTCGGTCACGGGCGGGGATTCTCCCGGATCTCCATCGAAGCGGCGTGCCGGGCGAACCCCTCCGCCCTCGCGATGGGCGCACCGGCCCGCGCGAGCTCTCCCGCGGCGGGCCCGAGGCGCACCTCGGCCATGCGCCGCCGGAAGTGCCGCGCGGACAGCCCGGAGGCGAAACGCGCCGCCCCGCCGGTGGGCAGCGTGTGGTTGGAGCCGGCCACGTAGTCGCCGAACGCCGTGCCGGTGTCGGAGCCCACGAACAGGCAGCCGGCGCGGCGCACGCGGGGCGCGAGCGCCTCCGCGGCCTCGCCGGCGAGCTGCAGGTGCTCGGGCGCCAGCGCGTCCGCGAACGCCAGCGCCGCCTCGAGCGACTCGGCGAGCACCGCGATGGCCTGGCCGCCCCCGGCGGCCACCTCGTCGCCGATGTCGCCCACCGCCTCCAGCAGCGCCTCGTCGTCGCTCACCGCCACCACCAGCGAGCCCTCGCCGTGCTCGGCCTGGGCGAGCAGGTCGAGCCGGAGCGCCTCGGTGTCGCCGCCCTCGCTGAGGATCACCGTCAGATCGCTGGGGCCGGCGAACCCGTCGATCCCCACGTCCCCCGACACCTGGCGCTTGGCCTCCTGCACCCACAGGCTGCCCGGGCCGACGATCACGTCGGCGGCGGGGATCGTCTCGGTGCCGTAGGCGAGCGCCGCGATCGCCTGCGCGCCGCCCATCCGGTACACCGCGTCCACCCCGCACAGCGCGCACGCGGCCAGGATCACCGGGTGCTCGCCGGCCGCCACGACCACCTCGTCGACGCCGGCCGCGCGGGCGGTCACGGCCCCCATCACCACGGTCGAGGGGTACGGGTTGCGCCCCGCCGGGACGTAGATGGCGGCACGGGAGACGGGCACCTCGCGCAGCCGCACGGTGTGGCCCTGGGGCAGTTGCGCCTCGGCCTCGGCGTCGACGCCCGCCTCGGCGACTGCGCCGGACGTTGGCGATGGCCACCTCGAGGCCGCTCCGGACGTCGTCGTCGAGCGCCTCCAGGGCCGCCGACAACTCGTCGGGAGCGACGCGCAGCGGTGCGTCGCCGCCACCGAAGCGCCGCTCATACCGGAGCAGCGCCTCGTCGCCGCCCGCGCGCACCGCGGCCACGATGTCGCGCACCTCCTCGGCCACCGAGCGCCCGGCGGCACGCTCGCGCGCACCCGCGCGGCGACCTCCGCCGCGTCGGCGACGGTGCAGGTCAGCCGCTCAGCCGCCACCGCGGATCGCCTCGCCGGCCACCGGCCCGCCGCTCCGGATCCGAGCCACGACGTCGTCGATCGCCGCCGCCTTGAGCTTGTGCGCCACCGGGTTGGCGATCAGCCGCGCCGTCGAGGCCGAGATCTCCTCGCGGATCACGAGCCCGTTCTCGCGCAGCGTGGTGCCGGTGGCGGTCACGTCCACGATCCCGTGCACGAGCCCCGTCAGCGGCGCGAGCTCGACCGAGCCCTTGACCTCGACGATCTCCGCCTGGCGGCCGGTGCGCTCGAAGTAGGCGCGCCGCGATCCGCGGGTACTTCGTCGCCACCCGCATCACGCCCAGCCGCCGCAGCGCCTCGGCGGCGCGGTCCTCGCCGGCGACGGTCGCGAACACCATCCGGCACGGTCCGAAGCCGAGGTCGAGCAGCTCGTAGACGTCGCGGTCGGGGTTCTCGGCCAGCACGTCCTTGCCGGTGATCCCCAGGTCGGCGGCGCCCGCCTCCACGTAGGTCGGCACGTCGGAGGGCCGCATCGTGACCAGCCCGGCGTCCTCGAAGAGCAGCTTGCGGTCGTTGGCGCGCACCTCGGCGGTATCGATCCCGAGCCGGTCGAGCAGGTCGAGCGTGTGGCCGAGCATGGCGCCGCGCGGCACCGCGATGGTGAGCGGCGTCATCGACCCTCCCCGACCTTGGCGGCGTGCAGCCGCTCGACGTCGAGCGCCCACCCGCAGGCCGGCAGCTCGCGCCCGAAGCGCCCGAGCAGGTCGTCGTAGCGCCCGCCGCCGCCGATCGGCGTGCCCAGCGCGGCGTCGTAGACCTCGAACACGGCGCCCGTGTAATAGCCGAGCGAGCGCGTGAGGCCGAGGTCGAAGATCAGCCGCCCGCACACCTCCTCGGGCAGCAGCGCGTGCACGGCGGCCAGCTGGGCGGTCTCCGGCGCGTCGAGGATCTCCGGCCCGCCGCGGCGCTGGGGCACCTCGAGCAGCTCCGGCGCGCCGAAGCGCTCGACCTCCCGCTCCAGCCCGACGTAGTCGCGCGTGACCAGCTCGTGGAGGATCTGCGCCCGCGCGCCGTCCGGCACGCCGATGCGGTCCAGCAGCCGCGGGTACAGCGACGCGTCGCCGATCCCGATCCGCCAGTTCTCCAGGCCCGCCGCCTGCAGCGACTCGCACAGCACCGCGAGCGCCTCCGCCGTCCCTTCCGGCCCCGGAGCGCCGACCAGCTCGATGCCGGCCTGGCGCACCTCGCGCGTCTGCCCGCGCTGGGGCTGGACGCTGCGGTACGCGTGGGCGAAGTAACAGAACCGCAGCGGGGGCTCGGCGCTCGGGTAGCGGGACGCCACCACGCGGGCGATCGGGATCGTCATGTCCGAGCGCAGCACCATCACGTCGCCGCGCTCGTCGAAGAGCTTGTAGGCCGGGTCCGCCGCGGCCGCATCGCCGCGCACCAGGACCTGCTCGTACTCGAGCGCCGGGGTCGCGATCTCGCCGTACCCGCGGGCGGAGAACACCTCGTGGATGGCCTCCGTGATCGCCCTCAGCTCGCGCATCTCGTCCGGCAGGACGTCGCGCGTCCCCGACGGCGTCGGGTGGATCACGCCGGAACGCGCTCGATCGCCGCGCCCAGGTCGCGCAGGCGTGCGTCGATGCGCTCGTAGCCGCGGTCGATCTGCTCGACGTTGTGGATCTCGCTGATCCCGTCGGCGCACAGCGCGGCGATCAGCATCGCCATGCCGGCGCGGATGTCGGGCGAGGAGAGCCGCTGGCCGCGCAGCCGCCGCGGCCCGATGACGATCGCCCGGTGCGGGTCGCAGATCGTGATCTCGGCGCCCATGGTGATCAGCTTGTCCACGAAGAACAGGCGGTTCTCGAACATCTTCTCGAAGATCAGCACCGAGCCCTCGCACTGGGTGGCCAGGGCCACCGCGATGCTCGTGAGGTCGGCCGGGAAGGCGGGCCACGGGCCGTCCTCGATCTTGGACTGGTAGTCGCCCGCGTCGCGCTCGATGCGCAGATCCTGGCCACCGGGGACGAAGCACTCGCCGTCGGTCATCTCGCTGCGCAGCCCGAGCCGGTGGAAGGCGAGGCGGATCATCCGCAGGTCGTCGGCCACGCAGCCCTTGACGGTCAGCTCGCCGCCCGTGACGCCGGCCAGCGCCATGAACGAGGCGATCTCGATGTGGTCGGGCGAGACGGCGTGCTCGCAGCCGCCCAGCTCGGAGAGGCCGTGCACGGTCATGACGTTGGAGCCGATGCCCTCGATCGCGGCGCCCATCTTCACGAGCATGCGCGCGAGGTCCTGCACGTGCGGCTCGGAGGCGGCGTTGCGGATCGTCGTCGTGCCGTCGATCAGGGCGGCGGCCATCAGCGCGTTCTCGGTCGCCATCACCGACGGCTCGTCCATGAAGAAGTCGCACGCCGCGAGGCCGCCGTCCGGGGCCTTGATGTGGATGTCACGCCCGTGCTCGACCTTCGCCCCGAGCGCACGGAACGCGTCGAGGTGGGGATCCAGGCGCCGGCGGCCGATCACGTCGCCGCCCGGCGGGGCCATCAGCGTCTCGCCGAAGCGGCTCAGCAGCGGGCCGGCGGTCAGGAACGAGGCCCGGATCCGCTCCGCGAGGCCGGCGTCGACCGTGGTCTTCGTCACGTCGTCGGCGCGCAGCGCCACGGTGTTCTCGCCCCGCCGGTCGACCTTGACGCCGAGGTCGGCCAGCAGCGCCAGCATCGCCTCCACGTCCCGGATGTGGGGGACGTTGTCCAGCACGACCTCCTGGGAGGTCAGCAGGCTGCACGCCAGCAGCGGCAGAGCGGCGTTCTTGTTGCCGGCGGGCACGATGGTGCCGGAGAGGGGCGCCCCGCCTTCGATCACGAATTTCTCCACGGCGCGGCTACGCTAACAGCCGTGTCGGAGCCCCTGGATCGCGAGCAGGCCTGGGATCTCGTCCGCGAGTGGACGGCCTCGGAGTCCCTGCGCCGCCACATGCTCGCCGTCGAGGCGGCGATGCGCGCGTACGCCTCCAAGCTGGGCGGCGACGTCGAGCAGTGGGGCCTCGTCGGGCTGCTCCACGACCTCGACTACGAGCGCCATCCCGACCTCGAGACCGGCCACCCCCGCGTGGCCCTCAACGAGCTCGAGCAGCGCGGCTTCTCACCCGAGCTGGTGCGCGCCGTCGCCTCGCACGCCGACTTCCTCGGCGTCTCGCGTGATAGCCCGATGGAGAAGACCCTCTTCGCCGTCGACGAGCTGTGCGGCTTCCTGATGGCCTGCGCCTACGTGCGCCCGCAGGGGATCCACGGGATGACGCCCAAGTCGGTCAAGAAGAAGATGAAGACGCCGGCCTTTGCCGCCGCCATCAACCGCGACGAGCTGCGCCACGGCGCCGAGGAGCTCGGCGTGGACTTCGACGAGCACGTCGCGTTCGTGATCGCCGCCCTCGAAGAGCGCTCCGCCGACCTGGCGCTCGACGGCGCCGACCCCGCGGCGACCTAGGTCCGGTCCCGGCTCTAAGTTGAGTCCCGCGGCCCATGGTGCCGCGGGCCTCCGCGCACCTACGGTCCACGGCGTGCGAATGCGCCAAGAATCCGGCCAGGCAGCGATCGAGTACGCGGGCCTCTTGGCCATCCTCGCGACGATCTTCGTCGCGCTCTTCGCGACGGGTCTCGCCGGCGACGTGAAGGACAAGGTCGGGCCGGCGGTCTGCCGGATCCTCGGGGGCGAGTGCGATTCGGGCCCGGCCGCCGACGAGGAGCCCGCCCCCGCACCCGACGGGCGCGCACGACCCGCCCGCGCCCATCGACTTCGACATCCCGTTCCCCGTGCTGCCCTTCCCCGGCTCCGCCGAGGTCTCGTGCACCTACTCCATCCTCGAGCCCCGGCGCGTGCCAGCCCGCCGGTCCGGGGGTATCGGTCGGCGCGCAGGGCAAGTTCACGATCGAGCGCTCGCCCACGACCCTCGACGCAGAAGGCTGCCCGACCCAGACGCTGGGCGTGAAGGGGACCCTCGAGCTGCAGACGACCGTGTCGGGCGAGACGCCGGTCGTCGGCGGTGGCCTGACCGATTACGTCGGCGAGTCCACGAGCTACTCCGTCACCGTCCCGCCCGACGCCGCCGAGGCGATCGAGAGCGGGGACCGTGACGCCCCCAACCCGATCGACCCGCGGACGATCCAGGCGGGCGAGTCCGTCGAGCTCGCAGAGGAGTTCTACGCCGGCGAGAAGCTCAACGGCAAGTACCGGGCGCTCCAGCTCGAGCTCGGGTACGAGAAGGGCGTCAAGGTCAGCGCGGGCGTCCAGCGCGTCGACCCGAGCACCGTGCGCATCTCCGTCGGCGACCGCGACTTCGTGCGCGACGCGCTCAGCGTCGGTGTCGGCAACGACACCGCGAGCATCGCGATCGCCGCGGGTGGCGAGCTGTCGGAGGGCAAGCTGCACCAGGTGGACGTCGACATCTCCACGCGGGCGGGCTGGGACGCCTACCAGTCGTTCCTGACCTCGGGGCACCTCCCGGACGAGGGCACCCCGGGCACGGCGGACCCGGCCGAGTCCGAGGTCGTCGACTTCAAGGACTCGACGTCGATCAAGGCGACCCTCGGCAACGTCAGCATCGGCGGCGTGCTGGCCGAGTCGGGCGCCACGGGCATCGAGACCCACAACGCGGACGGCAGCATCGACTCCTCGGCCATCGCCCACTTCAACGACGCCGGCATCGCGATCACGTCCCACGCCGAGCCCGGCGGCGAGCCCGTCCCGACCCGCTACACGCTGACGTTCGAGAACGTCGACGGCAGCGTCATCGACGCCTACGAGCACATGTCGGGCCAGCAGCTGCCCCAGGGCGAGAACGGGACCGTCCGCTTCGACTTCACGCCCGAGGACTTCGAGGCGATCCAGGACCAGGCGTTCGATCAGGTCATGCACGAGATGGAGCAGAGCGGCAACGAGGTCAGCGAGGACCAGCTTCGCGACATCATGGAGGAGTACCCCAACGGCGGGGACCCGTACGGCGTCAACAGCTACTTCAACGACGCGTACGAGCTCGCGGCGTCCGACACGCCCGAGGAGACGCTCTACAACCTCTACCTCGGCAGCGGGCCGGGCCGCAACGGCAGCGAGGGCGTGCAGTCGCTCGTCGACTTCATGCAGGGGACCACCGCGGCCCGCCACGACATCCGCGACTTGCCGTCCGAGCACCCGGACAGCCTGCTGCCCGGCTCGCCCGTCGCTCCCGACTGCGACTGAGGGCCGGCGCCGGATGGCGCCGACCCCCTCATCGTCGTTAGGCCTTGATGAAGCCCGTCTTGCCGACGGCCTTCAGGACCTGCTTCATCGTCAGCGGCGCGTCGAACGCCGTCGGGGCGCCCCGCTTCCCGCTGAGCTGCAGCGCCCAGGACGCGTGGCGCGCCTCGACGGCGTGGATCGCCAGCGCCGACTTGAGCACCGCGTCGCTCTTGATGCGCGGCGCCTGTCCGGCGTAGGCCGAGACACCGGTCGCCTCGAGCACGACGGCGGTCTCCAGGAACGCCTTCTGCTGCTTGGTGACGCCCTTGAAGTCGAACCTCGGCTTCTTGACCGCCTTCCGGCCCAGCGCGGCCTTCAGGGCCTTCACGTGCGCGCGCTCGTGCGCGCCCACGACCTTGGCGAACTGCGCCAGCTGGCCCTTGAGCTTGCCGGAGTTCTCCGCGCGCGTGTAGAACTCGGCCTCGAGGTACTCCAGCGTCAACGCGTAGTTGAGGATGGAGACGTCGCGCTTGCCCGCGGCCAGCGCCTCGCCGGTGCCCAGCAGCGCGCTGACGCCGAAGGCGCCGCCGCCGAGGAGCCCGGCCTTGGCCAGGAAGCCTGCGCGCGTGTCGCCCGCCGCCTCGGCCGCGAGCTCGCGGATCGCGCCGTCGGCGTCGACCGCCTCGAGCGTGAGGATCTCGTTCGTCATCGTCATTTCTCCTAGCTCTTGATGAAGCCGGTCGACATGACCGCGGCGGTGACCTGGCCCTTGCTGAGGGCCGGGTTGAGCACCTCGGGCGCCGGGCCGCCCTTGGCGTCCTGGCCGAACTCGCCGGCGAGGAAGCGGATCCAGGCGGCGTGGCGCGCCTCGACCGACACGATCGCGGCCGCTGCGGGCAGCGTCTTGCGGCGCAGCCTCGGGCCCTGGCCGTCGTAGGCCGCGACGCCGGTGTCCTCGAGCAGGATCGACGTGGCGACAAACACCGACTCGGTGCTGAAGCTGTCCTTGAAGTCGAACTGCGGCTCGGCGATCGCCGCGCTGCCGAGCGCGGTCTTGAGCGCCTTGACATGGGCCAGCTCGTGATCGCGGACGGTGACCGCGAACGCGGCCAGCTTCCCGTTCAGGTTCCCGGAGCGCACGGCCTGGACGTAGAAGTTCGACTCCAGGTACTCGAGCAGCAGCGCGAAGTTCAGGATCGCTGTGTCCTGCTTCGCGGACTTCTTTCCGAGCGCGAGGCTCGGCAGGCCGCCGATGGTGAGCCCGCCGACGGCGAGCGCGCCGCCGCCGACAAGCGCCTTCTTGAAGAAGTCGGAGCGCGTGGCCGCGCCCGACTCGTCGAGCGCGTTTCGCACGGGATCGCGCGATTCATCGAGCTCGACGGTGATGACGTCTGACAAGGGTCCCTCCTGATCGCAGAGCAATTCACTGGACCCCTACGAAGCCCGATCACCCCTGGCGCACCCTCGTGGCGCACCGGCGCTCCCAGCGTGCCCGATACCCTCCCGCGCCATGGCGGATCCGCTGAAGATCATCGTGCTGGAAGGCGACGAGACCGGCCAGGAGCTGCTCGAGCAGTCGATCCGCGTGCTCGACGCCTCGGTGCTCGGCATCGAGCTGGAGCTCGAGCGCTACGACCTCTCGCTCGAGCACCGCCGCGAGACCGAGAACGAGGTCGTCCACGAGGCGGCGCGCGCGATGCTCGAGGCCGGCTTCGGCCTGAAGGCGGCCACGATCACGCCGGAGGGCCGCGACGACGTCGGGTCCCCGAACCGCATCCTCCGCGAGGAGGTCGACGGCAAGGTGATCGTCCGTGTCGGCCGGCGGATCCCAGGCGTGATCGGGCCCGTCTCCGGCGTGCACCACCCCATCTCCGTCGTCCGCATGGCGGTCGAGGACGCCTACGGCGCCGAGCAGTGGCGCGAGGGCGAGGAGGGCTCCGACGGCGAACAGGCGTTCCGTAAGGAGAAGGTCACGCGCTCCACCTGCCGCGCGGTCGCCGAGTACGCCTTTCGCACCGCCGAGCGCATGGGCGGCGAGACGCGCGTCTACGGCGGGCCCAAGTGGACGGTCTCCCCCGTCTATGAGGGCATGCTCAAGGAGGAGCTCGACGCAGCGGCCGTGCGCCACCCGGAGGTCCCCTACGTGCCGGTGCTGATCGACGCGACCTACGCCGGGCTGCTGACGGGCGCGACCGAGACGCCGCTCGTGATCCCGGCGCTGAACCGCGACGGCGACTGCCTGTCGGACCTCGTGCTGCCGATGTTCGGCTCGATCGCGGGGGCGGAGTCGATCCTGCTCGCGTTCGACGAGGACTACGACGTCGAAGTGGCCATGGCCGAGGCTCCACACGGCACTGCGCCGTCGTTGATGGGCAAGAATTTGGCCAACCCGATGGCGATGCTCCTCGCCTGCGGCGCGCTGCTCCAGTACGCCGCGCCGCGTGGGTACGCAGGCGCCGAGCTCGCCTCGCGCGCCGTCTACGAGGGCGTCCTCGAGACCGTCGCCGGCGGCGTCAAGACGATCGACCTGGGCGGCCACGCCACCACCACCGAGTTCACGGATTCGGTGGTCGAGAAGGTCCGCACCAAGGTCGACATCTGGTCGTCCCTGGGCTCCCGCTAGCCGCCCGGCGACCCTCCAGACCCCCTATGCAAGATGCGTTGCAGCCGGGCGCTGCGCGGTCCCCGGCGTAGAGCCAAATCGGCTGGGAGACCCCCGCAAAACATCCCGCACGTTGCGAGTTCCGTCCGACCGCGGTCGTAGGTTTCACGAACACATGTTCCCCCCGCTGACCGCAACCAGCCGCCCGCAGAAGCGCTCGTTCCGAGCGCTGGTGCGCGGCGCCGTCGAGACGGCAAGAGAGGCCGTCGACACGGCGCTGGAGTTCGCAACGCTGGGTGAGGCAACGACGCAGGGCTTCATCACCGAGCCCGCGTCACCGGGCCCCGCCGCATCCCCGCGGCGGACGTCCACCGCCCCCACCGCCGAGCACCCGCATCGCCGGCAGGCCGGTCGCATCGCGCACCGGCATCGGCCCGGAAGGGTCGTGCCACGCGCGCAGGTCTGCGTCACGCCGGTCCATCGCCCGGCACGCCGCAGCCTCACAGAGAGCCGACCTCACCCCGGGTCGGCCTCCTAGGTCGCCGCCCGCCGGCCGGGAGGGCCTGATTTGGGAGGCCTCCCACCGCCGGCCGGGCGAGCGCCCGACTTCATCGAGCCAACCACACCCTCGGGCCGCCCTCACCGGCGGCCCGAGAGTCGTGGGGCCTTCCGGGGCGCCTCCGGCGATCGCGAGAGCGGCCCGAGAGTCGTGGGTCGCTCCGGCGCCGCCTCTGGCGGCGGTCGCGAGTCGTGGACTCGCCGCGCGGTGCCGCCGCCGTGACCTCGCGCAAGGGACCTTCTGGCTGGCGCGCTCGGGTGCGTTCCGCGAGCTCGGCGTCTTGAACGGCGGCTGGGTGGGGTGAAGGGAGTTTCGGCGCGGTCGGGCGAGCGTGGCCCCAATCTGGTCGGCATGGCACCCCACGATCCGGACCAGCCCCCGAGGCGCCGGCCTCACCACCTCCCCACCCAGCCGGTGTAAGTGCGCGCAGCCCGAGATCAGGGACGGGCGACGTACACGTCGAGATCGTGCGGGCGGTCCGGATGCCGGACGCGATCCTCGAGCGTCATGCCCAGCCGCTCCGAGACGGCCGCCGACCGGTGGTTGTCGGGGTGCACGAACGCGTAGATCTCCTCGAGGCCGAGGTGCTCGAAGCCGACGCGGAGCGCCTCGGCGCCGGCCTCGGTCGCGTAGCCGGCCCCCCAGGCGTCCACGCGGAGCCGCCAGCCGACCTCGACGCGCTTCGCCCACGCGGGGAACCAGAGCGGGTGGCAGATGCCCGCGAAGCCGAGCATCCTGAGGTTCTCCTTCTCGATCACCGCCCACAGACCAAAGCGGTACTCCTTCCAGTGCTGCAGCACGCGGTCGGAGACCATCGATGACTCGACCCGCGTCAGCGGGGTGCCGCCGTTGAGGAAACGCATCACCTCTGGCTCGGCGTTGACCTCGGCGAGGCCGGCGGCGTATTCGCGGCGCCACCGCGGCAGCGACAGGCGCTTGGTGTCGCCGTCGCGCATCTCCGCGCTGCCCGCCACATCGGTCATGGAGCGAAGGCTAGTCCGCGGTGCGGACCTCGACGATCGTGGGTTCGATCGCCATCTCGCTGCCAAGGCTGTTGGCGATGAAGCAGTCCCCGTGGGCGCGGTCGACGGCCTTCCGTACGCGGGCCTCGTCGGTGCCCGGGGCGACCTCGATGCGCGGGCGGAGCACGACCCGCGTGATGCGGGCCGGCGCGTCGCCCATGTCCATCTCCGCGTGCGCGCGGTCCTCGTAGCGCAAGACGTCGAGTCGCATCCGCGCAGCCCGAGCCAGGAACGACAGAAGCTGGCACGAGCTGGCGGCAGCGAGCAGCAGCTGCTCGGGGTTCAGCAGCGCCGCGTCACCGAGGAACGCCGGATCCGAGCTCAGCGTCAGACCGGCCTCAGCGGGCGGGACCTCGACGCGGTGCTCGCGCGAATAGTGGTCGTAGCCGGCGGCGGTGCTGCCGCTCCATCGCGCGACGGTGCGGTACGTGTGGACGTCCACGGAGCGTAGGCTAGCCGCGTGGATCAAACGAAACGAGCCGCCCGGCGGGGGCGGCTCGTGATGAAGAAACCGGCGGCGACCTACTCTCCCAGGCCCGTGAAGGCCAAGTACCATCGGCGCGGTGGGGCTTAACTGCTCTGTTCGGAATGGGAAGAGGTGTTTCCCCCACGCTAAAGCCACCGGAAATTGATGAGAGACCTGCGCCTCGGCGCGGCCCTTCAAAACTGCACAACCAGCCAACCCGAACGGGCACCAATAAATTATCCGTCAAGCCCTCGAGCCATTAGTACCAGTCTCCTACGTACATTGCTGCACTTACAGATCTGGCCTATCAACCTGGTGGTCTACCAGGGCTCTTACTCCCTCAAGGGGATGGGAGAATTCATCTCGAGGACGGCTTCCCGCTTAGATGCCTTCAGCGGTTATCCGTTCCGCACGTAGCTAACCTGCGATGCCCTTGGCAGGACAACAGATACACCAGAGGTGCGTTCATCCCGGTCCTCTCGTACTAGGGACGAATCCTCTCAATTCTCCAACGCCCACGGCAGATAGGGACCGAACTGTCTCACGACGTTCTGAACCCAGCTCGCGTACCGCTTTAATGGGCGAACAGCCCAACCCTTGGGACCGACTACAGCCCCAGGATGCGACGAGCCGACATCGAGGTGCCAAACCGAGTCGTCGATG